>NZ_JACIAR010000002.1:0-1341354 GCF_014194925.1 Rhizobium sp. BK491
GCGGTTTGCGCTGGTGACGCGGGGTGGAGCAGCCCGGTAGCTCGTCAGGCTCATAACCTGAAGGCCGCAGGTTCAAATCCTGCCCCCGCAACCAAAATTTACAATCACAAAGATCAGCTATCCAGGGCGCGAAGACTTCATCTTCAATGGCGATGCTAGCTCCTCCCGCCTCAGGACCATAACGCGAACGGCTCAAAGCCCGCCCACAAAACCAAATACAAAAAAGCCCGCATCACGCGGGCTTTCTCTATTTGGTTACGCATCGAACATTCAACGCCTCGCCAGCGGCCCGAAAGCAGCCAAACACACCCCGCAAGGCACAAAACTCCAAAGCCTGCCCCAAAACAAAGCGCATCCTTCCCAAGAGCAATATCATGGGCGGGAAACCAATCGCACCTCGACATCCCAGATCAACGTGCATCTTATCCTTCGGGTTCCAGAATGCAGCATTGCTCCGGCACCGGCACCAGCACCGCGCCGCTTCCAGCCGTCATCGGCTCCGATAAGGGGCCATTGGCGACGATGGCGCCGGCCGCCGTCTCACATTGATATTGATAGGCGCGGCCTAGATAAGTGCGTGTTCCCAGAACCGCAGGCAGGCCGTTGCCTTTACGTCGGACCGAAAGACCATCCGCACGGCAGCCAAGAATGCAGCTGTCTGGAATCGGACCGAAATCTTTCTGAGACAGCGTGATCCTTGCGCCGCCTGCAGCCTCGGCAATGACGACGGCGCTCTCTCGCTCAACAACACGCAACGGCAGCAGATTCTCAAAACCGACGAAGCGGGCGACGAAGCTATTGGCAGGCTTGCGGTAGAGGGTCTCGGGCGTATCGAGCTGCATGATGCGGCCGGCATTCATGATGGCGACGCGATCCGAGATCGAGAAGGCTTCCTCCTGATCATGCGTGACGTAGAGCGAGGTCGTGCCGTTGGCGCGCTGCAGCTGGCGGATTTCCACGCGCATATCGACCCGGAGCTTCGCATCGAGATTGGATAGCGGCTCGTCGAACATCAGGAGCGGCGGCTCGATGACGAGGGCGCGCGCCAATGCGACACGCTGCTTTTGGCCACCTGAGAGGGCGCCGGGCAGGCGGTCACCGAGGCCGGAAAGACCGACGCGCTCCAGCATGGCGCCGGCCTTCGCGAGGCGCTCCCTCGTCGGCATGCGGCGCTGCTTGAGGCCGAAGGCGACGTTCTCGAGCACCGTCAGATGCGGAAACAGCGCATAGTTCTGGAATACCAGGCCGATATCCCTTGCGTGCGCAGGCAGCGTCGTCAGGTCACGATCGCCAAGCTTGATGGTGCCGCTCGTCGGCTGCAGGAAGCCGGCAACGAGCCGCAGCGTCGTCGTCTTGCCGCAGCCGCTGGAGCCGAGCAGCGAGACGAGTTCTCCGGCGGCGACGGAAAGCGAAAGATCCTGCAGGACGGCTGTCTTGCCGTAATGGGCGCTGATGGAATTGATGGAGAGCGATACGGTCACGGACGGCTACTTTGTCAGGAAGGTGAGGCCGAGGGTTGCTTCGACGATCGCCATCACGGCGACGGTCACGAGCATCAACAGCACGGAAACCGAGGCGATGGTCGGGTCGAAGAACTGCTCCATATGGGCAAGAATCTGGATCGGAAGGGTGGATATGCCAGGGCCCGTCAGGAAGACCGAGACGGAGACATCGTTGATGGAGGTGATAAAGGCGAGGATGAAGGCGGCGATGACGCCGGCGCGGATGTTCGGCAGCACCACGGTCAGGAAGGTCTTGAGCGGCGGGCAGCCGAGGCTGATGGCAGCCTCCTCGATCGAGAAATCGAAACTCGCGAGACTGGCGCTGACGACGCGCACCGAATAGGGCAGCACCAGTAGCGCATGGCCGATCAGGAGGCTGGGAAAGATCGGTAGTCCAAGCCCGATCGTGATCGATTTCATCAGCGAAAAGCCGAAGACGATTTCCGGAACGAGGATCGGCAGGACGAAGAGCGTCGAAAGCCAGCGCGGCAACTCGACCCTGTAGCGGCTGATGGCATAGGCGGCGGGAATGCCGATCAGCAGCGACAGCGCCGTTCCGAGGAAGGCGAGCTCCAGGCTGGTGATCGCTGTCGTGCGGAAGGCCTCGATCCGGAAGATGTTGGAGAACCAGTGCAGCGTCAGGCCCTGCGGCGGGAAGGTGAGATAGGTCGTGTCGCTGAAGGCGGCGCCGATAATGATGACGAGTGGCGCCAGCAGGAAGAGGAAGACGAGGGCGGTGAAAGCGATGAGCGCGGGATGGGCCGTTCTTGTCATGATCACACCGCCATCGGGTTCAGCCGTCGCGCGAGACGGCTCATGAACGCGACAATGCCGATCGTGACGACAACCATGATGGCGGCGATCGTCGAGGCGCCGACCCAGTCGAAGGTGACCATGGCGCGCTGATAGAGGAAGGTGCCCATCATCATCTGCTTTTCGCCGCCGAGCAGCTGCGGCGTGGCATAGGAGGTGAAACTGCCGGTGAAAACCAGCACTGCGCCGACGATAAGGCCGGGCGTGGCAAGCGGCAGGATGACCTGTCGGAAGGTTGCGGCCGGCGTGGCGCCCAGCGATGCCGCCGCCTGGATAAGATCCTGCGGTATGCCCTCAAGCACGCCGACGAGCGTCAGGATCATCAAGGGCACGAAGAGATAGACCATCGCGACGATCACCGAGCCCTCGGTATAGAGCATCGAGAGCGGCTCGCTGATGACGCCGATCGACAGCAGGATGGTGTTGAGAATGCCATTCTTGCCGAGAATGATCAGCCAGGCGAAGGAGCGCACGACAACGCCGGTCAGCAGCGGAAAGACGGCGGCGATGATCATCACGCTCTTGGCGCGGCCAGGCATCTGCGCAATCACATAGGCGGCGATGAAGCCGATAAACAGCGAGATCGCCGTCGTAAGGAGAGCAACCTCAATTGTCCTGAAGAGCACGGTTCGGCGAAAACCGCTGGAGAAGAAAGCGACATAGGGGGAGAACACCCCCTTGGATTCGCCGAGGGTCGCTGCGATCGTAATGACGACGGGAACGAGCAGGAACAGCGTTACGGCCACGATCGCCGGCGTCGCCAACCCCCATTTCATCAAATGCTTCATCTACTAAATTCCGTGAGAACGCCGCGGGAGTGTGCGGCATGCCCTGTTACATGCCGAAGATCTCGTTCCAGCGATCGACCCAGTCCGATTGCGCTTCGATCAGCTTCTGATAGTCGATCCGGCTGAGCTTGGCGATCATCTCGGAGCCGTAGGTCCAGAGCTTGGCCTTTTCCGGCGGCAGCGCCACCTTGGTCGAGACCGGGGCATCGACGCCCTGTTCGGCTTCCGCCTGTTGTACGTCCTTCGATAGAACGAAGTTGATGAACTGATGCGCAAGCTCGACGTTTTCCGAGCCCTTCGGAATATTGACCGTGTTGAGGACGGCGATATCGCCCTCTTTCAGGTTAGCCCAGGCCATCGTCGGGACAGCCGCGCGCAGGGATGACAGAACGAAGTCCTGCGTTATCGCCACCTTGGCCTCGCCTGTCGAGATCAGGTTCACCAGCTCGGAGCCGGTATTGTAATTCTTGACGACATTCGGCTTCAGCGCCTCGATGGCCTCAAACGCCTTGCCGGCATCGGCATAGGGATCGGCGCCTGCATGCTTGCCGGCTTGGAGCACCGTCAGCGGCCCACCCGTCGTGGTGATGCCGGGCAACGAAATGGCGCCCTTCAGGTCGTCCCGCCAGAGATCATTCCAGGAGGTAATCGGCGGGTTCACCTTCGCCGTATCGTAGACGATGCCAATGCGGCCGATCGTGTAGGCGGGGCCGTAATTGCCTTGCGGCGCCCTGGCGATATCGTAGAGATCGGCAAGGTTCGGGATCTTGCTGCGGTCGACTTCCTGGAAGAGGTCCTGCTGGATGCCAAGCTGCGAATAGCTGTCTGTGAGATAGATGACGTCGACGCCCTTGCCGCTGCGCAGCTTCAGCTTGTTGAGACGGTCGGCATTGTTGCCGGTTTCGAAAACCACATCGCAGCCGCAGATCTTCTTGAAGGGCTCGATGATGTTGGCCTGCATCTTCTCGCCATTATAGCCCCACCAGGAAACGGTCAGCGTCTTTGCTTGAGCGAAGGCCGGCATGGCGGTTGCCGCGGCAAGGAAAGCAAATCCCGCGACACGGGCAAGGGTGAGGCCGTTCATTCTCGAAATCCTTTTGGTGAGTGAAATCGGGCATATGTTTCAAGCTTGCGGGATACTATTTTTCGAGCACCGGCTTTACAAGCCCAACAAATGGGCAGGGTGGTGGTTTTTTGCCTTTGATAGGATGAATATGTTGCGTCACGCAGCGACGTCTGGCCATCGAATATCGTTGAGATCCGCGAACTCTTCTCCCTGCTCGGGAGAAGGAGTATCGCAGCAATGCCTTCACTTCACATGCGATTATTCTGCCGGTGGGCCAGCCAGCTTTACACGCGGATCGGTCATCTCTACCCTCAACCGACCGAATATCCTGCAGGCATGCTTCTATGACATCCCCGAACACAAATCTTCCCGAGGATCTGCTCATCAATGCGGCGGACGAAGTCCTGATCCGTCAGGATCTGACGCTGACCGCGCTCGGCCGCCGTCCGGCGGACGGCCTGCTGCGCGTCGGCAGGCTTTTGGATGTGCATAGCCGCAGCTGGCTGGACGATCAGGAAGTCGTCATCAAGGGCCGGCGGATCGCCTATGTCGGCCCGGCCGGCAGTTATCAGGGCGAGGTGAGCGAGCGCGTGCACGAGCCGCATCTCGCAGCCGTTCCCGGTTTCGGCGAGGCCCACAAGCATATCGAAAGCTCGCATCTGACGCCGGAATGGGAAGCGGCCTTGGTCATGCCGCATGGTGTCACCTGGACCTGTGAAGCGAGCCACGAATTCTCTAACGTCAATGGCGCCCGCAATCTGGAATTCTGGCTCGAGGCCCGCCGCCGCGGCTCGCCGATGAAGATATTCCCCCTGCCGGGATCGGCCGTTCCGCCGACCGCTTACGAATGGGGCGGCGGTCATTTCGGTTATGACGAGCAGAAGTCCTTTCTCAATGAGAGCCTGATGGTCGCCGGCCTTGACGAGGTCATGGACTGGCCCTCGGTCAGCAACCCGGAGAATCCGGCTTACGATCGTCTCTGGGGAATGATCCGCGCGACGTTCGAGCAGCGCGGCGTGGTCGAAGGTCACGGCGCGGGCCTGCGTGATCTGCCGTCGATCAATGCCTTTGCCGGCGCTGGCCTCGCTTCCGATCACGAAGGCTGGTTCCTGGAGGAGATCTGGGAAAAGCTGACGCATGGCCTGTTCATCGAGCTTAGACCTCATTCCCTACCCGAGGTCATCAAGGGCCTGATCGAGAAAGGATTGTCCGACTGGTCGCAGATCGCCTTCGTCACCGACGATCGCAGCGCCAGCGATACGCTGAAGATGGGTGCCACGGATTATAATGTCCGCCTGGCAATCGAGAATGGGCTGGCGCCGGAAATCGCCATTCAATGCGTGACGATCAATCCCGCCCGCCACATGCGCCTGACTCCATGGGTCGGCTCGATAGCCCCCGGCCGCTTTGCCGATATTGTGTTACTGGATGATGTGAAAACACTGTCGATCGCCAATGTCTGGGCCGATGGCAAGCCGGCATCCGAAGGCAAGACCTTCGTCGGCGTTCGCCCCGAGATCGACTGGCCGGATTGGGCGACGAAGACGGTCCGGATCGATAGAACAGTCTCGGCTGAGGATTTTCGCATCGCCGCCCCGTCGGATGCCGACACGGCGAAAGCTGCGCTGCTGCGGCCGTTCCACTGGGCGGATGATTTCATTACCATGGATCTGCCGGTCCGCGAGGGCGCCGTTGAGCGTGATCACGATCGCAACGTCACGAAATTCGCTATCGTCGATCGCTTTTCCGGGAAAGCCAAGGTCGCGCGCATGTTCTGGCTCGGCACGGGGCCGCGCACGCCGGATACCGCGCTCGGCGCCACGCTCGGCCATGACAAGCACAATATCTGGGTGGTCGGTTCCTCCGATGAAGCCATGGCCCTGGTCGCCAATGCCCTTAAGGAGCAGCAGGGCGGCTGGGTACTGGTCTCGGGCGGCAAGGTCGTCGCCCGCGTTCGCTATGAAGTCGGCGGTCTGATGACCGCGCGCTCGGCTGAGGAGCTGGATGCGGAGATGCAGGCGCTGTATAAGGCCGGGGCGGAGATCGACTGGATGTATGAGCCGACGTTCTCGCCGCGCTGGTGGCCGGGCTTTCCCGAACGGCTTTCCTTTGCAACGCTCACCTGCGCGCCCTGGCGCTGGGTGCTGGTCGCTCCCTCCGAAAGGGCGCCGGAAGGTTTCGTCAATGTCGCGACCGGCGAAACTCACCCGATCGTCTGGTAGGGATATCTGCCAGACCATTCGGAATATCCGCCTTACGGTATAGAAGGTTGATGAGGGCGGCCCTGTAATCCGCGCTTGACGGTGGAAGCCAGCTTCTTAATTATCCGTCCGGTTACTTATGTCGAGCGGCAAGCTGTGGAGGCTGGGCGTGTTCACGGGCACGTTAAGCGGCGGTAGCCGGCAACAGGGCGGAGGAGGCTCTGGTGATTGCACTTGATAGTCATGCGCCGCGAATAACATCGGCATTTTCCACTTTGGGATGTGCGGAATTGGAACTGGTCGAAGCCCTCGAACTGGCGGCAAACCACGGCATCGATGCGATAGAAATCCGAGCCCTTGGGAGCACCATCGATCTCGTCGCCTATTTCACGGACAGATTCGGCTCTCCCGCAAGCTTGGCCAAGGTGCTGGAAGGCTCTGCCGTAGGCGTCTGCGCCTTCAATACTTCGCTGCGTCTGGTCGGTGCGACAGCCCAGGCGAAGGAAGAGTTCCTGCGCCACCTTCCTTGGGCGGAGGCCGCCGGCGTTCGTTCGCTCAGGGTTTTCGATGGTGGTGAAACCGCCGATGAGGGCGAGCTGGCCGAGGCGCTGGCCACGCTGCAATGGTGGCGTGAGATCGCCGTGCGCGAAGGCTTTCGTGCTGATATGGTCATCGAAACCCATGATTTCCTAGCACTGCCGGACGCCATCCCGCACTTCCTTGAAATAGCCCCAGATTGCGCGCTGATATGGGATACACATCACACTTGGCGCAAGGGCGGGCAGGATCCCGTCGAAACCTGGAAGCAGGTTCGTCGCAATACGCACCATCTCCATGTCAAGGACAGCGTTTCCCGGCCGGGGCCTAGGCTGCCCTACAGCTATGTACAGCCCGGCACCGGCGAGTTCCCGATGGCGGCGCTGCGTTCGGTGCTCGACGCCGATGGCTATAGCGGTATCGTGAGCCTGGAATGGGAAAGATTGTGGCACAAGGATTTGTCACATTTAGGTTTGGCTCTACAGTCTGCGAAGCGAAGTGGCTGGTGGTCCCGCCCCAAATGGTGAATAATTGTTGAAGAGCATTAATATTTTAATTTAGTTGAAAGGAAGAGTGCCGCACGGAGATTGACTTTTGCAGCGATCGTTAATTAGTCTATTAGCAATTATTAAATAACTATCTCGTACGCATATCCTCGCCCGTTGACTACGGTCTTCGGCGCAATATTTCCAGCTCGATGAAGGGAAGCCTCAATGATTGAGGTCGAGGGTGTCTGGAAGATGGAAGAGGCAGATTATAGCTATCTGAAGTCCCATGTTTGGGCGCGATATGCGCCGCGCTCGGCTGCTGCTTCCGGCTTCCCGCTGCTTTGCCGCTTCGCCCCGAAAGGGAGGCCTGATGAACGGTAACGCAAGTCGCGAGGAAGAGAGACACGGAGCCCGGATCTTGAAGGCAATCGCCGCAGGCGGGCTGGGTTTTGCCGCGCAATGGATTCACGATGCGGCAAATCCCGGTAAGACGTTCTATGCCGAAAGCCTGGCGCGCGTAACGGACTCGGACGGAACCGTGCATACGGCCGGCACCTTCGTTTCGCTCCTTGAACGCCAGGATCGCTGGGTCGATCTCGATCTGCGTATTCTGGATATGGTGCTGTCCGACCTGGCTGCGGATGAGACGCTGGTTCTCGGTTTCAATCTCTCCGCCACCAGCCTGTCGCATTCGGATCGGTTTGCCGATGTGTTCGGCCGAATCAGCCGCCGATCGGAACTTGCCTCGCGGCTCGTCATTGAGATCACCGAAAGCTATCCGGTCGTCGGCGCATCCATCGAACGCATGAAGATGATTAGTGCTCTCGGTTGTCGTATCGCGATCGATGATTTCGGGTCTGGGTTTGCCACGCCGGCATCGCTGCTGCAGGTGCCTGCAGATATCGTCAAGATCGATGCAGCCTTTGTCTGGGATAATAGGCCTGGCCGCGACGGAAGCAATAGCCTCTCCCACATCGTCGGTTTTGCATCCTGTTTCGCTCCTTTTGTCGTCGTCGAGGGGATTGAAACCGGCGCTCAACTCAATGCCGCGCAGGAGGCGGGTGCAACGCATGTCCAGGGTTTCCTGCTTTCGAGGCCGGTTTCCCTGGCGCGGCTTCGACGTCATAAGCGCAAAGCTGTCTTGCGGGGGGTGGCATGAACAGTTGCGCACCGGAGCCTGTCGTTCTCGCTCTGCAGGTGATGCCATGATGCACCGACTGGCTTTCACATCGGCCTATCAGATATCGGCGGCGCGTGCGGCGAGCGAACTCAAGACGAAGACATTGCTGCGCGCCCTGGTCAGCCGGCTTCGCATCGTCTTCTCCGGAAGCGGCGGTGAGTTGTCCGTCACTTTCGTCGGCGGAGCGGGCCCGCATGTCCTCATTTGCGATCAGGCCGGCGAGGCGGTGGGCCGCGTGACCATCGATGCCGAGACGGGTCTCTATGTCTTATGTGAACTCGGCGGTCATGCCGATGATGTCGTCATCGTGACCGCAAGTGAAAATCGATTGCTCGAGGAGATTGCTCTCCATCTTGGCGATGGCCAATCACTGCACGAACCCGTGGATGCCGCCGTCAAAACACTGGTCGGCCAGACGATGGAGGATGTCGAGCGCAAGCTCATTCTCCAGACTTTGCAGCATTGCGGCGGAGATCCCACTCACACGGCGTTCATGCTTGGCATGCCGCTCGTCACCCTTTGTAACAAGCTGGCGGTCTACTTCGCGGACCCTGCCGGCGAACTGCCGCAGTCTGCTGCGGATACGAGATAGGAGGCGAAAGCTACCGGCTGTAATTGCGCACGCATTTGATGCGGACGCATTGAGCCCCGGTTATCGAACCGGGACAGCGCCCCGAAACAGGGCGCACATCGAAACGGTGCGATGTCCGTCCGCGGGCATGGCACATGATGCAATTCGAGCGGGGCGGCGCACGAGGAACCAATGAGATCCGGGAAAAGATCATGGATTCTTTCGAGACAAAAACCCCCGCTCCGCCGAAGCCTTCCTTGTTCGATGGCTGCGTGAAGATCGTTTCGGCCTATGTCAGTCATAATGCCGTTCCCATCCACAGCCTTCCGAGGCTGATCAAGGATATCCATGAGGTGCTGCTGACATTGGACGGATCGGCTTCCACGGTCGATCGCGCCAATCTGGTGCCGGCCGTGGATTTGAAGAAATCGGTGACGAACGACTACATCGTCTGCCTCGAAGACGGCAAACGCTTCAAGACGCTGAAGCGTCATTTGCGCGTGCATTATGGCATGACGCCCGAGGAATACAGGCAGAAATGGGGGCTTGCTCCCAACTACCCGATGGTGGCGCAGAATTATGCCAATCGTCGTTCGGAGCTTGCCAAGATTTCCGGCCTCGGTGCGAACGGCAACAAGAGGGAAACCGTCGACTGAGCAATTTCGGAACAGGCGTTTCGCACACGCTTGACCGGCGCTGCTTGTGTGCTCCGTGAGAATTCGTCCGCGCAATGCTGCAAACAAAATGGCGCCCTCGTCAGGGCGCCACCGTCTTCAGGAATAGTCTCCGCTGTCGATCAGAAGACCTGGCGCAGCACGATGAACAGCACGAAGGCCAGTGTGATCGAGGCCGGCAGCGTCAGGATCCAGGCCATCAGCATGTTGCGCACCGTCGACCACTGCAGGCCGGAACCGTTTGCCGCCATGGTGCCGGCGACGCCGGAGGACAGGACGTGCGTCGTCGATACCGGCAGGCCGAGATGGTCGGCGGCGCCGATGGTCAGCATGGCGACGACTTCGGCGGCAGCACCCTGGCCATAGGTCAGATGCGTCTTGCCGATCTTTTCGCCGACGGTCACGACGATGCGTTTCCAGCCGACCATGGTGCCGAGGCCGAGCGCCAGCGCCACGGCAACCTTCACCCAGAGCGGGATGAACTTGGTCGCGTGATCGACGGCGGCGTGATAGTTGGTCACGGCCTTCAGGTCCTCGGCGCTCATCGGCAGCAGCTTCTGCTTGTCGATCAATTTCAGCGATTCACCGATCAGATAGATATCGTTACGAACGTTGCCGACGAGCCCGTTCGGCAGCTTCTCGACGCTTGGATAGGCCGCGATCTCAGCACTCGTGGCATGAATATATGCTTGGAGAGCTGGCGTCGTCGCATCCGTCCAGGTCTTGGTCTTTACGGCGCTGCTGACGGCGGCCTTCGGATCGGCCGGTGCGGCAACACCCGGCTTCACATATTTGCCGAGTACCGTCTCGACTTGCGTCGAGGCAGCTTTATAGGCTTCGAGATAGTTCACGTCGGGCGTCTTATTCAGCGCGAAGGCGGTCGGTACGAGGCCGATGAGGATGAGCATGATCAGGCCCATGCCCTTCTGGCCGTCATTCGAACCATGGGCGAAGCTCACGCCGGTGCAGGTGAAGATCAGCAGGCCGCGGATCCAGAGCGGAGGCGGTGCATTGCCCTTCGGCGCTTCGTAGAGCTCCTTGTTGCGGATCAGCACCTTGGCGACCAGCAGCAATATGGCGGCCATGGCAAAGCCGATGATCGGCGACAAGAGCAGCGACATGCCGACGCTGCTTGCCTGCGACCAGTCGACACCGCTGGTGGCGGAGCCGGCAGGTGCCAGGAACTGGTTGGCGAGGCCGACGCCGATGATCGAGCCGACAAGTGTATGTGAGCTCGAGGCCGGTAGGCCGAGATACCAGGTGCCGAGATTCCAGATGATGGCGGCGGTCAACAGGGCGAAGACCATCGCGAGACCGGAGCCGGAGCCGACCTGCAGGATGAGCTCGACCGGCAGCAGCGCCAGGATGCCGAAGGCGACGGCGCCGGAAGAAGTCAAAACACCGAGGAAGTTGAAGAAGCCCGACCAGATGACGGCGAACTCCGCCGGCAGCGAGCGGGTATAGATGACGGTGGCAACGGCGTTGGCGGTATCGTGGAAGCCGTTGACGAATTCGAAGCCGAGCGCGATCAGCAGCGCCAGCCCGAGTAATATCCACGGAACTGCGGCGGCCTCTGCAAGGTCGCTGCCGAGAGCGTAGGCGACATAGACGAGGCCGGCCAGGACGACGATGCCGAAGAGCGGCAAAAACCATTTTGCCGAGCTGCCTGCGCCATGAATCGGATGGTCGGCATTGCCGCCTTCCGCATTGTTTGAAACGAGGTCGACCATCCCGAACTCCCTTATTGCAATGGATATTGCCGGTGTAAGCCTCGTTCATGAAACTCTCGTGACGCGGGAACAGGCTGCGGCGAACTGCAAATGCGGGCAGTGGTAAGCCCGTTTGACTGCCGGCGGGTTCTCGGGCTGATCGTGATTTTGCCGCCAAAAGGCCATTTTCGGTTCAGCCGGCGTTCATACCTTCGGGGGTTAAATCCCCCGTGTAAGGGACTTGGATAGAGGGCCATTAACATGAGATCGTCCGTGATTGCCATTGCTGCCTTGTTCGGCAGCCTGGTTGTATCTTCGGCAGAGGCAATGCCTATCCCGGCCGTTGGGACAACGGCCTCAGTGCCGATTGTGAAAGTTGACTATGCCTGCGGTCGGGGCTGGCACCTGACGCGATGGGGCGAATGCCGCCCCAATCGCTGGGGTCCGCCGCCCCGGCGCTGGGGTTACTATAGGCTGCCACCGCCGCCGCCATGGGGTTGGCACGGCCATCGCCATCATCGCGATGGATGGGGCGACGGCCGCTGGCGCGATCGTCCGC
Organism: Rhizobium sp. BK491; assembly: GCF_014194925.1. Taxonomy (NCBI): domain Bacteria; kingdom Pseudomonadati; phylum Pseudomonadota; class Alphaproteobacteria; order Hyphomicrobiales; family Rhizobiaceae; genus Rhizobium; species Rhizobium sp. BK491. The sequence continues at coordinate 12,089 of NZ_JACIAR010000002.1, forward strand.
ACTACTGGTAAGATCAGAAGCACCGCCGCATCTTGCGGCGGTGTTTTATTGAGGGTAGTTCCGATAAAAATGTGCAGCGGTTTTGCGTCTGGAATCACGTAAAAACAAAAAGATAGAACGGTTCTTAAGGCTGAGCTTGCGGCCGTAACGCGCGCGCTCCGAGCCAGAGGCCTGCAAGAGCGAGCAGGCTGGCCGATAAGATCGCAGCAAGGCTTTTCGCATGGAGTGCGATGTCGGCAAGCTTTGGCCGGATGAGATCGGCCGTATTGAAGCTCTCGCCGCTGAATTTGCACAGGACGAGCGAGAGATTGTTGCGCACGAGTGTCGCGTCGATATCGGAGACGAGATCGTCGACCGATGCCTTCTCCACTTTCATGACGCGCATCTGCAGCAGCACCGCCTTCGCCGCGGCGAGGTAGGCATGGGAGCATTCGTTGAACGGGCTTTCCTCGTCGCTGACGCTGCCCGGCATCAGGCCCCATAGGCAATAAGCACGTTGGATCTGCGCAAAGTTCAAGAGACGGCGGAAGGTTTCGTCGGTATCCGATACGCTCTCGGCAATCGAGATGATCCGCCCGTAATAGGGAGCGATCACTGCCATCTCGCCATGGGTAAGACTGGGAATCGGGATGCCAGCCTGGCTGCCGGAGGAGCCGCCGCCATGCGCGGCAACCGAAGCCGGCCAACCCGCAACGATGAGACAGAAGATTGCAAACAGGACCCCGCCTGGATACGGGCGTCTCCCGCGCATGTTGTCATGCGCGGGATGCGATCTATTTACCACACTAAGCCCGGCGCAGGGCCGCATTGCCGTAGCGCGTCTGCGGCAACTGGCGTTCCGCCCAGGCTCCGAAGGCAAGGCCGAGCGTCGTCCAGAGGATGGCGTGCATGCCGAGCGAGGTGATGCGAAAACGCCAGAGTACGACGGCCGAGAATTGCTCGGGCACTTCGTTGATCGAGGGAAGCAGATATTGGATCAGCGCGATGAAGACGATGTAGCCGATGCCGGCAATGATCGCACCGTTCCAGGAACCATATCGCGCCGCCAGCCCGCGTCCGAAGCCCACGGCGACGATCATGCCGACGACGGAGGCAACGATCATGATGAAGAACAGTTCTGTTCTTGCGCCGATCGTATCAGGATTGCCGACGGCCGGCGGATTTGCCGGATACTTGATGTCGGGCACGAGCGAGATCGTCACGAAAGCGGCGAGCGCAAGCAGCGCCGCCGTGCCGCGCGCACCCAAGGGGCTGATGCGGCCGTAGACGAACGAGAAGACCAGCGCGAACAATCCGCCTATTGCGGTCGAAAAGATCACGCTGCCGGTGAAAAGGCCGATGCCCGCCTGGGTGGCGCGGCTGACGATTTCCGGTTCCGGTGCTTCGCCGGCTGCCTGCGCGGCCTTTTCTTCAAAGCCGATGGCCCAGTCGACCAGCGGTTCGCCGAAGATGTGGGCGAATGCAAAAACGAAAATACCGGCAAGGGCCCCGACGATCATGCCGCGGAGCAAAAGACGTCCAACCATGTGCTTAACCCCTTAGTGGCAGGGGAAGCCGAGAAGGTGACGGGCGTCATGCACGAACTCGTGCACATACATGCCCGAGATGAGCGAGGTCGCGCCTTCTTCTGCGCCGATGAAATAGATCGCGAGCAGCATCAGAAGGCCGGCGAAAATGGCCCAGGGCAGGATTTGGCCGAGCGGGATCGGCTGCGGAACTGCGGATGGGGCGAAAGTGGTGTCGGACATTGTATTTCCCTCGTTAAGAAAAGCGCGTTCCATTTGCGGAAGGGTTTTTGCGGGAAGGGTCTGGCTCTCGAGGGCGAAGTTTCCGTCATCGATTACAGTGGCGCGACCGCGCCGGGATTCCACCGGCTTCCACACCCGCAAGTGCAAGTTTATAGCTATCTGCCAATATGATTGTCAATCAAGCGCCACAGCGATGCGAAATCGCGACAAGAGCGCGGCAGGGGATGGAAACAGAGGAATCTTATGAAAACGCGTTTGAGCTGGATTTGTCATGGGGCGACGCAAGCCCATCGGAACGGCTGCTTTCCGGATGACGAACCCTTGGAGGCGAAGGCGGCTCAGCAGGCTCAATCCTTATCCTTCGGGCTCGGGGCAATCGACCGGGTTTGGGCGAGCCCGGCTTTGCGTGCCCGCCAGACCGCCACCGTCCTCGGCCTCGATGCTATCCCGGACGTCGCCCTGCGCGAATGCGATTATGGCGACTGGCGCGGGCAATCCCTTGCCGGACTGCATGAAAGGGATGCGGAGTCCCTGGCGCTCTGGATGACGGATACGTCGGTGGCGCCGCATGGGGGCGAAACCCTGTCGGCGGTCATGAAGCGTGTGGGCGAATGGATGGGGAATCACATCGACGATACCGGCCATATCGTCGTCATCACTCATGCGAGCGTCATTCGCGCTGCCATCCTGCAGGCCTTGCAGGCGCCGCCCGCAGCATTCTGGGCTGTTGATGTCGAGCCGTTCGGGATTGTCGAGATGACGAGCGACGGCCGACGCTGGCAGCTTCGCTTCCCGAAAATGACGATCTAAGGCCAATTCCAGCAAAAATGCGACGCTCCAGTCCTCAGCGGGCCGCTTTTGCCCGCTGCCTCTCGAAATAGACGAGATAGACGGCCAGCCCCAATGTCATGGCAGCCAGTCCATACCAGGTGATGGCATAGACGAGATGGCTGTTGTGGAAGGTGATCTGCGTCAGCCCGCCCACGGGCAATCCGCCGGGATTTTTCGCATCGTCGGCATCGATGAAGTAGGGCGCTACATTCTGCAGCCCCCGAGCCTCGGCGATGGCTGCCACGTCGCGTGAATACCAGCGCTCCTCCGCCGGCACGTTCGAACGCAGCAGCGTGCCTTTTGGCTCGCTCATCCGCAGCAGGCCGGTCACCGTAGTCTCCCCGGAAAGCTCGCCTTCGGCGCGCGTCGTCGGATTGCGCTTCTCTGTGGGAACGAAGCCGCGGTTGACGATGATGATCGTGCCGTTTGCAAGCTTCAGCGGCGTCAGCACCCAATAGCCCGCACCGAGCACAGTCGAGGCATAGACTTGCGCTTGCCTGTCGTTGAGGAAACTGCCGCTTGCCTGGACATGCTTGTATTCGGAGTTTTCGGCCGTGATATCGGCCCATTGCGCCGGGCCGGGTGCCTGAACCGCCGGCGCATGCACGCGCGCATCGACCCTGGCGATCAGATCCAGCTTCCAGTGCAGCCGCTTCACTTGCCAGGTGCCGAGGCCGATGAGAAGGGCGGTCAGGAGCAGAAGCAGCGATACCCAGATGATAAGGTTAAGCGTCGAGCGCGGCTTGCCCTGAGATGTGTTCGAGGAAATGTCGGTCATGGCGCGGGTCTCCGGGGACGCGCTGACGCATGATTTCGGGCGGTTCAATACTCTTCGCTGAAGATCATGCGCGGTCGGGAAGATTTGGCTGCGGCTTCCGGCATTTCAAGCATGCACTGCGCAGCATCCGGCGAATTCTCACGCCGGGAAGAGGGCGGGCCTTCGTTCGAAGGCCCGCCGCTCGAATTTACGGCATGTTGCGCATCATCTCGGGCGACATGGGCATCATGTTCGCGTTGAGGTGATGCATGACCCAGAGCGAGCCGGACAGCGCGATGATGACGATCACGATGGTGAAGATCAGCGCCATCATGTTCCAGCCGCCTTCCGAGCGGGTGTTCATGTGCAGGAAGTAGATCATGTGCACGACGATCTGGATCGCGCCGAGGATCATGACGATCGCTCCGGTGACGGCCGGATCGGAGATGACCTTGCCCATGACCAGCCAGAAGGGAATGGCGGTCAGGATGACGGAGAGGATGAACCCCGTCATGTAGCTCTTGAAGGTGCCGTGTGATGCCTCGTGGCCGCCATGATGATCGTGGCCGTGGGCGTCGCCGGATTGATGCGAATGGTTTGCGTTCGAGCTCATCCGAGAACTCCCATGAGGTAGACGAGGGAAAACACGCCGATCCAGACGACGTCGAGGAAGTGCCAGAACATAGAGAGGCACATCAGGCGGCGCTTGTTTTCCGGGATCAGTCCGTAGCGGCCGACCTGCACCATCAGCGTGATCAGCCAGACGATACCGGTGGTGACGTGCAGACCGTGCGTGCCGACCAGCGTGAAGAAGGCCGACAGGAAGGCGCTGCGCTGCGGGCCGGCACCGTCGAGGATCAGGTGATAGAACTCGTAAAGTTCGAAGAAGATGAAGAGGGCGCCGAAGATGCCGGTGATCGTCAGCCACATCAGCGTGCCCGACTTGTTGTCCTTCTCCATCGCCAGCATGGCGAAGCCATAGGTGATGGAGGAGAAGAGCAGCATCGCCGTGTTGAGGGCGACGAGCGGCAGCTCGAAGAGGTCGGCCGGAGAGGGGCCGGCCGCATAGCTGTGGCCGAGTACGGCGAAGGTGGCGAAGAGGACTGCGAAGATCAGGCAGTCGCTCATGATGTAGATCCAGAAGCCCAGCATGGTGCTGCCTTCCGGATGATGCTCCTCCTTCAGATAGAAGGCGGGTGTTTCGCCGTCCACGGGAGCTTGTGCAGAGTGGGTCGTCATAGTCTTACACCTGTCCTGCGAGCTGCTTCGTACGCTCGTTCTCGGTCTTCACGACCTCGTCGGCGGGAATGTGGTAGTCGCGCTTGTAGTTGAAGGTATGGCCGATCGTGATGACGATCATCGCGACGAAGGTGATGGCGGCGAGCCACCACATGTACCAGATCATCCCGAATGCAAAGCCGATGGAGAGCACGCCGAGGATGATGCCGGTGCCGGTGTTCTTCGGCATGTGGATCGGAATGAAGCCTTCGGTCGGCCTGACGTAGCCACGGTTCTTCATGTCCCACCACGCATCGTGATCGTAGACGATCGGCGTGAAGGCGAAGTTGTAGGCCGGTGGCGGCGACGAGGTGGACCATTCCAGCGTGCGGCCGCCCCAGGGGTCGCCGGTGTGGTCGCGAAGCTCTTCGCGCTTCATGAAGCTGACGGCGAGCTGGATGAGGAAGCAGGCGATGCCGATGGCGATGAGGCCGGCGCCGAAGGCGGCGATGATGAACCAGATCTGCAGCGACGGATCGTCGAACTGGCTGACGCGGCGGGTGACGCCCATCAGGCCGAGGATATAGAGCGGCATGAAGGCGAACCAGAAGCCGATTTGCCAGAACCAGAAGCTCATCTTGCCCCAGAAGGGATCGAGCTTGAAGCCGAAGGCCTTCGGGAACCAGTAGTTGACGCCCGCGAACATGCCGAACAGAACGCCGCCGATGATCACGTTATGGAAGTGGGCGATCAGGAACAGCGAGTTGTGCAGCACGAAGTCGGCCGGCGGAACCGCCAGCATGACGCCGGTCATGCCACCGATGGTGAAGGTCACCATGAAACCGACGGTCCACAGCATCGGCGGCTCGTAGCGGATGCGGCCGTGATACATCGTGAACAGCCAGTTGAAGAGCTTCGCACCCGTCGGGATCGAGATGATCATCGTCGTGATGCCGAAAAAGGAGTTGACGCTGGCGCCCGAGCCCATCGTGAAGAAGTGGTGCAGCCAGACGAGGTAGGAGAGGATCATGATCACGCAGGTGGCGTAAACCATCGAGGCGTAGCCGAAGAGGCGCTTGCCGCAGAAGGTGGCGACGACTTCCGAGAAGACGCCGAAGGCCGGCAGGATCAGGATGTAGACTTCCGGGTGGCCCCAGATCCAGATGAGGTTGACATACATCATCGGATTGCCGCCGAGGTCGTTCGTGAAGAAGTTCGTACCGGCATAGCGGTCGAGGGTCAGCAGAGCGAGCGTAGCGGTCAGGATCGGGAAGGATGCAACGATCAGGATATTGGTGCAGAGCGACGTCCAGGTGAAGACGGGCATCTTCATGAAGGTCATGCCCGGGGCGCGCATCTTGACGATGGTTGCGATCAGGTTGATGCCCGAGAGCGTCGTTCCGATACCCGCGACCTGCAGACCCCAGATGTAATAATCGACGCCGACGTCTGGACTATAGGCGATGCCGGAAAGCGGCGGATAGGCCAGCCAGCCGGTCTTGGCGAATTCGCCGATGAAGAGCGAGATCATGATCACGATCGCGCCGGCTGTCGTCATCCAGAACGAGAAGTTGTTGAGGAACGGGAAGGACACGTCGCGGGCGCCGATCTGCAGCGGCACGACGAGGTTCATCAGGCCGGTGACGAAGGGCATCGCCACGAAGAAGATCATGATCACGCCGTGGGCGGTGAAGATCTGGTCGTAGTGATGCGGCGGCAGATAGCCCTCGGATCCGTTGAAGGCGATTGCCTGCTGCAGACGCATCAGCAGCGCGTCGGAGAAACCGCGCAGCAGCATGATCAGCGCCAGCACGACATACATGATGCCGATCTTCTTGTGGTCGATGCTGGTGAACCATTCCTTCCAGAGATAGCCCCAGAGGCGGAAATAGGTCAGCAGGCCGAGGAGCGCGATACCACCGATGGCGACGCCGAGGAAGGTCACGACGAGGATCGGCTCGTGATACGGAATGGAGTCGAGCGTCAGCCGACCGAAGATGAATTTGTAGAGGTCCGGGTTGGAAAACATGGATTGCCTCTGTCCCTTATGAATGTCTTGTTACTGAGCGCACCGGATCAATGACCCTGATGCTGCGCCGAACCGGTCGACGAATCGGAAGAAGAGCCGTTGCCCATATCCATGCCCGGCATGGAGTTGTCGCCATGCTGCATGGTGTGGCCGGCGCCGCCGTCTGCCTTGACCGGTGTGACCTCGGCCGAGGCGCCATCGCGATTGTCATAGATCAGGCGCTCGCGGTTTTCCTGGCTTTCCTTGCCGCCGCCGCCCTTGGCGTCGATATGCATCATCTCGCTCATGCACATCTTGCTCGGATCGGCGCACATGTTGAGGATGGCGTTGTAGAGCCCGTCGTCGACGGCGTTGAAGTAGCGTACCGGCTCGCGTTCGCTGGGCTTGGCAAGCGCCAGATATTCCTGACGGCCGAGCGCCGTGCCCTGGCTCTTCGCCTTCTGGATCCACTGGTCGAAATCGGCCTGGTTGAGGCCATGGAACTTGAAGCGCATGTGCGAGAAGCCGGCGCCGCTATAGTTGGCGGACATGCCCTGGAATTCGCCGGGATGGTTGATGACGGCGTGGAGCTTCGTCTCCATGCCCGGCATGGCGTAGATCTGTCCAGCCAGCGCCGGAATAAAGAAGGAGTTCATCACGGCCGAGGCCGTGATCTTGAAGTTGATCGGGCGGTCGACGGGAGCTGCCATCTCGTTGACGGTGGCGATGCCGTATTCCGGATAGAAGAAGAGCCATTTCCAGTCGAGGGCGACCACTTCGACCGTCAGCGGCTTCACGTCGGCGCTGAGCGGCTTGTCGGCGGCGATGCGGTCGAGCGGGCGGTAGGGGTCGAGCTGATGCGTGCTGATCCAGGTCACCGCGCCGAGCGCGATGATGATAGCAAGCGGAGCGGACCAGATGACCAGTTCCAGACGCGTCGAATGATGCCACTCCGGCTCGTAGGTCGCTTCCTTGTTCGACTGGCGGTATCTCCAGGCGAAATACAGGGTCAGGAAGATCACCGGAATGATGATGATCAGCATCAGCACGACCGAAATGATGATGAGGTCTCGCTGCTGCATGGCGATATCGCCGGAAGGATCCATCACCACCAGATTGCAGCCCGACAGCAGCAAAAACAGTGGGATGACAGACAAACGGCTGAAAATCTTCGATAGTCTTAGCACGTCTTAAAGCTCTTTTTGTTTCGACCCTACCGCGACTAAAGGACGGCGGTCATGAACGATATGAGGTGTTTCGTCGCACCGCAGCAAGATAGAGTGCATTGCGGTATGGAATGCTGTCCCACCTATCGGGAAAACCCTCAGAAATCCAGAAGGTTTTCTATTGAGCAATTCGCTTTTGCCGGCGCTAATATACCCGGATCGGAACAAATGGCTATCACCGGCGGTTGTTCTTCGTCCGGAACTTGGCGCCAAAGGCAGATAATGGCTCGACTGATTGCTAATTTGCGAATTATTTCATGCTGGATACTTGATATGTTCGCACGTTTGATCGACATTTTCATTACGCGCGAGTTCGTGGAGGAATTCGTGCTCGGAGAGGGAGGCTCCCGCGCATGGTCAGCGTAACGCATGAAACACTGAACCCCACATCTTCAACTCTGGAGAGCGATGCCCGCAGCATGCATGCGGGCGGCTCGGTTGCCCCCGGCAACATCGCCATCGGCGTGATTATTGGTCGCACGTCGGAATTCTTCGATTTCTTCGTCTATGCCATTGCATCCGTACTGGTCTTCCCGAAGCTGATCTTCCCCTTCGCCGACCCGCTGCATGGCACGCTGCTTTCGTTCCTGGTGTTCTCGCTCGCCTTCATCGCGCGTCCGATCGGCTCGTTCATCTTCATGGCGATCGACCGCACCTATGGCCGCGGCGTCAAGCTGACGATCGCCCTGTTTCTGCTCGGCGGGTCCACGGCATCCATGAGCTTCCTGCCCGGCTATTCCGAAGTCGGCGTCTACGCGATCATCCTGCTCGCCATCTTCCGCATCGGGCAGGGCCTTGCGCTCGGCGGCGCCTGGGATGGTCTCGCCTCGCTCCTCGCGCTCAATGCCCCGACGAACCATCGCGGCTGGTATGCGATGATCCCGCAGCTTGGCGCCCCGATTGGCTTCATGCTGGCAAGCGCTTTGTTCGCCTATTTCGTCACGAGCCTCACGACGGCGGACTTCCTGGATTGGGGCTGGCGCTACCCCTTCTTCTGCGCCTTCGCCGTCAACGTCGTCGCGCTCTTCGCCCGCCTGCGTCTGGTGGCGACAGAGGAATTCGGCACGCTCTTGGAGCGCCATGAGCTCGAGCCCGTGAAGATGACGGAGCTGCTGCGCGTGCATGGCCGCGACGTCCTGATCGGCGCCTTTGTGCCGCTGGCAAGCTTTGCGACCTTTCACCTGGTCACAGTCTTCCCGCTCGGCTGGGTTACGCTCTACAGCGAGCAGAGTTCGGGTTCGTTCCTGCTGGTGGAATTCCTCGGCGCGATCTGCGGCATTCTCGCCATCATATGTTCTGGTATGCTCGCCGACCGGATCGGCCGCCGCAATCAGCTCGCTATCGGCGCCGTGCTCATCGCCTGCTTCGCCTTCGTGGCACCCTGGCTGCTCGATGGCGGCGCGACTGGACGCCACATCTACGTGGTTCTCGGCTTCACGCTGCTCGGCCTCTCCTTCGGTCAGGCCGCCGGCGCCAGCGCTTCCCGCTTCAGCCAGAACTACCGCTACAGCGGCTCGGCCCTGGTGTCGGATCTGTCCTGGCTGATCGGTGCCGGCTTCGCGCCATTCGTGGCGCTTGCCCTCTCCAGCCAGTTCGGCCTCGTCTATACGAGCCTCTATCTGCTGTCGGGCGTCGTCTGCACGCTTGTCGCGATCTTCTTCAGCAAGACGCTGGAGACGCGAGACAACTAAGTCAAATTCCGGAAACGAAAAAAGGCTGCGGCATGAAAGTGCCGCAGCCTTTTTCGTTCATGCCGAATGCAGGAGCCACGCGATCAGCGGCGCTGCCAGCACGTTCGTCACTCCTACCAGCACCATGACGAGACCGGCGATCGATCCTTCCTCGCGGCCGATCTCATGTGCCTTGGCGACGCCGATGCCATGTGCCCCCATGCCGTAAAGTGCACCTCGAGCCATGCCCGATTGCAGCGGCAGCAGCCGCAGCAAGATCTGGCCGACGACGGCGCCGAACAGGCCGGTGATGACGACGAAGACGGCCGTCAGGTTGGGCGCGCCGCCGATATCACCTGAAACCACCATGGCAAACGGCGTGCTGATCGAGCGCGGCATCAGACTGAGCCGCAGGCTCTCATCGAGGCCGAAGAGGCTGGCAAGCCCCCAGGCAGAAACCATTGCCGTGGTACTGCCCACCGTCACACCGAACAGCAGGACCGGCCAATAGCGCTGGATGAGGCCTCGCTGTTCGTAGATCGGCACGGCGAAGGCGACAGTCGCAGGCCCGAGTAGGGCCAGCAGCCAATGGCTGTCATGCATATAGTCCTGATAGTTTGCGTGCAGCATGAGAGCGATGGCGATCAGCACCCCAGGCACCGCTACTAGCGGCGACAGCCAGAGTGATGGCCGGCGTCGATAGAGTGCCTTTGATATGTAATAGAGACCGACCGTCGCCAGCGGCCAGAACAGGCCTGATACCGCGGTTTCAATCGTGAGCATGGCTGGGTGCTCCCTTGCGTGTCATGAGGCGGTAGCCGATATCGATCGCAACGGCGGTCACGCCCATGACGATCACCGTGCCGGCAAAGATCACTGCAAGTACCTTCAGCCCGATGAGGCCGATGAATTCGCCATGATCGAGCAAAGCCAGCACCGCCGGAACGAAGAACAGCAGCATTTCGGCGAGAAACCACTCCGCGCCACGCTTCATGCTCGTCAGCTTCACCGTGCCGCTCGCAAACAGTGCCAGCACCAGTAGCATGCCGGCGATGGCGCCGGGTATCGGCAGGTGTGCAAGGCGGACGATGGCTTCGCCCGCTTGCCAGAAGGCAAGCAGCAGCAGGGTCTGAGCAAGGCAGCTCAATTTCGGATGTTTCTTTGGGTCGATACGCATGGGAGCTCGGCAAAATCTGTCAGCCCGATAATAGGCGTTTACACCACATGAATAAAATGAATTGATTTCATATGATCCAGTCCTATAGGGAATAAGTATGGAACTTCGAACATTGAAAGCCTTCGTCGAGGTAGTGCGCCAGGGCGGCTTCTCAGAAGCCGCAAAGGTGGTGTTCACCACGCAATCGGCCGTCAGTAAGGCCGTGCGCCAGCTGGAGGACGAGCTTGGCCTGCCGCTGCTCAACCGCCTCGGCCATCGCGTGACCCTGACCGATGCCGGCGAGGTGGTTTATCGTCGGGCAATTGCGATCCTTGCCGGGCGCGACGATCTGCTGGCCGAATTATCGGAACTGCGCGGGCTGACGCGGGGTACCCTGCGGCTTGGCCTGCCGCCGATCGGCAACGATGCGCTGTTTGCACCGGTCTTTGCCGTTTTCCGCAATCGTTATCCAGGCATAGAGATCAGGTTGGTGGAGCAGGGCGCCAAGCGGTTGGAAGAAATGGTGCTGGCCGATGAGGTCGATCTCGGCGCCTCGCTGCTGCCGATGGCCGATGTCTTCGAGTGGCAGGTTGTGCGCTGCGAGCCGATGCATGTCCTTCTACCGTCGGCGCATCCGCTCGCCGGGCAGCAAACGGTGCCCCTGGCGGCGCTCAAGGACTACCCCTTTCTCCTCTTCGAAACCGGCTTCGCGCTGAACGGCATCATTCTCAACGCCTGCCGTGCGGCCGGCTTTGCGCCGGACATTGCCGCGCGCTCGAGCCAGATCAATTTCATTGTTGAACTGGTTGCTGCGGGCCTCGGGATCGGCTTCCTGCCACGGTTGATCGCCGAACAGAGCCGGCGTTCGGGCATCGCCCATGCGCTCGTTGTCGAACCGGACATGGAGTGGAACATGGCCTGGATCTGGCGGCGCGGTGGATATCTGTCGCATGCCGGCCGTGCCTGGCTCGACCTCGCTGCGGAGATCGCGGCTAAATCTTGACTCTTATCTCAAACTTTTGTGATAAGCAGACATCACCGTAAACTTGAAAAAAACGGTCAGGAAAAATATAGGCTACCGCATCGCTGCCCGATGACGGTGGCTTCCAAGCGAGAGGACCTAATGACTTTTTCCTTTTCTCATCTCACCAGCGGGCTGGCGCTTGCCGCAGGTCTTGCCGTCGCTCCGATGCTGGCGCATGCCGCCGAATCCGATGGCATCGTCGTCTACAATGCCCAGCATGAGACGCTGACGCAGGCATGGGCGGAGGGCTTCACCAAGGAAACCGGCATCAAGGTCACGATCCGCAACGGCAGCGATATGCAGTTTGCCAACCAGATCGTCCAGGAAGGCGCTGCCTCTCCCGCAGACGTTTATCTGACGGAAAATTCGCCGGGCATGGCACTGGTCGATGCCAACAAGCTCTTCGCTCCGGTTGATGCCGCGACACTCGCCCAGGTGCCGGAAACCTTCAAGGCAGCCGATGGCAACTGGGTCGGCGTCGCCGCCCGGTCCACCGTTTTCGCCTATGACAAGACCAAGCTGAAGGAAGCCGATCTGCCGAAATCGCTCCTCGATCTCGCCGATCCCAAGTGGAAGGGCCGTTGGGGCGCTTCGCCGGCTGGCGCCGACTTCCAGGCGATCGTCAGCGCGCTGCTTGAGCTGAAGGGCGAGGACGCAACCCGCGCCTGGCTGAAGGCGATGAAGGAAAATGCGAGCTTCTACAAGGGCAACAGCGTCGCGATGAAGGCCGTCAATGCCGGCGAGACCGAAGGCGCTGTCATCTATCACTATTACTGGTTCGGCGATCAGGCCAAGACCGGCGAAAACAGCAAGAATGTCTCGCTGCACTATTTCAAGAACCAGGATCCGGGTGCCTTCGTCAGCATTTCCGGCGGCGGCGTTCTGGCGTCCAGCCAGCACCAGAAGGAAGCACAGGCTTTCCTGAAATGGATCACCGGCAAGGGCGGCCAGGCCGTCCTGCGCGATGGCAACTCGTTTGAATATGCAGTCGGCAATGGCGAGGCTTCCAATCCGAAGCTCGTGCCGCTCTCCGACCTCCAGGCTCCGCAAGTCGAACCTTCGAAGCTGAACAGCAAGAAGGTTACCGATCTGATGACGGAAGCGGGCCTTATCTGAGGCAAAGTCCCGTGCCGCGGCGCCTTTAGGGCGCTTTCGGACGGGCTTGGCTCTTGCATCACTATCCTGTGCCCTGCTAGGGGCATGGGATGGCCTTTAAGGCCGATCGATCGGGCAATCGCCGGCAGCGGCGGTTGCCTTCCCATTTCAGGGTGTGAAAGGCAGCTTAGATTTGCTGCAGAAGAACACATATGCCGGCGAGGCCGCCGCCATGCGAATGCCCCAGTTGACGGCTGCTCCGCGCAGCCGCGTTCGGCATGCATCCGTCGTCGCCCTTGCTTCGATCGTCGCGCTTCTGAGCCTGGTGCCGCTCGGCTTCATCGTCTGGATCACGATCGACACGGGCTGGGCAGAAGTTGTTGCCCTGATTTTCCGCAGCCGCGTTGGCGATCTGCTCGTCAATACCGTCCTGCTCGAAGTCTGCACCATTCCGCTTTCCATCCTGCTGGCAGTGACGCTCGCCTGGCTGACCGAACGCACCGATATCCCCGGCGCGCGCCTCTGGTCGTGGCTGGCCGCCGCACCGCTTGCCGTTCCCGCATTCGTGCACAGCTACGCCTGGGTCAGCCTCGTGCCGAGCATGCGCGGGCTGTGGAGCGGCGTGCTGGTGTCGGTGCTTGCCTATTTTCCTTTTCTCTACCTGCCGGTCGCAGCCGCCCTGCGCCGGCTCGATCCGGCGATTGAGGATGCCGCCGCCTCGCTCGGCCTCGACCCCTGGCGCGTCTTCTTCCGGGCGATCCTGCCGCAGCTTCGCCTCGCCATCTGCGGCGGCTCGCTGCTGATCGGCCTGCATCTCCTTGCGGAATACGGTCTCTACGTGATGATCCGCTTCGACACCTTCTCGACTGCCATCGTCGACCAGTTCCAATCGGCCTATAACAGTCCGGCGGCAAACATGCTCGGCGGCGTGCTCGTCTTCTGTTGCCTGCTGTTGCTCGGCATCGAGGTGCTGGCGCGTGGCAACGAACGCTATGCCCGCATCGGCTCGGGTGCAGCCCGGCCGGCTGATCGGCGCCGTCTCGGCTGGTTCGTCGTTCCCGCGGTCGCGCTGCCCATCGTCACCGCCGCATTGACGCTCGGTGTTCCTTTCGTCACCCTGGCGCGCTGGCTTTATCTCGGCGGCGCAGGCGTCTGGCGGATCGACACGGTCGGCTGGGCCTTGCTGCAGACCATTCTTCTCGCGATCGCCGGTGGCCTCCTCGCCACCATTGCGGCGACCCCGATGGCGTGGCTGTCGGTACGCGCGCCCGGCCGGCTGCAGCGAATTCTCGAAGCCTGCCACTATTATGTCGGCTCGCTGCCGGGCGTCGTCGTCGCCCTGGCCCTGGTGTCGATCACCGTCCGGCTGGTCCTGCCGCTCTATCAGACGTTTGCCACCCTTCTGCTCGCCTATGTGCTGCTCTTCCTGCCGCGCGCCATGGTCGGTCTGCGTGCCAGCATCGCCCAGGCACCCGTCGAACTCGAGCGCGCCGCCATGGCGCTCGGCCGCACGCCGGCGCAGGCGGTGCGGCAGATCACCATGCGGCTTGCGGCTCCGGGATTTGCGGCCAGCGTCGCGCTCGTCGCCCTCGGCATCACCAACGAACTGACGGCGACGCTGATGCTTTCTCCCAACGGCACGGAAACGCTGGCGACGAAATTCTGGTCGCTGACCAGCGAGATCGATTATGTTTCCGCAGCGCCCTACGCCTTCATGATGGTCGTCCTGTCGCTGCCGCTCACCCTTCTTCTCTACGTGCAATCAAAGCGAACGGCCGGACAATGACCTTTCTGGCGATCAAGAATATCAGCAAGCGCTATGGTCCCGTGCAGGCGCTCGACAATATCGACCTCACGATAGCTGCCGGCAGCCGCACGGCCATCGTCGGCCCGTCCGGCTCCGGCAAGACGACGCTGCTGCGGATCATCGCCGGCTTCGAAACTCCCGATGCCGGTCAGGTGGTGCTTCAGGGCGAAACACTGGCGGATGGAGAGGCCATCGTACCCGCGCATCGGCGCGGCATCGGCATTGTCTCTCAGGATGGCGCCCTGTTTCCGCATCTGAGCGTATCGGAGAATATCGGTTTCGGCATGGAGCGCGGCGCGCGCGACCGCGATCAGCGCATCAATGCCCTCATCGATATGGTCGAACTCGACCGCGGCATGCTCGACCGCCGGCCGCATCAGCTCTCCGGCGGCCAGCAGCAGCGCGTGGCGCTTGCCCGCGCGCTCGGCCGCAAGCCGCGGCTGATGCTGCTCGACGAGCCTTTCTCCGCCCTCGATACCGGCCTGCGCGAAAACATGCGCAAGGCCGTCGCCCGCGTGCTGCAGATCGCCGGCATCACGGCGGTCTTGGTGACGCATGATCAGGCGGAGGCCCTGTCCTTTGCAGATCAGGTTGCTGTCCTGCGCGAGGGCAGGCTCATACAGGCCGGCACGCCGCAGGCGCTCTATCTCAGCCCAAGGGATCGCGAGACGGCACTCTTCCTCGGCGATGCCATCATATTGGCGGCCGATCTCGATCAAGGTCTGGCGAAATGTGTCCTGGGGCAGATCCCCGTCGGCGCCGGGAACCGGCAGGGTCGCACTGATATCATGTTGCGGCCCGAGCAATTGCGCCTCCGGGCAATCGATGAAGCCGGCGCGGGTGCTGCCTGCATCGGCAAGGTGACCGAAATCGAGTTCGGCGGCGCCGTCTGCGCTGTTACGGTCGTACTCTCCAACGGCTCCGAGACACTGAATATCAGGAGTTCCGGCGTCGGCCTGCCCGAGGTCGGCAGCATGGTTTCGGTGAGCGTCATCGGAAAGGCACATGTGTTCGACAGGCTCGATCGCTGAGCGTTAATTCGAGTTGAAGCAGGCGATGCTTTGGGGAAGATAAGGCATGTCGCGCAAAAGTGTGCAGCGGTTTTGCGACAACGACATGCGTCAAATCAAGGTCCTAAAGCGCAAGAAGCGAATCTGAAGGATCGCGGTGCGCTTTAGGTGCGCCATCATCGTGCCCCATGCTGAAGGAATCTCTCCATGTCTTTTCCCGATGAGATCGAGCCGGATCTGCCTTTCCTCACCTCGCTCCGCCGCAATCTTCATGCGCATCCAGAACTCGGCTTCGAGGAGGAGCGCACCAGCGGCATCGTTGCCACCTTGCTGGAGGAAGCGGGACTGACCGTGCATCGCGGCCTCGGCAAAACCGGTGTCGTCGGCACGCTACAGGTCGGCAACGGCACGCGCCGTATCGGCCTTCGCGCCGACATGGATGCGCTCGCCATGCCGGAAAAGGCCAATCGTCCCTATAAATCCACGATCCCGGGCAAGATGCATGCCTGCGGGCATGATGGCCATACGACGATGCTGCTCGGTGCCGCCCGTCATCTGGCCGCCAAGCGCGGCTTTTCCGGCACGGTGCATTTCATCTTCCAGCCGGCGGAAGAAGGTCGTGGTGGCGCCAGGCGCATGGTGGAAGATGGCCTTTTCGATCTGTTTCCGTGCGATGCCGTCTACGGGCTTCACAATATGCCCGGCCTTGCGGTCGACGAGATGGCGGTTGTCGAAGGGCCGCAGCTTGCTTCATCGGATAGCTGGCGCATCACCTTCCGCGGTACCGGCACCCACGGCGCCAAGCCGCATCTCGGCAAGGACCCGATCACGGCAGCGGCGACCTTCCTTTCCGCGCTGCAAACCATCGTCGGTCGCGTCGTCGATCCGCTGGAGCCGGCCGTCGTCAGTGCCTGCTCGCTGCAGGCGGGCGATCCCAAGGCGCTGAACGTGATACCAGATACGGTCGAGATCGGCGGCACGGCGCGCGCCTATACGCCGGAGGTCCGCGATCAGCTGGAAGAGGAGATCGGACGCCTGGCGCATGGGACTGCAAGCATGTTCAACATTGCCGTCGATTATCAGTTCGAGCGCCGCATCCCACCCGTCGTCAACGATGCAGATGCCACGGCGCGGGCGCTGAAGGCTGCGACGACTGTTTTTGGCGAGAATGTGCGGACCCGCTTCCCGCCATCGACCGCCGGCGACGATTTTGCCTTTTTCGGTCAGAACGCTCCTGGCTGCTATGTCTGGCTCGGCAATGGCCCCGCCGTTGACGGCGCCCTGCATCACAATACGGCCTATGATTTCAACGATGAGGCAATCGCCTCGGGTGTGGCTTTCTGGACGACATTGGTCGAGCAGGAATTGGGAGAGGGTTGAGACAGGGCTGAACGTGCCTTACCGCGGTATACCGCCTCTTTTCAGCGTCCAGCCTCTCGCAGCAATGCATCGAAGATGATCTGTCGCGCCCTTTCGGCATCGATCTCCACGGCGAAATGGGCATTGAATTGCCCATGCGAGGCGCGCGTTTCGACGACGGTGCGCCCACGCGTGTGCCGTCCATGCAATTCCGCATCGATCCGGGCATGCCGAAGGGCGGTGATGTCAGGTTCGACGAAAATGGCGGCAGCCGTCGGGTCGTAGATCGCCATGGCCGGTCTGCCGCGGTTGATGGCGATGTTGACATAGCCTTCCAGCAGGTCAGCGAGCAGCTGCGCCTTTTCGCTGTTATTCTCGCGGATGCGGGCGACATCCTCCGGCCAAGCCAAGACCTTGCGGCAAATGTCGAGATCGATCATGCGCAACGGCAGGGTATGCGCCAACACAATGGCGAGCGCCTCGGGATCGGCAAAGGCGTTGAACTCAGCGGATGCCGTGTGATTGCCCACAGTGACCCCGCCGCCCATCCAGGTCAGCTCGTCGATACGGGCGGCGAGATCCGGCCGTGCCAATGCCAAAGCGGCAATATTCGTGAGCGGCCCGAGCGCCAGGATGCGCTTCGGCCCATCGCTGTTGGAAAGCCAGTCGCATAGCGCGGTAAATGCGTCGCTGAATGGAAGTGGATCGGCCGGCGGCAGGCTTCTGCCTGTGGTCGGAATGCCGGTCTGGCCGAGAATGTTCTGCGCCGTTTCCAGCTTGCGGAGAACGGGCAGCTCGCGGCCGGTATGGATCGGAAAGGTCCAGTTGAAGACGGCGGCAGCGCCCGCCGCATTGGCCTTAACGTGAGACAGGGGTGCATTGCCGCTGACGAGCGAAACGCCATCGATGACGAGATCCGAATGCGCCACCACCAGAATGGCAGCGATATCATCGAATCCCATATCGGTATCGATCCAGATGCCCATACTCTATCTCATCGGTCGCAGCGAAATGGCACGGCGGCGTTTCCTGCCGCCCTGGCGGGGTGGTCGCGGGACGCGCGCAAGCGGTGTTCGTCCCGCGGATCGCTTAGCTGGCTAGCGCATCAAGGATGCGGATCCAGGAACGAATGCCCTTGTGATAGGAGCGCAGCTCGTATTTCTCGTTCGGCGAATGGATGCGGTCGTCGGGGAGGCCGAAACCGACGAGCAACGATTCCATGCCGAGCATCTTCTGGAAGTCGCCAACGATCGGGATCGAGCCGCCCATGCCGATGATGAGGGCTGGTTTCGGCCACTCGTTGGAAAGCGCGGTCTTGGCCTTGGTCAGTACAGGCGAATCGTAGGAAAGCTGGATGGCCGGCGAGCCGCCATGCTCATGAAACTCCACCGAGCAGTCCCCAGGGATCTTGGAGCGCACATAGGCGCGGAAGCTCTCGCGGATCGCCGCCGGATTCTGCTGGCCGACGAGGCGGAAGGAGACCTTCGCCGATGCCTTGGCGGCAATCACCGTCTTGAAGCCGGCGCCGGTATAGCCACCCCAAATGCCGTTTACTTCCGCCGTCGGCCGCGCCCAGGTGAGTTCCATCACAGACCGGCCCTTCTCGCCCGAGGGGATCGACAGGCCGACTTCGCCGAGGAACTTTTCGGCCGTCATGCCGAGCTTCTCCCAGGAGGCCTTGATATTAGCAGGCGTTTCCTCGACGCCTTCATAGAAGCCGGGAAGCGTTATGCGCCCCGTCTCGTCATGCAGTCCGGCAAGGATGTCGGTCAGAATGTGGATCGGATTGGCGGCAGCGCCGCCGAAAAGGCCCGAATGCAGGTCGCGGTCAGCCGCGGTAATGACGATTTCCTCGCCCACCAGGCCGCGCAGGCCTGCCGAAATCGCCGGCGTATCGCCATCCCACATACCGGTATCGCAGACGAGGGCGAAGTCGGCTTTAAGCTCGGCAGCATTGGCTTCAAGGAAAGGCTTGAGCGAGGGCGAGCCGGATTCCTCTTCGCCTTCGAAGAGGATGGTGATGCGCACCGGGAGAGCGCCCCTCGTTTCCTTGTAGGCGCGCACCGCCTCGACGAAGGTCATCAGCTGCCCCTTGTCGTCGGACGTGCCGCGGCCGGTCAGGACCTTGCGGCCATTGCCCAGGTCCTTGATCGCGGGAGCGAAGGGATCGCTTTCCCAAAGATCGAGCGGATCGACGGGCTGCACGTCGTAGTGGCCGTAGAACAGCACATGCGGCGCATCGGCAGCGCCGGCATCGTGATGAGCGACCACCATCGGATGACCGGGCGTATCGCGTACGGAGGCCCTGAAGCCGAGCGAATTCAGGTAGGTGACCAGCCATTCCGCCGCCTTGCGGCATTCCGGCTTGTAGTCCGGGTCTGTCGAAATGGACTTGATGCGCAGCAGCTCGAAAAGGTTGTCGAGGCTGGAGGGAAGGTTCTGATCGGCGCGGTCGAGAACGGGCGATAGATCGGTCATATCCGACTCCTTACGTGAAATTCGGAGCGACGATAGACCAAAGGCCAGCCGGTTTCGAGGCGTTAAAACCGAAAATTTACCGTAGCTTGCCTCTTTCGACGGAGGCTTGCTCTTATGTGATTAGTTGCGCATGTAGTTTACAAGTTTTTTAGATTATTAGAAATAACGTCAATCCAGAAGAGTATTCTGGAGACGCGTGATGTTTTCAGTAATTGCATGTATTCGCGACGCTCATGACTTCAGGCTTATTCTCGTGGCGGCGGCCATCTGCCTCATCGGCAGCCTTGCCACCATGCTTCTTTTTTCGCGTGCACAGGAATGCCAGTCGCATCAGCGTCGCTACTGGATTGCGGCTGCGGCCTTTGCCAGTGGTGTCGGCATCTGGGCGACGCATTTCATTGCCATGCTCGCCTATGAGAGCAACCTTCCCATCTCCTACGGCATTTCGCTGACCGCGCTTTCGGTGGTCTTTGCCATCGTCGGCTCATGGCTCGCGATTGCCGTTGCCTTCGAATGGGACAATCGCGTTTCCTTTACAGTCGGCGGCATGCTGATGGCGTTTGGAATAGCCGCTATGCACTTCACGGGCATGCAGGCCATCGAGGCCTCGGCAAAGCTCTCCTTCGATATACCGCGCGTCGTCGCTTCAGTCGCCATCGGTGGCGTCTTCTCTTCACTGGCTTTCCTGGTGTTTCGCAGCCTTCGTGGCTTTAGTCGCATCATGGTCGGCGCTCTTCTACTGTTGCTTGCGATTTGCTCCCTGCATTTCACCGCGATGAGCGGCGTGACGCTAACGCCCGAAATTGGGATGCCGGGGGCGGCCCTCGCCATGGATCGAAGCATCCTCGCAGGCATCGTCATGGCCGCCGCGATGGGTTTGATCCTCATCGCTCTCGGCGCCATCTTCATCGATCGTCATCTGACCGACCTTCGCGGCTTCGCCAATGCTTCGCTCGAAGGCCTTCTCATCATCCGTGACGGCCGGGTCATCGATGCCAACGAGCGATTTTTCACCATTTCCGGATGGTCGCAGCAGCAGGTGGTCGGTGCCCCGCCAGAAACCTTCCTGGCGATCGACATAGATGCCCAAAGTGATGCCGCCATTCCACTGGAGACAACGCTGTCCGGCTATGATGGCAACGCGATCCCAGTCGAAACCGTGCGTCGCTCCATCACCTATCGCGGCCACGAATGCAGCGTATTGGTCGTGCGCGACCTGACCGAGCGGCGTCAGGCGCAGCAGATGATCGAGCATCTGGCGCACCATGATATATTGACGGATCTGCCCAATCGCTCGCTGTTCGACCAGCGCATGCGTCAAGCGCTGCAGGTGGCCAACCGCAGGGGCGGGGAAGTCGCCATCTTCTGTCTGGATCTCGACCGCTTCAAGGCCATCAACGACGTCTTTGGCCATGCGGAAGGCGATCGCATCCTCTGCAAGGTTGCCGGCATCCTGCAGCGTGCGATCGAGGAGGGCGATACGGTGGCAAGGCTCGGCGGCGACGAGTTCGCCATTATCCAGCCCAGGCGTCAGCAGCCTGAGGGGGCCACGCGCCTTGCCGAACGCGTTCTTTCGGAATTTGGCATGGAGATGGATACCGCCCGGGATCCGACGGCCGTCGGCGTGAGCATCGGTATCGCCATCTATCCGCGTGATGGCACGAGCGCCGAGCAGCTTTACGCCAATGCGGATATGGCGCTTTATCGTGCCAAGCATGCGGGCCGGGGTCATGCCTGCTTCTTCGATGCCGAAATGGACAAGGCCGTGCGCACTCGTCGCCAGCTTGAGAACGATCTGCGTCAAGCCATCCTGCGCCGTCAGCTCTTCCTGGAATATCAGCCGATCTACGATGTCGGCAGCGACGGTGTCAGCGGTTATGAGGCGCTGTTACGCTGGGCGCATCCGGATCGAGGCGTGATTGATCCGGAGACGTTTATTCCCATTGCCGAGGAAAGTGGATCGATCGTTGCGATCGGTGAATGGGTGCTGCAGCAGGCCTGCCAGGAGGCGACGCGCTGGAGTGAGCCTGCGAATGTCGCGGTCAACCTCTCGCCGCTGCAATTCATGATCCCGACCCTCTACGACCAGATCGAACGCATCCTGCGCAAAACCGGCCTCGATCCGCAGCGCCTCGAACTGGAAATCACGGAGGCGGCGCTGATGCGCGAACGAACGACTGTGATCGCGACATTGCAGCGGCTGCATCGCCTCGGCGTTCGCGTGGTCATGGATGATTTCGGCACCGGCTTTTCCTCGCTCAGCAATCTGCGCGCCTTCCCATTCGACAAGATCAAGGTCGACCGCAGCTTCACCGGCGCCCTCGAACACGATCCCGCAGCTCGCTCGATCGTCCGCGCCATCATCGGCCTCGGTCACAGCTTGAATATGCCTGTGGTCACGGAAGGGGTCGAAACGGAAACCCAGCGCCGCATCGTCATCGAGGAAGGCTGCGCCCAGCTTCAGGGGATATTCTTCGGCAAGCCCGATGTCGGGCCGAGCCAGTTCCAGTCCGCTTTGAATAAGGTGGTCGGCCGGGGCTGAGGCGTTGTTGCACAAAAATATGAAGCGACTCTGCGGAAAACCGCTGCGCGCTTTTCCTGAGATTGCTCTAAAGCTGTCTGGCATTCTCCAGCACGCGCCGGATATATTCCAGCAGCAGCTCGCGTTCGAATTGCCGGAAATCCTTGAGAAGATCCGTATCGGCGGCCATGGCGGCCTCGATCGCTTCCGCCTGCATGGCTGCGGCCTTGTTCGTCAGGAAGACCAGTTGCGCCCGCTTGTCCGAAGGATGCGGGCGGCGTTCCACCAGGCCGTCCCGTTCCATGCGCGACAGCGTATTGGCCATCGTCGCCTGTTCGATGTCGATCCTCTCGAGCAGCTGCTTCTGCGTCAGCCCATCCTCGGACCACAATTCGAGCAGGATCGGAAACTGACCGGGGGAAAAGCCGAGCGTCGCCGCGCGTTGTTGTAGCGAGCGAGCGAATCCCTTCGCCATCTGACTGGCAAGGTAGGCGGCGGAGTCCATCCGATTAAATCCCATGATTGCAAATATGCCCATAATTCAGGAGCAAGACAATCAGCAATTATTCGGGTAGATCCCCTCTGAAATAAGCAACTCAGATGAATTTTTCACCTTCATAGGTTGCATTTTTTTGACATGAAAAAGCCGCCATGGCCTGGAGGGGACGCCATGGCGGCTCATGAAAGAGGGACAAAGGCCCGGAGAGGGGATAGGCCTTTGTCCTAGTCTGACATGGCGGGGGACAGGCCGGTTGTCAGACCCGCGGCGTATCAATCGCCGGTGATTAGGATTTGAGGTTTCGAATGTGGTTTTTCAAGGGAATGCGCAGATTAGATTGATTAAAAGTTAGTAACGTTTCGGTGAGAGATCTGGTCATCTCCAATACTGCAAAACCGAAGTTTATATGGACGTTGGAAGAGCGCCACGCTATCCATGCTTCCATGAAAAAAGGTGATCATCTCTTCCTCGTCGACGGTTCCGGTTTCATTTTCCGGGCCTTTCACGCTTTGCCGCCGCTGACGCGCAAGTCCGACGGATTGCCCGTCGGCGCCGTCTCCGGTTTCTGCAATATGCTGTGGAAGCTGCTGACTTCGGCGCGCGATACCTCGGTGGGTGTGACGCCGACGCATTTCGCCGTCATCTTCGACTATTCCTCGAAGACTTTCCGCAAGGACATCTTCCCGGAATACAAGGCTAATCGCTCGGCGCCGCCGGAAGAACTGATCCCGCAATTCGGCCTCATCCGCGAGGCGACCCGCGCCTTCAACCTGCCTTGCATCGAGACCGACGGCTTCGAGGCAGACGATATCATCGCCACCTATGCCCGTCAGGCGGAGGGGGCTGGCGCCGATGTGACGATCATCTCGTCCGACAAGGATCTGATGCAGCTCGTCACCCCCATGGTCCACATGTATGACAGCATGAAGGACAAGCAGATCGGCATTCCCGACGTGATCGAGAAGTGGGGTGTACCGCCGGACAAGATGATCGATCTGCAGGCCATGACCGGCGACTCGGTCGACAACGTCCCTGGCATTCCCGGCATCGGCCCGAAGACGGCGGCGCAGCTTCTGGAGGAGTTCGGCGATCTTGACACGCTCCTTGCCCGCGCCGACGAGATCAAGCAGCAGAAGCGCCGCGAAAACATCATCGCCAATGCCGAACTTGCCCGCATTTCGCGTCAGTTGGTGACGCTGAGGACGGATGTACCGCTGGAACTTGCGCTTGACGCGCTGGTGCTGGAGCCGCAGGACGGCCCGAAGCTGATCGGCTTCCTGAAGACCATGGAATTCACGACCCTGACGCGGCGCGTCGCGGAGGCCTGCGACTGCGATGCGGCGGCAATCGAGCCCGCCGTCGTCAAGATCGAATGGGGCGAGGGCGCTCATGGTCCCGATCTCGATGTTGGCGAAAATGTCGATCTTGTTGCCGGCAGCGTTGTCGAGGCCGAAGGGGCATCGGTTCCAGCGCCGTCGGCCAAGGCGCGTCTGGCTTTGGATGGCACCACAGAGCCCGAGGATCTCGCCAAGGCGCGCGCCGCAAGTTTTGCGAGCGCGCCGATCGACCATTCGAAATATGTGACCATCCGCGATATCGCCACGCTCGACCGTTGGATCGCGGATGCGCGCGAAACCGGTATCGTCGCTTTCGATACGGAAACGACCTCACTCGATGCCATGCAGGCCGAGATCGTCGGCTTCTCGATGGCGATCGCCGACAACGGCAGCGATCCCTCGGGTTCTTCCATCCGTGCCGCCTATGTGCCGCTCGCTCACAAGACCGGTATCGGCGATCTGTTGGGCGGCGGCCTGGCCGACAATCAGATCCCGTTGCGTGATGCGCTGCCGAGATTGAAGGATCTGCTGGAGGATGCCTCCATCCTCAAGATCGCGCAGAACCTCAAATACGATTACCTGCTGATGAAGCGCTACGGCATCGAGACGCGGTCCTTCGACGACACGATGCTGCTGTCCTATGTGCTCGATGGCGGCGCCAATGCCACGCATGGCATGGACAGCCTCTCCGAGCGCTGGCTCGGCCACAAGCCGATCGCCTACAAGGACGTCGCCGGCAGCGGCAAGTCCAACGTCACCTTCGATCTCGTCGATATCGACCGCGCGACCGCCTATGCCGCTGAGGATGCCGACGCGACGCTGCGCCTCTGGCTGGTGCTGAAACCACGACTTGCGGCAGAAAAACTTTCAGTCGTCTACGAACGGTTGGAAAGGCCGCTCGTACCGGTGCTTGCCCATATGGAGGAGCGCGGCATTACCATCGACCGGCAGATCCTTTCCCGCCTTTCCGGCGAGCTGGCGCAGGGTGCCGCCGCCTTGGAAGACGAGATCTACAATCTGGCCGGCGAGCGCTTCAATATCGGCTCGCCGAAGCAGCTCGGCGATATCCTTTTCGGCAAGATGGGATTGGCCGGTGGCAGCAAGACCAAGACGGGGCAATGGTCGACTTCGGCGCAGGTGCTGGAGGATCTGGCGGCGGCCGGCTTCGAGTTGCCGCGCAAGATCGTCGACTGGCGCCAGCTCACCAAGCTGAAATCCACCTATACGGATGCGCTGCCGAGCTATGTCCATCCCGAGACCAAGCGCGTCCACACCTCCTATTCGCTGGCCTCGACCACGACCGGGCGCCTCTCCTCCTCCGAGCCCAACCTGCAGAATATTCCGGTGCGCACGGCGGAAGGCCGCAAGATCCGCACCGCCTTCATTTCGACGCCGGGCCACAAGCTCGTCTCCGCCGACTACAGCCAGATCGAGTTGCGCGTGCTGGCGCATGTCGCCGATATCCCGCAGCTCAAGCAGGCCTTCGAGGACGGTGTCGACATTCACGCGATGACGGCCTCCGAAATGTTCGGCGTGCCGGTGGACGGCATGCCGAGCGAAGTGCGCCGCCGCGCCAAGGCGATCAACTTCGGCATCATCTACGGCATTTCCGCCTTCGGACTGGCGAACCAACTCTCGATCGAGCGCTCGGAAGCCGGCGACTATATCAAGAAGTATTTCGAGCGCTTCCCAGGCATTCGCGATTACATGGAAGGCGCCAAGCAGGCGGCGCGCGACAAGGGCTATGTCGAGACCATCTTCGGCCGCCGCATCCATTTCCCCGAAATCCGCTCCTCCAACCCTTCCGTCCGCGCCTTCAACGAGCGCGCCTCGATCAACGCGCCGATCCAGGGTTCTGCCGCCGACGTCATCCGCCGTGCCATGATCAAGATGGAGCCGGCGCTGGCAGCAGCCGGGCTTGGCGATCGTGTGCGCATGCTCTTGCAGGTGCACGACGAACTGATCTTCGAAGTCGAGGATGCGGATGTCGAGCGCACGACGCCGATCATCGTCTCGGTCATGGAAAACGCCGCCATGCCGGCGGTCGACATGGCCGTGCCGCTGAAGGTCGATGCGCGCGCTGCCCACAATTGGGATGAGGCGCATTGAGGCTATATCGGGTGTCGCATTCCTAAGTCGGTGAAATTGCTTTCTCGCCGCCAAGGGCGAGATTGGGCAGCTTAAATACTCTTATTTGCCGATCAGCATTTCCAGCACCGAAATAATGGC
The DNA here is from genome assembly GCF_014194925.1 of Rhizobium sp. BK491. NCBI lineage: Bacteria > Pseudomonadati > Pseudomonadota > Alphaproteobacteria > Hyphomicrobiales > Rhizobiaceae > Rhizobium > Rhizobium sp. BK491. Next base: position 38,062 of record NZ_JACIAR010000002.1, read on the forward strand.
GCGCTCGGCCTCTTCGAGCGTGCCGCTATTGTCGATATCGGCGACGTCGTAGCTGCCCTCGACGGTCAGCGAGCTTCTTTCCAGCCGCTTCAGCACGTCTTCGCGGCTCTCGCGTCCGCGCGCCATCAACCGCGCGGCCAGCACTTCGCGTGTCGCCGTGATGTTGATGACCTTCAGACGTGGAAATGCGCTCTGGAAGTGATGCAGCGCCGAGCGTGAGCCATTGGCGATCACCAGATTGCCCTGTGCAAGCTCATCGAAGACGTCGGCCGGAATGCCGTATTTCAGGCCGTGCGCTTCCCAGGAGACGGCGAAGGCGCCGGCCTGTTCCATCGCATCGAAATCCGCTTCGGAAACGCTTCTGTGGTCCTCGTTACCAGCATCGCCGTCGCGCGTGATGACGCGGCGAACGAAGTGGACATCCGGTCGGCCGGCAAAATGCCGGGCGGCCAGATTCATCAGCGTATCCTTGCCGGCACCGCTCGGGCCGACGACGACGGCGAGCGTGCCCGCTGTCGCATCCGTCAGGCCGAGATTAGCCGGCTCGAGATTGGCGCTTGCGCTCATGCCACCCGGCGTCCTTCCCGCCAGACGGAACGCGTAACCGGAACGCCGTGATCGCGGCGAACGCGCACGAGATCCGCCCGCAGCCCTTCGGCAATGCGGCCGCGGTCGTTGAGGCTGACCGTCTTTGCCGGCGTCGCCGTCACCATGGCAATCGCCTGCGGCAGCGAAATACCCTCGACTTCGTCCGCGAGGATGAAGGGGGCGTGCAGCAGGCTAAGCGGCACGTAATCGGAGGAAAGTACATCGAGTACGCCGAGTTCGGCCAGATCGCGGGCGGCGATATTGCCCGAATGCGACTTGCCGCGCACGATATTGGGCGCGCCCATCAGCACGCTCATGCCGGCGCCGTGTGAGGCCTTGGCGGCATCGATGCTGGTCGGGAATTCGGCGAGGCGAACGCCGTAGTTGATGGCTTCGTCGACGTGGGCAAGCGTCGCGTCGTCGTGGCTGGCAACTGTTATGCCGCGTTCGGCGCAGACCTTGGAGATCGCGTCACGATGCGGCGTGGCATATTTCGCCGATTCTTCCTGGCGCTTGGCAACGAACTTGGCAAAGGCCTCGTCACTGAGCCCGCGCTTCTTCTGATAGTAGAAGACGTACTGATCCATCGTCTGGAACTGGCGCTGGCCCGGCGCATGGTCCATCAGCGAAACCAGGCGGACGTAAGGGTCCTTCTCGAAATCCTGGAAGTGGTCGAGCACGTTGTCGGAGGAGACTTCGCAGCGCAGATGAATCAGGTGATCGGCGCGCAGGCGGTCTTCGCGCTGAGCGGCTTGGATAGCATCGGCCATATCGCGCATCTCGCCCTTTTCGAAACCACCGTCTTCGTCCGAGCCCATGCGCAGGCAGTCGAATACCGTCGTGATGCCCGAGGTGACGATCTGCGCGTCATGCGCCTGGATCGCCGCCGTCTTGTTCCAGCGAACGCCCGGGCGAGGGGAATAATGTGCCTCCAGATGGTCGGTATGCAGCTCGACCAGACCGGGGATCAGATAATCGCCCTCGAAATCCTCGCCGATATCGGACTTGCCTTCGGAAATGCCGGCAATGCGACCGTCGCGGATCAGCACGGAACCTTCGACGATCTTGTCTTCGAGGACGATGCGGGCGTTGGAAAGGACGGTTTCTTTGATCATATCGGCTCTTTCATATTAGGCGCCGGCAAGCGGCAGCCAGGAACGGACGGTAAAGGGAGCGCCACGCTCTTCTTCGACGAAGACGGCGAGGCCGGAAATATCGAGCGGCTTGCCGGTATGTTCGGCGAAGCGATGGCGCAGAATTTCCTGTAGTTCGGGTTGACGCTCCGTGGGAACCCGACCGGTCAGCGTCATGTGGAAACGGAACTCGTCATTGACATAAGGATAGCCCCAGCGCAGCAGATTGGCGCGCTGCGGCTCCGTCAAGCCTTCCGGCTTGCGCCTCGCGATGTCATGGTCCGAAAGCGGTGCGCGTAAAGGCTCGAAGGTTTTTACGACGCGCGAGGCGAAATCTTGTAACGGTTCGTAAACGGTGCTGGGCACGAGCGCGAAGAAATGGCCGAGCTGGCCAAGCACAAGCTCCGGAATGGTGAAAGCCTTGGTCTGCGAGGCGAATTCGGCGGCGACATCGAGGAGATCTCGCTCGGTCACCGAAGCGGCTAGCTCGAACGGCGCCTTCAGCGTGGCATGGAAGCCGTAGCGGCGCGGATCGGCCGTCAGTTCGGCATGACCTTCCGGCAGCGGCGCCATGGCCTTGTCGGAAAAAATCTCATTCGAAAATGCATCACGACCCAGCCAGCGGGCGGCAAGCGATGTCAACGGATCTTCTTTGGGCGGCGTGAAATAGAGAGCATAGCGCAAGGCTGCATTCCTTGGAAAAATCGGCTGCGCGGGACACTGTTGGGTGATTTGCGACAAACCGCAAGAGCAGCAAGGCAGCAACGGTCCGAATCCGGCTAAAGCCAGCTTGACCGCTGCGGTCTTGCCAGCCTGCGCTACCGGATTCCCGTGACAGAATGATGATGCGTAACGATTTTTTCCCGATCTTTTTTATTTCGCTCGCGCACCCATCAGCCGCGAACGCAAGGCGTTGGATGCAGCATCGAACAGGAAGACGACGATCAGGATCAACAGCACCATATAGGCGACGTTTTCCCAGTTCGCGTTGGTGCGCATCGCTTCCCAAAGTTTGAGCCCGATACCGCCCGCGCCGACGGCGCCGATGATGGTCGCGCCGCGCACGTTCGACTCCCACTGGTAGAGCGTCTGGCTGACGATGACTGGAACGATCTGCGGCATGATCCCGTAGCGATGCACGAGAATGGTCGGCGAGCCGGTGGATTTCACGCCCTCGCGCGGGTTGTTGTCGATATTCTCCAGGCCTTCGGAATAGAGCTTGCCGAGCGTACCCGTCTCGGTGAGGAAGATCGCGCCGCTACCGGCGAGCGGGCCGGGGCCGAAGGCGCGGGTCAGGAATAGCGCCCAGATCAGCATGTCCACCGAACGCAGGAAGTCGAAGAGGCGTTTCAGTATCTGGTTGAGCAGCCGGTTCGGCGTGATGTTGCGAGCCGCCAGGAAGGCGAGCGGAAAGGCTACGAGCGAACCGAGGAGTGTTCCGAGGAACGCCATGACGATGGTCTGGAACAGCTTGGTCCAGACGTCGCCATGCTGCCACGCGCCATTGTTCCAGATATTGTCGAAGGCCAGTGAGAGGTTGGACTGGGCAGGGTCCAGCCGCGGCCCCGAAACGATGAGGCTGATGACTTCGCTCGCCGGCTTGTCGAAGAAGGGCGAATGCGTGTCGAACACGAAGTTGGCCCAGCCAAGAAAGCGCTTGCGGATCTTCACGCGATCAGTGGAAATGCTGGCATCGCCGGCAAAGCCGAGATTGACCAGGATGTTGTCGTCATAGACGGTCATCCAGCTGGGTACGGGCTCGGAGCCGATGATCTTCGGCGCATCGCCGGCGATATCGATCGGGATCGTAATGCCGTGCGCAGTCACGATAGCCTGCGTTTTGGTTACGGTTACCGTGCGGCTCGTGCCGCTGACGGAAACGGTCATGCTGCCATCGGGGTTGGTCTTGACCCAGTCAGGATGCGGATTGTCGCCCAAAGGCGAAAAGCGCGGATACTTAATGGTGATCTTGTCGCCGGAGATGCGGAATTCCGGCTGCACGTCATAGCTCACCCATTCGCTAAGATAGATCCCGACGCGCTCCCAATGTGCTTCCGAAATGACTTTCGGCAGATCGAAGAACCACACGGCATAAATGCCGTAGAGGACGACGCCGATGAAGATTATCAGCGCGCCGAAGCGCTGGCGGAGGGACCGGTGAAGGATCTCCGGATAGCGCGCTTCGATTTCCTGCATACGGCCGGCGTCGATGACGGACATGGTCAACCTCAATGCTGCAAAAGGAAGGCATGCTCGCCGACGAGACGGCGGCGGAGCCATGCGGAAAACTGGTCGACGGCGATGATCGTCAGGAAGAGAAGCAACACCAGCGCCAATGTCTTGGCGCCGAAACCGCGTGAAATCGCAAGTTTGAGCTCCTCGCCGATGCCGCCGCCGCCGACAGCACCAATGATGGTGGAGGCGCGAACATTGATCTCCAGACGCAGCAGCGCGTAGGACATGAAGTTCGGCAGCACTTGCGGCAGGGCGGCGAAGCGCACGCGCTCGCTCCAGCTCGCGCCGACGGCGCGCATGCCCTCATCCGGTTTCATGTCGATGTTCTCGACCACTTCGTAGAAGAGCTTGCCGAGCGCGCCGATCGTATGCAGGCCGACGGCGATGATGGCGGCGATCGGACCGATCGACAGGATCGCCGAAAACAAGCCGGCGATGACGATCTCGGGAAAAGCCCGCAGAAGTTCCATGATACGCTTGGTCACCAGACGAATCGGATTGGATGGCGACATGTTGCGGGCGGCGAAGAAGCTCAAAGGCACGGCGAAGACGACGCCGATGATGGTCGATACCAGCGCTACGTTGATCGTGATGATCATCAGCTCGAAATATTCAGGGATATAGAAATTGCCCCAGACATAGACGCGACCGAGCGGGAAATTGAACTCCTCACCGCCGGCACCATTGGCCCCGTTCGGGCTCGGCAGGTCGAAGAGCGCGCGATAGACGTCGGACCAGTCCTTCGGAATGAGCCAGCTCAGGAAATCGAAGAGATGCGGCAGGCGGTCGAAGAAATGGCCGGCGTTGTTTTCGTCGGCGAAGCGCACGGAGCTGACGAAGGCGACGAGCAGGATCACGAGGCCGATGCCGGTGTAGAGGCGGCGCTTGGCCACCATCTTGCTCCAGGCGTCGCCGATCTCCTTGGCGCTCTGTGGCGCGCTCTGCATGTTCGGGTGCGTATCGGCGATCGTCATGAAGTCAAGCCTCTGTGAATAGCAAAAGGGCGGCCGTTGCCGGCCGCCCAATTATCGGGATGCGGATCAGCCGCCGATGGCAGCCTTGCGAACGTCGATGACGGCGTTGTAGAAGTCCGGGGTAACCTTGACGTAGCCCTTGAAGTCGCCGCCTTCGATGGCGTTGAAGCACTTGGCGTCGGCCGTCGGGAGCTTCATGAAGAAGTCGGTCAGCTTCGCCTGCCATTCGGTGCCGAGAGCGTTGCGAACGACGAGCGGGCCGTTCGGGATCAGCGGCGAACGCCATACTTCGACGAGCTTGTTCGGATCTACGGCGCCCTTGTCGACTTCCTTGCGGAAGGTGCCGGAGGTGAAGCCGTCCTTGAAATCGCCAACGCCCGAGGAATCGTCGACAGCGACGTCGACCTTGCCGTCATAGGCGGCGAGCAGGTTGTTTTCATGGCCGCCGTTGAACTGGGTCGAGCCGAAGAACTTGTCGTTCGGCACGCCGGTGGTCTTCGGAATCTGCGTGAGGGGAACGAGGTAGCCCGAGGTGGAGTCCGGGTCGGCGTAGCCGAGCTTCTTGCCCTTGGCGTCCATGATCGTCTTGATGCCGGAAGACTTGAGGGCGAGGCCGATCGAGTAGTAGCCGGTAGAGCCGTCGGTCTGCTGCGTGGTCAGGATCGGGGTAACGGCCTTCGGGTCCTTGATGGCGACGGCTGCGTAGCCGGAAGCGCCGAGTTCGGCGAAGTCGAGCGTGCCGCCGAGCAGGCCCTGGATAACGCCGTTATAGTCGGCGGCCGGGAACAGCGAAACCTTCTCGAAACCGAATTCCTTCTTCAGGTGGTCGGAAAGGCAGGCGTAGTTGCGCAGGCGGTCGGCTTCGTTTTCGCCGCCGAGAATGCCGATGCGGAATTCCTTGAGGTCTGCTGCGTTGGCAGCAGCGCCGACTGCGAGCGCAACGAGCGCCGTAGCGGCAAAGAGTGCTTTCTTCAACATGGGTTCGTCTCCTGATTAACCGGTGTCCCCGGATGTCTTCGGTCTGATAGAAGAAATGCGCCCTTGACGCGGGCCTTCGATCCCGGCCGTCCCTCTCAGAGACCGGCCAGTGCCAGCGGTTGCGGGCCGGCAGATTCAGTCGCCGCGGCTTGCGCGGCCGGATCGGCGATGTTGATGGATGTCGATGTCATGGTCTCATCGATGCCGGCGCCGTCCTTATCGGTGCCGTAGATTTCCTTGACGGCGGCTGCCGTCAGATCGGTCGGCTTGCCGTCGAACACGACCTTGCCGCCTGCCATGCCGACGATGCGTTCGCAGTAATTGCGCGCCGTATCCAGCGTATGCAGGTTTGTGATGACGGTGATGCCTTCACGCTCGTTGATATCCCGCAGCGCATCCATGACGATCTTGGCATTCAGTGGATCGAGCGAGGCGATTGGCTCGTCGGCCAGCATCATCTTCGGCTGCTGCATCAGGGCACGGGCGATGGCGACGCGTTGCTGCTGGCCGCCCGAAAGCGTGCCGGCCATCTGCAGGGCCGTCTGCTCGATGCCGAGACGCTCAAGTGCCGCGATGGCTTCAATGCGTTCCTCACGGGAAAAGACGGACAGCAGGCTCAGTACCGTCGAACGCTGGTTCAGCCGGCCGAGCATGACGTTGGTGAGCACGTCGAGGCGCGGCACGAGGTTGAACTGCTGGAAGATCATGGCGCAATCGCGCTGCCAGCTGCGCAACGCGCGGCCGCTGAGCTTCGAGACCTCGGTGCCGGCGAAATGAATGGAACCGGAACTCGGATCGGCGAGGCGATTGATCATGCGCAGCAGGGTAGACTTGCCGGCGCCGGAACGGCCGATGACGCCGACCATCTGTCCTTGCGGTATGTCCAAAGTCACGGAATCGACAGCGAGCTTGTTTCCAAACCGGCGCGAGACATTCCTGAGTTCGAACATAGTGCTTCCCTTTCGCGGCTGCCGGGCTGCAGAAATTTCAGCGGTACCGGTGCTAAGAATGGGCGCATGCCCCTGCCTCGAAGGGAGTTTCGACGGGGTCGGCGCCAATCACAAGGCAACCGATTAGTCCCGCTTCATGAAGCTCCGATGTCAGTTTTATGTAACTGCTGTTACAATTCCCGTCGTTTTTGCAAGATTAGCCGGCTGAGGGCTTTCCGCTAAGTTTAGCCGTCAAACATGCCTGTCGGCAGGCCGTCGATGCTGAAGCTATTCTTCTCGCGCCGATATTCTTCAATGCCATCAGGACCCTTGGCTTTGGCCCACTGGTCGAGGCTCGGCCTCTCGCCCTCATAGGAAAACAGCGGTACGCCGAAGCCGCAGGAGGTCAGCACGAGATCGAAGTCCAGCCATACGATCTGCCGTGCGCCGAGCGGCTCTTCGCCCGCATAGTGATCGTGCAGCAATTCCCGATATTCGGGCGTCGATCGATGGATGATCCGCCCGCGGCCGTAGAGACGCAGGATCATCGGCGGCCCTTCGACGGCGCAGAACATGATCGTCAGCCGCCCGTCGGCCTTCATGTGGGCCGATGTCTCGTTGCCGCTGCCGGTGCGGTCGAGATAAATGGCGGTATTCGGGGAGATGATGCGCAGGCATAACGTTTCGCGCGGCGAAACATTGACCCGGGATTCCGATGTCGCGGACGCCGTGAAGAAGATATGCTGCCGCGCGATGAAATCGCGCAGCCGGTCGTCAACGCTGGAAAATTGCTTTGCCATTAAGAGGCCTCCTTAATTCGGGCTAGACAGATCGCCTGAGGCTGAAGCGGCCGCCGGTCTCGTGCAAGCCCGGCTTGGGCGGAAAGCGTCCTTAGGCGGCGTAGCGATCCAGAAATTCCTCCGCCGAAAGGGCGCGAAAATCCGCAAGCGCCGTACGCAGGCGATCGTGATCCCAATCCCACCATGAGAGCTTGTCCATGCGCGCGCCGACCTCGGGCGTGAAACGCTCGCGAATAAGCTTGGCCGGCACACCGCCGACGATGGTGTAGGGCGCGACGTCCTTGGAAACGACGGCACCGGCGCCGATGACGGCACCATTGCCGACAGTCACGCCGGGCAGCACGGTCGCGCCGTGGCCAATCCAGACATCGTGACCGATGACAACGCGGTTGTCGCGCCGCCAGGTGAAGAAATCCGTCTCCATATCGGCATCCGGCCAGTAGTCGGCGGCGCGGTAGGTGAAATGGTGCAGCGTGGCGCGCCATGTCGGATGATTGGTAGCGTTGATGCGCACGGCGGCGGCAATGTTGACGAACTTGCCGATCGTCGCGCACCAGACCGCGCCATCCTGCATGATGTAGGAATAGTCGCCGATCTCGGCTTCATCGATACGGCAGCGGTCGGAGACCTCGGTATAGCGGCCGAGCGTCGAATTATTGACGCTCGCCGAAGGGCTGATGAAGGGCGTCTCGCCCAGTTGGCGGCTCATGCGGCGGCCTTCCGCGGCGAGAACTGCGAGACGTCGAGAATGCGGCTGCCGACGGCCTCGCGCACTTCTTCGTCATGGAAGATGCCGAGAAGGGCAACGCCGGCTCCCTTCTTCTGCTCGATCATGTCAACGACGACGGCCCGGTTGCGGGCATCGAGCGACGCCGTCGGCTCGTCCAGCAGCAGGATGGCGTGGTCGGTAATGAAGCCGCGGGCGATGTTGACGCGCTGCTGTTCGCCGCCCGAGAAAGTGGCGGGCGGCAGCTGCCAGAGTTCTTCGGGCAGGTTCAGCTGTGCCAGCAGCTCGGCCGCCCTAGCCCTGGCCTCGTCCACGGTCACGCCGCGCGCCAGCAACGGCTCGGCAACGACATCGATGGCGGCGACGCGCGGCACCGTGCGCAGGAACTGGCTGACATAGCCCATGGTCTGGCGACGGACCTCAAGCACAGTGCGCGGGTCGGCGGTTGCAAGATCGACGATCCTGTCCCGGTGAGTGACAAGGATCTGGCCGCTATCAACGGCATAATTGCCGTAGATCATCTTCAGCAGTGAGCTCTTGCCGATGCCGGACGGGCCGCCGAGCACGACGCATTCGCCTGATGCGACGGAGAAGGAGACATCGGCGACGACGGGCAGACGAATGCCGTCGCGCAGATGCATGGTGAAGCTTTTGAAGACTTCGGAAACGACGAGTGGGGTTGCCATGTTTGTTCCTCAGACCTGCAGGATCGAAGAGACCAGCAGTTGCGTATAGGGTTCGCGCGGATCGTCGAGCACCCGGTCGGTTAGACCGTGTTCGATCACCTGTCCGTCCTTCATCACCATCATGCGATGCGACAGGAGGCGGGCGACCGCGAGATCGTGCGTGACGATGATGGCCGAAAGGCCGAGATCGTTGACGAGGCCACGCACCAGATCGAGCAGGCGGGCCTGCACGGACACGTCGAGGCCGCCGGTCGGCTCATCCATGAAGACGAGGCGGGGGCCGGTCACGAGGTTGCGGGCGATCTGCAGGCGCTGGCGCATGCCGCCGGAGAAGGCGCGCGGCTGGTCGTCGATGCGGTCGGCGTCGATTTCGACCCGCTCCAGCCAGTCGATGGCAGTGTTGCGGATGTTGCCGTAGTGGCGGTTGCCGATCGCCATGAGCCGCTCGCCGACATTGGCGCCGGCCGAAACCGTCATGCGCAGGCCGTCGGCAGGGTTCTGGTGCACGAAGCCCCAGTCAGTGCGCATCAGGAAGCGGCGCTCGGCCTCGTTCATGCGGAACAGGTCGCGATAGGTCTCGTCGCGCATGTGGTATTCGACGCTGCCCGTCGTCGGCAGCAGCCGTGTCGAGATGCAGTTGAGCAGCGTCGTCTTGCCGGAGCCGGATTCGCCGACGATGGCGAGCACTTCGCCGGGCCAGAGCTCGAAGGACACGTCGCGGCAACCGATGCGGCTACCATAAAATTTCGAGATGTCCTTAACCTTCAGAAGGGGTAAGTCACTCATTCGGCAGCCTCCTGGTTGGGTGCCAGCATCGAGCCGATATGGCCGTGGGCGCGACGGTCTTCGCAGAAATCGGTGTCGGAGCAGACGAACATGCGTCCGCCCTTGTCGTCGAGGATCACCTCGTCAAGATAGACCTGCTCGGCCCCGCAAAGCGCGCAGGGCTTGTCGAAGCGCTGTACTTCGAAGGGATGATCCTCGAAATCCAGGCTGACGACTTCGGTGTAGGGCGGCACGGCATAGATGCGCTTTTCGCGGCCGGCGCCGAACAGCTGCAGCGCGTCCGACAGATGCATTTTCGGATTGTCGAATTTCGGCGTCGGCGATGGGTCCATGACGTAGCGGCCGGCGACCTTGACCGGATAGGCGTAGGTCGTGGCGATGCGGCCGTTGCGGGCGATATCCTCGTAGAGCTTCACATGCATGAGGCCGTATTCCTCAAGCGCATGCATCTTACGCGTCTCGGTCTCGCGGGGCTCGAGGAAGCGCAACGGCTCCGGGATCGGTACCTGGTAGACGAGCACCTGGTTAGGCCCCAGCTTGGCCTCCGGGATGCGGTGGCGCGTCTGGATGATGGTCGCCTCGTCCGTGCGGGTGGTGACGGCGACATTGGCGACCTTCTGGAAGAAGGCGCGGATGGAGACGGCATTGGTCGTGTCGTCGGCACCCTGGTCGATGACCTTCAGCACGTCCTGCGGACCGATGATCGCTGCCGTCAGCTGCACGCCGCCGGTGCCCCAGCCGTAGGGCATCGGCATTTCGCGCGAGGCGAAGGGCACCTGATAGCCGGGAATGGCGATCGCCTTCAGGATGGCGCGACGGATCATCCGCTTGGTCTGCTCGTCGAGATAGGCGAAATTGTAGGTGGCGAGTTCGGTCATTCGGCTGCCTCCGTCATGGGGTCCATGCCGCTTTCGCGAGCGGCCTCGAAGTCGCGGCGCATGCGCCGCACCAGGTCGAGTTCGGCCTGGAAGTCGACATAGTGCGGCAGCTTCAGATGTTCGACGAAGCCGGTCGCCTGCACGTTGTCGGAGTGGGAAATGACGAATTCCTCGTCCTGAGCCGGCGCAACGATGTCTTCGCCGAGTTCCTCGGCGCGCAGTGCGCGGTCGACCAGCGACATGGCCATGGCCTTGCGCTCGCTCTGGCCGAAGACCAAGCCGTAGCCGCGGGTGAACTGCGGCGGCGCCTTGGCCGAGCCCTTGAACTGGTTGACCATCTGGCATTCGGTCACCTGGATGCGGCCGAGCGAGACGGCGAAGCCGAGTTCCGGTACGTCGAATTCGACCTCCACTTCGCCGATGCGGATTTCGCCGGTGAAGGGGTGGGTGCGGCCGTAACCGCGCTGCGTCGAATAGCCGAGCGCCAGCAGAAAGCCTTCATCGCCGCGGGCCAGCGCCTGCAGGCGAAGATCGCGGGTCATCGGAAATTCCAGTGGTTCGCGCGTGAGGTCGCCGATCTCGTGGTCGACGGGCATGGCGCCGTCGCCTTCGATCAGCCCTTCCTGATCGAGGATTTCGGAAACACGCATGACGCGGCCGTCTTCGGCCGGGCGCTGCATCGGCTCGTCGACAGGTTCGTCGGTCAAAAGGCTCGGGTCGAGCAGGCGGTGCGTATAGTCGAAGGTCGGGCCGAGAAGCTGGCCGCCGGGCAAGTCCTTGTAGGTCGCGGAGATGCGGCGCTCGATCTTCATTGCTGCCGTGTCGAGCGGCTGGGAGTAGCCAAAGCGCGGCAGCGTCGTGCGGTAGGCTCTGAGCAGGAAGATCGCCTCGATCATGTCGCCGCGGGCCTGGCGAACGGCAAGTGCGGCCAGCGTACGGTCATAGAGCGAGGCCTCGGCCATGACGCGGTCAACGGCGAGCGCTAGCTGCGCCACGATCTGGTCGATGCCAATGGCCGGCAGCGAGCGGTCGCCGCGGCGGCGGTCGGCCAGCAGCCGGTGCGCATTGGCAATAGCGGCTTCACCGCCCTTTACAGCAACATACATACGTCACATCTCCGTCGCGATGATCTTGGTGGTGCGCGGCAGGCAGAGGAATTGCCGGCCCGCCGTCAGGATGAGGTCGACGCCGCGCGGGAAGAGGGCGCGATTGTCGTTCCAGATGCGCAGCAGCGCATCCGGCAGGCCGATCGGTGCGATCATGGTGATATCCTTGATGCCCGGACCCGTCAGCGCCAGTTCCTTGCCGCCTTCGAGGCTTTCGATCTCAAGCACGATCGTCGTCGAGCGATCGGGATACTCCTGGGTGCCGATGCCGAACTGGCTGAGGGAGGAAAGCGCCATACCAGCTTCAAGAAAGGCAAAATGTGCCTCCAGCCGCTCGGATATGATGGGTGCGCCGGTATGGAACGCCAACCAATCCGGCAGGCTGGATCGCGCAAGACTATTGGACAGCCAGACCGGCGTATCGTGATCGCAAAGGGTCAGGCCGATGGCGCCGGCAGCGATGCCGAGCGGAGCCGGCGGCGCAATGTCGGCGGTAATGGTCTGCAGGGTGCCCGGGCGCGCCATGGCGTCCATCGTCATCTTGAAGACACTCTGTGCGTCGAAAACCGGATCGGTGAAACCGCCGGTCAGGGCCTCATTGCCGAAGGTTGGCGTGCTGGAAAGGCTCATCAATCTTCTCCGCGAACCATGGTGAAGAAATCAACGCGGGTCGCCGCCGTCTCTTCCGCGCGCTTGCGATCATAGTTTTCGATACGATCGGTCACGGGCTGCAGGATCGCCTTTTCGACGAACTCTTTCGTAGCCGATTGCTGCCAGAGTGCATCGAAGATGGCCGAAAGCCGGGCCTTTTCCCGATCTGTGCCGAGCGCATGCGCATGGCCGATCGTGTTGGATGCCAGCCGGACGGTAGCGCGTGTCACCGTGACTTCGCCGAGATTGAACGGAGAGCCGCCACCACCGATGCGGCCGCGCACCATGACGAGCCCGGTCTCGGGGCCGCGCACCGGTTGGACTGTCGGCTTGCTCGGCAATGCTTCCCAGGCCGCCTCTAGCTCGTCGCGTTCTGCCTGCGCCAAGAGATCGGCGACGCGCTTGCGTTCACGACGCTCCTGTGCGGCCGCTTCCTGCCTTTGTGCTGAATTCATCGCGCTTTCCTTTAAATGTCTATTGATATAGACAACCATACAAGATATGTTTATATCTATTAGCGAGTCGTGACAAGCGTGTGACAGGGCGAGTGGGCGAAATGGCAGGGCAGAAGATACAGAGGCAGACGGGCGTGGCGCTCTGGCGGCAGATTGCCGACCGCATTCGCACCTCTATTAATCACGGCGACTTCGACGAGACGGGCATGGTGCCGCCAGAAACGGCGCTGGCGCTGCAGTTCGGCGTTAACAGGCACACGATCAGAAGCGCGCTGGCAGCACTCGCCCAGGAAGGCATCGTCAGGGCCGTGCAGGGACGCGGGACGCTGATCGAGCGCAAGGAGCGGCTGAGTTTTCCGATTTCGAGACGTACGCGATTTTCGCAAGGGATCGGCGATCAGGTGCGCGAAACCCGCAGCGTCTTGCTTGCATCCGGCGAAGAGGCCGCCAGCACTGAATTGGCCAAACAGCTCAAGGTCAGGACGGGAACGCCGTTGATAAGGCTCGAGACGCTGGGTCAGGCGGACCATCGGCCTGTATCGCGCGCCACCAGCTGGTTTCCGGCGGATCGTTTCGGCAATATCGCGGAGGTCTATCGGACAACCGGTTCGATCACCAAGGCATTCAAGGAGCTTGGCGTGCCCGATTACGTCCGCGTCGTCACCGAGATTACCGCGACACATGCCGACGACGGCGATCTTGCCGATCTACAGCTATCCCCGGGCGCCATTGTTCTTGTCACTCAGGCGCTGAATGCGGATCTCGATAATATCCCTGTGCAATATTCGATTTCCCGTTTCGCCGCCGACAGGGTGCGTTTTACGATTGAGAATTAAGGCCGAGCTACGAAGTCGGCTGAAAATCGTTCGGCGGCCATTGCTGTGCGGCATGCAGGATGCGAATTATGCGCACCGTCTCGCCGGCGACGTCATAAACCAGCAAATAGTTTCGGTGTACGACGAGTTCTCGCGTCCCGGACACGCGGCCGGATCGGCCCGTCATTGGATGGGTGATGAGCTGTTTCGACCGTTTGGCGAAGAGCTTGTCCAGCGCGATTGCCGCGGAGGCATTCTCGGCCTCGATGTAAATATAGATGGCGCGTCGATCAGCTCTTGCTTCGGGAGTCCAGGCAAGTTTCACGAAGAACGCCCGCTGAGTTTGCGGCGTGTTTCTTCTCGTAACGCAGCGAATTCAGCGTCTATGTTGTCGTCAGGAATGAGATTGCCGGCGTTGGCTGAAGCAAGACCGGCCTGCACCTGCTGGCGAAACCACATGTCATAGTCAGCGGCATCCTGCTGGCGCTGTACATAATCGCGCATGAAAGCCCGGAGCAACTGCGCACCGGTTTGATCATGCGCTTTCGCAGCCTCGCTGAAAGCCGCCTTCAACTCTTCTTCAACTCGGAAGGTAAATGTCGCGTCGCTCATGTCGGCCCATGTGTTACATACGCAGTGCAGTGTAACACATATTGCGGCATTTCCCACCCCTCATCTCAGGCCTATGAGGGGTGGCTTCCGTTCAATAGCTCAATGCGCGCCGGACATGTCGCCGAGGACTTCCTTCGAGGCGACGGTGGAATCGGCCTTGAGCTTGTAGACCATCGGTACGCCGGTCGCGAGGTTGAGTTCAAGGATCTGTGCCTTGCTCAGGCGATCGAGAACCATGACGAGCGAGCGCAGCGAATTGCCATGGGCGGCTACCAGCACATTCTGGCCGGCGAGAACGCGCGGCAGGATTTCCGTCAGGTAATAGGGCCAGACGCGGGCGCCGGTGTCGCGCAGGCTTTCGCCGCCGGGCGGCGGAACGTCGTAGGAGCGGCGCCAGATGTGGACCTGCTCTTCGCCCCACTTGGCGCGGGCGTCATCCTTGTTGAGGCCGGAGAGATCGCCGTAGTCGCGCTCGTTCAGCGCCTGATCCCGAATGGTTTCGAGGCCGGGTTGGCCGATTTCATCGAGGATGATTTTCAGCGTGTGTTGGGCACGCGTCAAGGCCGAGGTAAAGGCGATATCGTACTTGATGCCGTAATCGGCCAGAGCCTTGCCGCCTGTCTTGGCTTCTTCGACGCCAAGCGCCGTCAAATCGGGATCCTTCCAGCCGGTGAAGAGATTCTTCAAATTCCAGTCGCTCTGGCCATGGCGAACGAGGACGAGAGTACCGCTCATAATATTTCTCCCTGATAGGGCAATTCCAGGAAAAGTGCGTAGCGGTTTTCCGTCCGGAATTGCGAGACAATAAAAGGCTGGAGCGGATTGGCAGGTCCCTGCCGACCCGCTCCGGGTTCGGATCAACGTGTGGAGAGCCCGAGTACGTCGAGCATGGAATAGAAGCCGGGTTTCTTGTCGCGCGCCCAGAGCGCCGCCTGCAGCGCGCCGCGCGCAAACAGCGAACGGTCGCCGGCATTGTGCGAGAGCGTCAATCGCTCGCTTTCGCTGGCGAAGATCACCGAGTGATCGCCGACCACGCCGCCGCCGCGCAGGGTCGCAAAGCCGATCGTGCCCACAGGACGCGCACCCGTATGGCCATCGCGCACGCGCACGGAATTGTCGTTGAGATCGATGCCGCGACCCTTCGCCGCCGCCTGGCCGAGCAGAAGTGCGGTACCCGAGGGTGCATCGACCTTGTGGCGATGATGCATCTCCAGCACCTCGATGTCCCAGTCGTTCGAGGGCAGCGCCCGCGCCGCCTGTTCGACAAGCACGCTCAAAAGATTGATGCCGAGGCCCATATTGCCCGATTTGACGATGCGGGCATGGCGCGCGGCCGCCTTGAACTTCGCCTCGTCCTCATCCGAGCATCCCGTCGTGCCGATGATATGGACGATGCGTGCCTGTGCGGCGAGGCCGGCAAAGGTGACGCTGGTTGCCGGCGTTGTGAAATCGATGACACCTTCGGCGTGAAGGAAGGCGGAAAGCGGATCGTCGGTGACGGGAATGCCGATCGGCCCGAGCCCGGCGATCTCGCCGGCATCCTTGCCGATGAAGGCGGAGCCGGGACGAGCGACGGCGGCATGCAGGGCCACGCCGTCGGTTGCATGAATGATGCGGATGAGAGCCTGTCCCATGCGGCCCGCCGCGCCAACCACCACCAGCTTCATCGCATCGTCGCTCATGTCGTCTCTATCGTCTATTTGCGGGAATTGCTTGAAATCGCCGGTAGCTGCAGGTTGTTGAGCCGAGCGTAGAGGCCATTGTCGGCCGTCGCAAGCGTCTCGTGGTTGCCCTCTTCGACAACTCGGCCGTTCTGCATGACGACGATCTTCTCGGCGCGGATGACCGTCGATAGGCGGTGCGCGATGACGACGACCGTGCGGCCGCTCATCGCCTCTTCCAGTGCCTTCTGCACGGCCGCTTCGGATTCCGTGTCGAGCGCAGAGGTTGCTTCGTCCAGAAGCAGGATCGGCGCGTTGCGCACCAGCGCGCGGGCGATCGACAGGCGCTGGCGCTGGCCGCCGGACAGCGTCACGCCGTTTTCGCCGACCGGTGTGTCATACCCCATCGGCTGCGCCTCGATGAAATCATGGGCATAGGCGAGGCGCGCTGCTTCCTCGATCTCGGCATCCGTCGCGTTCGGGCGGCCGTAGCGGATATTGTCGCGGATCGTGCCTTCAAAGAGATAGGGCTGCTGCGACACATAGGCGAGCTGTTCCCGCAGCGACTGTTTCGTCACATGCGCGATGTCCTGCCCGTCGATGAAGATGCTGCCGGATTTTGGGTCGTAGAAGCGCGGGATGAGATTGATGACGGTGGACTTGCCGGCGCCAGAAGGCCCGACGAGCGCTGTCGTCTGTCCGCCCTCGGCCGTGAAGTTGACACCGGAAAGTACGGATTCATCACCATAGGCGAAATGAACGTCGCGGAACTCGATGCGGGCGTCGGTCACGTTAAGCGGCTTGGCATCCGGCAGGTCGCGCTGGCGCGGCTCCATGTCGAGCAGCTCGTAGATCATCCGTGCATTGACGACCGCGCGCTCCAGCTGCACCTGCAGCTTTGCAAGGCGGCGGGCCGGATCGTAGGCAAGCAGCAGCGAAGTGGCGAAGGAGAAGAACACGCCCGGCGAGACATTGTCGTAGATCGAGCGATAAGCGGCATAGGCAAAGAGGCTGGCGATCGCAAAACCGGCGACGGTTTCGATCAGCGGTCCGTTGCGCTCCGAAAGGCGGGCGATGCGGTTCTGCCGGTGCTCGGCGGCGGTGATCAGCTTGTTGATCTTGCGCTCGAGCTCCTCTTCCATCGTGAAGGCCTTGACGATGGAAACGCCTTGAATAGTCTCCTGCATCGCGCCGAGTACATGGCTGTTCAGGACGATCGCATCGCGCGTGGCGGCGCGCAGGCGCTTAGAAATATAGCGCAGCGCGAAGAAGAGCGGCGGCGCGATAACGACGAATGCGATGCTGAGCACCGGATCCTGGAAGACCATGACGCAGAGCAGGGCGACGAAGGTCAGAAGGTCGCGTGCCGTCGACGTGATCGTCAGGTTCATGACATCGCGGATGCCCGAGACGTTCTGGCTGATGCGGGCGGCGAGCTGCGCGGAGCGCGCTTCGCTGAAGAAGCCGACTGACAGCGTCATCAGATGCGAATAGAGCCGGCGCTGGTAGCGAGCGATGATGTTATTGCCGATCTTCGACAGAATGACCGACTGGAAATACCCGGCAAAACCGCGCACCACGAAAACGAGGAAGATGCTGAAGCAGATTTTCCAGGCATCGACGATATTGCGGGCGATGAAGGCGCTGTCGATGACCGACTTGACGATGTAGCCGATATAAGCAGTCGAAAGCGCAACGAGGATAAGGCAGGTAATCGCGATGGAGTAGCCGCGAATATGATCGCGGCCGTTCTCGGCGATAATTCGCTTCAGCATGCCTGTAATGGCTTCGCTGTCGACGTTTTTGCTTTTCGGGTCAGGCAATTTCAATAATCGGCTTCCTGTCTTGAACCAAGCGAGCCGCATCTGGCACGTGCTTTCGCGGCTCTATTAAAGAGTTAGCACGGCTTTGGCTAGACATGGCGTGCCGCGCTGGTTAAGGCCGATCGCGGAGCCGCAATCACTATAGAGGAAGGTGGCCTCTTCAAAAAGGTAGGCGCGCCGGCTGTTTCGGTGCGCCATGAGCTGTTTGGCAAGCGGTTAACGCCGCCAGCGACGGCCTTCTGTCGCAAGGCCAAAGTTTGTCGGCTTGCGGGCATAGGTCGCCAGGCCGGAAAGCGCTGCCAGCGGATTGACGACCACGTGCGTCGGGATCGTCTTCATCAATTCCGTGTGCGGTGCCTTGTCTTCGAAGGCGGCGCGGAATTCCGGCTTCTGCAGCGCGGGCAGGATCTTCTGCGGAATGCCGCCCGAGAGATAGACGCCGCCGCGCGCCATGAAGACCATGGCGAAATCGCCGGCGACACGGCCGAGATAGGTAACGAACAGCGTCAATGTCTCCTCGGCCTGCCTGTTGGTGCCGGCGAGTGCATGATTGGTGATATCGGCTGGCTCCTTGAGGCTCGGTTCGATGCCGTCAGCCGCGCAGATCGCATGATAGAGGTTCTGGAGGCCGCGGCCGCAGATCACCTGTTCGGCCGAGATACGACCTTCGATGGGTTCCAAATGCGGCCAGATCTGCAGGTCGCGTTCCGTGCGCGGCCCAAGATCGATATGCCCGCCTTCGCCCGGCACGGGCACCCATTGATGCTGAGTATGAACCAGGGCGCCGACGCCAAGCCCGGTACCCGGCCCGAGCACGACGCGCGATGCGGTCATGTTCCCGGATGCGTGGCCGATGGTTTGGCGATGCTCGTCGGAAATCTCGGCGATCGCGAGCGCCTGCGCCTCGAAATCGTTGATGACGAGCACGTCCTCGATGCCGAGATTGGCGATCATCGTCTTCGGACGGATCACCCAATCGCAATTGGTCAGCGGAATCTCGTCACCCTGCACGGGACCCGCCATGGCAAGAATTGCGGAGCGCGGCTGAACCTTGCTGTTTTCGAGGGCGAGTTTGATCGCGTCGTCGATCGTGGCGAAATTCGCCGTCTGCACGACCGGAAAATGCTCCTGTTCGGAGTCCGCATCGACGAGGATGGAGAAACGCGCATTGGTGCCGCCGATATCGCCGATCAGGATTGGGAAAGGCAGTGGGGCATCGCTGTGATTGAGCTCGGGCATAGCCAGGTCCGTGGTCTGCCGCCGGCAAGGCGGATTAATGGTTCAGTGTTTTGATCAGCCGCTCGGCAGTGGATTCGTTGAGCGCCATCGGAATGTCGTAGAGAACGGCAAGCCGCGTCAATGCCTTGACGTCGACGTCGTGAGGGTGCGGAGTGAGAGGATCGATGAAGAAGACAAGCATGTCGATCTCGCCGGTGGCGATGAGCGCACCGATCTGCTGGTCGCCGCCGAGCGGCCCGCTTTTCAATCGGGTGACGTTGAGGTCGGGGCAGGCATCCAGCACCCGGCCGCCCGTCGTACCCGTGGCGACGATGTTCCAATTGGCAAGGGCGGCCTCATTGCGTCGCGCAAATTCTGCCATCGCATCTTTTTTCTGATCATGCGCGATCAATGCGATGCATTTGCTGCCGGCCATGAAATCCTTGCTCCGCCCGATGCTTTCAATCGATTTATCCGCGTTCTATACCAAGGGGGCGCGTTTTGAAAGACGCTTCGGGCAAGGACGGGTGCAGGATCTATTGCTGCGGAATCTGACCCGGCGGCGTATCGCCCGAAACCGGCATCGCATCCGTCTCCGCCGAAACGCCGGCAGTTTTGGCGCCGGAGGCGGCAGGACGCGTGGAAGCTACCGAAGGTGCTGCCAATACGGCCTGGCAGGCCTTGGGCAGATCGGCAACCATGACTTCGCGTGGCTTGACCGGGGGTTTGGTGCTGGGCTTCGGCTTTGCCCAGGGCTCGGGTCCGAACCACCATGCGAGCGACTTGTCGCAGCCATCGCCGGCGGCGACCGGGGCCTGCCCCGTGCAGCCGACGGAGCCGGCTGGGCAGCGGAGGCGGATATGGAAATGCGAGTCGTGCCCGTATTCCGGCCTAAGCTTGCCGAGATTGCTGCGATCGCCCGTCCAGGTCTCGCACATCTTCTTCTTGATCGCCGGATTGACGAAGATGCGCTCGACCTCGGGATAGCTCGCCGCGCGCATCAGCAGGCGCGCATGCGCCGGCGTCCAGACCGTGTCATTGATCGTCAGGAACTTGTCCTTGGCGAGCATCGTGGTGAAAGGCATGGCTTCGCGCTCTTCCGCCGTCATCTTGCGCCGTGGCATCGGCGTCAGCCAGACGTCGGCATCGAGGCCGATCTGGTGCGAGGCGTGACCGTTGATCATCGGACCGCCGCGCGGCTGCGAGATATCGCCGACAAGCAGGCCCGGCCAGCCGTCATTCTTCGCCGCGTCGCGCGACAGGCGCTCAAGCAGGCCGATCGTTTCCGGCCGACCCCAGCGGCGATTGCGCGACAGGCGCATCGCCTGCCACGTCGGGCCGTCGGCCGGCAGAGCGACTGCGCCCGCAAGGCAACCCTTGGCATAGAAGCCGATCGATTGCGGTGCCCCCTGCATCGGTAGCGTCACGGCGCCGAAGACCGCTTTTGCGCTGCCGGGCGAAGGTGTGGCCTGCTGCGCCAGCGCATCGCTGGCGACAAGGCCCATCCCGATCGAGGTTGCGAGAGAGAATTTGCCGATCGTTCGAAAGGCGCGAGCCAGAAGTGAAGCCATGCATATCCTTGAAGGCGGTCGGCATTAGCCGAAGTGATTTGCCGGGAGATTATCCTGAAACAGGATGGAAGTGAATCCGCGGCAATCGCCGGTGGCTACGGCCGACCGCCTTTGCCGGCATGGCCGTCGTTACTACAGATCAGTTCGCCAGGATTTCCTCGGTCTTGCGAATGCGCGATAGCCGCGGCAAGACCTTCGTGCAGGCGAAATCCTGCATCTCCTGTGAAAGGGTCGTCACGGCATCTTCAGCGACAATGACGGCGTAATTTGCCGCGTGGGCATCGCGCACGGTGCCTTCCACACCGAAATTGGTGGCGACGCCAGTCACGATCAGCGTTTTGATGCCACGGCGGCGCAGCTGCAGATCGAGTTCCGTGCCGTAGAAGGCGCTCCACTGGCGCTTGACGATGGCGACATCGGGCGTCAGCGCTGCCATCTCGGCCGGAGCTTCGAGCGCGGCCGGCGGCAAGCCTCCTGGGGGAAGCGGGAAGCTTTCGTCGGTCGGCTGATTGACAGCGTCGGCATAGTCTGCGGAAAATCCGACGGTCACGAAAACGGTCGTTCCGCCATCGGCCTTCAGTTTGTTTGCGATGGCGACCGTATTGGTGACGATCTGTTGGGCGGAGTAGGGCGCAAGCGGGCGGCTGAGCACGAGGCCTTGCAGGTCGATGGAAACAAGAGCGGTGGTCTTGGGATCGTAAAGTGGCATCTAGGGGCTCTGGAAAAACATGAGGGTATCCTCACTATGGAAAATATGAGGATGACCTCACAAAAATCAAGTGAAGAATTGAAGACGCGTGCGCCGAAGCGGCAGCGAGGCCACGATCGCGTTGCCGTTCTGCTCGAAGCGGCGGCGAAAGTCTTTGCGCGCAGGGGTTACGATGCGGCCACGATGACGGAGATCGCGGCTGAGGCGCATTCGTCGATCGGCTCGCTCTATCAGTTCTTTCCGACAAAGCCCCTGCTTGCCGAGGCGCTGCATATCGATCGCCTGGAGCGCCTTAAGGCGGGGCTTCGTGACATGGCGGAACGGAGCATAGGGCTTTCCGCCGCCGGTACCGGTGAGGCAATCTTCGATGCGCTTGCCGCTTTCATCGAGCAATATCCCGAGTTTCCCGTACTAGCCGGGCGTCGCGATATTCCCAAGGACCGCAAGGCGCGCTCGCGCGCGGAGTTGCGAGAGCTGATTGCCGCCTTTCTGCGGCAGGCCCATCCGCCGATCACGGACGATATCGTTCTGATGGCGGGTATCGTGCTCGAGTTGCTGCGCATTGCTGTCGTCGTTTCCAGCGACCCGGATGCCGCCGAGGACCGGCGTGTCTTCGCGGAACTGCGGCTGATGCTGCGCAAACGTCTTCAGGATGCTACGGCAAAAGATTGAGCCTCGGACACGGTTTTCAGCCTTTGCAACAAGATGAGTTGTTGCGTCCTGCTTTTTGCCCTCATTTGCCTTATGCTGATTCTTCAGAAATCATCGGGAGATCATGAATGGCATTGTCGCGGTTGAAAGCAGGCTTGGTCGTTTCTCTTTTTTGCCTGCTGGCAATGCCTTTATCCACGAAAGCCGAAGAACCGCAATTCCGCATCGGC
Organism: Rhizobium sp. BK491; assembly: GCF_014194925.1. Lineage (NCBI taxonomy): Bacteria > Pseudomonadati > Pseudomonadota > Alphaproteobacteria > Hyphomicrobiales > Rhizobiaceae > Rhizobium > Rhizobium sp. BK491. The sequence continues at coordinate 60,278 of NZ_JACIAR010000002.1, forward strand.
ACGGCTATTCTTGGCGACTTGAAATATCAACCCGGCCTCAAGCGTTTCGACTATGTCAATCCGGAGGCGCCCAAGGGCGGCGAGCTTAAGCTTTCGGCCGAAGGCACGTTCGACACGCTCAATCCCGTGCTGTTTAAGGGCAACCCCGCCAGCGGATTGTCAATGGTTTTCGATACGCTGATGAAATCGTCCAATGACGAGATAGCCACTTCCTACGGCTTGCTTGCCGAGGGCGTCTCCTATCCCGATGACATAGCGAGCGCCACCTTCCGCTTACGCGCCGAGGCGAAATGGGCCGATGGCACACCGGTGACCCCGGATGATGTGATTTTCAGCTTCGATCGCACCAAGGAGCTCAATCCTCTCGCGACCAGTATCTATTCCCACGTGACGCGAGCCGAAAAGACCGGCGACAGGGACGTCACCTTCTATTTCAATGAAAAGAACAATCGCGAACTTCCTTTTATCGCCGGCCAGTTGCTGATCGTGCCGAAACATTGGTGGGAGAGCGCCGGCGCGGACGGAAAGCCGCGCGATATCTCCCGCACGACACTTGAGCCGCTCATGGGATCCGGACCGTATAAGATCGTCTCCGTGCAGCCGGGATCATCAATCCGATACGAACTACGCGACGACTATTGGGGCAAGAACCTGCCGGTCAATATCGGCCAGAATAATTTCGGGGCGATTTCCTATACCTACTACGCCGACAAGGATGTGCAATTCGAAGCCTTTCGCAGCGGAAATACCGATTTCTGGCAAGACCAGTCAGCAAGCCATTGGGTGACCGCATATGACTTTCCAGCCGTCAAGGACGGCCGCATCAAGCGCGACGAGCTGCCCAACTCGTTGCGCTCTGTCGGCATCATGCAGGCGGTGGTGCTCAATCTCCGGCGGGATCAGTTCAAGGATCAGCGTGTGCGGGAGGCGTTGAACTACGCCTATGATTTCGAGGAGATGAACCGGGCGCTTGCCTTTGGCCAGCTGACCCGCGTTAACTCCTTCTTTTTCGGCACCGAGCTTGCCTCTTCGGGGCTGCCCACGGGCGAGGAATTGAATATCCTCAACAGCGTCAAAGATAAGGTGCCGCCCGAAGTCTTCACCACGCCCTATACCAATCCGGTCGGCGGCGACCAACAAAAGGCCCGCGACAATCTGCGCAAGGCGATCGAGCTTTTCAAGGAAGCCGGTTATGTGTTGAAGGGCAATCGCATGGTCAATGAAAAGACCGGCCAGCCCTTCACGATGGAAATCCTGCTCGGCAGCCCTTCGATGGAAAGATCAAACCTGCCCTACGTACAGAACCTGCGCCGCATTGGCATCGATGCGACCCTCAGAACGGTCGATTCATCGCAATACATCAACCGCATTCGCAGCTTCGACTATGATGCGACCTGGAACGTCTGGGGCACTTCTCTGCCGCCCGGCAGTGAACAGATCGATTACTGGGGCTCGGCTTCCGCAAACCGCCAAGGCTCTCGCAACTACGCCGGCATATCCGATCCGGGTGTCGATATATTAATCGGCAAGCTTGTCTCTGCCGCGACCCTCGAAGAAAAGACTGCTGCCGCCAAGGCGCTTGACCGCGTACTGCTCGCCCACCACTACGTTGTCCCGCTGTTTTATGGGACGACGAACAAGATCGCTTATTGGGACAAGTTCGAACATTTGCCCGAGCTGCCCTATTACTCCATCGGCTTCCCCGATGTCTGGTGGTCGAAAAGCGCCGGAAAGTGAGCCTCTCTTGTAATGAGGGGCTTGCTGGCTCCAAATGCAGAGGGCTGATTCGGGTAGTTTCAAGCTGATATCACTGCGCCGGTCTCGATCCGGCGGAAGGGAATGTGATTTGATCGACGGACGGATTGAGGCGAGGCGGAACATACCCCTCTTCGAGGGAGCGGCGGACTGATGGGCGCCTATATCCTGCGACGCCTCCTGCTGATGATACCGACCATCGTCGGTATCATGGCGATTTCCTTCACCATCGTGCAGTTCGCGCCGGGCGGCCCGGTCGAGCAGGTCATCGCGCAGCTGACCGGGCAGGGAGATAATGCCAACGGCCGCCTGTCGGGTGGCGGTACGGACCTGGCTGCCCAGCAATCATTCGACGACAGCAGCTCGAAATATCGCGGCGCGCAGGGGCTCGATCCCGAGCTGATCGCCAAGCTCGACAAGCAGTTCGGCTTCGACAAGCCGCCGCTCGAGCGTTTCGGCCAGATGATGTGGAACTATATCCGCTTCGATTTCGGCGAGAGCTTCTTCCGCAATACCACCGTCATCGACCTCATCGCCCAGAAACTGCCGGTGTCGATCTCGCTCGGCATCTGGATCCTGATCTTCTCCTACGCCATTTCCATTCCGCTCGGCATCCGTAAGGCGGTGCAGGACGGATCGACCTTCGATGTCTGGACGTCGGGCATCATCATCGTCGGCTATGCCGTCCCGAGCTTCCTGTTCGGCATCATGCTGATCGTGCTGTTTGCCGGCGGCTCCTTCTTCGATTGGTTCCCGCTGCGCGGCCTCGTCTCGGATAATTTCGCCGACCTCACCTGGTGGCGGAAGATCCTCGATTATCTCTGGCACCTGGTGCTGCCGCTGATTTCGCTGTCGCTTGCCGCCTTCGCCACGACGACGCTGCTCACCAAGAATTCCTTTATCGAGGAGATCAAAAAGCAATATGTCATCACCGCCCGCGCCAAGGGTCTTTCCGAACGGCGCGTGCTCTATGGCCATGTCTTCCGCAATGCCATGCTCATCGTCATCGCCGGCTTTCCGGGCGCCTTCATTTCCGCCTTCTTCACCGGCTCGCTTTTGATCGAAAACATCTTCTCGCTCGATGGCCTGGGGCGCTTGAGCTATCTCTCCGTCGTCCAGCGCGATTATCCGGTGGTGTTTGCCACGCTCTTCATCTTCTCGCTGCTCGGCCTCGTCGTCAGCCTCGTCTCAGACCTCATCTACACCTGGATCGATCCGCGTATCGACTTCGAGCGGAGGGACGTGTGATGGACGCAGCCAATCAGCAGACGCTCCCGACAACGGTTAAGCCGCCACGCAAGGGCCTGTTCTCGCCGACCAATGTGCGCCGCTGGGAGAATTTCAAGGCGAACCGTCGCGGCTACTGGTCGCTCTGGATCTTCCTGGTGCTGTTCGTCCTCAGCCTCGGCGCCGAATTCATCGTCAACGACCGGCCGATCCTCGTCTCCTACAAGGGCGAGATTCTGACGCCGGTCTTTGTCGATTATCCCGAGGAGAAGTTCGGCGGTTTCCTGGCGCAGACGGATTATCGCGCCCCGGATATTCAGGATGAGATCAATGCCAATGGCTGGATGATCTGGCCGCCGATCCATTATTCCTATCAGACCGCCAACTCCAATCTGCCTAAAGGAATGTCGGCGCCGACGCCGCCTTTCTGGGCGATGAGCAAGGAAACGCGCTGCTCGGGCTATCCCGGCGGTGTTGCCGATCCGAATTGCAACTGGAGCAATTTCAACTGGCTCGGCACTGACGATCAGGCCCGCGATGTGCTCGCCCGCTTGGTCTACGGCTTCCGCATCTCGGTGCTGTTCGGCCTGGCGCTCACCATTTGCTCGGCCGTCGTCGGCGTCTGCGCCGGTGCGATACAGGGCTATTTTGGCGGCTGGACCGATCTTTTGATGCAGCGTTTCATCGAGATTTGGTCGTCCATGCCGGTGCTCTATATCCTGCTGATCATCGCCTCGGTGCTGCCGCCGGGTTTCTTCATCCTCCTCGGCATATTGCTGCTGTTTTCCTGGGTCGGTCTCGTCGGCGTCGTGCGCGCCGAATTCCTGCGGGCGCGCAATTTCGAATATGTGCGCGCTGCCCGCGCCCTTGGCGTCAACAACCGTACCATCATGTATCGCCACCTGCTGCCGAACGCGATGGTCGCGACGCTGACCTTCGTGCCCTTCATCCTGTCGGGCTCGATCACCACCCTGACCTCGCTGGATTTCTTGGGCTTCGGCATGCCGCCCGGCTCGCCGTCGCTGGGTGAGATGATCGCCCAGGGCAAATCCAATCTGCAGGCTCCCTGGCTGGGGCTTTCGGCCTTCTTCACCATGTCGATCATGCTGTCGCTGCTGATTTTCATCGGCGAGGCCGTGCGCGACGCCTTCGATCCGAGGAAGACGTTCCGATGAGCGAAAACTCCACTCCGCTGCTATCCGTCCGCAACCTCTCCGTCGCCTTTCATCAGGGCGGGCAGACCTCGATCGCCGTCGATGGCGTCTCCTTCGATATCCATAAGGGCGAGGTGCTGGCGCTGGTCGGCGAATCCGGCTCCGGCAAATCGGTTTCGGCCAATTCGATCCTGAAGCTCTTGCCCTATCCGTCCGCGAGCCATCCTTCCGGCGAAATCCTGTTCAAGGGCAAGGACCTCTTGAAGGCATCGGACAACGAACTGCGCGCCGTGCGTGGCAACGACATCACGATGATCTTTCAGGAGCCGATGACCTCGCTTAATCCGCTTCATTCGATCGAAAAGCAGATCAGCGAAATCCTGGCGCTGCATCAGGGCATCGTGGGCGAGGCCGCGCGCAGCCGCACGCTGGAACTCTTGAACCAGGTCGGCATCCGCGAGCCGGAAAAGCGCCTCAAGGCCTATCCGCATGAACTATCCGGCGGCCAGCGCCAGCGCGTGATGATCGCCATGGCGCTCGCTAACCGCCCCGAACTCCTGATCGCCGACGAGCCGACGACTGCGCTCGACGTCACCGTGCAGGCGCAGATTTTGGAATTGCTGCGCGATCTCAAGGGCGCGCACGGCATGTCGATGCTGTTCATCACCCACGATCTCGGCATCGTCCGTAAATTCGCCGACCGGGTCTGCGTCATGACCAAGGGCAAGATCGTCGAGACCGGCACCGTCGAGGACGTCTTCACGAGACCGCAGCATGACTATACCCGCCATTTGCTGGCCGCCGAGCCGCGCGGCGAGCCGCCGGTAAGCGATGCGAACAAGCCCGTCGTCATGGAAGGCAGCGATATTCGCGTCTGGTTCCCGATCAAGGCCGGCTTCATGCGCAAGGTCGTCGATCACGTGAAGGCGGTCGACGGCATCGATCTGAAGCTCCGCGCCGGCCAGACGCTCGGCGTCGTCGGCGAATCCGGCTCAGGCAAGACCACGCTCGGCCTGGCGCTCGCCAGGCTCATTTCCTCCAAGGGCCGTATCGCCTTCGTCGGCAAGGATATAGCCGGCTATTCGTTCCGCGAGATGCGGCCTCTCCGCAACCAGCTGCAGGTCGTCTTTCAGGACCCTTATGGATCGCTCAGCCCGCGCATGTCGGTCGGCGAGATCATCGCTGAGGGGCTCAAGGTGCATGAGCGCTCGCTTTCGGCCGACGAGCGCGACAAGCGCGTCTGCTGGGCGCTGGAGGAAGTCGGCCTCGATCCGTCCACCCGCTGGCGTTTCCCGCACGAATTCTCCGGCGGCCAGCGCCAGCGCATTGCCATTGCCCGCGCCATGGTCTTGAAGCCGCGTTTCGTCATGCTTGACGAGCCCACTTCGGCGCTCGACATGAGCGTGCAGGCGCAGGTGGTCGACCTGTTGCGCGATCTGCAGCGGAAGCACGATCTTGCCTATCTCTTCATCAGCCACGATCTGAAAGTGGTGAAGGCGCTCGCCAACGAGTTGATCGTCATGCGCTTCGGCAAGGTCGTCGAGCAGGGCGCCTCCGCCGATATTTTCCGGGCGCCGAAAGAGGACTACACCAGGGCGCTGCTTGCCGCCGCCTTCAATATCGAGGCGGTGCCGACCGCCGCGATCCAGCAATAGAGACCACCATCATGCCGGCCAAAAGCCCCGTTCTCGTCGACCTCAAATTCGATCCTGTGTCCGTTGCCAAGGCGCTTGAGGCGGCCTTTGCCGATCGCGGCAGCATCAATCTGGCCGATCCTGCCAATAAAGGCGTGGATCTCTCCCATGTCGACTACGCGCTTGTGTGGAAGCCGGATGCCGATCTTTTCGAGAGAGCGCGCAATCTCAAGGTGATTTTCTCGGGCGGCGCCGGTGTCGATTCGATGATGTCGATTGCCGGCCTGCCTGACATCCCGATAGTCCGCTTCGTCGATCGCAGCCTGACGGTGCGCATGAGCGAATGGGTCGTGATGCAGTGCCTCATGCATCTGCGTGATGTGCAGGGGCATTTCAGGAATCAGCGCCAGCACGTCTGGGCGCAGCAGAATGGCCCTGAAGCCGCCGAAGTTACCGTAGGCGTCATGGGCCTCGGTGTTCTCGGCTGCGATGCCGCCGCCAAGTTGAAGATCATGGGCTTCAATGTCATCGGCTGGTCCCGCAGCAAGAAAGAGATCGACGGCATGGAAACCTTCGATGCCGCCGGGCTCGATGCATTCCTGGCGCGCACGGACATCATGGTCGGCCTCCTGCCGTTGACGCCGGAAACGACGGGTATCTACAACGCCTCGCTTTTTTCCAAGCTGCATCGAAACGGCCCGCTCGGCAAGCCGGTTTTCATCAATGCCGGCCGCGGCAAGAGCCAGGTTGCGGCCGATATCGCTTCGGCTGTTCGTACTGGCATTCTCGGCGGCGCCTCCCTCGATGTCTTCGCCGTCGAGCCTCTGGCTGCGGACGATCCGCTCTGGGACCTGGAAAATGTCATCATCACGCCGCATGATTCCGCCATGTCTGACGAAAGGGCGCTGATGCGCCATGTCGAGGAGCAGATCGCCCGCTTCGAACGCGGCGAACCGCTGCAGCATCTGGTAGATCGCAACCGGGGTTACTAAATCCGGTAGGATGCGGGGGAAGTTGCGGCGCTTCGCTTCCGCCGGTCGAATGTGGCGCGTTTGCCCTGACATCAATTTTCTTTCAGCGACTGGACTTTCGCTCAACATTTTTTGATAACAAGGCGCTACAACCGCATGCCGTAGGATAGTCGGCGGTTAGCATGACGTCCGCAGGGCAGGAGACGGGGCAGGAACGACATGACCAAGACGGATATCGCCACCCGCGTCTATAACCATACCTGGAAGCTTGATCCGATCATCCGCAGCCTGATCGATACGGATTTCTACAAGCTTCTGATGCTGCAGATGATCTGGAAGCTCTATCCGGATGTCGATGCCACCTTCTCGCTCATCAATCGCACCAAGAGCGTTCGCCTTGCCGAAGTGATCGACGAGAAGGAATTGCGCGAGCAACTCGACCATGCCCGAACGCTCCGCCTCTCCAAGAAGGAGATGATCTGGCTGGCGGGTAACAGTTTCTACGGCCGCGCACAAATCTTCGAACCGGAATTCCTCGCCTGGCTGTCGAATTTCCAGCTGCCGGAATATGAGCTTTCGAAGCGCGACGGCCAGTATATTCTCGACTTCCACGGTTCGTGGAAGGAAACGACGATGTGGGAAATCCCCGCGCTCGCCATCATCAACGAGCTTCGCTCCCGCTCCGCGCTGAGGGCGCTCGGTCCCTTCACGCTCGATGTGCTCTACGCCCGCGCCAAGGCCAAGATGTGGGAAAAGGTAGAGCGGCTGAGGGAATTACCAGGCCTGCGCATCTCCGATTTCGGCACCCGCCGCCGTCACAGCTTCCTCTGGCAGCGCTGGTGCGTCGAGGCGCTGAAGGAAGGTGTGCCCCACGCTTTCACCGGCACCAGCAACGTGCTGCTCGCCATGGATTCCGATCTTGAAGCGGTCGGCACCAACGCGCATGAGCTGCCGATGGTCGCGGCCGCGCTCGCGAAAAACGATGAAGAGCTCGGCAAGGCGCCCTACAAGGTGCTGCGTGACTGGAACCGTCTCTATGGCGGCAATCTGCTCGTCGTGCTGCCCGATGCCTTCGGCACTGCTTCCTTCCTGCGCAACGCTCCGGAATGGGTGGCCGACTGGACCGGCTTCCGTCCCGACAGCGCCCCGCCGATCGAAGGCGGCGAGAAGATCATCGAATGGTGGAAGAAGATGGGCCGCGATCCGCGTCAGAAGCTGCTGATCTTCTCTGACGGCCTCGATGTCGATGCCATTATCGACACCTATAAGCATTTCGATGGCCGCGTCCGCATGAGTTTTGGTTGGGGCACCAATCTCACCAACGATTTCGCCGGTTGCGCTCCGACCGAACTCAAGGGCCTCAACCCTATTTCGATCGTCTGCAAGGTCATCGAGGCAAACGGCCGGCCGGCCGTGAAGCTCTCGGACAATCCTCAGAAGGCGACGGGTGAGCCTGCGGAAGTCGAGCGCTATCTGAAGTTCTTCGGCGCGGAAGATCGCGTCGATCAGGAAGTGCTGGTTTAAGGCGTTTCCCAAGAAAAATGCCTAGCGGTTTTCCGTCCGGAATGCGTAAAACGTCTAGTGGCGAATGGCCGCTTCCATCCGGGCGACGCGGCGAAATAGCGTCCAGCGGCCATTTTCCCAGCGATATTGGTCCGGCGAAATAACGTAGGGCACGTCGCTGAGATCGGCGCTGATCAGTTCCAGAAGCTGCAGACCTTCAATGTCGTTCTCATGCGTGAAGAACACCTTGTCGCGCGACAGGAAGGCGGCGATCGGCGCGGCGCCCCCGGATTGCTCCTGCACCTGCGCCCAGAAATTCGGAAGAAAGGCGATGCTGGATTCGAACTGGCCGTCCACCTCGACATATTGGAACCGGCTGCGTTTGGCGATCTGAACGCCGGTCTTGGCAAGGAACTTCTGCAGGTTGGCCTGTGCCGTTTCGGCGAGTTCCCTTGCATCGATGCCCCAATCGTCGAGTGCTTCGGCCATGACGTAGTTGACCGTCGTTTCGCCGTTGACGACGAAGAGCTTGATCAGGTTTTCGGCCTCGTCGAGGTAGACGAATTGCGGCGGATTTGGCTCGTCCTTGACGGCCTGCATCATCTGCTGGCGCGCAACCTCGACGAAGTCGCGCGCTTTCAGCACCGGCAGGACCTTGGCGAGATCGCCGCTGTCGACCATGGCCTCCGTCATGTTGAGATAGTTGAGGAGCGCCTGCGCGCGCGCCGGCCCACGCTTTTCCCGTAGCGCCAGCAGCGCATTGCTCAGGAATTTCGTCATCGTATCGCCGTTGCGGCTGTGCAGCGTCAGGCTGCCGACGGCAGGATCGTAGTCGGCACGGATCAGGTCGCCGAAGAACGGCAAGCGTTCCTGCAGATAGGCGGCGAAAACCGCTTCGTCCTGCAAGGCTTCATCGGGAATGTTGAGATCGAGGGTCTTGGCGGCAGCCGTGTTCTCTGGCTCCTGCACTGAGAGGGTTTGGCTGGAGCGCACCTCTGCGTGCTCGCCTCTGCCGAAGAGCCTTTTCAGGAAATTGAACACGCGCATCCCCGAGCACTGAACGGTTTTGCAGCAGAACCTAGCGCGACAGCCGTTGCGGGGCAATGGCGGTATGATCAGGATTGGGAGCCGTAAGTGCCTGCTTGCCCGTGTCAAAAACGCGTATAGTCTGCAGGAGCGGGCCGGATGGTCCGATGGCAAGAAGGGCAGCGCAGATGAGGAATGTCAGGGGCGGCAGGTGGACGATCGGAGGCCTGCTTTTTTGTCTTTTCGTACTGGCTGTGCCCATGGCGGTCTTCGCTCAGAATGCGGCCGCACCGCAGCCGACAACTCCGCCGCCCGACAAGGTTCGCGAGCTGATCCAGCTGCTGAACGAGCCCGATGTCAGGCAGTGGCTTACCACGCAGCTTAACAGTCAGCCTGCGTCCGCCAGCGATAAACCCGCACCCGTCACCGATCCGGCTCCCGCCGACGGCAATCAGATGTCGGTTCTGTCGGGCATGCTCGGCCACACGCGGCATCACCTCGAGCTGGTCTCCGGCGCTGCGATGACTTTGCCCTACGAGGTCATGACCGCATCGGAAAAGCTGGAGGGAGAGGGCAAGTCGGTCGGCCTCGTGCGCATCATCGTTCAGATTGTCCTCCTGTTCTTCCTCGGATTGGTGGCCGAACTCGCCGTTGCCCGTTTCATCAACACCAGGCATATGCAGCGCAGCGAGAGGGCTGCCGGTACCGAGACGGAACTGCAGGCAGCGCGCTTCCAGTTTCTGGGTGGCGTCGTGCCCGCCATCATTCATGGTCTGGTGACGCTCGTTCCGCTTCTTGCCTTCGATTGGCCGCCGGTCATCGAAAACTTCGCCATCGCCTGCGTCATCGCGATGGTATCGATCAGGCTGGCGATCTCCATCGGCAAGCTTGTCATGGAATTGATCGCGATGCGTCGCGCCAACGATGTCCTAGACGAGGACGGCGGCACCGCCCGCATCGCTGAACGGCGGCGCGTGGCCTATTACTGGTATCGGCGATGCACGCTATTTGCCATTTATTTCGCCTGCGGCTGGGCGGTCATACAGGCCGTCACGTCGCTGGACTTTTCTGCCGGCGCGCGCGACCTCATCGGCTACACGCTCGGCATCGGTTTGTTCCTGATCGCCACGGCTGCCGTGTGGGCGAGGCCACTCCCGCCGGAAAAGCGTGGGGCAAAGACGGTTTCCTGGCTGCTGACGATTTTCTTCGTGGCGCTCTGGTGCCTCTGGGTGGCCGGCTTCGACGGCCTCTTGTGGATCGGCATCTATGCGATATTGCTGCCGCGCGTCCTCTCGGTATCGACAAAGGCAATCGACGCTCTGCATGATGCGGCCGACGGCATTTTTGGTGCCGGCAAGATCGCAGCTGTGCTGCTCGACCGCGGCGTGCGCGCGCTGATTATCACTTTCGCGGCTTTGTGGCTCGGCAAGATGCTTGGAGTCGAGGCGCATGCGATGATGAGCGGCAGCGAATCGGTCGTGGGCCGCATCGCTCGCGGCATTCTCGGTGGCATCGTCATCCTGCTGGTCGCCGATCTCGTCTGGCAGCTCGCAAAAACCTATATCGACGGCAAGGTGATGGAAGCTCTGCCCGCCGCCGGCGAATCCGACGAGATAAGGGCGAGCCGCGCCCGGCTGCAAACGCTGCTGCCGATCTTCCGTAATATCCTTGCCGTCGTCATCGGCATCATCGCCGTCATGATGGTGTTGTCGGGCCTCGGCGTTCAGATCGGGCCGCTGATCGCCGGCGCCGGCGTCGTCGGCGTCGCGGTCGGCTTTGGTGCGCAGACCATCGTCAAGGACGTCATCAGCGGTGTCTTCTATCTCTGGGACGACGCCTTTCGTATTGGCGAATATATCGAAAGCGGCCATTACAAGGGCGTAGTCGAATCCTTCAGCCTGCGCTCAGTCAAACTGCGCCACCAGCGCGGCCCGTTGGCGACGATCCCCTTCGGCTCGCTCGGTGCGGTCAACAACATGAATCGCGACTGGGCGATCGATAAGATCATCGTCAAGGTCACCTACGATACCGATCTCGTGAAGCTGAAGCGCATCGTCAAGGATATCGGCCAGCGCCTGCTTGAAGACGAGGATCTGAAGCCAAGTATCATTCAGACGTTGAAGATGAAGGGCGTCGAGCAATTCGGCGATTTCGCGATCGAGATCAGGCTGGCGATCACCGCCAAGCCGAACGAGCTCTCGGTCATCCGCCGCAGCGCCTTGGCCTTGATCAAACAGTCCTTCGACGAAAACGGCATCCAGTTCGCCTTCCCGACCGTTCAGGTGGCAGGCGATAAGGATGCCGCAGCCGCCGCTGCTCGGCAGCTTATCGAGATGCGGGCGGCAAATGTGGATGGCGCGCAGCAGGCGGGTTAGATCCGGTCCGGTCTCGGCGCCGCCGTGCTGCCGCGCACGATCAGCGTGACGCCGATCATCTCGCGCTCGGCCGGCACGGCATCGTGAAGAACGGCCTGCACCGCGCGTTCCGCGATCTCGGCAAAGGGCTGGGCCATCGTCGTCAGGCCGGGCTCTACCATGCCGCCTTCCGGCACGCCGTCGAAGCCGATGACGGAGACGTCCTGCGGCACGGAGAGACCTCGTGCCCGCAGCCAGTTGATCGCCAGAAGCGCGATGTTGTCGGACATGGCGAGGATCGCAGTCGGCGGTTCGGGCAGGGAAAACAGGTAGTTCAGCCCGGCTTCAACGCTTGGCTTGTCGTTGAGCGTCTCATAGATCGGCACGTCCTCGCGGCCAATCCCGAATGCTTCGAGCGCCTGCCAATAACCGAGTGCGCGATTGCGGGAGGTGGAATAGATCCCGCGTTCGATCTCTGCAATTCCGACCGGCCCCACATGGTCGTCCGAAAGTTCTGTTGCGAGCACGCCGAAACGCCTGTGGCCCAATTCCGCCAGATGCCGCGCCGCAACGGCCGCGCCTCCCACGTTGTCGACGCTGATCGAAGGGATGGACGGGTCCTCGTCATTCAAGGCGAGAGCGATGAAGGGCAATTGCCGCTCGCGCGTCAACTGCACCAGTTTCTCTCCGCCCTCTACGCAGAGCAGGATAAAGCCATCCACCAATGCGCTCTTGATGTTCCAGTCCACCGTCTGCCGGTCCTTGGCCGAGACCAAAGCTAAACCGGTGCCGCTGGCATCGCACACGCGGGAAACCGCGGCCAGCAGAGCCCTGGCCCAAGGGTCATTGAAGAAATAGGCAATCGGCTCGACCGCGGCGACGCCGATCGCATTGACCTTTCCCGCCCGCAGCAGCCGGCCGGTCAGGCTCGGCCCGGCATAGCCGAGCCGCTTGGCTGTCTTGAGCACATGCTCACGCACTTCCTCGCGCACCACTTCGGGCCGGTTGAAAACATTAGAGGCGGTCCCCTGCGATACGCCTGCCGCCTTGGCGACATCCGCGAGCCTGATGGTGCCCTTGGCCAATGAAATGCTCCTTATGTTTCCGGCGGATACTAGCAACGAAGTTGTATCGGTTCAATTCTTCTTGACGGTGGAGTTTTAAGGCGTATGATTGAACCGATTCAATAAGGTAGAGTAAGTTATAATTGAATCGATTCAAAATGAAAGGCAAATCGATGCTGACCAATTATCTCTTCAAGGATCTCTATGATGATCGATGGGGCGATCCGCGCAATCCGGATGCAGTCGAACCGCCTTCACCGGAGGACAAGGGCGGGGCCGGCCAACAAGGTTTGCTGGGTCGACTGGCAAACATTTTCCGCCGCCGCCGGAAACATCCCTCGGCATGGTCCTTTACGATTCCGAGCGAGGTGCCGGACGCCAAGAGCGAAACCCAAATCCGGCGTCACAACGGGCTTGAAGACCCGAAGTTTCTCGCGATTGCCAAGGCTTTGTCGCGGAATTGCTAGAGCTGCACCATGGAGCGCGCGAAATTTCGAGCCTCAGAAATTTTCCTTGTAAGGGCGCAGATCGAGCTCCTGCGTCCAGGCGGAAGGATGCTGACGATGGATATGCCAGTAGCTCTCGGCGATGGCGTCGATATTCAACAGCCCATCGGCGTCCACATCCGGCCGACGCGAGCGCAGCCGTTCCCCGTCGATGCCGCCATCGATGATGGTGTGAGCGACATGAAGACCGAGGGGACCGAATTCGCGTGCCATGCTTTGGCTGATCATGCGAAGACCGGCCTTGGCGGCGGCGAATTGCGCAAAGCCTGCCTTGCCGCGCAGGCTGGCGGAAGCGCCAGTGAAGATCACGGTGCCACGGCCAAGCGGCGCCAGATGCCGCGCAGCCTCGCGCCCGACGAGGAAACCGCCGAAGCAGCAGATGCGCCAGAATTCTTCGAATTGGGCGGCCGTCAGGTCGCGGAAGCCGATCTGGCGATTGATGCCAGCGTTGAAGACGACCAGATCGGGCGGAGCGATGTCGTTCCGAGTGGTAAAGGCGTGCTCGAATAGCCGGATGACCGCGGCTTCATCCGTCGCGTCCGTTTCGATCGCCTCGGCGCTGCCGCCGGATGCCTGGATGGCAGCCGCCACCTGATCGATCTTTGCCGCTGTCCGGCCGGCAATGACAACATGATAGCCCTTGTCCGCGAGAAGCCGACAGAGCGCCGCACCCAGACCCTGCTCGGCACCCACTCCAACAATAATTGCGCTTGGCGTGCTCATTCGGCAGCCTCCCTGGCCTTCAGCGTCGGATAGTCAGTGTAACCCTCGGCACCGCCGCCATAGAAGGTTGGGCGATGATAGGGATTAAGGGTAGCACCGCGACGAATGCGCTCCGGCAGATCGGGATTGGCGATAAACAGGCGACCGAAGGCGATGGCATCGGCATGGCCCGCGGCAAGTGCCGCTTCAGCCGTATCAGGCCGGAAATTGCCCGCGGCGATCAACGTGCCGGACCAGGCGGGCCGGAACAATTCCGCAGCCGACGGCACGTTCTTGTGGTCGACCTCGGCCTGGCCCGCACCACTGGCGCGCGGCTCGATCAGATGCAGATAGGCGAGGTTGAGCCGGTCCAGTTCGCGAATGACATGGCCATAGAGGCGCAGGGGGTCGTCCTCGCCGCTGTCATTGGCGATGCCGAAGGGCGAAAGGCGGACGCCGACGCGATCCGACCCCCAGACTTCGGAAACCGCCTCGACCACCTCTAGCAACAACCGCGTGCGGTTCTCGATCGAGCCGCCATATTGGTCGGTGCGCTGATTGGTGCGGGCCTGCAGGAACTGCTCGATCAGATAGCCATTGGCGCCATGGATCTCGACGCCGTCGAAGCCGGCTTGCTTGGCATTGGCGGCGGCTTGAGCATAGACGTCGATCAAAAGCGGCATCAGGTCGATATCGATCGCCTGCGGCGTCTCGAAGGGCACGCGCTCGAAGGAGGCCGTGAAGGCCTGTCCCTGGGCGGCGATGGCCGAAGGAGCAATCGGCAGAGCGCCATCAGGCTGGTGCGAGGAATGGGAGATGCGGCCGACATGCCAGAGCTGCAGGAAGATCTTGCCGCCCTTGCAATGAACCGCATCCGTCACCGCCTTCCAGCCGGCGATCTGTTCAGCCGTATGGATGCCCGGCGTGGCCGGCATGCCCTGTCCGGCCCGTGAAATCTGCGAGCCCTCGGAAATGATGAGCCCGCCCTCGCTGGCGCGCTGGGCATAATATTCTGCATTCAAAGCCGAGGGCACATTGCCGGGCTGGCTCGCCCGCATGCGGGTCAGCGGCGCCATGACGATGCGATGCGCAAGCTCATAGGGGCCGATGGAAAGAGGCGAAAACAAAGTGGCTGTCATAAAATTCTCCTGCCTGGAGCCAAATTGCTCCCCGGGGCGGAAGGGCCTCTGTCAGTGGCGATTCGGTCTCGGGAGTTCGAATAAGATGATGGTCATCATTTATTCCAACGATCGGACATGCGCAACTGAATCTGATCTCAGGCGGCAGTCCGAGCGAGGAAGGCGAGCAGAGCGGCGTTAAACTGCGCCGGCCGCTGCAGCGGTGCGAAATGGCTGACGTCGGGCAGAAAGATCAATTCCGCCCCGGGAATATGCCGGACAAGATAATCGGCGTGTTCGCGCTTGATGAACTCATCGTGCTCGCTGTGCACGATGGCAACAGGCACATTGATCTCGGCGAGATCTTTGACCGTGTAGTTCGGCTCGGTCCGCTGCATCAGGCCGACCGCTTCGACGAAGGCATCGAATGCGTCAGGCGTGGCCGAAAGCGCCGCATAATCTTTCGTATGGCGGGAGAAGCAGCGCTCGATGATCGGCGTCGCCACGAATTCCTTCGTGCCGCTCGGGTCCATGTTGCAGGCAAAGAAAAGGACGCCGGAAACACGCTCCGGATGGGTTTTTCCAAGCACCATGCCGATGCAGGCGCCGTCGCTCCAGCCGGCCATGGCGGCTTTGTCGATCTTCAGCCTCTCCATGACGGCGAGAACGTCGGAGGCCATGAGCTCATACGTGTATGGTCGCTCGTCGCGTGTGCTGCGGCCATGGCCCCGGCTGTCGACGACGATAACCTGATGGCCTGCGTCGATCAGCGCCGGCACCTGATAGCCCCAATTGCCGCTGTTTCCGAGCCCGCCATGCAGGAGGATCACCGGAGTACCCTTGCCGTAGGATGCATACCAGATACGCGCGCCATCATGATCGACATGGCCTTCCACCTCGGTATGCGGCAAGGGCGCGGCCCCTTCGGCTTCGAAGCGATGAAGCTCATCATCGTGAAATTCCATACCCACCTCCCATTGCGCCATCTCCTCCTGACAGCCATGCGGCGAGACTAGTCGATGCCGGCGCGTCTTTTCAACAGGCTACGGTCATATCGTTGCTAGGTGCTCGAAAAGATCGCGGGCGGGCGATGGCAGCTCTCCGAGGGAGCGGGCGCAGATCGAAAGCCGGCGCGTCGCCCATGGGTCGGTAAGGCGAAGGATCGCAATTTTCGCGGATCGGCTGCGCCGCTGCGCCGCTGCTTCGGGCACGATGCCGAGGCTGATGCCCCGGCCTGCCATCTCGCAAATGGCCTCAAATGTCCGCATCCGCACCCGCATTTTCAATCGGCTGCCGAGGCGGGCGGCCTGCGCGTCGATGTGATCCTGCAGCGCTCCGCCTGCGAGCCCGACGAAATGCTCGTGCAGGATTTCTGCAAAAGCGATCTGCTTTGACGGCGCGAGCGCATGGTCGCGAGACATCACCACCACGAGCCTGTCGATCGCGAAGGGCCGCAATATCAGGCCGGAGGTATCGGCCGCGTCCGACAGGATACCGATCTCGGCCAGCCCGGACGAAACGGCCCGGGCAATCTCGATGCTCTGGCGCTCCTTGAGATCGATGTCCGTTCGCGGGTTCCTGGCCATCCATCCGGCAAGGCGCGGCGGCAGGTATTCGACAATCGCCGCGGTGTTGGCGAGAAGCCGGACGCTAGCGCGCAAGCCGCTGGCATGTTCGCCAAGCTCGCCGCGCATCTGCGTGAGCTGCCGCTGGATCAACCGGGCATGATGGGCTAGCGCTTCGCCGGCGGGCGTCGGACTCACGCCGCGTCGCCCGCGCTCCAGCAGCTTTACGCCGCCATTCGCCTCCATATCCCGCAACCGCTCGCTGGCGGCCGGCAGCGAAAGTCCGACATCGGCGGCTCCATGCGTGATGCTGCCGGCATCGACGACGGCGAGGAAAAGGCGAAGGTCGGTCAGATCAAAGCGCATGGGCTGAAGAGTATCGCATCTCCAGCCTTCGGAAAAGCCGAAGGCTGACTTCGCTTCATCCGCATTGTGCCGGTCTTTGTCTCTGCTACTGAAAAGGCATGATGGATCATTCGATATGGCTCGTCGCGGCGATCTTGGCGACCTTCTTCGTCGCCGGCACTGTCAAGGGCGTCACCGGCATGGGGTTGCCGACTGTGGCGATGGGAGTTCTGGGCACGCTGATCTCGCCGCTCGTCGCGGCCAGCCTGCTGATCGTCCCGTCTTTCGTTACCAATGCCTGGCAGCTGCTGGCCGGCCCTAGTTTTGGCTCACTTGCCCGTCGTTTCCTTCTCTTGGTTCTTGCCGTGGTCATCGGAACCTTCGCCGGCTCATATTTTCTTGCCGCCCACGATACGCATCTGACGACCGCTGCGCTGGGTGCGGCGCTCATCGTCTATGCCGGCCATGCTTTGTTCGCCCGTCAACTACATGTGCCCGCAAGGTTCGAGCCGCTGCTATCGCCGCTCGTCGGCGGGGTCACCGGCCTGCTCGCAGGAGCGACCGGTGTTTTCGTCGTGCCGGCAGTACCCTATCTGCAGTCGCTCGGACTGGAGAAGGAGGAGCTGGTTCAGGCGCTCGGTCTTTCCTTCACCGTGTCTACCGTGGCACTGGCCGCAGCGCTTGCCTGGCACGGCGCCTTCCGCATCGACAATCTCGCGCTCTCTACCCTCGCGATCGTCCCGGCACTTGCCGGCATGTGGGCCGGCCAGATCATTCGCAATCGCGTCAGTCCTGCCACTTTCCGCCGCTGGTTTCTGATTTGTCTGCTGGTGCTTGGCGCAGAGATGGTGATGAAGGCCTCTTTCTGAGGCAGTCTTGCCGGGCTGCCCGGTGCGCACCCATATGGAGTTTGTTTCATGGCAGGATCTGAAGGATTGATGGAAGAAGAGCAGCAAGAGATTTCCGATGACCATCCGCCGGCCGATGCCCTGCTCGTCGTCGATGTGCAGAATGCCTTCGTGGAGGGGTCGAGCGCGGCCATGCCATCCTGAGAGCAATGGTCGAGCTCCTGTTGGACAAGGCACGCTCGGCATGGACGCCGGTTATTTTCCTGCAGAATGATGGTCCGGCCGGTGCACTGGACGAACCGTTTCAGCCGGGATGGAAACTCTATTTCCCACCTCTATCAGGCGAAGTGGTTGTTCGGAAATCGGAGGATGATGGCTTCGAGGGCACCGATCTCGACGCCATTCTGACCGCTTTCGGCGTAAGGAATCTGGTGATCTGCGGCGTGCTTTCGGAGATGTGCATTGCCGCAACGGCGCGGGCAGCGCTTGAGCGCGGCTATGGCGTGCTGTTGCCGCATGATGCGCACGCCACCTATGATGTTCCCGCTGGGCCGGGCTCGCAGGGCGTGCCCGCAGCCATGGCGGCAAGGGCGGCGGAATGGTCGCTCGGCGACGAGATCAGAATCTGCGCTTCGGCACGCGAGGTTCGTTTCAAAGAGCGGGCTTAGTCGCAGCTCTCGCCTCATCAATGCAGGCCGCTCTTGAATGTCGCGTCGAATCGTAATAATTGAAGTTACATGAAACGCGATAGCCGACTTTCCTCCGTTCTCCACGCTTTGCTCCATATGGCCGAGCAGGAGGGGCCGCTGACCTCCGAAACCTTGGCGCAATGCATGCACACCAATCCGGTCGTCGTGCGCCGCACCATGGGCTTGTTGCGCGAGGTGGGCATTGTCCGTTCCGCCAAGGGGCATACCGGCGGCTGGACTATTGCGGCCGATCTCAGAAGCGTCACGCTGCGCCAGCTGCACGAAGCGCTCGGCGAGCCTGCCGTCTTTGCCATCGGCAATCGCAACGAGACGCCAGAATGTCTGGTCGAGCAATCGGTCAATTCCGTCCTCGATGATGCTTTTGCCGAAGCCGAAGCCTTGCTGCTCCAGCGCTTCGAAAACGTCACGCTGGCCGGTCTCGCCGGCGAATTTGCGCGGCGTCATGCGCAGTGGCGCTCAGAAAGGACCCTGTCATGAGCCATGACGTCATCGTCATCGGAGGCAGCTACGCCGGAATGGCGGCAGCCCTCCAGCTTCTCCGCGCCCGCCGCAAGGTGCTGGTCATCGACGCGGACAAGCGGCGCAATCGTTTCGCCGAGGAATCCCACGGTTTTCTCGGCCAGGATGGCGTCGACCCCGGCGAGATCGCCCGCAAGGCGCGCGAACAGCTTTCCGCCTATCCGACGCTGACCTGGGTCGAGGGCACGGCCGAACAGGCCGAGGGCGAGAAGGATGCCTTTGCGGTCATTACGGCAGACGGCATGCGTCATGCCGGTCGGCGCCTTCTCTTCGCGACCGGCGTCTCCGATGCCTTGCCCGAGATCGAGGGTCTCGGCGAACGCTGGGGCAAGAGCGTGTTCCATTGCCCCTATTGTCACGGCTACGAACTCGGTCAGGGCCGTATTGGCTGCATCGCCACCGGCCCGATGTCGCTGCATCAGGCGCAATTGCTGCCGGAATGGGGCGAGGTGACGTTCTTCCTCAACGGCAGCTTTGTCCCGGATGAGACGCAGCACGCCGATCTCGCCGCACGCGGCGTCACGATCGAGGCGGCACACATCGCAAGGCTGGAAGGAAAGGCCGATGTTCGGCTAACCGATGGACGGCTGCTGCCGTTTGCCGGCCTTTTTACCGCATCGCGCGTGTCGCCCTCGAGCCCGATTGCCGAGCGGCTCGGCTGCGCGCTCGAGGAAACGCCTTTCGGCACCCAGATCCAGACGGATGCCATGAAAGAAACGACCATCTCAGGCGCTTTCGCTTGTGGCGACGCTGCCCGTATCCCGCATTCGGTGTCGCTCGCGGTCGGCGATGGTGCCTGGGCGGGCGCGCAGCTGCATCGTTCGCTGGTGTTCTAAGCCCGGTTTCGGAAGGCATACTTGCGCTATTCGCCTTCCGGCACCTTCACGATAACCGTTTCATCCGGTCCGATGGACCTGCCGTCCTGTGCCCGGATGTCGAGCTGCACCGGCTGTCCCGTGGCACGATCCACCAGCAGCGAATGTTCCTCGGCCGGTGCAAAGAGATGGCGCTCGCCGAACTTCCGCAATGCCACCATCACCGGGAAGAGATCCTTTCCCATCGCTGTCAGGTGATATTCCATGCGCGTGCCGCCTTCGCTTGTTGGCACAAGCTCCAGGATGCCGCTCGCGACAAGCGTGCGCAGGCGCTCGGTGAGAATATTCTTGGCGATCCCCAGGCTCTTTTGAAACTCGCCGAAGCGCGTCAGCCCGTCGAAGGCGTCGCGCACGATCAGGAGCGACCACCAGTCGCCGATCACGTCGAGCGACCGTGCGCTCGGACAATAATCACCCTTCAGGCTTTTCCGCGCGACCATCGCCTTAGCCCTTCCAGTCTTTTGCTAGTAGGAATGGTTGCATGATTAAACCAATAATGTTACTTGATCGTTGGTTTCATTATTAAACCGAAGAATCGGGAGTTTTGCAATGACGATCGATCAGGACGCGCCGCCGGCCGGCAGCGCGAAGGACATTCTGCGCCCTCATTCCTCGCGAGAGGGTTCGTCCAAGGGTGCCGAATACTCCGGAGTGGCCAATCCGCCGCTGACAGGGGCAACGATTCTCCTCTTTGCCGTCGCGAGCGGCCTTGCTGTCGCCAATGCCTATTTCGCCCATCCGCTTCTCGATGTCATGGCCGATGATCTCAAGCTGTCGCGCACGGTTGCCGGCCTCATCGTCGGCGTAACTCAGCTCGGCTATGGACTCGGCCTGATCCTCTTGGTGCCGCTCGGCGACCTTGTCGACCGGCGCAAGCTCATCATCGTGCAATCGCTCTTGAGCGTAGCCGCGCTGGTCTGTGTCGGCCTTTCCTCAAGTGCGGCGATGCTGCTTGCCTCCATGGCCGCGGTTGGTTTTCTGGCCGTGGTCACACAGGCGCTCGTTGCCTATGCGGCGAGCCTGGCGCAACCCGCCGAGCGCGGCCATATCGTCGGCATGGTCACAAGCGGCATCGTCCTCGGCATCCTGCTGGCGCGCAGCGTCGCGGGAACGCTGACCGACCTCTCCGGCTGGCGGACTGTCTATATCGTCTCAGCCATGCTGACGCTGGTAATCGCGCTTCTCCTCTGGCGCGCGCTGCCGCGGCAGGAGAAGCCGAAGGGCGGACTCTCCTATTTCGGTCTCATCCGCTCGCTCGGCATCCTGCTCGTCGAGGAGCCGGTGCTGCGCATCCGCGCTGTCATCGCCATGCTGATTTTTGCCAATATAACCACCTTGCTGGCGCCACTCGTCCTGCCGCTGACCGCGCCGCCTTACTCGCTGTCCCACACCCAAGTCGGCTTGTTCGGCCTTGCCGGCGCCGCGGGTGCGCTCGGCGCCATCAGGGCGGGGCGCTGGGCCGACCGTGGCCATGGCCAGCGCACGACAGGCATCGCGCTTGTTCTCATGCTCTTTGCCTGGCTACCGATCTCGATGCTGGATCGCTCTATCCTCTGGCTGATTTTCGGCGTGCTTGTCATCGATTTCGGCTTGCAGGCGGTGCACGTTACCAATCAAGGCATGATCTATCGCGTCAGGCCGGATGCACAGAACAGGCTGACCGCTGCCTATATGGTCTTCTACTCCATCGGCAGCGCCGTCGGCTCCTCGACAGCGACCATCATCTATGCTCATGCCGGCTGGACGGGCGTCTGCATCTCGGGTGGGGTTATAAGCCTCGCAACGCTTCTCTTCTGGGCGCTGACCTTGCGGGCAACGCCTGAGGTGGCGACACGGAGCGTCGATCACAAAAATAGCTAGTTTTCCGGCGGGGAAGCCGAGCCCAGCTGCTCTTCCAACAATGAGAGCACCGCTCGAATCCTCGATGGAACCGGCCTTATTGCGGGATAGAGCGCATGCAGATCGAATCCCGGCACGGCGAGCTCGGGCAGCAGGCGAATCAGCCTACCGCTCGCCAGATCTTCGGTGCAGACCGGCTCCTGCAGGACACCAATGCCGGCTCCATCCAGCAGCAAGCGGTGCAGCGGCCGCCAATGGCTGGTGCTGAGCACAATATCGATAGGGGCAAGTTCGGTCCGTCCCTCCGGGCCGATCAACGGAAGCCGTCCGCTGTTGAACAGGCCGGAAACCCGCAGGAAGGGGTGGTCGGCAAGCTCGTCGGGTATCGTTGGCACCCCATGCTCATCGAGATAGGCAGGCGAGGCCACGAGCACACGGCCGACATGGCCGAGCTTGCGGGCAATGAAGCTGCCTTCGCCAAGATCGCCGAGACGCAGCGAGATATCGACGCCCTCCGTCACGGGATCGACGATCCTGTCGTTGAGGATCAGCTCGATCTTTAGCAGCGGATGGCGCTTGCGCATCTGCAGCAGGATCGATGGCAGCAGGACCTCGCCGACGCCATGCGGTGCTGCGATCCTGAGCGTACCGCGGAGCGACTGATCGCCATTCGCGACCGTCAGGGCATCGTCGGCACTTTCGAGAACTTGCTTGCTGCGCTCATAAAAGGCGGCGCCGACATCGGTGACGGAAAGCTTGCGGGTGTTTCTGAGCAATAGCCGCGCACCGAGATATTGCTCCAGCCGATCAATGCGCTCGCTGACGGCAGGTTGACCCATGCCGAGATCGCGGGCGGCGGCCGACATGCTGCCCCTTTCTACCACCCTCACATAGACGCGCATCGCCACCAGCAGATCCATGCGCCCCAATATATCGGTTCAGCCGATAAATGTAAGTGGATGATGCCCTCTAGTGGAGAAGCATTCGATCGCCGAAAACGGCGCTCAAAAAGCAACCACAGGTCAGGCTCATGAGCGATATAAGGCTTTACATGTTTCAATCGGGCACGCAGCGCTGCAAGGCGCACGATATCAGGATGAATCAGGGTGGCGACGCCGATTGCGAAATCCCGGTTCCCTGGTTTCTGCTGACGCATCCGAAGGGTAATGTCGTCATCGATGGCGGACTGGCTGCGGAAGGTCTGACCGATCCGCGCGGCTATTGGGGCGATGTGATCGATAGCTATCAGCCTGTGATGACCGAAGAGCAAGGATGCGTCGCGCAGCTAGCAAAGCTCGGCATATCCGGTGAAGACATCCGCTTCGTCGTGCTGTCCCACCTGCATTCCGATCACAGCGGCGCTATCGGCCGTTTCCCGAACGCGACCCATATCGCCCAACGTCGCGAATATCGCTACGCCTTTGCGCCGGATTGGTTCGCCGCCGGAGCCTATGTCCGAAAGGATTTCGACCGTCCCGGCTTGAAATGGCGCTTCCTGGAGGGCGACGCGACCGATGGCTACGATCTCTATGGCGACGGCGTGCTGCGGATGATCTTCACGCCGGGCCATAGCGTCGGCCATCAATCCTTTCTCGTGCGGCTGTCGAACGCAGGCGCGATATTGCTGGCGATCGATGCCGCCTATACGCTCGATCATTGGAACGAAAAAGCTCTCCCCGGTTTCATGGCGTCCGCCGTCGACACGGTGCGATCCGTCGGCAAGCTGCGTGCGCTTGCCGAACAGATCGATGCGCTGGTGGTCACGGGGCATGATCCCGAGGCGTGGCCTCGGTTCAAGCACGCCCCGGCCTATTACGATTGAAGGCGCATCCCTCCGATTAGCCTTGCTCGCCTGATGGTGCTCGTTCCGTATCGAAGAACTGTGGCCGATGCTGACGAACCCATTCCTCGACGCCCGTCGGCTGGAAATCCTCAAGGCCGGCTCGCGGCCTGAAGGGCTCGGCCAGCATGGCATCCGCCTCTTCCGGATGCGATGCGAAGAAACGGAATTTCGAGGCGACGCGGCGCCCGGTTCCCGGCCCCATTGCGGCATCGACATCCCGCTCGAATTCGTCGAGCGGCTGCTGGCGATAGACGATGCGGTGACCAAGCCCCGCAGTCATCCGCGTGACAAGCTCGTTTCCATCGAGGCTTTCCGGCCCGGCAATACGATGGTCGCTGGATGTAATGCGGCGTTCCAAAAGGGTGACGGCGGCGCGGGCGCAATCGTCGACCGAGGTCCAGGCGATCCACTGGGATTCGGCAATCGGTGGCGCAAAGATCCCATGTTCAATGATGTCCTTGCGCGCCGAAGGCTTCAAGAGATTGTCGAGGTACATTGTGGGGCGAACTGTGGCGAAGGGCAGGCCTGACGTGCGGATGATGTCTTCGATCATGGCGTTGGCGGCGAAGCTCGGTTCCGCACAGGGCGCTGGGCGACTGGCGCTGGCAAGCTTGAGGACGATGGATTTCATGCCGGATGCGAGCGAAGCCGATATCGCATTGTCGGTCTGGATACGCATATCCGCCTGAGATCCGATCGGGATCTGCAGCACGGCATGTGCAATGCCGACGCTGGCGGCGCGAAGCGAGGCGGCATCGCAAAGATCCGCCTCAACAAGCTCGACGCCGAGGGCCGAGAGTGCGGCGGCGCGCTCCCGGTCTCGCACAAGCGCCCGAACCTTGAGGCCACGCTGCAACGCGGCGTGGACGACGGCGCTACCTTGAACGCCGGCTGCGAGATAGACGAGGATAGGCTTGGATCGATCGATCATGGACATACAACGGCTCCTTCGAACATGGTCTGCCGAGGGAGCATCGTCAAATGGCTACCACCGCGCAGACCCGAAACGCGCACGAGGCGCAGGGACTGTCGGGGTATCCGCGCAAGCGCGGAACAGAGCTTCTCCATTGAGGGAGAAGGGCCTGGGCCTACCGAGACCAAGCCAGCCATTTTCGACGGACGATATCTAGGTCGGCTTCACGGATGCTGTCAATAGATAGGTACGCGCGCGACGCAGTACTTGCCTTACGGCTGAGGCAGTAGCGATCTGATCCGCTCGGCATCGTCAGGCGTTGCCGGATTGTAGACGATCATGCTGAGATCCGTCCGGCCATCGACCGAAAAGGCCGAATACTCGAATGCCAGCGGGCCGAGGATGGGATGGCGTATATGTTTGACGGCTTCGGTATGGGTGCCAGGAACATCGTTTTCGCGCCACATGGCCCTGAATTCCGGGCTGATGCGGCAAAGTTCCGCCACGAAAGGCTCGATCTCACTCGATGCGCCTGCGCGCGCTGCATCGACACGGAATGCGCCCAGGGCGAAACGGGCGACGCTTTCCCAGTCATATTGCACGGCGCGCGCACGCGGATCGAGAAAGATATAGCGCAGAATATTGCGTTCTTCCGGCGGTAGCGATCCGTAATCGATCAGCATCACGGGTGCTGCCCGGTTCCAGGCGATGACGTCCCAGGTGGCGGTCCGGATAATGGCGGGACTCGGCTCCAGCGCATTTAGCACGCGCTGCAGCCGCGGCGTAACGCCATCATTCTTGCGATAGCGCGCTTCCGGCGGACGCCCGAGGCCAAGCAGGAACAGGTGCTCGCGCTCCACTTCCGTCAGCATCAGCGCGCGGGCGATCCGGTCGAGCACGTCGGCGGAAGGCGCACCGCCACGGCCCTGTTCCAGCCATGTGTACCAGGTCGGACTGATATTGGCGCGCTGCGCCACTTCCTCGCGCCGTAGTCCAGGCGTGCGCCGCCGTTCGCCGGCAAATCCCAGGGCGGATGGGTCGAGTTTCGCGCGGCGGTCCCTCAGATAGGTCCCGAGCGCGTTTTCAGTTTCGATGAGATCGGTCATCCTGTTAGTGTCTTTACTATGATAATGTCACTACTTTACCAGAATAAACGATAGGCACAGATTTGTCTCCGACGAAATAAGGAGACAGTGCATATGCGTATATTCGTTACCGGTGCGACCGGAAATGTCGGCTCGCATGTCGTCAGGGAATTGATCGGTGCGGGCCATCAGGTGCTCGGCCTTTCGCGCTCGAAGGAAAAGGCGGTCGCGCTCGCCGCTGCCGGCGCCGAAGTCCTTCACGGCACGATCGAGGATGCGGCCATCCTGAAAAGCGGCGCTTCGCAATCCGACGGCGTCATCCACCTTGCCTTCAACCATGACTTCACGAGATTCGCCCAGAATTGCGAGGATGACCGTCGGGTCATCGCAACGCTGGCCTCGGCGCTTGCCGGTTCCGCCCGTCCGCTGGTCATTACGTCGGGTACGCCGATCGCCAACACGGTGCCGGGCGAGCCGGCGAAGGAAGATAATCCGATCGTCCGCTCCGACAAGCATCCGCGTGCCGCCACCGAGGAGGCCGGGATATTGGCGAGTGAAATCGGCGTCAATGTCTCGGTCGTGCGCCTCCCGCAGGTGCATGATCCGGTCAGCCAGGGGCTTATTACGCCGTTGATCCAGATATTCCGGGAAAAGGGTGTCTGCGCCTATGTCGGAGATGGATCAAGCCGCTGGCCGGCGGCGCATTTTACCGATGTCGGCCGTCTTTATCGCCTCGTCGCCGAGCGCGCTGAACCCAATGCCAAATATCATGCGGCCGCCGAGGAAGGCGTGCCCATGCGCGATATCGTCGAGACGATCGGCCGCCGCCTGAACCTGCCCGTCAAATCCATCACCAAGGAAGAGGCGCAGGATTATTTCGGCTGGCTCGCTCTGTTTGCCGGCCACGACATGCCGGCTTCCAGCGCCAAGACGCGCCAGACGCTAGGCTGGGAGCCGAAAGGTCCGACACTGCTTCAGGATCTTGCAGAGCTGCAGGTTTCCGCAGCGTAATGCCGGTGCCATCGGCCACGGTCCGCGGATGATCGATGGTCTGATGGATCATGCATTCGAAGACCCGGCCGACCATTCGGCCGGGTTTTCATCGTTCCAGGCTGCGATCCGGAAATTTCAAGGGTCAGATGTAGGGCGTACCCGCAAGTGCTGCGTCAATGCCGGCAAAGCCGCGGTCCATGATGCCCAGCAGAGCGGCGTCGGGCTTTCCGTTCTGGCGAAAGACGCGCAGTGCCTCGCGATAGGCGGCCACCAGGGTCGCCATCAGCATTGCGCCCGCGAGATGCGCATCGGCATCAGAGCGCGGCCGGCCCACGGCGTCGGACAGCATTATCGAGAGATCGCCGGCAAGGCTCACCTGCAGTCCGCATGCATGCGCCGTCAGTGCCGGGCTCTCCGCCACCATGCGCCAGAACGCGATAGGCCGCTCCGTGATCCTGAACAGGGGATGCTGCGTCTCCACCAGTTCCCGCATCAGCGCCTGGAAGGCGCGCACCGGCGGCGCTCGGCCACGATCGGCAATCGCCTCGCGCACCAGCTCCCGCACCTCATCCTCGCGATCGAAAACCAGATCCTCCTTGCGGCGGAAGTAGTTGAATACCGTCTTCCTGGCGACTTCCGCTTCATCAGCGATGTCGGCGACGGAAACCTTGTCGAAGCCATGTTCGACGAAGAGGCGTGTTGCGACATTGGAGATCGCCTGACGCGTCATCTCCTTCTTGCGGTCCCGGAGTTTGATTCGGTTTGACATAGCGATATTTATACCATAAGTAAATTTATACCGGGTATAAAATTGTGCCACGATCACGAAATCGGTGAAATCGGCACAGGTTTTATGGCTGTTCCTGTAGCCGGACCGTCGCCCGCTCGAATGGAGATTGGCTTTTTCCACCGACTCGCGCCGGCTGGGACTCCTGGAAGCCGGAATGTCTGGCGCCCTTGCGGCGCTGTTCGCTTGAGGAATTCTCTTGATTTATGATGTCCTGATTGCCGGCGGCGGACCTGTCGGCTTGTTTCTCGCCTGTGAGCTGCGTCTCGCCGGTCTCTCCGTATTGGTGCTGGAGCAGGCCGAGGATCCGCGCTCGCCTCTAAAGCGCCTTCTCTTCGGCATGCGCGGCCTTTCGGCGCCGACCATCGAAGCCTTCTATCGTCGCGGCCTGCTGGGCGATATCGCTGCACCCAAAACTCCGAAGGACGGTTCGGGCGATCGCGCCGCATCGGCTGCGCACTGGATACATCAGCCGCGCCGCCCCGGCGGCCATTTTGCCGGTATCCAGTTCTTCCATGACAATATCGATGCCTCGAAATGGCCCTATCGCCTGCCAAGCCCGGCCGGCACCAGCATGATGGTCGAGATGGAAAGCCTCGAAACGATCCTGGCCGCTCGCGCCGAGGCGATGGGCGTCGAGATCAGCCGCGGCTTCGGCGTCGAGAGCTTCGAGCAGTCGGATGAAGGTGTCTCCGTCTGCGCCGGAGGCGAGACCTTTCGTGGGCACTGGCTCGTCGGCTGCGACGGCGGCCGCAGCATCGTTCGTAAGGCTGGCGGCTTCGAATTTGTCGGCACCGATCCCGAATTTACCGGCTATTCTGCTGACGTCGAGATCGCAGACCCGGGCAAGCTTCAAGCAGGCCGCCACTACACCGCGACGGGCATGTACACTTTTTCGCCGCCCGCGACGATCGCGATGGTCGACTTCGACGGCGGTGCTTTCCACCGGACCCAGCCGATCACGCTCGAGCATGTGCAGTCGGTGCTGCGCCGTATCTCCGTCACCGAAGTCACTCTAACGGCAGTCAAGCTTGCCACCACATGGACGGACCGCGCCTACCAGGCGACCAGCTATCGCAGAGGGCGCGTTCTGCTTGCCGGCGATGCCGCGCACATCCATTCCCCCTTGGGCGGCCAGGGCCTCAACCTCGGTCTGGGCGACGCGATGAACCTTGGATGGAAGCTTGCCGCCGTGATCCGTGGCGATGCGCCGGACAGCCTGCTCGATACCTATTCCAGCGAGCGGCATCCCGTCGGAGCGCAGGTGCTCGACTGGTCACGTGCGCAGGTGGCGCTCATGCGGCCGAGCCGGAGCTCGCGGGCGCTCGAGGCGATCATCCGCGATCTGATCGATACCCGTGATGGCGCCACCTATTTCGCCGAGCGGGTATGGGGCGTTTCTCTCCGTTACGATTTTGGCGCGATCAATCCCCTGGTGGGCCGCAGCGCTCCCGATTTCGAGTTGGCCGACGAGGCGAGGCTTGGCGACTTCTTGAGAGCAGGCAGAGGCCTGCTGCTCGATTTCACCGCCAACGCATCGCTTGAGGCGCTTGCCGGCCGCTGGGGTAACCGGATCGCTTATCTCGCCGCGGACAATGTCGGGGACCGGCTTGACGTGAATGCCTTGTTGATACGGCCAGATGGTGTCGTCGCCTGGGTGTGCGAAGCTGAGTCCGATACCGAGGAAGCCGCAAAGGCTGCGCTGCGATGGTTCGGCGAACCGGAGCGCGCATCTGCCTGAGAAGCGCTGCGTCCGGAGCATGAGATAAGGTGCGTGTTTGGCGAAGGTCATGGCCGATGCTATGCGAGCGGGCAAGCATCCGGAACATGGCTCGGTGGAAAACCGCGACCGACGCGGATCAGGACGCCAAACAGATCGGAAAAGAGGTTGTCATCCGCCTCTTGAGCAGGTTGTTCTCTATATCTGTAGTATGGGCAGCGGTCAATGGCGGACAAGGTGGTTGTGCGAGCACCCTTTTAAATCAATCCGTTATCTCGTCCAACGCGGCCGGACGCCTCATTGAAAAGCTTGGTGAAACTGACGCAATTCCCAACCGCTTCAAGCTGACTATTTCGGCGGCTTAACATGACGCAGCTTCAGGTATCTCCTGCGCTGCTGCGCACGCGCATCTTGTCGCGCCCCTACGATGAACGCGACCGGTATTTTGAAACCGGACAGGGCACCAAGCCCGCAAGCAAGGCATACGAAAAGCAATCGTCCGCGCGAGCGGCTGAACGTGTCGTCGCACAGTCTCGCCGCCGTATCGTCACCACGGAACAGCGCTCCAAGGAAATCCAGCGTCGTCGCAAATGGTCGAGCGCCGGCAATATGCCGCCTGAAATTCGCGCCTGCTATTCTGAAGCCGAGCGCGCTGCCTTGTGCATTATCGCCAGTCGGTGCAGCGAAAAAGGCTTCTGCGACCTGTGCATTGACGAGATTGCGCGTTTGGCCGGCGTTGGGCGCACGTCGGTGCAGAATGCCATTCGGAAGGCACGCGCGAAGGCACTCGCACATATCTCCGTTCGCGAGCGTCCGCAGCGATCCGGCAAGAACCTTACCAACATCATCAAGATTGTTTCGTTGGCATGGCGTGGGTGGATCGAGCGGGGCATAGGGTTCAAACGTTTGAGCACTTCAGTGACTCAAGTTAAAACAACTCTCTCCGAGAATGCCGAAACTGAAAAATCGGCTTTTGAGAAGGAGTGCGCGGCTTCCGTCCATGATCCCTTCAAACGACCCGCTATGTGGCAAGCGCGTCCGGCTGAGAAGTGGTCGCGCCATTGGCGCACCTCAGCCACTGCGTACGGCTGATTCCACGCGCGAGGCCGAACAATGGTTGAACTTGATAGCAATACGATGCGGAAGCTGCACAAGCTCTTGCCCCTGCTTGCGAGCGGCCACGCGGGCGAGGTTGCCGCGACTGCGGCGGCAATCGTGCGGACGCTGCATAGCGCGGGTGCATGCCTGCATGATCTAGCTGCGATGATCGAAAAACCCCCGCGCGTTGTCGAAAAGGTTGTGTATCGGGATCGCGTCGTTGTCGAAGAGAAGATCGTCTATCGCGACAGGCCGGCGCATCCGGTAGAGCAGTCGCACAGCGATCACAGCTCACCATCGGCGGCGCGCGTCATCGAAGTAGGACGCGGGCTGCTGGCCTCTGGATCGTTGACCGACAAGCAGCGCGGTTTCGTGGAGAACATCGTCGCTTGCGCGGAGAACGATGGCGAGCGCTTCGCCATGACGCCAAGGCAGTGTGTTTGGCTCGATGGTTTGGCCGCGCAGCATCTCGGATCGGCGGCACATGCGTAGCCGCTTCACCACCCCACCCCTAAGCGGGTCCTTCCTGCGTTCTTCGCTGTTTAGCGGGTGCGCGCGACTGCGGGGTTTCGCTCCGTGCAAAGTTTTTTAAGGGGGTTCCGCCGCCATATCAGTGGAATCGGAATCACGAGTTAACATACTTGCAAAGAAGAAAAGCAAGGGGCTCACGCGACCGACTTATTGGTCCAAAAGCATGGCAGCTGTATGATTTCATCAAAACCGTTCCCCTTGGAAACGCTTTTGATGCTGTCTCTGATAAATAGAGTTTAGCGCGAAGCTCTCGCAAGAAAGATTTAAATGAAACCCGTTTCTTGCGGAAACGCGTTATTGGTCTAAATGCTTGGCGCAATTTCACAATCGCCACCATTATGGCTTCCAATTTCAACCCCTGATATTATATCAATACATCCCTTGGATCATCGGATTGTGGGGTAATGTGGATCGCTCGATAAAAAAACGCACCATCAACAATTCGTCAAGGGAATGACATCGCGACACGAGTCTGTGATAGATTAAAGAATGAAAGCCGGAAGAAACGAGCAATGCCCGTGTGGCAGTGGCAAGAAGTTCAAAAAATGTTGTTTGAACGTGAAACCGGCCGCGCGGCGCGCACCAATGCCTAACAACGATCTTCGTTTTGCGCAGGCCAGATTGCGACAACATCAGGCTGCCGAGGGCGTACGCCGACAGCAGCAAGGTCACGGCAACCCCATCGTCTCATGGATGGATGAGGCGAATGGCGTCCGATTTGTAGCTGTGAAATCGACGGTCCATTGGGGAAAGGACTGGTTTATCTTTCCGAACTTCCTTGATTATTACATGAAAAGGACGCTCGGCAATGAATGGGGCGAGCGGGAACGGAGAAACGGTCAACATCCGCTCTTCCGCTGGCTGCATAAGACCCAGGCGTATAGCAATCACAAGCCCGGCGAGCCGAAGGTGAAGACCATTATGATGATGGGCTTTATCGCCTGCTGGTTGCACTTAGCCTATGCGTTATACCTAATTGCCCACCATGACGAAATCCCCGACCAACTTCTAGATCGGCTTCGCACCCCGGTTCTTTTCCTCCCCGCCTATCATGAAGCCATTATGGGCGCGGCTCTGGCGGTCGCGGGGATGGAAATTTCCTGCGCAGAGACGAAGGCGGGGTCGACACCGACACCGGAGTTCAGGGCGAAATCCAAGATGTCCGGAACAACCTATGAGATTGAGGGCAAGCGCAAGAACGGCTGGAAAGCTCCCACGAGCGATGTAACCGACCCGGAGTTTCAGCGCGAGTTGCAAGCTTATGTGCGCAACCAGATTCATAAAGCGTCGAAGAAGAAGCTCAAGAATCCCGTTTATTGGTTTGAGCTGAGTATTCCCACGATGATGGCCGAGGCCGAGTGGCGGGTAGTCGCCGAACTGGCGGAAGCTGCGATTCGCCAAGCTGAGAACAACATGACAGTTGACGGCCAGCCGATCGCGCCCGCCTACGTTGTCATCACCAATCATACATTCGTCGCCAACGAGGATGTGACGGGTCACCCATGCTTCGGCTTGCTGCAAACCATCAAGATGGAAGACTTTCCCATTGGGCGGCCATTGGAGATCGAAGCAGCTCTTGAGGGTTACGACAAGCACCGCGATATTTTTTGGCTCATGGAGGCGTGGAAAACCGCCAGCACCGTGCCGACCACCTTCGACGGCTCGCCGCCTGAATTGCTTGACGGTGATGGCAAACTGCTGCGCACGGTCAAGCTCGGCGACATGATCGAGGTGCCCGACATGGACGGCAAAGCGGTTCGAGCAGAGGTGGAAGAGATCTGTTCATGGGGCGATAACAAGGCCATGCTTGCAGTTGGCGCTAATGGTCGTCATTGGCTCGTAGAGATGCCTCTAACAACGGGCGAAGCGGAGGCTGCGCGCCGGTACACGGATGCAATTTTCGGCAAAGTGAACGCCTCGCGTGGCCTGCGTGATGACAGCCCCTTCAGTTTGTACGACTGGCTATTAGAAGCGCATGCAAACATGACCCAAGCTCAGGTTAACGGTTTCTTCGATCAGAATCCGACACTCAACCACCACAAGAGCCTACCACTTAAACAAGCGCGCATCCGTGTCGCTCGCGAATTTACAAAACGGATTTGGATGAGCAGCGAGCAGGACAGGGATACTAGGGCACAGCAGGCCACTACGTCAAATATAACGGTGTCATAATCAGGACGGCATGGCTGCTTAGCGGCCGTGAAGCCTCAGGCTCGCTATGGGGTTTTATATCCGGACTGCGGCGCTCGCGGGTGGATTGTCGGGGCAAGTGGTCGATCCGTCGACTATGCTTAAAACCTTCACATAGCTTCGCGTTCCATTAGCATTTTTGCACGTACGGGCTCGAAACATTCCGGGTGCCCACCCTCGAACTTGGTGTGAATATCCAAGCTCGAACTCAGCAAAATCTCGGCAGCTGTAAAAAGCGGGAGGGTGATATCTTTGTTGGGGTTTGATAAATTGATTTCCAACGTGCCGGAGCTCATGTCCATATGTCTGTCCATAAGGGAGCGCAGGTTATTGTGGCTCTCGGAACAGAGGATATTATAGGTAATCAACCATTCCTTCGGCAGATCAGCGCGTTTAATGCGGTCCTGATTTGTAAGGGGCCTATGGCCGTTCTTCTTTAATTCGGCAAGTTCGGTTTCGTATTCAGTGAGCATCTGCCTGATATCGTCATTCTCTTCAATTATTTTGGAGCTGCTCTCGTTCTTAAAAAGCCGCAACCACTCGTGATAAAATGCCGCGTTCATGTTGTGGATGTAACCCGGATCACCGAGTAGCGCCTTGAGATCGACGTAGGCCTCAAATATTGATCGCAAAATAACATCAACGCCGGCTGACTTTTTCTTGCACAGAATGATAATGATGCTTCCCGATTGCTCGATTATCGTTGCGTAGAGCGCAATCAAGACGCGCTGAACTTCATCATCTTTGTTAAACCGCAAGCGCCGGGCTGAGATCACGGCGAGAGTGTGAAGTTCTGTGAGATGGTTAAGCAATGGTCATCTCCGTTCAACTGGCTGCGATGCCGTGTCGTTTGGTTAGTTGTAACGCATGTTGCTCGGCAAACGCGCTGCCGTTAGCCCTTTGGGACGACCAAAAAAAGCAATCAGCCCTGCTCAAACGCCCTCAATAGCTACTCATCGTCTCGGGGCGGAAGCAGGGATGAATAATCAGAGGTCTGATGTGTCAGGACAATGCGCCCACGTTTTCCAATAGGATGCAGGCTGACAAAGTCGCCAATCTGTGCGGACGAAAATTTCCTGTTCCGCGCTTGTTCCATAATTTCGGCTCGCTCTTCAAGCCTGCGGCGCTCTTCGGGGGTCAACTGAACGAATAGCCTCATGACGTCGTCGAGCCGCCGCTGTGCGTTCCATGCCCGACGCTCCAACTCGTTGATTACCGTCGTTTCTGGCGCAAGGCTTTGTTTCAAGCGATAGACCGCTTCTTCCATCAACGACCGGCCGCTGTAGTGAGCAGCGGTCATCAGCGAGAAGTTCAACTCCTCATCCAAATTTAATCCGGCATCTTCGAATTTTGGAAAATCCAGGCTGTTACCGAGCCGATGAACGATCTCTGCGTTCATCGAGCGTCCGCTTTTCCTTGCCTCATCGCGAAGCCGATCACGCATGCCTTCGGGAAGCCGAAGCATGAATTTGTCTTGAAAGGTCCGGTTCTGCTCTTCGGTCATGAAGTCCTATTGACATCATTTGTCGCTTGACTGCAATAGTGTCCTTAGGACATAACAATGAAGTCCTTTGGACATCATGGGGAGCTATTATGATTCGCGAAACGCCTGACAAGTTTATGCTTCGTCTTCCTGAAGGGTTGCGAAATCGCATCAAGGAAGCTGCAGAGCGCAATTTCCGGTCAATGAATGCTGAAATCGTGTTTCACCTGAACCGCACGTACGCGGAGGACGAAACGAAAAAAGTTGACGTAACGGCGTAGGGAGCCGGGTCGGCTTCTACCTCGACGAAAGGTACATTAAATGCAGGCAAAACGTACGACCGAAAACATCGATCAAGCGACCGCCCTCGACCGACTTTCCAAACTTGCCACCCGGCTAGACTGCCTTACTGGGGAAACACAGGATACGCTTTGCGCTGCTGAAATTGCGACAAGCCATATCGTTGACGTCCTTTTTCCGGGACGAAAGGCAAGCGATCATATCAAGGCGGTTTGGGCCGATGATTACTACCAGATCGATGGCCGCGAACGCAGACACATCGACTTCATGACGAGCGACATGGTGGAGCGTGCAACCCGCGCCGACCGCATCGCAACCGAGCTTTCAGAAGAGCTTCTGCAGCTCTCTCATGAAATGCGCGCCGCCGCTAAGGCCGACAACGCATCCGGTCTCGAAGATTGCATTTCTGCGTGGAAGACTGCGCACGCCGCATGGATTGATACCGAAAAGGGTGGCGCTATTCCCACCGATACGCCTGAAGCTGACACGGAAGGGAATGCACTTTTGGCCCTCGCTTCGTACCCGTGTGCTTCGTTGGTGGATATCCACCGCAAGGCTAATCTGTTTCTGAACAACGAGTATTTGTGCGGCGTAGCCTCGGACTACGCGTCAAAGCTGTTGCGCTCGTTCTCAGGCGACAATAGTTATTGAGTCACACTTGTTACTAAATTGACGAAAGTACCAGTTCGTGCTTATAGTCACACACGTAACCAAATGAGGTGATTCAATGGAAAAGTTTAAGACGATTTATTTCGCAGGCGCTGTAGCAGAAGCTATCGGCGTTGGTCCGGGCACAGTCCGCATGTGGCGCGACCGTGGTATCTGCAACTTTGGAACGGTCATCGAAGGCGGCGAGGACAATCCGCGCTCTCGCCGCCGTTACGATGTGCGCGAAGCCTGCATGATGGGGATGGCCCTTTACCTCTCCCGCTTCGGTATCGATCTGCAGCAAGCGTTCAACATCGTTGCTGGTTCGGAAGATGTGAAAAACACCATCGCAGCCGTATTCTTTAATGCCGACGAGCCGGATTGCATCTTCTGCCTTGTCGATGGCAACGGCGGTTCTGAGGACGGCGCAGGGTGGGGCAACTTGCTGTTCTTGAGGCTCGACCAGTGGAAAGCCCATGTCGCCACCGCTTTCGAAGCTACCGACGTACTGACCAAAGAACCCGCTGAAGCCGTTCTTTCGGTCAACGTTAGCGCCATTGCCCGTCGTGTCGTGAAGGCGCTGCGTGAAGCTGACGAGGGCTAAAATGCCGAACACACTGCGCAAGGACAATGTCGATAGTGATCTGCGTCGCTTCGGCGGTTTCCGCTCCGAGACGCTGAATACGGATGACCGCACGGTTTGGGCGGTCGCGGCAACGGAAACGCCGGTTCGCCGCGCTTTCGGTGACGAGGTTCTGCGTTGCGCCAAGGCGGCAGTCATTGCGGATCGCTTACAAGGGCTTCCCGTCATCGACAGCCACAACAGCTCCAGCGTCCTTTCGATCTTGGGGCAGGTTGTCGAAAGCCGCTTCGAGGGTCGAAATCTCATGGTGAAGATCGCTTTCGCCAACAATGAGCGAGGCGATGCTGCCTTCGCGCTCGTTCGTGACGGCATGTTGCACAAGGTCAGCGTCGGTTATCGCATCCACAAAATTGAAGAATCCACGTCGCGCGACGGCGCGCCGCTCATCACCGTAACCCGCTGGGAGCCGATGGAGCTTTCTCTTGTCTCGGTTCCGGCTGATCCCAACGCTACCATTCGAGGAAAAGTCAAAATGGCTAAGAAGCCCGCATTCGCGCGCAGCTCTGTAGCGCGCGTTCAAAATGAAATTCTGGAAGACGACATTGAAGCCGGCCACCACGGCGATGATGACGGCCATGAGAATGCCCGTCAGCGTTCGTTTTCGGTGGATGGCATGCGCTCCATCATCGAAATGCGCAACTATGCCGCTCACAGCGGTATCTCTGATGGGGACTTTGATAAGATCATGTCCCGCAGCAACGGGTCGATCGATGCCCTGCGCGCCGCCCTATTCGAGCGCTTGGCTGAACATGATCTCTCGATCTCAGTAGATTCTCGCATGGGCCTCGACCAGTTTTCCGGCCAAGGCCACCGCGCCAATGAGGTTGAGAGTGCGGTGATCGATGCGCTTGCTGTCCGTCTCGGTGCGAACCCTTCGATACAGGCCAATCCCCTCGCAGGTCGCTCCACAGTAGAAATCGGTCGCCATTGGCTCGAAGAGCGCGGCGTCTCGACGCGCGGCATGGATGATGTCCGCATTGCGGATACCTTGATCTCGGGTCGGTCGGTCGGTGGCTTCTACGCTCGTGGGATGCACACCACCTCCGATTTTCCGATGCTGTTGCAGGCCGCTGGCAATCGCGCGCTCTTGCAGCGTTATGAGCCGCTGACCAGCCCGCTCAAGTCGCTGTCCACCAAGCGCAATGCCCGTGACTTCCGTCAACAGAGCTTCATTCGTCCGGGCGAAGCTCCGAAGCTGAAGAAGGTTCTGGAGAGTGGCGAAATTAGCGCCGGTTCGCTGAACGAGGATAGCCTTGGCCTCAAGGTCGAAACCTATGCTCGCCTGTTCAACATCAGCCGCAATGCGCTGGTAAACGACGATCTCAGTGCTTTCATCGATTTCCTTGGTGCATTCGCACAGTCAGCGGCGGAAACGGAAGGCGATCTCTTCGCAAGCTTGCTGACCGCTAACGATCACAAGGGCATGACGCTCTCTGACGACCTGCCTCTGTTCCATGCCAGTCGCAACAATCTCGCAAGCGTCGGTTCCGCGATTACCATTGATGCGCTCTCTGATGCTCGCAAGGCCATGCGTCTTCACAAGAACGTAAACGGCACGGGTACAGCGGGCGTTGTTCCGGCTGTCCTGCTTGTCGGCCCGGAAAAAGAAACCGAAGCGGAAAAGGTCGTCACGCAGATCAACGCGACCAATCAATCTGAGGCTAACCCATTCGCCGGCAAGCTCCGCGTGATGGTAGAAAATCGCTTCGAAGGCCCTGGCTGGTATCTGTTTGCCGATCCGGCCACCCGCCCGGCCCTCATGCATGGCTACCTGCAAGATTTTGAGGGCCCGCAGCTCGAAAGCAAGGAAGGCTGGGATGTGCTTGGCACGTCCTTCCGCTGCATTCTCGACTTCGGTTGCGGCGTCTTCGAATGGCGTGCGGCCTACTTCAATCCCGGCGTGAAGTAAGCAGCGCTGCGGGCGGCTCAAGCGACGGAGCCGCCTGCTCCACCAATGAGGGTAAGTGAATGGTCCAGTCTTCAAAAATTCGCCAGAACGATGCAAAGCGCCTCTTCAAGGCTGCGCTCGAAGCTGGCTTCGAGAACGCAAAAATTACCATTCATCCCGATGGCCGCATTGAGGCTCTCGCATCGTTTGCAGAACAGGCACGCACGGCTTCTGAAAACTCTTGGGATGAAGTGCTGAAATGAAAGGGAAGCGCCGGAACGGCCTGCCAAAGCATTGCTCGCTGGTTATCGACCGGCATAAGAAGCGGCGCATCCGCTTCCGTGCAAAGGGCGTAGATACTTATCTCCCTTACCCGCCTTCCGGTGCCGAATTTGAAAAGGCGTATGGGGAAGCACTTGCAGGTGTCACGGAGTGGCGCGCAAACATAGGTGCAAGCCGTACTAAAGCCGGAACCTTCGATGCCCTGGCGGTTTCCTATTACCGGTCGCCGGAGTTTCAGGGCCTTCGCGATAGCACGAAGCAGACTTATCGCCGTATCATCGAGAAGTTCCGCGAGCAGCATGGCAAGCGCGTCATGCGTGATCTTCGCCGTGACCACTTGAAAGCGCTCATCGGTGATATGGCGGATCGCCCACAGGCGGCAAATCGCCTGCTCTCACTGCTTAAGATTTTGCTCGACCACGCGCTTGATAATCGCTGGATCGCCGCGAACCCTGCACAGGGAATTAAAGGCTTTAAGAAGAAGACAAAGGGATTTCACACGTGGACTGAAGCGGAAATTGCCGCCTATGAGGCGCAGCACCCGGAAGGAAGCAAGGCGCGCCTAGCACTTGTTCTTCTGCTTTACACTGCGCAGCGCCGCAGTGATGTGGTTGTGATGGGATGGGAAAAGCTCAAGGGCAAATACATTCAGGTCAAGCAGGTTAAAACCGACGTTGAGCTCGACCTCTATATGCTTCCTACTCTGACGGACGCAATTCGCGCCCTCCCGCGCGACAAGCCGACGTTCCTGACTACGGAATTTGGCAAGCCGTTTACGCCAGCCGGTTTTGGGAACTGGTTTCGGGACCGTTGCAACGAAGCCGATTTGCCGCACTGCACTGCTCATGGTCTCCGCAAAGCGGCCGCCCGCCGGATGGCAGAGGGCGGCATGAGCGGCGATGTAATCAAGGCCGTTACCGGCCACACCAATCTCAAACAAGTATCCATCTACACCGCCGCAGCCAATCAGGCCGCTCTTGCGGAGAAGGGTCTCAAGGCCATCGGTGGGACGAAAACCAGAACGAAATCTGTCCAACCAAAGCAAAAAGTTGGACAAAGGAAAGGCGAATAATATGGAAAATCAAAGTCTTAATGAAGAGAATGGCGGACAAGGTGGGATTCGAACCCACGGTACGCTTTCACGCACACACGCGTTCCAGGCGTGCGCCTTAAACCACTCGGCCACCTGTCCATCTGCACTTTCGCATCCGATAAAGGAGCTATTGTGGGAACGGCGCGATATATACCGATGAATTTTCTAGGATCAACCCGAATCTGACAGTTTTTTGACTTCTGGACAAAAAACTCTGCGTCTCATCCCCATTGCGCTTATTTCGCGCTCCACTTATCTAAAGAAATGGATGAGGCGGCATAAGACCAGTCGGCCCGCAAAGGCGTGACGTAGTTGAGTATCGGGAGGAGTTTATGCGTTTCCTGTTGCGTTTTACCAGCCTTGTCGCGCTGGTGGTGGCTGTGATCGCCGGCACCATCGATTCCATTCAATCCGTGGCGGCTTCCGCCGTGGTCATGACCCCGATGGGTGATGCGTGGAACGATGTCAGCCCTTCATCGCTGGCAAGCCTTCGCTCGACCATCGCCTATTATGTTCATCCTCGCTTCTATGACTTGGCGATGCAATGGCTGCTGTTTCAGCCGGCCTTTGCGGTCTTTCTAGTGATCTCGCTGCTTCTGTGGGTGATCGCCTACAAGCGTCAGCCCGCAGCCGGACGCTTCAGCGCCTGAAAGGGGCTGCGTTTCGCTCTGTGCCATTTGGGGATTTTGGTGACGTCGGAGAATGTCTGGCGATGGGCTTGCAGCTATGCTGTGGGGAGCAAAAGGGGCGATTGCGAGGTGCTGACTGGCAGCTGTTCTGACCAATAAAATTGCAGTTTTGGCCCGAAATTGTTTAAAAAAAGGGTCGTTTGGATGGGTTTTCACCAATTCCCACAAATCTTTACCAACTGAAAAATTTCTCGTGAATTTTTCATGCAGCCATGCAAGGATGCGCGCCAGCTTGGCCTCGGGGAGGTCGGCGGTTCCGCAGACTTGCCCGGTCAACGGGCTTGCGGGAGGACCCAACAAGATAGAAACAATAGGGCTGCACCACATGAAAAAATCCCTTTTGACCCTTTTCGCCCTGGCTGCCATGTCGGCAACGGCGCTTGCGGCCGATATCAAGCCGGCAATCGTTTACGGAACCGGCGGC
Organism: Rhizobium sp. BK491; assembly: GCF_014194925.1. Lineage (NCBI taxonomy): Bacteria > Pseudomonadati > Pseudomonadota > Alphaproteobacteria > Hyphomicrobiales > Rhizobiaceae > Rhizobium > Rhizobium sp. BK491. The sequence continues at coordinate 100,603 of NZ_JACIAR010000002.1, forward strand.
AAGTTCGACAAATCCTTCAACGAAGCTGCATATAACGGCGCCGAAAAATTCAAGAAGGAAACCGGCATCGCTTACCGCGACTTCGAGCCGACGGGCGACACCCAGGGCGAACAGGCGCTGCGCAACTTCGCGAGCAAGGGCTTCAATCCGGTTATCGCTGTTTCTTTCGCATGGACCTCGGCACTTCAGAAGGTTGCTGCCGAATATCCGAAGACCGAATTCGTCCTGATCGACGACAGCCTTGACCTGCCGAACGTCCGCTCGGTCAAGTTCAAGGAAAACGAGGGCTCCTATCTCGCCGGCGTCATGGCTGCCATTGCCTCGAAGTCCGGCAAGATCGGTTTCGTCGGCGGCATGGACATTCCGCTGATCCGCAAGTTCGAATGCGGCTACGAGCTCGGTGCGCGTGCCACCAATGCGAAGATCGAAGTTTTCCAGAACATGACCGGCACCACCGGCGCTGCCTGGAATGACCCGGTTCGCGGCGGGGAACTCACCAAGAACCAGATCGACCAGGGCGCAGACGTTGTCTACGCGGCTGCCGGCGCAACCGGCCTCGGCGTGCTGCAGACCGCCGCCGACAACAAGAAGCTGTCGATCGGCGTCGACTCGAACCAGAACTACCTGCATCCGGGTTCCGTTCTGACCTCTGTCGTCAAGCGCGTCGATCTGGCCGTTTACAATGCCTTCAGCGACGCCAAGAACGGCAAGTTCACGCCTGGTACGCAGGAGCTCGGCCTGAAGGAAGACGGCGTTGCCGTCGCTATGGACGACAACAACAAGTCGCTCGTCACTCCGGAAATGCAGGCTGCCGTCGACAAGGCCCGGACCGATATCGTCGCTGGCACCATCAAGGTCCACGATTATCTGACCGACAACGCCTGCCCGAAGAACTGATATGAAATAAGGGCGTATGACGGGACAAAAACGTCATACGCCCTTTTCTTATCCGGAAACCGGTTTCTGGAGCCCCTATAGTGAGCCAAATCTCTGCCATCGAGCTCGTGGGCATCGACAAGAAGTTCGGTGCTGTCCACGCCAATAAAGATATCAACCTGACCGTCGCCAAGGGCTCGATCCACGGGATCATCGGCGAAAACGGTGCCGGGAAATCGACTCTCATGTCGATCATCTACGGATTCTATCAGGCCGACAGCGGCGAAATCCGCATCAACGGCAATCCCATCGCCATCCGCGACAGCCAGACGGCAATCGCATCCGGTATCGGGATGGTGCACCAGCATTTCATGCTGGTCGACAATTTTACCGTCCTTGAAAACGTCATGCTGGGCGCCGAAGGCGGCGCGCTTCTCGCAAAGGGGGTAGCGGCCGCACGCGCCGAGCTCAACCGGCTGGAAAAGGATTATGGCCTGGAAGTCGATCCGGATGCGTTGATCGAAGAGCTCCCCGTCGGTCAGCAGCAACGCGTCGAGATCCTGAAGGCGATGTATCGCGGCGCCGAGATCCTCATCCTCGATGAGCCCACCGGCGTCTTGACGCCGGCGGAAGCGGACAATCTTTTCCGCATCCTTCGCGTCCTTCGCGATCAGGGCAAGACGATCATCCTCATCACCCATAAGCTGCGCGAGATCATGGCGATCACCGATACGGTGTCGGTCATGCGCCGCGGCGAGATGGTGGCCACGCGCAAGACGGCGGAAACTACCGTCGAGGAACTGGCCGAACTGATGGTTGGCCGCCGCGTGCTGCTGCGCGTGGAGAAGGGTGAACCCAATCCGGGCGAGATTCTGCTCTCGGTGCGCAACCTCACCGTCAAGGACGGCCGTGGCGTCACCATGGTTGACAATGTCTCCTTCGATGTCCGCGCTGGCGAAATCGTCGGTATTGCCGGCGTTGCCGGCAACGGCCAGTCCGAACTGCTGGAGGCGATCGCCGGTATCCGCAAGCCGGCTTCGGGCGAGATCCTGCTCCATGGCAAGCCGATCGGCAACGCCGATCCCGCAGCACTCCGCGATCTTGGCCTTGCCCATATTCCGGAAGATCGCCATCACATGGGCCTCGTCCTAAAGTTCGAGGAGTATGAGAATTCCATGCTCGGCTATCACCGCGACCGCAAATACGGGCGCGGCGGCATGCTCGATCTCGATGCCATGCGCAAGGATGCCATCGAGAAGATCGAGAAATACGATATCCGCCCGCCAAACGCGCGGCTGAAAACAGCCAATTTTTCCGGCGGCAACCAGCAGAAGATCGTCGTCGCCCGTGAGATCGAGCGCGATCCGAAGGCTCTGCTGATCGGCCAGCCGACGCGCGGCGTCGATATCGGCGCCATCGAATTCATCCATCGCCGCATCATCGAGATGCGCGACGCCGGTAAGGCCATCCTGCTGGTTTCGGTGGAGCTGGATGAGATCCGTGCGCTTTCGGACCGTATCCTCGTCATGTTCGCCGGCCATATCGTCGGTGAGAAGTCGGCTGAGGCCGGTGAACAAACACTCGGCCTGATGATGGCCGGCATTGCCGCGTGAGGCGTATATGAGCACGGCTTCCGTTCCGCTCCCCAATTGGATCACCTACGGTCTGATCCCCCTTCTCAATCTCATTGTTGCCTTCCTGATCTCCGGCCTCGTCGTCTGGTTCATCGGCGAGAGCCCGCTCGATGCCCTTATCCTGCTGCTGCAGGGCGCGCTTGGCAGCGGCGAAGGCATCGGCTTCACGCTGTATTATGCGACGAGCTTTATCTTCACCGGCCTGTCGGTCGCCGTCGCCATCCATGCCGGCCTTTTCAATATCGGGTCGGAAGGCCAGGCCTATGTCGGCGGTCTTGGCTGCGCCCTGGTGGCGCTGACCCTCGACCATTATGTGCCCTGGTATGTGACGATGCCCTTTGCCGTCATCGGCGCGGCGATCTTCGGGGCGCTTTGGGCCTTCATTCCTGCCTGGCTGCAAGCCAAGCGGGGCAGCCACGTCGTCATCACCACGATCATGTTCAATTTCATCGCATCGGCGATGATGAACTTCCTGCTGGTGCATATACTGATCGTTCCGGGCAAGATGGCCCCTGAAACCCGCACCTTTCTGGAGGGCGGTCAGCTGCCGAAGCTCGGCTGGTTGATGGATCTGTTCGGCTCGACCATCGGTGCGGCGCCGCTCAACGTCTCATTCCTGATCGCGCTGGTTATGTGCTTCCTGGTATGGGTGCTCGTCTGGCGCACCAAGCTCGGCTATGAAATGCGCACGCTGGGCCTCAGCCCGACCGCTGCGGTCTATGCTGGCATTCCCTATGCCCGCACGGTCGTTATCGCCATGCTGCTTTCCGGCGGCCTTGCCGGCATGATGGCGCTCAATCCCGTCATGGGCGCATCCGCGCGCCTGCAGGTCGAGTTCGTGCTCGGTGCGGGCTTCGTCGGCATCGCCGTGTCGCTGATGGGCCGCAATCATCCGCTTGGCATCATCGTGGCGGCGATCCTGTTCGGCATTCTCTATCAGGGCGGCGACGCGCTCTCCTTCGACATGCCGAACATCACGCGCGACATGATCGTGGTGATCCAGGGTCTCGTCATCCTGTTTGCCGGTGCTCTCGAATATATGTTCCGACCTGCGCTTGTGCGCATCTACCAGACATTCGCCAGGACGTGAGGATCGGACGATGGACTATTATGATCTTCTCATCAGCATACTTGGTTCGACGATCCGCCTGTCGATTCCGTTGATCTTCACGGCGCTGGCGGGCCTGTTTTCCGAGCGCGCCGGCATCTTCGATATCGGCCTTGAAGGCAAGATGCTGGCCTCGGCTTTTGCTGCCGCCTGCGTCGCCTCGATCAGCGGCTCACCCTGGGCCGGCCTTGGCGCGGGCATTGTCGTCTCTGTCGTCGTCGGCCTGCTGCACGGTTTCGCATCGATCACCAATCGCGGCAATCAGATCGTCTCGGGCGTCGCGATCAACTTCCTGATGGCTGGCCTGACCATCGTTCTCGGTCAAGCCTGGTTCGGTCAGGGTGGCCGTACGCCCACTTTGCCTGCCACTGCACGTTTTTCCGGCATCACCCTGCCGGGCGCTGATGCCCTTCGCGACGTTCCGTTCATCGGGCCGCTCTATGCGAATGTCATCTCCGGCAACAATATCCTGACTTATTTGGCCTTCCTGACGGTGCCGATTTCCTGGTGGATTCTTTATCGCACCCGTTTCGGTCTGCGGCTGCGTGCCGTCGGCGAAAATCCCGGCGCCGTCGATACCGCCGGCATCTCGGTCGAATGGCTGCGTTATCGCTCGCTAATAGCAGCCGGCATTCTCTGCGGCTTCTCCGGCACCTACCTCGCCATCGCCCAATCGGCTGCCTTCATCAACAACATGTCGGCGGGCAAGGGCTATATCGCGCTTGCCGCACTGATCTTCGCAAAATGGAAGCCGGTGCCGGTCATGTTCACCTGCCTTCTGTTCGGCTTCCTTGATGCCTTCGCCAATTTTATGCAGGGCAAGGCGGTTCCGGGCATCGGCGAGGTGCCGGTACAGATTTTCCAGGCGCTGCCCTATATCCTCACCTGCATCCTGCTTGCAGGCTTTATCGGTGTCGCCAAGCCTCCGAAGGCCGGTGGCGTGCCCTATACCAAGGAGCGCTAGTCTATGTCGCATGATCTGTTCGAGGCTGCGCGCAGCGCGATGGCGTTCGCGCATGCTCCCTATTCGAAGTTTCCCGTTGGCGCGGCGATCCGTGCGGAGGACGGCAAGATCTATACCGGCGCCAATATCGAGAACCTGTCCTTCCCGCAGGGCTGGTGCGCCGAACCGACGGCAATCGGCCAGATGATCATGGGCGGTGCCAAGAAGATCGTCGAGATTGCCGTCATCGCCGAGAAGCTGCCGCTCTGCCCGCCTTGCGGCGGCTGCCGGCAGAAGATCGCCGAATTTGCCAGCAAGGAGACGCGCATCTATCTTTGCGACGAAACCGGCGTGAAGAAGACCATGACCATGGACGAAATGTTGCCCTTCAGCTTCGAAACGGAGGTGCTCGGATGAGCGCGGCCGTCGATATCCTCACCGAGAAGCTCGGCGAGTTGAAGCCGCGCTATGGCATCGTCCTGGGTTCCGGCCTCGGCTCTCTCGTGGATGAGGTCAAAGACGCGCTGCGCATTCCCTATGCCGATCTGCCCGGCTTCCCGGTCAGCGCCGTCTCCGGCCATGCCGGCACGCTGGTCGCAGGCAAGCTCGGAGATGTCCCCGTCATCATGCTTTCCGGCCGGGTGCATTACTACGAAAAGGGCGACGCCAATGCCATGCGCGGGCCGATCGAGACCTTGAAGGCACTCGGCGTCGACACGCTCATCCTGACGAACTCGGCCGGATCGCTGCGCGAAGAAATGCCACCGGGCTCGGTGATGCAGATAACCGATCACATCAACTATTCCGGCATGAACCCGCTGATCGGCGAGGAGAGCGACAGACGCTTCGTCGGCATGACCAGCGCCTACGACCTCGACCTCATCATGCGCATGCGCAAGGCGGCGGAAAAGGCCGAGATCAAGCTGTCACATGGCGTCTATATGTGGTTTTCCGGCCCGAGCTTCGAAACGCCGGCCGAGATCCGCATGGCGCGCATCCTCGGTGCCGATGCCGTCGGCATGTCGACGGTGCCGGAAGTCATCCTGGCGCGTCTTTTCGGTTTGAGGGTTGCCGCTGCCTCCGTCATCACTAACTATGGTGCTGGCATGACCGGCGGCGAGCTCTCGCATGAGGAGACGAAGGACATGGCTCCGGTCGGCGGCGCGCGGCTTGCCGCTATCCTGAAAGAAATGATCGCGGACGAAGGAGATCCACAATGACCGGCCATTCGCTGAGAGAAACGGCAGCCGTTGCGCTTTCCCTTCTCGATCTCACCAATCTCAAGGATGACTGCACCCCGGCTCAGATCGAGGCGCTGTGCGCCCGTGCGCAATCGCCCTATGGCAATACGGCCGCCATCTGCATCTGGCCGCGTTTCGTCGCACAGGCGCGCGGCATTCTCGGTGTCGATCATGCCATAAAGATCGCGACCGTGGTGAATTTCCCGGCCGGCGATATGGAGGTGGCCGATGTCGCTGCCGAAGCGCGCGAAGCCATTGCCGATGGCGCCGACGAGATCGATCTGGTCATTCCCTATCGCGCCTTTCTGGCGGGCAATGAGCAGGCCGTCACCGATATGGTTGCCGCGGTGAAGGCCGAATGCAAAGGCCCGGTCCTTCTGAAGACGATCCTCGAAACAGGCGAGCTTAAGGATGTTGCACTGATCCAGCGCGCATCGGAACTCGCGATCGATGCCGGATCCGACTTCATCAAGACATCCACCGGCAAGGTCGCCGTCAACGCGACGCTCGAAGCCGCTGACATCATGCTGCGCGCCATCCGTGCTAGCGGTCGCAACGTCGGCTTCAAGCCGGCGGGCGGCATCGGCTCTGTCTCCGACGCGGCTCTGTATCTCAGCCTTGCCGAGACCATCATGACACCTGATTGGGCTATGCCTTCGACCTTCCGTTTCGGTGCATCGAGCCTGCTCGACGATATCCTGAACGTGCTGGCAGGCGGTGAGTCCAAGACGGCGTCTTCGGGCTATTGATCCATGATCCCGCAGGAGATCATCCGGCAGAAGCGTAACGGCGCCACCCTCTCGGCCGCCGATATCGATGCGTTTATCGGCGCATTAGGGCGTGGCGAACTGGCGGAAAGCCAGATCGGCGCCTTCGCCATGGCCGTCTGGTTTCGCGGCATGACGCGGGAGGAAACGGTGGCGCTGACGCTCGCCATGGCCCGCTCCGGCGATACCCTCTCCTGGCAAGGCATCGACAGGCCGATTGCCGACAAGCATTCGACTGGCGGCGTCGGCGATAACGTTTCGCTGATGCTCGCCCCAATTGCCGCCGCCTGCGGCCTCGCCGTGCCGATGATTTCGGGTCGCGGTCTCGGCCACACCGGCGGCACGCTGGACAAGTTGGAATCCATTCCCGGTTACGGGATCACGCCGGATGCCGCCCGTTTCCGCAAGGTGGTCGATGAGGTTGGCTGCGCCATCATCGGCCAGACCGGCGCGCTGGCGCCCGCCGATGGCAAGCTCTATGCCGTGCGCGATGTCACCGCGACCGTCGATTCCGTACCGTTGATCACCGCCTCCATTCTGTCGAAGAAACTGGCGGCGGGGCTGGAAACGCTGGTGCTCGACGTCAAGATCGGCAGCGGCGCCTTCATGACCTCGCAGGAAGAAGCCGAGACACTGGCGCGCTCGCTGGTGGAGGTGGCCAATGGCGGCGGGGTCAAGACTTCGGCCCTCATTACCGACATGAACCAGCCCCTGGCCGATGCGGCGGGCAATGTGGTCGAGCTTCGCAACTGCCTGGATTTCCTGAAGGGCAACAAGGCAGGCACGCGGCTCGAGACCGTCGTGCTGGCCTTCGCAGCTGAAATGCTCGTTCAGGCCGGCATTGCCGCAAGTGCTGCCGATGCGGAGAGAAGAGCGCGCGAGGCTCTGACCTCAGGCAAGGCGGCAGTGATCTTCGGCCGTATGGTGCACGCCCTTGGCGGCCCCGCCGATCTGCTGGAACACCCGGATCGCTATCTGGCGAGTGCGCCGGTGCAGAAGCCCGTTTTCGCTGTCGCCGATGGCTTGCTTGGCGCCTGTGATGCGCGGGAGATAGGCATGAGCGTCATCGATCTCGGCGGCGGCCGTCGCCGCCCGCAGGACAAGATCGATCATCGCGTCGGCTTCACAGACATTCTGCCACTCGGAACGAAGGTGAGCAGGGGCGATCGTATCGCCACCGTGCACGCCGCCGACGAGGCAAGCGCGCAAAAGGCCGCGGTCGCTTTGTCGGCTAACTATCGCATCATGGATACGGCGCCCGCTTTGTCGCCTGTCATTCTCAGACGGATTTGATCTGAAGGCGCCAGTCGGCCACTTCGCAGTCTCCGGAAGGCCTTCTATCCTATTGCTTCAGAAGCAATGTGCCGTTCTGAACACCATAGGAGTTCAGCTTCGTCATGAAGCTCATGCCGATCAGCGCTGTGCTCAATGCGTTATCCTTTGCCACCACGGCGTCGATATCGCGGACCCGGATCGTGCCGATCTCCAGGCGGTCGAGTTTGATGTGGGCGACCTTTGACGTGCCATTCGCGGTCTGGACCGTGTAGCGATAGTCGAGATCGACGCCGCTGAAGCCGAGGCTGCGCGCGGTGCTTTCGTTCATTGCCACATAGGTCGCGCCGGTATCGATCATCCCGTGCACAGAGCGGCCATTGATGGTGAAATCGCCTTCATAGTGGCCGCCCGCATTGGCGCGCAGCTGAACGCTGCCATAGGAAACGGGAGCTTCCGCCTTCGGTGGAGCAAGCGAAACCGCTTCGACCGGCGCCGGTTTCGCGGCATGTTCGCCATAGCTGCTCACCAGCATCGGCATCTGGGTCGCCGCAACGGCGATGACACCGGCAAAGGCAAGAACGCGAACGAACATCGGCAAGGCCCCTCCTGCGGGCCATGCCATTTATAAGCCGAGAGTGCTGAAAGGATGCTAAAGCAATCAATAAAAAGCCCGGCAGTCGAATAACTGCCGGGCTTCCTGAAAAGTATTAGAGCGGGTTTACTTGGTGCCGTACATGCGGTCGCCGGCATCGCCGAGGCCGGGGACGATGTAGCCCTTTTCGTTCAGGTGGCTGTCGATGGCGGCCGTGAACACCGGAACGTCCGGATGCGCCTTGCGGAAATTGGCGATGCCTTCGGGAGCCGCCAGCAGGCAGAGGAAGCGGATGTTGTGCGCACCGCGCTCCTTCAGCTTTTCGATCGCGGCAATCGAGGAATTGCCCGTTGCGAGCATTGGATCGACGACGATGATCAGGCGCTCGGAGATATCCTCGGGCGCCTTGAAGTAATATTCGACCGGCTGCAGCGTTTCATGATCGCGGTAGACGCCGATATGCGAGACGCGGGCCGAGGGCACGAGATCGAGCATGCCTTCGAGCAGGCCGTTGCCGGCGCGCAGGATCGAGGCGAAGACCAGCTTCTTGCCCTCGAGGATCGGCGCATCCATTGGCTGCAGCGGCGTCTCGATGGTCTCGATGGTCAGTTCGAGGTCGCGCGTCACTTCGTAACAGAGCAGCGTCGAAATCTCGCGCAGCAGCCGGCGGAAGCTTCCCGTCGACGTGTCTTTCTTGCGCATGATTGTGAGCTTGTGTTGCACAAGCGGGTGATCGATGACAGTGACGCCGTCCATGGTTTCAGCCTTCCAGTAATTCCGCGGTATAAGATGGTTCTTCCACGGAAATCGCCTCTGGTGCAAGGAAATAGGCCACTTTGGGAGATTTCATCCCCAATCTGCGGCCAAAACCCTCATTTTACAGTTTTGATAGCAACGCCGCCCGTGTCGCCTCGTCCACAAACGCCGCCTTGATCGCCGTGCGCGTCATCGCATTGATCTCGTCGTCGCTGAAGCCGAAGGCTGACGACGCAAGCTCGTATTCCCGCTCGAGCGAGGTGTGGAAGAAGGGCGGATCATCGGAACTTATCGTCACCTTCACGCCGGCGTCGCGCAGCTTGCGCAGCGGATGTGACTGGAAATCCGGAAAAACCTTCAGCGCGACGTTGGAACCGGGGCAGACTTCCAGAACGGTGCCGAGATCGGCAAGACGTCTGACGAGATCCATATCCTCAATGGCGCGCACGCCATGGCCGATACGCTGCGGGCGCACCAGATCCACCGCGTCGGCGACGCTAAATGCGCCGCAGACCTCGCCGGCATGGATGGTGATGCCGAGGCCGGCTTCGCGGACGATGTCAAAGGCGCGGGCGTAATCGGCGACGCGGCCCATTCGCTCCTCGCCGGCCATGTTGAAGCCTGTTATCAGCGGATTGTCGCTCTTGGCGGCATACTCCGCCGCCTTCACCACGCGCTCCGGGCCGAAGTGCCGTTCGCCGGTTACGATCAGCCGTGCTTCGATACCGGTCTTGGCCTTGGTGGCACGGATGCCGGCGGAGACGCCTTCCATATAGGCGTCGGCGCCGAGGCCGATGCGGTCGCCATGGTCGGGCGAGACGATGAGTTCGCTATAGATCGTGCCGATGCCGGCAAGCTCTTCCAGATAGGTTTCTGTCAGCAGCGCATAGTCTTCCTCGGTGCGGTAGACCTCGGAAACCTTGTCGTAGCAGACGAGGAATTCGGCAAAATCCTTCCAGAGGTAAACGCCGTCCTTGAGGAAGGCGCTGGTGTCGACTCCGTATTTCTCCGCTTGTGCGAGGGTCAACGCCGGTGGAGCCGCGCCCTCCAGATGGCAGTGCAGCTCCACCTTCTTCAAATGCGATGTCAAAGGAAGCTCCTCCCGTGCGGTCCTGCCGCAATTCCCAAATGTTTCGCAACCGTCTCGCCGATATCCGCATAGGTCTGGCGGACGCCGATGGATCGGGAACGAATGCCCGGTCCGTAAGCCATGACGGGCACGCGCTCGCGTGTATGATCGGTGCCGCGCCAAGTCGGGTCGCAGCCATGATCGGCGGTCAGAATGACGAGATCGCCGGCCTTCAGCTTCTTATGCACCTCAGGCAGGCGCGCGTCGAAGGCTTCGAGCGCTGCGGCATAGCCTGGCACGTCGCGGCGATGGCCATAGACCATGTCGAAATCGACGAAATTGGTGAAGACAAGATCGCCGTCCGCTGCTTCGTCCATGGCCTTCAGCGTCGCATCCATCAGCGCCATGTTGCCATTGGCCTTGATGACTCTGGAGACGCCCTGATGGGCAAAGATATCGCCGATCTTGCCGACGGCATGCACCGTGCGTTCGGCCTTGACCAGACGGTCGAGCAGTGTCGGCTCGGGCGGCAGAACGGAAAAGTCGCGACGATTGCCGGTTCGCTCGAATGTCGCCACCGTCTCGCCGATGAAGGGGCGGGCGATGACGCGGCCGATATTGTAGGGATCGAGCAGCGTGCGTACGATCTTGCAGAGGCCGATCAGCCGGTCTAGGCCGAAATGCTGTTCGTGTGCTGCAATCTGGAAGACGGAGTCGGACGAGGTATAGCAGATCGGCTTGCCGCTGCGGATGTGCTCTTCGCCGAGCTTTGCGATGATATCCGTGCCGGAGGCATGGCAATTGCCGAGAATCCCCGGCAGATCGGCGGCTTCGCAGATGGCCTTCACCAGCTCCGGCGGAAAGGCATCGCCCTCGGCCGGAAAGTACCCCCAGTCGAACATGACGGGCGTACCGGCGATCTCCCAATGGCCCGAAGGTGTGTCCTTGCCGTGGGAGACCTCATTGGCGCAGCCATAGAGACCATAGAGTTTTTCCGGCAAAGGCATGCCGGCGGGATAGTTGCCCGTTGCCGCCTTGGCGATCTCCAGCAGGCCGAGGCCCGACAGGATCGGCAATGTCAACGGGCCTTGGCGAAGGCCTGCTCGATCGGCCGCGCCCGCAGCGCAGAATTCCGCGATATGGCCAAGCGTGTCGGCGCCTTCATCCCCGTAGCTTGCCGCATCGGGGCCGCCACCCACGCCGAAAGAATCCAGAACGAAGAGAAAGGCGCGCGCCATAGATCACCCGATAGAATACCGTCACCCGGCAAGTCTTCCGGGTCATTGGACGTCACCCATATAACGGAGGCATCGACTTGGCAATTTTCCGTTTGGAAGCCCCGCCAGGCGCCTCTCTGCGGCGGCGTTCTCAGCAATCGCTGCAGCTGATCGAAGTGCCGACGCGCTGGCGATAGTAATATTGTCGGCTGATGGTGATCTGGTTTGTACCGCTTGGCAGGAAATTGGCACCAAAGCTGAGGAGCTGATAGGGGAGGGCAAGTTCGCTGCGGACGAGGAATGTGCTTGCCTGGTTCATGTTGGCCGGCAAAGTGACCGTCGAGCCAACCGTATATGGCCTAGTTCCGTCCTGTGCCCAGGACCATGCGACTGTCGCCTTGCCTGAAGCGTCGATGGTGATGCCGGTGATCTTCAGCGTCAGGCCGGTGGTGCCATAGGGTGCGAAGATAGCGCCGGCTACCGAGGGCATTGTCGCAAGCACGGACTTTGTGATCGACGATTGCTGCGAGACGATATCGGCGATCGAACCGGCCGAACGGCTGGCTCGTTTCGAGGCGCTGAGGCCGACGGTAAGCTCGAAGGCACCGAGATAGAGCATCAGCAATACGGGAAAAAGAATGGCGAATTCGATGGCGCCCACGCCGCGCTCGTCGCGGGCGAATCGCCGCAACATGCCCGAGGGCGCATTTTCTTTCGCGGTCATGTTTGCGGCCCTGCTCACGGATAATTCTCGTTCTGAAAGGCCGCCGTTGCGACGATGAGATAGACCGAGGCCGAACCGTCGGTCGGGTGCACGTTGGTCAGATAGGGGCGCAGCAGGTCCGTTATGATCCCCCAGCGATAGTAGGCGCGCACCATGTTCAGCGACTTGGCCCCGCCCGGTGTGAAGGCGAAACCTGTGGTGCTGAGATCGGAATAGGGATCGGTCGAGGATTTGCGGGGAATCGTTGTCGGCATGGATGCGAAGCTCGAATAGCTTTGCACATCAAGGTAGAGGTTTGTCGGCGTCTGTAGTTCGGAAGATGAGCACGTAATGAGCACGGAAATCTGATTGCAGAATGCCTGCCGGAATTGCTGCGAGCTGGTATTAGCCGCAGTAATCTGCCCGGTTCTGATCTGACGCGATAGAGTATCGACGGCGTTCGAAACGACTTGTTCCGCAGTAAAGGCGACAAAGGTTTCGATAATGGCGAAGATGATCAGAAAATAGGGAATCGCAAGCAGAGCGAATTCGATCGCTGCCGTCCCATCGCGAGAGCGCACGAATTCGCGCAATTTACCCCGGGCATGCCGCCGTGCAGGGCTTGTATTGGCGAGAAGCGCGTTATCAGGCGTCATAGGTCATCCGCGATGTTTAAACGCGGAGAACACTAGAGTTGCTTTCTTGATAATCCGTTTCTCTTCTCTATTCATATTTAGAGGAAACTGGGATTATCGATCGCAATATAATTCTTTGAAAGTACTTTAGAATATTTGCGCTATCGAATGTTATTATGGCCCTGCGGCCGCGGTCGGTGTCGCCGTATTGTTTTGCTGGGCGTGCTGTTCGCAATTCGGCGTGCATGACAGCACGGCGCGATCCGTCTGGCGGAAAACGCGGACCGTATTGCCTTCGTCGATCGATACCAGGATCTGCTCGTCGACGATCGCATTGCCGTCGGTATCGAGCAGGATGATATTCGTCGTGCCGAAGCTTCGGCCTGTCAGTACGATGGTTTTCGGATCGGCGACCGTTGCATCGGCGACCTGCGAATTGCCGACGATGACCTTGCTGACGGGGCGGTCCAGCTTCAACACGCGCGCGTGATCCATATAGACGCGCAGCATGCTCTCTCCGGCAGCGTGGGAAAGCTGCGGCATCATGCCGGCCGCGGCAACAATGCAGGCAAGGAATGCTGTTCTGCCGCCGATTGGCATGGCTTGGCCTCTTGGAAAGCGATAGTGAAAAGAATTTCCGGATAGAATGGGAAAGAATGGTGAATGAACGATTAAGCTGACCAGGCGTCGTTCGATTATGGCTCGGATGTGTCATTCGCGCGTCATATCATCCTATCATTGCGAAAATCCTGTATTGTTTCGAGACGAATTGCATGTAGCGCTAATATTCGCCCATCTAATAATTTCCATTTGGCTGAAAAACTTCTTTAAAACGGAAAGAAGAACATAAAACTTGCATTAACTATTCTATTTTCGCTTTTGTATTTACTGTATATTAACCTAATTCTTTAAAGCGATGGAAACGGCGCACAGCTACCGTGCAGTTCATCCGATCAACGGCAACAGTTGGCGGACGTGCTGTCAACAAAGTGGAGTTAAACTTATGTCCAAGCTTTTTTCGCGTTTCCTGAAGGATGAATCCGGCGCGACCGCAATTGAATATGGCCTGATCGCTGCCCTGATCTCGGTCGCTATCATCACTGCTGCCACCACGCTCGGCAATACGCTCAGCAACACCTTTAACTCCATCTCCAACCATATGAACAATGCCGCTGCAAAGTATTAAGCATTAATGATACGCGTTGCAGGTATATAAGACAAGAAACCGCCCAAGTATTGGGCGGTTTTGGACTTCATAACTTTGCACGGGCGCTCGAGATGATTGAAGCCGCGACATTGCTGATTTTCCCGCTTTGCATGTCGGTTGCGGCTATCTCCGATCTTCTGACCATGACGATACCGAACCGGATATCGCTCATCCTTCTCAGCGCTTTCGCCGTCCTTGCGCCATTGCTGGGATTGCCTTTGGCTGAAGTCGGGATGCACGTTGGCGCTGCAGCTATCGTTTTCTGCTGCTGTTTCGTGCTGTTCGCCATAAATGTCATGGGCGGAGGCGACGCAAAGCTGCTGGCGGTATCCGCGCTCTGGTTCGGTCTCGATCCTTCCCTTCTTGCTTTTCTGGTTTACGTCTCGTTCCTTGGTGGTGTGTTGACGGTCGTCGTTCTCCTGTTGCGCTCTCAATCCGATGCCATCACGGCGATAAGTTTGCCACTGCCGAATTCATTGCTTGGTGCCGAGAAGATTCCTTACGGCGTTGCGATTGCCATTGGCGGTTTCCTCGCCTTCCCAGCTTCGCCGCTCGTTATCGCAGCGACACAGCGGGTGCTTTAAACAGCAACGAGCGCGTACAATTTCTTCTTATATAAATAAGGTCTAATATACACCAAGTAATCATGGTTAAATAACAATAAATGTAACCACCCATTAACCATAATTACACCAATTGCCGGTCATTCTGCAGGGCGAAGAATCCTGTTCCTCAAGGAATGACCATGAAACCCGCTCGCATAATGATACTCGCAGTAGCAGCCGTCGCGGCCGGGATGGCCGGTCTGCTCGCGATGCGCCTGGCGGGTTCGCGCGATATCGTTCCCCAGCAGATCGCGGCGGTCGTGGAGAAGGAGGCGACGGTCAACGTTCTCGTTGCCGGTGCCAATCTGCCCGTCGGTTCGCGTCTCAACGAACAGTCGATCCATTGGATGCCTTGGCCCGAAAGCGGTCTCGTCAAAGGCCTCGTCACCGAACGCGAACGGCCCGATGCTCTGAAAGATCTGACCGGCGCTGTTGTTCGTCTGCCGATCTTCGAGGGCGAGCCCATCCGCGAGGAGAAGATTGCCGATTCCAACAGCCGTATCCTTTCCTCATTGCTGCCGGCCGGCAAGCGGGCCGTCGCCACGGAGATTTCCGTCGCCACCGGTGCCGGCGGCTTCATTCTTCCGAACGACCGCGTCGACGTCATCATGGTGCGCAAGGGTTCGCAGCAGCAGCTCGTCACCGAAACCGTGCTCAGCAACGTTCGCGTTCTGGCAGTCGATCAGCAGATCGAGGAAAAGCAGGACGGAAGCAAGGCCGTCGTCGGCGCAACCGCGACGCTGGAGCTGACGCCGGACCAGACGAAGGTCCTGGCGGTCGCGCACCAGATGGCCGATCGCCTGACGCTGGCATTGCGCTCTGTTGCGGACGCGCAGCAGTCCGATACGACGGCCGCCGATTATCTTCTCGCCGGCGACAATGGCGGCAGCATGATCCAGGTCATCAAATCCGGAGCAATCGTGACCGACGGCCCGACCGGGCCGAAGCCGCAGTGAGAAGGGGCGAGACCATGTTCAAGACAAGCAACAAAGCCAGCCTCTCCCTTGGTGTAAGCCTCTCCTTCTCGATCGCCTTTGCCGGGCTGCCTTTGGGTCCGGCCTTTCTGCGCACGCCTGCGGCCTTCGCGGGCGGTTCCGACAGCATCGTGACGATAGCCGGCCTGGGCACGAAGCGCACATTGAAGCTGGGCCTCAACAAGGCGCTTGTCGTCGATCTGCCGGCCGATGCCCACGATATCCTTGTCTCCGATCCCAAGATGGCCGATGCAGTGACGCGAACCTCGCGCCGCATCTATCTTTTCGGCAAGACGGTCGGTCAGACCAATATCTTCATCTTCGGCGCCGACGGCAAGGAGATCGTCAGTCTCGATCTGCAGATCGAGCGCGACATTGCCGGACTTCAGGCCAATCTCAAGCGCTTCATTCCGGACTCCGACATCAACGTCGAGATCGTTTCCGACAACATCGTCATGACCGGTACGGTGCGCACGCCCCAGGATGCGACACGTGCCGAGCAGCTTGCACAGGCCTTCCTCAAAGGCGGCGAAGCGACCACTCGAAACCAGACTGCCTCGGGCAGCGGCGACAACAATGCGGTCGCCATTTTCGCGGAAACACGGCAGACCTCACAGATCGTCAACATGCTGCAGATCGAAGGCGAGGATCAGGTGACGCTCAAGGTGACCGTCGCCGAAATCAAGCGCAGCGTGCTGAAGCAGATCGGCTTCGACAATCTCGTCAGGAATTCTTCCGGCTTGACGGTTGCCCAGCTCGGCAGTCCTGGCGCGGATGGGACTGCGGCGGCCGGCGGCGGCGGCCTGGCCAGCTTGTTCAAGACCGCCATCGGCAAATACGATATCAGCACCTACCTCAATGCTCTCGAGCAGGCTGGGGCCGTCCGTACGCTGGCCGAGCCGACGTTGACGGCGATCTCCGGCCAGGCCGCGACCTTCAATTCGGGCGGTCAGACCCTATACGCCGTCACGAACAAGGACGGGACCGTCACGGTCACGCCCTTCACCTACGGTATCAGTTTGGCCTTCACGCCTGTCGTGCTGTCTGCCGGACGAATCGCTCTGCATGTGCAGACCCAGGTCTCCAATCCGGTTGGCACGGCCAACGCCGGCACGGCAACCTACAACCAGCGCGCCGCCGATACTTCGGTGGAGTTACCGTCGGGCGGCTCGATCGCTTTGGCCGGTCTCCTGAGCGATACCATTCAGCAGACCACCAACGGCACGCCGGGCGCCTCGAAGATTCCGATTCTCGGCGCTCTCTTCCGTCAAAAGAGCTTTCAGCGCGATGAAACCGAGCTGGTCATCATCGCGACGCCTTATCTGGTGCGGCCGGTCGCCCGTAGCCAGCTTGCCCGCCCCGACGATAACTTCTCGCCGAGCAACGATATCAGCGGCGTCTTCATGAATCGTGTCAACAAGATCTACGGCCGCAAGGACGGGCCGCCGGTCGCCGATGCCGATTTCCACGGCACTGTCGGCTTCATCTACAAGTGAGGAGAGACCGATCATGACGCGCGCCTTTTCAACCGGATCAATGAAAGATCCCAAAATGGCCAGCCCGGAGCACAAAGCGCCTCGCACCGGCCGGTCCCGTTCCCTCAGGCTGGCTCTGATGGTGCCGACCCTAATCGTGACGGCTGCAACTATCAGCAGCTGCGCCGATTCACGTGATCGCATGACCACCAGCGCGATCAATGACGATTATCGGCAACGTCATCCGATCGTGTTGACGGAGAAAGAACACAATCTCGATATCCCGGTTGCCGCCAGCGACCGTCGCCTGACGACGGGAATGCGCGATACCATCCGCGGGTTTATCCAGGATTACCGCACTCGTGCGAGCGGTACGGTCGAAATCCTTGCCCCCAGGGGATCGATGAATTCTTTGGCGGCATCTGCGTTGCGTCAGCAGATCCGCAGGGAGCTGGTTGCGAACGGCATTCCGTCGGCCCGCATCGTCGATAGCTACTATGGCGCTGGCGACCCTGGCGATGCGGCTCCGATTCGTCTGCGCTTCACAGCGACGACGGCGCTCACCAACACATGCGGTCAATGGCCGGACGATCTTTCGGACAACGCTTTCGACAACCAGAACTACTACAATTTCGGCTGCGCGACACAGCATAATCTGGCGGCGCAAGTCGCCAATCCGACGGATCTGATCTCGCCGCGCGCCGTGTCGCCGATCGATACCGATCAGCGCAGCAAGGTGATCGACAATTATCGCAATGGCTCGGTCCCGACGAGTACCGCCACGGTTGGCGGCTTCAGTGGTTCCGGCGGCTCGGGCCAATGAACATGAGAGTTACGCGCCGGCGGAACAGGATGAAATCATGAACGCCATCGAATATGATATCGGCTCGACTGCCCCGGAAGCGGAGGAGGTTTCGCGTTCGGCCAATCTCGACAATCTAAGGCCGCTGCCGCGTATTTCCATACATGCCTTTTGCGAAAGCGAGCAGCTGCAGCAGGTGATGGACCAGTGCGCCAACGATCGGCGCATGTCCAAGGTCAGCCTGCGGATCACCAGCGGCGGTGTGGCGGCTGCGGCGAACATGTTCGCCTCGGCGCCGACCCCTAATCTGATCATCCTGGAGACGCGCGCCGGTCCGCGCGGCCTGTTGGCGGAACTCGAACCGCTCGCCGCCGTCTGCGATCCGAGCACCAAAGTCATCGTCGTCGGCTATCACAATGATATCGGCCTCTATCGCGAACTCATCCGCAACGGCATCTCCGAATATATCGTCCAGCCGACCGACATGGTCGATCTCTTAACTGCGGTGGCGGCGATCTTTATCGATCCCGATGCCGAGCCGCTCGGGCGCAGTATCGCTTTCATCGGCGCCAAGGGCGGGGTAGGCGCATCGACCATCGCCCATAATTGCGCCTTCGGAATTTCCAGCCTTTTCTCCACCGAAACCATTCTTGCCGATCTCGATCTGCCCTACGGCACCGCCAATATCGACTTCGACCAGGATCCCGCGCAGGGTATCGCGGAAGCCGTCTATGCCCCTGAGCGGCTTGACGAGGTCTTCCTCGACCGGTTGCTGACCAAATGTTCCCAGCATCTCTCGCTGCTGGCGGCTCCCTCGATGCTGGATCGCGCCTATGATTTCGAAGGGCAGGCTTTCCTGCCGGTGCTGGACGTCCTCCAGCGCAGTGCGCCGGTCGCGGTTCTCGATGTGCCGCATGTCTGGACGGAATGGACACGCTCGGTACTTGGCGCGGTAGACGAGGTCGTCATTTGCGCCGCGCCCGATCTCGCCAATCTGCGCAACGCCAAGAATCTGATCGACGCTTTGCGCAAGCTGCGGCCCAACGACAAGGCGCCGCACCTCATTCTCAATCAGGTCGGCATGCCGAAACGTCCGGAGATCAACCCTTCGGAGTTCTGCGCACCGCTTGAGACGGATCCGATCGCCATCATTCCCTTCGATATCAACCTGTTCGGCAATGCCGCCAACAGCGGGCAGATGATCGCCGAAACCGATCCGAAGTCGCCGACCGCGGAGACTTTCTCGCAGATATCGCACATCGTTACCGGACGTGTCGCTTTGAAGAAGGCCAAAAAAGGCGGTTTGCTGGGCCTTCTGAAGCGAAAATGATCGTTTGATTTCGCACGGGCTTCCGAAGGCCGATTTTCATGGAGGCCGTGCAGCAGCATTAGAATTGGATCAGAAAGATGTTTGGCAAGCGCGGAAATGAAGGTCCTGCAAAGAGCGGCGCGATGTCTCCGCCGTCGGCGCGCGTGCCAGCCGTTGGCAATGGTCCGACGGCACCGGCCGTGCTGATTGAGCCGTCCCATGATTCCACGCAGCCGCGTCAGCAGGTCGTGCCTCCTTCGATGCAGACGCCCAGCCGCCGTCGCGTGGCGCGCACCGAAGAATATTACGATACGAAATCGCAGGTCTTCTCCGCGCTGATCGACACGATCGACCTTTCGCAGCTTTCCAAGCTTGGCAACGAGGCCGCGCGCGAGGAAATCCGCGATATCGTCAACGATATCATCACCATCAAGAATTTCGCGATGTCGATCTCCGAGCAGGAGGAACTGCTCGAGGATATCTGCAACGATGTGCTTGGCTACGGTCCGCTGGAGCCGCTGCTCGCCCGCGACGACATCGCCGATATCATGGTCAACGGTGCCGGCCAGACCTTCATTGAAGTCGGCGGCAAGACCGTCGAATCCGAAATCCGCTTCCGCGACAATTCGCAGCTTCTTTCCATTTGCCAGCGCATCGTCAGCCAGGTCGGCCGCCGCGTCGATGAATCCAGCCCCATCTGCGATGCGCGCCTGCCCGACGGTTCGCGCGTCAACGTCATCGCGCCGCCACTGGCGATCGACGGTCCTGCACTGACCATTCGTAAGTTCAAGAAGGACAAGCTCACCCTCGATCAGCTCGTCCGCTTCGGCGCCATCACGCCGGAAGGCGCAACGCTTTTGCAGATCATCGGCCGTGTGCGCTGCAATGTCGTCATCTCAGGCGGTACCGGTTCGGGCAAGACGACGCTTCTGAACTGCCTGACCAACTACATCGACCGCGATGAACGCATCATCACCTGCGAGGATACCGCCGAACTGCAGCTGCAGCAGCCGCATGTGGTGCGCCTCGAAACCCGCCCGCCGAACATCGAAGGCGAGGGCGAGATCACCATGCGCGATCTCGTCAAGAACTGCCTGCGTATGCGCCCCGAACGCATCATCGTCGGCGAAGTGCGCGGACCCGAGGTCTTCGACCTGCTGCAGGCGATGAACACGGGCCACGATGGTTCCATGGGGACCATCCACGCCAATACGCCACGCGAGTGCTTGAGCCGTATGGAATCGATGATCGCGATGGGTGGTTTCAGCCTGCCGGCCAAGACCGTGCGCGAGATCATTTCCAGCTCCGTCGACGTCGTCATCCAGGCCGCCCGCCTGCGTGACGGTTCGCGCCGCATTACCCAGATCACCGAGGTGATCGGCATGGAAGGCGATGTGATCATTACACAGGACTTGATGCGCTACGAGATCGAGGGCGAGGATGCGAACGGCCGGATCATCGGTCGGCACGTTTCCACCGGTATCGGCAAGCCGCATTTCTGGGATCGTGCCCGCTACTACAACGAGGAGCGGCGCCTGGCAGCCGCCTTGGATGAGATGGAACAGAAGGCGCAATAGGATTTACGATGTTCGGTATTGATCCAATAGTGCTGTTGATTGTGCTGCTGGCGGCGGTTTCCGCCGGGGCGGTCTGCTATAGCGTTCTCTATTCCCGGATCGAGACCCAGAAGAAGGCGGAAGGCCGTGTCAATCGCGTCAAGCAGGCCGAAACCGATCGCGTCAAGGTCAAGGCAGCGCGTGACCGCGTCCAGGAAATGTCGAAGCGGCGCAAATCCGCGCAGGATTCTCTGAAGGATCTGGAACGGCGCCAGTCCGAAAACACGAAAAAGAGGCAGTCGCTGAAGGCGCGCCTCGCCCAGGCCGGTCTGTCGTTGACGCCGGCGCGCTTCTACATCTTCAGCGTGCTGTTCGGCCTTTTCGTCACATTGGTTCTTTTCATTGTCGGCGCCCCGCCGCTGGCCATTCTGGGCATATTCTTTGCGGCTGCTTTCGGTCTGCCGCGCTGGGTCGTCCGCTTTCTCATCAAGCGCCGGCAAAGCAAATTTCTGGAAGAGTTTCCGAACGCACTCGATGTCATCACGCGCTCGCTTCGCTCAGGCCTGCCGCTCAATGATGCGGTTCGGCTGGTGGCCGGCGAGGCACGGGAGCCCGTCAAGACCGAGTTCCGCCGGGTGGTCGAAGCGCAACAAGTCGGTTTCAGCATGGCGGATGCCTGCGCGCGCATCTCGAACCATATGCCCCTGCAGGAGGTAAATTTCTTCGCGATCGTTATCGCAATCCAGGCCCAGGCGGGCGGTAACCTGTCGGAAGCTCTCGGCAATCTCTCGAAGGTGCTGCGCGAGCGCAAGAAGATGAAGGCGAAGGTCAAGGCATTGTCGATGGAAGCCAAGGCATCCGCCGTCATCATTGGCACTCTGCCCTTCGTGGTGATGCTGCTGGTCTATCTGACCTCGCCGCAATACATGATGATCCTATTCGCCGATCCGCGCGGCCATCTGATCTTGCTCGGAGCCGGCATCTGGATGTCGATCGGCATCTTCATCATGCGCAACATGGTCAATTTCGAGATCTGAGCGGGAAGGAGCCGCGTAGCCCATGACCGATCTCGCTGCCCGTTTAACCGATCCCGGCACTCTTCTTGCCGTCGTGGTCGCCATTGCCGTCTTCGCGACTTTCTACACGATTGCGATACCGCTTTTGGAACGCGGCGATCTCAGCAAGCGCATGAAGGCCGTATCGACGGAGCGTGAACAGATCCGTGCGCGCGAGCGGGCACGGCTGAGTGCGGAAGGCGGCAAGACATCGCTGCGCAGCCACAACAATCGAAACGTCAGGCAGATCGTCGAGCGGTTCAACCTGCGCAACGCGCTGGTCGACGCCAATACCGTCAATCGCTTGCGGGCCGCCGGCCTGCGATCGGAAAATGCGCTCAACATGTTCCTGGTGGCGCGATTCCTGCTGCCGTTCCTGTTTCTCGCCGTTGCGATCGTCGTCGTCTTCGTTCTCGGCTGGTTCGCCGCAAAGCCCCTGCCGATCCGCCTGCTCGGGGTCATCGCTTTCGCCTATCTGGGCTTCTATACGCCGAACATATACATCTCCAATCTTGTGACCAAGCGCCAGAAATCGATCAAGCGAGCCTGGCCGGATGCTCTCGACCTGATGCTGATCTGCGTGGAATCGGGCATTTCAATCGAGGCCGGCATGCATCGTGTGTCCGAGGAAATGGCGGAGCAATCCCCGGCACTTGCCGAGGAAATGGTGCTGACCACGGCCGAGCTTTCCTTCCTGCAGGATCGCCGCACGGCCTTTGACAATCTCGCCGCCCGCACCCAGATCGAGCTCGTCAAATCGGTGACGCAAGCGCTAATCCAAGCCGAACGCTATGGTACGCCGCTTTCGCAGGCACTGCGCGTCATGGCGCAGGAGGGCCGTGACGAACGCATGAACGAGGCGGAAAAGAAAGCCGCCGCTCTGCCGCCGAAGCTGACAGTGCCGATGATCATTTTCTTCCTGCCTGTCTTGATGGCTGTCATTCTCGGCCCGGCGATCATCCAGGCGATGGATAAGTTCTAAATTGCCTGCTTGCCCGCCACGCGGAGACATGGTTAGTTGTATGTAATGTCGTCGAGTGCGTCTGGCGTGTGTTGCGGCAAGCGCAAGTCGTTCGTACCGAGCGTCCTTGGAGGTCTCGTATGTCATCCCTGGCTATATTTTTCAGCGTCATGGCGGCTGTCTTCATCGGAGCCGTCAGTCCCGGTCCGAGCTTCGTGCTCGTTTCGCGCATCGCCATTTCGCGCTCTCGCAAGGCGGGGCTTGCCGCGGCTTTCGGCATGGGAACCGGCAGCGTCATTTTCGCGACCTTGGCCCTGTTTGGCTTGAGCGCGCTGCTGATGAAAGTCGAATGGCTGTATCTCGCGCTGAAAATCGGCGGCGGCCTCTATCTGATCTATGTCGGCATCCGGATCTGGCGCAGCGCGGCGGATGATCTTCCCATCGATGCCCCGGCAACGCCGGCGGAGGGCGGTATGATGCGCAACTTCCTCTTTGCGCTCGGCACGCAGCTCAGCAATCCAAAGACAGCCATTTTCTACGGCAGTATCTTCGCCGCGCTCCTGCCGGCCGCGCCGCCTCCGTGGCTGCTCTTTACGGTTCCGCCCGCAGTCTTTCTGGTCGAGGCTGGCTGGTACACCGTAGTGACGCTGGCTTTCTCCTCCAACCGCCCACGTGCACTTTATGTCGGATCAAAGCTCTGGATCGACAGGGTGGCGGGTGCCGTCATCGGTGCCCTTGGAGCGCGGCTTGTCGCCGAGGGGTTGCCGCGCCAGATCTGGCGTTAAGTGCCTCGAGCTGCCGGGTATCCGCCTGAATTGGCGCGCGGCCGGCTTATCTGTGCGAAAGGTGCGCAGGCAAGCCGTTATGGCCGCTCCCGCTGGCCCTATTGTTGGGCGACTTTCCTGCCGTTGCCGCTGGCGGCAAGCTTCTGCCAGGAGTTCTGCTGCGCCAGCATGCCGCGCAGATAGGCAACGTTGGCGTTCGCCTGTTGCGGCGTCAGTTCCTGCCGCGCAATTTGTTCGGCTTCCGCAAACCGGCCCTGCAGACCGACGACCAGCGCCAGATTCTGCCGTACGCGGCTATCGGAACCCGGCTGCGAGATGGCCGTGCGGAGATAGCTTTCCGCATTCTTGAGATCGCCGGTCAGCACATAGGACATGCCGAGATTGGAAAGGATGGTCGGCTCGTTTGGAGCCAGCACCAGCGCATCCCGGTATTTGGCGCGCGCATCTTGGGAGCGCCCAAGCTGATCGAGGATAGCGCCCTGCGCCGAAACCAGGCGCCAGTCCGGCCGATCCGGAAGCTGGGCGCGGTCAATGGTCGAAAGCGCCTCGTCGAGCTGGCCTGCCGCCGCCTGGGCCTTGCCATAGGCTGCCAGCACACCGCGGTCGGTTGGATTGGCGATTGCAACCTGCTGCATGACCGCAAGCGCCTGATTGTTGCGGCCGCTCATGCGCAGCGCATTGGCGTAGTTGACGCCGGCATCGCGATCCTTGGGATTGGCATCATAGGCCTTGCCAAACGTCGCGGTCGCCTGAGCCAGCTCGGTGCTGTTCATCGTATCGACAGATTTCGAAGTCTTGGGGATCGAGCCCGTCGTCATCCTGTCCTGTCCGGTCGTCGAGCAGCTTGCGAGCGCGAGCGCCAGAAGTGCGATGGAAGCTCCCTGCAAAAGAAAGGTTCTGAATGAAGACGCAGCTGCGACGGCGGGCATGACGCTGATCCCTGAATTCCTATAGTCTTGCGCCCGGCCTAGAATCGGAACAGGGAAAGGTTCGACGCAATGTTCGCTCCAGCAATAATCTGTTAACCCTAACAGACAGTTAACTCTCGATTCCTCTCAGTCACCGCCAAAGGATAGTCATGGCCCCCTTTCAATTCATCGAGCGCGCGACGCCTTTCAATTCGAAGGGTGGCGCGACCCTGCCGATCTTTGCCGTCACCCCGGCGCATATCGAGACGGGTACCATCGATCCCATCGCGCTCGATTGGGCACGCAAGGCAGGTTACAAGGCAGAGAGCGGCTCGCTGTTGTTGATCCCGACCGCTGAAGGGCATCTGGGCGGAGCTCTGTTCGGTCTCGGCTCGAATCCGTCCGAACAACCCTTTCTCACAGGCAAGCTGGCACGCAGCCTGCCGGCCGGCGCCTGGCATATTGAGACGGCGCCGCTGACGGCGAACCGGCTCTCGCTTGGTTTCGGTCTCGGCAGCTATCGCTTCGACCGCTACAAATCCGAAAAAGCCGCGGCACCGACATTGATGATCCCGCGCGATGCCGATGCCGCCGATATCAAGCGCCAGCTGGCAGGCGTCTTCCTTGCCCGCGATCTCATCAATACGCCGACCAACGACATGGGTCCGGAACAGCTCGAAGCCGCCTTCCGGGCGCTGGCCGAGCACTACAAGGCTGAGATGTCCGTCATCATCGGCGATGATCTCCTGAAGGAGAATTTCCCGCTGGTCCATACGGTGGGGCGTGCGAGCGCCGATGCGCCGCGCCTTCTGGAGCTGCGCTGGGGCAAGAAGGGTCATCGCCGCATCACCCTGGTCGGCAAGGGCGTGTGCTTCGACACCGGCGGCCTCGATATCAAGCCGGCATCCTCGATGCTGCTGATGAAGAAGGACATGGGCGGTGCCGCCAACGTCATGGGTCTGGCGCTGATGATCATGGACGCCAAGCTCAAGATCGACCTGCGCGTCATCATTCCGGTCGTCGAGAATTCGATATCAGCCAATGCCTTCCGCCCTGGCGATATTTACAAGAGCCGCAAGGGCCTGACCGTGCAGATCGACAATACCGATGCCGAGGGGCGGCTGATCCTCGCCGATGCGCTTGCCTATGCCGACGAGGACGCGCCGGACCTGATGATCGACATGGCGACGCTGACGGGTGCTGCCCGCGTCGCGCTCGGCCCCGACCTGCCGCCCTTCTTCACCGACGATAGCGAACTTGCCAGCGATCTGACCGAGGCGAGCCTGGAGACGGATGATCCGCTGTGGCGCATGCCGCTCTATATGGGCTACGATAAGGATATCCGCACCAAATTTGCCGATATCACCAATGCTCCATCAGGCGGCATGGCCGGCGCCATTACGGCCGCCCTGTTCCTCAAGCGCTTCGTGACGAAGACACCGAGCTGGGTGCATTTCGACATCTTCGGCTGGGCACCGAGCGAACGTCCGCATTCGCCCGGCGGCGGCGAGGCTCAGGCGATCCGGGCGCTCTATCACTATATCAGGCAGAGCGTACGGTAGGTGGCTGCCGGTCCTTCTCCGCGCGTTACGGCGAAGGGCGGCGAATTCCCCTTGAAACCGCCACGATCTTGGTCGAGACTGGAACGGCAGCGTAACGAATTTCGGGGTTGCTCTTGCCGCTTGAACTCACCGCCTCGCAGGCTCTCGGCCTCTGGCATGGCGTGACCCTCGCTCAGGTGCGCCGCGAGGATCATGATTTGACGCTGCGGCAGACGGCGATTCTGCTGCAAATCTATCTTGTGCCGCCGCCGCATACCGTACGCGGTCTGGCCGCGACGCTCGGCGTCACCAAGCCGGTCATTACCCGGGCGCTTGACACCATGGGCGTGATGGGATTGGTCGACCGCGTGCGCGACGATCGCGATCGCCGCAATGTCATCATTAAGCGAACAGTCACCGGCGCGCTCTATCTTGAAAAACTCGGCGATCTCATCATCGAGCACGGCCGAAAATTGTAACCTCAGGAATTTCACCATGATGTTCGACCGCCGTCTCAATGCTTTCAGACCCGATCTTGCTGAGGCTTCTCTCAAGGGCAAGGTTGAGGCCGAGCGTTTCGTCGAGGGTATTGGTGCGCGCGTTGCCGTGCCGGTCGTTGCGCTCCGGCCGAAGCCAGATCTCGCCTCGGGCATCGATACCGAGCTCTTGATGGGCGAAGAGGTGACGATATTCGAGCGCCGCGACGGCTGGTGCTGGATCAAGGCTCTGTCTGACGGCTATGTCGGCTATCTTCCGGAAACGGCGATCAAGGAGGGCGCGGCGGCTCCGACCCATATCGTCGTCCCGCAGCGCACTTTCCTCTATCCCGAGCCGGAGCTGCGCAAGCCACATGCTGCGATCCTCTCCATGGGCAGTCTCGTACATGTGACCGGTCCGGCAGAGGCGCGGGGCAATCACTATGTCGTCCTGGAGGATGGAACCGCGATCTTCGCAAAGCACGTCCAGCCGATTGGTTACAACAAGGGCGGCGACTTCGTTGATGTCGCCTTACGCTTCATCGAGACACCCTATCTCTGGGGCGGCCGCTCGGGCCTCGGCATCGATTGTTCCGGCCTTGTGCAATTGGCGCTGTCGATGACGGGCCGTGCCGCACCGCGCGATACCGACATGCAGGCCGCCGGCCTCGGTCAGCCGATCGAGCGCGAGGAGTTGAAGCGCGGCGACTTCGTCTTCTGGAAGGGGCATGTCGCGATCATGGAAGATCCCGAAACCATCGTCCACGCCAACGGCCATACCATGACCGTCGCCCGTGAGAATTTCGCCGCCGCCATCGAGCGCATCGGCTGGCTTTATGAAAGGCCGACAGGCTATCGCCGTTTCATCGACTGACTGCGCTCCGAAACCCTGTAGCGACAACCCATCCGGCATTTGCCGTGGCGGCGGTCTTACGGCGTGCGAGGGCGTGCGATCCAGATGCCGGCGACGATGACGATGCCGCCGAGAGCCTGCAGCAGGGTGACGTTTTCCCCGAACAGGAACCAGGCGAAAAGAGCGGCCGCGATCGATTCCAGGAAAATGACGAGCGAGGAGAACACGGTCGGCAGTCGTCCGAGCGCGACCGAAAGCAGGCCTTGTCCGCCGGCGTGGCTGATGAGGCCAAGCGCCAGAAGCACGCACCATCCCGAGATCGACTGCGGCAATATGCGCGGTTCGAAGAAGAAGGCGATGAGGAACAGGATCGCGGAGGTTATGACGCTCAATTCGAAGGTGACGCGCGCGGCGTTGGTCCCTGGCCGCGCTGCGCCGACCGCCAGGAAATAAAGGCCGAAGAACGCGCCGGTGATGATGGCGAGAGCATCGCCGACCGCCCGGTCCGGATTGAATGCCAGGCTTTGGACGACGAGCGCCGTGCCGCCCGCAAGGCAGACGAGGAGGCCTAGAAGCGTGGCGCGACTGACCCTTTGCCTCAGCAGGAGCCAGCCGAAGATCACGACCCATAGCGGCGCCATCGTTGCGAAGAAGGTGGCGTTGGCAATCGTTGTCCGCATGATCGAGAGATGCCAGAAGAACAGGTCGCCCGTGAAGGCAATGCCGGCGAGAATCGTCGGTATCGTGAAGCTGGCGCGAGGCGCATTGGGCTCCGCGACCTCCGCGTATCGCATCCATATCCAAAGGATCGGCAGCGCGAGAAAGACACGCCAGAAGGCGCTGGCGAAAGGCCCGACATCGGCAAGACGCACGAGGCTCGGAGAAATGCTCATGGCCAGCGCCGCGAGAATCATCGCCACGAGACCAAGGAGAAAGCCCTTCGTATCGTCGCTTTCACCGAGGCTCTGGCTGCGCATATCGTATTCGGTGTCCGGCTGTGACATTCTCGTGCCCTTGCAAGTCAGATGATGTGTGGCGCAAAGCTAGTACATAAGGAAAGAGGATTTGGCTCCATTTTGATGGCTTTCATGCAATTTTGTTTCCTCATTGCGGTAAGGATGTATTGAAATGCGCAAACTCGCCGATCTCGATGAGTTCGACCTGGCAATTCTTGAGATTTTTCAGAAGGACAATACCGTTCCGCAACGCGAGATCGGTGAACGGGTCAATCTGTCGGCCCCGGCCGTGCAGCGGCGTATCAAGCGGATGCAGCAAAGCGGCGTCATTCAGGCCAATATCGCCGTCGTCGATCCGGCGGCCGTGGGCTTGCCGATTACCATCGTCGTCGAGGTGCATATCGCAAACGAACGCTACGACCTCATCAATGCGATCAAGCGCAGCTTCCTCGAAGCGCCCGAAGTCCAGCAATGCTACGGTGTCACCGGCGAGGCAGACTTCGTGTTGATCGTCGTCGTCACCAGCATGTCTGCCTATGAGGACGTCGCCCGGCGCCTTTTTTATGACAATCCGAATGTCACGAAATTCAAGTCGCTCGTCACGATGGATCGGGTGAAGGTCGGTCTGTCCGTGCCGCTGTCGCTGGACTAGCTGGCTGTCTTCAAGTTCTGTTCACGCCGGCCGCTTCGGCCAGTTCGTCACGCCGCCGCTCCAGTCCTCGAAGACCTTCGAGAGACGAAGCACCAGCATGTCGTCGAAGCGCGGGCCGACGATCTGCATGCCGATCGGCATGCCGGAGCGGGAAAAGCCGCAATTGATCGAGGCGGCCGGCTGCTCCGACATGTTCCACGGAACGGTGAAGGCGATGTGCTCGAAAGGTCGCGCCGGGTCGTTGGTAGGTGAAGCCCATTCGGCGGGATAGGAGACGATCGGATTGGTCGGCGAAAGCACGGCATCCACCTCCGCGAAGAGCTTGGCGCAGCTCTTGCGCATCTCGTAGGTCTGGTTGAAGCCGCGAACGGCATCGACGCCGCTGATCTCTGCGCCGCCCTTCGCCCAGCTATAGATATAGGGCAGGATGCTGTTGCGGCGCTCCTCGCTCAGTGCCGTCATGTCGCCCCAGAAGCGGGCGCGCCAGAAGGTGTCGAGCCCATCCAGCATCTGCCTCGTCAGCACCGGCGCGACATCGACGATGATGGCGCCTGCTTCCTCGAAGCGTTTGGCGGCAGCAGCGACGGCATCGCGTATCTCGTCCTCGACAGGCAGGCCGCAGCCGGCATCCAGCATCAGGCCGATCTTCATGCCTCGGACGTCGATATCGAGATCCGTCCAGTCGATCCCGTTCGGCTGTAGGCTGGTGCCGTCGCGCCAGTCGGGTCGCGAGAGCGTCGCCATGGAAAAGGCGGCATCCTCGACCGTGCGGGTCATCGGTCCGGCGCATCGCCCGAGATAATAGGGATCGATCGGAATACGGCCATTGCTCGGCTTGAAGCCAAAAATGCCGGTCCAGCCAGCTGGCAGGCGTATCGAGCCGCCGATATCGGTGCCGATATGCAGCGGTCCATAACCGGCAGCGGCGGCGGCGGACGCACCGGCGCTGGAGCCGCCCGGATTTTGGCTGGGGTCCCACGGATTGCGGCTGAGTTTGTGAAAACTAGAAAGGCCAGAGGAGAGCATGCCGTAGTCCGGGCAGGTGGTTTTCGCGAAAATCACCGCGCCGTCCTCGCGCATGCGGGCGGCGATCGGCGCGTCTTCAGCAGCGGGAATGAGCTCGACGGCCGCCGTGCCGAGCGGCACCGGCTGGCCCTTGGTGGCGATCAGCTCCTTCAATGTCACCGGAATTCCGTCCAGGGTCCCAAGCGGCGCACCCTTGGCCCAGCGTTCCGTGGAGGCCGCGGCCTGTTTGCGGGCATCCTCGGGATCATAGGCATAGAGAGCAGCGATAGTCGGCTCCCATGCCTCGATATGCGTCTCGAGCGCCAGCCAGTATTCGCTGGGGGACAGGCTCTTGTCGGCAAATTGGCGCCTGAGGTCTCGGATGGAAAGATCGGTAGGTTCGGTCATGATCTATACTCTTTATGTCGCAATCAGCGCGTCGCCTCACGGGGGTCGAGGAGATCGCGCAGCCCGTCGCCGAGCAGGTTGAAGCCGAGCACGGAGAGCGCGATTGCAAGCCCCGGCAGCAGGGCGAGCCACGGCGCAACGTGGAAATAGGTCTGCGCATCGGCCAGCATCCGCCCCCAGGTCGGTGCCGGCGGCGGCACGCTGAGACCCAGGAAGGCGAGCCCGGCTTCCGTGAGGATCGCAAGGCCGAGCTGGATCGTCGCCTGGACGATGATGCTGCCCATGATGTTTGGCAGGACATGGCGGCGCGTGATGGAAAGCTGCGTATTGCCGATGGCGCGCGCCGCCAGCACATAGTCCCGGCTCCACGCCTGCAAGGCCGCACCGAGCGCGACACGGGCAAAGACCGGCACCATGAAGACGGCAATGGCGATAATTGCCGTTGAGCGCCCGGTACCAAGAAATGCGCCGAGGATCATGGCCGAAAGGATTGGCGGCAGGGCGAAGATCACGTCGCAGGCCCGCATGACCAGCGCCTCGAATAACCCTCGTTGGGCGGCGGCGGAAACACCGATGATCGTTCCGATCGTCCCGCCGATCGCGACCGATGATACGGAAATGGAAAGCGAATTCCAGCAGCCCGCCATCAGCATCGACAGGACGTCGCGGCCGATCTGGTCGGTGCCGAGGAGCCCGAAGCCGAAGGGCGGCTGCAGCTTGTGGAGGATTTGCATCTTCGCCGGCGGCACTGGCGTCCAGAACTGCGAGACGAGAGCGACGCAGAAGAGTGCAAGGATGATGATGGCACCGACGATAAGATTCATCCGCCGCAGCGCCCGAAAACGACGGCGAGAAGACGGCGCGGCAATTTTGGTCTCGACTGCAGTCATCGCGCACCTCCTGCTCGCAATCGCGGATCGATGACGAGATAGGAGAGATCGACCAGAAAATTCACGACGATGACGAGGGCGGCGAAGAACAGCACGACATCCTGAAGCACGATGACGTCGCGCTGGCTGAGCGCCTGATAGGCGAGGCGGCCAAGGCCGGGCAAGGTGAAGACATTTTCGATCAGCACGGCGCCGGCGACGAGAAAGGTGAATTGCAGCCCGAGAATGGTCAGCACGGGTACCAGCGCATTCGGCACCACATGGCCCCAGAGCACGCGGCTGCGCGACAGGCCCTTGGCGATCGCCGTGCGGGCAAAATCCTCATGCAGCGTGTCGAGCACGGCCGAGCGCGTCACTCGTGTCAGCACCGCCGCTTGGGGCAGCGCAAGGGCAGCGGCCGGGAGCACCAGCGACTTTGCGGCAGGCCAGAATCCACTCTCCCAACCGGGAAAACCGCCGGCCGGCATCCAGCCGAGCGATGTGGCAAACACAAGCACCAGCAGGAGGCCGACCCAGAAGCCCGGCACGGCAATGCCCATCTGCGAAAACAGTGTGGCGATGATATCGAAGACGCCGCCGCGCCGTGCCGCTGCCGCAACGCCGAGCGGTACGGCGACAAGAACCGACAACAGTATGGCAAGCAGCGCAAGCGGCAGGGTGACGGCAAGCCGCTCGGCAATGAGACCTGCGACCGGAACACCATAGGTATAGGACGTGCCAAGATCACCCGCCAGCGCGCCGGCGAGCCAATGCCCGTAGCGCACGATCAGCGGTTGATCGAGCCCCATATCATGCCGGAGCGCGGCCAGCGTTTCCGGCGTCGCCGAGGTGCCGAGCGTAATGGCGGCCGGGTCGCCCGGCAGCAGCGCCATGACGGCAAAGAGCAGCAGCGAGACCGCGATCAGCGTCAGCACAAGTCCGAAAATCCGGCGGGTGAGCAGTACGATCATAGCAAGTCCATGGCCGATCTTGCCCGGCATCGAAATGGTGGGCATCGAAATGGTTTACGGCGGGCGAAGCGATCCGCCCATCCGCGCCTGCAGGCAAAAGAACTCAGTCTTCCCAGGAAACGTTGGTCAGCACGTTGGACGGGATCGGTTCGTTCTCCCAAAGACCCTTCAGCTTCTTGTCCCACACTCCCAGCTTCGGCATGACGAAGAGGAAGAGGGCGGGCACATCTTCGGCAAGAATGCTTTGCGCCTCGCCATAGAGCTTGTTCTGCTCGGCGGGATCGGCGGTGAGCTGAATCTTCTTCATCAACTCGTTAAAGGCCGGGTTCTTGTAGTTGAAGTAATAGGGGTCGCGCGAATAGATATCGATATCCAGCGGCTCGGCATGGGCGACGATGGTCATGTCGTAATTGCGGCCGGTGAAAACGTCCTGCACCCATTTCGCCGGGAATTCCGTCGGCTCGATGTTCATCGTCACGCCGATATCGGCAAACATGGCCTGCATCACCTGGGCGCTGCGCGGTGCATAAGCCATCTGCGGCGTCTTGATGGTGAAGGTGAAACCATTCGGATAGCCGGCTTCGGCAAGCAGCGCCTTGGCCTTGGCGGCGTCATAGGGCAGCGTACCGGTCAGATCCTTGTAGCCGGGATCGTTCGGCGTGTAGTGGCTGCCGATCGCCGTGCCGAAACCCGACCATGCGCCCTCGATGATCGTCTTGCGGTCGAGCGCCATCATCAGGGCCTGGCGCACGCGCTTGTCGTCGAAAGGCTTGCGCGTGTTGTTCATGCCGGCCACGACCTTCAGCTCGGTATTGCCGATCTTGGTCGTCAGCCTGGGATCGCCCTCGAAGGAACTCATGAGCTCTGGCGCGGCGAATTCCGGAAAGGCATCGAGATCGCCGGCCTTCAGCGCGGCGGCCTCGGCCTGTGGATCGGAAATGAAGCGGAAGGTTACCTTCTCGAGCTTCACGTCGGCCGATTTGTTCCAGTAGTCCGGGTTCTTGACGAGGTCGACGTGGTCGCCCTTCGTCCAGGAGGAGAATTTGAACGGACCGGTGCCGATGGGTGTCGTCTTGTCGTTGGCCGAGGATTTCGGTCCAACCATGACGGAACTCGGCCAGCCAAGCCAATAGAGCAGGCTGCCGGTTGGCGAGGACAGATGCAGCACAAGCGTTTCCGCATCCGGCGTGTCGATCGAGGCGATGGTTGAGAAGAAGCGCTTCTGCGGATTGACGGAATCGGCGCCGCGAGCGCGATCGAGCGTGAACTTGGCGGCAGCTGAATCGAAGGCTTCGCCGTCGTGGAATTTCACGCCGGTCTGCAGCTTGAACGTATAGGTCAGGCCGTCAGGCGAGATTTCCCAGCTCTTGGCAAGCTGCGGCACGATCTTGCCGTTTTGGTCGATGGCAACCAGGCCCTCGAAAATGTTCTGCCAGGTGACCTGGCCGATCGCGACGGGCGCGGCGATCGTCGGGTCGAGACCTGTCGGCTCGACGCTCATGCCGAGATTGAGTGTCGTCTTCGCGGCCTCAGCCTGTGTCAGGCCCATCATCAGCAGGCCGGCGGAAACTGCGGCGCCATAGGCAAGCCGGCGCGCGACGTCGCCCAGGCTTGGGCGTGAAAACTTAGTCATGTCGGTTCCCTTGCTTTTGCCCGCTTGTCCGGCTTCCCTTCCGGCATGCGGTCTTTTTCAGGATAGTGTCATCTCATAGGCGCACACACAATTCCGAAAATGTGTGCTCGGTGTAGCTGAAATCGCTACACTGGTTTGTCTTCTACAATGTTGGATTCAATCCTGCCTCCCCTTGGCGGAAAGTTGCTGACGCATGAAGCGCTCGATGAAATCGAGCAGCTTGCCGGCCGCAAAGGAGAGCTGGCGATCGGGCGCGACACAGAGATCGACTGGCGTCCGCACTCCCATGCCGCCCGCAACGGGCCGTGCGACGAGCTGCCCCGCCTCGATCTCCCTTTGAACGGTGAGTGCCGGCAGCATGGTGATTGCCGCGCCGCGCAGCACCAGCTCCTTCTGCATTTCCAGCGAGCCGGTCTCAAAGACTGGATCGAGCCTCAGCCCCTCACGTTCGAACAGCGCGTCGAAGGCCTGCCTTGCGCCAAACGAGCGATCGGGGACGGCAAGCGCCTGTGCCGAGATTTCCGCAAGCGTGATCTCGCTGACGCTCGCAAGCGGGTGAGAGGCGGCAGCGATCACGTCATAGATCAGCTCGGAACGCAGGCGTACCTTTGTGCCGGAAAGCGGCGGGGCAAACAGCGTCACTGCGATGTCGGCCTCGGCATTGCTGACGGCTGCGATGGCGCCGCGCGCGCTGGTGATCGTCACTTCGAAACGCAGACGCGGATAGCGCAGGCTGAACTCGGCCAGCGCCGGAGCAAGGATATTGGCGACCGACGCGCCGTTGGCATAGATGCTGACGGTTCCGCGCTGCAGGCCTTTCAGATCTTCGATCAGCTGGTGAACGTGGTCGAGCTCACGCAGCGTCCGGCCGGCGCGCTCCGCCAGCAATTCGCCGGCAGCCGTCAATTTGATGCCGCGGGCGCTGCGCTCGACCAGCTGCGTGCCGAAGTGATATTCGAGGTTCTCGATTTGGCGGCTGATGGCCGTCGGCGCCACGTTCAGGTTTTCGGCCGCCTGGCGCATCGAATTGGTGCGCACAAGCTCGTCGAAATAGATCAGCGCGCGGATCTGCATGCGCCAAACCTCCGGCTAGACGGCGGGCTTGGCGAAGCGGTCCCGCCACGCCGCTTGCCCATCCTCGACCGGTAGTGCTGTCGCCTCATAGACGCCGCGGGCGATGGCGCGCGCCATGACGATAGTGGCAAGGTGGCAGAGCTCCATGAAACCAGGCATATCGTCGCGGGAATGCTTGCCGGTAGAGGCGGCAAACACGGTATCGCCGTCGAGCGGCAGATGCGTCGGCAGGAGTGCCCGGGCGAAGCCGTCATGAGCTGAGATGGAGAGGCGATGCGCCTCCGCCTTGGTCAACTGGGCGTCGGTGACGACGGCACCGATGGTCGTGGCGGTGATGTTCGTGCCCTTCAGCCGCAAGCGCGAATCGGCCACCTGCGGCATGCCGAGGCCGCCGAATTCGCCATTTTGCTCGAAGGGAGCCGCCCAGAAATGCGGGCCGTCGCCGATGGTGGCGGAACCGAGCGCATTGACGGCGACGGTCGCGGCGATCCTGTATCCCCTGCTGCTGATGGCGCTTGCCGAGCCGAGGCCGCCTTTGACCGTTGCCGTGGTGGCGCCCGTACCGGCGCCGACGCTTCCAAGCGCAAACGAGCCCTTATTTGCGTCCTTGAAAGCGGCATATCCCATATCGCGATAGGGGGAGTGCAGTCCCCAATCCTTGTTGCCGCCATTGATGAGATCGAACAGGATCGCCTGCGGCACGATCGGCACCAGCGCATCGCCGACCTGCAGACCGCGGCCGATCTCCCGCAAGCCTGCCTGCACGCCGCCTGCGGCATCGAGCCCGAAGGCCGATCCGCCCGAGAGCACGAGAGCATCCACTGTGCCGACCGTCATTGCAGGGTCCAGCAACGCGGTATCTCGTCCGCCCGGCGCGCCGCCGAGAACGGTACAGGAGGCGATAGCCGGCTCATCGAAGACGATGGCGGTGACACCCGAGCCGAGCGCAAGATCGGTCGAGTGACCGACAGCGACGCCTTCGATATCGGTCAGGAGATTGAGGAGGTCAGCCAATAAAAAATCCTTCGCCGCTTACAACGCGAGGCCGTCATGGCGATAGGATCGTAAAGAGCGGGAAAACACAAGATGGGTTTGTTCAACCCAAGCGGTCCGGAACTGAAGGCTTTGGAGCTTCGGCGTTTCATAAGGAGCCGGTGGAAGCTTCCTTCGGAGGAAGCGACGCGATGGCCTCAAATAAAAAGCCCCCACCCTGATTCTATCAAAGGGTGAGGGCTGGGGATGGGAGTGAGTAAAAGCGCAGGTGGTCCGACCCATCAAACATGGATCGGCTTGGCCTGCTGGCGGGAAAGGAGATCGCGGATCGCAAGCTTCACTTCGTCCGCATTTCTGAAATGCTGCTCGTCCAGATCATGGACATGATATTTTACGGCGATGAACTTGAGCCGATCCTGATCAGGAACGACGATGCCGACGGGAACGCCGGCGTATTCGATGACTTGCTTCTTCATAAATAGACTCCCTCTGCGCACGCACGGCGCAGACATGGCGAATTGACTGTCTTATTCCGGGAAGGAGGACGAACGTCACATTCGACAGCACGGGCGGGAGAGCGCGCCCGAACGGTCATTGCCAAGCACGGGCCGCCCAAGGAACGAAGCAATGACTTTTCTATTCAGCATGTCACTTCCTCAATTGGCGTTGTACTTGTTAGGGCCCCAGTAGCAGAGACCCGGCGGATACACTATTATCCACTATATTAGTAGATAATAGCAGCTGCATCTTCAGAAACATATTCCGAAAGATGTCAAAATATCGACGATTGGTAAAATAAAATTCCGAGCCGCGGAGGTTGCAGGGAAGGTTGTCTTAATTGCCTTCGCATTGCCACCCGTGCCCGGTAAGGCTCGCCGATCACCGGGACAGAGATAGGAGCTGCCGCGAGATTCGACAATGCCCCGGCGCATTAAAATTCACCTGCCGCTAAAACACCTAAATGGTTAATGGCGCGCCGGGATCGTCAAAATCCATCTTCCAGCACCTTTTCCAGGGCCGTCACGAAGAAATCGGCGCTCTCCGGTGCGAGGCATAGCGGCGGCTTGATCTTCAACACGTTTAGGTGATCGCCAGTCGGCTGCATGAGGACTCCGAGATCGAGCAGGCGCTCGCAGATCGCAGCTGTCTCCTCGGTGGCCGGCGTCAGGCTTTCGCGGTCGCGCACGAATTCGACGCCGAGATAAAGCCCCGTGCCATGCACGGCGCCGATCAGTGGGAAGCGATCCATGAGAGCGATCAGCCCGGCCTTCAGCCGGTCGCCGATGACGCGGGCATTTTCCTGTTGATTCTCATCCCTAAGGATATCGAGAACGGTGAGGCCGACGACGCAGCTGACCGGGCTGCCGCCGGCGGAAGAGAAGAAATAGCCTTCTTTTTCCAGCGATTCGGCGATCTCGCGTCGGGTGATGACGGCGCCGAGCGGATGGCCGTTGCCCATGCCTTTGGCGATTGTGATGATATCGGGCACGACGCCCTGGGTTTCGAAGCCCCAGAAGTGTTCGCCGAGCCGGCCGTAGCCCACCTGCACTTCGTCGGCTATGCAAAGGCCGCCACGCTGCCGTACTGCATCGTAGACGCCGGCAAGATAGCCATGCGGCAGCGCGATACCGCCGGCATTGCCATAGACCGGCTCGGCGATGAAGCCGGCAAGCCCCTCTCCCTTCTCATCGATGGCCTGCAACTTGGCCGTGACATCGTTGAGATAGTCGATCCCCGAATCTGGGCCGCGGAACGGGCCGCGATAGGTATTGGGAGACAGGACGGGATGCACCCACTCCGGCCGCGTCGTCAGCGCTTGCGGATTGTCGGCAATCGAGGTGGAGACGGCGTCGCTCGCAACGGTCCACCCGTGATAGGCCTCCAGCAGGCAAAGCATGTTCCTCTTGCCCGTGTGCGCCCAGGCAAGGCGGATCGCTAGATCATTGGCTTCCGAGCCGCTATTGACGAGGAAGACGCTGTCGAGTCCATCAGGCGCCAGCGCCGCCAGCCGCTCGGAGAATTCCGCGACAGCGGCATAGTGGAAGCGGGAGTTGGTATTGAGGCGAGACCATTGCTGGGCAATCGCTGCCGCCAGGCGCGGATGGGCATGTCCGAGCGTCGTCACGTTGTTGACCATGTCGAGGTAGCAGCGTCCCTGCGTGTCGAACAGGAATTCGCGCCAGCCGCGCTCGATTTGCGGCGGGAACTCGTAATAGTGCTTCTGCGGCTTGGCGAAGCGGGCGTTGCGCAATGACAGCAGCGTGGATGGATCCGGCCGCGGCGCTTCGCAGGCCGGGTTCAAGAGAGCAACAGGCGACGGCGATATGGCTGACCAGCCCTCCGCCTGATCCGCCGTCGCGAAGAGCGGTGGCACAAGGCCGGGCACGCGGCAAAGCTGGATGCGCAATCCGCCGATCGCCGAGCCTTCGCTGCCGATCGTTCCGATCGTAGCTCCTTGCTCGATGGCCGCTCCGTCCTCAAGAGCACTCTCGATGCCATCGAGATGCAGGCTCACTTCGTCGCCGACCAGCACGAAATGCTGGCCTTGCCGTTGCAGAAGGCCGGTAAAGGGAGCCGCAACCGTCGCCCCAGCCGGTAGGCAGATATCGCAATGCAGGGCGAAATTCTGCGGCTGTATCATGTTAAGCGGCGCGGCGAGAGACAGGCGGAATTCACCGTAGCGCGTCGCCGCAGTTCCGGAGGCGATTGCCGCTTGGGCAAGCAGCCGCCAGTCCATATCCGGCTTCTGCCAGTTGCCGTCGATAAAGTCGGGGCCGGTGACGGAGAGATCGATAGCGGCAATCTGCGAGGGATCGATGTCGGGCAGCAGCAGCGCCCAGCCGTCAGTCGCGATTGGCGCGACATCGAAGCCGATCGCCTTGAGGATCGCGGCTTCCATCACGTCCGGCTGTGCGCCGGTCGCGACATCGAAAATCTCGCGTTCGAAATCGAGATTGCCGCGCACATACTCATTGTCGGGGTCGATGGCGAGCTGTTGCTCGCTGCTGGCGGCAAGGATGACGGCGCGCGCGACGATCAGCGGCCAAAGCGCCTTGCCCTCTGCCTCTGTCAGCGGATAGACCGCATGATAGCCCTTGATGGCGGGAAGGATGTAGAAGGGGTTGCCGTCCGCATGGTGCAGTAATGATGCGCAGGTGACGGCGAGATCGCCGACCAGCCAGCCCTGAATGATATCACCGAAATCGATGACGCCGTCGGGGACGAGCTGTCCATGAGCATCCGGATGGCTGACGACGTTGTCGTCGGTGACATCGTGATGCACGGGCTGCACGCGCAATTCGCTTGCCAGCGGCTGGATGCGCTTGACGGCCGCCACCATTGCCTTGGCGATGCGGTCGCGCGCCTCGTGGTCCGTGATCGCCGACAGCAACTGCACGGCGACTGGCCCGGCGCGCCGCAGGTCCCATTGCAGGTTTCGATGAAGGCCGGGATGGTCGAAATCGGCAAGATCTCGGGCAAGCCGGGCCGAAAGTGCGCCTAAGCCTGCGGCTGCGGCGGGCGGCAGATGCCTGCGCCGCGTCAGCGTCTGGCCCGGAAGAAAGCCGAGCAGCCGAACGAGATAATCCTGTTCGCGAAGGGTAACGGTGAGAATATCGCGACCATTGAGAGAGGACACGACTTCAGGCACGCGCGGCGCGTCCGGCTTGGCGTGCAGGTGACGGATCGCGGCATTCTGCGCCTCGAGCTCGACCAGCTCGTATTCCACCCGGCAGATCTTCAGCACATAGGCATTATCGCCGGCATCGATGCGGTAGTTGCGGTCCTGCTGACTGCCGAGCTCGGTCAGCGTCCCGCTCAGGCCGTAATGCATCTGCAGGATTTCGGCCGCCTCGTCCGGCGTCACGTCCGGTCTCGGCAGTTGCATACGGTTCACGAGCGTGGCGTCGGCCATGGCATCCCCCCGGATGGTTCATTTGCATCGACACTAAACCATTC
Organism: Rhizobium sp. BK491; assembly: GCF_014194925.1. Taxonomy (NCBI): domain Bacteria; kingdom Pseudomonadati; phylum Pseudomonadota; class Alphaproteobacteria; order Hyphomicrobiales; family Rhizobiaceae; genus Rhizobium; species Rhizobium sp. BK491. The sequence continues at coordinate 140,444 of NZ_JACIAR010000002.1, forward strand.
CATGTTAAAGAAAATTACCCAAAGCAGATAGGGCTGTCGAGCAATGGGGAAGAAGATAGCCCACGGAATGCAGCCGGCTAGCCGCAAGGGCCTATTCGACCTCGATGGAATAGCTGCAACCGGCCAGCGTCTTACCGGGATGGGTATCGACTGTGGAGACGTTGAGCGAGATGCGCGTTTCCAACACGGTGTCCGAATTTGCCTGCTGATCCTTGTGTGACAGGATGACCTTCTCACCAAGAAACTTGTTCGGCTGGTCGACCGATGCTGTCACGCCAAGCTGTTTGGCCAGCGAATGAGGATCTGCCTCATCGAGCACGGCGAGGGGGCCTGTGGAGGTAAAGACGACCCTGTTCGTCCGCCGTCCGAAGACGGTCGCAGGCAACGAAAGCTGGAATTCGCGCAGAAAGGGATTGTCCGACGGCAGCTCGCTCATGCCGAACTGCTTCATGGCTTTGGCGCTTTCTGGCCCGGTCAGCCATAGAGCGAAATTATTGTAGCTCGGCACGTCGTATGTCGTGCATTCGATCACCTTGGCGAGATCGATCTTGGAAGGGTCATCTTGCGTTGTTGCTGCATGCGACGCTGGCGCGCTCAAAAGGAACGCCGCGAGCAGCAGCGTTCCATTGCGGTAGAATGACATGTCCTCTCCTTAGTCTCCGGGCGATTCGATAGCGGTGATATCAAATCGCGCGCCGGAGCGAAAAGGAAAGAAAGGTGGCCCAAATCGAGCCTCGGTGCCTCACCCCATGCGCTCGGAGGCATAGGATCCCGGGCTTGCCGGGAAGACGACGGTGCGGTTGCCGTTGAGGAAGGTGCGATAGTGGATATGGGCATGGATGGCACGGGCGAGAACCTGGCTCTCCACATCGCGGCCGATCGAGACATAGTCCTCGGCCGACTGCGCATGGGTGATGCGCGCCGTATCCTGCTCGATGATCGGACCCTCGTCGAGATCGGCCGTCACATAATGCGCCGTCGCCCCGATCAGCTTCACCCCGCGCTCATAGGCCTGCTTGTAGGGGTTCGCCCCCTTGAACGACGGCAGGAAGGAATGGTGGATGTTGATGATCCGGCCCGACATCTTCTGGCACATGGAATCCGACAGGATCTGCATGTAGCGCGCCAGCACGATCAGTTCGGTTCCGGTCTGCTCGACCACGTCCATGATCCGGGCTTCCGCCTCCGGCTTGTTGGCCTTGGTCACCGGAATATGGTGGAAGGGGATGTCATGATTGACCACCACCTTCTGATAATCGAAATGGTTGGAGATGACGCCGACGATGTCGATCGGCAGGGCACCGATCTTCCAGCGGTAGAGCAGGTCGTTGAGGCAATGGCCGAAGCGCGACACCATCAGCAGCACCTTCATGCGCTTCTTGGCATCGTGGATCTCGACGTCCATGGCGAACTTCTCGGCGATCGGCTTGAAGCCTTCGGCCAGCGCCGTCTCACCGACACCTTCTTCCGAGATGAAGGAGACGCGCATGAAGAACATGCCGGTGTCGAGATCGTCGAACTGGCTGGAGTCAACGATGTTGCAGCCCTGCCCGGCCAGATAGTTCGAGATCGCCGCAACGATCCCGCGCGTCGATTTGCACGCAACTGTCAATACATAGCTCGTCATGTCTCTTCTCTTCTATCCCGAGGATGTCCGCCTGCTTAGATGAAATCGGAGGTCTGGGAAATACCTCCCCCCAGCCATGTTTCGACGGATATTTAGGCAGGAAGACGGGCAAAAAGCCGTTCCCGTTGCGTCTTCGAACGGCGTATCCCCGCCTCAGCCGCTGGTTGCCAGCGAAAGCTCTTGTGGCCGTTTCGCCAGACTTCCCTCGTTGAATTTCAGGAATCCCACAAGAAGCCAGACGAGCCCGGCCGTCTTCATGGAGAAGATCGCCGTCGAGCCGATCATCAGATTGAGGAAGAGGAAAAGGGAAAGCGCATGGCCAAGGCGTCGCTGGTTGACCGTTTCACCGCCCGGATAGAGCGAGGCGTAGAGCCAGAACAGGATCAGGCCGAAGATGGTGGCGCCATAGATGATGTAGACATATCCGCTGTCGAAGAAGATGCCGACCTGATCGAGCTGCAGCCCGATCGTGCTCTTCAGGTCCATGCCGAGGAACGCTTTCACCGTGCCATTGATGCGTCCGACGAAATTATCGCCCGTCACGCTCGGCTCGAGCGCGTGAATGACGAAGCCGACGACGATGATCCCGGGCATCGTCAGCAGGTCGAGTGTCTTCGGGAGCCATGGATAGATGAAATAGCCGGCAACGCAGACGAGGCTGAATATCAGCATCGTGCGCGTGTCATTCGTCAGCAGGATCAGCACGACCGTCGAGAAGAATAGCAGACGGTCGAATAATCCCAGGCGATTGGAAAAGCTGATCAGATACAGCACCATCACGCCGCAGAAATTGGCAAGCGAGACCTGCTCCAGGAAGATGGAGGACGATCGGTGGTCGATCAGGCCGAAGGAGAACCGGCCCTCGAAGCCGAGCGCGCCGCGAAACAGGCCGATATCGCTATAGGTCGCCGGCGGCACGCCGCGCGTATTCTGGAAATATTCGGCCGGATGGAACAGCGCGACATATTCCTTGACCGAAACGATTTCCAGGACAAGCACGGCAAGCACGATGAAGCATGAAATCTTGAATGCGAGCTTGACGGTGCGCTCGTTGGCCAGCCGCCCCATGATCGAAAAGGCGAAGATGATCATCACATTGCGGAGATGATCGATATAGGCCTGCTTGTTGATGGCGATGACGAAGATCGTCAGCACGATCGTCAGCAGCAGGTAAAGGAGCGGCGCTATGTCCTCCTCATATATGCCCTTCGTCAGCAGATAGGTGAAAGCGGCGACCTGCAGCAATATTTCGGACAAGACGACCGCGCTCGGCGTCAACGGCGTGATATTGTGATTGATGAAGGCCAGGATGCAGTTATAGCAGACCGCCAGCAGCGAAATCGTGAGAATGACGAAATTGATCGGCTGCTTTTCGCCTGAACGTTGCATGAGATATCCGAGGTCGTGGCGTCTTCACTGGCCGCGGCAACATATCAGCCCGATGATTCGCGACAAAGGGCCGGGTTGCCCGTCAGCGGTCATTTCGCCGGCCTGACCAGCGCGCATGAGGTCGCCAGCGATACTTTTCGATTGAGCCCCTCGGCAAGAACCTTCATCTGCGGCTTGTCGCGACCATTGCGCGGCTGGACGTTGAGTGGTTCCTCTGGCGGCCACCAGTCACCGGCAGCCCAATAGGTCCAGCCGAGCCAGACGTCGCTGTTGGCGTCCATCACGTCGAGGATCTGCTTCAGGCCATCGAGGCAACCATTATTGGCGGCGACGCCGAATTCGCCCAGAAATCCGCGTTTGCCGTTCTTGCGCAGCCAGTCGGTGACGTCGTTCATGCCCTTCACGGCACTGTCGGTGCCATCGCAGACCGGGTGCGTGCCGGAACTGTCGGAATCCAGATATTGGTGAAATTCAAAGGCGTAGAAATCGAGCGGATCCTTGACGCCGAGCATGACCGTTCCATTTGCGCCACCACCAAGCACATCGGCCGACCAGCTGTGTGCGCCCGTCCAGTTCGTGCCTGGCACGAGAATGAGATTGCGTGCGCCGACGGTACGGATGCTGCGGATCGCGGTATTGGCAAGTTCGAGCCAATCGGGCGCCTTAAGGTCGTGCGGTTCGTTCATCAGGCCGAAAGCGACGCCCTTCCGATTGGCGAATTCGACTGCAAGCCGCGCCCAGAAATCGCCGAATGCAAGATCCGTCGCGGGAGGCTGCTTGAGCTGCGTCTTGTCGTAATAGGCATAATTATGCGGGTCGAGAACGACTGCCATTCCGTGCTTCTGGATGAGGTCGACGGCATCCTTCAGGCGCTTCAGCTCGTTCCCGTCAAACGAGGCCCCGAGCACCGGCTGTAGCCGTTCCCAGCGAAAGGGCAGGCGGATCGTGTTCATGCCCTTTTCGGCAAAGTAGCGCACGGTCTGTTCGGACGGATAGGTGTAATTGACATTGATGACCCCACCGCGTTCGCCATATTCCGCTCCGGAGAGATTGACGCCGCGATAACACAGTTGCGCGGCGGCAAATGCACCTCCAGCGTCCGTCGTGAAAGCAAGCATGATGGCCGCCGCTAGCAGGCGTCGCGGAGATTTCCTCATCGATGCGGTCATGGCATGTCCCTGTCGTCCGTGCGGCTATGGCTCTTCATAGGAAGTATGGTGTTGAGCAATGATGAAAGGATGGGTTGCGTTGACGCCCGCGGCGCGATTTCCTGGAAGCGTCCTTAATGTTCCGTTAGCCAAACCTTTCTAAACTTCAGGCGTCTGCTGCGTGGAATCCGCCTGCGAAGCACTGAAAGTCTGCAATGAGCTCAATGGAACGAAGCCAGCGATCGGACCGACTTGCGGGTTGGCGCGACACCGAGCCGTCTGATGGACGGCGCGATGGCGTGCGCCCGCGCAGTCCTGTCTTGCGCCCTCGGGATTTCGTTGTCGCAGCCGAGCCCGTAGCACATTCCGAAGAGCCCAAAGCGCCTATCGTGGACGCCGGCGTTCTGCAAAGCCCACCGAAGCGATCCGATGCAGAGGAGCCGGTGGTACCGGGCCCCATTGCCGAGCCGGTTGTTGCTGCGGCGACCCCGACCATCGAACAGGTTGCTGCTTCGCCGGTGTCTGCCGCTGTTTCGACGGCATCGGTACCGGCGGTGAAGTTGCCGTTGCTCGATCTCCGATCGGCCATCGCTTCGATCTGGGCAAAGAAGCTTGTGGTTCTTGCCCTGGCAGGCGCCGGCGCGGTACTGGGCGGCGCTGTCATTCCCCTTATTCCGCAGAAGTTCACCGCCGAGACCAGCCTCTATTTCGACCCCCGCCCGGTCGGCGGCTCCGATTCCGCCCAGCAGGCGCCGACGCCGCCTGAGTTGATCACCACGATGATCGAAAGCCAGACGCAGATCCTGTCTTCGGGCAAGGTGCTCGGGCGCGTTGTGGATGCATTGAGGCTCGATCAGGACCCGAAATTCAATGGCGGCGCCACCGGCGAGGCGGCAAAATATGTGGCCACGGCCGCCCTGGCGAAAGCCGTTCAGATCGCCCGCGAATCCAGCACCTATGTCGTGACTGCGAAAGTGACGACGGGCGATCCGCAGAAATCGGCTGGGATCGCCAATCAGCTCGTCACCTCCTTTCTGGAGGAAGAGAGCAAGGCGGCGTCGAATAGCTTCAAGAGCAGCAATACGGCGTTGGACAGCCGCCTTGAGGATTTGCGCCAGCAGGTGCTCTCAGCCGAAAAGGCTGTCGAGACCTACCGCGCCGACAACGATATGGTGGCCGTCGAGGGCAATCTGATTTCCGACAAGCGCCTGACCGCGCTGAACGACCTGCTTATCACCAGCCAGCAGAAGACGATCGAGGCGAAAGCCCGAGCCGATGCAGCCGGAAAGCTCAGTTTCGAGGAAGTCGTCTCCAACAATCCTTCGTCGGGGGTGACGTCGACCGCATTGAGCAGTCTGCGGCAGCAATATGCGACGATGGCAGCCAATGTCGGAAGCCTGCAAAGCCTGCTCGGCGCCCGCCACCCGCGCCTGCTCGCCGCGAAGTCCTCGCTGGAAAGCCTCGCCGCGGAAATCCGGGCGGAGCTGCAACGGCAGATGACATCGGCCCGCGCCGATTACGAGCAGGCGCAGAAGGCCGAGCAGGATATCGCCAAGGAACTTGCCGTGCAGAAGGCCTCGCAGGTCAACACCTCGGGCAAGCTCGTCAGCCTGAACGAGCTGCAGCGCAAGGCGACCGCGGCGCGCGATCTTTATGAATCGCTTCTGAAACGGTCCGGACAGGCGAGCGATGCTCACGATCTGTCGCAGAGCAATATCCGCGTCATCTCCGAGGCGGAAGCGCCACTGAAGGCCGATGGGCCGAGCCGCAAGGTGATGATGGTGGCCGGTCTTATCGCCGGAGCGATCTTCGGTGCCGGTCTCGGCATGGCGTTTGCCATTCTCATCGGTCTGTTTCGGCATCCGATTATCCGCAGCTATTTCGGCAAGTGACCGCCGTTCCATCTTTTCGTTTCGGCGGCTTTTTCAGCATTGAGGATGCAATTGCGCGCCGACTGTTCTAAATGTAAATCGGCGCTGCAGATGATCGGATCTTGCTAATGGAAGCGCGATCTGCTCATTACGCGTTGTATGATACTTTGTGAGACAATCTATGCGAGAAAAGCGGTGCGCTGCTCCGATGACTGGCGCCAGGGAAAACTGACCGATGGTGCCCGCGGATAAACTCGTTCTGCCGTTTCTGGCTTTGCCGCGCTCTACCAAGCGCGCGCTTGCGCTGCTGGTCGATGCCAGCCTATGCGTGCTGACGGTCTGGTTTGCTTACTGTCTCCGCCTCGACGATTGGGTCATTCTCGAAGGCGTCGAGTGGCTGCCGGCCATCGTCTCCCTTCTGCTCGCCATTCCGATCTTCATCGTTCTCGGCCTTTATCGTGCGATCTTCCGCTATGCCGGTCTTTCGGCGTTCGTGACGGTCGTCAAGGCGGTGGCGATCTATGCGCTCGCCTTCATGACGGTTTTCACCGCGATCAGCGTGCCGGGCGTGCCGCGCACGGTCGGTATCTTGCAGCCGCTGCTATTGCTGATCGCGATCGGCCTGTCGCGCATGTGGACGCGCTACTGGCTCGGTAACGCCTATCAGCGCCTTCTCAACCGCAATCAGCTTGGCAAGGTGCTGGTCTACGGCGCGGGTGCTTCCGGGCGCCAGCTTACAGGCGCCCTTGCCAACAGCGCCGAACTGAACGTTGTCGGTTATCTCGACGACGATCGCAATCTGCACGGCAGCATCATGGGCGGCCTGCCGATCTACGATCCTGCCGATCTGCCGGCGCTCGTTGTCTCGGGCGAGATCAAGGGCGTATTGCTCGCCCTGCCGAACGCCACGCGGCAGCGGCGCAACGAAATCCTCGAAGACATGCGCAAGGCCCGCGTCACCGTGCGGACCATGCCCGATCTGACGGCGCTTGCGCAGGGCCGCGTCGCGGTTTCGGATCTGCGTGAGCTTGACATCGAAGACCTGCTCGGCCGCAACGTGATCGCTCCCGACCGCGGCCTGATCGAGAAGAACATTCGCGGCAAGGTCGTCATGGTCACCGGCGCCGGCGGCTCGATCGGCAGCGAACTCTGCCGCCAGATCCTGAAGAACGGCCCGTCCGCCCTGCTGCTGATCGAGCAGAGCGAGTTCGCCCTTTATGCCATCCATGGCGAACTGGAGAAGACGGCCGCTTCCGCCGGTTATGCCGATATACGGATCATTCCCTTCCTGGCGTCCGTGCGGGATGGCCAGCGGATGAGGCAGATCATGCAGGCCTGGCGGCCGAAGACCGTCTATCATGCCGCCGCCTACAAGCATGTGCCGCTCGTCGAATACAATCCCGCCGAAGGCATCCGTAACAATGTGCAGGGAACGCAGATAGCGGCCGAGGCTGCGCGCGATCATGGTGTCGAAAATTTCGTCCTCATCAGCACCGACAAGGCAGTGCGCCCGACCAACATCATGGGTGCGAGCAAGCGGCTGGCGGAAATGGTGCTGCAGGCTATGGACGCCGATCGCAAACCCGGCACCGACAGTACCAATTTCGCCATGGTGCGCTTCGGCAACGTGCTAGGCTCCTCCGGTTCGGTCGTGCCCCTCTTTCGTCAGCAGATCCGCGACGGCGGGCCGATCACGCTCACGCATCCCGATATTACCCGTTATTTCATGACAATTCCCGAGGCGTCGCAGCTTGTGATCCAGGCGGGCGCGATGTCGGGCGGCGGCGACGTATTCCTGCTCGACATGGGCGAACCGGTGCGCATTGCCGATCTCGCGCGCCGCATGGTGGAACTGTCCGGTCTGACCGTGCGGGATCAAGACGAGCCTGACGGCGATATCGAGCTCGAAATCACCGGCCTGCGACCAGGCGAGAAGCTCTATGAAGAGCTGTTGATCGGCGACAACCCGCAGCCGACCAGTCATCCGCGCATCATGCAGGCCAAGGAAGACTTTCTCCCATGGCCGGAGCTGTCGAAGCGGCTTGCCGCACTTGAGGCGGCGCTGGATGAAAACGACATTCCTCTGGCCAGAACCCTGCTGCAAAATCTCGTTTCCGGCTATACGCCGAGCAGCGAAGTGGTCGATCTGGTCTATCGCGAGCGCGAGACGGATCTGACTGTCGACCAACCGAACCTTGATAACGTCGCGCAGCTATAGACGCGTGCCCTGTCACGATACCGGCGCCTCCTGGAGCAATTCCAGGAAAAGTGCGCAGCGGTTTTCCGGTCCGGCTTGGCGTCGCAGCTACCGTTTCATCGCGATGGCGTAGTTCCAGCGGCGCACCTGATCGCAGGTGCGGAACCAATGTGCCGTCAGCCGCAACAGGGGGTGCCGCTTTACGGCGCGGTAATGCACGCGCTTGCCGATCGTGGTATCGGCGCGATGGGGGCTGAAGTCGACAAGATTTTCAAAGGTCGTGAATGTCTCGACGCCGGTGGACCAACCGCGCTCCAGGGCGACGTCATAGGGAAGAAGCATGGGCTTCAGTGTCGTCAGCAGCTTTTTGGCAGCCTTGCGGTTGACGATGTAACAGGCAGCTGAGCCCTGCGGACCATGCATGCAGCGGCCGACAACGTCATTTTCACTGGTTTCTTGGATCGGCTTGAAGCCGACGAGACGATGGTTGACGAGTTTGACGAGACGGGCGCCGTTGGCGCCGTCCATCGCCGCGATCGCGCGCGGTATCAGCCTCTCGTTGAGCTCGACGTCATCTTCGATGATGATCGCCATCCTGTCGCCGCTGGCGACAAATTGCTCGAGGGCGATGAGATGGCTGCGATAGCATCCGTATTCTCCCGGCAAGAGCTTACGGCCGTTATGATACATGAATGAAGGGGGGTGGAAATCGACGCGATCCGCGTCAGGGATGACGCGGCCATCGACAGCGGGAATGCGGGTAATATGCAGATCGAATTCGACAGCCTGCTTGCAGAGCCGCTCCCACCGATCACGCGAGCGATCGAGATTGATGACGTAGATGGAAACCTGCTGAGCGATATCGTCAGCGGTCCCATGATCAGGGAAGGGAGGAACACGATTAATCTGTTCGAGAATGACTGTTACTCCTGCAAACAGAAATCGCGGCGATTGCAACTGAGATGACAATTTCCATACTATATAACATGCTTATTACTTGTCGCAAACGGCTGCCGCACGTCTGTGTTGTATTTGCAGATAAAAGCATTTTCTTTGGTGTAATGTAGCGTGAATGGCCGGCCGCGGCTGGAGGGAAACCGTCGCTTGCGGGGGATTTTGATCGGGGAACCCGTTGGCGCATGACTGCGGCCCCACTATATCTATTGTATGCGGCGTATGATCGTTGCGCTCGCATCTGCAAAGGAGCGTAGCAGTTCATGTGGGTCAAATCGAAAATCGCCATTGCTGCCCTGTTCTTTGCAGCCTTGATGCCGGCGGTCGCCCTTGCCGACAATCCGCTCCTCCCCAAGCCATATGTCGCTCCCGTCTATCCTTACAAGGACCTTCCCGGAGTTACTGCGCCCAAAATGGCTGATGACGAGAAGTTTCAATGTCATACTGCCACTGTCTACGCGGATTATTTTCACGAAGGACCATTCTATCGTGGCCTGCCGCGCCTCGGTTACGTTTGTGATCAGAATGGCGTCATTTCCAGCAGCACCAGAAAACCGAACTACCAATATTGGCAGTATAACGGCCCGGACAGATAAGTCGCAGGCACTTTGCCGATTTAAGCAGCAGCGTTGAGCGCCATCGCAATCAAAGCGAGCGTGGCTTGCGCGTCAATGTCGCGCAAGTTTTGTCATTTTCTGAAAATAAATTTCATGTTTCTCGTAAAATGCGCGAACGTCGTTGACGAATGCGAAAATTTGTCCCAAGCTTACGAAAATAAATTACGTAATGGGAACTCAAAAGCATGCGCGTTGGAATCATTGGGCTGGGATTCCGCCTGGGCTACCTGGGCTATGTCTTCAAGGCGATCGATGAAAGCTTCGAGATTGCCGGCTATGTCGATCCGGCGCCGGCGGGCCTGCCCGGCTTGACCGAACGGGGCATATCGGCGGGGAAGGCCTATGCGACGCCCCAGGAGCTGATTGCCAACGAGAAGATCGATCTCCTGATGATCGGCTCTCCGAACCACATGCATCTCGATCACATTCGCGTCGGCCTCGAAGCCGGCCTCAAGATCTTCTGCGAAAAGCCGATCGTCACGACGATCAAGGACAGTATCGAGCTCGCCCGCCTGATGGCGAAATTCGGCCATGAGCGCCTGAACGTGGGCCTGGTGCTGCGTTATTCGCCGATGTACCGCGATCTCCTGGCCGCCCAGGCCGAAGGAAAGCTCGGCCATGTGGTTTCGATCGAGGCGGCGGAGCACATCGAGCCCTATCATGGCGCCTTTTTCATGCGTGATTGGCGCCGCTACGAACATTATTCCGGCAGCTTCATGCTGGAAAAATGCTGCCACGACCTCGATCTCTACAATGGTGTGGTCGGTGCGCGGCCGGAGCGGGTCGCAAGCTTCGGCGGCCGCAAGAGTTTCATTCCGGAAAACGATCCGGCACGGGAAGGTATCAACGATCTTGAGCTCTTCCATCGCAAGCCGAGCGGCTGGATGGGATCGGACAAGGTCTTCGACAGCGACGGCGATATCATCGATTACCAGGTGGCGATCGTCGAATATGCCAATGGCGTCGGCATGAACTTCCACACTAATCTGAACGTGCCGGACCAGTTCCGCCGTTTTGCCATCATGGGCTCGCGCGGCATGGCCGAAGGTGATTTCATCCGCGGTTACTTCAATGTCCACGAGATGCTGACCGGCAAGAAGGTGATCGAAAACACTTACGCGGCCACCACGCTTTCGCAGCATTATGGCGCCGACGAGCAGATGGCCGCCGATATCATCACGCACGTCAAGACGGGCCTGCACCTGCCTGTGTCGACCCAGAATGCGCTGGAGGCAGGCATTCTGGCGCTCTCGATGGACGAGGCGCGCATGAAGAGAGCTGTCGTTGATCTCCGACCGATCTGGGACGAGTTCGACGAAGCTCTTCATTCAAGAGCCGCCTAGGGAGGGGCGCGGGATGGGTGTTCAACGCAGCACGGTCATCTTCGCCTGGCTCCTGCTTTTTCCGGCTCTCCTCTATGTCACCGTCATCGTCGCCTATCCGCTGGTCGACACGATAATCCTATCCTTCACCGATGCGTCGTTGAAGAAGGTGACGAATTGGGTTGGGTTCGAGAACTACGCGAAGATCTTCAACGACACTTTCGCAGGCGTCATCGTCCGCACCTTTATTTGGACCTTCTTCTCCGTGTCGATCAAGATGATCATCGGCACTTTAGGGGCCGCGCTCCTGAACTCGGCCGTTCCGGGCCGCGCGCTCTTCCGCGTGCTGACCATGCCGCCCTGGATCGTGCCTATGGCGATCGGCATCTTCATGTGGGGCTGGATGTATAATGGCCAGTTCGGCATGATTTCCGGCCTGCTGCAGCGCTTCGGCATCGTTGACAGCCCCGTCGCGTTCCTGGCCTATGGCAGTACGGCCTTCTGGGCGACGATCGTCACTGACGTCTGGATCGGTGTGCCCATGGTTACTCTTTACATGCTGGCGGCCATGCAAGCGATTCCGCACGATCTCTATGAGGCGGCCTGGACGGATGGCGCCGGCCGCTTCTATCGCTTCCGCCGCATCACGCTACCGCTGCTGGTGCCGTCTCTGGTCACCATGTCGATGCTCTCGCTGATCTCGACCTTCAATTCCTTCGACATCATCTGGATCCTGACCCGCGGCGGTCCGAACGGCGAGACGACGACGATGATCATCGACACGTACCGAACGGCAATTGGCTCCTACAAATATGGCGAGGGCGCTGCGCGTGCGGTGCTGATCTGCATCTTCCTGTCGCTCTTCTGCCTTGCCTATTTCCGCCTGACCAGCCGCTTTTCCACGGGAGCCAAGCAGCGATGAGCCACCCTTCGATGATCCATCGCTACAAGTGGTATGAGCTTATCGGCATCTATGCCGGAATCCTGCTCTTTCTGGCTTTCGTGCTGGCGCCCTTCATCGAAGGGTTCCTGGTGTCGCTAAAGCCGCTTAGCCAGCTCTTTTCGTCGCCTTACCGCTTCATCCCCGAGAACGGCTCTTTTACGGCCTATCGCACGATGTGGACGAGCGTGCCGGGCTTCGGCTGGTATATCTTCAACTCGTTTCTGGTTTCCGGATCGATCACCATCATCGTGCTGATCCTCGTCGTGCCGGCCGCCTACGCCTTCGCCCGTTTTGAATTCAAGGGATCCGGCCTGCTGCTGGGCGCGTTCCTTGCGGTCAAGATGTTTTCCGGCGCCGTGCTGCTCATCCCGCTGTTCCGGCTCATGCGTTCCTTCGGTGTGCTGAACACCTATTTCGCCATGATCGTGCCGGGTGTGGCCTTCATCATTCCCACGGGAATCTGGCTGCTGCACACCTATATCCGCCGCATTCCGCGCGAGCTGGATGAGGCCGCCTATGTGGATGGCGCAAGCCAGCTCTATACGCTGCGGCGTGTCATCTTGCCGATCGCCATGCCCGGCATTGTCGTCGTTGCGATTTCCTCGTTCATCGAGGCCTACGCGCAGCAGTTCATCTATGCTCTTACCTTCAATTCGAAGACGGAATACATGCCGCTGCCGGTAGGGCTCTTCGCCTATTTCGGCCGGCAGGAGGTCGTCTGGAATGAACTCATGGCCGCAAGTTTCGTCGGCATCGCGCCGGCTCTGGTCGTGATCTTCTTCCTGCAACGGTATCTCGTCAGCGGTCTGACCGCCGGCGCGGTGAAGCAATAAAATCAAATCAACCACCAGAGAGAACGGGAGCTTAAACGTGACATTCCATTTCAAGACAGGGCTTCTCGCCCTTGCTTTGCTCGGCTCCACCGCGCTTGGCGCCGTGAACGCCCAGGCGGCCGACAAGGAAATCAGCTGGATCTATTGCGGCGACAGCATCGATCCGATCCATGTGAAGTATATCAAGCAGTGGGAAGACAAGAATCCGGGCTGGGCCGTCAAGCCAGAGCTCGTCGGTTGGGAATTGTGCCAGGATAAGGCGACAACACTGGCTGCAGCCGGCACGCCGGTCGCCATGGCCTATGTCGGTTCCCGCACGCTCAAGCAATTCGCCGACAACGATCTGATCGTTCCGATCCCGATGACGGACGACGAAAAGAAGGCCTATTATCCGGGGATCGTGAATACGGTCACCATCGATGGACAGCAGTGGGGCACGCCGATCGCCTTCTCGACCAAGGCGCTCTATTGGAACAAGGACCTCTTCAAGAAGGCCGGCCTTGACCCCGAGAAGCCACCGACCACATGGGCCGAGGAAATCGCCGACGCCAAGGCGATCAAGGAAAAGACCGGCATTCCCGGATACGGCCTCTCGGCCAAAACCTTCGACAACACCATGCACCAGTTCCTGCATTGGGTTTACACCAACAATGGCAAGGTGATCGACGGCGACAAGATCACCCTCGACAGTCCCGAAGTTCTGGCAGCTCTCCAGGCCTACAAGGACATCACGCCTTATTCGGTCGAAGGACCGACGGCCTACGAGCAGAACGAAATGCGCGCTATCTTCCTCGATGGCAAGGTCGGCATGCTCCAGGCTGGTTCCGGCGCTGCCTACCGCCTCAAGGAAACGAAGATCAACTGGGGTGTGGCACCGCTGCCGCTCGGCCCGTCGGCCAAGGGTCCGGGCACGCTGCTCATCACCGACAGCCTTGCCGTCTTCAAGGGGTCTGGCGTTGAGGACAAGGCGATCGAATTTGCCAAATTCATCACCTCTCCCGGCCCGCAGGGCGAATACGAACTCCAGGGCGGCGCCGGCCTCACGCCGCTACGCCCGTCTCCGATGGTTGACGAGTTCGTCAAGAAGGACCCTTCCTGGAAGCCGTTTATCGACGGCATCGCCTATGGTGGTCCGGAGCCGCTGTTCAAGGACTATAAGGGCTTCCAGAACGCCATGATCGCCATGGTCCAGTCAGTCGTGACCGGCCAGGCCCAGCCGGCGGATGCGCTGAAGAAGGCCGCGGCCGATCTCGAGCAGTATAAATAAGTCTGCAAGTCACCGGGCCGCGCGCATCGCGCGCGGCCTTTGGAGCCCTGCCCGCCCCTGGCGGCGCCGCGCGGAGACAGAGTTTGGGAAAGCTGCACCTTAATCAGGTCAAAAAATCTTACGGTCATTTCGAGGTCATCAAGGGCGTTGAGCTCGACGTCAATGACGGTGAATTCATCGTTTTCGTCGGCCCCTCCGGCTGCGGCAAGTCGACCTTGCTGCGCATGATCGCCGGTCTCGACGATGTGACCAGCGGCGACATCAAGATCGATGGTGCCCGCGTCAACGATCTGCCGCCCGTCAAGCGCGGCATCGCCATGGTCTTCCAGTCCTATGCTCTCTATCCGCACATGTCGGTGTTCGAGAACATCGCCTTCCCGCTGCGGGTGGAGAAGATGGCGGAGGACAAGCTCAAGGCCAAGGTCGAGAATGCTGCCCGCATCCTGCACCTCGATAAACGCCTGCAGGAAAAGCCGGGCCAGTTGTCCGGCGGCCAGCGCCAGCGTGTCGCCATCGGCCGCGCCATCGTGCGCGAGCCGAAGATCTTCCTTTTTGACGAGCCGCTGTCGAACCTCGATGCGGCGCTGCGTGCCGATATGCGCATCGAGCTCGCGAAGCTGCACCGCCAGCTGCAGGCAACCATGATCTACGTGACGCATGATCAGGTCGAGGCCATGACCATGGCCGACCGGATCGTCGTCTTGAACGCCGGGGAGATATCGCAGGTCGGCGCGCCGCTGGAACTCTATCATAAGCCGGCCAATACCTTCGTTGCCCGCTTCATCGGCAATCCGAAGATGAACTTCCTGCCTGTCACTTGCACTGGCGTCAGCGATGCGGGTGTGGAGGTGGACTACAAGGGACAGAAGGCCCTGCTGCCGGTGACGCCGCGTCCCGGCTTTGCCGGCAAGCCGCTGACACTCGGCGTCCGCCCGGAGCATGTCCAGCTCGGGGACGGCGATCTGACCTTGACAATCGTGCCGACGGTCGTGGAGCGGCTCGGCGCTCAAACGGTCGCCTATGCCACGGCCGATGGTATCGATGAGAATTTCTGTGCGACGTTGGAGGGCAGTGCGGCTATCCGCATGGACGCCCCGCTCAAGACCGGCATCCGCCTCGGCGATTGCCACCTGTTTGACGAGAATGGCCAGGCCTTCGAGCGGCGGGTGGAACTGGCCGAAATCGACATGGACCTGCTGAACCGGGCCGCCTCCTGACGGGAGCAGGCCCGGAAGCAACCCATCCGCCCTCGTGGTTCGAGACGGCCCTTTGGGCCTCCTCACCAGGAGGGCTAATCAATCTCGCCCAGCTTATGCTCGGAACTCGCTCCACCCTCATCCTGAGCCCGTCGAAGGACGAGCGTGGCCTCGATGCGACCCGCGAGTGGCGGATCGCCCTACCAGACCAGACCGCGAGCCGCTACCTCTTCTACGCGGGTTACCACACCATCGCGATGGAACACCATCTGGTCGAAGAGATTGGAAACGACGCAGGTATGGTTCGGGATAATGCTGATCTTGTCGCCGATCTCAGGACGAGGGCCGGCGCAGTTCGACAGGTCGATGACGCCGTGCTCTTCCGATAGCCCTTTGATGATTGCATCGGGATAGCCGACCACCTGGCCATAATCGGCAAAACCAAGAAGGTCTGAGGTCAGAGCCTTGGAGCCGGCATCGATGACGGCACGGTCTTCGGTCGGGCGCGAAACGACGGTGGCGAGAATGTGCATGGCGCAATCCTCTTCCCGGCAATGGCCCGCACGCACCATGGAGCGGTCATTATAGATATAGGTCCCGGCGCGGTGCTCGGTGGCGGCCGTGACGAGATGCGCCTCGAAAAGGCTCGGCGTGCCGCCATTGCTGACGATCGGGCATTCGATGCCATCATTCTTCAGCAGCGCTACCGCTTCAACGAGGAAAGCCTGTGTCGCGACGGCGTCGTTCGGCTTCGGATAGTTCATCAAGCCGCCGAAGACGAGACCGGGCTTGCCGGCTATATGCTTGCCGAGAGCGGCTGCCTGCGCGGGCGATTGCACACCGCAGCGCGCGCCGCCGGTATCGCATTCCACCAGCACGGTCAGCGGCTTGCGGACGGCGAACCAGTCGGAGAGTCCGTCAACCGTCACCATGCTATCCGCCACCACCTTGAGGCCGGCAATGCGGTCGTTCAAAGCCGAAAGCCGTGTCAGCTTTTCCGCCCCGAGGATATTGAAGGTGATCAGGATATCCTCGAAGCCTGCCTTGGCGAAGACTTCCGCCTCGGTGATCTTCTGGCAGTTGATGCCCTTTGCGCCGGCGGCGACCTGGGCATGCGCCAGTGCAGGGATCTTGTGCGTCTTGATATGCGGGCGGAAATTCAGTCCATGCGCATCCATGTAGGACTGCACGCGAGCAATGTTCGCAGCCAGCCGGTCTTCGTCGATGATCGGGCGCGGCGTGGAGAGGCTGTCGATCGTGTCGCCGGGCTTGGGGCCGATTTCCAAGGCGATGTCGTGAGCGATACTGGAAGCCATGTCAGGCATCTTTCCGTTCTTCTGCAAAGGGGTCCGCCACCATCGGCCAGATATCCTTTCGCGCGCGGCGGTAGGGCGTGCGCGCCGGATTGTTGGGATAAGGCGTTCCCGCGGAGCAGTAAAGGATCTGCGATGCGATCTTGGAAAAGGATGCGTAGAAGTGATTGGTCGATTTGATGACCAGGATCTTCTTCGTTCCGGGATCGATGCCCATGACGGAAAACAGGCTCGGATCGAAGCTCTGCGCGCGCGTCGAGTTCAGGATGATGTCGATACCGTCGAGCTGAATATGCGCGGCATCGCCAAAAGGAGCGAAGCTCTCGCCGAAACGCATTTCGGCATTCGGGACGATGCGAACGATCTTAACGAGACCGTCGACCGGATTACCCGTGCCCGGCGCGGATTTCGCACCGAAGCGCAGTGGGATTTCCGCGCCTTCGCCGGCCGCCATGCAGATCTGGACGGCCATCGGGTCCCAGATCGTGCCGATCGCCGTATCGGTAGCGCCGCAGTCGAGCAGTTCCTGCAGGATGACCGTAGCATCACCTGCCGTGCCGCCGCCGGGATTATCCCAGAGATCGGCGATGACGACGGGACCCGAGGCCGCAGCCATCGCCTCGCTCACCGCCTGCTTCTCATCGATCTGCGGCATGATGAAGGTGCCGCGCTTCGAAAAGAGTTCCAGGCCAAGATCGCGGGCGATCGCAGAGCCTTTACCCGGCTTATTGTCGGTGACGACGAGCAGCTTTGTGCCCATTTCGGGCACGTCGCCCGCCATGAAGCCGTGAATGACGGAGATGGATAGAATGTCCGCATCGCTCTTTTCCATCGTCATGATCTTGTCGACGAAGGAGCGCATGGGGTCGCGCGAGGTCGGAAACACATCGATCATGCGGCAGTCGAAGACGGACATAACTGGCTTGACCCGGCCTTCCAGCGTATCGATGGCGATCCGCCAGAGGTCCTCGGCGCGGTCGACGAAATCCGTATGCGGGAATTCCTTGAAATAGACGAAGAAATCAGTGGCGGCGAGACGCTTCGCCGTCAGATGGCTGTGGGGATCGAGCTCGGCGCACACCAGGATATCCGGGCCGACGATCTCGCGCACGCGCGACAGGAAATCACCTTCCGTATCCTCATAACCATCCGCAACCATGGCGCCGTGCAGCCCGAGAATGACGGCATCGACAGGCGTGGCCGCGCGTAATTGCTCGAGAATTTCGTCGCGCAGTTCCTCATAGGTACGGCGATTGACAAGCCCGGCCGGGTCAGCCCAGGTGGCGGTACCCTCGATCACCTCCCAGCCCTTTTCCGCCGCGATGCGACGACCGACGGTGATCGGCGCCGTACACAGCGTCGGCGTTTCCGGGTGCATGCCGGGAGGCGCATAGAGAGAGGCTTCGAAAGCGCGCCGATCAACGCAGATGGGGGAGAAGGTATTCGTCTCGGTCGCAAGGGCCGCGGTGAAAATGCGCAACGCTGTCGCCTCTATTCCATGGGATTCGGCAGGTAACCGGTAAAGCCGCAGATCTTCCAGTGTCCCTCATGCAGGCGGCAATAATAAAGTGTCTGCCACTTCAGAACGTCGATGCCGCCGTCCGACTTCTTCAGGCTGCCGTCGAACTTCTTGCGCACCAGCGCCATATCGCCTTCGATTTCGATGTCTTCGAGCGTCGTGGTGGTGAAAATGGCCGTGCGCGGATCTTCCGCGAAAGATTGCGTGGCGAAGTCGCGCGCCTGGCGCAGCCATTCGTCACGATAGGCCGACAAGGTCGGGAAGGCGAGACGCCATTTATCAGGGCTGACCTCGCGCTTTCCGTCGATGCCGATGAAGCCTTCCTCGACGAAATCACCCGCGACTTTCGACCAGTCGGCGGCAAGAAAGGCATCGATGTCACGCGGAACGAGCATCTCCCAGATCGAATGCCTGGCGGTATCGCTGGCAGGGAAAGGATTCTTGAAAGGATCACGCATAGTATCCGCCGTCATTTAAATTCTTTTCATAATTTGCGATTTTCACTGGTCAAATTCTGCTTTCTATGGTCATTTGTCAACGTATCAAGAAAATAATTTGCATGAACCGCATGGCGGCCATCGCATGTCACGGTTCCGGCGAAATGGGAACGAATGACAAGCCCCATCTGTGCCCACGCCAGTCCACAGGCGCCGGCGGATTCGATAAGATTGAGATGGATCGCGTCGCTGACTACGTGTCAAACGTGGGTGAACCAGCGACAAAGGGGAGGCTGATGGATATCTTCACGACCATGCAGGACGAGAGGGGCCGGCTTTCGCAATCGGAAATCCGCATCGCCGATATCGTCCTCAATGATTTCGAATTCGCCGTCAATGCTTCCATCATCGAGCTGGCGGGCAAGGCGGATGTCTCGCCGCCGACGGTGACGCGCTTCTGCCGGCGTCTGGGCTGCGAGAGCTTTTCCGATTTCAAGGTGCAGCTCGCGCGTACCGCCTATGTGGGCATGCGTTATCTGAAGCCGGAGCCGAAGAGCATTGCCCCGGCTGACGTCGCACAGGACATTATTACCAAGGCGCAGAACGCGCTCTTCCTGCTGCATCGCGGTCTGGACGTTGCGGCGATCGAACGGGCGGCAAACCGGCTTGCCGGCGCCGAGATGATCTATGCCTTCGGTTCCGGCGGCAATTCCTCGATGATCGCGACCGAGCTGCAGAACCGCCTGTTCCGGCTCGGCCTTCGTATTACCGCGAGCTCCGATCACAGTATGCAGCTGATGATGGCGGCGGCCGCCAAGCCAACGGACGTGTTGATCGGCTCGTCCTTCTCAGGCCGTAACGCCGAGCTGGTGCGCGCCTTCACGCTGGCGCGCGAAGCCAAGATTCCGACCATAGCGCTGACGCAGAGCAATAGCCCGGTCGCCCAGGCCGCGGAAATCACATTGCCCGTCGATCTTCCGGAAGGTGACAATATCTATCGGCCGACATCGACCCGCATCGCCTATCTCGCCGTAGTGGACATTCTCGCCAGTCTGGTCGCCTATCGCATCCAGCCGCAGGCTACGGTGACGCTGCGTCGCATCAAGCAGCAGCTCGTCGCTCACCGCGATGGCGACGACCGTCAGCTTCTCGGGGACTAGAGCATGTCGCGCAAAAGTGTGCAGCGATTTTGCGACAACGACATGCGCAAAATCAAAGACCTAAAGCGCGGGAAGCGAATCTGAAAGATCGCGACGCGCTTTAGACTGGAGCTACCGGCAAACAACAATGAGCGGCAACCTCCGCTCGGGAACGAACTAGAGGAAACCATATGAGCAGATCCGTTGCCATCGTCACAGGGGCGGCCGGCGATATCGGCCGTGCCATCGCAAAACGCCTGGCAGATGACCATGACATCATCCTGCTCGTTGATATAGACGAGGCAGCAGTGCAGACGGCGGCGCAGGCTCTCGGCCCTGCGGAACGTTTCGTGCCATTCAAGGCGGATATCACCAGCGACGGCAATGTTGCCGCCATGGCCAAGGCGGCATCGGGATTGGGGGGACTGAGGACGCTGGTCAACAACGCCGGTGCTGCTCGCGCCGTCAGTCTTCATGATACGACGCCTGCCATATGGCGCGCCGACAATGCCCTTAATCTAGAGGCGGCTTTCCTCTGCTTCCGCGCCGTCGAGGGCATGCTGAAGGCGTCGAAGGGGTCGGTCATCAATATCGCCTCCGTCAACGGCATGGCCGTCTTCGGCCATCCGGCCTATAGCGCCGCCAAGGCCGGACTCCTGCATTTCACCCGGCTGGTTGCCGTCGAATACGGCAAGTTCGGCATCCGCTCGAATGCGGTCGCGCCCGGCACCGTTCGTACTCAGGCCTGGGAAGCCCGCGCCGCAGCCAATCCCAATGTCTTTGAAGAGGCGAAGCGCTGGTATGCGCTGCGGCGCGTCGTCGATCCCGTCGATGTCGCCAACGCCGTCTCGTTCCTCGCAAGCCCGCTCGCCGCGGCGATCACGGGCGTGTGCCTGCCTGTTGATTGCGGCCTGACGGCGGGGCAGGCGGAGCTCGCCCACACCTTCTCTCAGTCCGAACATTACTGACGCACGCTGGCAAAAGGGGAACATCATGCAGCCGTCCTCCTATCATCTCGAAAACACCTGGTCGCCCGAAGGCGGGAAGCATGGTCGATTGACACTGACCCTCTTCAATTTCTCGGATGCGCCTCTTGAGAATTTCCGTCTCGCCTATACGACCCTGACGCGCCTCGTTGATCCCCAAGCCTGCGACAACGCCGTCTTCGTCCGCCGCAATGCCAATTTTCATGAGTTTGCGCCGCCGGCCGGCCTCTCCGTCGCACCCGGAGGAAGCTGGACGTTCACCGTCTCGGCACTTCACCGCATAGCGCGCCATTGCACCGACGGCGCCAAATCCGCCTATGTAACGCTCGAAGACGGCACTCATGTCACCGTTTTCACTTCGGATCTGTTGCTCGCCGATCGCGTCAGCGAGCCGCCGCCGGTCCTGCTGCCGGGAGGCAGGCTGGAGCTTCCCTACGCGATCCAGCCCTGGCCGGCGGAGATCGACGCCAAGCCGGGCGAAGATTTTCCGGTTGCGCTCTATCCGGCCGAGGGTTCCGATGCCGCGAGCATCAAGGCGCTGGCTGCGGCGCAGGCGCTCTTCCGCCGCCTCTTTCCGTCCAATCACATCCCCTTCAGCCTTATTGCGGCGCCACAGGGCAGGGCGCTGCGGTTTGTCGAACGGCCGGCACTGGCCCGGGAAGCCTATGAGCTTTCCTTCTCCGGCGATGAGATCGTGCTCGCCTTCTCCGCCGAAGCGGGCCGCCTCTATGGCCTGACAACGCTGGCACAGCTTCTCGATGGCGCACGGCGCGAGCCCGGCAAGTTTCGCTTTCCGGTCGCGGGCTCGATCGCCGACCGGCCGCGCTATGGCTGGCGTGGGTGCCACCTCGACGTCTCCCGGCAGTTCACGCCAAAGGACGACGTCCTGCGGCTGCTCGACATTCTCGCCTGGCTGAAGCTCAATATCTTCCACTGGCATCTCACCGATGACGAGGCCTGGCGGCTGGAGATCCGCGCCTATCCGCAGCTGACCACCACGGGCGTGCTGCGCGGGCCGGACGAGCCGTTGTTGCCGCAGCTTGGCAATGCTGCTGAGCCGGTCGGTGGCTTCTATTCGCAGGATGATGTTCGCGAGATCGTCGCCCACGCCACGGCGCTCGGCATCGAGGTGATCCCGGAAATCGACATTCCCGGCCACAGCACCGCCACCCTCGTCGCCCTGCCTGACCTGACGGACGGGCAGGAGGCTCCTGACAGCTATCATTCCGTTCAGGGCTTCCCGAATAATGCGCTGAACCCCGCCATCGAGCTGACCTACGAGTTTCTCGCCAAGGTCTTCGACGAAATGGTCGAGCTCTTTCCGTCCGAATATATCCATATCGGCGGCGACGAGGTCGCCAATGGTTCCTGGCTTGCTTCACCGCTTGCACGCAAGCTCATGGAGCAGGAGGGCATATCGGGGACATTCGCGCTGCAGTCCTATTTCCTGAAGCGCATCAAGGCCATGCTCACCGAGCGCGGGCGCAAGCTTGCCGGCTGGAACGAGGTCGCCCATGGCGGCGGCGTCGATCCGGAAGGCACTTTGCTCATGGCCTGGGAAAAGCCGGAGGTCGGCATCGATCTGGCGCGCGAAGGCTATGAAGTCGTGATGACCCCGGGCCAGGCCTATTATCTCGACATGGTGCAGGCCGATGCCTGGCAGGAGCCGGGCGCGAGCTGGGCGGGCACGGTGCCGCCGGCACATACCTATGCCTACGAGGCCGAGGGCGATTTCCCGGATGAGCTGAAGCATCTCATGAAAGGCGTCCAGGCCTGCATCTGGCAGGAGAATTTCATCTCCCGCGACTATTTCAACCGCCTCGTCTTCCCGCGCCTGCCGGCCATCGCCGAGGCAGCCTGGACGCCCAAGGCGCAGAAGGACTGGCTACGCTTTGCCGCCATCGTGCCGCTGAGCGCGAAGCTTTAGGGCATGTCGCGCAAAAGTGTGCAGCGGCTTTGCGACAACGACATGCGCAAAATGAAAGACCTAAAGCGCGGGAAACGAATCTGAAAGATCGCGACGCGCGGCTCCGTCCTTCGATCACGCTCCAAGCCGCCGAAAGAGATTTTCGGCGGTTTTTTCGCGTCTGGGACGCATTGAGGTGGTGGTTGCGAGGGGTCGGCATGGGATTGCGGCCCGCAGATTAGCCGGCCCGCAGGTTCGCCATATCAGTCGGGAAGAAGCCCGCCCAGGCCATCACGGTCACAGCTGTGATGACGAGCAGATACCACATGGTGACGAAATCTCCGGCCAGCCGCCGGTTCAATGCGGCGAAGAGAAGAGCGACGCTGAAAGCAAGCCAGAGCAGATTGTAGACGTGGTCCATTTTGTTGTTCCCCTTATTCGTCTCACCTCCCTGCTTCAAAAGTTAACCAGTTGGAAGCGGGGAAGCTAGCGCCGTAATGGGATGGAGGTTTGCGCACAGCGCGAAGCGCAGGAGGAGTGATCGGCGCCAATGCGTGGCAAGAAGCTTTCGCTGAGTGGGCCGGATCCGACGAGGCTCAAGAAAAACTGGCGGCAGATCCGCGGCCGGGAACATCTCGCCGCCGTTGCCGTTATCGCCTCATGGCGTCAGCGAGGAGTTGATTTCATGCATTATTCTAGGACAGCGGCCGCATGGGACGGTACCGGATCGCTTCTGATTGCAGCATTGGTCGCGCTCAACATTTAGGAGGCGTGACGATGGAATATGGCGATTGGAACAATCCCGTTATAGTCGATCTCGGCGGCGCCGGGCATTATGCGATCATAACCAGCGCGCTCGATGCAGCGAACTGCATGAGCGAGGAATGGCCTGTTGTCAGCGGACCTGTTGTGGATGAGGCTGTGCTCGTATGCCTCGATGCCGTGCTTGGAATGGCCTCCGCCGAGGAATCGCGGAAGGCTTTTCTGGAGGCGGCGCAGGAGGCGGGGCTTAGCGTCAGGCCGGATCTTGGAAGCCTTCATTAGATCGATATGTACCAGAGGGCGCGACGACGCGGCCAGGCCACCCAAAGCGGGAGCGCTCAGATCATCCAAAAGA
The DNA here is from genome assembly GCF_014194925.1 of Rhizobium sp. BK491. Classification (NCBI taxonomy): domain Bacteria; kingdom Pseudomonadati; phylum Pseudomonadota; class Alphaproteobacteria; order Hyphomicrobiales; family Rhizobiaceae; genus Rhizobium; species Rhizobium sp. BK491. The sequence continues at coordinate 164,225 of NZ_JACIAR010000002.1, forward strand.
TCAGGCTGAGAATCACGATCACGGCGAGGATGAAGCCTATTATCCTCCCGAGCCCTTCATTGACGTTGCCGTTGCCGACGATCAGATCGTACCAGTCGCTCTTGTGGTCCATCGAACATCCCTCATGGTTTGCCCCATTAGGTCGCTCTCTTCCTCGGTAGTCAATGATTTAAAGATGGCTTCGGAGAGGCTGCCGCCATGTTTCAAAACCAGCCGAACGCGCTTCCGGCGAACCGGAATGCGTATCGAAAGCATCTGTTATGTTTTGAAATTTTTGAGAAATCTACGTTTCTCAAGAAAGGAAATGGTGCCCAGAAGAGGACTCGAACCTCCACGCCTCGCGGCACAGGTACCTGAAACCTGCGCGTCTACCAATTCCGCCATCTGGGCGACGGACACGCATGTAAGGGGGTGGCCGTCCGGTGTCAACAGGGTTTTTGAAGTTTTAGTGTCAATCGCGAAAAAAGCGGGTGAAGCCCGGGTCAAGCCCGGGCTGCGGCCCATGCGCTGATCAGGCCAAGTCCCTGTTCCAGCAGGGCCTTTGCCTCGCTTTCGCTCGATGCTTCCACATAGCAGCGCATTTCAGGCGCATTGCCGGAGGGGCGGAAATGGATGATTCGGTTATCCACAAGTGTCACCCGCAGGCCGTCGATGTCGCTTTTCGAGGCGACCGCCGCGATGGGCTCCAGGAAATCCGCAAGATTGGCATCGGAGGCGCGCAGATAGGCCATCAGCGCTGCGCTGGTTTCCACGGGGAAGTTCTCCAGGCGGTCGGCGGCTGCAAAGGGCAGGCGGTAGCTACCGGCGACGGCCGAGAGCGGATTGCCTGCCTTGGCGGCGGCATAAAGCGTAGCGAGAATCGGAAGGAAGCTGTCGCGGGTCGGCAGCGGCTCGAAGGGTTTTCCCTCGACGGTGAAGCGGCTGGCTGTCAGCGTGCCGCCATTGGCCTCAAAGCCCATGACATTGGCCTTGCCCGCCGCAATGGCCTCGTCCATGCCGGCGATCACATAGGGGGAACCGACGCGGGTACGAGTGACGGTATAGGAGCCGGCGGCCTCAATGCCCGAATTGGAGGTGACAGGCGTAACGACCACTTGTGCACCGAGGAAATTTGCGGCGATGAGGCCGAGCAGATCGCCGCGCAGCGGCTCGCCGGTTTCGTCCGCGACCAGCGGCCGATCGCCGTCGCCATCGGCGGAAACGATGGCATCCAGCCCGTGTTCCGGTGCCCAGGCTTTCATCAGGCGGATCGTCTCGGCCGAGACCGCTTCCGTATCCACCGGAATGAAGCTCTCGGAGCGGCCGAGCGGCACAACGCGGGCGCCGTAATGGGTTAGCACCTCACCGAAGAGATCACGCGCCACCGTGCTGTGCTGATAGATGCCGATGGTGAGGCCGGCGAGGCTGCCTGCTGGCAGCAGGCCCTTGTTGCGCTCTAGGAACAGCGCCTCCGTCTCCGCCGTGCGGTTTTCCGCCTCGGCGGGGGTTTCGTCGAGCGCCGAATCGCCGATCGCAAGCGCCTCCTCGCTGATCGCCACTTCGTCGCGCTTGTCGATCTCGCCGTCCGGCCGGTAGAATTTGATGCCATTGCGGTCGGCTGGGATATGCGAGCCGGTGATCATCAGTGAGGCCGCCTTCAGCTGCAGGCCGTAAAGCGCCAGCGCCGGCGTCGGCAATGTGCCGCAGTCGATCGGCGTCAGGCCAGCCCGCTTCAGCGCGCCGATGCAGGTGGCGGAGATCGCCGGGCTCGATTCGCGGAAATCGCGGCCGATGAGGATGAGATCGCCCGGCTTGGCATGGCCGTTTTTCAGCAGGTGGCGGGCAAAGGCTGTCGCGTAGAGCGCCGATGCCCGACCGGTGAGATCTGCGGATAGGCCGCGAAGGCCGCTGGTGCCGAATTTCAAGCTGCTCACTGGCAATCTCCCTTGCAATGGTTGGGCTGTTATGGCGCAAGCGGTGGCGGCGATCAACTCATCGCGGATCGATAGGTTCCGGTTGCGGCAGTACTGGTTTTGCCGTCGTCATGACCCCAACTAAGATAAGAGGTGTGGCGGCCCGCCACAGGTTAGCAGCGTCCGGAACAGGAACTTGTCATGGCTATTTTTCATAGGATCGCGTTTGGCTGCGCCCTCACACTCGCCTCGCTGTCGCAGGCGGATTTCGCTGCCGCCGCCTCGGATTCTCGGAAGCTCATTACGCCGTCGCGCACCAACACCGTCATCTGCGATTCCCGTGGCTGCTTTGGTTTCGGACAGCGGCAGTTCTACACGCGCCCAGGCCAGCCGCTTCCCGTCACACCGCCCTATACCGGAGGCCTCAATCGCTATGACAGCCCGCGCGTTCATATCCTCCCGCGCGAAACCTCTGCACCGCCGCCAAGGGCACTCTATCCTTCGCCGGCTCACAAGCTGAGGCAGCACCAGACTTGGTGTGCCGAGCGCTATCGCACCTATAATCCCGGCACCAACAGCTATACGACGATCAATAATGGAACCAAGCCCTGCCGTTCGCCCTTCGACTGATGCCTGAGCAGCAGAGCCTAGCTTTCCAGCGATCCGCGATCGGTATGGCCGAGATCGCGCTCGGGGTCGATGATATCCCGCACCCGCTGCTTCAACTCCTTCGGCCCGGGAAAGCCGCCGTCGCGCTTGCGCTCCCACAACAGCTCGCCGTCGATGCGGATTTCGAAGACGCCGCCGGTGCCGGGGATCAGCGCCACTTCACCGAGACTGTCGGTAAAGGTCTGCAACAGCTCCTGCGCCATCCAGCCGGAGCGCAGCAACCAGTTGCATTGGGTGCAATAGAGAATGGTGATGCGGGGCTTGTCGCTCATCGTCCTGATCCTTCGTTGTTTGCTGAGATTTAGGCTCAACTTTAGTCTGCTGCAAGCCAAAGCAATTCCAGGAAAAGTGACAGGCGGTTTTCCGTTCGGAATTGCGCCAGGATTAGACGGCCGGAGTCGTTCGGCATTTCCGTGGAATGTTGACGCGCTCTGGCCACTTGCCTCTCCCGCCGCCTCATGCTCATCTCCGGTGGTAACATCGCTCGGGAATCAACGGTATGCGCGTCGCCATCATCGAGAATATGAAGAACACCCCGCTCGGCGCGCTTGGCATTGCGCTGGAGGAGGCTGGAGCCGAGATCGGTTGGTTCCGCCCCTGGAGCGGCGAGGCCCTGCCGAAGGAAACGTCATCCTGGGATGCGCTGGCCGTGCTCGGTGGCGAGCAGAGCGCCCGCGATGACGACACCCATCCCTATCTGCCGGAGCTGGCGGGGCTGATGCGCCGTTTCGAGGGTGAGGATAAGGCCGTGCTCGGCATCTGCCTCGGCAGCCAGATCCTGGCGCGCGCCTATGAGGCGGAAAACCGTCTCGGCACCGCCCATGAATTCGGCTGGAAGACGGTCGGCCTCACGGAAGAGGGTAAGGCAGACCCGCTGCTGGCCGATGTCGGCGACGAATTCACCATCTTCGAATGGCATGGCGACACCTTTACCTTGCCTGATGGAGCCACGCGCCTTGCCGCCAATGGCGTCACGCCGAACCAGGCCTTCCGCATCGGCCGCGCCACCTATGGCACGCAGTTCCACTTCGAGGCCAATGCCGCCGTGGTGGAGCGCTGGCGCGGCGAATTCAGGGAAACGATCGAGCGCAAGGAGCCGGGCTGGCTCGACCGCTATCCGGAGCTCGTCGCCAAGCATTCCGCAGCGGCTGAGACGGCCGGCCTTGCGATCGCGCGCGCCTGGGTGCGGACGATCAAGGTGCAAGCAGAGCTTCCGCAGGCGGCAGAGGCCTGAGCATCGGCGATGATCGGGCACATCCGATCAATCAGATGGCGATGTGTTATACACTGGCAGTTTGAAATAGGAGGAAATGACATCATGAGTGCACTGGAATTACCATGCGAAGGCGGTTGTCGTTGTGGACAGGTGCGGCTGAAGATCAGCGCCAAGCCGATACTCACCATGGCCTGCCATTGCACCGGCTGCCAGCGCATGACGGCCGGACCCTATTCGCTGAGCGCCGCCATACCCACGGAGGGTTTCGAGGTGACTGAGGGCGAACCCGTCATCGGCGGCTTGCACGGCGATGTCATCCATCACTATTTCTGCCCGCATTGCATGAGCTGGATGTTCACGAAGCTCGAAGGGGTCGATTGGTTCGTCAACGTCCGCGCCACCATGCTTGATAACGTCAGCTGGTTCACGCCTTTCATGGAGACCTGGACGAGCGAAAAGCTGCCCTGGGCGACGACGCCAGCCAAGCACAGCTACGCCGCACTGCCGGCGATGGAAGAGTATGAGGGTTTGACGAAGGAATATATGGCTGCGAACTAAGATCAGAAGCCTTGAAAAAGAAAGTCGGTTGCGGCGGTAATCTGATCGCCGTGCGAACTTAGATCAGTAATCAACTCTCCGATTTCGGCGAGCGGTATCGCCGCCATAAGCTGGGTCGCCATGATATAAGTCTCGTCGGCGATAGTGAATTGCGGGTTGAGCCTCGCTATTGGCGTCAACACATCTTCCGCGCGAAGCAATGGAGCCATTATCCGCGTGCTTAGCCTATCCAGTAAATCAGCTTGAAGATCGAGTACGAGAGTTCGACTCTGCCTCAGACCATAGACGCGGAATCTTGCCATCAGAACTGCCGATATTTTCCAAACGGCAGGCCATGTTTTTCAACGTAGGAATTGGCTTGTTCGATTGCCTCAGCATTTTCCATAAGCCATAGTCGTTCGCGCTCAACCTTGATGGCGCGCGCTATGCCGTCTTCTGCAGCACGTGAGATATTGATTTTCAGGCCACGTGCCTCTGAAACGAGCTTCTCGTCGAGAGATAAATTTGCAGCTTTTCGTGCGGTCTGGGTCATGAGGAACTCCTCAAATTATGCGCAAATTATATGCGCATAATTTGTATTTGATAAGAGCCTCACTCATCCCCCATCTTCAGCGCGGCGATAAACGCTTCCTGCGGGATTTCGACCTTGCCGAACTGCCGCATGCGCTTCTTGCCTTCCTTCTGCTTGTCGAGCAGCTTGCGCTTGCGGGTGGCATCGCCGCCGTAGCACTTGGCGGTCACGTCCTTGCGCAGGGCCTTCACCGTCTCGCGGGCGATGATGCGCCCGCCGATGGCGGCCTGGATCGGGATCTGGAACATGTGCTGCGGGATCAGGTCCTTCAGCTTCTCGCACATGACGCGGCCGCGCTTCTCGGCGGCGGAGCGGTGTACGAGCATGGAGAGCGCATCGACCGGCTCGGCATTGACGAGGATCGACATCTTGACGAGGTCGCTCTCGCGATAGTCGGTCAGGCTGTAGTCGAAGGAGGCATAGCCCTTCGAAATCGACTTCAGGCGGTCGTAGAAGTCGAAGACGACTTCGTTGAGCGGCAGGTCGTAGGTGATCATGGCGCGGTTGCCGACATAGGTCAGCTCGGTCTGGATGCCGCGGCGGTCCTGGCAGAGCTTCAGGATCGAGCCAAGATAATCGTCCGGCGTCAGGATCGTCGCCTTGATCCACGGCTCGCGGAATTCGGAAATCTTGACGACGTCGGGCATGTCCGCCGGATTATGCAGCTCGATCTCCGTGCCGTCGGTCATGGTGAGCTGGTAGACGACGGAAGGTGCCGTCGCGATCAGGTCGAGATTGAATTCCCGCTCGAGGCGCTCCTGGATGATTTCCAGGTGCAGCAGGCCGAGGAAGCCGCAGCGGAAACCGAAGCCGAGAGCGGCGGACGATTCCATTTCGAAGGAGAAGCTGGCGTCGTTGAGGCGCAGCTTGCCCATGGCCGAGCGCAAGTCCTCGAAATCGGCGGCATCGACCGGGAAGAGGCCGCAGAACACGACAGGCTGCGCCGGCTTGAAGCCCGGAAGAGCCTCGGCGGTCGGGCGCTTGTCTTCGGTGATGGTATCGCCGACGCGGGTGTCGGCCACTTCCTTGATCGAGGCGGTGATGAAGCCGATTTCGCCGGGACCGAGGCTGTCGACGGCGACCATCTTCGGCGTGAGAACGCCGACGCGCTCGATCTGGTACTTCGCGTCCGTGCCCATCATGCGGATGGTCTGGCCCTTGGTCAGCGTGCCGTCGATGATGCGCACGAGAACCATGACGCCGAGATAGGTGTCGTACCAGCTATCGACCAGCAGCGCCTTCAGCGGTGCCTTTTCGCCGCCCGGGCTCTTCGGCGCCGGCAGCTTGTGGACGATGGCTTCGAGCACGTCGGGAATGCCGAGGCCGGTCTTCGCCGAGATCAAAACGGCGTCCGACGCATCGATGCCGATGACCTCTTCGATCTGGTCCTTGATGCGGTCGGGTTCGGCCGCCGGCAGGTCGATCTTGTTGAGGACGGTGACGAGCTCGTGATTATTGTCGATCGCCTGGTAGACGTTGGCGAGCGTCTGCGCTTCCACACCCTGAGAGGCGTCGACAACAAGCAGCGATCCCTCGCAGGCCGACAGCGAGCGCGAGACTTCATAGGCGAAGTCGACGTGTCCGGGCGTGTCGATCAGATTGAGGATATAGGTCTCGCCATTGTTCGCCTTGTAGTGCAGGCGCACGGTCTGAGCCTTGATGGTGATGCCGCGCTCGCGCTCGATCTCCATATTGTCCAGCACCTGCTCCGACATCTCGCGTTCGGCAAGGCCGCCCGTCGTCTGAATCAGGCGGTCGGCCAGCGTCGATTTGCCATGGTCGATATGGGCCACGATCGAGAAGTTGCGGATGTGCGAAAGCGGAGTGGTGGAATTGGTGCTCATGCGCGCCATATAGCAGCGCCGCCCCGCGCCGCAAAGCGGAAAAGCGGGGTTTTGGTGGCTATCTTCACGTTATGTTAGCCTTTCCGGCCCCGCCACAAGGGAGCGCCGACGCACACTTGATTCCATCATCAGAACGTGTATTTCTTATATAGTAGAATTTCGAAATGAGAGACACAGAGAATGGCGGTTGATGATCTGGAAATGGCGATCGGTGCGCGCATCAAGGAGCTGCGCATTGCCCGGGGCCTGACGCTGGATGAGCTTGCCAATGCCTCGGCCGTCAGCCGCGCCATGATCTCGCGCATCGAGCGGGCGGAGGCCAGCCCGACGGCTTCGCTGCTGTCGCGCCTCTGCGCGGCGCTCGGCCTTTCGCTTTCGGCCTTCTTTGCCGAGGAGGAGGATGAGGTATCGCCGCTTGCCCGCCGCGAGCAGCAGGCGATCTGGCGCGATCCGGGAACCGGCTATGTCAGACGCGCCGTCTCGCCACCGGGCGCGGGCTCCAAGGTCGATGTCGTCGAAGTCACGTTCCCCGCCGGCGCGCGCGTTATCTTCCCGCCGAATACGGCAAGCGCCGGCATGACCCAGCACGTCTGGCTGTTCGAGGGCGAGATGGAGGTGACGCATCGCGATGTCGCCCATCATCTCATGCCCGGCGATTGTCTGTTCATGGGTGTTGGCGATGGCCACGCCTTCCACAATCCCGGCGAGGTGCCGGCGCGCTACAGCGTCATCCTCGATCGCGGCCGTTCATAACATCCAAGGATCTCTTCATGCCTGATATTCGTCTTCTCTCCGCCGCCGAGGCTCGTGCTGCTCTGCCGGATCTTTGCGATGTGCTCGCCGATTGCGTCAATGGCGGCGCTTCCGTCGGCTTCATGCAGCCTTATGGGGCGGCCGACGCATTGCCGTATTGGCAGGGCGTGGCCGACAGCGTCGAAAGCGGCGCGACACTGCTTTTCGCCGCCGTAATTGAGAGCAGGGTGGTCGGAACAGTGCAGGTCGGCGCTGCACAGATGCCGAACCAGCCGCATCGTGGCGATCTCAAAAAACTGCTGGTGCACAGCTCCGCGCGAGGCAAGGGGCTTGCTCGGCTGTTGATGGAAGCCGCTGAGCGCGAAGCCGCGCGTATCGGCAAGACCTTGCTGGTGCTCGACACAGCGACGGGCAGCGACGCCGAAGCCATCTACCCCCGCCTCGGCTGGGAGCGCGTCGGCGTCGTCCCCGATTACGCCTTGTGGCCGCAGGGCGGGTTCTGCGACACGACCATCTTCTACAAGCGGATTTCCACGTAATTTCAGCGCGAAAAGGCCGCGAGCGCATCTTCCAGCTTCGAGCCTGGCGCCCAATGCATTGCTTTCCAGCCGAATTGCCGGGCGGCTTCGATATTGGCGGGGTAATCGTCGATGAAGGCGATGTCGCCGGGCGCGATGCCGACGCGCTCGGTCGCCAGCCGGAAGAACTCCGGCGCCGGCTTCTGGTAACCCAGCATCGCAGAATAGAAGATGCCGTCGAAATAGTCGGAGAGCCTGAGATTCTCCATCAGATAGGCGGCACGCATATGCTCCTGATTGGTGGCGAGGAACATCTTCGTTCCCCCGGCCCTCAGTGCGGCGAGGTCCTCGAGCAGGCCGTGGTCCAGGCGAGAGTCATTCTCGAACCAGTAGTCGATCAGGGTTCGGGCGCTAACGTGGGGCGCAATCTTCCCGAGAACCTCAGCAAGCCTCGGCTCGAGCGCATCGCGGCCGGTGACGATGTCAGGCCAACAGGTTTTGAAGAATGCCTCTTGCAGCGCCTCAAGCCGCAAGCCCAGATCGCGCTCCAGATAGGTGAACAGCGGCAGTCCGTCACCCGGGCGGCCGTGCACCAGCACGCCGTCGACATCGACCATCAGGAGTTTCATGCCGCCGCCTCCAATTCCTCGAACGTGGGCGGAAGGTGCAGTTGTTTGCAGCAGCATTCAAGGCCACATCCCGCTCTTTTTTCCGGGGCGCGATGCATGTAAGCCTTCGTGTTATCAGCAAAACAATGCCGGCGATGGAGGAGGGGACGATGCGCGTCATTTATTCGGAGGATCACAAGCTGAGGGATGCCAAGACCGAGCTGCATGATGGCCAGCTCGTCACGCCCTTCGAGGCACCCTTCCGCGCCGAATGGATCCTCGCCGCCGTAAAAGAAGCCGGCTTTAACGATGTCGTCGCGCCTGAAGCCCATGGGCTGGAAACGGCGCGCAAGGTCCATGATCCCGCTTATCTCGATTTTCTCGGCGTGGTCTGGGAGCGCTGGGTCGCCGCTGGCTACAAGGGCGAAGCGATCGCCAACTCCTTTCCCGTCAGGCGCACCAGCCAGCGCGTGCCCGACAATATCGTCGGCATGATCGGCCATTATGCCAATGCTGCCGATACCTCCATCACCAAAGGCTCCTATGAGGCTGCGCTCGCGTCCATGCGCTGCGCCCTGACCGGCGCCGATTGGCTGCACGCCGGCAATCGCTTCGCTTTCGCCCTCTGCCGCCCGCCCGGCCATCACGCCGGCATCGATCTCTTCGGCGGTTATTGCTTCATAAACAATGCCGGCGTCGCGGCGCAGCGCCTGCGTGATCATGGCGCCGCCAAGGTTGCCGTGCTCGATGTCGATTTCCATCACGGCAACGGCACGCAGGACATATTCTACCGGCGCGGCGATGTTTTCACGGCGTCGCTCCATGGCGATCCCATCCATGCCTTTCCCTATTTCCTCGGCCATGCCGATGAGAAGGGCGAGGGCAATGGGTTGGGCGCCAACCGCAATTACCCCATGCCGCGCGGCACGCCATGGGAAGTCTGGTCGGCGGCACTCGATGATGCGCTCGCCCGCATCAAGCTATTCGGCGCGGAGGCGATCGTGCTCTCGCTCGGCGTCGATACGTTCGAGCGCGATCCGATTTCCTTCTTCAAGCTGACCTCGCAGGATTTCGTCCGCATGGGTGAGCGCATCGCGGCCGCCGGGCTGCCCGTCCTCGTCTGCATGGAGGGCGGTTATGGCGTGCCCGAAATCGGCCTCAACGTTGCAAATATGCTGAAGGGTCTCGAGGCTTGAGAGATGCTTGCATCAAACTGCCTGATTGCAGGATGAAAAGTTTGAATTTGTCAGCATAAGTCTGAGCTTCTAAAAAGCCTCGCCTGATGGGAGAGGTTATGGAACAGAAGCTTGTCGAGCGTGGCACGGATGGCGGCGCGGCCTTGATGCCGCATCCGGATGTTGCGCCATCGACCGGTGGCATTGCCGCCGGCGTGCTGATGTGCGTCATGTCCATGTCGTCAGTCCAGTTCGGCTCGGCACTGTCCTCCCCGATCATCCATGCCTATGGGCCGGCGGGCGCGACCTGGCTGCGGCTCGTCTTCGCCTCTATCGCGCTGGCAATCATCGTTCGGCCCAAGATCATGAGCTACAGCCGCTCGCAATGGCTCGGCGTGTTGGCGCTCGGCACCGTATCGGCGCTGATGACGACCTCCTTCTTTTCGGCAATCGCGCGCATTCCCTTGGGCCTTGCCGTTGCTATCGAATTTCTCGGGCCGTTGCTGGTCGCGACCCTCGGCTTCGGGCTCAGCCGCCAGCTTCTCTGGCCGATCCTTGCGGCAATCGGCGTTCTGCTGCTGGCCTATGATGGCGAAGAGTGGGTCGGCAATCTTCCCGGCATCCTCTTTGCCATCGGTGCCGGAGCGGGATGGGCCTGCTACATTCTTTTGACGAAGAAGGTCGGCAATGCCTTTGAGGGACTCGAGGGTCTTTCCATGTCCCTGCTGATCGCAGCGGTCGTCTCCACGCCCTTCGGCTATGCCTCTGCGGTCCCTAATCTGACGGCCTTCGGCCTTCTTGAAATAGCCGGCTTGGCGTTGCTCGTGCCGCTGCTACCCTATGTGCTGGAAATGGTGGCGCTCAAGCGCATGCCAACATCTTCCTTCGGCATCCTCATGAGCCTCGAACCCGCCATCGGCGCCGTTGCCGGGTTTGTCATTCTGTCGCAGCCGATGACGGCGTCTCAGATGTTCGGCACCGCGCTTGTGGTTTCCGCGAGTATCGGGGCGACAGTTTTCGCCACGAAAGCCTGAGACTGGTGGGCGTAAGCCGTCGTTGCTTTGAGTTTGGTCCCGGCAACTTCTCCGTCAATCCGGGGCTTGAAGCCTGGCGATCTGGGGTGCAACGATTGCGATGAACAGTCCTGGATCGCCGAAAGCTCTCGCCGAGAGCATTGCCCCATGAACCGAAGCCATCAGGATTTGCGCCTCTTCCTCGGGTCGCTTGTCCAGCTGGAAGAAGCCATTCTCGGTTCCAGCCTGCAGCACCGACGCAAGCCATCCTGCAAGGTTATGAAAATGGCCACGTACCTGGGATGCGACATCCTCCGGCAGCATCTGCATCTCGCTGGCGAGCATCGCACAGACGCAGAAGGGCAGCGAGGCGTCCCGAATGCATGAGTGCCAGTAGCTCACATAGGCCTGCAGCTGTTCCGCAGGGCTCGAGATTCCTTCGCGCAAAGACTTCAGACCCGTTTCCGTCTGCTGCCTGTAACGGCCCACGAGCACCGAAACCAGTTCGGCCTTTGTTGGAAAGTGATGGTGGATGCTCGCCTTCCGGATACCGATCGCGGCGGAGATGTCGGCATAGCTGAAGCCGTTGTAGCCTCCGGCCACGATAAGAGACTGCGCAATGTCAAGAATTTTTTCTGAAGTTGAAACTACTGATTTCATGTCGCTGCCTACCTTTTGGTAGGTGGATTGTCAAGATTGCCACACCACTTCTGGCTGTCACGAAACCGTGTTCGAACCCGCGTTGACTCGGTGAGTTTGTCTTCCTACTAGTAGGTAGTCAAATACAAGGAGCCTCCCGATGCAAAGCCGCATTTCACCCCAGCCCAACTGGCTGCAGTCCTACTATTTTACACGTGCCCTGTTCTCGATCGCCTGGATTGCAGCCGCGATCCTCCTCAGTGCAAAACCGCCATCCGTCGCGTTTCTGCTGGTTATCTATCCTGTGTGGGATGCCCTCGCCAATCTGGTCGACGCCCGGGTTAACGGCGGCCTGAAGGTCAATCCGTCCCAAACATTGAATGTTGTCGTCAGCATCATCACGGCGCTCGCCGTTGTGGTAGCCACCGACAATAGCACCTATGCCGTTCTGGCCGTGTTTGGGGCTTGGGCGATCCTCTCGGGCCTGCTGCAACTCTACACCGGCGTAAGGCGCTGGCGTATCTATGGCGCTCAATGGGTAATGATCTTGAGCGGTGCGCAGTCGGCGCTTGCCGGCGGTTTCATGCTCAGTCGATCCCTCGGCACCGTCGCGCCGACAATTCTGGATATCGTTCCCTATGCGGCATTCGGAGCCTTCTACTTCCTGCTTTCTGCAATCTGGCTTGCGGTCGCAGCCTATCGCAAAGCACATGCATAGGTGCTGCCTGATCTGGCGGCGGGTTTGAAGCGGCTTGCCGCCGTCAAGAGAATCGTATCGATCACTCATGCCGCAGTTGATGCCGACGAAGTTCCGAACTTCATCGATCGCGTGCCCGTCGGCATCTGCTGTCGAATTCCATATTTTCGCCGGCCTGCCTTAAGCCGTCGTCCTCGCGGGATCGTCCAGCGCAGGATTATAGAAGAGCGAGAGCGTCAGGCTCTTGGCGATGCGTTCGGCTGTCGCCATGAACCAGGCTTTGGCCTCCGCCGAAGGTGCGATGTCGCCAAGCGTTTCGGAGAAAAGCGCCAGCCACTCAGGAAAGAGATCGGCGCTCATTCCTCCGACGCCGAGATGCGCCTGCACCGGTTTGCCGCCATAGGCGCCGTTCTTGAAGGCGACGGAGGACCAGAAGCGTTTCATCTTCTCCATATGATCCGGCCAGCGTCCGGCAAGGCGTCCCTCGAAGACTGGCCCGAGCCGCGAATGTGACTGAACGCGTCCATAAAATGTATCGACCAGCCTGTCGATGAAGGCAGCATCGATGCCTATGCGCGCCATTTCCGCCTCGGCTTTCTCGCGAATGCCGGCGAGGTGAGCTGCGCGGGCTTGTAGTTCCTGTTCCATAATAGTCTCCTGGCTCGGGCTAGACATCGCCGCAAGCCGCATCTGTCTGCATCTATGTAAGCAATTTGCCGGCCACGCCAAGCGTCATCGGAATGTTGCGGCAATCTGTCAAACCATCTCGCGATTGCTGATGTTGTCGCGATAAACCGTGAATTCTTCGGCGCGCAGCCCAGACGGCAACACATCCGCGCTTGACCAGCGCAATCACTGACTTTAGATTTAGAATAATTCTAAAGTCATAAGGTTGCCCCCGATGCTGCTCGGCCTGTTTCGCCCGTCCAAACGTCCTTTCACCTCGCTTTCCGAACAGGAGATCCTCGCGATCGCCATTGCGGCGGAAGAGGATGATTCGCGCATCTATCTTGCCTATGCAGATACGCTCCGTCCGCACTATCCTGAGTCCGCCAAGGTTTTCGAGGATATGGCCGAGGTCGAGGACAGCCATCGCAAGACGCTGATCGATATGCATCGCCGCCGCTTCGGCGAGCGTATCCCGCTGATCCGGCGCGAGCATGTGCATGGCTTTTACGAACGCAAGCCGGATTGGCTGCGCAAGAACCTCTCCCTCGATGCCATGCGCAACGAAGCCGAGGCGATGGAGCAGCAGGCCTATAATTTCTATGTCGAGGCGGCCAAGCAGGTCTCCGACGCCTCGACACGCCAGCTTCTCGGCGATCTTGCGCTTGCCGAGCAGGGCCACGAAGACGTCGCCCGCATGCTGGGCGAGAAGCACACGCCGGAAGAGGTCAAGCACGAGGAGGATGCACAGGCACGCCGCCAGTTCGTGCTGACCTACGTGCAGCCGGGTCTCGCCGGGCTGATGGACGGTTCCGTCTCGACGCTCGCACCGATCTTCGCCGCCGCCTTTGCCACGCAGCAGACATGGCAGACCTTTCTTGTCGGCCTGTCGGCGTCGGTTGGCGCCGGCATTTCGATGGGTTTCACCGAGGCGGCCCATGACGACGGCAAGATCTCCGGCCGCGGTTCGCCGATCAAGCGCGGCCTTGCCTGCGGCATCATGACGGCGCTTGGCGGCCTCGGGCACGCCTTGCCCTATCTCATTCCGCATTTCTGGACCGCGACGATTACTGCGGCCGTGGTTGTTTTCTTTGAGCTCTGGGCCATCGCCTTCATCCAGAATAAGTATATGGAAACGCCGTTTCTGCGGGCTGCCTTCCAGGTCGTCCTCGGCGGCTCGCTTGTGCTGGGTGCCGGCATTCTGATCGGAAATGGGTGAGGTAGGGCGAGGACATTCTCAGATCACGAAATGTTAAAAGTCGGAACGCCTTCCACTGCCATCGGTTAGCAATACGAGGCCGCTCTTGGCCTCGTATGCAAACCAAAGGAGATGATCCAATGGCAAACCAAGGTGGAACTCACGAGCAGCATGTGAAGGCTGGCCAACAGAGCCACAAGAACATGGACAACGATAATACGAGGAATGCTTCGTCGAGCGGCTCCCGCGAGCAGCACTCTGGCGGCTCGCGCGGCGGCACGCACGAGCAACACGTCAAGGCAGGCCAGCAGAGCCATAAAAACAGCTGACGTTCGTGGTGATGACCAATTCGCCCTTGCATGAAAGTAAGGCGCGTTTTCATACATGATGAAAAAACGAAAGGCCGGTCGAGGGGCCGGCCTATCTGCGTTTGACAGTTTGGCTTTCTTACTTGACGGCGCCGACGAGGACGTCGTTGCCGTTCTCGATGGTCACCCAGCGGCCGGCATTGAAGCTCGCTTGGCGCTTCAGGTACGAATAGGGGGTCTGGTTCCAGACCTTGATCTCGTCTTCGAGATTGTCGAGGATGAAATCGCCCTGTTTGGTGCGCAGCGTCAGCACCGCATGTCCCTCGCCATCGGGCTTGCGTACGACCGTCATCAGTAGATTGGATGCGGAAATGCCGCTCTGCATCAGCATCCTGCGCTTCAGAAGGGCAAAATCCTCGCAGTCACCGGCGGTTTTCGGATATTCCCAATATTCTTCCTGTCCGTAGACTTCCATGTCTGTCGCCGGATGGATGGTCTTGTTGACGCGCAGGTTGACCTGATTGACCAGCGCCCAGGCGGCGGCGTTCATGTCGACAGGGCCGATATTGCGGGTCGGGCCGCACTCGTCCGTATGTCTCTGACAAAAGTCGTAGTGCCCGATCGGCTGGGAGGTCACGTTGCCGACGGTCATCGAAGCGCCCTGCTGAGGTGCTGGCATCGCCGCCGACGACATCGCAACTATAGCAGCGAAGGCAATCAACAAGCCCTTTATACGCACGCCCACTATCCTTGTATCGTCCCTGCATTTGTTAACAAATTGTTAATGTAGGGGGGTGCGCGAAGTCAATCGTTACTTAAGTGTTAACGCGGGAACCGGCTCATATGGTTAATTTCGGCACAATCAAGGGAATAGTTGCCACAATCCTCTGCTGCCTGCGATTATGCGGCCGCGCGCATGCGGCGTCGGCCAAAGGAGGCCGCGCACTAAGAGGCCTGCAGGTATCTGCTTGTTTTTACGGCGTATTATGCAGCGCTAATGTCTCGGCCACAGCGAGCATGCGCTCCAGATCCTGCGGCCGCGACAGGCGGTGATCGCCATCGCGCACAAGTGTTAACACCACATCGTCGGCCGGCAGGTGCTCGACCAGCTTTAACGAATGCGAAAAAGGCACGTCGGCATCCTCCATGCCCTGCAATATATGTACGGGGCAGCCGGTCTCGATGATGCCGGTGAGCACGCGATTGGCTCGGCCGTCCTCGATGAGCGCGCGGGTGAAGATGTTCGGCTCGGGGCTATATTCCGAAGGCTCATCAAAATAGCCGCGCTCTGCCAGGGAGCGCCGCTCGACGTCGGAAAGATTGGGTTCGATGAGGTCGATGGTGAAATCGGGCGCGGGCGCGATCAGCACGAGGCCTGCAATAGTGGGTGCTTTCTTGCGCTTGCGCAGTTCCTGGATGGCCCTGAGCGCGATCCAGCCGCCCATCGAGGAGCCGACGAGAACGATCTTCTTCGGCTTGGTATGGTCGATGACGGCAAGTGTCTCTTCCAGCCAGCGCGAAATCGTGCCGTTGGTAAACTTGCCGCCGGATTGGCCGTGACCGGAATAGTCGAAGCGGATGCAGCCGATACCGAGCCGCGCGGCCAGCGCATCCAGTTCCAGTGCCTTGGTTCCGCTCATATCGGATCGATAGCCGGACAACCAGACGAAGCTGACATTCATGTCGCCCTTACCGGCTACGCGCTGAATGACGGCGATCTGGCGCTCGCTGTCGCCCGTGCCAACGGGAAGAAAGATCGGTCGGATGGTTGCGGTCTCGGACATGGAAAGCTCCCGGATTTTCTGCCCTATAAAACAGATTCGCGCTCGCGTGACCTGAAAAATCCTCGATCTTTTGGCTGGGCTCTCTACATAAATGCGCAGGATACTGTGTCCTTCGCGCATCTCGCGCTTCCGCGACACTCTATTGACACGCGGGAGGTGCTTTTTTCCTGCTGTCATGCTATTGACTTCAACACAGCTTTTACGACATTTCCGTCAGTTGCGCCGACGGGGAGCGAGAGGCTGCAGCTATCCGAAACAATTCGTGGAGAATACGACCATTCGCAGACCCTTTAAAACCGATGCGCCCGTAAAGGACGGGCCACGTTCCAACAGGGAAATTCGCGTTCCCAAAGTTCAGCTCATTACAGCTGACGGCCAGAATTTGGGCGTTGTGCCGATCGACCAAGCATTGAGAATGGCAGAGGAGGCCGGTCTCGATCTGGTGGAAATTTCCCCCAATGCTGATGCGCCTGTGTGCAAGATCCTCGACCTGGGCAAGCTGAAATATGCCAACCAGAAGAAGGCCGCCGAAGCGCGCAAGAAGCAGAAGATCGTCGAAGTCAAAGAAATCAAGATGCGTCCCAACATCGACACCCATGATTATGAGGTGAAGATGAAGGCGATCGGCCGTTTCTTTGAGGAAGGCGACAAGGTGAAGGTGACCTTGAAGTTCCGTGGCCGCGAAATGGCCCACCAGGAACTCGGTATGAAGCTTCTTCAGCAGGTCAAGGAAGATACGCTCGAGATCGCCAAGGTGGAGGCCGAGCCCAAGCTCGAAGGCCGCCAGATGATGATGGTGCTTGCGCCCAAGTGAGGCGCAAGTCGGAGTAGAGAGGCCGGAGCCGTCCCTTGGACGGCTTTTTCCTTTTGTGCGGCATGGGCCATGCCTGTCATCGATCTGCAAAGATTCCCGCATTGGCACCGTTGCACTTGAAGGCAAGTGCGGTTATAAGCGCGCGTCCGAACTGACCGGCAGGGCATGCCGTGGCAGTTCAGAATGCTGGTGGAGCGGTTCGTCACCGTATCCGCCGTTCAACAACAAACGCTCCGGCACCTTGTTGCAGCCCGGTCAGTTCCGGATCTGTGGGAAGGGCTTTTAAGCAAAGCAGGCCAGGAAGCATCGAAGGAGTAGCAAAATGCCCAAGATGAAGACGAAGTCCTCTGCCAAGAAGCGGTTCAAGATCACCGCATCCGGCAAGGTCAAGGCAGCCGCTGCTGGCAAGCGCCACGGCATGATCAAGCGTAGCAACAAGTTCATTCGCGATGCCCGCGGCACCATGGTTCTCGCAGAACCGGATGGCCGTAAGGTTATCAAGAACTACTTGCCGAACGGTCTCTAA
The DNA here is from genome assembly GCF_014194925.1 of Rhizobium sp. BK491. Lineage (NCBI taxonomy): Bacteria > Pseudomonadati > Pseudomonadota > Alphaproteobacteria > Hyphomicrobiales > Rhizobiaceae > Rhizobium > Rhizobium sp. BK491. The sequence goes on from NZ_JACIAR010000002.1 coordinate 181,674, forward strand.
GACTATTCGTAACGCTATAGACTAAGGAGATCATGAAATGGCACGCGTAAAAAGAGGCGTTACCGCCCACGCCAAGCACAAGAAGGTTCTGAAGGCAGCCAAGGGCTTCTACGGCCGTCGCAAGAACACCATCCGTACCGCCAAGGCCGCCGTCGATCGTGCAAAGCAGTACGCTTATCGCGACCGCAAGGTTAACAAGCGCAACTTCCGCGCCCTCTGGATCCAGCGCATCAACGCTGCCGTCCGCGAGCATGGCCTGACCTATGGCCGCTTCATCGACGGCCTGACCAAGGCTGGCATCGAAGTTGACCGCAAGGTTCTTTCCGACATGGCAATCCATGAGCAGGAAGCTTTCGGCGCGCTCGTCGTCGCTTCGAAGAAGGCACTTGAATACCTCAAGGAAGCCGGCACGAAGAACGAGTTCGAAGCAGCCGTTAACTAACGCTGCCTCGCACGTCTTTCGTAAATTCATTATGAAACCCGCGCTGGCGAAACCGGCGCGGGTTTTGTGTTTTGCAGCATATGCTTTTCCATCGTGTCAGGCTGTCTTGTTGGGCGAGGCTCGAAAATGGGTCGCGCGTCGGGCGACAAATACCAAGTACCGTATTCTTGGCGTGTTTTTGTCATTTGCCCGGTTGATTGGCCGCTTCCACATGGGTAGTGATCTGCAGCGCCTCATCGTTGCCACAAGCAGTCTGATGTGGGCGTTCATCCATTATTCCGCGGAATGAGCGGCGTTCCAAGCCCGCCGCCCGCAAGGCAGGATCAGATGACGGAACTCGTAACACTCGAAACCCAACTCATGGCCGAGGTGGCTGCGGCGAACGACGAGCAGGCGATCGAGGCGGTCAGGGTTGCCGCGCTCGGCAAGAAGGGCTCGGTTTCGGAACTGCTGAAGACGCTGGGCTCCATGTCGCCGGAAGAACGGCAGACACGCGGCGCAGCGATCAACGCGCTGAAGAACGCCGTCACCGACGCGATCAACGCCCGCAAGAGCGAGCTGCGCGATGCGGCGATCGAGGCGAAGCTGAAGGCCGAGACCGTCGATGTCAGCCTGCCGGTCCGCTCCTCGCCGACTGAGCGCGGCCGCATCCATCCGATCAGCCAGATCGTCGACGAAATCACGGCCATCTTCGGCGATATGGGCTTCTCGATCGCTGAGGGCCCCGATGTCGAGACCGATTATTATAACTTCACGGCGCTCAACTTCCCGGAAGGGCACCCGGCCCGCGAAATGCACGACACTTTCTTCTTCCAGCCGGATGAAAAGGGTGAGCGCAAGGTTCTGCGCACGCACACCTCGCCGGTGCAGATCCGCACCATGGAAGCGCAGAAGCCGCCGATCCGTATCATCATCCCCGGCAAGACCTACCGCCAGGATAGCGATGCAACGCATTCGCCGATGTTCCATCAGGTCGAAGGCCTCGTCATCGACAAGACGGCGAACGTCGCCAATATCCGCTGGGTACTCGAAGAGTTCTGCAAGACCTTCTTCGAGGTCGACAATGTGACGATGCGCTTCCGCCCGTCCTTCTTCCCCTTCACGGAACCGTCCTTCGAGGTCGATATCCAATGCGACCGCTCCGGCCCGATCGTCAAGTTCGGCGAAGGCACCGACTGGATGGAAATCCTCGGCTGCGGCATGGTGCATCCGAACGTACTGCGTTACGGCGGCCTCGATCCGGACGAGTATCAGGGCTTTGCCTGGGGCATGGGCCTCGACCGCATTGCCATGCTGAAATACGGCATGCCCGACCTGCGCGACTTCTTCAACGCCGACGTCCGCTGGATGAACCACTATGGCTTCCGCCCGCTCGATATGCCGACTTTGTTCGGCGGTCTGAGCGCGTAAGGAAGGGATAAAGCACATGAAATTCACACTCTCCTGGCTGAAAGAGCACCTGGAAACCGACGCCACGCTCGACGAGATCTGCGCCCGCCTGACGATGATCGGGCTGGAAGTGGAAGAAGTGGACGACAAGGCCGCATTCAAGCCCTTCGTCATCGCCAAGGTTCTCTCGGCCGAAAAGCACCCGCAGGCCGATCGCCTGAAGGTGCTGATGGTCGACACCGGTAGCGGCGCGCCCGTTCAGGTGGTCTGTGGCGCCCCCAATGCGCGCGCCGGCCTCGTCGGTGCCTTCGCGGCCCCCGGCACCTACGTTCCCGGCATCGATGTGACGCTCGCCATCGGCAACATTCGCGGCGTCGAGAGCCGCGGCATGATGTGCTCGGAAAAGGAGCTGGAAATCTCCGACAGCCATGACGGCATCATCGATCTGCCGGAAGATGCGCCCGTCGGCACGAGCTTCGCTGCCTATGCCGGCCTCGACGATCCGGTCATCGAGATCAACCTGACACCGAACCGCCCGGATTGCACCGGCGTCTATGGCATCGCCCGCGATCTCGCCGCCTCTGGCCTTGGCACGCTAAAGCCCCGCCTCACGCCAACGTTTCCTGTCCAAGGTGAAACGCCGACCGAACTCAAGATCGAGCTCGACGATATCAGCCTTTGCCCGGGCTTTGCGCTTCGCCTTGTGCGCGGCGTCAAGAACGGCCCGAGCCCGAAGTGGATGCAGCAGCGCCTGCTCGCGATCGGCCTCCGTCCGATTAGCGCGCTGGTCGATATCACCAACTACATGACTTTCGACCAGGGTCGGCCAATGCACGTCTTCGACGCCGCCAAGGTCAAGGGCAATTTGGTTGTCCGCCGCGCCAAGGAAGGTGAAACCGTGCTGGCGCTGGACGAGCGCGAATACAAGCTCAACCCCAGCAACGTCGTCATCGCCGATGACAATGGTGTCGAGTCGATCGGCGGCATCATGGGCGGGGAGCATTCCGGCTGCGACGAGAACACGACCGACGTGCTGATCGAATCGGCACTTTGGGACCCGATGAACATTGCCAAGACGGGCCGCAGCCTCGGCATCATCACCGACGCGCGCTATCGCTTCGAGCGCGGCGTAGATCCGGAATATATGGTGCCCGGCCTTGAGCGCACCACGGAGCTGGTGCTTGCCTGCTGCGGCGGCACGGCTGCCAAAGCCCGCGTCGAAGGCTACAAGGGTTATGAGGCGAAGGTTGTCGATTTCCCGCTGTCGGAAGTCAAGCGCCTGACCGGCCTCGAAGTTTCGGCCGATGAAAGCAAGTCGATCCTGACGAAGCTCGGCTTTTCGGTTTCCGGTTCGGGTGAGCGTGTCTCCGTCGCGGTACCCTCCTGGCGCCCGGATGTTGACGGCAAGGCCGATCTCGTCGAAGAAATCATGCGCATCCATGGCGTCGACAATATCAAGCCGCAGCCGCTCACAAGCCATACTGCCGTCAACGGCAAGATCCTGACGACGCTGCAGATCCGCACCCGCACCGCCAAGCGGGCGCTAGCTGCGCGCGGCATGCTAGAAGCTGTCACCTGGTCCTTCATCTCGGAAGATCAGGCCAAGCTCTTCGGCGGCGGCTCCAACGCGCTGAAGCTTGCGAACCCGATCGCCGCAGACATGTCCGACATGCGTCCTTCGCTGCTGCCGGGCCTGCTATCGGCTGCGCAGCGCAATGCCGACAAGGGCTATGGCGACGTCGCGATCTTCGAAGTCTCGGGCACCTATGAAAACGACACGCCTGAGGGACAGCGACGCGTTGCCGGGGGTATTCGCCGCGGCACGGCATCGCTTGCCGGCGCCGGCCGCATGTGGTCGAACGCCACCAGGGGCGGCGGCAAGCCGGTCGACGTTTTCGACGCCAAGGCCGATGCTCTGGCCGTCATCGAGGCTTGCGGCCTGCCGATGGGCAATATTCAGATCGAGCAGGGCGGCCCGACCTGGTATCATCCCGGCCGCTCCGGCACCATCAAGATGGGTCCGAAGGTCGTACTCGGCTATTTCGGTGAATTCCATCCGAAGACGCTGGAAGCGCTCGACGTGTCGGGCGCTCTTGCCGGCTTCGAAGTCTACATTGATGCCATGCCCGAACCGAAGAAGAAGGCGACCCGCACCAAGCCGGCGCTGGAGCTTTCTCCCTTCCAGGCCGTCAAGCGCGACTTCGCCTTCGTGGTCGACAAGTCGGTGGAAGCCGGCGCCATCATCCGCGCCGCCGCCGGTGCCGACCGCAAGCTGATCACCGGCGTCAACGTCTTCGACATTTTCGAGGGCGCATCGCTCGGCGAAGGCAAGAAGTCCATCGCCATCGAGGTGCAGATACAGCCGGCTGAGCGCACGCTGACCGACGAGGATTTCGAGGCGCTGACGCAGAAGATCGTGGCGAACGTCACCAAGTCGACGGGTGGGGCGCTGAGAGCGTAATCGGCTGCGGTCGAGTTCGCGGAGGGTCTGTCACCCCTCTGTCGCTATCGCGACATCTCCCCCACAAGGGGAAGATTGGTAACTCGCGGAATCTTCTCGCGTCGATCAAATATCGAAGCTGCAGACACTGAAGCTTTCAGGTTCGAAAGAGCGTGCGGCATACTCCCAACAATCTCCCCCTTGTGGGGGAGATGTCACGAAGTGACAGAGGGGGTTATCAGGGACACGGCATCCTCGGTGCCGCCTCACCTACCGATGCAGATGATAAACCTTGTTCACCACACTCCACCGGCCATTGATCTTCACCAGCGATAGATAGTCCGAAAACCGCATCCCGGCGAATTCGTCGACGACCTTGACGCTTGCAGCATCGCCTTCGATGTCGATCAATTCTATATCCATCAGCGGAATGGTGCCGGGCGGCGCGCTGCCTTCCTCGACGATCGCGGCAATGAATTCATCCCGCGTCATCCATTCCACCGCGCCTTGATAATTGCCGATGATCGCTGCTCGCGGATGGAAGGCCTTGCGCAGCGCCGGCTCGTTCGCGAATGCCATGCCATCGACGTAGAGATGAACAACCGCGCGGATTGCCTGCTCTTCCGACATCTTGTCATTCCTCGTTTGAGTCATGTCTAACATATCATAGACACCGCCGACTGCCAAAACGCTGGCACCATGATCGCAATGATTTGACGACGTCTATTCCACGAAGACGCGCACGCTTGCCGCGCGCCCGGCGGCATCGATGACGGTCAGCGTCGAATAGCCGGCGCCATCGGGTGTCCATTGGTTGGTGCGGCGGCGCGACATGTCGGGCAGCGGCTTGCCGTTGGCGAGCCAGCGGAACGGCGCCCTGCCACCCTGCAGCTTCAACGCCAGCGGCATGATCTGGTCGTTGCCGCCGCTTGCCCCGAGATCGACGCGCGCACCTTCCGGCGGATAGACGATCTGAGGCGCCGGTTCGCGGCTGGAGGCAGCCAGCAGCCCGGCGGCGGTCACGGAAAAGCGTCGCTGACTGATCGGCAGCTCGGTCGGCGCGATGCGCACGGCGCCCATCGGAGCGGCAGGGAAGGGGGTTATGGCAACGCCCGATTTGGCGAAGGCCTCGAACAGGATGGGTGCGGCCGAAACATAGCCCGCCAGCCCCGGTACGGCGCCATTGTCCGGACGGCCGACCCAGACGCCGAGCACATGCGCGCCGTCATAGCCGATCGACCAGGCATCGCGATTGCCGTAGCTGGTTCCGGTCTTGTAAGCGATGCCGAGCTGCTTGCTGCCGCGCGGGGCAATGATGTCGGAGAGAATGTCGGTGATGTTCCACACCGCGATCGGCTCCATCAGTGGCTCGCCGTCGATCGGTCCCGGCTCGTCCTGCACGCCATCGCCGATCCGCATGGCCTTGCCGCGATTGGCAAGCCCGGCATAGAGCTGCACGAGATCCTTCAGCGTCACGCCGACGCCGCCGAGGCCGATGGCAAGGCCCGGAGCTTCGTTCGGCGGCAGCTTCGGCTTCACCTCGGCACGGCGGAAGCGCACCAGCAGCCGCGTCGGCCCGACCGCGTCGAGCAGGCGCACAGCCGGTACATTGAGCGACAGCTGCAGCGCCTGGCGCACGCTGACATCGCCCTGGTAGCTCATGTCGAAATTGCGGGGACGATAGCCGTAGAAGTCGGCGGGGCGATCCTCGATGATCGTCTCCTGGGCCACATAGCCCTGCTCGAAGGCGAGGCCATAGATGAAGGGCTTCAGCGTCGAGCCGGGCGAACGCAGCACGCGGGTCATGTCGACCCAGCCGGCGCGCGAGGAATCGAAATAATTCGCCGAGCCGACTTCACCGATGATCTCGCCGGTCTTGGCGTCGGCCATGATCATGGCGACAGACACTTTTGGTCCGAGCCGCTTTGCCGCCGCATCCGCAACGGCTTCCAGGCCCTGCTGCACATCGCGCCGCAGCGTCGTCTTATGCTTGATGACGCCAGACTGCTTGCGCAGTGCCAATTCGGCGACATGCGCGGCATAGGCCGGCAGTTGCAGGCGCTGAGCAGGAATTGGTGAAAGCGAGGCACGTTCCGCTTCGCCTTCGCCGATAACGGCAGCCACGGCCGCGCGCTCGAGCACGCGGTGGCGGGCGGCTTGGGCGGCGGCGAGATTGCGGTCCGGCCGTCGCTTTTCCGGCAGCTGCGGCAGGGCGACGAGAAGGCCTGCCTGCGCGACGGTCAGGTGTCGTGGCTCCTTGCCGAAATAGGCAAGGCTCGCGGCCCGCACGCCTTCCAGATTGCCGCCATAGGGGGCATGCGTCAGATAGAGATCGAGGATCTGTTCCTTGGTCAGCCGCCGTTCGATCTGGATGGCACGGACGACTTGCAAGAGTTTCGCCGTCATCGAGCGCTCGCTGCGGGGCTCGATCAGGCGTGCCACCTGCATGGAGAGCGTCGAGCCGCCTGACACGATGCGGCCATGCGTGAGGAGTTGGAGGAAGGCGCGGCCGATCGCCATGGGATCGACGCCATGGTGATCGTAGAAGCGCCGGTCTTCATAGGCGACCAGCATACGCAGAAATTGCGGATCGACATCGGCAACGCCGGTCTTCAGCCGCCAGCGCCCCTCGGGCGTGGCGAAGGCGCGCAGGAGATCGCCGTTGGCATCGAGCACTTCGACGGACACCACGCGGGCATTGTCGAGCGGCGGCGGATAGGCGCGGTCCGCGGCTTCCAGGCCGAAGACCAGAGCCACCGCCGTCAAGACGGTGGCTCCAAAGCCGATCGCAATTTTCCACCGCGCCTTCATGGCTGCTTCTTACTGCTGGGCGCCCAGCACCTCCATGCGACCCATCGCCGTGCGGGCCGAAAACTGGGGACGATACATGTCCTCGACGCTTGCGGCCGGATGATCGTAGACGCCGGGGGTCACGGCGCGCACGACATAGGCGAAGGTCATGTCGCGATCTGCCCCGGAATTCTGATCGAAGGCAGCGACGAAGCGATCGTTGCGGAATTCGACATGGGCTGGCTGAATGTCGCTGAGCCAGTCGAAGTTCGAAAGCTGGGCGCTGTTGACGATGCTCGGATTGTCAATCTCAAAGCCTGCCGGCAGGAGATCGGTCACGAGGATGCGCTGCGGCCAATCATTGTCCTCGGTCACGTGCAGCACGACCACGTAGCGTTCGTTCTGCTGTGCCTGGCTGACATTCGCCTCCTCGCCGTCGAGCGTGTAGTACTTGCGCTCGATCTTGAAGCCGTTGCCACCGGCCGGCAGCTGTGCAACCGGAGCCGCGACGGTGGTCACGGCAGCCGACAGCGGCTGGCGCGTCGTATTGGTGACGGTCAGCGGGTGGCCCATCAGGGCGTCGCCGCTCATCTGCGCCATGTAGGTGCCACTATGGGCAGCGCCGTTGACATCGAGCGTCAGGCCGTCATCGCCGTTCTGCAGGGCGCGGGCGGCAAGCAGCATCCAGGTCTGTTCCTGCGTGCTGGTATATTTCCGGCTCTGCCAATCCTTGGCGACGACGCTCGCGAGTTCCGGAATGATCGGCGGCACGGGGCGGCTTTCGGCGGCAAGCGCCAGTACGGCGGCACCATCGCGCAGCGACGAGCCGTAGTCCGAGCGGACGAAGCTGACCTTTGTCACCGCCGCCTTTTGCGACATCTGCAGCGAGTCCACGAAGATGTTGCGCGAGCGCTGAGCATCTCCGTAGAGCGCGAGAGCGGCGGCCAGATGCGCCTTCGATAGCGGCGTCGGGAAGTCGTTCAGCATGGTGTCCGCATAGTAGCGCAGATCGCTGATCGACGCCTTCTTGTTGCGCGCCAGCACATAGAGAGCATAGGCGATCTCGTTGCCGTTATCCTTGACGTTGGTGTTGGCGCTGAGCGCATTCTGGAGGTTTTCCAGACCCTGCACCATGGCCTGATCCGGCACGTTGTACTTCTGCTCGCGGGCGCGGGTCAGGAAGTCCATCACATAGGCGTCGAGCCAGAGATCGCCCGAGCCCGGGCTCCAGAGGCCGAAGCTGCCGGTCGAGGACTGGTAGGACAGTTCGCGATAGATCGAATCCTGCACGCGCTTCTGGATCTCGGCGTCATTGGCCAGGCCGTTCTTGATGGCCATGTCGCTGAAGTAGAGCAACGGCATGGCGCTGCTCGCCGTCTGTTCCGCGCAGCCATAGGGATAGTGGCTGAGGCTCATCAAAAGCGCCGGCACGTCAAAGGCGCTGGAACGGCTGACATTGACGCTGACCGAGGCGCCGGGCAGCACGCTGTCGGCGAGAAGGTCGGCATTGACGGTCAGGCTCTTGCCTGGCGCAAGCGCGATGACACGCCGTTCGGTGACCGGCAGCTGCGACGGGCGAACGGGGATATCGACCGATTGGTCGAGCGACATGCCTGATCCATTCGAGAGCTTGATCGCGATCGTGCCGTCGCCTGGCTGTCCGCCGGTCAGTGGCAGGGTGATGGCGTATTTGCCGCCGGCCTGCAGGTTGATCTTCTGCTGCGTGGCGCTTGCATCCACCGTCACGGCGCTGTTGCCTGTTACCGCGAGGGTGTATTCGCCGGCTGGTGCGTCCGTGTTGGCGACATCGAGACGCAGATTCGCCTTGTCTCCCGGTGCCAGGAATTTCGGCAGGCTGGCGGTGACGACGACGGGATCACGAATGATTACGTCCTGTGTCGCGTGACCGACGCCGGCCTTCGACCAGGCGACTGCCATCAGCCGTGCCGTGCCGTTGAACTGCGGAATATCAAAGCTGACATTCGCCTTGCCATTGGCATCGAGCTTGATCGGACCGGAGAAGAAGGCGATCAGTTTTTCCTTCGGCGGGCTCGCCTGCAGGGCTGCCTGTCCGCCGTCGCCGCCGGTACGCAGCTTGCCCGTCGCGCCGAGCGAACCATCGATAAGGCGACCGTAGATATCGCGGATTTCGAGCCCGAGCTGGCGCTGGCCATAATACCAGTCATCCGGTGCCGGCGGCTGGTAGCGTGTGAGATTGAGGATGCCGACATCGACGGCGGCGATCGTGACGTAGGCGTCCTCATTGGCGCCTGCACCCGCAACCTGCAGGGCGATGTTGAGCGGTTGGCGCGGCAGCGTCTTCTGCGGCGCATCGATCTTGATCTGCAGCTTGCGCTCGCCGGGATCGACGGGGGCCCATTTGATGCCGATGGCGCGCATCGGCATGCGGCTTTCCTGGGCGTCGCCGGGGCGGAAAAGAGTGGCCGTCAGATAGGTGCCGGCGCCCCAATCCGCCGTTACAGGAACGTCGACTTCGCCGCCTGTCGCGCCGATATCGGCATTGGTGACCGAGATCAGCGTTTCCGACCCGGCCGTCACCATCAACTGACCGGCATAGCGCGAGGTGACCTTCAGCTTGGCCGTGTCGCCGACATGGTAGCTTTCCTTGTCGAGTGCGATCTCCAGCGCATCCGGCGTTTCCGTCGAGGTGGAGGCGACATACCAGCCGGCATTGAACTCGACGCTCGATTCCGGGCCGTTCGCATCGGCGGTGGAGACTTCGAGGCGGTAGCGACCCCAGGTGACCGGCATGGAAATCGCCGCACCGTCCGTCGTGGCGTTGACCGTGCCGACCGCCACCTGCTTGGTGGACATGATAGGCTCGAACTTCCAGCTGCTGCCGTCGCGATACCATTGATAATTGCGCTCGACGCTCAGCAGCTTCCAGGTCAGGCCCTGCATGGCCTGCTTCTGGCCATTGGCATCGACAACGATGACATGGAAGTTGCCGACGGAATTTTCACCGAGATCGCCGTCGAATTCCGGCTTGATGCCGATGCGTGGGCCATCCGCCTTGACGGGCAGCGTCAGCGAGCGCTCGACAGCGCGACCGCCGGCTTCCTGCATGCGCACCGTAATATTGGCGTTCAGCAGCTGCGTGGTCGAAGGCGTGTCGTTGATCGTGACGTTGAAGGTCGTCTTACCGTTCTCGTCCAGCGCCTGCAGGTCTTCGAGCGGCACCTGCGTGCTCTCGGCCTTGCTATCGCCGCTGCTGCTGTCGTCATCGTCATTATTTGCGTTTGCCTTGCCGGCACCTTCGTCGGCGAGGCCGAACTGATAGCCCTTGAAGGCATCGCTCTGGCGCGTCGGCTTCAGCGTCACTTCGCCTTCGAGGTTGAGGCCGGCGGCCGGCGCACCATAGAGATAGCGTCCATCGACATTAACCGGAGTCGGCTGACCGACTTCGATCTCCTTGGCGTCACTCTTCATGTCGAATTCGATGCGATCCGGCACGAAGTCGTCGACGAGGAAGGTTTGCGAGCCGATGGAGGAGCCCTTCGGGTCGGTGTAGATGTTCATCGTCCAGGTGCCGCGCATCGAGGTCTGCTGCAGCGGCAGATCGACATTATAGCCGCCGAGCTTGCCGCCGTCGGTGACGATGCGGCGGTCCTCGACGCCGTCCGGCCGCAGGAAGACGAAGGTGAGCGGCAGGTTTTCGACCGCCGTCGAGCTGACGTCGCGGGCAAGGGCGGAAGCATGCACCGTCTCGCCGGCACGGTATATGCCGCGTTCCGTCCAGGTCAAAAGGTCGATCGCGCCCGGTGCGGTTCTACCGGCAACGCCGCGGTCGGAAAGATCGAAGCCGGCGCGGGTCATGTCGAGGAAGACATAATCCTGATCGCCGTTTTGGGCGGTGATGACGGCCGGCGTCATACCCGCCGTGCCGCGCATCAGGCCGGCGCTGAAGACGGCGCGGCCATTATCGTCGGTCTTGGCGGTACCAAGGATTTCATTGTTCTTGGCGAGTAGCTGCAGCTGGATGCCGGCCAGCGGCTTTGCGCTGCCGAGCGAGCGGGCAAAGACATTCAGCCCGTCGGTGCCGGCATAGGTGGTGAGGCCGATGTCGGAAACGACGAACCATTGTGTCGCCTGCGGGTCCCATTCATGGCCGCCGCTCTCAGGCGCAACCGCCGTCAGCACATAGACACCGGGCTTGCGCTTCGGCAGCGCCTCGTCCACAGGGAAGCTGGTTGCGACTTCCTTGTTGAGTTCCTGCTTGATCTCAATGGAGCCCTGCCAGACCAGTTCGCCATTGGTGTCCTGGATGGTCTGAGCGCTGTAGCTGTCCACCTGCGTCAGGAACTGCGAATTGTTCAGAAGCTGCGCGATATTGCGGTCGCCGATGCGGTAGAGCTTGAGATTGGCCGTGTTGGCGTTAACCGAAATGATCGGGATGCCGCGGCGCGCGGTCGAAGGCAGGACGAAATTGTCGCCCGTGAAGCGCAGCGAAGCCGTGCGATCCTTGACGTAGATATCGACATTGACCTGCGAGGCGAGGTTTTCATCCACCGAGGAGGGCAGGCCGGCGCGCAGCGAAATGCGGTAGTGCTGGCCGAATTCCAGCCCTTCGACGCAGATCTGGTTGTCCTTGGCGTCGACGCCCTTTGGTGCTGCCCCATTGAGGGTGACGAAGGGGGTATAGTCGACGCCGCTCTTCACCAGCTTTTCGGAGAACTGCACGCAGGCGCGGGGCGAGGCATTGTCGTTGTCGAGCGTGTTGCCGGTCACGCGGAAGCCCTGGCGGGCCAGAAGATCGTTATAGCCTGCCTGGACGGCGGCCGAGCTGACGAGATTGAGACTTGCCTTGTAAGCGCTGAGCGCGGGGCGATAGTTCTGCGCATTCTTCAGCGCCTCGGCAAGAACGGCGAGCGCATCGGCGCGGCTGCTCGTCGTGCGAGTCAGCTGGTAGCCGTTGAGCGCGGCATAGGCGGCGCGTGTGGCGACAGAGGTGTCGTTCGTGATCGTATTGGCGGCACGCGCCATCTCGACCCACAGGTCGCCATCGTCGGGGCTGAGCGAGAGCGCACCCTGGAAGGCGTTCAGCGCATCGTTGACATTGCCCGAGGTCAGTTCGATGCGGCCGAGCGCAATCAGGCTTTCGACGCCCTGGCCCTTCAGCTCATTGCCGAGCGTCAGCGTGTTCTTTGCATCACGCGCGCTCTGGACGAAATTGTCGGAAAGGAATGAAAGGGCAGGGGCCGCGCCGATATCCGGCTCGCTGGTGGCCGCCGTCTCGACGATCTTGCCGGCGATTGCGCCGGGAAAACTATTTAGCTGGTTGAAGTCCGACTTCATGAAGCACCACTTCACCTTCGGATTGTAGGTGAAGGCCTTGCAGGACTTGTCGCCGATGCAGGAGGCGGAGCACTGGTCCAGCGTCACATTCTGCTCCGTGCGCAGATCAAAGCCGAAGTAGTCGCCATCCTTCGTGGTGACCACCTGGCGCTTGACGTCAGCCGCCAGCGAAGGGGTCAGAGAGGCAAAAGTGGCAAGAAGAAAAGCAGAGAAGCCGATAAACGCGCGCCTAGACATAAGTCCTCCCCACGCTGCCCGTTTTTGATGGCGGCAATCTTCAAATTTCGGACCCGTTTGTCAACCGAGCGTCGAGCTTCTGAATGAGCTTCGCGTCCATGACGATCAACTTAGGAGTTTGAAAAAGCCCGCAATTCAGGCAATTTGCATGTTCGGCCAATCCCTTGAGGATGCTTCAATTTTCTTTACGGTCCCAAAATAACATCGGCCTTTATGGCCGATGTCGTCGCTTGGGCGGAAGAGGCGGCCCATTTGTCATATATTCGTCATCGCCAATGCGGCATCCGAATACCGCTTTCCAGTGACGGTCTCGGGCGTGATGATATCACCGAGTTCCTTCACCTCCTGTGCTGAAAGAACGATATCGGCAGCCGCGGCGTTCTGCTCGAGATGATGCAGCTTGCGGGCGCCGGGGATCGGCACGATGTCGTCACCCTGGTGCAGCACCCATGCGAGCGCCAGTTGTGCCGCGGTGACGCCCTTTTCCTCGGCGAGCGCCTGCAATCTGGCGACAAGCGCCGCGTTGGCATCGAAATTCTCGCTCTGGAAACGTGGAAGCGAACGGCGGAAATCGTCGGCGGCAAGATCGTCCGCCTTTTGGATGGCACCGGTCAGGAAGCCGCGGCCGAGCGGGCTATAGGGCACGAAGCCGATGCCGAGTTCGCGGCAGGTGGCAAGCACTTCTTCTTCCGGATCGCGGCTCCAAAGCGAATATTCGCTCTGCACGGCGGCGATCGGATGTACGGCATGGGCGCGGCGGATGGTGGCGGAGCCTGCTTCGGAAAGGCCGAGTGCACGCACCTTGCCCTCCCGCACCAGCTCGGCCATGGCGCCGACCGTATCTTCGATCGGCACATTCGGATCGACGCGATGCTGGTAGTAGAGGTCGATGACATCGGTGCCAAGTCGCTTGAGGGAGGCTTCGGCAACTTCCTTGACATGCTCGGGCCGGCTATCGACGCCGATCATGGCGGCGGGGCCCGATTTCGTGTGATCGAGCTTGAAACCGAATTTGGTGGCGATGACAACGCGGTCGCGCACAGGCTTCAGTGCCCGGCCGAGCAGCTCCTCGTTGGTAAATGGGCCATAGGTTTCGGCGGTGTCGAAAAAGGTAACGCCGAGATCGACAGCGCGATGGAGCGTCTTGACGGATTCGGCTTCGTCAGCGGCGCCATAGGCAAAGCTCATGCCCATGCAGCCAAGTCCAACGGCAGAAACGGTGAGATCCTTGCCAAGCCTGCGGGTTTTCATGGTGTGTTCCTCTTGAGACGTATGGGAGCGGCAGGGTTTGTGTCCTCTGCCTACGAGCCCAAGGTAGGGCTCTGGATAATGAATGAAAATCCATGCAAATTCTTACAGGCTGTTCTATAATTTAGATCAATGAACCGGACACAGCTCTCCCAACTCGCGGTTTTTGCCGCCGTCGCCGCCCATCGCAGCTTCCGCGCTGCCGGCAAGGAACTGTCGATCGCGCCGTCTGCGGTCAGCCATGCCGTGTCCAGCCTCGAGGAAAGCCTCGGCGTGCGGCTGCTTGCCCGTACCACGCGCAGCGTATTGCCGACCGAGGAAGGTCAGGCGCTGCTTCAAAGGCTGGCGCCGGCTCTGGAGGAAATCGATATTGCATTGGAGGATACGCTTGCGACCCGTGGCCGCCCGGCGGGGACGCTGCGCATCACTGCCCCGCGTTTTGCCTCCGATCTCCTGATGGCGCCACGGCTTGGCGACTTCCTTAATACCTACCCGGACATCACGCTGGAGATTGCCAACGAGGATGGTTTCAGCAACATCGTCAAGGAGGGCTATGATGCCGGCATCCGGCTGGCGGAGAGCATCGAAGGCGACATGATCGCGGTCAAGGTCTCGCCTGACATCCGCACCGTCATCGCCGGGTCGCCGGCCTATTTCGAGAAAAATCCGAAGCCTCTGCATCCCCGCGACCTCGTTCATCACCGCTGCATCAAGCGGCGGTTCACCGATGGCTCGATCTATCGCTGGGAATTCGAGAAGGATGGCCACGAGCTTGTCGTTGCCGTCGATGGCCCACTGATCGTCATCGAGGATAGGCTCGGGGTTCTGGCGGCTGTCAACGGTGCCGGCCTTGCTTATCTGTTCGATATCCGCGTGCAGCAGGAACTGGCCGAGGGCAAGCTCATCCGCGTGTTGGAGGATTGGTGCCCGCCCTATCCCGGCTTCTGCATCTATTATCCGAGCCGCCGCCAGATGCGCCCGGCGCTCAGGGCCTTCATCGACTTCTTCAAATATACGGGACCGTGAGGGGCGGCGGTGGGGACCGGTCCGCCGCCCCATCCTTGGGGCAGGCAAGCGATGTCAGGCTGCGGCCTTCTGGTTGGCTGCGGTCATTGCCAGCTTCGAGAGGTTCTTGTCGGCATTTCCCTCTTCCTGCAGCGTCTGGTCGAGCAGTTCGACGACTTTCTTCTGGCCGAGCGTGTTCGCCCAGGTGCGCAACGTTCCGTAGCGGGCGATCTCATAGTGCTCGACGGCCTGCGCCGCCGATATCAATCCGGCATCGAGAGCCGGCGTTCCCTTGAATTCCTCGATGATCTCCTCGCCTTCGGCAATGATCCCCTGGATGGCTTCGCAGGTCTTGCCCTGGGCGCGCTTGCCGATCAGGTCGAAGATCTGCTGCAGGCGTTCGACATGGCCTTCGGTTTCCTGCAGATGCTTTTCGAAGCCGGCCTTCAGATCCGGCGATTGTGCCTCGCGCGCCATCTTGGGCAATGCCCGCACGATCTGCCTTTCGGCATAGTAGATGTCTTTCAGCGTGTCGTAGAAAAGATCTTCCAGCGTTTTTTCCTTCGGCATTGTTTCTCTCCATATTCGGGAACCCGATTTTCAAGGGCTTGCCGCAGTCAGCGGCCCTTACGAAAGTCGGCGCGGGTCGAATTGTTCCCGTTGCTGACGGATTCGGGTGGCGATCCGGTTTAAAGTCGGCTGAAATGCAGCGATGGCGAGGAGGCTTTTCAAGCGATGAGAAAACCGGGATCGATGGAGGGGCTTGAGGATCTCGGCCGCGTCAGGCTATCGAAGAACTTCTTCTTTCGCGATTTCCTGCATTCGGAAATATCAGATTTCTATCGCATCCCCAATATTCCGGAGGATCCCGATCTGGCAATCGAGGCCGGACGCCATCTTTGCGGGGAATTGCTGGAGCCGCTGGAGGCGACCTTTGGCCGGCTACATATCCGCTCGGGCTATCGCTCGCCGGAGGTCAATGCCTTCGGCAACCGGAACGGGCTGAACTGCTCGACCAATCCCCATACCGCCGCGCACCACATCTGGGATATGCGCGATCTCGACGGCTGCATGGGGGCGGCCGTCTGCATCGTCGTGCCCTGGCTGATCGATCACCATAGCCACGAAGGCGATTGGCAGAAACTCGCCTGGTGGATCCACGATCATCTGCCCTACGCCTCGCTCTGCTTCTTCCCGAAGCTCTGGGCCTTCAACATCCAGTGGCACGAGCGGCCCAAGCGAACCATCCAGAGCTATGTCAGCCCACGTGGCATGCTGACCAAGCCAGGCATGGCCAACTGGGAGGGCGACCATTCCGCCCATTATGAGGGCTTTCCCAAACTTAGAAGCTGATGCGATAGCGAATATGCCCGTCGCTCTTAACGTAGCTGTCATAGAGCTTGCGGGCGGTCGCATTTCCTTCTTCTGTGTGCCAGTAAAGCCGTGCCCAGCCGTTTTTCTTGCACAGCGCGACGAGATCGTCGAGCAGCGCCCGGCCGACGCCGTGGCCCCTGGCACTTTCATCGACGAACAGGTCTTCCAGATAGCAATCGGGTGCGCGCACCCATGTGCCTTCATGCGTGAGGCTGAGGGTAAAGCCCTTTACCTCGCCATCGACTTCGGCCACGCGCATGAAGATCGCCGACGCCGGATCGAAGACCCGGCGCCACGTCGCATCGGTGATGTCGGGCGCGACGGTGACGCCGTAGAAGGCCAGATAGCCGTTCCATAGCGCGCGCCAGCGCGCTTCATCGTCGGGTCTGGCGTCTCGGATCGTCACGGTCATTGGCTTGTCTCTCTTATTCGCCGGCTGCGTCGAGCAGGCGCATGGCGTCATCGGAAAGCGAAAGCTTCGCCGAATTGATGAGCGCGTCTAGCTGGCTGAGGCTGGTCGCACTGGCGATCGGGGCGGTAACGCCACGCTTGCGCAAGAGCCAGGCAAGCGCGATCTCGGCGGGCTTCGCGCCGGTTTCGGCCGTGACCTTGTCGAGCGCTGCGAGAATCCGCAGGCCCTTGTCGTCGAGATAGGCGGCAACCCGGTTCTCGCGTGCCCGTCCCTCCGTATCCGCCTTGGTGCGGTACTTGCCGGTCAGGAAGCCGGCCGCGAGGCTGAAATAGGTGATGACGCCGATGTCTTCCCTGACGCAAAGATCCGCCAGCGGCCCCTCGAAGCTGTCGCGGGCGTAGAGGTTATATTCGGGCTGGAGCACGTCGTAGCGCGGCAGGCCGGCCTTGGCGGCAGCATCGAGCGAAGCCTGGAGCTGCGTCGCGTCGAGGTTCGAGCAGCCGACATGGCGGATCTTGCCCTGTTCCTTCAGCTTGGCATAGGCGGCAAGCGATTCCTCATGCGGCGTCTCGGGATCCGGCCAGTGCGAGAGATAAAGGTCGATGTGATCGGTCTGCAGCCGCTTCAGCGAGGCTTCCGCCGCCTCGATGATGTAGTCGGCCTTGAGGCCCTTCTTGCCCGGCCCCATCTCCGATCCGACCTTGGTGATGATGATGGCCTTGTCGCGCGAAACGCGGCTCTGCTTCAACCACTTGCCGATAATCTCTTCGGAATCGCCGCCCTTATTGCCGGGAACCCAGCGGGAATAGACATCGGCCGTGTCGATCGTGTTGAAGCCGGCATCGAAGAAGGCGTCGAGCAGTGCGTAGGAGGTTTTCTCATCGGCCGTCCAGCCGAAGACATTTCCGCCGAAAACAATGGGGGCGACAAACAGATCGGTTCGTCCAAGCTTGCGCATGTCCATGATATCACTCCAAATCACTTGAGGGGCAGCTCGGCGAGCAGGCGCCGGCGCGAAGGGACAGCGCAGGCTAACGACCTTTGCCGACAAAGACCACTAACGATTTCTTTATTTATGGGCGAAAGACACTTAGCCGAACAGCGTTGCGCCCGTTGCGACCGCCGCTTAAGGTCAGCGCCGCTGCTGCGGCGTCGAGTCGCCAGCTCTGATTTTCGATTTTACCGGTTCCTGTGGCGCGGCCAGCGTCTGGAATGCGATGCTTAAGGAGAGAGATCATGCTGCGTTTCGGAATTCTGTCGACGGCCAAGATCGGTCGCGATCTGGTGGTGCCGGCCATCCAGGATGCGGAAAACTGCGTCGTGACTGCCATTGCCAGCCGCGATCTCGCCCGTGCTCGGCAGATGGCAGACCGCTTCTCCGTGCCGCATGCTTTTGGCTCCTATGAGGAGATGCTCGCCTCCGATGCGATCGACGCCGTCTATATCCCGTTGCCGACTTCTCAGCACGTCGAATGGACGATCAAGGCTGCCGATGCCGGCAAGCACGTGCTCTGCGAAAAGCCGATCGCCCTCAAGGCGGATGAAATCGACAGCTTGATCGCCGCGCGCGACCGCAACAAGGTGCTGGTGACGGAAGCCTATATGGTTACCTATGCGCCGGTCTGGCGGAAGGTTCGCTCGCTGCTCGCCGATGGTGCCATTGGCCGCCTGCGCCACATCCAGGGCGCCTTCACCTATTTCAACCGCGACGCCGGCAACATGCGCAATATCCCTGCGCTCGGCGGCGGCGGCCTGCCTGACATCGGTGTCTATCCGACGATCAGCACCCGTTTCGTCACCGGTCGCGAACCCCTGCGCATTCAGGCCGTCACTGAGCGCGACCCGGAATTCGGCACCGACATTTATTCCAGCGTCAAGGCTGATTTCGGTGACTTCGAACTGAGCTTCTACATCTCAACGCAGATGGCCAACCGCCAGGTCATGGTCTTCCATGGCACCGAGGGTTTCATCGAGGTGAAGTCGCCCTTCAATGCCGATCGCTATGGTGCTGAAGAGCTGGAGTTGACCAATCGCGGCCATTCGGAATCGCAGGTTTTCCGTTTCCCCGACAGCCGCCAATACAGGCGCGAGGCTGAAGCTTTCGCCTCCGCCGCGCTTGGTCAAGGCGCCGAGGTCGTGTCGCTGGAAAGTTCGAAGCTCAACCAGAAGGTCATCGACGCCATCTACCGCGCCAGCGAGAAGGACGGCTGGGAACCGGTCTGAGGGTTTCCTTATTTTCTGACGTAATTCCGGACGGAAAACCGCTGGACACTTTTCCTGGAATTGCTTCAGGAATTTTGCCGGTGGCGGAAGACGAAGCGCGAATAGCCGAAGAAGCTGAATGCCGTTGCCGCCGCCGATGCCAGCGTCAGCGCGATGATCGGCCGCAATGACGGCTCGGTCATCAGCAGCGAGCTGAAGAGGGTGTAGTTCAGCAGAGCCGAGGTCAGCCCGACCGAGCCGTAGCGGAAGCCCTCCGCTGCAAGCGAGCGGTCGGATCGGCCGAAGGTGAAGTTGCGGTTGAGTACCCAAGTGGCAAGCAGCGCGCTCGGGATCGATATGGCGCGGCCGACGAAGGGGCCGAAGGGCGTGAACCAGAGCAACAGATGCAGCACGCCCGCATCGACCACGAAGCCGACACCGCCAGCGATCAGGAAGCGAAAGAGCTTCTTCATGCAGCCTTGGCCCTTTTCTTCCGACTTGCCGGCTTGTCGATCTCAGCCATGTAAACCGTCCTGTCATCTTCGCTTTCGCGCGAGGAGGGCCTGGGCAGGCTCATATAGTGAATGCGCAACTGTTCGGCGCGGGCGCGCGCCACGGAATCGAGGATGATACCGGCTGTGAACAGCATGAAGGCGATCATTGTCAGCGCTAGGGAGAGCATCCAACTCGGCATGCGCAAGACCTGTCCGGTTTCGAAATATTCGATGAAGACCGGAATGGAGAAACCAATGCTGAGCTCCATGGCGACGGCGCTCAGGATGCCGAAAAAGGCGAAAGGCCGCGTTTCCTTCATCAGCATCGCAAACATCCAGAGGATCTTGCCACCGTCGCGGAAGGTCGAAAGCTTCGAATGAGAGCCTTCCGGCCGCCGACCGTAATCGAGTTCCAGCTCGCTGACGGGCAGCTTCAGCCTGGAGGCATGAACCGACATTTCCGTCTCGATCTCGAAACCGCCAGACACGGCAGGAAAGCTCTTGACGAAACGCCGCGAGAAGCAGCGGTAGCCGGAAAATATATCGGTGAAATCGGCGCCGAAGATGCTGCGATAGAGCCAGTTGAAAATGCGGTTGCCGAAGGCATGGCCCTGCCGGCCTGCGTCGTTGCGAACGTTGCGGCGGGTGCCGACCACCATGTCGGATCCCTCGGTCAGCAGCGTGCGGATCAGCTCTTCTCCGTCCTCGGGCGCATAGGTGCCGTCGCCGTCGGCCATCAGGTAGATGTCGGCTTCGATATCGGCGAACATGCGGCGCACTACATGCCCCTTGCCTTGCCGACGCTCGCGCACGACGGTCGCGCCGGCAAGCATGGCATGCAGCGCGGTGCCGTCCGTCGAATTATTGTCGTAGACATAGATCGCGGCCTGCGGCAGCGCCTTGCGGAAGCCGCGCACGACCTCGCCGATCGTTGCGGCTTCATTGTAGCAGGGCAGGAGGACGGCGATATTCAGCTTCTCATTCGACATGGTCTTGGCCGGTTGCTGCGTGTGAAGTCAAGTCGAGGCCCGATTGACGATCCGGGCGAGAGCTTATCCCGCTGGCTGTTAATAAGACCCTATGACTGCCCAATAAAAAGGCGGGATACCGGCGCTGCGAAAAACATTATCGTGATAAAAGCGGCTGTAGGCAGCGGCTTTACTTTTTTTTGATCGGCAACCGTTAGCGTATCGCCCCGACTATCCTTCCAACATGAGGTTTATCGAGATGGCGCAAACGCTGGCAATGCCGCCCGAGGCAACCGGAACGGCAGAGAAGAAGGCACCCCTGCGCTGGTCTCATCCTGCTCTCGCTGCGCTCGTCTATGCCGCCATCGTCATCGTCGCGCAGCTCATCATTCATCGCAACCTCGCAGACTATGTCGGGCCTGATAATGACGACGCCATGCGCCTTGTCGAAGTGCGGGATTTTCTCGCCGGCCAGGGCTGGTTCGACATGATGCAGTACCGTCTCGGCCTTGCGGGCGGGACGCTGATGCACTGGTCGCGCTTCATCGATCTGCCGATCGCAAGCCTCATCCTCTTCTTCCGGATGTTCCTTTCACCGGAAGGCGCCGAGGCGGCCGCGCTGACGGTATGGCCCCTCATGCTCGTCCTGCCGTTGATGTTCTTCATGGGTCTTGCAGGTCGGCGCATCGCCGGCGTGGAGGGCATGCACTTCTCGCTGATCCTGACGGCGCTGTTCGTCCTGCTTTCGCCGCGTTTCGTGCCAGGGTCCATCGATCACGACAATGTTCAGCTCGGCCTCGTCGCGCTTACCGTCGCAATGCTCGTCGACGAAAACTATCGCCCTCGCAATTTCGCCATTGCTGCTATCGCCCTTGCCATCCAGCTGGGTATCGGCGCGGAGACAACGCCCTTTGTCGCCGTCGCCTGCATGTCGGTTGCCTGTTTGTGGGCCTGGAAAGGCGAGATATTCGCACCCGCTGCCAAGGCCTTTGCCCTGACCCTGACGATCGCCGTCAGCGCCGCCTTCTTCTCGCTGGTGCCGCCGCGTCTTTACTCGATGGTCACATGCGACAATCTCTCGCTCGGCTTTTACGGCATCACCAGCGCAGGCTGCGTCGGGCTTCTCCTGTCGTCCATTTTTGCCAGCCGTCTCTCCCGGCCCTGGCGTATTGCAATTCTCGCGGTCAACGGTGCATTCGTGTTTGCGATAACCGTCGCACTTGCGCCGCAATGCCTGCGCAATCCGCTTTCCGATCTGGACCCCATGCTGGTGGATTTCTGGCTCAGCAGAGTGACCGAGGCACAATCGATTATCTCCGTGGCCCACCGTCAGCCGGATACGCTCGGCGTCTTCTACGCAACGGGTCTTCTGGCGATGCTCGTCTGCGCCTTTCGTATCCTGCGAGGCACCCGATCGAGCCTCCATGCAATGCTGATGGCGCTGATGGCGATCAATTGGGTGATCACGCTGGTGCAAGTACGCGGCACAGAATTCGCCAATCTCCTGGCCATACCGCCACTGGCATTGCTGATCGCCGAATTGCGAAAAAACTACATGGCCGATCCCAAAAATCTGCGTGCGATCCTGCTCTATGCGGGGACGTTATTAGCCTCCGTCCCAGCCGTTTGGGCCGTGGGCGGCGCGCTTGCAAGCAAGGGGGTCGTCAATGGTCTTATGGTCGCGGCGCCAGTCAAGGCGGAGGAGACTGCCAACTGTATATCCCAGCAGGCCCTGCGACCGATCGCCGATCTTGAGCCGGGGGTGGTCGCGGCGGCCTCCAACCTGGGAGCGCCGCTTCTGCGCTTCACCCCCCATCGCACCCTCTCCGGTCCCTATCACCGCGATCCTGATGGAATGATGGCCGAGCTGCTTATTGGCCTTGCGGAGCCGCAACAGGCAGAAGCGCTTTTGCGTGAGGCAAAGGTGACGATTGTCGCCTTCTGCAAGGGAGATCCGCAGGTGGAGCTGGTGAGTGAGCGGGCGCCGAAGGGGCTTTATGCGCAGCTGAGCGCCGGGCATGTCCCGGCTTATCTGGAGCCGATTGCGGCGTCGGCGGAATCGGATGTGCAGTTCTTCCGCGTCACGCCGCAGAATTGAGCTGAAGCCGTTCAGCTCTGCGCGGAATCTCCAAACCACGCCATTACGAGTGGGAAGCCGCAGAATACTCCTTGATATTGTGTCTAAGCCCGGCGCTGTTCCAGCATATCGGCGGTCATGAGATAGCCGATAAAGCCGAGATTGTAGCCGCCGAGCGCGATAAACAATGTCGTCAGCGGCGGCGGAACGATCGATATCGCAACGGCCGCCATGAAGGCGATGCTCACCAATGCCACGCCGAGCAGGGCGCCGATCGTCGAGCGCTGCAGGCCGGCGGCAATTCCGATGATCGTGGCGGTCACGAATATCATCGCTCCATATCCTTTTTACTAAGAACCAGTTTGCACAGGTTTACGCGCGGATGGCTAAGAAAGGCTTTGTCGGTAAGGTTAACGCTTGATGAAGCAATAGGCTCCACGCCCTTTGTGGGACATGCAAAGGAGGCGGCAGTACCTCAAGTATGCGCACAATCCTGTCGTTCGATCGATTCAAACTTAAGCGGTATGCGCAAGGCTCCGCATTTTCCGCGACATCGGCTAGAAAGAGGACATGAGCAGCTTTTTTGAGAATGATTCGCCCTCGAACCTGACGGAATACTCCGTCTCGGAACTATCCGGATCGATCAAGCGCACGGTCGAGAATGCGTTCGACCAGGTGCGTGTGCGCGGTGAAATTTCCGGCTATCGCGGCCCGCATTCCTCCGGCCATGCCTATTTCTCGCTGAAGGATGATCGCGCGCGTATCGATGCGGTGATCTGGAAAGGCACATTTTCCAAGCTGAAATTCCGCCCTGAAGAGGGAATGGAAGTCATTGCAACAGGCAAGGTGACGACTTTCCCGGGCTCGTCGAAATACCAGATCGTCATCGAAACCTTGGAGCCTGCCGGGGCAGGCGCATTGATGGCATTGCTGGAGGAGCGCAAGCGCAAGCTCGGTGCCGAAGGCCTCTTCGATCCCGAGCGTAAGCGCAGGCTTCCTTTCATGCCCAAGGTGATCGGCGTCGTGACGTCGCCGACCGGCGCCGTCATTCGCGATATCCTGCATCGCATCTCCGATCGTTTTCCCGTGCACGTCCTCGTCTGGCCGGTGAAGGTGCAGGGCGACGGCTCCGGCGATGAAGTGGCCAACGCCATACGCGGCTTCAACGAGTTTGCGCCTGGCGGCCCGATCCCGCGCCCCGATGTGCTGATTGTCGCGCGCGGCGGCGGCAGCCTCGAGGATCTCTGGAGTTTTAACGACGAGGCTGTGGTGCGCGCCGCAGCCGCGAGTGAGATCCCGCTGATCTCGGCTGTCGGCCACGAGACAGACTGGACCTTGATCGACTATGCCGCCGACGTGCGCGCCCCGACGCCGACAGGTGCGGCGGAAATGGCCGTGCCTGTTCGGGCCGAATTGGAGGCGCAACTCGCAAGCCTTGCAGCCCGGCTGCAGGGGGGGATGACGAGACAGATGGATCAACGGCGGCAGGCCGTTCGCGCGCTGCTGCGCGCCTTGCCTTCCCTCGACCAGATCCTCGCTCTGCCGCGCCGGCGCTTCGACGAAGCGGCCGCCGGCCTTGGCCGCGGGCTGGAGCTGAACACGCTCAACAAGCGCCGCTCCTTCGAGCGCACGGCGTCGCATCTCCGACCCGATATTCTGTCGAATCGGATCGCCGAGCGCCGCCAGCAATTGGGCGAACGGATGACTCGGGCCGAGCGGACCATCGAGCGCATGCTCGACCGGTCGCGTGCCCGCATCGAGCGAGCCGATGCCGTCTTTGCCACTTTGCCATCGCGCCTCGAAGCGCAGACGGGCAGGGCGCGTGATCGCCTCGGCAATCTCGTCCGTCACGCCGATACGGCCATCCGTCATCAGCTGACCCGCGCCCGCAGCGAACTTACGGCGCAGGAGCGCATCCTGCAGTCGCTCTCCTACAAGAATGTTCTGAAGCGCGGCTATGCCGTTGTGCGCGACGAGGATGACCGCCCGGTTTCGCTGGCGGCAGCACTTTCGGTGGGTGCGGCCATTTCGATCGAATTCGCGGATGGCCGGATCGGTGCGGTCACCGGCGACGATGCCACGCCGCCTTCGTCTTCATCCACGTCATCAGGCGCTACGCCTGCGAAGAAGCGGGCAACCAAGCCGGCAGAACCTGCCACTCCACCGAAGCAGGGAAGCCTCTTCTGATGCGCATCCTGCTGGTGCTGGCTCATCCCCTGGAGGATAGTTTTGCCGCCGCTGTGGCCAAGCTTGCGCAGGAAACGCTCGTCGCTCGCGGTCACCAGGTCGATCTGCTCGATCTCTATCGCGAAGGCTTCGACCCATGTCTATCTGAAGCCGAGCGGCGCGGCTATTTCGACCAGCCCTATGATACCTCTGGCGTCGATGCCATGGTCGCACGGCTGCAGGCGGCGGAGGGACTGATCCTCGTCTTTCCGCAATGGTGGTTCAATTTCCCGGCGATCCTCAAGGGCTTCTTCGATCGCGCCTTTGCGCCCGGTGTTGCCTTCACCCACGATGCCGCCGGCGGGCGTATCGTGCCGAAGCTCACCAATATCCGCCTGTTCTGGGCGCTGACGACGACTGGCTCGCCCTGGTGGATCGTGCATTTCTATATGGGCAATCCGGTGCGGCGCCTATTGAAGCGCGGCATAGCCGCCTTCTGCGCCAAGCGGCTGAATTTCCGCATGCTGGCGCTGCATGATATGGACCGCGTGACCGATGCCGGGCGCAAGGCGCATCTCGAACGCGTCAGGCGAGCGCTGGCGACGATCTGATCCACGATTCATTGCAAAAGAAGATGCCGCGGCAGAGATACCGCGGCATGATCGCATTCGAATATCCGAACCGGGTTATGCCCACTCGCCCTTGCGCATGACGGGCACGCGCGAGCCATCGGCATTGATGCCGTCGATATCGACCTTGTCGGAGCCGATCATCCAGTCGATGTGGATCAGGCTGGAATTGCCGCCTTGCGCCTTGATCTGTTCCTGGCTGAGCTTGGCGCCATCGATGAAGCACTTGGAATAGCACTGGCCAAGCGCGATGTGGCAGGAGGCGTTTTCGTCGAAGAGCGTGTTGTAGAACAGGATGCCGCTCGCCGAAATCGGCGAGGAATGCGGTACCAGCGCCACTTCGCCGAGCCGGCGTGCGCCTTCGTCGGTGTCGAGCACCTTGTTCAGCACTTCCTCGCCGCGCGTCGCCTTGGCCTCGATGATCCGGCCGCCTTCGAAGCGGACCTGGATATTGTCGATGAGGGTGCCCTGATGCGACAGCGGCTTGGTGGAGGAAACATGGCCTTCGACGCGCAGCGCATGCGGCGTGGTGAAGACCTCTTCCGTCGGGATGTTCGGGTTGCAGGTGATGCCGTTCTTGGCGGTGGAAGCGCCGCCGTGCCATTCATGGCCGTCTGCCAGACCGACTGTCAGATCGGTGCCCGGTCCCTGGAAATGCAGGGCGGAAAAACGCTGGCCGTTCATCCAGGCCGAGCGCTTGTGCAGATTGGCATTGTGCTCGGCCCAGGCCGCGATCGGATCTTCAACATCGACGCGCGAGGCGGAAAAAATCGCCTTGGCGAGCTTGGCGACTGCGATTGCCTCCGGGTCGTTCGGGAAAACCAGTTTTGCCCAGGACGGGTTCGGGTAGGAGACGATGTTCCAGTTGGTGTCGAAGTTCGAGATCTTTTCGAGCGCCGGCTTATAGGCGGCCGAGTTGGCGCGGTTGGCACGCGCGACCTTGTTGGGGTCCTGGTTAGACAGGAGCATCGGATTGTCGCCGGCAATCGCGAGGCGTGCCGTATTGTTGGAGAAGGCCTTGGCCATGCCTTCATAGAGCCATGTCGCGGCCCGGTCGAAACTCGCATCATGGCCGTATTCATAGCGGGCAAGCGTCGTTTCTTCGTCGGAATAGAAGGTTGAGACGAGGCCGGCGCCGGCCTTGTAGGCTTCGCGTGTGATCAGCCGAACCAGCGGCATCGCTGCGACCGGCGCTGTCATCAGCAGATCCTGGCCTGCCTGTAGCTGCAACCCGACCCTTACGGCTACTTCCGCAAGCTTTTCCAGCTTGGCGTGATCTACGGGATGATGGTTGGGGGTGGCTGATGTCATGGCAAAACCTGCGTGCTTGCTATCGAAGGAGTGGTCAGAAGACTTAGACCGGTTTGCGGCGAAATTGAAGGCGCTATGTCCGATCTTGAAGATCGTCAGGCAATTAGGGGCGCGGCCTTGGCTTTGAGAGCAGCCAACGCATCCTGAGGGCTGAGGCGCACTTGCAGCCCACGCTGGCCGCCGTTGATATAGACATAGGCCTCGGTCATCGCCTGCGCTTCGATCGCTGTGGGAACGAGCTTCTTCTGGCCGAAGGGGCTGATGCCGCCGACATGATAGCCCGTCAGGCGCTCGGCATCTGCAGGCTTCATCATACTGGCCGATTTGCCACCGAAGGCTGCGGCGAGCTTCTTCATGCTGACTTCGTGGTCGGAGGGCACGACGGCGCAGACCGGCTTGCCGTCCACCTCAGCCATCAGTGTCTTCAGCACGCGATGCGGCTCTTCTCCAAGCGCCTCCGCCGCCTGCAGGCCGACACGCTCCGCATTCGGATCGTAATCATAGGCATGCACTGTGAAGGCGACCTTCGCCTGGGTCAGTACTTGCGTGGCGCGGGTGGTTTTGGACATGGCTTGTCTCTACGCTGTCTTGCCGAATGCAGCTGCATAAATATGCGGCTTGAATCCCACCAGCAACTTTCCGTCCGCTTCCAGCACGGGGCGTTTGATCATCGAAGGTTGCGCCAGCATCAGCGCAATGGCCTTTTCCTTCGACAGATCGGCCTTGTCCGCGTCCGGCAGTGCCTTGAAGGTCGTGCCGGCGCGGTTGAGCACGACTTCCCAACCGGCTTCCTTCGTCCAGCGCTCCAGATGATCTCGGTCGATGCCGGCTGTCTTGTAGTCGTGGAAATCATAGGCGATGCCATGGCCCTCGAGCCAGGTCCGGGCCTTCTTCATCGTGTCGCAGTTCTTGATGCCGTAAATGGTGATCGTCATGTCGAATCCGTCTCTTGCTGTCTGATAGCGCATACCATGCGAACAAAGGCGGACGAAAGCCGATCACGGGGCGAAGCTGTTCTCTCTTCCGTTGCAGTCGCCACCCATCATCCTGTAAATATGCAGTGTGCATATTTATGGTGCGGGTTGGAGCATGGCGACGGACAAGGAAATATTACGGCTGGAGAATCTTTTCGGCGCCATGAGCCTCGCTCTCGTGGACAAGATGGAAAAGGCCTTCACGGATGAAACCGGCCTCGGCCCCAGCGCAATCGCCGCCATCGTTCAAATCGGCACTGAGCCTCGCCTGACAATCGAGACCTTGCGTCGAATGATCGCGCTCTCCCATTCCGCCACCGTGCGCCTCGTCGACCAGTTGGTCGCATCCGATCTCGTCGTGCGGGCCGGCGGTGTCGACGGCGATAAGCGCGCTCGCTCGCTGCAGCTCACTGAGAGGGGGCGCGCGCTTTTCAAGTGCAGCCTTGCCGCCCGCCGTGCGGTCATTCAGCGGGCCATCGCAGTGCTCGGGCCGGAAGAGACGGTGCAGTTCAGCCATCTCGTCGAAAAACTGCTGCCGGCCTTGGTCGATCTCGGCGATGACCAGGACGTGGTCTGCCGCGTTTGCGATCAGGGCGCCTGCGACCAGGATCGCTGCCCGATTGCCTTCATGACATAGGCGCGGGTAGGGTCTTGACATCTTCATCATATATATGCACACTGCATACATATATCTAGAAAGGCGATGGTTCCCGCCTTCGATGATCTGAACATTGCCTGCATCAATTCGATCGGAGGCATGATCGTGATGGAAAATCGTTCAATTCTTGCCCGGCTAATGGGTATCTGTCGTGCTGCTCTTGCAAGCACATCATATCGCGTGGGTCGCTTCGGCATTCTTCTACGGGAATCAGCAGCGATCGCCTTCACCATGCGCTGCAAGGTGATCGATCGCCGCTAAGAAAAATCAATCCTCAAGTGTTCCCGGCTTGCGGGCGACGGAACTCGGCTTGTCAGCGCCGATTTTCATTAGGTCGCCGCGCCGGCGCACCAGCCGATCCGATACGCGGGTGACGATCAGACCTGCTTGCGGCGCCCGGACGTCGATGGTCCCATCCGGCATACCCGGGGCGGTGATGATCGTTGCCAGCAGATCACCTTCTTCAACGCGCTCGCCGATATTGCGATGGAAGAGCACGGTGCCCGCCTGCGGGGCACGGATCATCTCGACATTGTCGAGCGGCACGGCCGGGCCATCGAATGCAGGAAGTGCAACGCTGTCATCACGGACTGCGCCGCGCGCGGCCAGGAAGCGCCAGAGCCCTTCGGCATCGTTCTTTGCCATCTCGGGATAGACATCGCGGGTGCCGCGCAACTCGACCGTCACAGAGAGCTTGCCCAGCAGCCTTGCCTTCTTTTCCCCCGGCACTTCGTATTTCCAGGCGAAGCTGACGGCCTCCTCGAAGGCCGAGCTTTCGCCATCCGACAGCAGCACGGCATCCATCTTCAGCGCCGCGGCAAGATCGGCGGCTTCGGGCCAGAATGCCTCGTCGATATAGGCATATTGCAGGGATTCGTCATCGCAATGCAGATCGATCACCAGATCGGCACCGAGCGCCATATGGATCAGCTGGCGCTTCAGCCGGTCGACGGCGGGGTAGCGTTCCAGATTTTCGATGAGGAGATCGCGGTCGCGCAGCGAGATCAGCGGAAAGTCGCGGTTGAAGTTGGTGCGCGAGCCCAAGTCGAAGCGCCCTTGCATCTCGCCGAAATGCGATTGCGCCGCGCCGATCGGATTGGCATGCGGCACCACGACGATATCGCTTAGAATAGCGCCTTCGGCTTCCGCTTTCCGAAGTCGCTCGCAGAGGAAATGCACCAAGGCCGTGCCCGGCAGCTCGCCGGCATGCAATGCGGCCTGAATGTAGATCTTCGGGGTATCCGTCTTGTTGCCGGAAAAATGCAGGACGGGGAGCCGCCAGGCGATCCCCGGAGTGTCGCCTTCGATGACGATTTCGGTGACGTTCATGGGCGGGCCTCCTGCTGATGATAATCAGAGACCCATATCAAGCCCTGCAGGCGGTCCGCAACCGTTTGTCGCCACATGCCAGAATCAGGACCGGGGACAAACAGCGCCAAAACAGCTTTCAGCGGCTGCCATTCCTGCGCAGGCAGAAGCTCAGGAGCAGGCTGAGCAGCACCGCACCAACACCGAAGGAGAAGGGTGCCGCATAGCCGAGATGATCCGCGAACAGGCCGGCGATCGGGCCGGTCGAACCGAGCGACACGTCGAGAAAGATCGAATAAAGCCCGAGCGCGACGCCGCGATTCTGCGGCGGGATGCGCTCCATGGCCTCGTTGCCAAGTGCGGGAAAGACGGGCGCGAAGCCGGCTCCGGCAAGAGCCGCGCCGATGATGGCAACGGTCGGAGATGGCGCAAAGGCAAGCGCAGCCAGGCCGACGATCTCGATGACAAGGGAAATACGCACCAGCGGCAGGCCGCCGAAGCGGGCGACTGCCTGGGCAAGACCCAGTCGCACGCCCATGAAGGCAAGGCCGAAAGCGCTGAGCGCAAAGGAGGCGCCGTCCCAGCCGCGGCTATGGAAGAATAGCGCGACGAAGGCCATGACGACGCCGAAGCCGCTCGAGGCAAGCGCAAGCGCGACGCCGTACGGTGCAACGCGGCTCAGCGCCTGGCCCGTGCCGATGCCCTTTTCCTTGACGCCGGGGACCGGCGGCCGCGTTTGCGCTAGCATGAAGCCGGCAACCGCAAGGATGATGGTGACGACGCCGATGGCGAAGAAGCCGTATTGCCCCTGCAGCCAGGCGCCGAACGGGGCGGCGAGCGCAATGCCGCCGTAGGTGGCGATGCCATTCCAGGAGATGATGCGCACGGTTTCCCGCGATCCCATCAGGCCGATCGCCCAGGTGATCGCCGCCGTGCTCACCCAGCTCTCGCCGATGCCGAGCGCCAGCCGCCCCGCAAGCAGAAGGGCAAGGCTTGCCGCCGGGACTTGGATCGTAAAGGTGGAAGCGATGGTGAGTGCGCCCGACAGACCATAGGCCAGGAAGCCCAGGAAGACCGAACGGCGCGGCCCGTATTGATCGCAGAGCCGGCCGACATGGGCGCGGCTGACGATGGTCGCCACATATTGCGTGCTGACGGCGATGCCGGCCCAAACAACGCCGAAGCCGAGGCTGCTGTCGACATAGGTCGGCAGAACCGCAAGTGGCAATCCGATGGCAAGGTAGCCGAAGAATGTCAGCGCGACGATCGAGATGAGAGACAGGGTCGAGGTGGACCGGATGGTCTGGGAAGCAGTGTTCACGGGATATCGCCTGCGGGCACCGGCAGCGGTGTCCATGCTGTTTGCCACGAAGGAAGCGGATTCGGATCGGATCGGATAGCAGTGACGGCGAAGGCCTGAGGGCCGTGCGTCGCCATGGGCAATGGCTATCAGGCAACAGCAGGCGAGGTCAATGAATTGCTGCCTTGCAGCAAAAGCCATTGACGGGATGAATTGATTGTGCGTGGGCAATCGCCCGCTGGGCGTGCCAGTGCCGTAAACCCATTCTCCCCGAAGGGAGAATGGGCAAAAGGCATCAATCACATCGTTAGTATGACGCTGGCCGTCGTTCTTCCTGCTTCGAGGTCGGCATGGGCTCGGGCGGCATCCTTCAGCTCGTATTCCGCACCGATCGGGTTGATTAGCCCGGCCTGCAGCGCCGACATCAGCGACATGGCGCCTTGATGGTAGAGTTCGTGATCGTTGGCGTAAGCCAATACGCTCGGGCGCGACAAGCCGATCACACGGGGCGCGGTCAGCTCCTCTATGTTGATCGGCGGAATGGGGCCGGCGACCTGTCCGAGGCTGGCGACCATGCCGAAGGGGCGCACCGCAGCAAGCGTCTGTGACAACATGGTCCCGCCGATCCCGTCGACGGCAAGATGGACGCCACGGCCGTCTGCAATGCGACGCGTTTCGGCGACCCAATCCGCGGATGTATGCAGGAGAACCGCGTCTGCGCCTGCTTCATGGGCGATGCTGACCTTGGCTTCGGAGCCCACGGTAGCTATGACCTTCGCGCCAATCTTCTTGGCAAGGCGTGTGACGAGTTGGCCGAGCCCGCCGGCTCCCGCGTGCACCAGCACCCACTCGCCCGCCTTCACGGGATAGGTCTTTTGCAGCACCATCTGCGCCGTCAGTCCGCGCAGCATCGTGCTGCCGGCAACGCGCTCGCTGACACCATCGGGTAATTTCACCAGCCGGCTTGCAGGCAGCGTGCGCATCTCGGCATAGCTGCCGACGGGATGACCGATATAGGCGACACGGTCGCCGACCTTTAGATCGCCGACATCGGCACCGAGCGCTTCGACAACGCCTGCACCCTCAAAGCCCAACACATTGTTGCCGGGTTGCAGCGGGTAAAGCCCGGAACGTACGTATATGTCGACGAAATTGACGCCGGAGATACTTTGGCGGATCAGCGCCTCGCCGGCGCCGGGTTCGACAGCTGGGAGATCGACGGCTTTCAGGACTTCGGGGCCGCCGGGGCTGGTAATGGCAATCGCTAGGGGCATGGGGAAATCTCCTTTCGGACGATTTTTGATCACAAATCCCTCGGGGAATAAATTCAGTATGAACTCACCATATCTGTGCAATAATGCACCGATGATCGACTGGCAGGACCTTCACCATTTCGCCGCTCTCGCGCGAACCGGCTCCCTCTCTGCGGCGGCGCGCGAGTTGGGTGTCGACCACGCAACTGTCGGCAGACGTATTGCGGCGCTGGAACGTGCGCTCGACCTGCGTCTCATCGATCGGCGGCCACGCACCTCGCCCTTGACGGCCGATGGCCGCGCCATCGCCGAACTGGTGGCGGGTATGGAGGAAAATGTCGAGGCGATCAGACGTTATTCGAAAAGCGCTGTCTCCGGGCTTTCCGCTGCAGTCAAGGTCAGCGCACCGCCGTCGATCGCTGCCCATCTCCTAGCGCCGAAAGCCGCGCTGTTTCATACCCATCATCCGAACATCACCCTGACCATTGCCGGCATTGCACGCAGCGTCGCGCTCAATTCCGGCGAGGCTGACATCGCCGTGCGCATGATCAGGCCGGAGGAAAGCGATCTCTTGGTCCGGCGTATCGGCGCCATGCGCTTCGGTCTCTACGCGATCCCGCCCTTAGCGCAAACGCCAGAGGAGGACTGGGTGTTCATCGGCTATGATGCGGCGATGGAGCATCTGACCCAGCAAACCTGGCTTCGCAGTCTGCTGAATGGTCGTCCGATCGTCTTCCGCGCCACTGATGTTTTCGGCCAGCTCGAGGCCGCTCGTGCCGGACTGGGGGTCGTGGCACTTCCGAGATTTCTAGGCGATCGCGAGGCAGGATTGGTGCGCCTGCCGGCGGAGATCCCATCACCGACGCGCGACCTCTGGCTCGTCATCTATCCCGATCTCCGTCGCTCGCCTGCCATCCGTGCGGTTATGGACTTCGTGGCGGATGTGGTCGGTCAAAGTTGCCCGTTGCGGGACGCCTCGGACAGCTCCGTATAAGTACCGATTCCAACCCGTATTTTTCTGTTGCGGCCTCGTGGCGAATCTCTATCCATAGACGGATGGACCACACTTACGGTCGGTGATCGATGACGAAGCTGGGCAGTTGGTTCCTGGTGGACAGGGCGGATCTGGTCGCGGGCATATCGGTTGCCGGACTGATGCTGCCGGAAGCGGTCGCTTACGCCGGCATCGCCGGCCTGCCGCCGCATCGTGCCATCCTCGCCGGCATCGTCGGATGTCTCATCTATGCCATATTCGGCCGTAGCCGCTTCGCCATCGTCTCCCCCACATCCTCATCCGCTGCCATTCTCGCCGCAACATTGGCCGTCGTGCCGGGTGATGCGACGATCAAGGCGGGGCTTGCCACGGTTGCCGTGGCGCTCGCGTGCCGGGTGATGCGACGATCAAGGCGGGGCTTGCCACGGTTGCCGTGGCGCTCGCCGGCATTCTTTTCGTCATCGCCGGTACCTTGCGCCTTGGCGGCATCACCGGTTTCATCTCGCGGCCGGTCCTACGCGGCTTCGCACTCGGATTGGCGATCACCATCATCCTGCATCAGCTGCCGATCTTCGTTGGTGTGCCTGTGCAGGGCTCGAATATCCTGGCATACGCGGCCGCACTCTTCGGCGCGATCCTCCAGTGGAATCCGATCAGCGTCGCCGTCGGCGTGGTCGCGCTGGTGGCATTGCTGCTCTTGAAGCGATTGCCGGGCATTCCCGGCGCTTTCTTTGTGCTGGCCGCCGGCGTCTTCGCCTCCTATCTGTTCGGTCTGGAAGGCCATGGCGTCAAGCTGGTCGGCCCGATCGAGATCCTGCCGCAATGGCCCTCGCTGCCGGACGCCGGCTGGGCTGCTTATTCGCGGCTAGTGCAATTCACCGTGCCCCTTGTCCTCATCCTCTTTGCTGAATCCTGGGGTACGATGCGTGCACTCGCCCTGCGTTATGGCGAAACGCTTGAGGTCAATCGCGAGCTTGGTGCGCTGGGTGCAGCCAATATCGCCAGCGCCGTCGTTCAGGGCATGCCGGTCGGCGCGGGTTTTTCCGCAGGCTTCGCCAGCGAGGCGGCGGGGGCAAAGACGCGGGCGACGACCGTCTTTGCCGCCATCGGCCTGGCGATCCTGATTGCCTGTGCCGGACCACTGGTGGCGCTTCTGCCGGAGCCGGTGCTGGCCGCCGTCGTGATCGCGGCGCTTACCCATGCGCTCGATCCCGGTCCGATCCTGCGCCTGCGCCACCTGCATCGCGATTTCTACGTGGCGCTGGGCGCTGCCGTCGGTGTGCTCGCCTTCGGCGTGCTCAATGGCATGCTGCTGGCAATCGCCCTTTCGCTCGCTGCCATGATGCATCGCCTGGCATCCCCGTATATCGCCCGTTTGGGACGGCTCGACAACAGCCATGACTTCGTCGATGTCAGCAGGCATGACGACGCCGCCGAGCTACCGGGCATCGCCATCTGGCGCCCTGGCGAAACCCTGTTTTTCGGCAATGCCGATACGATCTTCGGCGAGATATTGTCCGGCAGCCGCAGCCAAGCCGGATTGCGGGCCGTCATCCTCAGCCTGGAGGAAAGCTCCGATATCGACAGCACGGCGATGGACGCCTTGATGGAGTTCGACGGCGCCATGCAGCGCGCCGGTCTCCGTCTACAGTTTGCTCGGGTGCATGACCGGGTTCGCGATCTCATGACGGTCGCGGGCGTCGCCGATGTCGACAAGCGCTGCAGCTTCAGTGTCGATGATGCCGTCGCCGCGGTGATAGCTGAAGGGAAACCTCCAAAGGCGTGAGCGGCCGCTCAATCATGCAAAGTCCAATAGCAGAGATGATCGTGCCTGGCCTCTCCCTGTAGGCTGTTGATGAGGACGAAGTCCCTGGCGGTCCAACTCACGGGTTCCTCGAGCATGATGTCGGAAACGAGATGTCCCTGATAGAGCAGCGTCATATGCGGTTCGACGGAGCTCTCCTTGGCCGGCGCAATGCCTGTGAGCCGCATAGCATCGGCCAGTTCCTGATGGAGCGCCTTCAGTTCGGCGTTCCCGTCCTTGCTCCAAAGGACAAGTGGGCGGTTGTCGCCCTTGCCGAAGCTGACTGCTCGATCGAAGACGACGGAAAAGGGCGGCTTCCTCACCCGAGAGGCAGCTTCCATCGCCGCAAATGCCACCTCCTCGGGCAAGCAGTGAAACGAGCCGATCGGGTAGAGCGTCACATGAAAGAGATCGGCCCGACGCGGCTTCGTATAAAAGCGGTGCTGCCGGCGAAGATGTCCTGCAAGCTCATGACTGCGTGCGGCAATTGCCGCATCGGGCAGGAGGGCGAAATAGAATTTATTGATCGGCCCTTGATCGATTGGCGGCGGTGTTCGCGTATGCGCTCCGCCCGCAAGATAGAGGGAAAGCTGCCCATTGTTCTTCATGGTCACTTCAAAGCGCGTATCGCTTTGTCCTCCTGCTTTTTGACCGCAAAACGATAGGATAAAGCAGTTGCTAATTCAAGAACAAAACTAGAACAAATCTTGGAGGCTTTCCGTTGCAAGCGTTACCAAAAAAGCGATCGAATAAAAGGACGGCCTGATCTGTTCATTCCAGGTTCGGGCATGCGTGCCCATTTCACTCAAAGGAATCACGATCATGTTCACCAGATCAGTCTTTGCGGCCGTTGTTTTCGCTCTCATCGGCTTTGGTATCGCTTCCTGCTCGACATCCGGCGAGCGCAATAGTGGTGGCGGCATGACGCTGAACGCTCCTCCAACCGGCGGCGGATATTGATATCCGCGCTCGCGATTGTCTCAGAGCCGCGCCGCCGACATCAAAACGGTGGCAATTCTCCTTCCTCGCAAGAAACGGGTTGAATTCGACGCTTCCGAGGACGATTTTCATGGCAAGTGGAAACACGGGAGGTTTCGTCATGAACGAGACAAGCCAGAATTACCTGATCTTCGAGACCGCCGGCGGCTTCTGCGGCATTGCCTGGAATGATGTCGGCGTGCTGCGCTTTCAATTGCCGACGAAGGATGCGGGCGCGACCGAGCGTCTGCTTCGGCGCCGCCTGCCGAATGCGCAGCCCGGGACCCCAAGCGCGGACATCGCGGCAGTGGTTGCCAAGGTGAAGCGCTATTTCGCGGGCGAGGAGATCGACTTTTCCGACGTCACGCTCGATCTCGGCGAGCAGGATGCCTTTTTCAGGCAGATCTACGATGCCGCCCGGCAGGTCGGCTGGGGCCACACGACGACCTACGGCACATTGGCCAAGCAGCTCGGCGCAGGGCCGGAAGCTGCGCGCGATGTCGGGCAGGCTATGGCGAAGAACCCGGTGGCGTTGATCATTCCCTGCCATCGCGTTCTGGCGGCTGGCGGCAAGATCGGCGGCTTTTCCGCGCCGGGCGGTTCCAACTCCAAGGCTCGCATGCTGGAGCTCGAAGGCGTCCAGCTCGCGCCGCCAAAACCGGTGCAGCAGTCGTTGGGGTTTTAGGCCACAAAGCGGCCCGAGGATTAAGCAAGATGGACCGGGAGGGCGGTTACTGAGTGAAACCGCTCTCCTGTTCAATCGCCAATTTCACCTCGCGATAGTGCTCTGTCAGTTTCGCCAGATCGAAGGCCCTGTTGAGGCCGCTCGGGTTCGGTAGCACCCAAATCGAAGCGCCCGCAAATTTTTCCGCTTGCCGCCCCCATTCGACATCGATCCGGAGGCTGATGGCGGCATAGGCCGCTTTGCCGAGAAACGCCAGATTAGCCGGCGCGAACTTCCTGATCTTTTCTTCGAGCACTGGAGCGGCGGCAATATAATCGCTCCTTTTCAGCTCGCTGGCGCTTTTCGTCGGGCGGGAGACCGCCGATGTCAGGCCGAGGCCATATTGCAGCATCTCGCGCTCTTCCTCCGCCCGCAGCAGGCGAGGGGTGAAGCCGGCAAGGTGCAAGGCCCGCCAGAAGCGGTTGCTGCGGCTCGAGAAGTTATGCCCGTCGCGATGCGCGGTTAGCGCGGGGTTCAATCCGCAAAAGACCACGGAAAGATGAGGTGCCAGGATTTCGGCAAGCCCGCTTGCTTGCTCCGGTATATCTATCGGCTCATTCAGGGTCTTCGTTGGGGCATCATCCTGCATCTCGGATTTCCTGCGAAAGCGGCGGCAAGCGCGCCGCCTTCGTCACGCTAGCCGATAAGCGCCCGGCCGGCCAAGGGACAAGAGGCCTGATCCGCCCTTGCTTGCCCGAATCCTGCCGGCCTTCACGCATCACACAACAGTGGGCGGGCCGAACCACGTGGTCAGCGCCTCCGGAAGCTCCAACTGGGTCTCCTCTCCAACCCAGGCAACATATCCGTCCGGCCGTATCAATACCGCAGTGGGTGCATCAACCGCGTCGATCGCTGGAAGCTCCCACGGCCCGGCATATTGGGCGTTGATCGATTGCACCCGATCCGTCCAAGGTGCGATATCGAAGCTCTCAGGCTCGCCGAGATTGAGCAGCACAGGCTGGCCTCCGTACAGCAGCTTGAAGAGCCGCAGCTGACCCCGGGCGGTGGTGAGGTCAAGATCGGGCATGCGGCGGCCGAGCAGTGGATGTCCCTCGCCGAGATCGTAGTGGATATCCAGGCCGGACATCATCGCGGCGTAGCGCCGGCGCGGCTCGTCCATGGCGAGGCATTCGGCCATGGTCTCCCGGAGAATCTGCGTGCGGTCGTCGGGGCGGCGGAGCGCGACCGAGACCAGGATATTGCGCAGCACCCGCGCAGCGATCGGATGACGCTCGGCGTGATAGCTATCGAGCAGGCTTTCCGGCGATATGCCCTTGATCACCTGGGCCAGTTTCCATCCGAGGTTCACGGCATCCTGCACACCGATATTGAGACCCTGTCCGCCATCCGGGGGATGGATATGCGCGGCGTCCCCGGCGAGCAGCACACGGCCCTTGCGATAGGATGCTGCCTGTCGCACTGCATCCGTAAATCTCGAAATCCAGTGGGGGTTATGCGCACCATAATCGGTGCCAAAGACGGCGATAAGAGCGTCGCGGAGATCGCTGAAGCTCGGTTCGCTCGAGGTTCTCAACTGCCGCTCCGTCAGCATCACGCCGATCGGCCCTGTCTTAGGATAGATGACCTTCCCGTCGCGGATTTCGTATTCGAATCTGCCGAGGGAATGCATGCCGAGCGCATCATGACGAATGCCCAACTCCGGCTCCTCGGTCATGTCCACCTCGGCGATCAGATTGCTGATGGTCGCATCCCATCCGGGAAAATCGATGCCGGCTGCCTTGCGGATCAGGCTGCGCCCGCCGTCGCATCCAACGAGATAATCCGCTCGCAGCGTCGTCCCGTTGGACAATTGAACATCGACGCCACCGTCGTCCTGTGCGAAGCCGGTAACCTCCATGCCGTAACGGACCGGCACGTTGAATTCGCCGACCCAGTCGGCGAGGATGCGCTCGATGTGTTTCTGGCGCAGTCCCAGGCCATAATTGTGTCTGGTGGGAAAATCGCTGATATCGAGGCGCACCGAGGCGAAACTTGCCACCTGCGCTATCTGCCCCTGTGAGAGGAATCGATCGGCAATGCCGCGCTGGTCGAAAATTTCGATGGTGCGCGCATGTAGACCGCCGGCGCGCCAGCCGACAAGCTCCTGATTGGCACGCCGCTCGATGATCGCGACGTCTATGCCCGCCAAGGCCAATTCGCCCGCCAGCATGAGCCCTGTCGGACCGGCGCCGGCAATAACCACCGCATGTTTCGTAACAGTCATGTCCATGCTCCCGCTTTTCGGTTTGCGCCGGCATTTGTACGGGAGGATCCGGGTCTTGACGCAAGTCCCTTGTGCGCCACATATGTAGACTAGAGAGAGCGAATATCTGTTCTCATGGTTTAATATCGACCTGCGAAATCCCTCACGAAACAGCTGCCTCCCCATCCAATAAGATATTTGATCCGCGCCCTAACGCGTTGTTATTGTGCACTTTGGAACCAAAGGTCGTGCGAGATCGTTTGTCTTTGACTTTATACGACGCTGACGTCGTGCCCGGCCGGCTGGGTAAGCGGCGCATTTGAGGAGCAGCTCATCATGAATATTTCATCTGGATTTCGGTCGGTCGCGGTTGCCGCCATCGCTGCCGCAGGAATTGGCTTCGCCAGCGCGGCACATGCCGATAGCGGCACCATCCGCTTCTCCGTCTACAAGGCGGCTTTCTTCGTCGGCGGCTCCGGAGGCGAGGGCACCTTGACCTTCCACGGCAAGCGCTATCCAATCTCGATTGGCGGCATTTCGGGCGGTCTCGCCTTCGGTGCCTCCAAGACCTATTTCCAGGGCACTGTGCGCAATATTCGCCGCGCCCGGGATGTGGCCGGCGTCTACGGCGCTGCCGGTGGCGGTGGCGCGGTGGGCAAGGGCGCCCAGATGATCGTCATGACCAATGACAAGGGTGCCAAACTCGAGCTCACGGGCAGGCAGGTCGGCCTGCAGGTCAATGCCGATATCAGCGGCCTGAGCGTCACAATGAAATAAGAGCGCGTTCAGCTCTGATAATTATTGCCCGAAGGCCTGATCTGCAGGAATGGCGATCAGGCCTTCGTTGCGAAGCAAGCTACCCATGAGGGCGAAGTCGATCGCATTCCGCGGGTCTTAGGGAATCAATGCTCTCAAGCCAGCATCGACTGTTGGGCGAAGATCCCCGCCATCGTGCCTTGCCATGATGCCGTGGTGACCGAGGGGATGAGGGGGTTGGCGAGGTCCCCTGCGGCGTAGATGCCGGGTATGCTGGTTTCACGGCGCTCGTCGACCTTGAGGACGATGCCGAGGGGCGTGGCGGCCGTGGCGAGGCCTAGTGGTTCATGCAGGCTTGCAGACGGCTTGTTGCGCGGATGGGCGAACAGGATGTCGACCGCGACATCGGGGCCGGTATCGAGCTTGACGGTGGCGCCATGGACCCCGTGACGGGCGATTTCAGTGATCCGACCATCGATGATAGGTGTGTTGCGACGCTCCAGATCGACCCGGATATCGGGCGGAATGTCGTGACCATCGGCGAAGACCGTCAGCTTGTTGGTCCAGTCGTGGAACAGCCTGACCTGATTATGCGACTGCGGGCCGGACCAGACGAGGCCCCAATGCTGGCCGGCGACTTCAAAGCCGTCGCAATAGGGGCAGGGCACGATGGACGTGCCCCAGCCTTCGGAAAAGCCCGGAACAGCAGGCATCTGGTCGGTGATGCCATAGCTCAGGATTAGGCGGCGCGCCCCAAGGCTTTCGCCATCGCCAGTG
The DNA here is from genome assembly GCF_014194925.1 of Rhizobium sp. BK491. NCBI lineage: Bacteria > Pseudomonadati > Pseudomonadota > Alphaproteobacteria > Hyphomicrobiales > Rhizobiaceae > Rhizobium > Rhizobium sp. BK491. The sequence goes on from NZ_JACIAR010000002.1 coordinate 221,903, forward strand.
AGGACGGAGAAATCGTCGATGGTGCCGGAGACGCCGTCGGCCCGGGCATTGACCAGCTTGATCGTGGGATAGCGCGCCAGTTGCTGCCGCGCCTCGGTCAAGATGTCCAACGGCGGCTTGTGATCGTGGCCGAGCATACCATGCGAGTGGCCGGCGAAGCGATTACGCGGCAGGCCGGTATCGAGAACGGTGACCTTGCGGCGGGCACGGCCGAGCTGAAGGGCGGCTGCGAGGCCAGCAAAGCTGCCGCCGATGATGATGACGTCATCCATGGTGATGGGCTCCTTGTTGTGGATGGAAGAGGATGGGCCGGACTTGGCGGGGCCGGGGCGCGGGCGATGCCGGAAAGCGCCGCGGCCAGCTTCAGCAGGGTTCGTCGCTGCATGGATCTCTCGCAGTTCAGGCCGTCGATCGTCCGACAAATGCGCTTGCGTATTTTAGATACTACATGGTATCGTAATTCAGCCATTACGATACTGTCAAGGACCATAATTGTCGTGAACGAAAACAGTCAGGGCCGGCGCGGCCGGCCCGCCAACGAGACGCTTGGCCAAACCATAGTCGTCGCCGCGGGCGAACTCTTTGCAGAATTGGGTTTTCAAGCGACGACATTGGACAAGGTCGCCCAGCGAGCGAAGATATCCAAGCTCAGCATCTATCGGCACTTCGAGAACAAGGAGGCGCTGTTTGGCGCGGCGTTTGCGGCCCGCTGCCAACAGTTAATACCACAGGCCCTTTTTGAAGGCGTCGACGGTTCGGCGGAAGATCAGCTCATGGCGGTGGGATCGTCGCTGCTTCGCACGCTGTTGCGCCCTGACGTCCGCAATGTCGAAGCCATGGTCATGGCCGATATGACAAGTCAAAAGTCGTTGAGCAAGCTCCATTACGAAGCCGGCCCCGCCCATATCATCGCCCAAATCGAGGCCCTGTTACGTCAGTTGCACGCGAAGGCGGTTCTGAACGTGCCCGATCCTCTCCGGTCCGCCCGCTTGTTTGCCGCGCTTTTCAAAGGCTCCGATCTCCTGATTATCGCACGCTTCGATGAGGCGAGAGCAGAGGACGACAACGAGATCGAATCCTATTGCCGGTCGGCCGTCGCCATGTTCATCGCCGCGCACGGGGGCAACGACCACGCGGGGGGATAGCCTAGACGGGCCGTGAAGGACGGTGACGCAATCAATAACGCCCGCTTTTTTTGGGCGACGCCATTCAAGCGCCGCTCAAATGGACGAAGCAGGCGCGGCAGCGAAAATTGGCGCTTAGACTGCGCGATCACCACCGTTCCCCCTCACTCCCATTCGATCGTGCCGGGCGGCTTCGAGGTGACGTCGTAGACCACGCGGTTGATGCCGCGGACTTCGTTGATGATGCGGGTCGCGGCGCGGCCGAGGAATTCCATGTCGTAGTGATAGAAATCCGCGGTCATGCCATCGACGGAGGTGACGGCGCGCAGCGCGCAGACGAATTCATAGGTGCGGCCATCGCCCATGACGCCGACGGTCTGAACCGGCAGCAGCACGGCGAATGCCTGCCAGATGGCGTCGTAGAGGCCGGCCTTGCGGATTTCATCAAGATAGATCGCATCGGCTTCGCGCAGGATTTCCAGCTTCTCGCGGGTGATGCCGCCTGGGCAGCGGATGGCGAGGCCGGGGCCGGGGAAGGGGTGGCGGCCGATGAAGCTGTCGGGCAGGCCGAGCTCCTTGCCGAGCGCGCGCACTTCATCCTTGAAGAGTTCCCGCAGCGGCTCGACGAGCTGCATCTTCATGCGCTCCGGCAGGCCGCCGACATTATGGTGCGACTTGATGGTGACCGAAGGGCCGCCGGTGAAGGAAACGCTTTCGATCACGTCGGGATAGAGCGTGCCCTGGCCGAGGAAATCGGCGCCGCCAAGCTTCTTGGCTTCATCCTCGAAGGTTTCGATGAAGAGCCGGCCGATGATCTTGCGCTTCGTCTCGGGATCGGAAACACCCTCGAGCTCGCCGATGAAGCGGTCGGAAGCATCGACATGGATCAGATGCAGATTGTAGTGCTCGCGGAACATGGCAACGACGTTTGCCGCCTCGTCCTTGCGCATCAGGCCGTGGTCGACGAGGATGCAGGTCAGCTGATCGCCGACAGCCTCGTGGATCAAAAGCGCGGCGACGGAGGAATCGACGCCGCCTGACAGAGCGCAGATGACGCGCTTGTCGCCCACCTGATCACGGATCGCCTGCACTGCCTTGGCGCGATAGGCCGACATCGACCAGTCGCCTTTGATGCCGGCGATGTTGTGGATGAAGTTGCCGATCAGCTTGGCGCCATCGGGCGTATGCACGACTTCCGGATGGAACTGCACGCCGTAATATCTACGCTTCTCGTCGGCGATGAAGGCATAAGGCGCGTTCGAAGACGTGGCGACGACTTCGAAACCTTCCGGCAGCATGGTGACGCGGTCGCCGTGGCTCATCCAGACCTGATGGCGCGAACCGTTCGACCACAGACCTTCGAAGAGGGCACAATCCTTGTCGACTTCCAGGAAGGCGCGGCCGAATTCACGGTGGTGACCGCTCTCGACCTTGCCGCCGAGCTGCATGCACATGGTCTGCTGGCCGTAGCAGATGCCGAAGACCGGGATGCCGCTGTCGAAGATGATCTGCGGCGCCCGCGGCGAGCCTTCGTCCACGGTCGAGGCCGGACTGCCGGAGAGGATCACGGCCTTCGGCTGCAGCCGCTTGAAGCCGGCTTCGGCGGATTGGAAGGGGACGATTTCGCAGTAGACGCCCGCTTCGCGCACGCGCCGTGCGATGAGCTGCGTCACCTGGCTGCCAAAATCGACGATGAGAACGGTATCTGGATGTGCTGTCTGGGTCATGGCGAGCCTTTAATGAAAAGCGCTTTCCCTGGCAATCGGGCAAATCACGCAAACGGCGATTTTATTGTCCCGATTGTCCTACATTCTCTGTCTTCTTCGCAATTCCGGACGGAAAACCGCCATGCACTTTTCCTGGAATTGCTTCGGTGGTTTCCAGTCCCTCAAAACCAGAATACGCCGTCTTCGAGCGCCGTAAACAGCCCATCGACCGCGTAGGAGAGTTTGCGGTCGATCACATGCAGATATTCCGTCCAGTCGGAAATGTGCTGAAGCTCCACCTTTCCGTCGGAAATGCCACGCAGGCCGATCAGCGGCAGGCCATAGGTCTGGCAGGCGCGCAGCACGGCGAAGGTTTCCATGTCAACCATGTCGGTGCCGATGCGTTCATAGGCTTCGGAGCCGGAGACGATGTTGGCGCCCGTCGAAAGGCTGCCCTCGGCAATGGTAGGGATACGTAGTGGCAATTCGATCGTTGCAGGCAGATCGAGGAAGGGCGTGCGGCCCTTCTCAAAGCCGAGCGGCGAGGCATCCATGTCGCGGTAGGAAACCGAGGTGACCTGGTAGACCTCCGTCTGCTCCAGCTTGGCGGAGCCGGCTGAGCCGAGCGACACCACGAGATCGGGAAGGTCGCCCTGCGCTTCGAGCTGCGCGAAGGCGCGGGTGAGCACAATCGCGGCCTCCACGGGGCCGACGCCCGTCATCAGCGGATCGATGCGCGAGCGTAGGAAGGGTCCATATTCGGCCTCGGCCGCCATGACGAACAGGATCGATTTGCCCGATACCCGTTTCAGTTCGAATTTCATCCGCTAATTCCCTCTCTGCCCCGGATGACCATCATCGTTCCCGTCATCGAGGCGATCAGCTTGGCCGGTCCGTCGCCGATGGCATAGCCGCGGCCGTCGGCGACGATGATCGTCGTGCCAGGCTTGGTGACATCGCCCCGAAACAGGAAGCGCTCGCCGCGCCCGGGCGACATCAGGTTGACCTTGAATTCGATCGTGAGGATCGACGCGGAGGGATCGATGACGCTGTAGGCCGCAAAGCCGCAGGCGGAATCCAGCGCGGCGGCAATGATCCCGGCATGTAGGATTCCGTGCTGCTGTGTCAGCTTCACATCGAACGGCAGCTCGATTTCGACCGTACCATGCTCGACGCGCGTCAGTTCCGCACCGATCGTTGCCATCGCCGCCTGTCGCGCGAAGCTCGTTCTGATGCGGGTCCGAAAATCGCCGCCGGTCCCCGTGTCATCTGCCCCTGTCATGCCGTCCCCTTCTTTCGCGGGTGCGAAATTGGCATGGAGAGGCCATTTGGACAAGGGTTATCCGGTGGAAAAGCGGAAGCGTCCCAGCTTGTGCTTCCGACATCAAATTTCCACGGCCGGATCATCGTGCTATCCCAAACGGTGTAGCTATCGCGAGGGCGCAGATGACGACGATCCGGCAATCAGTGACCGCCTACGAGACCTGGATGCGGGCGCAGCTCGGCGCCGATCTGGTCGAGGTGGCGCTGGATAAGAAACACAAGCTGATGAAGGCCGACAGCTTCTCCTTCCTGCGCGGCACCTATTGGCGCTGGGCCGAAACCATCCTCGACATCTGTCCCGACCTCAAGTCCGCGCCGCAGCTGCTGGCGATCGGCGATACGCATCTCGAAAATTTCGGCACATGGCGCGACGAGGAGGGGCGGCTCGTCTGGGGTGCGAATGACTTCGACGAGGCGGCCGTCATGCCCTATGCGCTCGATCTCGTGCGGCTGGCGACCAGCGCCGTCATGGCGCGCGGTGAGGATGGGCCGACGCCGCGCGTGGTTGCCGACAACCTCCTCGCCGGCTATCGACGCGGCTTGCGCGAGCCGTCGCCCGTCATTCTCGAGCGCGACTACAAGTGGCTGCGCAATGCTGTGCTGCTGCCGAATGCCGAGCGTAAGGCCTTCTGGGAAAAATATCGCAATCTGCCGCCGGCAAGCGGCCCCGTCGCCGACCGCTATCTCAAGGCGCTGCGGAAGGCTCTTCCCGATCCGGCAACCGCATTCGAGCCGAAGCCACGTCTCGCCGGCACGGGCAGTCTCGGCCGGCCACGCTTCGTCGCCTATGTCGAATGGCGCGGCGGGCCGGTGTTGCGCGAGGTCAAGGCTTTGCTGCAATCCGGCTGGTTGCTGAAGCACGATCCGTCGGACACGAAAATTCGCACGGGTCTTATCGCCGGCGGACGGGCGCGTTCGCCCGATCCGCGCTATCGGGTGGATGGAGGCTTGCTGGTACGGCGCCTGTCGCCCAACAGCCGCAAGATCGAAGTCGACGGCGATGCCGAAGTGCTGCTCTCGCCCGACATGCTGGATCTGATGGGCTTCGAAATCGCCAATTGCCACGCCAACGATGCGTCGCTCATTCCCGGCATTCTCGCCGATCTAGATGCGCGTGGCTCGGACTGGCTGCGTATGGCGGCCAAGGCGACGGCTGTGGCAGTCAGTACGGAGCAGGCGGAGTTTGCTCGGCGGTGATGAGGTGTTGGGGCCTGAGTTCGCGGAAGGCGTATCGAAGGCTCTGCAAACTCAAGTCCATCCGATGAACAAGAAAAACCTATCTCGATCAGCCTGCAGGCCGTTTGATCCGGACGATGTGCTGGTCCCATGCGACATCGCTATGCTCAGCCAGAAAATCACCGTCATAGGACGAGACGGCAAAGCCATGCCGAGCCGGTGCGATGCCTGCCGCATCGGCGATGCTCTCCACCTTCAGTACCTTACCCGTTCTCGCATCCAGCGTCACCGAAGTCCCTTCGACCGGCGATGTGACACCAACGAGATTCTCGGCACGGTTGACTGCGATGGCGCCGACATAATTGCCAAGCGCCCGCGTCGTGTCGTCGGGCAGGGTAACGAAGGTCAGGTCCTCGCCCCTGGCGAAATGGCCGACAAGCGGCGGCAGGTCGTTGCGGTGGCCCTCATACTGGCAGGCGAACCAGACGCGGCCGCTGGCATCGATATCGACATGCCGGGTCGAGACCTGGGCATATTGCGACGGCAGTGTGTGCTTCTCGATCAGCTGGCCGCTGGCGGCGTCGATCAGCGTCAGCGACGGTTCCATATGGTCGAGGTTGAGCTTGGTGCGGCCGAAATCCGGATGGGTCTCGATGCCGCCATTGGCGACGATCAGGAACCGGCCGTCATCCGAAACCGTCATGTCATGCGGGCCGACGCCATAGGTCTCGTATTCGCCGACGCGAGCAAACCGGTTGCCCGCATCATAGAGCCCGATGATACCGCGATTATTGTCGAAATCGTTCTCGCTGGCATAGAGCAGCCTGCCGTCTGGCGAAAACGTGCCGTGCCCGTAGAAATGCCGGCCTTCTCTGGCGGAAATGACGATCGGCTCGGCCTTGTTCCAGGGATCGAAAATCATCGCATAGGTGCCGGGCCGGCGCGCGAAGGCGACGGTCTTGCCGGTCGCCTTCGAAAAGGCCATGCCGTGGGCGCGTGCGGGCAGCGCGACCTGGTCGATGATGCGCCCCTGTTCGGTCACCGTCGCCACTGCAAAGGAGCCGTCGGCGGCGCGGATGCCGGAGGCATAGACCGCATCGGCCCGCTCCAGCGCCATCAAGGCACCGGGCCTGAGTGCCGCAAGGAAGGTCAGTCCCGCTGCCTTGACGAAGGCTCTCCGATCGATGAGGCCGCTGCGCATCATGTCTAGTCTCCGTCCGCGAAGGAGAAGCCGGCTGAAAGGCCGATGGCACCGCCATACTCATCGCTGAAGCTGGTGGCGAGATCGCGGCTGACGGCGAGCAGCTTGTCGATCTTGGCGCGCTCAGCGTCGTTGCCGATGGCCGCCTCGATATCCGGATTGATCGTCGGTGCCGTCGTCGCAAGCTCGTTCAGCAGGCCGTCGATCTTGGTGGCAACCGCGCGCTTGTCCACCGGCAGCAGGCTTGCCATGTCGGCTTTTTCCCAGAGCGTCTTCAGGCCCTCGATATTGCCCGTGAACGAGGTCCACGTATTGGCCGAGCGCCAGTAGATCGCCATCTTCGGCCGCGCCGTTGCCGGATCGCCTTTGTAGAAGGTTTCCAGCCGCTGGTCGCGAACATTGGCCGCGCCATGTACGAGGATGCCAAGCAATGCGGTGACGGCCTCCTTGTTGTCCATGAAGTCATTGCTGTCCTTGCCGGGAAACTTCCAGGATTTCTGCACGCCGTCCGGCGCATCCCATTCGTCGGCGATTTCCTTGGCGGTGTTTTCGATATTGCCGGCGACAGCCGCGCCATAACGGCAACGGAAGCTCTGTTTATCCTTCCCGAGGACATTGGAGCCGTTGCCGAAGAGTACATATTCCAGTGCCGTCATGCTCATCAGCGCCACGCTCTTGCCGGCGACGGCCTCGACGGTTGTGTCCTGCTCGTCCGCCTTGGCGATCAGCGCCTGCACCTGCTTGAGGCCGACACCCTTGCGGTCGGGATAGAAGAGGATGTGCTCGAAGCGGTTCTTTTCGATGATAGGGCCGGTATCGACGATCTCGATGCGCGACCAGCTCTTCACAGTGTCACCGAAAGCCGATTTGGCGCCGGAAAGGGTGGCGTCCGTGGGATCGGCGCAAAGCGCCTTCATCGCGACATTCAGTTTCGAGGCGGAGTCGTGCATGGCGCGGTAGCCGGGGCGGATGACGTCATCCACCGCTTTCTGCAGTACGGCCGGCACCGCCGCCTCGTTCAGACCGGCGCCATTGGTCGTCGCATCCTCGGCGTGGGCAGGCAGGGCGGCAGCGGTAAGCAGTAGGCTTGCGGCCAGAGCAATTCCAGCAAAAGTGCCCAGCGGTTTTGCTGGAATTGCGTGAAAACAATGGGACGGAGCATTTGCGTGACTCTGTTTAGAGCGGAAATGCTCCGGGCGTTTCCAGTGGCGCATCAGAGGGACTCCAGAAAGTTGATGAGGGCTTGCCGATCGTCCTTCGAAAGATCGGCGAATGCATTGCGGGCTTTTTCCGCCTCTCCTCCATGCCAGAGGATGGCTTCAGTCAATGTGCGGGCGCGGCCGTCATGCAGATAAGCCTGCCGGCCGCTCACCGTCTGTGTCAGGCCTATACCCCAGAGCGGCGGCGTGCGCCAATCGCGACCGGATGCCACGCCGACCTGCTGTCCATCCGACAAGCCTTCACCCATGTCGTGCAGCAGGAAATCGGAGTAAGGCCAGATCAGCTGGAACGCCTGCGGCGAAACCTTACCGTCGCTGCTTTTCAGGCCGTCGCGTGTCACGAATTTCGGCGTGTGGCAGGCGGCACAGCCGGATCGATAGAACATGTCCTTGCCGTGCAGCACGGCGGGCTGGCTCGTCGATCGGCGGGCGGGCACGGCAAGATTTTCGGAATAGAAGGTGACGAGCGGAAGCACCGGGTCCGGCGCTTCTGTGTCGCCCAGGCGCTTCTGCACGCCGGTCGGCATGGTCAGACATTGCGGTTCTTTGGCGGTGCAGTCGCCATAGGGGTTTGGCCGGTCCGGCGTCGAAATGCCGATATCGGCGGAAAAGGCGTCGGCCACCTGGTCGCGCACGGTTGCATTCTGGGCCTTCCAGCCGAAACGCCCGAGCGCGAGTTGACCCGTGCGATGATCGCGGACGATGGCGGGGCGGCCGCGAATGCCGGTGCCCTTCTTATCGTCCGGGTCGGCATTGGCGAGAATATCGGCATCCGGGATGGCCTCGACCAGGCCGAGGCCGATCATCGGCGGCGCGATGCGCGCTGAAAGCGTGGTGTTGACGTCCATCGGCCCGTAGGCGAGATCGCTGACGCCGTAATGCGGCTTGCGCAAGGTCACGGTCTCGCCGCCGGCAAGCGTCACCGTCTCCTCGCCATAACTCACAGTCACCTTGCCTTCGGCGGCGAGCCCGGGGACGGCAAGATCCTGCAGCTGTGCCCCATAGGTCGAATCCGGGAAATTGAGCATGTGATGGTCCCTGACCGCCTGCTCCTCTTCCGGCGTGATGGCGGCCCTTGCCAGGCGCAAGACTATCGAGGTCGCGGCCGCGCCCGCTTCCTCCGGCGGATGGCCGCGCCCGTCGCGAATATGGCAGCTTTGGCAGGAGCGGGCATTGAACAGCGGCCCCAGCCCATCGGAGGCCTGGGTGGAGGAGGGGGCGGAGACCCAGAGCTTGCGGAAAAGCGCATTGCCGAGATGAAAGTCCTGCCCCTGCGCCTGGTCTAGCTTGGCCGAGGGTTGGGAGAAGATATCGCGCGTGACCTTGTCGATCGAGGTCAGGCCGCCGCCCTGCATCGTTTCATAGGGTTCGGCCTTGAGAAAATTGCTGGTCGCGCGGGTCACGTCGCGCACGCGCTTCAACTCCTCAGCGGAGAGGTCGGTGCGGTTACTCGGAAAATCGAGGATGTCCGCGGCGGCGAGCGTGATGGAAAAAACCAAAAAAGCCGCAGCGATGGCGGGCAAAAAGGCGCGATTGGCCGGAATGCATGTCATGGGTGTCGGGGCGGCAACGCCTTGTCGCGCTGCCACCCTCCCTTATTACTTCTTCTTGAAGACGGAGTTCGGATTGTCCAGGCTGTCCGAACCTTCGAGCTTGATCGTGCCGAGATCGAGAGCAGCGATGACGCGCTGGATGCTCTTTGTCTGGTCGAGTAGGCCGTCAATCGCCTTCTGAACCGTCGCGTTGCCTTCCTTGTTGCCCTCGCCGATCATCTGATCGTATTTTTCAACCGTCTCGCCGCGATGCACCAGCGCCTTCATGGCAGCAAGTGTCGCGTCGAGCTTGCCTTCCATTTCCTTGTCGAGCGCCGGATCCTTGGCCTTGACAAGATCGTGCAGTGACGGACCCTTCAACTTGGTGCCGTCGGCGCGGGTGTAATTGCCGTTGTAGGCAGACGCGATGCCGACGGCATCGCCATTGTGCTCGTTATAGGTATTGTCTGAGAAGCAATCCTGCTCTTCTTCCGGATCGTGCAGCAGCAGGCCGAGCTTCATGCGCTCGCCGGCAAGCTCACCGTAGGAAAGCGAGCCCATGCCGGTTAGGATAGCGGTGAGGCCGGCCTTCGGATCGGCTTCGACATGCTTGGTGGCTTCGCCGTCCGGCGCCCACTTGTCCGTCATCTCCTGCAGGTCCGAAACCAGCAGCGTGGACGCGGACTTCAGATATTCGGCGCGGCGGTCGCAATTGCCATGCGTGCAATTCTTCAGATCGTAGTCGGTTGCCGGACGCTCGCCCGCACCGGCATCCGTGCCGTGCAGGTCCTGGCCCCACAGAAGGAATTCGATGGCGTGGTAGCCGGTCGCGACATTGGCTTCGATGCCGCCGGCCTGATGCAGTGTGGCCGACAGGAATTCCGGCGTCAGATGCGATGCGTCGATATCCTTGCCGTTGATCTTGATCGTCTTGTTGGCGATGACATTGGCGACATAGAGCGCATTCTCATCGCTTTCCGTGCCGTAGGAGGCGTCGACATAGTCGATCAGGCCTTCGTCCAGCGGCCAGGAATTCACCTTGCCTTCCCAGTCGTCGACGACCGGATTGCCGAAGCGATAGACTTCCGTCTGCGCGTAGGGAACGCGAGCCTTGATCCAGGCCGCACGTGCCGCCTTAAGGGTCTTGTCGCTGGGGTTGGCGAGCAGGGCGTCGATCGCCTTGTCGAGTGCTTTCGCCGTCGTCAGGGAGTCCTGGTACTTGGCATGCGCGAGCTCTGTGTAGTGCTTGAGAACGGCTGCCGGTTCGGGAGTTGCCGCAAGGGCGGGAAGGGTGGACGCGGCAGTCGCGATAACGGCCACCGCGAGCGCGGCGCCAATTTTGTTCTTTAGTTTCATGTTCCTCTCCTGTGACAGCGGGGGCACCGTCAAAACTTGGCAATTTGTCTCATGTATGAAAAACAAACTTGTGTCAAACGCTCTAGTTTAGAACGATTTTAAGGCGAGGAACCTCGGGTGTACGGCGACAAGCGAAATGAATTTGCCTTCAAATGGCAGGCATAGGCCGCTTGAGAGGTTGTCGGCAGGGCGGTGCAAGCAGGGCTACGACAGGACAATCGGCCGAGCACAATCGCTAGTCGATCGCCGCCAGCTCACATCTTCCGTTGCAGACGGCTGAAGAAGAAGCCGTCGGTATCGGTGGAGGCTGGCGTCAGCGTAATGGTCTTGCCATCCGAGGAGCGGGGCTTTGGGGCATCCTTCCCGAACAGCTTCCGCCATGAGCTCAGGGTCTCCACGACTTCGAAGTCCGGATTCTGGGCGGCGAAACGGTTTACCTGTGCTTCATTCTCTTCCGGCAGCACCGAACAGGTGACGTAAAGCAGCGCGCCGCCGGGGCGGACGAATTCGCCGGCTTGCGCCAAGGCTTCCTGTTGCTGGCTGATGCGCTCGTCGAGGTTCTTCTGCGTCAGCCGCCATTTGGTATCGGGACGGCGCCGCCAGGTGCCGGTCCCGGTGCAGGGAGCGTCGACCAGAACCTTGTCGAACTTGCCGCGCAGTTGGAGCAGGCCGTTGCGGTCGTCATGGACCTGGACATTGCGGGTACCGGCCCGCTTCAGGCGCTCGATGATCGGCGCCAGCCGCCGCCGGTCGCTGTCATAGGCATGGACCTGGCCCTTGTTGTGCATCGCGGCCGACATGGCGAGCGTCTTGCCGCCACCGCCGGCGCAATAGTCGAGCACCTGATCGCCTTCTTCAGGCAGAACCAGATCCGCGACGATCTGCGAACCTTCGTCCTGCACCTCGAACCAGCCTTTCTGGAAGGAGAGCTCGGCCGTGACGTTCGGCAGGCGTGACGCACCTTCGCCGGCCGGAATTCGGATGCCGAACCGGGCGATTTTCGATGCCTGGCCGCCAGCGCGTTCCAGCGCTTTCACGACCTTGGCGCGATCGGCCTTCAGTGCATTGGCGCGGAGGTCGAGCGTCGGACGTTCGGCGAGAGCTTGCGCTTCCGAAAGCCAGCCATCGCCGAAGGCTTGGCTGAAGGAGGGCTCGACCCATTCGGGAATATCGCCCTGGATGTGACGGGGCGCATCTTCGAGCTTGCGGGCCGCAAAAGCGGCCAATGTTTCGGCGCTCGGCGCCTCGGGAGCAAATTTATCACCGTCGAGCTCGGCGGCCAGCGCCTCGGGCGTCAGGCCCCATTGGCGGAAGAGTACAGCATGGGCAAGCGCGGACGCACTGTCGTCTTCCATCAGCCAGGCATGCGAAAGCCGCATGCGCAGGGCGTCATAGACGATGTTGCCGATCGCGGCTCTGTCGCCGGAGCCGGCGAAGCGATGGGCAAGGCCCCAATCCTTCAGGGCATCGGCCACCGGTCGCTTGCGCGCTTCGATATCGGCAAGAACTTCGATGGCCCCCTGCAATCGGCCGCCCAGACGCATTCACACTCTCCTGCTCGCGCATGACCCGGAACCCGTTGGAGCTCATCTTGGGAATCTGCGCCCTACCAAAACCGCTGACGTCTCGCCGATCCGCGCAGACAATGCCCATGGCGGCGGATTTTGAGACGTCTCAACCGCGTGGTAGCCGCGATTGGCCGAGAGAGCAAGCGTCATGCCGATTTGCCGGTAGTTCCGGCTTCCGGCGATTACTTCGAGGCGACGACCTCGTAACAGACCTTGGCGGTACCCGAAGCGACCATGCCGATGTTCTGTGCGGCAGCGCGGGAGAGATCGAGAACACGTCCGCGAATGAAGGGCCCACGGTCGTTGATGCGAACGACGACGCTGCGGCCATTGTGCTTGTTGGTGACCCTGAGACGCGTGCCGAAGGCAAGCGAGCGGTGGGCTGCAGTAAGATTTCTGGAACTCATGCGTTCCCCGGAAGCAGTCTTGGAGCTTCCCCCGTACCATGAAGCGCCTCCGCAGCCAGCGGATGCAAATGCCGGAGTCGAAACGACAGCAATGGAGGCGGATATAGTTGCGGCGATTGCCAAAGAACGTGCGATTTTCTTCAAACCGATTTTTCCCTCAAGCTATTGAACTTGCGCCCTGGGTAGGCGGCGGGGCTTAAATCAGGCCAAAAATGGCGAAAAAGTGCCACTTTCAATCACGGAATATTACAGACTGTAACATTCGTGATATTGGGGGAATACTGGGACTATTCAGCGGATTTGCTTGATCGTGGAAAAAACCCAATAAAATCAGTTAAAAATGGAATGAATTTTCTCGAAGGTGCCGGGTGATGTCAGTCATCACAAAAATCGGAAAAATAATTTTCCGACTTTGCCATAATCGTCGCCGCATTTGTGCAATTTTAGAGGTCGTTAACCATAAATGCGGAGCAAATTGAACTAGAGCGGCCGGCTAAGTAGGAATTTTCATGCGATATCGTCTGGCATGGAGACCGATTTCTCAGCCGCGCCACGTTGCAGAGGACCATAATTCGGCGAGCGACATACGATACTCTGGGTAGCGAAACTGGAAGCCGAGCGCGCGCAGTTTCCCGTTCGAAACGCGCTTGTTCTCGCCGTAGAAGGAGCGTGCCATCGGCGTCAGCTCGGCCGTTTCGAAAGGCTGTTCCGGTGGCGGTTCGACGCCCATCAGGCGGGCAGCTTCGACGATGACATCCTGCGGCGGCGCAGGTTCGTCATCGGTGACATTATATATGCCGCCGAGCTTGCGGTCGGACAGGAAGCGGGCGCAAGCGCCGATATCCTCGACGCGGATGCGGTTGAACACCTGGTTCGCCTTGATGAGCCTCCGGGCGGTTCCCTTTTCCAGATTGCAGAAGGCATTGCGGCCGGGGCCGTAAATGCCGGAAAGGCGGAGTACAGCGACGGGAAGGCCGAGCCGGATGCCGACGCGCAGCCAGCCGTCTTCCGCTTCTACCCGCTCGACCGAGCGGTCCGCGACGGGGTGCAGCGGGGTCTGCTCGCTGACCCAGGCACCCTTGTGGTCGCCATAGACGCCGACGGTCGAGAGATAGCAGATCCATTCCAGCTTTGGCAGCAATGCCTTGAGATTGAGCTGCGCCAGCCGCAACAGCGGATCGCCCGATTTGCCGGGCGCGATCGATTGCACCAGATGCGTTGCCGTTTGCATCGCCTCGGCCAGAGCCGGATCGATCGTTTCACCGTCGAAGACGAAGGCTTCGATGCCTTCCTTCGTTAACAATGCCGCCTTGTCGGCGGAGCGGGTCGTGCCGGTGATGCGAACGCCGGAGCCGGCGAAGGCCTTGGCGATGGCCGTTCCGGAATAGCCGCAGCCGAAAATCATCACATGCATCACGATACCCCTGCCAGTTTCCATTCGGCGCGAACTTCTTCGTCTGCCTCGTCATGTCTTTGTGCCGCAAACGCATGGAATTCGCCAGCCGTCATCAGTCGCGATAGCGCCCAAACCGCCATGCCGCGCACGGTGGGCGAGGGATCTCCGGCCAGTTCGCGACATTTCTCTATAAAGGAGCGATCGCCCGAATTGCCGGCGGCGATGAGTACATTGCGGATGAAGCGGTCCCGGCCGATGCGCTTGACCGGCGAGCCGCTGAAGAAAGCACGAAAAGCCGCATCATCCAGATTGAGCAGGAGGGCGATCGACGGTTCCTTGAGATCCTCGCGCGCCACCAACTTCATCTCCGAGGCGGCGCTTGCGAACTTGTTCCAGGGGCAGGCGGCAAGGCAGTCATCGCAGCCATAGATGCGGTTGCCGATCAACGGCCGAAGCTCAGGATCGATCGGACCCTTGTGTTCGATGGTCAGATAGGAAATGCAGCGCCGTGCATCAAGCTGATAGGGCGCCGGGAAGGCAGCGGTCGGGCAGGCATCGAGACAGGCCCGGCAGGAGCCGCAATGGTCGATCTCCGGCTCATCCGGCTCGAGTTCGGCCGTGGTGAACATCGAGCCCAGAAAGAGCCATGAGCCGAAGGCGCGGCTGACGAGGTTGGTGTGCTTGCCCTGCCAGCCGAGACCGGCAGCCTCTGCCAGCGGTTTCTCCATGACAGGCGCCGTATCGACGAAGACCTTGACATCCTCCTTCGAGCGCGCCGCGAAGCGGGTGGCGATCTCCTTCAGCCTACCCTTGATGATGTCGTGATAGTCGCGGTTTCTGGCATAGACGGAGATCGCCGCCTTGTCCTGCTTTTCCAGAATGCCGCGCGGATCTTCGTCGGGACCATAATTCAGGCCGAAGACGACGATGGAGCGGGTCTCGCTCCAGAGCACGCGCGGATCGCCGCGGCGGTCGCGTGTCTCTTCCATCCACCCCATGGTGCCGTGATGGCCTTTGTCGAGAAACTGGCCGAGCCGGACCGCCGCTTCGGGTATGGCGTCCGGCCTGGTAATGCGACAGAGATCGAAACCATAGGCACGCGCTTCCTCTCGCAAGAAAGCGGTCAGTGTGTTTCTTCGCTTGTCAGCTTTTTCCGCTTCGCGATCACCGGGCATATCGAGCCCTCGTCAGAAATCCAGATCGGCATAGTGCGAAACTGGTGTGACTCCACGCACGCGCTCCGCCAGGATCGGCCGGAAGGATGGGCGCGATTTCAGCCGCTGATACCATTCCTTGGCAACAGGCGATTCCGTCCAGTCGATCTCACCCAGATAGTCTAGCACGGAAACCGAGGCCGCGGCGGCGAGATCGGCATAGCTCAGGCGCTCACCGGCCAGCCACTGCCGCGAACCTGCAAGCCAGGACAGATACTTCATATGCTGGCGGATATTACCGCGCGCCATGCGCATGACCTTGGAATCGGGCGCGCCACCGCCTTGCTCGGCGGTCATCTGCAGCTTGAAGACGCGCTCGCGCGTCAGCGGCCGCGTCACATCCTGCTCCATCTTCTGCATGAACCATTCCGTCAGCCGGCGTATTTCGGCGCGCTGGAACGGATCTTCGGCCAGAAGCCGGCGGTCGCGCTTCAGAACGCCATGTGTCTCGTCAAGATATTCGGAAATGACCGAGGCGCCACAGAGCGCCCGCATGCTGTCATCGACATAGACAGGCAGGGTGCCGGCGGGGTTCAGTGCCAGGAAATCGCGTCGCTTTTCCCAGGTCTGTTCCTCGATCAGCTCCGTCTGATAGCCATATTCCGTCAGGATCAGACGAACGAACCGGGAGGAAGATGACATTGGGTGATGATACAGCGTCGGCATTGGTACTCGGGTGTTTCTGATTGATGCTACGGAAGTCTTTTGGGTCGCGATTCTGCGGCCCTAGTCATTTGTCATCGGTTGAAGCTATAGGATCTTGGCCTAGTTTGCACAAGCGAATCGGGCCGCCCTGCCGTTAGACAAAGGACACGATATGGCTGAACAAATTATTATCGCGTTGGTTTTAGGCCTTGTGGAGGGGCTTACGGAGTTCATTCCGGTCTCCTCTACGGGCCATCTGATATTGCTTGGACATTTTCTCGGCTTCAAATCGGCCGGTACTTTTGAAGTTTTGATCCAGCTCGGCGCGATTCTCGCCATTCTGCTTGTCTATTTCAATCGTCTCGTCCAGATCGCCAAGGCGCTGCCCGTCAGCGTCAAGGCTCGTCACTTCGTTCTGGCCGTCCTCTTCGGCTTTCTGCCCGCTGCCGTCATCGGCGCACTGGCGCATGATTTCATCAAGACCGTGCTGTTCGATTCGCCGAAGGTCATCTGTATCTCGCTGATCCTCGGCGGCATCGTCCTGCTCGTCATCGACAGGATCGAGTTCAAGCCGAGATACACCAGCGCCTACGAATTTTCCTGGCCGATGGCGGTCAAGATCGGCTTCTTTCAGTGCCTGGCCATGATTCCTGGAACGTCGCGCTCCGGTTCCACCATCGTCGGTGCCCTGCTGCTCGGCGCCGACAAGCGTTCGGCCGCTGAATTTTCCTTCTTCCTCGCCATGCCGACGATGGTCGGCGCTTTCACTCTGGATTTGTGGAAGAGCCGCCATGATCTCAGCTTCGCCGATGGTCAGCTGATCGTCATCGGCTTCTTCATGGCCTTCATCTCGGCGTTGCTCGTCGTGCGCGCGCTGCTCGACTTCGTATCCCGCCGGGGTTATGCCCCCTTCGCATGGTGGCGAATTGCTGTCGGCACGATCGGTCTTGTCGGTCTTTATTTCGGCTGAGACCGCTCGTTCGCGCTGATATCCTGGAAAAATGAAGGCCGGTCAAAACCGGCCTTTTTCATACCCGATCAGTTCCGGGAGGACGTGTCGATGGAACCCGTCGTGCAGGGGTCGACGCCGTAGGTCGGCGCACATTCGCCCTTGATCGAGGCGATGCTGCCGCGGGCCACGAAGGAGCCTGCGAGAATCACCAGTGCCGCGCACGCAAACAAAAGCGCGATAGACTTGCCCATCGAAGAATGCCTTTCCGCAGAAGTGTGAAGCGCGCCGCGAACCGGTTCATTGTCCAAGCCTGAGACGCGCGGCTGTGTTAGTCAGTGGAATGAGCAATAGCAATAAATGTTCATATTAAATTTGACGTTAATGCTACTATTTCCAGACTGCGTCTTTTGAGCAACGCCAAGCTGTGAATGGCGCTGCTCTGCCAGCGTCTTAAAGTACGATTCTGTCTTCGCGGGGCAATAAAAAACGCCGCTCGGCAAAGCCGGGCGGCGGGTGAATTTCGTGGAACGGCCGAATCGTCAGGCGGCTTTGCCCGAGCCGGTAAACTGGCCCTGCGGGCGGTAACGCACCAGATAAGACGGCAGCACGGAGACAAGCAATGTCGGCAGCAGGCCGATGCCCTTCAAAGTGCGTCCTTCCGCTTCCGCCTGCTTCGAAACGACGTTGTCGCTCTTCAGCAGCGTTACCTGGTCGGCGGTGATCGGCGGCTTGATGAGCGGCACCAGCGACGCGACCGAGCCGATCAGCGAAGCCAGCCCGAAGGGGATGGAGACGAATGACTTCTTCCGATTGATGACGGCAAGCGTGGTCTCGAGACATTCGCGGAAAGACAGGATTTCGGGGCCGCCGAGCTCATAGGTCGTACCGGCCTTCAGCTTGCCGTCGACGCTCCGCGCAACGGTCTCGGCGATATCCTGCACATAAACGGGCTGGAACTTCGTCTTGCCGCCGCCGATCAGCGGTAGGAACGGCGCGGTGCGCGACATGTCGGCGAACTTGTTGAAGAATTCGTCTTCCGGCCCGAACACGATCGAAGGGCGCAGGATGATTGCATCCGGCTTGATCGACAGAATGGCGGTTTCGGCGCGAGCCTTGGTTCGGGCATAGGCCGAAGGCGAGTTGGCGTCGGCGCCCAGTGCCGAAATATGCGTCAGCGAGGCGCCGGCGCCGCGGGCGGCTTCCGCAATCGCCTTGGCACCAAATTCTTGCACCGCATCGAAGGTATTGCGGCCGCTTTCAGCGAGAATGCCGACGCAGTTGACGACATGCTGCGCGCCTTCGACGGCGCGGTCGATGGAATTGCGGTAGCGCACATTGGCCTGAACGATCGAAATCTGGCCGAGATTGCCGAGCGGCTGCAGGAAGCCGGCAAGGTCGGGACGGCGAACGGCGACACGGATGCGATAGCCGCGCTTGGCGAGCGCACGCACGACGTGCCGCCCGATGAAACCTGATCCTCCGAACACGGTAACGAGCGGCGGGAGGTTGGACAGGGTCATGGCAGGCTCCTCGAAAGGCTTGGATTGGGCTTATCTGGTTTCGTCTTAGCCGATCCGCGCGCCGAGGTGAAGTGCTATCGCGCTGCATTGCAGCGTCGGCTTTTCAAGGGAGTTAGACGCCTTCGACGACGACCATTTCAGCGTCTGCCACCTGCTGGCGGATTTTGGCGGCGATCTGATATTCGGGCGAATTGTAGCAATCGACGGCATGCTGCAGCGACGGAAACTCGATCACGACGTTGCGGCCGCGTGCCTGTCCCTCCAGCGGGGTAAACGCTCCGCCGCGGGCAAGGAAATTCGCGCCGTATTTCTCGAAGGCGGGCTTCGCGGCAGCAACGTAATCCTTGTAGCGCTCGGGGTCGCGAACATCCACGCGCGCAATCCAATATCCCTTTGGCATGTTTTCCTCCCAGCTTGCTTTTGTATCTTAGAGTGCGGCGTCCATCTCGGCGAGGATGGCGCGAGCGGCCTCCTTTGGATCGGCCGCCTTGACGATCGGTCGTGCGACGACGAGATGGCTCGATCCGGC
Source organism: Rhizobium sp. BK491 (assembly GCF_014194925.1). Lineage (NCBI taxonomy): Bacteria > Pseudomonadati > Pseudomonadota > Alphaproteobacteria > Hyphomicrobiales > Rhizobiaceae > Rhizobium > Rhizobium sp. BK491. The sequence continues at coordinate 240,772 of NZ_JACIAR010000002.1, forward strand.
CTTGATGGCGTCAGCCGGCGTCATCACGCGCTTTTGGTCGCCCTTGTCGCTGCCGGCCGGCCGGATGCCGGGGGTCACCAGCGCCATATCCGGCCCGATGATCTTGCGGACCGCGGCGGACTCTTCCGCCGAACAAACGATACCGCCCATGCCCGCGAGATGCGCCTGTTCGGCCCGGCGCAGCACCAGCGTGTGCGGATCATATTCATAACCGGCGGCGATGAGATCGCCTTCGTCCATCGAGGTCAGCACGGTGACGCCGAGCAGGCAGAGGTCCGAGCCTTTGGCCGCCGCGACGGCCGCCTTCATCGCTTTCGGATAGGCGTGCAGCGTCAGCATCGACATGCCCATCTTGACGATATTCTCCACGCCGGAGGCCACCGTATTGTCGATGTCGAGCAGCTTCATGTCGAGGAAGATCTTCTTGCCGCTGGCGGCGAGATCGCGGGCGAATTCCAGGCCGCCGGCGAAGGCGAGCTGATAGCCGATTTTGTAATAGAGGATATCATCGCCGAGGGCGCCGACCACTTTTTCGGCCTCCTGAAGGTTTGGAACATCCAGTCCAACGATCAAGCGGTCGCGTGCGGTCATATCAAGCCCATCCCATCCAGTCTTCCATGGGTGTCCAGTCGCATGAGACGGCGCGCTTCGCAAGATCGAAACAGAAAAGATTGCCGCCGCCCGGCGGCTGATCGCCTTGCCGCGCGATCGGCTTCCCCTCCAGATGGCATTTCAGCAGCGTGCCGACGCCGCCATGGCCGACGAAGGCGATCGGCACTTTCGGATCGTGGCGCGCAAGAACGGCCTCGACATTGGAGACGATCCTCGCCTGCGCATCGATAGCGCGTTCCCAGCCCTTGAAGCTCTCATGCGGATTGGCAAAGAACCAGTCCGCCGCTTTTTCGAACTCCGGCGGCGGCAGAAAACCTGTGGCGCTGCGATCGTTTTCATGCATGGCTTCGATGACCTCGATCGGCGCACCGCTTGCAGCTGCCAAAGCCTCGGCCGTTTCGATTGCCTTGCGCTCGCCGCTGGAAACGATCAGGCCGAGCTTGCCAGCCCAGGGCCGTCCCGCCGCCATTCGCGCCCGCTCGGCGCCAATGTCGGACAAGCCCCATTGCGGCACCGGCACATTCGGGTCGATCCGCACCTGTGGGTGCGTAACATAAAGAGCGTACATGGATTTCTCAGCGATTGCTTCAGCCGCGGCTATAGACCCAGAGCTGGGCCGGCGGAATGTTGCGGACGATAAAGTCGTAATGTCGGATATGATAGCGATCCGGCTTGGCGATGATCGGCGAGACCGGGCCGTAGGAAATCTGAACCACCGGCCGGCCGGGCGGAATGCGATCCAGCAGGCTCTCGAGAAGCGCGACGCGCGCCTTCATCGGGAAATTGAGGAGGGGAATGCCCGAGACGACGGAATCGAACGTCTGGCCGCGAAGCACGCCCAGCGTTTTATCGAGATCGAAGGCGTCGCCATTGATGAAGTTGACGCCGGGGTAACGACGGACGAGATGATTGTAGAAATCGGTGGAATATTCGATGGCAACGAGATTTTGCGGCTCGACGCCGCGCCCGAGGATCGCCTTGGTGATCGCGCCTGTTCCCGGCCCAAGCTCCAGCACGGGCAGCCCTGATTGCGTGTTGATGACGCCAGCCATCTTGCGAGCCGTAATCGACGAAGTAGGAACGATCGACCCCACGGTCTTGGGTCCCTGCATCATGCCTTTGAAGAAACGAATCTCCTCGTCGAATTTCTTGCCAAGCCGTTCCTTGAGACGCAGCGCCATGCTCTCCCCCCATCAGATGTTACCGTCGCGACTTACATATTGCTTCTCTAGATCTTGCAATCGAATGACGCAATAACAAGAGAAAATGTCGCAATCGACAAAAGACCAAATAAAAGCGCCCTTGCATTGGATAAACGCAGAAAGGGCGCTTTGGTTTCCCTAGAGCCGGATGAGACATCCGGCTCTAAAATCAAAGAAGTGGAGCATGATGTCGTCCGAAAACCGCTCACACTTTTCGGCATCATGCTCTACACGCGCATCGGCATCAGCACATAAAGCGCGTCGTCGCCGGCCGTGTCGCGAATGAGCGTCGGCGAGCCGGCATCGGCCAGCAGGAATATGGCTGCATCGCCGGAAAGCTGTGCGGTAATGTCGAGCAGGTATTTGGCGTTGAAGCCGATTTCCATCGGGTCCATCTCATAGCCGACGGCAACTTCTTCCGTCGCACTTCCCGAATCCGGATTGTTGACGGTCAGCAGCAGCTGGCCGTCAGACAGTGCCAGCTTCACGGCGCGGCCACGCTCCGAAGAGATCGTCGATACGCGGTCGACCGCCTGGGCGAAAGTCTCGCAATCGACCCGCATTTCCTTGTCGTTGTTGGCCGGAATGACGCGCTGATAGTCCGGGAAAGTACCGTCGATCAGCTTTGAGGTCATGACGATCGAGCCGATCGTCAGGCGGATCTTGGCGTCGGAGACTTCGACGGTGACCATCGCGTCCGGCGTGTCCACGAGCTTCTGCAGTTCTCCCACAGTCTTGCGCGGGATGATGATCCCAGGCATGCCTTCGGAGCCCGAAGGTGCGCTGACATCGGCGCGCGCCAGACGATGGCCGTCGGTGGCGACAGCCCGGAGCTTCAGGTCGCCGCCGCTTTCGATGGTGTGGAAGAAGATGCCATTGAGGTAGTAACGCGTCTCTTCGGTGGAGATCGCAAACTGCGTGCGGTCGATCAGCATCTTCAGATCGGACGCCTTCAGCTTGAAGGAATGGCTGAAGCTGCCGGCGGTGAGATCGGGGAAATCGGATTCCGGCAGGCACTGCAGCGAGAATTTCGAGCGGCCGGAAGCGACCGTCATCGAGCTGCCGTCGGGATTGGTGGCGAGAAGCACTTCCGAACCATCGGGAAGCTTGCGCACGATGTCGTAAAGCAAATGCGCGGGAACCGTGGTGGCGCCGGCCTGTTCTACATTGGCGGGCGTTGCCTCGGTGATTTCGAGATCGAGGTCGGTCGCCTTCATGTCGAGGTTCGTGCCGTCGGCTTTGAGCAGCACGTTGGACAGGATCGGGATCGTGTTGCGACGCTCGACCACGCGATGCACGTGGTTCAGCGACTTCAGGAGGTTCGACCGCTCTATTGTAATACGCATGGATGCTACCGCTTTCGACCGTGACTTGCCGGGCGGCCCGAGGCGCCCGAGCGACATGTTTTCGGACAAGGCCCGAAAGATTGGACAGGCAACTTGGCAGACTTCTCCATCCGAATGCAAGAGGCATAGGCGATCTGTCGGGCGCCAATTCGCCATTTCGTCGGCAATGCTCCACAGGAATTGCACCGCTCTTGCCGTCCGTGCGCGTCTCGCCCATAAAGGCTGCTTATCCCAAGTGAATTCAGGACCGGCATGAACGAAGAGCAATCAGGCGGCGGTACACGCAGTTTCCGCCTGCATAACAATCAGATCCTGGCCCGCCCCCTTGAACCGGCGCTCTATCTCGTCGCGACGCCGATCGGCAATCTCGGCGATATCACTTTGCGGGCGCTGGAGACGCTGGCCGGTGCCGATGTGCTGGCGTGCGAGGATACGCGTGTCACCCGCGTCCTGCTCGACCGCTATGGCATCCAGAACAAGCCCTATGCCTATCACGAATACAATGCCGATGAGGCAGGCCCCCGGCTGCTGCAAGCTCTGGAAGCTGGCCGATCGGTCGCGCTGGTATCGGATGCCGGCACCCCGCTCGTCTCCGATCCCGGTTACCGTCTCGCAGTGCAGGCGATCGAAGCGGGATATAAGGTCGTTCCCATTCCCGGCGCCTCCGCACCGCTTGCGGCCCTCGTCGGCTCCGGCCTGCCCAACGACGCCTTCTTCTTTGCCGGTTTCCTGCCCACCAAGGACAAGGGTCGGCGCGATCGGCTGGCCGAGCTGGCAGGCATCCCCGCAACCCTCATCTTCTTTGAATCGCCGCATCGCATCGCTGCAACTCTTGCCGCCGCTGCCGATGTGCTGGGGGGCGAGCGTGCCGGCGCCGTCTGCCGCGAGCTGACGAAAACCTTCGAGGAATTCCGTCGCGGCACACTGTCCGAACTCGCGTCATTCTATGACGCGGTCGACAATGTGAAGGGCGAGATCGTCTGGCTCGTCGGCCCGCCGGCGGAAAACGTCGCGGCGGCGGCCGATGTCGATGCCATCCTCGCCGATCTCTCAGAGACCATGCCGACCGCCAAGGCGGCAACGGAGGCTGCGCGCTTGACCGGCTTGCCGCGCAAGGAGCTTTACCAGCGCCTGCTCGACATGAAGGAGCGCCATGGCTGATACGAAGCCCGGGTCCGGCGAGAAGCTGAAGCGGCAAAAGGCATGGCGGCGCGGCCATGTTGCCGAATATCTCGCCGCCGCCTTCTTGATGCTCAAGGGCTATCGCATCCTGGCGATCCGCCATCGCACCAAGCTCGGCGAAATCGATATCGTCGCCCGCAAAGGCGATCTCGCCGTCTTCGTCGAGGTCAAATCCAGACGCGGCGCGCAGGAGGCGATCGACGCCGTTTCCTTCTCTTCGCAAAACCGCATCCGTGCCGCGAGCGATCTCTGGCTCGCGCGGCAACCGGATTTCGCCCGTCTCTCGCAACGCTACGACATCGTCGCCATGCTCCCCGGTCGCTGGCCGCAGCATTTTCCCGATGCGTTTTGAGCGCGGCGTTACAAGACCGTCACAAAATCAGCCTATTGCCGGGCGACCAGCACCTGCGATTTCTCTGCGCGCGCTCCTTATTTCAGTTCGACAGGCTCTATCATGATCCGCAACACCGTCTCCGCCTTCACCGTACCATCGCAGGAAGAGCGAAAGAGCTTCCTTTCGCTTGAAAAGACCCCGGCCGTTCACGCCGAAAAGCTTGCGTCGCTCGCCTGCCTGAATACGGTGCGCGTCGGTGGGGCGGCCGGTAAAGTCGAGGCTTTGGCCTTCCCTTTTGCTGTCGCTGCCTGGAATCTCGAGCGCTGCCTGTTTCCGGAGGAAAGTGCGGCCAAGCTGCGGGAAACCGGTGCGCCGCTGATCCTGCTGTCGGAAATGGATCTGGGCATGGCCCGCACCGAACAGCGCGACCCGACCGCGATCATCGCCGGCGAACTCGGCATGAATCATGCCTATGGTGTCGAGTTTCTTGAACTCAGTCTTGGCTCGGAAATCGAGCGCTCCTACTGCCGCGACGATTTTAATGAGAAGGGCTTTCACGGCAACGCCCTGATGGCCTCCGTCGCTCTGAAGGATGCTTTCATGATCCGTCTGCCCGGTGAGGCCGTCTGGTTCAACGATAGCAACGAGCAGCCGCGCATCGGCGATCGCTGCGCCGTCGGCGCCATCGTCACGACGGAGGCCGGCCCCATGGTCGCCGTTTCCGTTCATCTCGAAAGTGTTGCCACTGCTGCCTATCGCGAGCGGCAGTTGGCGGCGCTGATTGATGAGGTCGAGGCTTTCGCGCCTGGTCTGCCGATCCTGATCGGCGGCGATCTCAACACCGGCAACCACACCGGCGGCGATTATTCGACGGATACGCTGTTCGCCATGGCCGAAGGCCGAGGCTTCGAGTGCCATGGCGGGCCGCTCGATCAGACAAGCACGCGCCCGAGCCTGATCACACGTTTCCCCGATCGCGCCATGAAGCTCGACTGGTTCATCACCCGCGGCTTGAAGATCGGCGAGAGTCATCTTGTGTCCTCTCTCAACGGCGAGGGCAAGCCGCTCTCCGACCATGATATGGTCGTTTGCACAATCGAAGGTTTTTCCGCCTGATCGCTGCAATCGTTAAAATGCACTTGGTTTCATGAACTTTGCCGTTACCCGTTCCATGCGATGAGATCGCAGACGCTCATGGAATTTTGGGGGATTGCATGGTCTTGAAATTAATGTTGGCGAGCATGGCGGCCTTTGCCACCCGTGCCGCGCCAGTCGTCCTCGCGCTGCCGCGATCGAAAAGCTTCGTGGCTGGCGCCAGCAACGAAATGGAAATGAAGCCGTCGCCGATCGAGCCATCCTGGATCTTGTCGGGCAATCCCGTTGCCCGCATCGCCGAGCATTCGCGCGGGCAAGACGATGCCGCCATGACCGCGCTGTGGGATTGCACGGCGGGCGAGTTCCGCTGGTATTTCGGCTGGGATGAAACCGTCATGATCCTTGAGGGCGAAGTGCATATCACCACGGAAGACGGCGTCGAGCGCACGCTGCATGCCGGCGATGTCGCCTACTTCGCCGGGGGCACCTGGGCGACATGGCGCATCGATCGCTACCTGCGCAAAGTCGCTTTCTTGCGCAAGCCATTCCCGAAGCCTTTGACCATGGCCTATCGCCTGCGCAACCTCGTCCGCCAGGGCAACACACAGGGCCTTGCTGCCTAAGCAGGGCCACCTTGGCGGAAGCCCTTGAATAGCCGTTGCGTTTGGATGCGGGCCGACCTACATCTGTCCGCAAATCCGAGCGAGGGCTGACTATGGCTGGTATCAAGAATGTTGCGGTCCAGATGGACCATGTCCGAAGCATCAACATTGCGGGCGACTCGACCTTCGCCATGAGCCTCGAGGCGCAGAACCGCGGCTACAAGCTTTTCCACTATACGCCGGAGCGGCTGAGTATGCGCGACGGCAAGATCTATGCCTCCGTCGAGCCGATGATCCTCCGCGACGTCAAGGGCGATCACTTCGAGCTCGGCGAGCCGGAGCGCGTCGATCTCTCAACGATGGACGTGGTGCTGCTGCGCCAGGACCCGCCCTTCGACATGGCCTATATCACCTCGACGCATCTGCTCGAGCGCATCCATCCGAAGACGCTTGTCGTCAACGACCCTGCCTGGGTGCGCAATTCGCCGGAAAAGATCTTCGTCACCGAATTCGCTGATCTCATGCCGAAGACGCTGATCACCCGCGATCCGGCTGAAATCCGCCGCTTCCGCGATGAGATGGGCGACATCATCCTGAAGCCGCTCTATGGCAATGGCGGCGCCGGCGTCTTTCATTCGACCCGCGACGACCGCAATCTCTCATCTCTTCTCGAAATGTTCGGCCAGCTCTTCCGCGAACCCTTCATTGCCCAGCAATATCTGCCTGATGTTCGCAAGGGCGACAAGCGCATCATCCTTGTCGATGGCGAAGCGGTCGGCGCGATCAACCGCGTGCCAGCCGAGCATGATGCCCGCTCCAACATGCATGTCGGCGGCCGTGCCGAAGCGACCGAGCTGACGGCGCGCGAAAAGGAAATCTGCGCCCGCATCGGACCGGCCCTGAAGGAGCGCGGCTTCCTGCTCGTTGGCATCGATGTCATCGGCGACTATATGACCGAGATCAACGTGACGTCGCCAACCGGCATCCGCGAAGTCAAGCGCTTCGGCGGCGCCGATATCGCCAGCCTGCTCTGGGATGCGATCGAAGCCAAGCGGGCCTGATCGGCAGTTTCCCCACGCTTCCAACTGAACGATCATATTTACCCGGGCATGTCGATAGTTTCGACGTGCCTGGGTGAAGTTTTTGTTCGTTTATTGTTCTTGTTTCATTCCTCGTCTTATGCCAGATTGCAACCCGAAGTTTGCTGGTCGGGGCACGTAACGGCAAACGGGTTCGACGACAGGGGAATAGGGCATGGTAGCGCGAGTCAGTACGGTTGCATTTCAGGGCATTGAGGGCGTACCCGTCGAAGTGCAAGTGATGATTGCGCCCGGCAAGGTGTTGATGCACATCGTCGGTCTGCCGGACAAAGCTGTGGCCGAGAGCCGAGAGCGGGTCCAGGCGGCGCTGCACGCCTCCGGCCTCGCTCTGCCGCCGAAGAAAGTCACCGTCAATCTCGCCCCGGCGGATCTGCCCAAGGAGGGCAGTCACTTCGACCTTGCGATCGCGCTCGGTCTGATGGCGGCGCTCGGCGCGATCCCTGCCGATGCCCTGTCCTCCTACACTGTCATTGGCGAACTCAATCTCGACGGCACGATCGCGCCCGTTGCCGGCGCTCTTCCCGCAGCGATCGCCGCCAATGCCATGGGCAAGGGGCTGATCTGCCCAGCAGAAAGCGGGCCGGAAGCTGCCTGGGCCGGCAAGGAGATCGATATTCTGGCGCCACGCAGCCTGATTGCGCTCGCCAATCATTTTCGCGGCACGCAGGTCCTTTCGCGACCGGAGCCCTCCATTCGCGCCAGCGCTGCCAATCTGCCCGATCTTGCCGATATCAAGGGGCAGGAAAGTGCCAAGCGCGCCCTGGAAGTGGCCGCCGCCGGCGGCCACAATCTGCTGTTCGTCGGGCCGCCCGGCTCCGGCAAGTCGATGCTCGCCTCGCGCCTGCCGTCGATCCTGCCGCCCCTGTCGACGAACGAGCTGCTGGAGGTCTCGATGATCCATTCGATCGCCGGCCAGCTTTCGGGCGGCAAGCTTTCCGATCGGCGGCCCTATCGCGCGCCGCATCATTCGGCGACCATGGCGGCGCTCGTCGGCGGCGGTCTGCGTGCGAGGCCTGGCGAGGTGTCGCTGGCCCATCACGGCATCCTGTTCCTCGACGAACTACCGGAGTTTTCGCCGCAGGCGCTCGATGCGTTGCGCCAGCCTCTCGAAACCGGGGAATGCGTCATTGCGAGAGCAAATCACCGGGTTTCCTATCCGGCCGGCATCCAGCTCGTGGCGGCAATGAACCCGTGCCGCTGCGGCATGGCCGGCGAACCAGGCCACACCTGCGCCCGTGGGCCGCGCTGCGCTTCAGATTATCAGGGCCGTATTTCCGGTCCATTGCTCGATCGCATCGATATCCGCATAGACGTACCGGCAGTCTCCGCTGCTGACCTCATCCGGCCGACATCAGCGGAAAGCAGCGCCGATGTCGCACTCCGCGTCGCACGCGCTCGCGAACGGCAGCGGGAACGCTTCGAACGAGCCGGCATGAAGGACGTCACCACCAACGCCCGTTGCTCGACCGCGATGATCGAAACCATCGCCGAGCCGGACGCCGCCGGCCTGCAATTGCTGCGCGATGCCGCCGAGAAGATGAAATTCTCCGCCCGCGGCTATCATCGCATCCTCAAGGTCGCTCGAACGCTCGCCGATCTCGATGATAAGCCCACCGTCGGCCGCATCCATCTCGCGGAAGCCATCTCCTATCGCATCGCCGGAGAGCGGCTGGCAGCGCATGCCTGAAAATTCGAGACTCTGGCAGCGCCTGACCGTCTTCAGCCTGCCCAAATAGAAAAGGGGCGCCGCAGCACCCCTTTCCCGATCAGTTGCTACCGTTAGTTCAGCCGCCCAGGCCCTCGAACAGCGCTGTCGAGAGATAGCGCTCGGCGAAGGACGGGATGATGACGACGATGGTCTTGCCTTCGTTTTCGGGACGCTGGCCGATCTTGATGGCCGCTGTGAGCGCCGCGCCGGAGGAGATGCCGACCGGCACGCCTTCGAGCTTGGCGACGAGCCGCGCCTGCTGGAACGCGTCGTCATTGCTGACGGTCACCACCTCATCATAGACATGCGTATCGAGCACCTTCGGTGCGAAGCCGGCGCCGATGCCTTGGATCTTATGCGGGCCGGGATTGCCGCCGGAAAGAACGGGCGAATCCGCCGGCTCGACGGCAATGACCTTGATATCGGGCTTGCGCGCCTTCAACACCTGGCCGACACCGGTGATCGTGCCGCCGGTGCCGATACCGGAAACGAAGATATCGACCTTGCCTTCGGTGTCGTTCCAGATTTCCTCGGCCGTCGTCTTGCGATGGATTTCCGGGTTGGCGGGATTTTCGAACTGCTGCGGAATGATCGCATCCGGCAGCGACGCGGCCAGCTCTTCGGCCTTGGCGATCGCGCCCTTCATGCCCTTCGGTCCCTCGGTAAGCACCAGCTCGGCGCCGAGCAACGCCAGCATCTTGCGGCGCTCGATCGACATGGTTTCCGGCATGGTGAGGATAAGGCGATAACCCTTGGCGGCGGCGGCAAAGGCGAGCGCAATACCCGTATTGCCCGAAGTCGGCTCGATCAGCACGGATCGGCCGGGAGCGATCTTGCCCTGGGCTTCCAGGCTCTCGATCATGGCGACGCCGATGCGATCTTTCACGGAAGCAATCGGATTGAAGAATTCGAGCTTTGCCAAGATGTTGGCCTTGACGCCCTTCTCCTTCGCCAGCTTGTCGAGGCGCACAATCGGCGTATCGCCGATGGTCTCGGTGATCGAGGCGTAGACGCGGCCGCGGCCGGGTTTGCGGGTGTCGGACATGGGTAGCTCTCCCTACATTGGATTTATGGAATGACAATAGGATCAAACGCGCGCGGAAACCAGAGTGCGCACTCGTTCTCTGCGTGAAGCACGTGAGAAAAGAATCTCCCAATGGCCTTCCTTGAGGATGTTTTTTTCAGGCGGCACGTGGCGATGAAGGCAGCGGTGGCGGCAAGGCCCCGGCCGGCATGGCTGCAGCGACAAAGAGCGTGCCGCAACAGGCAGGTAGGGCGCGAGCGTCATGAAGCCTTCCTCCTCAGATGGTATCGGCTCTATTGCACTACCTTTGCGTTTTCAAGCGATTGCGCCGATGCAGCGAACATATTACCAAGGTGTTAACGGCCCATCGCAACCGCTTTGCCCAAGGATATCATGTCTTCCGCATTGCTCCTGATCGATCTTCAGAACTCCATCCTGACGGGCCTCGGCACGCCGGATCGCCAGCCGGCTATCGATGCCGCGCTGGAGGCGGTCGTTGCGAAGCTCGCAGCGTTGAAACACAGCGCCCGTGCCGCCGGTATTCCCACCTTCATCGTTCAGCATGACGGCGGCCCGACCCATCGTTTGGCCAAGCGTAGCGAAGGCTGGCAGCTGCGCCGGGAGATCGCACCGGAAGCCGGAGATGTCGTCGTGCACAAGACGAGCTGCGATTCCTTCTTCGAGACGGATCTGGAGGCACGGCTCAAGGGCCGTGGTGTCACTCACCTCATCGTTGGCGGCTGCATGACGCAGTTCTGCGTGGATACGACTGTGCGGCGCGCCGTTTCGCTGGGCTTCGACGTCTCACTGATATCAGACGGACACACCACGGCGGATATGGGCAAACTGAGTTTCGAAGACATTGTCACCCATCACAATATGCTGCTTGACGGTTTCGATGCCGGGCCGCATGAAATCAAGCTGGTCGCATCGACCGAAATCTCCTTCTGAAGCCCTTTCTCCGCCGGAGCCTCTATGCCGCATCTGACCAGCATGATCACCTTTGCCCTGATTGCTCTCGGCATGGTGCTGACGCCTGGGCCGAACATGATCTATCTGGTGTCGCGCTCGATCTCGCAGGGACCAGCGGCAGGGTTGATCTCCCTTGGCGGTGTCGCCTGCGGCTTCCTCTTCTACATGTTCTCGGCTGCGCTCGGCATTACCGCCTTCGTCTTTGCCGTTCCTTTCGCCTACGATGCGCTGCGGCTGGCGGGTGCGGCCTATCTTGGATGGCTCGCCTGGAATGCGCTGAAGCCCGGCGGCCGCTCGGCCTTTCAGGTGCGCGAGTTGCCAAAGGACAGCACCCGCCGGCTTTTCACGATGGGGCTGGTGACGAGCCTGCTGAACCCGAAGGTCGCGATCCTCTATCTGTCGCTGCTGCCGCAGTTCGTCGATCCCGCCGCCGGCAGCGTTTTCACGCAATCCATTGTTCTCGGCTTCGCGCAGATCATTATCAGCGTAACATTCAATGCCATTTTCGCGCTGAGTGCCGGCTGGATCGCGATGTTTCTCACCCAGCGCCCATCCTTTGCCCTAGTGCAGCGCTGGCTGATGGGCACGGTGCTGGCCGGGCTCGCCGTGCGCATGGCTTTCGAGGCTCAGCGTTGATGCGGAGCGTTTCGCTGCCGCTCGCCGCCAGCCTTCTGGTGCTCGCATCGTTCTGGAGCGCTGCTTCGGCGGCGGAGACGGGAACGCAGACGATCGTCTTCATGCGTCATGGCGAAAAGCCCGAGGCGGGTCTTGGCCAATTGAGCTGCCAGGGTCTCAACCGGGCGCTGGCTTTACCGCCGGTGCTGACAAAGCTCTTCGGCAAGCCGGCGGCGATCTTTGCGCCTGATCCATCGAAGCGAAAGGACGATTCCGGCACTTCCTACGATTATATCCGGCCGCTCGCGACCATAGAACCGACGGCGATCGCCCTTGGAATGCCCGTCGATACCAGCTTCGGCTATGAGGATATCGATGATCTGAAAGGCGAGCTGAAGAAGCCTGCTTATGCCGGCAAGCTGATCTTCGTTGCCTGGGAGCACAAGCAGATCGTCGATCTCGCCCGTCAGCTGATGAGCGAGAACGGCGGCGATGAAAAAGCCGTGCCGAAATGGCACGGCAAGGATTTCGACAGCCTCTATGTGCTGCGCATCGGCGGGGGCAAGGCCGGATCAGGCTTGACCTTCGAGAAAATGGCCGAAGGTCTCGACGGTCGCTCCGATGTCTGTCCGAATCTGGCTAAATAATTTTAGAACACCGGCCGCATGAAGCTACGCTCGTAGCTGATGATGCAGCGTGTTTCCTCGCCATAGGCAAGGGCGGCCTGGCATTCCGCATCCTCGGGTATTTTCAGCCGATATTCCTCATAGGCGGCAAGGCTCGGGAAGCTGAAAAGCGCCAAGGCGATGTTATTGGCTCCCTCGTGCGGCATGAAATAGCCGTGATGCGTACCGCCCAGCCGGTTGACCAGCGGGATCCAGAGCCTGGCGTAATGCTCGAACTGGGCAAGCTTATAGGGATCTATGACATAATGCAGGTAGCAAGTGATCATTCGGCGGCCCCCTTCGAAAGACCACCGTTTCTATTCCAGGGCAGGGGGAGCGTCCAGCCGAGATTCATGCCGGCAGCAGCCGCGAGAATGATGACTGCGCCGAGGATCTGCGCCGGGCCAAGCACATGGCCGAAGGCGAAGCGATCGACGATGATGGCGGCGATTGGATAGACGAAGGAGAGTGCCCCGGTCAGGTGCGTCGGCAGCTTCTGGATGGCGCCATAGAGCAGCACATACATCAACCCGGTATGCACAATGCCCATGGTGGCGAGGATCGACCATCCCCCGATATCCCGGGGTGCGGCGGAAAAATTGGTAAAGGGTGCCAACATCAGAATGCCGGTGGACACCTGGATCAGCGCAATCAGATGCGGCGGCGTGCCCTTCAGCCATTTGGCAGCGATCGCTGCCAGCGCATAGAAGAAGGCTGCGCCCAGCGAAAGCAGGATGCCGATCGCATAGCTTCCCGAACCGGCGGCCTCGGCCGGCTTGCCTTCGACGATCACGACCATGCCGGCGAAGGCGAGGCCTAACCAGAAGAGCTTGGTGAAGGTGATCCGTTCGCCGAGGAACAATGCGCCGAGACCCAGCAGCATGAAAGGTTGCGTATTATAGACGGTTGTGGCGATGGAAATGGAGGCGTGGGAATAGGCGGCGAAAAGCAGCAGCCAGTTGAGGACGATGGCGATCCCGCCACCGACGGCAATGGAAAATGTCCTGAGATTGAGGATGCCTGGGCGCAGCAGGCCCATGGCGCCGCAGATAACGAGCAGCGTCAGCGCGCCGAAGAAGCAGCGCCAGAAAACCACACCGGTCACGGCCTGCCCGGACATCAATACGAACCAGCCGATCGTGCCTGAAATCAGCATCGCCGCCGTCATTTCCACCGTGCCGCGTTTAATCTCGTTCATTGCCTTGGCTCCCGTCTATCTGCCCCAATCATATTGCGGTATCTGCGCTGGTGATATAGATTTAGTAAGGTAAATTAGCCAAAAGACCTAAGTAAATGAGGTTGAATGATGACTACTCCTAATGCGAGCCTTGGTCTCGATGAGATCGATCAGCGGATGCTAGAGGCGCTGGCGCGCAATGCCCGCATATCGCTGAAGGAATTGGCGGAAGCGGCCAGCCTGTCGTCGCCGAGCGCGGCGGAACGTCTGCGCCGACTGGAGGAACGCGGCATCATCTCGACCTTTACCGTGGATATCGCGCCGGAGGCGATCGGCTATCCCCTGCAGGCGATCGTCCGCATCCGGCCTCTGCCCGGCCAGTTGCATGTCGTCGAGCGGATCATTCAGCAAACGCCGGAATTCATAGAGTGCGACAAGGTCACCGGTGACGATTGCTTTATCGGTCGGCTGGTGGTGCGCTCGATGGGTGAACTCGATGGTATATTGGATAAGATCACCGAGCGGGCCGAGACGAACACGTCGATGATCAAGGCGACGCCGGTCAAGCGCCGCCTGCCTCCGCTTACCGGCTCTAGAATTCCGCCATCGGCGAAAGCATGAGCGGCCCGACAATATCGGCCGCCGCTTTGCCGCGCACCATCAGCATGGTGTAGCCGTCGTAAGGCTCAAGCAATACCTGGCAATCCAGGCGGTCCGGAGAAAAGCAGATCTCGATGCGCTCGGGTTGGATATCGAGCGCTGAGACGATGGTCGCCAGCGAGGGAATGGTAGTTCCCACAATGTCGAGAAGCCAGAAATTCGCGCCGTCGAACGTCCATGCAACGACCGTGTCATCCCCAAGCGCCGTCAGGCGGATCGCGGAGTTGAAGGAAGCATTCAGCAGAAACATCTCCATCTGCCTGACAACGGCAAATTGGGCGGAGGCCGGCTGACGGTCTTGCAGGAGCGTCTTGATGAGGCGCAGATCGTCAGGCGCTTCCAGGGAGAGCTGCCGGGCTGACAAATCAGATTTCTGAAGCGTCGGCGTCTGCGCAACGAAGATATGCTGCGGCAGCATGCGAAAGCCATACCGCTCATAGAGAGCCGGCTTGTCGGTGAGCAGCAGATCGAGTTCGTAGCCCTCGGTCGCGGTGTGGGAAAAGGCGCGCTGCATGAGGTCGCGATAGAGGCCGCGCTTGCGCCATTCCGGCCGGACCGCGCCGGATTGATAGCCCGCCGCCTTGACGACCCTGCCATTGATGATCATCGGCATGGAGAAGGCGCTGAAATTGGCGACGCAGCGGCCATCGGCATCGAAATAGCCAAACGGCATGCTTGTCCGGTCCGGGCCGTCAAATTGGTCCAGGATGCTGACATCGATCGAGAATGTATCCTGCAGCAGATCGACAAGCGCATTCCAGGCGGAGGGATCGTCGAAATAATCTTGCCGGAGCGTCAATCCGTGGTCTCGTCCCAGTTCGGACATCACACGCCGGTCGAGCCGAAGCCACCAGCGCCGCGTGCGGTTTCGCTGATCTCGGAAATTTCGGCGACGCGCACTTGCGTCACCGGCGCGATCACCATCTGGGCGATGCGCATGCCGCGCGTGATTTCGAATGGCTCATCACCGAGGTTGGCCAAAATCACCTTCACTTCGCCACGATAGTCGCTGTCGACTGTGCCGGGGGAGTTCAGGCAGGTGATGCCGTTCTTGAAGGCGAGGCCGGAGCGCGGGCGGATCTGCGCCTCGAAGCCATCCGGAACTTCGAAGATGAAGCCTGTGGGAACGAGCGCCCGCTTGCCGGGCGCGATCGTCAGCGTCGCGCCTTCTTCGACGGCTGCGCGCAGGTCCATGCCGGCTGCACCCTTGGTCTCATAGGCGGGCAGCTCCAGGCCTTCGCCATGCGGCAGGCGGATGAGCTTCAGGGTCGGGCTGATATCAGTGTGGATGGTCATGCGGCATTAGTTTGCGCGAGAAGGCCGGAGGTCAATTGCATTTAGGCCTTTGAGTCGCTAGATACGGCGCCAATTCACAGGATTCACACGCATGGCCGAAAGTCTCGCCGAGGCGGTCTCCCGCCGCCGCACATTCGCTATTATCGCTCACCCGGACGCGGGCAAGACGACGCTCACCGAAAAGCTGCTGCTGTTCGGCGGCGCCATTCAGCTTGCCGGCGAAGTCAAGGCCAAGAAGGATCGCATGCAGACGCGCTCCGACTGGATGAAGATCGAGCGCGAACGCGGCATCTCGGTCGTGACGTCGGTCATGACCTTCGAATATGAAGGCAACGTCTTCAACATTCTCGATACGCCCGGTCACGAAGACTTCGCCGACGACACCTATCGCACGCTGACGGCCGTCGATGCGGCAGTCATGGTTATCGACGCCGCCAAGGGTATCGAGCCGCGGACGCTGAAGCTGTTCGAAGTCTGCCGCATGCGCGACATCCCGATCATCACCTTCATCAACAAGATGGACCGCGAAAGCCGCGATCCTTTCGAAATTCTTGATGAAGTCGAAGAGAAGCTGGCACTGGATACGGCTCCGGTCACCTGGCCGATCGGCCGCTCCAAGACTTTCTGCGGCTCCTACCATCTGGCTGACAATACCGTTCGCGGTTCCGATACCGAGGTCGAGGCGACCAAGGTGAACGGCCCGCAGGCAGTCGCCGACCGGTTGCCGGAAAACGAGCGCCAGGCTTTCATCGACGAGACGGAACTGGCGATCGAGGCCTGCCGTCCGTTTGATCGGGACTCCTTCCTGGAAGGTCATATGACGCCGGTCTTCTTCGGCTCGGCGCTGCGCAATTTCGGTGTCCGCGATCTTATCAACGCGCTCGGCGACTTCGCGCCGCCGCCACGTGACCAGGTTGCCGACATCAGAACGGTTCACGCCACCGACGACAAGATGACGGCCTTCGTCTTCAAGATCCAGGCCAACATGGACCCGAACCATCGTGACCGCATCGCCTTTGCGCGTATCTGCTCCGGCAAGCTTGAGCGCGGCATGAAGGCGCGACTGTCGCGCACCGGCAAGCAGCTTGGCCTCACCGCGCCGCAATTTTTCTTCGCCTCGCAGCGCCAGCTCGCCGACACCGCCTATGCAGGCGACGTCGTCGGCATTCCGAACCATGGAACGCTGCGCATCGGCGATACGCTGACCGAAGGCGAATCTCTCGTCTTCCAGGGCGTGCCCAACTTCTCGCCGGAAATCCTGCGCCGTGTTCGTCTTGAAGACGCGATGAAGGCGAAGAAGCTCAAGGAAGCGCTGCAGCAGATGGCCGAAGAAGGCGTCGTGCAGCTCTTCTCGCCGGAAGATGGCTCTCCCGCCATCGTCGGCGTCGTCGGCGCCCTACAGCTCGACGTCTTGAAGGAGCGGTTGATGGCCGAATACGGCCTGCCGGTTTCCTTCGAAATGTCGCGCTTCTCCGTCTGCCGCTGGATCTCGGCCGATCAGCCGGCCGACCTCGAAAAATTCGTCACCCAGCGCCGCGGCGATATCGCCCGCGATCTCGATGGCGATCCGGTCTTCCTCGCCCAGGACGGCTTCTCGCTGCGCTACGAGGCGGAACGTTACCCGGCTATCAAGATGGTCGCGATCAAGGAATATCACGCCGTCAAGGCGGCGTGATCGGTTCGGATGCGTTTCATTTTGGAATAGTGCCGCCGCGATGTTCCATCCGATATAGCGCTATGCCATAGTGCCGCGGGTGATTTCCTTGATCGGAACAGGCATTTTATGATGAGACTTTTTGCGGTTCTTGCTCTGGCCTTCGTCGGCCTGATGCCGGTCGCAGCCGAGGCGCGAATCATCACCGATGCGGCCGGACGCACGGTGTCTGTGCCTGATAAGATCAACCGCATTCTGGTGGCCGGGCCGCCAGCCGCCGTCCTGGTCTATGTGCTGGCGCCGGAGAAGCTGGTGGGCTGGGTGCATGCGCCCGATGATGCCGCCAAGGCCTACTTGATGCCGTCGGTGCGATCATTGCCGACAATCGGGCGCCTGACGGGCAAGGATGGCGCGATCAGTTCGCAGGCGGTCACCGACGCCAAGCCTGATATCATCCTCGATGCCGGTACGGTCGATCCCACCTACAAGGCGCTGGCCGACAAGGTGCAGTCCGACGCGCATATTCCCTATGTCCTTATCGACGGCAGCTTCGCCCGCACCGCCGATACGCTGCGCGATGTCGGCGCTCTGATCGGCGTCGAGGACCGCGCCAACAAGCTGGCCGATTATGCCGATACGGCGATCAAGGACCTGAACGAAAAGCTCGCGACATTGCCGAACGACCCGCGCCCGCGCGTCTATTATGGCCGTGGTGCCGATGGCTTGGAAACCGGGCTTTCCGGCTCGATCAATCTCGAAATCCTCGATGCTGTCGGCACGATGAATGTCGCTGCCGCTGCCGGCAAGGGTGGCTTGACCAAAGTGACGCCGCCGCAGGTCGCCGGATGGAATCCGGATATCATCATCGCCGAGAACCCTGACTTTGCAGCCTCGGTGAAAAGCGATCCGCAATGGGCCGGCATCAAGGCCGTCAAGGACGGCAAGATCTTCGTGCCACCGTCCCTGCCTTTCGGCTGGTTCGATTCCCCGCCTGGCGTCAACAGGCTGCTCGGCGTGCGCTGGATGGAGAAGCTCATTTATCCGAAGCTCTTCCGCAGCGATTTTTCCGACGATGTGAAGCAATTCTACAAGCTGTTTTATCAGGTCGATCTGACTGACAATCAGCTGGCGGCGTTGTTGAAGGGCATGAAATAACCGCTCTGGTAAGGAAGGCATTCATGGTCCGCGAAAACGAAATTCGCGAAAACGAAGTGGCCGTCGAGTCGCCGGTAGCCTTGGATGCGGGGCTCATCTTCATAGGCCGCATTTCCACGCCCTGGACATCGCGCATGGAAACGTCGCGCCAGGGCCGGCATGATGGCCCGATCTGCCGGATCGAAATCTTCGAGCCCTGGGTAGTGGCGCTACAGGGCGTGGAAGCCTTCGAGTGCCTAGAAGTTCTCTATTGGCTGGATCGTTCGCGCAGGGATCTCGTGCTGCAGAGCCCGGCCAACAGCGGCAAGGTACACGGCACCTTTTCGCTGCGCTCGCCGGTGCGGCCCAATCCCATCGGCACATCCATTGTCAAGCTGGAAGCGGTCGAGGGGGCGGTATTGCTGGTGCGCGGCCTCGATTGCCTTGACGGCACGCCCTTGCTCGATCTGAAGCCGGATCGCACGCTGTTCAAACCGATCGCGCCGCCGCAGCCCGGAGACTTCCAGACCGGCGACGGCGAGACGGCGCATTACTGCCAGAAGCGCGATGTTTAGAGTGCTTCGTGAAACCGCTCCAAGCTATTGCCGTCAGCCCATCATCGAAATCCTACTCGCCTCGCGGATAGCGCTGATTTTCCTCCAGCACGTTGAGGTCCATATGGTTGCGCATGTAGCGCTCCGAAGCCTTCTGCAAGGGCTGATAGTCCCAGGGGTAATAGGCGCCGTTGCGAAGGGCCGTGTAGACCACCCATCGCCGCGCCTGGCTCTCGCGCACGGCAGCGTCGAAGCTTGAAAGATCCCAGCGCGCCATGGCCTGCGCCGTCAGTCTATCCAGCGTTTCCGCATAGGCCGGGTTGCCTGCCAGATTGGTTAGCTCCTTCGGATCCTCCCTGAGGTCGAAGAGCATCGGCGGGTCCTTTTCGCAAAGGGTCAGCTTGTAATTGCCGTCGCGTAAGCCTACGAGCGGCGCTTCCGAGCCTTCTGCGGCATATTCCATCGGCACGGGGCTGCGGCTTCCGGTTCCACGAGCCAGCGGCGTCAGGTCCTCGCCATCGGTCCAACGGCGCAGCGATGCGATGTCGATCCCGGCAAGGGCTGCCAGCGTCGGAGTAACGTCTAGCGTCGAGACCGGCTGGTCGATAAGCTTCGGCTGCCAGTCGGGAGCTGCGATAATCAGCGGCACGCGGGCCGAACCTTCGAAGAAGTTCATCTTGAACCAGAGGCCACGCTCGCCGAGCATGTCGCCATGATCCGAGACGAAGAGGATAATGGTGTTGTCGGCCATACGGCCGCGCTCGAGCGTCTCCAATATCTCGCCGATCTTCTCGTCGACATAGGAGATATTGGCGAAATAGCCGCGGCGTGCCCGGCGGACCTTGTCCGGCGTGATGTCGAAGGCGGTGTGGTCGCAGGCCTTCATCAGCCGCTGCGAATGCGGGTCCTGCCGCTCGAAGGGGATTTCGCCGACTTCCGGGTCGAGCGCCGGGCAATCCTCATAAAGATCCCAGAAGCGGCGACGCGCGACATAGGGGTCGTGCGGATGGGTGAAGCTGACGGTCAGGCACCAGGGCCGCACGTCATGCCCTCGCGAGAGATCGTAGAGTTTGCGGGTCGCGTGATAGGCAACCTCGTCGTCATATTCCATCTGGTTGGTGATCTCGGCAGTGCCCGCGCCGGTGACCGAGCCGAGATTGTGATACCACCAGTCGATGCGCTCGCCCGGCTTCGTATAATCAGGCGTCCAGCCGAAATCGGCAGGGTAGATGTCGGTCGTCAACCGCTCCTCGAAGCCATGCATCTGATCCGGGCCGACGAAATGCATCTTGCCCGAGAGCGCCGTCTGGTAGCCGGCGGCGCGCAGATGGTGGGCGAAAGTCGGTATATCCGAGCAGAATTCGGCGGCATTGTCATAGACGCGCGTGCGGCTCGGCAGTTGCCCGGACATGAAGGACGCGCGGGCCGGTGCGCAGAGCGGGCTTGCCGTATAGCTGTTGGCAAAGCGCACGGAGCGCTTCGCCAGAGCCTTCAGCACCGGAGCATGTAGGAAATCGGCCGGGCCGTCGGGGAAGAGCGTGCCGTTGAATTGATCGACCATGAGGATGAGGATATTCGGGCGGGACATTCGCGTGTTTTCCTTGGAGATCAAAGGCTGGCTGCGAGCCAACGCATTGCGGAAGTGCACATGACGATAGCTCACTGTTTGTTATTCGATTATTTTATTGAACATCACTAGAGTTCCCGCTGTGAAGCAGACATTTTTCGATAGATGCCAAAAGGAAATTTTATGGCTGAACGTCTTGTCGATCTCGGCTGGCTGCGGATATTCCTGGAAGTGGGCCGCTCCGGCAGCCTCTCCGCTGCCGCTGCAGCGCTTGGCCTGACGCAACCAGCCGTCAGCTATCAGATCCGCCGCATCGAAGAGCAGATGGGCGTGTCCCTGTTTCACCGCCAGCATCGCGGTGTCGTACTCTCGCCCGAGGGGCAGCGCCTCTTCGAAATCGTCGAAAAGGCGGTTGCCGGCGTCGATAATCTGGTGCGCAGCTTCCGCGTCGAGGCGGAGCGCCCGTCCGTTCGTTTGCGCACCGACTATGCCTTTTCCGCTCTCTGGCTCATTCCCCGCATGCACGCGTTCCGGCTCCTCTATCCGGAAGTCGATATCCAGATCGTCGCCACGCAGCGGCTGTCTCGCGGCGCGCCGGAAAGCGGCGATATCGCCGTCTTCTTCGGAACACGCAACGAGTTCGGTTCGGGCGCAACGCTACTTCTGCCGGAGAAGGTCGTGCCGATCTGTACCAGAGGTTTTGCAGAGCGGCACGGTCCATTCACCGATCCCTCGCAGCTTGCCGGCACCACGCTTGTTCATCTCGATTCAGAAATGCCGTCGCCGTGGTTCGACTGGCAGAGCTATCTTGCCGCCTTCGGCATTGCCCGTGATGCCTATGCTGGCCGCGGCGACCTGCGCTTCAATACCTATTCGCTCGTCGTGCAGGCGGCCCTCAGCGAGCAGGGCGTTGCCATCGGCTGGATGGGCCTTGTCGATTCCCTGCTCACAGCGCGGACGCTGGTGACGGTGGGTCCCATGCTGCAGGCGCCGGAGCGCGGCTATTGGCTGTTGCCGCCGGCCGTCGCGAATCCAGAGGCGGAGCGGTTGGCGCAGTGGCTGCTCACCGCCGCCGCCGCCGGATGATCATCATGCTCTATTCCGCCGTAAGATCTGCAAGAAACGTCTCGCACCAACGCGACACGTCATTTTCCAGCAGATAGTCCATCATGCCGCGCCAACGCTCCTGCCGCTCCTGCAGCGGCATGTTGATGGCGCGCGCCAGCGCATTGGCGGTGCCGTCGACATCATAGGGATTGACCAGCAGAGCGCCCTTCAGCTTGCGCGCCGCGCCGGCAAAGCGCGATAGCACCAGCACGCCGGGATTGTCCGGGTCCTGCGCCGCGACATATTCCTTGGCGACCAGGTTCATGCCGTCGCGCAAGGGAGTTACCAGCCCGACCTTCGCAATCCGGTAAAGGCCTGCCAGGATCGGGCGGCTGATCGAGCGATTGATATAGCGGATCGGCACCCAGTCGACCGTGCCGATCGCGCCATTGACCCGGCCCGCCTGTTCGGCAACCGCGTTCTGCATCGCCTCATATTCGGGGACTTCCGAGCGAGATTTCGGCGTGATCTGCAGATAGGTGATGCTGCGCTGGTGGGCGGGGTTGTTGGTGATGAAACGTTCGAAGGCATCGATGCGCTGCGTGATGCCCTTGGAGTAATCGAGCCGGTCGACGCCGAGAATGAGGTCGCGGCCTTCGATGCTTTGGCGCACTTTCTGCACCATGCTGTGCGACGCTGCTTTGCGGGCGAATTCGGCAAAGCCCGCCGTCTCGATGCCGATCGAATAGGCGCCACCGCGAAAATCATGGCCGTGAGCGCTGAAATGGCCCGGACTTTTCTCGATGCCCATCCCCTCGCGCTTCAGGCAGCCTGCAAAGTTCTCAAGATCATGGTCCGTCTGAAAACCGAGCAGGTCGTAGGAGGAAAGGCCCCGCATGATCTCCTCGTGCACCGGCATGGCGAGCACGACATCGGCCGGTGGCCAGGGAATATGCAGGAAGAAGCCGATGCGGTTCTTCAGGCCCATCTGCCGCAGCTCCGCTGCAAGCGGGATGAGATGATAGTCATGCACCCAGATGATATCGTCGGGTTCGATCAGAGGTGCGAGCCGGTGGGCAAAGAAGCGGTTGACGCGGAAATACCCCGTCATTTCCTTGCGGGCATATTCGGCGAGATCAAGCCGGTAATGACAGATCGGCCATAGCACGCGGTTGGCAAAGCCCTGATAATATTCCTCTACATCGGTCTGGGTCAGATCGGTAAGCGCATAGGTGATGTTGCCGTCCTGCGTCATCCGCAGCGGCTCAGGCTCCGCGTCGCCGCTCGATTTGCCGGACCAGCCCATCCAGATGCCGCCGCGCTCGGCGAGCGCCGCCTGCAGAGCCACCGCAAGGCCACCTGCCGCAGCGGCGCCTTTATGGTCGGGTACGGAAACACGATTAGAAACAATGATGAGTCGACTCACGAATTCTTCCTTTCGAGAAGTCTGGGAGACATCGCCATGATCGAAAATTACTTGACGAGCGTTCCCAGCACGTCCCTTAAACGCGCAGGTGAGCCAATGGATGCACGTGCCAGTGTTTTTCCGTTCGCGTCGCCGATGCGCACGGATTGGCCGCCGAGACGATTGGCGGCGGCAAACATCGTCTCGTCGGTCACATCGTCGCCGATCGCGACCGGACGGCGTCCTTCGAAGGGCGCTTCTGACAGAAACGCCTCGACGGCATGTCCCTTGCTGGCGTGGGCAGGGCAGATTTCTAGGACCATTTTGCCACGTTGAAGGTTCCAGTCGGGACCCGCTTCCTCCAGATGGCGCTGCATGGCTTCGCCGATCTCGGACTCATATGCAGGTGCATGGCGGAAGTGGACCGCAACCGCCGCCCCTTTGTCCTCGACGATGGCGCCCGGCCAGGCTTGGGCCTCGTAGGCAATGGTTTGCTTCATCGCCTGAAAGGCGGGCGGGATATGCGCACGGCGCAGCCGTCCGGCCGCATCACGCCGTTCTGCGCCATGGAGGCCTGCAACGGGAAAGCGGAAGGGCGCAAAAAGGGGATCGACGAATTCGATGGCGCGGCCGGTGACCAAGGCCAGTGCGCCGCCGAGCTGGCGGGAGAGCGCATGCAGCGTGCCGGGCAGATAGTTGGGCACGACAATCGCTTCCGGCCTTTCGGCGAGATCGAGCAGGGTTCCGTCGATATCGAGGAACAAGGCCCAGTCCTGCGGATACAATGAGAGTGCGGTAAGGGCCGGCTCGTTCAGCGGCCTCGGCTTGGCTTCACCCTGTTCGGGCTGTTCCTGAGAAGACATGCTGGGTTAGCTAAGGCGCTCTTCCCGTTTGGCAAGGAAAAAAACGAACGGCTGAAAATCAAAAGGGGTCGCCTTAGGCGACCCCCCATGAGCTTTGGCCCGTAACTGGCCTGAAGCGGCGAACGCTTCGGGAAGGTGTTGGTCAGAGCGAGGGCTGCCTCGCAACGTTCACAACCATTTCCATGCCGTATACAAAGACCGAAATCTCACTAGACATTGGATCACCTTCCTTTCGTTACGTTTCAGACAAGCTTAACGTAGCTCAAATTTGACTTGATGCAAGAGGCACAGTCTTGGGGAGCTTCACACTTATTGTCGCTGTGAAATGTGTTGCCCGCCGCATCTCGAGCAAGAGTCCTGCCGTAGCGGCCTTCACGACGAAAATGTTGCGATGCGAAACGTGAACGGACGAAGCGTCAAATATCTGTCATCTTGCGCCGCACTGCATGGAAAATTAAGACTTTATTACCCATTCCGCATAAACAATCGTCCAAGATTTGCCATTCTCCCGCGGGACAGGAAGACAGCAGGAATCGGAGTGAGAGACGCATGTGTCGCTGGGCAGCCTATCGTGGAGACCCCCTCTATCTGGAGGAGCTGGTGTCTTCGCCCGCCCACTCCCTGATCGAACAATCCCATTGCGCCACGCGCGCCAAGACGGCGACCAATGGTGACGGTTTCGGCATCGCCTGGTATGGCGACCGGCCGGAACCGGGCCGTTACCGCGATATCCTGCCGGCCTGGTCCGATTGCAATCTGAAGAGCCTGGCGCGGCAGATCCGCTCGCCGCTCTTCCTCGCCCATGTCCGTGCGGCCACCGGCGGCGGCACGCGCCGCGACAATTGCCATCCTTTCGTCTTCGAAAACTGGTCGTTCCAGCACAACGGCCAGATTTCCAATTTCGACCGCCTGCGCCGGCCGATGGAAGCCATGCTCGATGACAAGCTCTTCCATGCCCGCAACGGCACGACCGATTCCGAGCTTCTGTTTCTGCTGGCGATGCAGTTTGGCCTGGCGACGAATCCGATCACAGCGATCGCTCAGACCATCGGCTTCGTTGAAAGGCTCTCGCTGCATTTGACCGGTTCGGTGCTGGTGCGCTTCACCGCGGCCTTCTCCGACGGCAAGTCGCTCTACGCCATCCGCTATGCCACCGACCGCAAGGCGCCGACACTCTATGCCTCGCCCGTCGGCTTGGGGTATTGCCTCGTTTCCGAGCCGTTGAATGACGACGTTGATGCCTGGCGTGAGATTCCGGACGGCAGCGCCGTCATGATCGACGATACCGGTGTCCATGTCACGCCTTTCCAGCCGGAAGAGCGTGCCGCCGGAGAGATCAGGGCGCCGGCTGCTATCTCTGCTTGAACTGTTCCGATATCAGCGCTGCCAGTCGCACCGCCACTTCATCCTTGTCGAGATCGGGCCACTGTTCAACCCCGGTGTGGCTGATGATCTTCACCCTGTTTCTTGTGCCGCCCATGATGCCGGTTGCGGGTGAGACGTCGTTGGCGACGATGAAGTCGGCGCCCTTGCGCTCCAGCTTCGCGCGGGCATTGCTCTCGACATCCTGTGTTTCGGCGGCAAAGCCGATGACCAGTTTCGGCCGCTGCGTGTGATGGCCGACCGTTTTCAGAATGTCGGGGTTTTCCGTGAGCGCCAAAGTCGGGATCGACTCGCCCGGATGCTTCTTGATCTTCTGGTCCGATGCGGAGGCGACGCGCCAGTCCGCGACCGCCGCCACCATCACGGCGATATCGGCGGGAAGGGCCGCAAGTACTGCGTCGCGCATCTCATCCGCCCGCTCGACATGCACGACCTTGAGGCCGACCGGATCGGGTATGGTGACCGGACCGGAGACGAGGGTAACATCGGCGCCAAGGGCGGCAAGCGCTGCCGCAATCGCATGGCCCTGCCGTCCAGACGAACGGTTGGCGATATAGCGCACGGGGTCGATCGGCTCATGCGTCGGCCCGGAGGTGACGACCGCCTTCTTACCGGCAAGCGGCTTTGCACCGTCGTCCAGCCGTCTCTCCGCCGCCCCGACGATATCAAGCGGTTCGGCCATCCGGCCGGCGCCGGCCTCGCCGCTCTCGGCCATTTCACCGGTCATCGGCCCGACAAAGGTAATACCGTCCCTGCGTAGCGTTTCGACATTGCGCTTCGTCGCCGGATGCGCCCACATCTTCGGGTTCATGGCAGGGGCTGCGAGCACGGGCCGGTCGGTGGCGAGCAATATTGTCGAGGCGAGATCATCGGCCAGCCCATTTGCCATCTTGGCGAGCAGATCGGCAGTCGCCGGCGCGATCAGCACGAGATCACAGTCACGCGCCAGCCTGATATGGCCGACATCCTGCTCATCCTCTCGTGAAAACAGATCGGTAAAGACATGGTCGGCGGCCAGCGCGCCGACGGCAAGCGGCGTGATGAACTCCTGCGCACCCGCTGTCATGACGGGCCGCACACTCGCGCCGCGTTCACGCAGCCGGCGGATGAGATCGAGGCTCTTGTAGGCCGCGATGCCGCCGGAGATGATGATGAGGATGCGCTTTCCTGCGAGAACCATGCCTGAACCCGTCGCCTGTTCTTTTGCTGATAAGCCTAAGCCTTTGGTGTGTCATAGGCAATCGCGGCATTCTCTCATTACGGTTGTGAGCCGTCCTTTCCCGCTATTCCGGCAGACAATCACATCGCCCTCACGCCCTTGTCATTTGCGCGGACCCTTGGCCTCGACAAAGGTGAACACCTTAACGAGCAAAGGAGCAACGTCTTGAAACTGATGAAAGTCGCTGTCATCGCCCTGCCAATCCTGGCCGCTGCCATGCCGGCCTTTGCCGAGCGTGCTTATTCGCCGCAAGAGCAGAAGAACAAGGAGATCGTTCTGGATTTCTACCAGAAGGCGCTGAACGACAAGGATTTCGATGCGGCTTCAAAGTATCTCGGCAAGTACATCCAGCACAATCCTCTTGCCGCCGATGGCCCCGAAGGCCTGCGCGGTTTTCTGGATTATCTGAAGAAGAACTTTCCGCAGTCGAAGAGCGAGATCAAGCGCGTGATGGTCGATGGCGATTATGTGATCCTGCGCGTCCACGCCATTCGCCGGCCGGGCGATCGCGGCAGCGCCATCGTCGATATCTTCCGCGTCGAGGACAACAAGATCCAGGAACATTGGGATTCGGTGCAGCCGATCCCCGAGAAATCCATGAACAACAATACGATGTTCTGAACGGAAAAGCCGTAAGGGGAATAGAGTCGGCGGCTCATTCAAAGCATTCGAGCGACATAATCCCGCAACCGTTTCCTATGTTACGGGATCATGTCCGCGTTTCAAAGCATTCCGACGCGACAATTGCGTCGGCTAAACACTCGGTCAGGTACGCGTGATCGACAGGCCGCCATCGACGAGCGAAGCCGTGCCGCTGACGAAGCTCGCATCATCGGAGGCAAGATAAAGGACCGAGCGAGCGATCTCTTCCGGGCCGGCGACGCGCTTCAGCGCATGCAGATTCGTTATGAAAGCCTGCTTTTCGACCGTGTCGTTCATGTCGCGATACATATCGGTATCGACGGCACCCGGTAGGACAGCGTTGACGCGCACATTCTGCGGGCCAAATTCGGCGGCCAGCGTCTGCGTCAGGCCGATCAGGCCGGACTTGCTGGCGGCATAGGCGGCAACGCCGGGGAAGCTGACGGTGTGGCCGACGAAGGTCGAGGTGAAGATCACAGAACCGCCGCCATGCCTGATCATTTCGCCTATCTGGTGCTTGGCGGCGAGGAACGATGCGGTGAGGTTGATCGCCAGCGCTTCGGAAAAACCTGCCTCCGAAACCTCGGTGCTGGGACCGGCCTCGCCGAGCGTGCCGGCGTTGTTGAAAGCAATATCGAGCTTGCCGTAGCGCTCGACAGCAAGTGCGACCAGCGCCTTGTGGTAGTCTTCCGAGCGTACGTCACCAGCCAAGACGGCTGCTTCTCCGCCGGCGGCCTTGATCTCGGCGGCAAGGCTTTCCAGCTCTGCCGCGCGGCGAGCGCCGACAACAACCTTGGCGCCTTCGGCGGCGAAGAGTTTTGCCGTGGTGCGGCCGATGCCGGAGCTGGCGCCGGTGACGATTGCAACTTTTCCATTCAAGCGGTTCATTGTTCCATCTCCTGTGTGAGGACGTGTCTTCGGTTTGTCCGATACGTGGAAGATGGCCTTTTCCGATCGTTCGGATTAGTCTTCAAAAAGAGGAATTCGAATTCGGAATTGCCGAACGATGTTGAAGATCGAAGGGATCGTGACGTTCGTGACTGTAGCCGAGGCGCGCTCGATCAGCGAGGCGGCGCGACGGCTGCGTCTGTCGAAATCCGTCGTCAGCGAGCGCCTGTCGGAAATGGAAAAGGCGTTGGGGGCGACCTTGCTTCACCGCACGACCCGCAAGCTGACCCTGACCGAGGATGGCACTGCCTTTCTGCAGCGCGCGACCCGCATCGCACAGGAAGTTCGCGAGGCGGCGGCCGATCTTGCCGAGCGGCGCGGCACGCTGATGGGACCGCTGCGCATTGCAGCACCCGTCACCTTTGGCCGCCTGCATCTGGGGCCGGCTCTCTATCCGTTTCTCGCCGCGCATCCGGAGATCGAGTTGACGCTCGATCTCGACGATCGCCGCGTAGATGCCGCCTCGGACGGTTACGACGCGATCATTCGCCACGGCCTGATTGGCGACTCGCGCCTCGTCGCATGGAAGCTTGCCCGCAGCCGCCGCCTTCTCGTTGCGTCGCCGGATTATCTCAGCCGCAACGGCAAACCCGCTTCGCTCTCCGATCTCGAGGGTCATCGCGGTATCTTTTACACCAATCGCGGTGTCGCCGACTGGCGCTTCGAGGGGCCAGAGGGCGCTGTCGTCATCCGTGCCAAGCTGGCGCTGGGCGTGAACAATGGCGATGTCCTCCACGATGCCGCGATTGCCGGGCTTGGTATTGCCTTGCTGCCCGCCTTCATCGCCGGGCCTTCAGCGAGGGAGGGGAGGCTCGTAGAGATCGATGTCGGCTACCGGCCGGAGCCGGAGTTCATTTTTATGGCCCATCCCGAAGGTCGCAATCCCTCGGCCAAGCTTCGGGCAATGGCCGATCATTTGAAGAAGGCTTTTGGCGATCCGCCCTATTGGGAGCGGAGCACGTAACTAACCAATCGAGCTCATGAGGTTGGCGATGACGGGCGATCGCTGCGCCTTGAGGCTGGCAAGGCCGAGCCGCGCCACGACCGGCGCCCCATCGATTTGCCGATAGGCGACGCCGTCGAGCTTGATCTGCGCGATCGAAGCCGGAACGATCGAAACGCCCAAGTTTGCGGCGACAAGATTGACGACGGATGGGATCTGCGGCGCTTCCTGTGTCACTACGAGGTCGAAGCCCGCCTCGCGGCAGGCGGCGACGATATCGTCATAGAGGCTCAGCCCCACCATGCGCGGGAAGAGGATGAAGGGTTCGCCCGCGAGCGCCGCAACCGGCACGCGTTCCTTACTTGCCAGCGGATGATGGGCCGGCAGTGCGATCAGCATCGGCTCATCGGCAAAGCGCTTCAGCCGCACGTCGCGCGGATCTTCCAGGCCCGGGCGAATGAAGGCCGCGTCGATCTCGCCGCGCATGAGCCGCTCCATCAGCGCATTGGTGTTCATCTCGGTCAGCGATATCAGCACTTCCGGCCAGTGCCGCCGAAACTCGCGAATGGTTGATGTGACGATGGTGTTGAAGGCGGAAGAGGCGGTGAAGCCGAGCGACAGGCGGCCGATCTCGCCGCGATTGGCGCGCTGGGCGGCGAGCTTTGCCTTTTCCGCCGCATCGACCGCCATTTCCGCTTCCGCGAGAAATGCCTCGCCGGCCACCGTCAGTTCCGCACCATGCGGCACGCGGTGGAACAGCTGCGCACCCACTTCGTTTTCCAGGTCCCGGATCTGCTGGCTGAGCGGCGGCTGGCCGATACCGAGTTTGGCTGCCGCACGGGTGAAGTTTCCCGCTTCGGCCAGCGCCAGAAAATAGCGAATATGACGCAGCTCCATCGCTATCTCCAAAAGCTATCAAGATCGCCTGTTCCATATATTGGACTAATGGAGCTCGTCTGGCTAGATTCCTGGGCAAGAAAGGTCAGGTGCCACCAATGTTTCGCGCCGCAAGCAAGCAGCAAACCACTGTGTCCGAAGTTCCCTCCCGCCCCGAATTGACGCTCATCAGAAACGAGCCGCCGACCGAGCCCCGCCAGTTCCTGACGCGCGGCACGCCCGCCTTTCGCCGCGCGACCATTGGGCTGTTTCTCTCGGGCTTTGCCACCTTCTCCCTGCTTTATTGCGTGCAGCCGCTGATGCCGATCTTTTCTCAGGATTTTGGCGTCACGCCTGCCGCAAGTTCACTGTCGCTGTCGCTTTCGACCGGCTTCCTGGCCTTTGCGATTTTCGGCGCCGCTGCCGTTTCCGAAAGCCTTGGCCGGCGCAGTTTGATGTTCATATCGCTGCTCGGCGCGGCCATCTGTACGATCGTCTGCGCGGTGTCTCCGAGCTGGCACATGCTGCTCGCTGTTCGCGCGCTTGAGGGTTTCCTTCTGGGCGGCGTCCCCGCCGTCGCCATGACTTATCTTGCCGAAGAGATCGAGCCGCGCGGCCTTGGCGGTGCGATGGGCCTCTATATCGCCGGCAACGCCTTTGGCGGCATGGCCGGGCGCGTGGTGACCGGCACGATCGCCGAATATCTGAGCTGGCGGCCGGCTTTGGCAACGGTTGGCATTCTCGGCCTGATCGCCGCCATCGGCTTCCTCTATCTGCTGCCGCCGTCGCGCAATTTTACGCCGCGAAAGGGCTTCGATGTCGGCTTCCATGTGAAGGCCTGGAGCGGTCATTTTGGCAGTGCGGCGCTGCCGCTGCTCTTTGCCATCGGCTTTCTCGTCATGGGCTCCTTCGTAACGGTCTATAACTATGCCGGCTTCCGTCTCGTCGCCGATCCCTATGATCTCAACCAGACCGAGCTTGGATTGATCTTCACCGCCTATCTCTTCGGCATCGTCGCCTCGTGGGCTGCAGGCCCCCTCGGCGATCGCATCGGCCATTTCATCGTGCTGCCAATTGGCGTTCTAATCGCCGCGCTCGGTGCGGCGGTGACGCTTTCAAGCTCCTTGCCGCTGATCATTCTCGGCATCGTGCTGGTGACGATTGGCTTCTTCATGGCCCATTCCGTCGCCAGTGCGCTGGTGGGACGGCTGGCCGATGGCTTCAAGGGGCACGCCTCCTCGCTCTACCTGCTCGCCTATTATCTCGGCTCCAGTATAGCGGGCTCGGTCGGCGGCTATTTCTGGCTTGCCGATGGCTGGAATGCCGTGGTTGCCTTCATCCTGGTCATGCTGGCACTCTGTCTCGCCAGCGCTCTTGCCGTTGCCAGGCTGGCGCGTCGCTGAGCCCAGGAGGCCACCATGATCCGTATCGACCATCTCGATCACCTGGTGCTCACGGTTGCGAGCATCGAGGAGAGTTGCGATTTCTATACCCGTGTCCTCGGTATGGGTGTCGAAACTTTCGGGGAGGGCCGCAAGGCTCTGACCTTCGGCAACCAGAAGATCAATCTGCATCAAGCCGGCCATGAGTTCGAGCCCAACGCCGAACGGCCGACACCGGGTTCGGCCGATCTTTGCTTCATCAGTATAACGCCTCTGGATCATGTGATCGCTCACCTGCAAGCCGAGGGCATCACGATCGAGGAAGGCCCCGTCCGACGCACCGGTGCGACCGGCCCCATTCTCTCGGTCTATTTCCGCGATCCGGACCAGAATCTGATCGAAGTGTCCAATATCATTTCCTGAGATTGCGCGCCGTCCGGCGCTTCTTGACATCGCTGGCTGGTCGCATATATTAAACCAATAAGTTAATTAACTATATGGTTTATCAAATGGACACGTTGAGCGCGACCCTTTCGGCCCTAGCCGATCCCACCCGCCGGGCAATCCTGGCGCGGCTGACGACCGGCGAGGCATCCGTGTCCGAGCTGGCCGAACCCTTCGACATGTCGCTGGTCGCTGTTTCCAAGCACCTGAAGGTGCTGGAAAAAGCCGGCCTGATCTCGAAGGGCAGGGAAGCGCAATGGCGACCCTGCCGGCTGGAAGCGAAGCCGCTGCGCCAAGTCGATGACTGGCTGGAGAGCTATCGCCAGTTCTGGAACGACAATCTCGATCGCCTGGAGGACTACGCGGCACTATTGCAAAAGGGAGGAAAGAATGACCCCAGCAACTAAGGGCGGCAGCATGCGGCCGCCGCGCGAGATCGTGCTGACCCGCGAGATTGCCGCGCCGCGTGCCCTGCTGTTTCGCCTCTGGACGGAACCGCAACATCTGATGCGCTGGTGGGGACCGCAAAATATGACGGCCCCATCCGTTTCCGTCGATCTCAAGGAAGGGGGCGCCTGGCGGCACTGCATTCTCACGCCGGAGGGCAAGGAATATTGGAGCCATGGCCGCTATCTGGAGATCGTCGCGCCCGAGCGTCTCGTCTTCACCTTCGCCTGGGAAAACCAGGAGGGTAGGCGCGAGCATCCGATGCAGGTGACTGTGGAGTTTCATGAGCTTGGCGAGAAGACGCGTCTCGTCTTCCGCAAGGTCGAGTTGCCTGACGATACCGAGCTCAGATTGCAGACCGGTGGCTGGGAACAGGCCCTCGACAAATACGCCGCTTACGCAGAAGCCACCTCAAGGGAAGGATGAGAGTGATGAAGAAGACCTATCACGGAAGCTGCCATTGCGGTGCCGTCGCTTACGAAGCCGATCTCGACCTGCAGGGCGGCACCTTTAAATGCAATTGCTCGATCTGCAAGAAGAAGCGCAATTGGCTGGCTGTCGCCACGCCCGCTGATTTCCGCCTGACCTCAGGCGAAGACAACATTGGCGAATATCAGTTCGGCCCGCGCATCCTGCATCACCTCTTCTGTAAAAATTGCGGCATCAGCTCCTTCAACTGGGGTGAAAATCCCGCACTCGGCGGCAAGTTCTATGCGATCAGCATCAGCTGCCTGGATGATGCCACCGATGAAGAGCTCGCCTCGCTTCCGGTCGGCTATTTCGACGGCCGCGACGACCGCTTCGATCGCGCGCCGGAGGAAACGCGCTATCTTTAGCCGCTCGGCAAGGACTCCCAGTCTTCGAAACGCAGCTTGTGAACGCGCTCGAATTCTCTGACATTGCGCGTTATCAGGATCAGATCGCGGGCGATCGCCTGACCCGCGATCAAAACGTCATAGGCGCCGATCGGCGTACCAAGGGAAGCAAGAGCCGCGCGAATTTCGCCGGCCATCCGGGCGTCCTCCTTATCGAAATCCAATGTCTCGAATTGCAATGCATCGACACGCGCAAGATTCTCTGCGACGCGCTGCCCTTTATAGGCGCCGTAGAATAATTCGTGTGCCACGATGGCCGGAATGGCGAAATCTTGCGGCCTGTGTCTGCGCAGCTCGCTGACGAAGCCGGAATGTCCTTTCATCAGGGCGATGACGGCATTGCTGTCGAGCAGATACTTCACTTGAAGATATCCAGCTCGGGGCGTTGCTGCTCAGCGGGCTCTTCTTCGGTCGCTTCTGCGAAGTCTTGATCAACCGGCCCCGTAACAGCTTCCAGCCAATCCCAATCTTCGGCGATCGGCTCCAGAATGATTGCTTTTCCCTGCCGGCGGATGCGCACTTCCTCACCATCGAGGCGGAATTCCTTCGGCAAGCGCACGGCCTGTGAGCGGCCGGACCAGAAGATCTTTGCGGTTTCCATGCCATAACTCCTTTGAGATATGACATTGATATATAGCATCTCAGGCGCTATTTCAATTCGAGGCGTTATGATCCCGATTTTGTCGCCAGCCAGATGACATGACGCGCGCCCGTTTTGCCATTTGCGCGTGTATTGACCACTTCGGCGGTAAAGCCGCTGTCGCGCAGCCGCCTTGTGAAGCGCTCGTCAGGTCCCGACGACCAGACCGCGAGTACGCCGCCGGGCCGCAGCGCATCGCGCGCTGCCTTCAGGCCATGATAGTCATAAAGACCATCATTGGCTTCGGACGTGATGCCATCCGGGCCGTTGTCGACATCGAGCAGGATAGCATCGTATGTTGCCTTGCTTGCGCGGATGAGCGGACGCACGTCGCCCTCATGAATGGCAACACGCGGGTCGTCGAGGCAGCTGTCGAAGACTGTTGCCATCGGCCCGCGCGCCCATGAAACGACTGCCGGAACAAGCTCGGCAACCGTAACCTTCGCGTCCGCACCTAGTTCGCCAAGCGCCGCACGCAAGGTAAAGCCCATGCCGAGGCCGCCGATCAGTATGTGTGGTGCCTTCCGGCCTCTGATCTTCTCGCAGGAAAGCGTGGCAAGCGCGCGCTCGGAGCCGCTCAGGCGACTGTTCATCAGCTCGTTGGTGCCGAGCATGATGGAAAATTCCTGGCCGCGCTGCTTCAGTCGCAGCTCGCCGCCGCCGGGGATTTTCGCAGTGTCGAGCAAGGTCCAGGGGATCACGGGCAATTCTCAATTCATCTCAAGTTGCCCGGGACCATAGTCCTTCAATCTCGCTAAGAACAGACGCGCTTATCCCAAACGGATATAGGGCACATCCTTTTTCGCAACTTCGTCCAGCGCTTCCTCATAGCCCGCATCCGCATAGCGCATGACGCCAAGCGCTGTATCGTTGGTCAGAGCATGGTCGAGCCGCTCGTCGGCGGCATCCGTGCCGTCGGCAACCACGGTGACGCCGCAGCTGGTCATATAGCCGGCATAGCCGCCGCCGCCGGAATGGACGACGACGAGATCGGCCATGGACGAGCAGAGCATCATGGCGTCGATCAGCGGCCAGTCGGCGATGGCGTCGGAGCCGTCCTTCATGCCTTCGGTCATGATGTTCGGATGCGCCATGGCGCCGGCATCGAGATGGTCGCGCGAGAAAGCGATCGGCCCCTTCAGCTCGCCGCTTGCAACGAGATCGTTGACGCGGCGGGCCAGCGCCGTGCGCTCGCCATGGCCGAGCCACGCGATGCGGGCCGGCAGACCTTCGAAGGGCACGTGCTGGCGGGCAAGCTTGATCCAGTTGGTGATGATCTTGTTGTCCGGGAACATTTCCAGCAGCAGATCGTCGATGCGGGCGATATCGCTTTCCTCGCCTGATAGCGCCATCCAGCGGAACGGGCCGATAGCGCGGCAGAAGAGTGGCCTGAGATAAGCTTCGGTAAAGATCGGGATATCAAAGGCATTCGCCACGCCGCCTTCCTTCGCCTGGGTACGAATGAGGTTGCCGTTGTCGAAGACCTCGGAGCCCTTCTTCTGGAAGTCCAGCATGGCCTTCACGTGCTCGACGATCGAGGCGCGGCTTGCTGCCATGAGCTGGCCCTGGCCGTCATCGCGCAGGTCTTTGACTTGGGCGAGGCTCATGCCCTTCGGCACGTAGCCATAGACGAGATCGTGCGCCGAGGTCTGGTCGGTGACGATATCAGGCACGATGCCGCGACGTGCGATTTCCGGATAGATTTCGGCCGCGTTCCCGACGAGGCCGACCGACAGCGCCCGTTTTTCCTTGACCGCCGCATCGATCATCGCCAGCGCGGAATCGAGATCGGGTGCGATTTCCTGCAGATAGCCGATGTCCTGGCGCTTCCTGGCGCGCTCCGCATCGATATCGACGCAGAGGATGGCAGCGCCCGCCATGCGGCCGGCAAGCGGCTGTGCGCCGCCCATGCCACCGAGACCGGCCGTCAGCACGAAGCGGCCGAAGAGATCGCCGCCGAAGCGGCGCTCCGCGATGCGCATGAAGATCTCGTAGGTACCCTGGATCACGCCCTGGCTGCCGATATACTGCCAGGCGCCGGCCGTCAGTCCGCCCCAACAGATCAGGCCCTTGCGCTGCAGTTCGTAGAAGACCTCCGCCTTCGCCCATTGCCCGACGATGTTGCAATTCGCCATGATGACAAGCGGTGCCTTGTCATGCGTGCGGATGAGGCCGATCGGTTTGCCCGACTGGATGAGCAGGGTCTGGTTCTCATCCATTTCGGTGAGCGCCTTCACGATGCCCTTGTGCGCTGCCCAGTTGCGGGCAGCCTTGCCGAGGGCTGCGTAGACGACGAGATTGTCCGGATCTTCGCCGACCGAGAGCACGTTTTCGAGCAGGCGTAGCAGAGCCTCCTGCCGCCAGCCTTTGGCACGCAGCTCCGGCCCGCCCGGGATTGGGAATTTCGGGTGACGTGGATTGGCTTTCGGCATGGATTTCCCTCTTGTTTGATGCCTCCCCTTCTCCCCCTCGGGGAGAAGGTGGCCCGAAGGGTCGGATGAGGGGGCGGCTCGGCAGATACCGTCTTTGCTTACCGCTCAGACGTTCGCTCCTTCGTCGCTCACCCCCTCATCTGTCCTGCGGACATCTTCTCCCCGCTGGGGAGAAGAGGAGTGCTCTTCAATACTCATTCATTTCGGCGGCAAGCCCTCGACAAAATTCAGCGCGGCCAGGAGCAGCCGCTTGCGCAGCATGTCGTTGCCATAGGCCTCCGGCCCGGCGCGCACCCATCCCTGCATTTCCCGACCGCGCGACAGCATGGGTTTGACATCAGGCTGCTCGAGTGCCCAGGCATCGTTGCCTTTGCCAAGGCGGATCAGCATCCCGTCTTCGCGCGCGCCGCACAGCAGATGGCCATTGAGCAAAAAGGCCCAGCCGCCGAACATTGCCTTCTCGCTGAGCCCGGGGCGTTGCCCGAGCTCCTCTCTCAGCAATTCCTCGAGACCGGCATCACGGGCCATTCAAGCCTCCTGTGCTTTTCAGCCTTTCTTGCCGGCCAGGGCGTATTTGGCGATCTCGATGCCCATGGCCTTCTCGACGGAGGGATAGACCGTGGGGTCGAGCACACTGGCAGAGAGCGGAATGATATCCATCGGCACATGCAGGATGAAGACGTTCATGCCCTCGTGCAGCTGGCCGACGCTCAAGGGCTCGCCTTCCGGCGACAGCGTGGTGATGACGGAGGGGAAGGTCGCGAGCCGTTTGCCGCCGGCATCTTCGACCGCCATGTATTCGTTCATCACATGCATGATGACAGCCTTCTCGCCGGAGCCGACCGTGATGGTGCCGATATCGAAGGCTTCCTTCGTGTAGACGACGTCTTTCTTGGTGATCGTACCTTCCGCCAGGATATGGCCGCCGGTCGTCTTGCAGATGGCGTCTATGACGGCGCTGCCGCCCTTCTTTTCCGCCTCGATGATCGCTTCGCCGAGCGAAAGCGCCATGGAGATGCCGCCGAGCGCCGCATGCGTGCGGACGTAAGAGGCGCGCAAGGGGTTGCGGCAGGACGCGATGAAGCCGCCGGACTGGTCGGATGCGGCGCGCAGGATCGGCGAAATCTTCGCCGTCGCACCCTTCACGACGAGCTCGATATAGCGGTTCTCGGCGCGGTTGCCGCCGACGGCGGTCTGGATCATCTGCTCGGGCGAACCCGCCATGCCGATCGAGCCCATGTCGCCCGTCGGATGGGCGCGGATGTCGCCCACCGCGTCTACCACCTTCGTTCCGAGGATCGCCGACGGCAGCCAGCCGTTCAGCGTCGAGGACCGCCCGTTCTGGCCGATGATCAGGCCGGAAAGCTTCTCTCCAAGCTCGTCCTGCAGGAGCTGCACGGCTTTCACGTAGTCGATGCCCTGCATTTCCCAGGGGGTCGTGGAGGCCGGTGCGCCGATGGCCGCCGCCGTGGCGATCCAGTCATTGTCGTTCAATTCCTCGATCGACACCAACTCCGGCTTGCCGACATTGACGGCCGCATAGCCGAGCATGCGGCCATGATCGGCCCAGCCGCCACCGCCCGCGGCATAAACGGAGCCACCCTTAACGGCCGCTTCCACATCCTTTGCAACGAGTACGCGTCCCATCGGCTACTCCCGGTTCTGTTTGAGGTTCTTGTCCATGTCGCGCACCGCTTCGAAGAGCACGGCAGCACCCATGGCGATGTCGTCATTCTCGGCCCATTCCTCGGCGCAATGGCTGCGGCCTTCCTTGCAGGGCACGAAGATCATCGCAGCAGGCGCAACCTTGGCGATCCAGGCCGTGTCGTGGCCGGCGCCTGAGGCCATGCGGCGATGCTTGGCGCCGACAGTCTCGCAGGCGCGCTCCAGCGTTTCGAGCAGTACGGGAGCGCCCGGCGTCGGCATGTTGTCGGAGACGCGCGCCGGCGGGTTGATCGTGACACCATAATCGGCGGCGATGGTCTTCACCTCACCGTCGATCCAGGCCAGGAAATCCTCCATGTCGCTGCGGATTTCGGCGCGTCCGTCAATTAACAGCACGACCTTGGACGGCACGACATTGGCGGCATTCGGCTCGATGCGGAATTCGCCCACGGTCGCGGCGAAATGGCCCGGCGTCTTTGCCTGTTCAGCCGCGCGGCTCCTGATGTCGAGTACGAGCTGCGAAGCGGCCACCAGCGCGTCGGCGCGGCGATCCATCGGCGTCGTGCCGGCGTGGTCGGCGCGGCCTTCGACGGTGATTTCGATGCGGGTGATGCCGGCGATCGCGGTGACGATGCCGATATCCTTGTTCTCGGCTTCCAGCACCGGACCCTGTTCGATATGCAGCTCCAGGAATCCGGCAAGATCCGGACGCTTCTGGGAGAGCAGCACCGAAGGATCGCCGCCGACTTCGGCAATGCCCTGCGACAACGTGCGGTCGCCGCTCACGCGGGAGAGCCACGCCTCTGGGATCTGCCCGGTCATGCCGCGGCTGCCGATACAGGAAACACCGAAGATGCTGACCTCCTCTGCGAGGAAATCGACAATCTCCAGATCATGGTCCAGCTCGATGCCGCGATCCTTCAAGGAGCGCGCCACTTCAAGCGCGGCAATCGTGCCGGCGATGCCGTCGAAGCGGCCGCCATCGGGAACGGTGTCGGAATGTGAGCCGACAAGGATTGTGCCGAGGCCGGGTTTGGCACCAGCGCGCCGGCCGATCAGATTGCCGGCGGCGTCGATCCGCGTCTCAAGTCCTGCCGCTTTCATCCGCGCCTCGATATAGGCACGCCCTTCCAGGAAGAGCGGGGAGAAGGCGCGGCGCGTCCAGGGATGGCCCGGATCGGTGATCCTCGCCAGAGCATCGATATCCTCAGCGATACGATCAGCGTTTACGGGCAGGTTGTGGCGCTTGGTTTCGGTCATCAGGCTGCATCTCCGGCAAGAATTTGGCGAGGCAAGGGACGGACGAAGCTGCCGGAGCCGGGTTCGGCCAGCACCTTCTGCCCCTCGGTGATCTGCTTGCCTCTAAGGTAGGCGGCGGACACAGTCCAGGGTAGGCGAATGCCGTTATAGGGGCTCCAGCCGACGACGTTGTTGCCGCTTGCCGCCGCGTCGTAAACCATTTCGCGCGGTTCCAGTACGACGATATCTGCGTCCTTGCCCGGCGTCAGCGCGCCCTTGATGTGGTCGAGACGGAAATGCTTAGCCGGGTTCTCCGCCATCAGTTTCGCAGCCCAGGTGAGCGGCACGCCGCGTTCCAGAGCACCCTTGACGAAGAGCGGCACCATGACTTCCAGTCCCGGCACGCCGGACGCATTCGCCAGCATGTCCGGATTTGTCTTGCGGTTTTCCGACCAGCTGACATGGTCGGTCGAGACGAGCCAGACATTGCCTTCCGCCACCTTGCGCCACAAGGTTTCCACTTCGGCACGCGGGCGGATCGGCGGATTAATTTTCGCCTTGCCGCCGAGGCGCCGCACATCGTTTTCCTCGTCGAGCGTCAGGTAATGGATGCAGCACTCGACCGTCGCTTCAAAGCCGTCGCGGCGATAGGCGCGGGCGATGTCGTAGCCGCGGCCGAGCGAGCAATGCACGACATGCGCCGGGCAACCGGTATCCGCGCCGGTCTCGAAGATCGTGTGCATGGCAAGCAGCTCGGTGATCGGCGGGCGCGACAGGCCGTGGGCGCGATAGTCGGTGACGCCGCTTGCCTTGACCTGCTCCATGTAGGTGCGCACCGCTTCGTCGTCCTCGTTGTGGACGCCGGCGGTCAGGCCCGTTGGGGCGATCGCGGCAAAGCAGGCATCGAGCAGGGCAGGCGGAATGCGCGGAAAACGCTTCGGATCGGTCCCGAAGGTGGAGAATTTGAAGGCGGCAACGCCAGCC
This sequence comes from Rhizobium sp. BK491, assembly GCF_014194925.1. Lineage (NCBI taxonomy): Bacteria > Pseudomonadati > Pseudomonadota > Alphaproteobacteria > Hyphomicrobiales > Rhizobiaceae > Rhizobium > Rhizobium sp. BK491. The sequence continues at coordinate 280,705 of NZ_JACIAR010000002.1, forward strand.
TCAACCATTTCGGCGATGCGCGCGGGGCCTTCTTCCGGATCGACCGTGCCGTAAAGGGCGAAATCGACGCGCGATTGCGGCGCGGCGTGGTCGATCTTCTTCTTCACTGCCGCTGCCGAGCAGACGAGATTGCCTTCGTCATAGGGCATGTCGACGATGGTGGTGACGCCGCCGGCCGCTGCAGAGCGCGTCGACCAGATGAAATCCTCCTGGTCCTTCTGGGAAAGGGAATGGACCTGCGCATCGATCGCGCCAGGCAGGATCAGCGCCTTGCCGAGCAGGTGCCGCTCACGCGCTGCCGGCGGCACGCCAATGCCGACCTCGGCGATTTTGCCGTCGCGCACGGCGACATAGCCGGCTTCCACGATACGCTCGGGCAGAACCACGGTGCCCTGCAGAACAAGATCGAAATCGGCCATGTGCGTTCCCTCCGCTCGTCGTTGCTTCAGATGGCAATCGTGTCGCGATAAAGCCGCTCTTCGACCCGCTCCAGCGAGCCAAGTGCGAAGAAGTCATCATAGGCGATGATCGGCTTATGCGCGATCAGTTCAGAGACGAAGGCCTCGGAGGCCAGTTCCTCCTCGATCGCCTCGACCTCGGCCGAAAGCGGCCGGTCGATCACATAGAAATCCGCATGCTTGCGCACGACCTCGTAGAGCATGCGTGCCACGCCTTCCGGCTTGTCGCCGAGAATGTCCATCGCCTGGGCCGAGAGCAGGGCTTCCAGGGCCGCCAGGCGCTTCAGCGCGCGCATCTGCCGTTCAAAACGTTCGATGACCAGCGGCAGGAAGGCGGCCTCGTCTTCCATCCCAGCCGCCACGACGAGCGACTGGGCCGAGACCGGATTAGACATGGACAGAACACGTGAGAAGATCTCGCCGGCGAGCTTGATGATGGGGCCGAAGCCGGTCGCGATCTTCCCTTCCGGCACGAGATTGACCGGCAAGCCGCGCCGCTGGCCGTTGCCGAGCAGCACGCAGCGGTTGAATGCGTTGCGGGCGGCATGCGCCATGCAGATGACGGCGGCTTCAAGCAGAATGGTGACATCGAGCGGAAGGGAGCCGCCCGAGGTCATGACGCGGCCGTCGACGATGACGGGATTATCGTCCGAGCGGCCCGTGGCGGCGAGAATCTTGTGGCCTGCCGTCAAAAGGTTTTCGATGACTGCGCCGAAGACCTGGGCAATCATGCGCAGGCTCAGCGGGTCCTGCACATGGGTCGCGACCGGCCAGGGCCATTCTTCCGAGGCATTGCAGAGCCAGGCGCCGATCAGAGCCTCGCGGGCGGTGCCGACATGGCGCACGGAAATCCAGGGATCGCGCGAAGCACCGAGCGCGCCGGCGGCCATCATGCCGGTCGCGAGCAGTACGCGAATCGACGAGGCGGCATTGCGGGTGGTTTCCGCCGCGGCGGCGAAGCTGACGGCATTGACGCTGAGCGAGGCGAGGCTGTCGCGCGGCAGCATCCTGAGAGGATCTATGCCGGCGGCGCTGAAAGCGTCGGCAGCCTGCATGCGCCGCCCTCGATAGACGGCCTCGCCAACACCGGTCAGCACAGCGCCAATCTGCCCCATCAGGCCGATATCCGCGCAGCCGATCGAGCCCGTTCGCCTGACGACAGGAATGACATCCGCGCTGAGCAGCTGCAGATAGGCTTCGATCAGCTCCTGCGAGCAACCGACCTTGCCGGTCAAAGCGGTATTTACCCGGATCGCCATCGCATTGCGAACGACCGACATGGAAAAGGGCGCGCCCGTACCGAAATGATGGGCGCGCACGAGGCCGAGATTGAAGGCATCGAGATCTTCAGGAGACCATTCGACATCCTTCATGGCTCCGACACCGGTCGTAGAGCCGTAAACCGGCATCCCCGATTGAATGGTGCTTTCGAGAACGCCGCGTGCCAAGCGTACGCGAGCCATGCCGCTCTCCGACGCCGACGGCAGGACAGTCCCCGCTCCGATCCGCACCAGATCGCTGAACCCAAGGGGTTGTCCGCTGAGCTCGATACCGGCTCTCTGACGCTCCATCTCTGCTGTTCTCCTTTTTTGCAAGGCTATGCGAGCCTTATCGTCAATGGGATATCCCAAATGGCGAACACCTTGATCCGTGCCAGACAGACTGATTTTGAGGCGAGTGCGTACGTTGCGCAACTCTATGTTTGCGCGCGCAAATGGCTTCCCGCCCCGGCCGAGCTATTTGGGCCAAGGCGAGGAAGAAGCATCAGAAAGCTTGGCGATCAGCTCAGATGCCAGGCGATGTAGAGAAGCGCCAGCGCGATCACCCACAACGCGAGTCGGCCGGAGCGGCTGTGCTTGGCCTCGGCCTTGCCGATCGCTTCGGCGGTCTGCGGATCGAAACGCAGGCCGTTTTCGCTCATATGCAGCAGTTCGTGGTGGAATTTCTCGGTCTTCGCCGCAATCTCGGGCGCGGCTTCGGCGAGCTTCACGGCCGCTTTCAAACCGTCCTTCAAATCTGTCATGATCCGCTTCGGGCCGAGATTGGTGCGAATCCAGTCGCCGACGACCGGTTCCGAGGCCTTCCACATATTGAAGCGTGGATTGAGCATGCGCGATACGCCCTCGACCACGACCATGGTCTTCTGCAGCATCACCAGCTCGGGCCGCGTTTCCATGTCGAAGAGTTCCGTTACTTCGAAGAGCAAGGTCAGAAGCTTGCCCATGGAGATGGTTTCGGCCGGCTGGCCATGGATCGGCTCGCCGATCGCGCGGATGGCCTGCGCAAAACTCTCCGTATTGTGATGCGCAGGTACATAGCCGGCTTCGAAATGCACTTCGGCCACCCGGATATAGTCGCGGGTGATGAAACCGTAGAGGATTTCGGCCAGGAAACGGCGTTCCTTCTTCCCTAATCGCCCGACGATCCCCATGTCGACAGCGACGATCATGCCCGCTGCATCGACGAAAAGGTTGCCGGGGTGCATGTCGGCGTGGAAGAAGCCGTCGCGCAGCGTATGGCGCAGGAAGGACTGGATCAGCGTATCGGCGAGCGCGTTGAGATCGTGGCCGGCCGCCTTCAGCCCCTCGACGTCGGACATCTTCACGCCGTCGATCCACTCCATGGTGATGACGTCGCGGCCGGTGCGTTCCCAGTCGACTTTCGGAACGCGGAAGCCCGGATCCTTTTCGGTGTTTTCGGCGATCTCGGAGAGCGCGGCCGCTTCCAGCCGCAGATCCATCTCGACCTTGGTGGTCTGCTCGAGCGTCTTGGTCACTTCCACCGGGCGAAGACGCCGGCTGGAGGGCATGAACCGCTCCTGCAGCCGTGAAACCAGATACATCGCCTTGATATCGTTAGAAAAGCGCTGACGAACGCCTGGCCGGACCACCTTGACGGCAACGCGCTTGCGGCCCTCTGCCGTCTCGATTTCGGCCGGATGCACCTGCGCTATCGACGCGGCGGCGATCGGCGCGTCAAAGCTGGCGTAGAGATCGTCGATCCGCCGGCCGAGCGAAGACTCGATGGCTGCCGTCGCCGTTTCATGCGGGAAGAAGGCCATGCGGTCCTGAAGCTGCGATAAGTCGTTCGCCATATCCACGCCGACGACATCGGGGCGCGTCGCCAGGAACTGGCCGATCTTCACATAGGAAGGGCCGAGCCGCTCGACCGCTTGGGCAAGCCGGTCGCTGCGCGCCTGGCTCTTCGCCTTCCGGCGGGCGAAGATGCTGACGAAGGACTTGGCGAGGCTGATGGAGGGGGGCAGCCCTTCCGATGGCAGCGCCATGACCACGCCTTCGCGCACGAGCACCCAGCCGACCCGAACAAGGCCGAAATATGCGCTGAAAGCACTCATAGCACCTCAAAGTCCTGACGAGCGGAAACCTTCGGCCGCGTCATGTGGCTCGACATCATGCTTCAGAGCTTCCAGCCGGAGTGCAGCGCGGCGATGCCGCCGGTGTAGTTGGTGAAGCTCACGCGCGAGAAGCCGGCCTCGCGAATCATCGTCGCGAAGTCCTGCTGGTTCGGGAACTTGCGGATTGATTCCACCAGATATTGATAGGGCTCGGCATCGCCGGTGATCGCCTTGCCGAACTTCGGAATGGCATTGAAGGACCAGGCGTCGTAGACACGGTCGAGCAGCGGCAGATCGACTTCGGAGAATTCGAGCACGAGCAGCCGGCCGCCGCGCTTCAGGACGCGATAGGCCTCCTTCAATGCAACATCGATGTGCGGCACGTTGCGGATACCGAAAGCGATCGTATAGGCGTCGAAGGAGTTCGGCTCGAAAGGCAGTTCCTCGGCATTCGCTTCGACGAAAGTGAGATTGTCGGAAAGCTTCTTTTTCTCCGCCCGCTCGGCGCCGACGGCCAGCATCGAGCCGTTGATATCGAGCACCGTTGCATGTGCCAGGCGGTTCGAGGCTTCCACGATGCGGAAGGCGATATCGCCCGTGCCGCCGGCAACGTCGAGCACCTTGTAACCAGGCTCCTTGCGCGGGTTGAGCGCTGATATCATCGCGTCTTTCCAGGCGCGATGCATGCCCATGGACATGACGTCATTCATGACGTCATAGCGCTTGGCGACCTTGTGGAACACCTCGTTGACGAGGCCCTGCTTTTCGCCATCGGCTACTTCGCGAAAGCCATAGGATGTTTCCATGCCGCCATCGGCGGAGGTGCGGCTGTCTGCCATCGGCTCAACTCCGTTACACAATTAAGCGGCGGACCATAGCGAAATCGCGTTTGCCACGCTATCTCATCAGCCAGATCACCAGCCGCAATGCCTTGGGCTATAGCTCAGATCATAAGCGGTTGAAACATAAAGATGGATAGCCATGCCGGAATTACCAGAGGTCGAAACCGTCAGACGGGGCCTTGCGCCTTCCATGGAGGGTGCCGTTCTGAAGGAGTTGGAGCTGCGCCGCAACGATTTGCGCTTTCCTTTCCCGGCCGATTTCGCGCAGGCCGTTGCGGGCCGCGGCATCGCGTCGCTGTCGCGCCGGGCCAAATACCTGCTGATCGATCTCGACGACGGCAAGACGATCGTCGCGCATCTCGGCATGTCCGGCTCGTTCCGGGTGGAGGAAGGTGCTGCGGCCGAGACGCTGGGAACCTTCCATCATCCCCGCTCCAAGGACGAGAAGCACGATCACGTCCTCTTCCATCTGGCGGGTGCAAGCGGCGATGCGCGCGTCATCTATAATGACCCGCGCCGCTTCGGTTTCATGGATCTCGTCCGGCGGGCCGAGATGGCCAGCCATCCCTTCTTCCGTGATCTCGGGCCGGAACCCACGGGCAATGAACTGAGCGCGGACTATCTGGCTAAGCGCTTTGGCGGTAAGGCGCAGCCGCTGAAGAGCGCGCTGCTGGACCAGAAGAACATCGCCGGTCTCGGCAATATATATGTGTGCGAGGCGCTGTGGCGCTCCCACCTGTCGCCGTTGCGCGCCGCCGGCACGCTGGTGATGGATACCGGCAAACCGACCGAAGCGCTGCTGGCGCTGGTCGAGGCGATCCGCGAGGTCATTGCCGATGCGATAGCCGCAGGCGGCTCGTCGCTGCGCGATCATATCCAGACGGACGGTTCGCTCGGCTATTTCCAGCATTCCTTTTCCGTCTATGATCGTGAAAGCCAGCCTTGCAGTACGCCCGGCTGCGGCGGTACGGTCAGTCGCATCGTCCAGGCGGGGCGCTCTTCTTTCTACTGCGCCTCCTGCCAAGGCTGATTGACGGGCCAAAGGTGATTTAAAGGGCCAGAGCTGATTTAAAGGGAGAGAGAAGTGGCTTACGAAACCCTCATTGTCGAAACTCATGGGGCTGTCGGCCTCGTCCGGATCAATCGGCCGCAGGCGCTGAACGCGCTGAATTCAACGGTCCTTTCCGAGCTCAAGCAAGCCTATGCCGCTCTTCATCTTGACGATGCCATCGGTGCGATCGTGCTCACCGGTTCGGAAAAGGCCTTTGCTGCCGGCGCCGACATCAAGGAAATGCAATCGCTCGATTTCGTCGACGCTTATAAGAATGACTTTTTCAGCGGCTGGGCCGAGATTGCCAATGCCCGCAAGCCTGTCATCGCGGCGGTCAGCGGCTTTGCGCTCGGCGGTGGCTGCGAAGTGGCGATGATGTGCGATTTCATCATCGCCTCGGAAACCGCCAAATTCGGCCAGCCGGAAATCACGCTCGGCGTCATCCCTGGCATGGGCGGCTCGCAGCGTCTCACGCGTGCGGTCGGCAAGGCCAAGGCGATGGACCTGATATTGACGGGCCGGATGATGGATGCGGCAGAGGCGGAGCGTTCCGGCCTTGTGGCGCGCGTCGTACCGGCAGACAAGCTGCTCGACGAGGCGCTGGCCGCCGCCGCCAAGATCGCTTCTTATTCCGGTCCCGCCGTGATGATGGCCAAGGAGGCGGTCAACCGTGCCTTCGAAACCACGCTCGAGGAGGGACTACGCTTCGAACGCCGCCTGTTCCACAGCCTGTTCGCCACAGAGGATCAGAAGGAGGGCATGGCGGCCTTCGTCGCGAAGCGCAAGCCAGCCTTCAAGAACCGGTAGGGACCAAGATTCCGGAATTACGCGGGTTTGGCGAGAATCCGCGTTGACGCCGCGGCTCATTCCGGTTATATGCCCGCCACAGTTTGGAAAGCCGCTCTGGTTTTCCGCAATTGCTCCCGCATTGCTGGATGAAGTGGCCATGGGGCCTACGCCGCAACGATGGAGTTTTGTTCGAATTCTAAGAGAGGCATACATGGCCAATACTACCTCGGCGAAAAAAGCGACCCGTAAGATCGCCCGCCGCACCGATGTCAACAAGGCTCGTCGCTCGCGCGTTCGCACGTTCGTTCGCCAGGTCGAAGAAGCCATCGCATCGGGTGATGCGGATCGCGCAAAGACAGCTTTCATTGCTGCTCAGCCGGAACTGGCTCGCGCGGCAAAGAAGGGCGTGCTTCACGCCAACACCGCTTCCCGCAAGGTTTCGCGTCTTGCCAAGCGTGTGAAGGCCCTTTCGGCCCCGACTGCATAATCTTTCGTTAACGAGTCTATCGTTAGTATTAAGCCCGGCCCTCGCGCCGGGCTTTTTGGATTCAGCCAAAAAAATGCCGTATTGCCAAAATTGACTGCTCGATCATGTCAGTGACGTGACAGAAATATACATTTTAAAACAATGGCTTACGGCAGGATATCTCAGCGCTGGGTGATCTGCATGACGCATTGCCGGCTCACAACTGAGTCAAGGGATATTTTATTTTTTTTCTTTTGAAAGCTGTGGGAATCGCGCTCGACAGGAATCTCTTTGATTCAACAGCGATTCTTTTTTGAAGGGCTTGTGACAGTCAAAAATGGCCTCCTGAGTCAATGGCCGCCTCTTAATTTTGTGTAAAATTCATCGTTGATATCTGCCCTCGATCCTGCCTAAATGGATTTCAACAAGGGGCGCGGATTTCACCTTAAACGGCTTCGGCAAACACCGTTACGTATGGCGGTGGAGGTGGTTTTGTCTCTTGTGACGGAGCGGTTCAGTTCCGTTTTTTCAAACAGTTGACGAGTAAGAACCGGAAGCGGCGACGCTTGCGGAACGAGGAAGCTTGTCTGTCCTTTGCGGCCCAAATTATTGGCGCGGCTGCGGGGAGGGGAGAAAAATTGACAGCCATTGGAGCGGTCAATCGGAATACGAGGGCCGATTGATGCTCCGGTTACAGACGCCGAGACGAATGCTGCTTTAAAGAGCGGTTTTCGCCACAGTGTTCCTGTAAAGCCTGCTGGCCGGGCGTGGCTGATGAACCGGTATGCGGCGCAGCTTGGACAACGAGCGCGATCGTCATGCCATGGCGAAGAACCAGGGGCGGCAGTGATGTGCTCCCGCCCTATAAAGAGACTTTGGAAGGCGGCACTATATGCAGATACATACGAGAGCGACGGGTGCGTTGGAAAATGGGGACAATGCGCAGGCGTTCGGTGCGGTTTGCTTAGAAGCGGCGGGGGAAAAGGGCGACGTGGCGCGAAATAATTTGTTCGAGCGCGTCAGCGCGCGCTTGAAGGCTCAGGTCGGACCCGATGTCTATGCCAGCTGGTTTGCGCGGCTTAAGCTTCATTCGGTATCGAAGAGCGTCGTTCGCCTCACGGTCCCGACAACATTTCTGAAGTCCTGGATCAACAATCGCTATCTCGATCTCATCACCAGCCTGTTCCAGGCTGAGGATGCCGAGATCCTCAAGGTCGAAATTCTGGTGCGCACCGCAACCCGGCAGGGCGCGAAGCCATCAGCCGATGAGCAGCAGGCGGTGCCGGACCAGGCCGCTGTTGCGCCGATCCGTCGCGCCGTCGCCCAGCCGGCCGGTCAGGTTGTTGCCCAGGCCGTGAGTGCGGCTGCGGCTGCGCGGCCGGCAATGGCGGGTTCGCCGCTGTTCGGCTCTCCGCTCGATTCCCGCTTTACCTTCGATACATTCGTCGAAGGCAGCTCGAACCGTGTCAGCTTGGCCGCTGCGAAGACCATCGCCGAAGCTGGCTCCGGCGCCGTGCGTTTCAATCCGCTCTTCGTCCATGCGACCGTTGGTCTCGGCAAGACGCATCTGCTGCAGGCGATCGCCAATGCAGCAGTTCAGAACCCGCGCGGACTGCGGGTCGTGTACCTGACGGCGGAATATTTCATGTGGCGCTTCGCAACCGCGATCCGCGACAATGACGCACTGACGTTGAAGGATTCGCTGCGCAATATCGATCTGCTCATCATCGACGACATGCAGTTCCTGCAGGGCAAGATGATCCAGCACGAGTTCTGCCATCTGTTGAACATGCTGCTCGACAGCGCCAAGCAGGTTGTTGTCGCTGCCGACCGCGCTCCCTGGGAGCTGGAATCGCTCGACCCGCGCGTGCGTTCGCGCCTGCAGGGCGGTGTGGCGATCGAAGTCGAGGCGCCGGACTATGAAATGCGCCTTGAGATCCTCAAGCGCCGTCTCGATGCTGCCCGCCAGGACGATCCGTCGCTGGAAATCCCGGCCGAGCTTCTCTCGCATGTCGCGCGCAACGTGACCGCCAGCGGCCGCGAACTGGAAGGAGCCTTCAACCAGCTTATCTTCCGTCGCTCCTTCGAACCGAACCTGACGGTCGAGCGTGTCGACGAACTACTGGCGCATCTGGTCGGCTCCGGCGAGCCGCGCCGCGTCCGCATCGAGGACATTCAGCGTATCGTCGCACGTCACTACAACGTGTCGCGCCAGGAGCTGGTTTCGAACCGCCGCACGCGCGTCATCGTTAAGCCGCGCCAGATCGCTATGTATCTGTCGAAGACGCTGACGCCGCGTTCCTTCCCGGAAATCGGCCGCCGCTTCGGTGGTCGCGATCACACCACGGTTCTGCATGCCGTGCGCAAGATCGAGGAGCTGATTTCCGGCGATAGCAAGCTGTCGCATGAGATTGAGCTGCTGAAGCGCCTCATCAACGAATAGGCCGGGAATCGGCGTTCACCACACAAGCTACGGCCGGCTTCATCGCCGGCCGTTTCTTTTGGGCGATCAGGCGGGCGAAATACGCCTATGCTGATGGCGTCGTGCGTGAGACCTCAGAAAATAGCCAGGCACGCAGCGCCGCTATCGCCGGCCTTTCCAGCGCACCGGGCTGATAGACAAGGTGATAGGCAAGCGCGCTTGCAAATCCCGTCGGGAATGGCGCAACAAGCGTGCCGTCAGCCAGTTCCTGCTCCACGAAGGAGCGGCGCATCAAGGCGATGCCAAGGCCAGCCTTCATGGCGTGGTAGGCGCCCATGCCGTCGGTAAAGACCGGCCCATGCATGGCATCCACCCGTGTTGCCCCGACGGCCTTCAGCCAGAGTTCCCAGTCACGCCGGTAGACATCATGGATCAACGTCAGGGTGGCGAGATCGTCAACCGCAGGGGAGGGGCCGAGTGCAGCCGCCATTTCCGGCGTACAGACCGGAACATATTCGTCATCGAGAAATCGCTCGCTTGCCAATCCCTCGTAGCCGCCGAGGCCGTGGCGGATGGCAAGATCGATCCCATCCCGCTGGAAATCCATCATGCGATAGGAGGCGCTGATGCGCAGGTCGATATCGGGATGGGCCTCCTCGAAGCGCCGCAGCCGCGGCACCAGCCAGTGCGTGGCGAAGCCGGCTGTGCAGGTAAGGGTCAGCACCGTATCCTTGGAGCGCATTGCAAGAGCCGCTGTCGCCTCGCGGATGAGGCGGAATGCCGTTCGCATCGTCGCAAAATATTCGGCGCCTTCACTCGTCAGCGCCAGGCTCCGGGCTCTCCGCTCGAAAAGCCGCACGCCGAGGGTGCTTTCGAGGTCGCGGATCTGCAGGCTGATGGCGCCCGGCGTCACATGCAGCTCATTTGCCGCCAGTGTCATACTGAGATGCCGGGCGGAGGCTTCAAAGGCGCGCAGCGCCGAAAGGGATGGCAGTTGATCCATGATGATTGAGCTCAGCTAAATCATGATTTGAAAAAGACTCGCTTGTCAGAGCCCCTATATAGCGAGATTATTACAGCAATAGCGGTGGCTGGCAATGATGTCACGATTGGCCACTGATAAGCAAAACTCAATCAGCTGATGCTGGAGATAGTCTCATGCTACAGAAATCCATGGGCGCGGTCGAATGGAGCATGCTGGTGGGGCTATCCATCCTGTGGGGCGGCTCCTTCCTGTTCAACGGCATTCTGGTGCGCGAACTGCCGCCCTTCACTATTGTTACCGCGCGCGTCGCGCTCGCCGCCATCGCCTTGCATGTCATCGTGCGCGCCACCGGCCATGCGATGCCGAAAGACCGCCAGACCTGGCTCGCCTTCTTCGGCATGGGCTTCCTCAATAATGTCATTCCCTTCCTGCTGATCGTATGGGGGCAGACCCATATCGCCAGCGGGCTTGCCTCGATCCTCAACGCCACCACACCGCTCTTTGCCGTGGTCGTCGCCCATTTCCTGACCGAGGATGAGAAGATGACCGGCAATCGCCTGATCGGCGTCATCGTCGGCTTTGCCGGCGTCGCCCTGATGATCGGCCCTTCGGTGCTTGCAAGCCTCGGCTCCAACGTGCTGGCGCAGCTTGCCGTGCTGGGTGCCGCCTTCAGCTACTCGCTGGCCGGCATATTCGGCCGCCGTTTCCGCCGCATGGGGCTGGCGCCGATCATTCCCGCCGCCGGCCAGGTGACTGGATCGGCGATAATGCTTCTGCCAATCGCGCTCTTCGTCGATCGCCCCTGGACGCTGGCTATGCCATCCACCGAGACCTGGCTGGCGCTCGCCGGCCTGGCAATCCTGTCGACCGCCATCGCCTATGTGCTGTTCTTCCGCATTCTGGCAACGGCCGGCGCCACCAATCTGATGCTGGTCACCTTCCTCATTCCCGTCAGCGCCATCCTGCTCGGCGCGCTCGTTCTCGGCGAGAGCCTGCAGTCGAAGCATTTTATCGGCATGGCGCTGATCGCGGTGGGTCTGGCGGCAATCGATGGAAGGCTATTCACCTTCTCCTCAAGGTGGAGGGTCGGCACGTAAGTGCCGGGGTGGGGTGATCTCGTCGACAACCGAGTCATCGTACACACGGGGTCACTCCTACCTGCCGGCCGCGCCCCCTTCTCCCCAAGGGGAGAAGGAGATTCCGGTGCTCATCCGCCCCATATGCGATTCCCCTGCTCTCAAGGGGAGGTGTTAACAGGCTAGATCGGCGACGACCGAGTCGAGAACCAGCATCCCAGCCGGCGTGCAGCGCAGGCGGGAATTGCCGATCCGCTCTATGAAACCGTGTTCCAGTAAAAACGCCTCGCGCTGCGGATCGGGATCGCGCCCGGACAGCTGCTGCCAGCGGGCGAGGTCGACGCCCTCCCTCAGCCGCAGGCCCATCAGCAGCAATTCGTCGGCCTGTTCGTCGAAACTCAGCATTTCCTGGTCAATCATGCCGTGGCCGTCGCGCTCGACCATCTCGAGCCAGCTCTCCGGCTTGCGTTCGGTCGCCGTCGCCAGCTTCTGCGGGCCACGCGTCAGGCGGCCATGGGCGCCGGGGCCGATCCCCGCATAGTCGCCATAGCGCCAATAGGTGAGATTGTGCCGGCTTTCGGCGCCGGGACGCGCGTGATTGGAAACCTCATAGGCCGGCATGCCCTCGCGCTCGGTAATCTCCTGCGTCGCCTCATAGAGCAGCGCCGATTGATCGCCATCGGGCACGATCAGCTTGCCGGCCTTGTGCAGGCCATAGAACGGCGTGCCTTCCTCGATCGTCAGCTGATAGAGCGAGAGATGATCGACCGCATAGGAGATCGCCTCTTTCAGCTCGCGTTCCCATTCCTCGACGGTCTGGTTCGGGCGCGCATAGATAAGGTCGAAGGACATGCGCGGAAAAATCTCGCGCGCCAGTCTGATTGCCTTCAGCGCATCCTCGACATTGTGCAGCCGGCCGAGAAATTTCAGGTCGCGGTCGTTGAGTGCCTGCACGCCCATCGATACGCGATTGACCCCGGCGGCGCGGTAGCCTCGAAAGCGCTCTGCCTCGACGCTCGACGGATTGGCCTCCATGGTGATCTCGATGCCGTCAGGCACATGCCAGGTCCCGGCAATGCCATCGAGGATCGCGCCCACCGTTTCCGGTTTCATCAGCGACGGTGTGCCGCCGCCGAGAAAGACGCTGGTCACGGTCTTCGGGCCGCTGATCGTCCGCATCGTCGCCATTTCCTTCAGAAAGGCGGCGGCGAAACGCTCCTGATCGACAGGCTGATGGCGGACATGGCTGTTGAAATCGCAATAGGGACATTTGGCTGCGCAGAAAGGCCAATGCACATAGACGCCGAAACCGGGTTCGCCGGTATCGGGCAGCAATTGCGCCCCGCGCATCAGATCCTCGGTATCAACGACTTCCACGGGGTTAGCTTACGCCTCCAGGCAGGTTTCGACAAAGATCTTGAAGGCGCGGGCGCGATGCGAGAGCGCCTGCTCGTCGCCGGGCTTCCAGCCATGCTTCTGTTCGGCGCTCATTTCGCCGAATGTGGTCTCGTAGCCCTTTGGCTGGAAGACCGGATCGTAGCCGAAGCCTTGGCTGCCGCGTGGTGGCCAGACGACCGTGCCTTCGACTTCGCCGCGGAAAAGCTCGGTATGCCCGTCCGGCCAGGCGAGGCAAAGCACGCTGACGAAGCGTGCCGTGCGGCTCTCCGGCGTGGTGGCGCCGGCCTTCTCCAGCGCGGTCTCGACCTTCCGCATGGCCATGGCGAAGTCGCGCGTGCCGTCAGCCGTTTCGGCCCAATTGGCGGTGTAGACGCCGGGATCGCCGCCGAGCGCATCGATCACAAGGCCGGAATCGTCCGAGAGTGCCGGCAAGCCGGAGGCGTTGGCGGAGGCGAGCGCCTTGATCGTCGCATTTTCCTCGAAAGTCGTGCCCGTCTCGTCCGGCTCGATGAAGTTGAGATCGGCGGCGGACTTGGCGGCAAAGCCGAGCGGGCCGATCAGATCGCGGATTTCCTGGATCTTGCCGGCATTGTGGCTGGCGACGACGATGGTCTTGGTGTCGAGCTTGCGCATGTGCTGTCCTGTCATAGGCCCCAGATGCGGGGTTCGGCGCATTCCAGGCTGTTGCCGGCCGGATCGCGGAAATAGATCGAACGGCCGCCATTCGGCCAGTGAAAATCGGCTTCGATATCGACACCGGCTGCCTTCAGCCTCTCGGCCATGGCGCCGATCTCGTTGCCATCGACGCGGAAGCAGACATGACCCTGCCCCTTCGTGCCGTGCGGCGGCACGGGCAAGGCACCCGGCTCATGCGGCTTGACCGTTTCCTCGCTGTTGAAGATCAGGAGCACGCCCGGCCCGCAGCGATAGAAGACGTGACGGTTGCCGCCGCGCGAGATCTTTTGCAATCCGAGTATGCCGCCATAAAAGGCCTCGGCTGCATCGAGATCGTCCGCATAAAGCGCGGTTTCAAGGACGCCTCCGAGGGCCGGGTCAGCCATTCAAAATATCCTCAGGCGATAGCCTGCTTCTGCAGCTCCACCAGTTCGGCAATGCCGTTCTTGGCCAGATGCATCAGCGTGGCGAATTCCTCTTCGCTGAAGGGGGCACCCTCAGCCGTTCCCTGGATCTCGACGATGCCGCCCTTGCCCGTCATGACGAAATTGGCGTCGGTCTCGGCCGAGGAATCCTCAAGATAGTCGAGATCGATGACAGGCTGATCGGCGAAGATGCCGCAGGAGATGGCGGCGATGTGATCCTTCAGCACCCGCTCGACCTTCACCATGTTGCGGCTTTCCATCCACTTCAGGCAGTCGTAAAGCGCGATCCAGCCACCGGTGATCGAGGCCGTGCGCGTGCCGCCATCGGCCTGGATGACGTCGCAATCGACGGTGATCTGGCGCTCGCCGAGTTCCTTGAGATCGACGACGGCGCGCAGCGATCGGCCGATGAGGCGCTGGATTTCCTGCGTACGGCCACCCTGCTTGCCGGCGGCAGCTTCGCGCTTCATGCGCTCGCCGGTTGCGCGCGGCAGCATGCCGTATTCGGCCGTGACCCAGCCCTTGCCGCTGTTGCGCAGCCATGGCGGCGTCTTGTCCTCCAGGCTTGCCGTGCAGAGCACATGCGTATCGCCGAATTTCACCAGGCAGGAGCCTTCCGCATGCTTGGAAAAATTGCGCTCGAACGACACCTTGCGCATCTGGTCGGTTTTTCTGCCTGAAGGCCGCATTCCACTCTCCTGAAAGTTCGTTGACCGCTTCTACGACCCACAGGTCGCTTTTGCAAAGGAAAAGCAGGCTGCAAAGCCGCTCGGCAGCCATGGCGGCATTTTTACCTTTTGCCATTGCTAACTGAATGATTATATTTTGCCCAAGGCTCAACGGAATGGATCTGACAGCGAAATGGTATTCACGACATCGTCGGTCTCGGATGTCATTGCTGCACTGGACGAACGCTCCAAGGAAATCTTCCGTCGCATCGTCGAAGGCTATCTTGAGAACGGCGAGCCATTGGGCTCGCGCAATCTCTCGCGCCTCTTGCCCATGTCGCTGTCGCCGGCTTCTGTGCGCAATGTCATGAGCGATCTGGAAGAGCTGGGGCTCATCTATTCGCCGCATGTGAGCGCCGGGCGCTTGCCGACCCAGGTGGGCCTGCGCTTCTTCGTCGATGCTTTCATGCAGGTCGGCGATCTCTCGGCCGAGGACCGCGCCAATATCGACCGGCAGGTGCGCGGCAGCAATCGCGACCAGCCGGTGGAATCGATGATGTCGGAGGCAAGCCGGGTGCTGTCGGGCATCTCGCGCGGCGCCGGTCTCGTCATCACCTCCAAGAGCGATCCGGTTCTCAAACATGTGGAATTCATCCGGCTGGAGCCGACCAAGGCACTCGCCGTGCTCGTCGGCGAGCACGATCAGGTGGAAAACCGCATTATCGAGCTGCCGGCCGGCACCACATCGTCGCAGCTGACGGAAGCGGCCAACTTCCTCAACGCCCATATGACCGGCCAGACGATGCCGGAATTGCGGCGGCAGCTGCAAACTCTCAAGGAAAGCGTGCGCCAGGAGCTGGATAGCCTCTCCCATCAGCTGGTCGAGCGCGGCATCGCCGTCTGGTCCGGCGGCGATGACGACGGCAAGCCGACGCAGCTTATCGTTCGAGGTCATTCCAATCTACTCGCCGAAATCGGCGGCGCGGAGGATCTGGATCGTCTGCGCCTGCTTTTCGACGATCTGGAGAAGAAGGACAGCCTGATCGAGATCCTCAATCTCGCCGAAAGCGGACCGGGTGTGCGCATCTTCATCGGCTCGGAAAACAAGCTCTTCTCGCTGTCGGGCTCTTCGCTGATCGTTGCGCCCTATCGCGATGATGATGACCGCATCGTCGGCGCCGTCGGTGTCATCGGCCCGACGCGGCTGAACTACGCCCGCATCGTGCCCATGGTCGATTATACCGCGCAGCTGATCTCGCGGCTTTCGCGACCTGGAATCTGAGGAGAGGATCTAGAGCAATTCCAGGAAAAGTGCGCAGCGGTTTTCCGTCCGGAATTGCGAGGCAACAAAGAGATAGAGCGGTTCAGGGATTCCGTGGAAAACTGAACCACTCTAGCTGCTGCCGTCAATCGGGAAGCAAGGTTCCCGATCCGCCCATTTCGGCTGGCAAGTCCTTCTGCTTCGGCAGCCCGTCCTTCAGATGCAGCACCGTCGTCTCGTAGTTGACATGCACGCCAGGCTGAAAATCGAGGTCGGGCAGGACGGCCGCGTAGACATCGGTCACGCCCCACGGCGGATGTTCCGTCAGAAGATGACCGCCGCAGACCGTGCACCACTTGCGCACGCTCTTCTCGGTCTTCTGGTAGCTGCCGATCTTGTCCGCGCCTTTGGTGACGTGCACGGCTTCCGGCGGCCAGAGCGAGAAGGCGTTGATCGGCCCTGCCGACCATTCCCGACAGGAGTCGCAATGGCAGTAGCCCATCGCCATTGGCTCGCCATCGACTGCGATTTCCACCGCGCCACAGAAACACTTGCCTGAAAGGGATTTGCCATTAGACATTGATCTCACCTCGCTGTGCTGAGATGTATTTTAGAATACCACTGGTAGGGAGGGCTGAACAGCCGATGTCACAAGCGGCAGCAATGAGCAGGGAGAGGTATTGCCGTCATCGCAAAGCCGTGAATTGGCTGTTCTTCTCGACAAAGCCTTGATTTTTTCCGAGCAAACCTCGATATCGGGCACATCCAAAGACCAAGCAATTCGGAGACCGTCATGACCGACGAAACAACAAAAACCGGACCTGACGCCACGGCGGCTGACACGTCAGCGGATTTCGCGCAGGATGCAGCGGAAACCGTAGATGCGGCCGAGCCGTCCCAGCCAGATCCGGTTGAGCTGCTGAAGGCCGAAAACGGCGAACTGCGCGATCGGTATCTTCGCCTGGCTGCCGAGATGGACAACCTCCGTCGCCGCACCGAGCGCGATGTGAAGGATGCAAAGTCCTATTCCGTGGCAAGCTTTGCCCGCGACATGCTCTCGGTGGCAGACAATCTGCGCCGCACGCTGGATGCCATCCCGGCTGAGGCACGCGCCGGCGCCGATGCCGGCCTTAAGACGCTGATCGAAGGCGTCGAGATGACCGAGCGTTCGATGTTGTCGGCTCTCGAGCGTCACGGCGTGCGCCAGCTCGAACCGATCGGACAGAAGTTCGATCCCAATTTCCATCAGGCCATGTTCGAAGTGCCCAATCCCGAGGTGCCGAACAACACGGTCGTTCAGGTCGTGCAGGCAGGTTTCGCCATTGGCGATCGCGTTCTGCGCCCGGCCATGGTCGGCGTTGCCAAGGGTGGCCCGAAGATTGTCGAAAATGCCGAGCAGGGCGCCAACAGTCCGCTGGATGAAAAAGACGCCTGATCCTCTTTCGGGCACACCAATAAAAGAAAGAGCCGGACGATCTCTGATCGTCCGGCTCTTATTTTTGCCTTGGTCCGATGCGATCCAAGCCGTCAGGCGGCGTTGGATGCCTGCTCCTCGTTGAGGAACGCGTAAATGGCGGAGGCGGAATCGGTGGCGCGGAGCTTGGCGACGAGATCCTGGTCCCGCAGAACGCGGGCGATGCGCGAGAGCGCCTTCAGGTGGTCTGCGCCGGCCCCTTCGGGTGCGAGCAGCAGGAAGACGAGATCGACGGGCTGGTCGTCCAGCGCCTCGAAATCGACAGGCGCTTCAAGGCGCGCGAAAATGCCGGCGATGGATTTGATGCTGGCAAGCTTGCCGTGGGGAATGGCGATACCGTTGCCGACGCCGGTGGAACCGAGGCGCTCGCGCTGCAGTACGACGTCGAAGATTTCGCGCTCGGGCAATCCGGTCAGCTTGGAAGCTTTGGCGGCCAACTCCTGAAGCAGTTGTTTTTTGGAATTTGCCTTCAAGGCGGGGATGATCGCATCTTGCTGTAGCAAATCTGCCAATGCCATTCTCTTTATCCTTCGTGTCGCCGAGAACCGATGACGGGCAAGCGGCGGCCAGCTGCGATGATGCGCGGCCGCCGCTTATCTTCTATTCTCAGCCTTTGATATTGGCTGCGTCGATCCAGCCAATGTTGCCGTCCTGACGGCGGTAGACGATGTTCAAGTGCTCGTTGCCGGGGCTGCGGAAGAGCAGCAGCGGTTCGTCGGTCATGTCGAGTGCCATCACGGCAGTCGCCACCGACATGGTCTTCAATTGCTTCGTACTTTCTGCGACGATCGCTGGCGCGAAATCGGCAGGAATTTCCTCATCGTCATCTGGAATGCCGTCCATGACCGTATAGGCGACTTCCGCCTGCCCGTTCACATGGTTGCCGGCCTGATGGTCCTTGAGTTTGCGCTTGTAACGGCGCAGGCGCTTTTCGATGCGCTCGGATGCTGCATCGAAAGCAAGCTGCGGGTCCATGGCTTCGCCTGCAGCATGCAATACCACGCCGCTATCGAGATGAAGCTTGCAATCGGCCGCGAAGCGCGAACTGGACTTGTGTACAGTTACCTGACCTGAATACCCCCCGTCGAAGTATTTGGTCACGGCCATACCGATCTGGTCTTCTATCCGCTGGCGGAAGGAGTCACCAATTTCCATATGTTTACCGGAGACACGCACACTCATGGAGTTTCCCTTCTTGTAGTGGTTATTGCGCGTATCAGTTTACGCCAAGCCTCAAGCTCATCCAAGCACTTCACGCAGTCAAAGGCAAATTGCGTATATCGACCGCCTTTTGGATGGTGGGGATAAGTTTCATGGTCGTGCTGTCCTGCAGCGATTGCGGCGGGCTTCTAGCCCTGCCGCATGGGAAAGTCAACTGCGTCTTAACGGACTGTTAGGAGTTCGGCAGCCTGTGGTTGAGGGTAGCCGCCCGTCAGAAACCGGAAACTTTGGCCAAAGCCCGCTTCTCCCGGCGCCGTTGCACGGAGGAGGGGATGTTCATGGCTTCCCGGTACTTTGCAACCGTGCGGCGAGCAAGCTCTATCCCGCCCTTCTTCAGCGTATCGACAATATCGTCGTCGGACAGAACCGCATCCGGGCTCTCGTTCGTGATCAGCAGACGGATCTTGTGACGTACGGCTTCGGCGGAATGGCTGTCGCCGCCTTCGACGGCGCCGATCGAAACCGTGAAGAAATATTTGAGCTCGAACAGACCACGCGGCGTCAGCATGTATTTGTTCGAGGTCACGCGGCTGACCGTCGATTCATGCATCTTGATGGCGTCCGCCACAGTTTTCAGGTTGAGCGGCCGCAGATGGTCGACGCCATGCAGCAGGAACGCGTCCTGTTGCCGCACGATCTCGCTTGCCACCTTCATGATCGTCTTGGCGCGCTGGTCCAGGCTGCGGGTCAGCCAATTGGCGTTCTGCAGGCATTCCGATAGGAAGGCGTGGTCCTGGCTGGTCTTGGTGACGGAGGCGAAATAGGACTGGCTCACCAAGACCCGCGGCAGCGCATCGGGATTGAGCTCCACCAGCCAGCTCCCGTCCGCAGAGGGACGCACGACGATATCGGGCATGATCGCCTCCGATATCTCGGTCTCGAAACCGCTGCCCGGCTTGGGGTTGAGCTGACGGATTTCCGTCATCATGTCGAGCAGATCTTCCTCATCGACACCGCAGACCCGCTTCAACGTCGCAAAATCGCGCCGCGCGAGCAGTTCAAGGTTTTCGATCAGCCGCTCCATGGCGGGATCGAAGCGATCCTTCTGCCGAAGCTGGATCGCCAGGCATTCGCTGAGGCAGCGGGCAAAGACACCGGGAGGATCGAGCTGCTGCAGGGTGTCCAGAACCCGTTCCACATCGGCAAGCGTGGTGCCGAGCCGTTCGGCCGTTTCGTTGAGCTCGGCGTGCAGATAGCCGGTGTCGTCGAGCTGGTCGACAAGATGCTGGGCAATCAGCCGATCGGCCATGGCGGGAAGCGAAAATGGGATCTGTTCGTTCAGATGATCGCGCAGCGACACCTGGCCGGCGACGAAATCGTCCAGGTCATAGCTCTCACCGGCTTCCCCCCCTGGCATGGACTTCCATTGGCTGAGCAGCTCCGGCGCATCGGCGCGCTGCGGGCTACCGTCATCAGGAAAGATATCGCCGAAATTGGTGTCGAGCTCGTCGCTCAGCCGGTTGGCATTGCCGGTATTGTCACTCTCATACCAGTCGCTCGCAAGGTCGCCGGCATTGCGTTCGGAGCCATCTTCGCCATGGGTTTCCTCCATGGTCTCAAACCGTTCGTCCTTCGGCTCACGGTCGCTGGTACTGCCTAGATCCTCGTCATTTGACGCAAATTCCAGCAGCGGATTCTTCTCGACTTCCTGCGCGATGAATTGGGTGAGCTCGAAATGCGTCATCTGCAGCAACTGGATGGATTGCATCAGTTGCGGTGTCATCACCAGGCTCTGGCTTTGGCGCAGGAAAAGATTGGCCGATAATGCCATGGCGGACGCGGGACTCCCCTTGAACTCCTCGGGAATCCGCGTCTTTTATCACTAAAATTCTCGCGAAATTCCAACTGGCCCAAAAATTGCTTTTTTATTGGATTTGGTCAAGCGGAACTGTGAAGCCGAAGTAAATTTCCGGCGCGCGGTAGCATCCGCTAATATTGGCGGATCGGAAGATGGCATTTCAGCCTATCAGAGGCTGAAATTGTCACCCAGATACAGCTTGCGTACTTCAGGGTTGCTGACGATATCGTTCGCCCTGCCATGGGTCAGCACCTCACCCGCATGGATGATGTAGGCACGGTCGATCAGGCCGAGCGTTTCGCGAACATTGTGGTCCGTGATCAGCACGCCGATTCCGCGTGCAGTCAGATGATGCACAAGGTTCTGGATATCCGCGACCGAAATCGGGTCGACGCCGGCGAAAGGCTCGTCGAGCAGCATGAAGGTCGGGTCGGTCGCCAGCGCACGGGCGATTTCGAGGCGGCGCCGTTCGCCGCCCGAAAGTGCGATCGCCGGCACCGTGCGCAGATTGCGAATGTGGAATTCCTCCAGCAATTCGTCGATCTTGCGCTCCCGCTTCGTCTTGTCCTTTTCATGGACCTCGAGCACGGCGCGGATGTTTTCTTCCACGGTCAGGCCGCGGAAGATCGAGGCTTCCTGCGGCAGATAGCCGACGCCGAGCCGCGCACGGCGGTACATCGGCATCGACGTGACGTTGTTGCCGTCAATTTCGATCGTGCCCTCATCGACCGGCACCAGCCCGGTGATCATGTAGAAGCAGGTCGTCTTGCCGGCGCCGTTCGGCCCCAGCAGGCCAACAGCCTCGCCACGCCGTACCACCAGCGAAACGCCATTCACGACGCGACGCCTGCCGTAGGTCTTGGTGAGGCCGCGGGCGATCAGCGTGCCTTTATAGCGTGCTTTGTCGGCGGCCGGTGCGCCGGATGCCGCAGAAGACGGCCCGGGCACGCCGGGCAAGGTGGAGGTTGTCGATGTCGTCACGAGGGGACCGGTATCAGTTTTTCTTTTGTTGTTGCTGCACTTGCTGCGACTTCGGGTCGAGCTGGATCTGGACGCGGCCGCCACAGGAATCCAACTGGGCTTCGCCTGTCGCCATGTGCACGGTAAGCTGGCAGCCGGTGAAAACGTTCGGCCCGTCAGTCAGAACCACTTTCTTGCCCTTGAGGATGGCAAGCTGGTTGGTCATGTCGAAGGAGCCGTCCTCCGCCGTCGCCGTCTGCGTTCCGGAAACGAGGTAGACCTTGTCGTTGACCAGAATGTGGTCGATGTTGGCATCGCCAGACACCAGCGACTGGTTCTGTTCCTTGGCGGCCTTCGCGACCGGATTGTCGGGCTGCTTGGCGTCACCCGCCTGCTTCTTCTTGTAGAAGACCGTCATCTTGCCGGCCTGCATGGTCGTCGTGCCCTGCACGACCTTGACGTTGCCGGTGAAGACGGCCTGGCTTTCCTGGTCGTGGATCTCAAGCTTGTCGCTTTCGATCTGGATCGGCTGATCCTTGGAAAGGGCAAGGCCCGGCATCGAACTGGTCGTCGACTGTGCGCCGGCCTCGGCGGCGGCGAAGAATGCTGCGGCGCCAAAGGCACAGAGAAGGCCTGCCTTGCGCAAGCCGGAATTGAAAATTGAATTAGGCCAATACTTTGTCATGAACCGCCCGGCTTCTGTTGGCTATCTGAATTATGGGAAGTGGCGGGTTCGATGTTCATCCGAACCTGCCCGTCGAATTCGATTACGCTCCCCTTATCCGTCATCTTGAGCGAACGCGCAACAACCGACATACCGCCTCGGCTGATTGCGACCTGATCCTGGCTAGAAAGGTCTCCCTTCTTCACGTCCAGGAAGGCGGTCTTGAATTCTGCGTGCAGGCCGTTGTCCATAATGATGGTGAAGGGTTCGGTCAGCTTCAGTGTATCGGCCTGGCGATCGAAATCTGCGCTTTGGGCCGTGACGTGGGCGATCACATCCGTATTGACCGGCATGGATGCCTTGATGGTCTTGAGCGTGATCATATTCGGGTTCTTGATATCCTGCAGCGCTTTTTCGGCAAGCAGCGAATAGCTGATGCCGTCCTTGTTGCGGCCGGATATGGCAGGGCGCTCCATGACCACCTTGCCATCCTCGATCTTGGCACCCTCGATCCGGATGTCGGCGGGCAGATAGGCACGGATGACCGAGACGACGATAAACAGGAGCGAGACCACGACGGCGGCAAGCGGCAACAGCACTCTCAGCCGCTTCACGCGGTTAGAGTGGAAAATCGCGTCTTTATACGCGTTCCGTTCCGGCACCGAGCGCATTGCCTCGCCGGGGGGCTCGATCGTATTGAGCATGCAACTGGTCCGTCTTCTATGATCCGGAAAACCGCATTCACGCTATGCGAGGCTGTGCCAAAAAGCCTATCGGATCGTTTCGCATTATTGCACTGGCTTGCCAATATGGATTTTTTCCTGCCATGGGCGAATTTTAGCAGAAAAATATGCCATCGGCCGGTTTCATCAGGTCGGGCGATGTCCTATCTGATGAACGACAGAGCGACGTCCCGCCGACGACATCGAAAACGGGAAACGCTTTTCTCTGAGGATTGTGCCCGTTTCAAGGTGTCATACATCCGGTTTGTAGCGCTTTCAATTTGTTGCGGGGAGAAATAAGGCGTGATGGATAGTTCTGCAATCGCGGATCGGCGACAATTGCGCCGCAAGCTTGGTTTCTGGCGCATTGTTGCCGTTTTGCTCCTGGTGGCATTGGGCTTTGCGTTTTATCGCTTCGTCTCTGCCGATCTGCCCGATGCGCGCGGTCCGCAGATCGCCCGCGTCAAGATTTCCGGGCTCATTCAGGACGATCCGGAACTTCTGGAGCGGCTGAAGAAGATCCGCGACAATGACCAGGTCAAGGCGCTGATCGTGTCGATCTCCTCGACGGGCGGAACGACCTATGGTGGCGAGCGTATCTTCAAGGCGATCCGCGCGGTCGCCGCCAAGAAGCCGGTTGTGTCGGACATTCGTACCGTCGCAGCCTCGGCTGGCTACATGATCGCGACGGCCGGCGACGATATCGTTGCGGGCGATACCTCCATCACCGGGTCGATCGGCGTCATCTTCCAGTACCCGCAGGTCAAGGATCTGCTCGACAAGGTCGGCGTTTCGCTCGACGAGATCAAGTCGGCGCCGCTGAAGGCCGAGCCGTCGCCCTTCCATCCCGCCAGCGAAGACGCCAAGAACATGATCCGCAATATGGTCATGGACAGCTACGCCTGGTTCGTGGATCTGGTTGCCGAGCGCCGCAAACTGCCGCGCGACGAAGTACTGAAGCTTGCCGACGGCAGCATCTTCACCGGCCGCCAGGCGCTGCAGAACAAGCTGATCGACACGCTCGGCGGCGAGGAAGAAATCCTAGCCTATCTCGAAACGCGCAAGGTCAAGAAGGACCTGCCGATCGTCG
This sequence comes from Rhizobium sp. BK491, assembly GCF_014194925.1. Classification (NCBI taxonomy): domain Bacteria; kingdom Pseudomonadati; phylum Pseudomonadota; class Alphaproteobacteria; order Hyphomicrobiales; family Rhizobiaceae; genus Rhizobium; species Rhizobium sp. BK491. The sequence goes on from NZ_JACIAR010000002.1 coordinate 304,505, forward strand.
ATTGGAAGCCGGAAGACAAAACTTCGTCCTTCTTTTGGCCGGGTGCCGCTTCCTGGTTGCTAAATCGCCTCGGTTATGATGATTTTATCAAAGGAGAGAGCCTCCAGAAAATCATGACCGATAAGTTGTTTCTTGACGGCCTGCTTTCTGTTTGGCAGGGTGCAGCCAATTGATAAATCAATGATTTAAGGGGATAGCTGTGATTAAGTCGGAACTGGTGCAGATTGTTGCCGCCCGCAACCCGCATCTCTATCACCGCGACGTCGAAAATATCGTCAATGCTGTCTTGGATGAGATCACCGATGCGCTCGCAGCGGGAAACCGAGTTGAGCTTCGCGGCTTCGGTGCCTTTTCCGTCAAGAACCGGCCTTCACGCTCTGGTCGCAACCCACGCACCGGCGATACCGTCTTCGTCGAGGAAAAATGGGTTCCCTTCTTCAAGACGGGCAAGGAATTGCGCGAGCGCCTGAATCCGGGCGCCGGCGACGATGAGGAAGACGACAACTGATCGGGCCGTTCCGGCCGAGTTTCCCCAAATGCGCCGACGAAAATAGTTGTAGGACATGATTGTGCCGCGACGCGGTGGCACTTGAATTCAGCCGCCTCTTTTCTATTCTGCGGCTGAAGGTGGCTTGGGTGCGTGGCACTCATGGCCGCGGATAAAGGAGCTGCGCAATGGCCAAGAAGATCGTCAATCTGCTGATATTGCTGCCGCTCGGCATCATCCTCATCATATTCTGCGTTGCCAACAGGCAATCCGTCACTTTGGCGCTCAATCCCTTTCGGCCGGAGGATCAGGTGCTGTCGTTGAATGCGCCCCTGTTCGTGCTGTTGTTTGTGGCGCTGATCCTCGGCATGATCGTCGGTGCCGCGGTCACTTGGGTTAATCAGGGAAAGCATCGCAAGCGCGCGCGTAACCAGTCGCGAGAAGCGGTACGCTGGCAGGCTGAAGCGGACAAGCATCGCACGCGCGCCGAAGAGATCGCCGGGCAGCTGCCGTCAAAGTGAAGCGGCATCGCCAAGCCGCATCTCTTTATAATCCCCTTCCGGCGACGCGCCGTCGCCGATGATCTCGAAGCCGAGCATCCTGTAGAACGCCATGGCGCGGATGTTTTTGACCAGGCATTTCAGCCGATAGCGGCGCCCTGGCCAATCCGGCAGTGCGGCAAGCAGGGCCTTGCCCGCGCCACGGCCCTGGAAGGCCGGCAGGATATAGAGCATGTGGATGAAGTCGTCCGGCTCCCAAATCGCGGCGAAGCCGGCGACCGTTCCATGCTCATCTTCGCAGACGAACAGTCGCTCGCCATTCGTGTGAGTGGCGAAGTCTTCCAGTGTAAAGCGATCGGGGTCGACCCAGCGGAATGTCTCGCGGCGGACCTGGAGGTAAATCTCCGCGAGCGTCTGCATATCCTGTTCGCGTGCGGGCCGGATGGCCCATGTCTGAGATTGCAATGTCATGATCGACTATATGGGCGCCAAATATGCGCTCGGCAATCAGTCGCCGGACTGGCCATTGATCGCCGCGGTGAAATCGGAAAAAAACTGCTGTGCCAGCTTCTTGGCGCTGGAATCGACCAACCGCGAACCGAGCTGTGCGATCTTGCCACCGACTTGCGCCTTCGCCTCGTATTGCAGGATGGTCTCGTCGCCGTCTTCCTTGAGCACGACGTCTGCGCCGCCCTTGGCGAAACCGGCAATTCCGCCCTTTCCTTCGCCTGATATCGTGTAACTTTCCGGTGCGTTGATGTTGGAAAGCTTGACCTCGCCGTTGAAGGAGGCGGAAACCGGGCCGATCTTCAGCTTTACGGTCGCGGTCAGTTCCGTCGGCGAGATCATTTCCAGGCTCTGGCATCCCGGGATACATCGCTTGAGGATCTCCGGATCGTTCAGTGCCGCCCATACGGCGTCCCTGGGTGCTGCGATCCGCTCCTCGCCGGTCATGTCCATGCGCAATCCTCCCAATGTGACATTTTGTGCATGGATCATCGCAGATCGGAAAGCGCTTTGCCAAGTGGCGGCCAGATGCTATTTGCACGCACATATCAATTTTGAGACAAGTATGGTGAAACATAGGGAAAGCCGGCCCGGCCAGAAAAGTGCGGGCGGTCTCGGGGCAAAACCCCGGCGTGATATGCCCGGCAAGCCGCCGGCAAAGCCCGCGCATGCTTCGAGGCCAGCCAAGCCTTCGCGTGATCATGGCGAGCGGGTGACCGAGCCGCGCGATGCGGCGACCGCTTCCACAGCGCCGGAACGTCCGCTGATTGCGCGAACCGGCGAGAGGCCGACGGAGCGCGTGCCGGTGATCCTCGAGTCACTCGGCGCCGGCGATTTCCACCTGATCGACAGCGGTAATGGCCTCAAGCTCGAACAATACGGTCCCTATCGCATCGTGCGGCCCGAAGCGCAGGCGCTGTGGCCGCCATCGCTCGCCGCGCATGTCTGGGACAATGCCGATGCGATCTTCACCGGCGATACCGATGAGGACGGCATGGGCCGCTGGCGCTTTCCGCGCGAAGCGCTCGGCGAGACCTGGCCGCTGCAATTGCTCGGCGTCGATTTCCTCGGCCGCTTCACCGCCTTCCGACATGTCGGGGTCTTTCCGGAGCAGATCGTGCACTGGGCCTGGATGAAGGAGCAGGTCGAGGCGGCGAAAAGGCCGCTCAAGGTCCTGAACCTTTTCGGCTATACCGGCGTCGCCTCCCTGGTGGCAGCCGCTGCCGGCGCAGAAGTGACCCATGTCGACGCCTCCAAGAAGGCGATCGGCTGGGCGCGGGAAAACCAGGCCTTGGGCCGTATGGAAAAACTGCCGATCCGCTGGATCTGCGAGGATGCAATGAAGTTCATCCTCCGCGAAGAGCGGCGCGGCAATAAATACGACATCATCCTCACCGACCCGCCGAAATTTGGCCGGGGCCCGAACGGCGAGGTCTGGCATCTATTCGAACATCTGCCGCTGATGCTCGATATCTGCCGCGAAATCCTGTCGCCGAAGGCGCTCGGCCTCGTGCTGACGGCCTATTCCATCCGCGCCAGCTTCTACTCGATCCATGAGCTGATGCGCGAGACCATGCGCGGCGCCGGCGGCGTGGTCGAATCCGGCGAGCTGGTCATCCGCGAGGCCGGCCTTGACGGCCGCACGCCGGGCAGGGCGCTTTCCACCTCTCTCTTCAGCCGCTGGGTGCCGAAATGAACCAGGATTTTCGCAATGACGGTCCACGCAAGGTCGGACAGGTCAAGGAGGTCACCTCGCTTGCCAATCCGATCGTAAAGGACATCAAGGCGCTGACGGTCAAGAAGTCCCGCGAGGAAAGCGGCGCCTTCCTGGCCGAAGGGCTGAAGCTCGTCATCGACGCGCTCGAACTCGGCTGGACGATCCGCACGCTTGTTTATGCCAAGGCCGCCAAGGGCAAGCCTCTCGTCGAACAGGTGGCCGCCAAGACGGTGGCGGCCGGCGGTCTTGTGCTGGAGGTCAGCGAAAAGGTCATCGGCTCGATCACGCGCCGCGACAATCCGCAGATGGTAGTCGGCGTCTTCGAGCAGCGCTGGCAACAGCTTCGGGACGTCAAGCCGAAGGCCGGCGAAACCTGGGTAGCGCTCGACCGCGTCCGCGATCCCGGCAATCTCGGCACGATCATCCGCACCGCCGATGCGGCCGGCGCTTCCGGCGTCATCCTCGTCGGTGAGACGACCGATCCCTTTTCGCTGGAAACCGTACGCGCCACCATGGGCTCGGTCTTTGCCGTTCCTGTCGTCAAGGCAACGCCGGAAGAGTTCTTGGCCTGGAAGAAGAAGGCTGAGGTTTCCGTGGTCGCCACCCATCTGGCTGGCGCGGTGGACTATCGCACCATCGATTACAAGAAGAAGCCCGTCGTCATCCTGATGGGCAACGAGCAGTCCGGCCTGCCGGATGCCCTGGCGAAAGAGGCCGATGCGCTCGCCCGTATCCCGCAGGCCGGCCGTGCCGATAGCCTCAATCTGGCGGTCGCGACGGCAGTCATGCTGTTCGAGGCCCGCCGCCATATCCTGACCCTGAGCGAGACCCGATGACCGATAGCGAGACCCACGAACAGCCGACTGCAAAGCCAGCCCTGTTTTCGCGGCCCCTGCCGATCCTGATCTTCATCGTGGTTGCTGTCGTTCTCGACCAGGCCATCAAGATCATGGTCGATAACTGGCTTCCCCTGCAGGTGGATAGGCCTGTGCCTTACATTCCGATGTTGTCGCTCTATCGCACCTACAATCTCGGTGTCGCCTTCTCGATGCTGTCGGGCATGGATGGCTGGTTCATCGTCGGAATGCGGCTCGTCATCGTCGCCTTCGTGCTGTGGCTCTGGCGACGCACGCCCGATCACCGCTGGCTGGCGCATACGGGCTTTGCCCTGATCATTGCCGGCGCTCTCGGCAATCTGCTCGACCGCTTTCTCTACGGCCACGTGATCGATTACATCCTCTTTCATACGCAGACGTGGTCTTTCGCCGTCTTCAATCTTGCCGACAGCTTCATCACCGTCGGCGCAGGCTGCGTCATTCTCGACGAGCTTCTCATGCCGAAAAAGGCAAAAGCGTAAAATTCTATCGAATCCCTGAAGGCATCGGGAAGACTGCCCATGATAGCCAGACGGCATGAGCACTCTGGCAGATCTGCAGGAAAAGCTTGCCGCCGCGGCAGTTCAGGACCAAACGGGACCGAGCGAAGGGCCGGCCGCCGACGAGTCGTCGCTTGTAAAATCGACAGTACCGCGTGAGGCGGGGCAGCAATCGCCACCGCTCGCGCAGGCCCGGTCGTTGCTGGGCCATTGGCTGAATGGTGGGGGTCTTGTCGCTGGGGCAGCCTTTCTGGTGATTGGCTTTACCGGAGGTCCGCTGCTGCTCGCGGGCCTGTTTGGCCTTGTGGCCCTTGCGCTTGCCGCTGTCGGCATCGTCAAAGCCCGAGGCGCTGCAGGCGAGCCTGAGATTGCCGCCGCCGATGCCAACGAGAGCGAGCATGATCGCTTGTGGGAGCACAGGGAAAGCGCCAATCTCCTTGCCACCGTCCATGATGCGCTCGGTGATATCACCGTCACACGCAGCATCGACCGGCGGATTATGCATGCCAATGCCACATTCAGCCGATTGACCGGCAGGCCGCATCCGGAGGGCCTGACGCTGGAAGAGACCGGCCTCGTATTCCGTACCGTCACCGGCGCGAAGCATCAGGATGCGGAAATCGCAACGCCCGAGGGGCGGCGCATTTTTGCCTGGCACGATGTCATGTTCCGCGATGCGACGACTGGGCAATTATGCATACAGAGCATCGCGCGCGACGTGACGGAGGAGCGGCAGGTTGCGCGCCTGCGCGAAGACGCCCGATTGAAGGCCGAGTATAACAGCGCCGCCAAATCCCGCCTGCTCGCCACCGTCAGCCATGAGATCCGCACGCCGCTGTCTGGCATTCTCGGCATGAACCATCTGCTCGCCCAGACGCCGTTGACCCTGGAGCAGGCAAATTACCTCACCGGCATTCGCCAGTCGGGCCACGCGCTGGTGCAGCTGGTCGAGGATCTCCTGGATTTCTCCACGATCGAAGTCGGTCGCTTCCAGTTGCATCCACGGCAGGAGGCTTTGCGGCCGCTGCTGGAAGGCGTCATCGAGATGCTCGCCCATCGCGCCCATGAAAAGGGCATAGAAATCGCTGCAAGCGTTGCGGCCGATGTTCCGGAGAACTTGGAGTTCGATCCCGCTCGGTTGCGCCAGATCCTGTTCAATGTCATCGGCAACGCGGTGAAATTCACCCAGACCGGTGGCGTTCTTGTCAGCGTCGATCTCGATGGCCGGGATTTGACGATATCCGTGCGCGATAGCGGTCCCGGTATGACCGAGGAGGAGCAGGCCCGCGTCTTCGGCGAGTTCGAGCAAGCCGGCACCACGGTGGAAAGAAGCGCCGGCACCGGTCTCGGCCTTGCCATCTCAGCCCGCATCCTGCGCGAATTCGGCGGCGGGCTCAGCGTTGCCAGCGAGCGCGGCAAGGGCAGCGAGTTCGTCATCTCCTTCCCGGTCGGCTTGGTTGCCGGAGAGAACGGACACGACCGGCGCAATACCATGCTCAGAGGCTCTCGTATCCTGCTGCTTGCCCCCGAAGGCGCGGCAAGTACGGCCATCATGCGAACAATACAGACGCTTGGCGGCCGCTGCCGGTTGATCGGTCCCGGCGACATGGATGATCTGTTGCCATCCTTCCCGATGGGCGAGGGCGGGGTGTGGACGGATCTCATCGTCGATCACCGTATGGCGCCCTGGTATTTCAGCGAGGGAAATGGGCTTGCGGTGCCTCGGCTGCGCAAGATCTTTCTCGTCAATCCCGAGGAGCGTAACACCCATCCGCTCGATCTTTTCGATGCGTGGCTCATCCGTCCGCTGCGCGAACAATCGCTGATAGACGTGCTGAGGGGCCGTATGCGCGGCATGGAAAGGCGCGAGGCACTGATCGAGGCGGTGTCCGAGATCGGCATAACGACGCCGGAGGCGGAGGACGATCGTGCGCTCGATATTTTGTTGGGCGAGGATGACCCGGTCAACGCGATGCTGGTCCGGGCCATGCTCTCCAAGGCTGGCCACAGGGTCCGCCTCGTCGAGGATTTCGATGGCCTTCGAGCCCGCATCGAAAAGCCCGAAACACGGCCGGAGGTGCTGGTGACGGATTTCAACATGCCGGGCGGCACGGGCGCGGCTGTACTTGCGCAGTTGCGGGCCCATGAACGCAGGCATGGCCTTCCTTCGCTGCCGATCGTCGTGCTGACCGCAGACACCCGCGATTCGATCCGCCGTCAGGCACTTCTGGCCGGAGCCGATGCCGTCATCGTCAAGCCGGTCGATCCAGAGAAGCTGAAGACAGTGCTGAAAGGCCTGTCCCGATCGGTTTTCGAACGCGCCTAAAATTATTTTCGATCTTCGAGCGAAGAACAAGAAAGCCAGCTCATCAATGTTCGATAGAGGGCGGCGAGAAGGTTCAACTTGTGGCATTTGCCGCCGCTAAGTTGGGGACGGCGCGCCTATTCGAAAAATTGCAATGGGCACGGTTCTTGCATTTAGCAAGGCTGCGTGTCACTTTCCTGTCGCACGAATTTGGTTTATGGCGCTATATCGGCCCGTAGGGGGAGAATCGCCATGTCCATCGAAATCTTGAATCGCGAAGCTCAGGGCGAAATGGTTCAGTCTTCAAAGGCAACGGTTGAGCCGGTTGCCAGCGATGTGCTCGGACGCATCGGAAATCTCGAAACGCGCCTTGCCCGCACGGCGCGCGAAATCGATGCCGCTCAGGCCGTACGCTACCGCGTTTTCGTCGAGGAGATGAACGCGCAACTTCCGGCTGACGCCATGCGTCGTCAACGCGACGTCGACAGCTGGGACGCCATTTGCGACCATCTTCTGGTGCTGGATCGCTCGATCGAAGGCGATCCGGAAGACCAGATCGTCGGCACCTACCGCCTGCTGCGCCAGGAAGTGGCCATGGCAAATGGCGGCTTCTATTCGTCATCGGAATTCGACATCGACGCGCTGCTTGCCCGTCATCCCGATAAGCGTTTCATGGAACTCGGCCGTTCCTGCGTGTTGCCGGCATACCGGAACAAGCGCACGGTGGAATTGCTGTGGCAAGGCAATTGGGCCTATGCGCTGAAGCACGGCATGGGCGCGATGATCGGTTGCGCCTCCTTCCCCGGTGTCCTGCCGGAACAGCACGCGCTCGCCTTGTCCTTTCTCTATCACAATGTTGTCGCCAAGGATGACTGGGCCGTCGGTGCTCTGCCGTCGCTCGCCCGGACCATGGACCTGATGCCGGTCGAAGCCGTCAATCCGAAGAAAGCGCTGATGGCGATGCCGCCGCTGATCAAGGGATATCTGCGCCTCGGTGCCATGGTCGGTTCCAACGCCGTTGTCGACCACGCCTTCAACACGACCGATGTGCTGATCGTACTGCCGATCGCCAGCATCTCGGACCGCTACGTCAATTATTACGGCGCGGATGCGGGTCGCTTCGCAAGCTGAAAAATCTCAAGATAGGTCTCAGGGGATTGCAAAAATATCGATCGCATCGGTGATGCCGCGAAGCGCGACATGATGCGATTGCGGCGTGAGGCCGCGTTTTGTCATCAGTTCGGCAGCGCGAGGATGATCGAGCACCGAACTGGTGGCGAAGATTTCGCGTGATGTGGCGAGATGCTGGACGCGGGATGCGATATTGACCGTCTGCCCGAAATAATCCTGCCGTTCGTTCAGGCTCACGGCGATGCACGGCCCCTCGTGGATGCCGATTTTCAGGAGAAGGTCGTCGTTACCGCGCTCATTGTTGAGGCTGAGCATAGCCTCGCGCATCCGCATCGCCGCAGTGAGCGCCCGATCCGGCGTCGGGAACGTCGCCATGACCGCATCGCCGATCGTCTTGACGACGGCACCCGCCTCCGCCGCCACGATCTCATGCAGGATGCCGAAATGGGTCTTGACCAAATCGAAGGCAGCGAGATCGCCTACCCTTTCGTATAATTCCGTGGAACCGCGCAGGTCGGTGAACAGAAAGGTGAGGCTGGTGATCTTCAGCCGCTGATCGATGTCGATCGTATCCGTGCGATAGATGTCACGGAAGGTCTGGTTGGAAAGTAGGTGCTTGGCGGTCAGAAATGGCCGGCGTTGTCCAAGCAGCGTATGAAGAGCCTCGTTGGCCAGGCAGACCGATGGTAGCACGCGAAGGTCCGTGTGGTTCTCCATCTGGATGCGCAAGGGACCGGGCCGCAATTCGATGGCTTCGCTGTGCCGGTGCATGCGATCGAAAACGATTGAGAGGGTCTGCCGTTCCTTCGTCGGCTCTCCCTTCACATCGAGGAATTGCGCTGCATGCGTGACAGGCTCGAAGATGATGGTGAATTCCGCCGGCAATTGAAGCGATATCACCGCTTTCTCGCCGGGCGGCAGCTCGAGCGATTCCAGAACGAATTGATCGACTTTTTCTTCATATCCCTCGTCGGGAAGGTCGATACCCGAGCCCCAATAGATCTGACGGAAATATTCAAGGGGCGGCAGGTCGTGCGGATTGTGCGCTTCTATGTGGCGCACGCGCGGACTGACGGTGAAGGTGACTTCCACCATCTCATCAAGCGTCGGCTCGTAGCCGGCTGCGCAAAGCGTACAGTTGTAGGTGTCGCTTTGCACGGTTTTCAGCGAGGTATTGGCATCCAATACCCCGCCGCAGCCGGGGCAAAGAACATTCCACGACATCTCGAACAGGCCAAGGCGCGACGCATGCAGGAAGGCATTGATAGTCTGCTCTTCATCGAAGCTATGGTCGGCAGCGAAGGCGAGCGCATTCACACGGTTAAGCTTGCGGTCGGGTGCCTCAAGGACGAGCCGCTCGATAGCATCGACAATGTCAGGCTGCGCTGAATGGCGCAGCACTCCGAACAGGACCTGAGCCTCACTCATCTCGCTATTTTACACCGAATTGACGCCGGAGCCCATCACCTTTGTTGGGTCGCCGGCTCAATTTCATAAGGTAGCGTCTACGACCCTGCACCATAGGCCGCGATAGCGGCCATATTGACGATATCGGAATCCTTGGCCCCCATCGATGTGATCTGCACCGGCTTGTCGAGGCCGACGAGCAGCGGGCCGATGACGGTGGAGCCGCCGAGCTCCTGCAGCATCTTGGTGGAGATCGCCGCAGAGTGGAAAGCGGGCATGACAAGCACGTTTGCCGGTCCGGATAGCCGCGAGAAGGGATAGAGGCTTTCCATGAGCTTGCGGTCCAGCGCCACATCGGCGGCCATTTCGCCGTCGAACTCAAAATTGACGTAGCGCTTGTCAAGAATGTTCACCGCTTCGCGCACCCGCTCGGAGCGTTCGCCCGGGGGATGTCCGAAGGTGGAGTAAGCGAGCATGGCGACGCGCGGCTCATAGCCCATGCGCCGTGCGAAGCCGGCAGCTTCCTCGGCGATATCGGCCAGTTCTTCCGAGGTCGGCATGTCATGCACGGCGGTATCGGCGACGAAGACGGTTCGGCCGCGCGCAAGCACGATTGATATGCCGATGACCCGGTGGCCCGGCTTGGCGTCGATGCAGCGGCGCACGTCGCCGAGCGCGGTCGAATAGTTGCGGGTCACGCCCGTCACCATGCCGTCGGCATCGCCCAATGCGACCATGCAGGCGGCAAAGTGATTGCGGTCGTTATGGATCAGGCGGGTCACGTCACGATGCAGGTAGCCCTGGCGCTGCAGCCGGGCATAGAGATAATCGATATAGGCATCGCCCCGCTTCGAGATGCGAGCATTGACGATCTCGAGGCCGGGGCGTTTGAGATCGATACCGGCGCGTTCGGCGGTCGCCTGGATCAGATCCTCGCGGCCGAGAAGGATCGCCGTGCCGAGCCCCTGATTGGCGTAGGAGAGGGCGGCGCGCATGACCTGCTCTTCTTCCGCTTCGGCAAAGACGATGCGCTTCTGATGTCGGCGGACGCGCTCGTAGAGCTGCGCCAGCGTCGAGGCGATCGGATCGCGCCGGGCCGAAAGTTCGCGCGCATAGGCGGCCATGTCTGCTATTTCGCGGCGCGCGACGCCGCTCTCGATCGCGGCTTTTGCGACGGCGACCGGGATAGCCGAGATAAGGCGCGGGTCGAAGGGCACGGGGATGATATATTGCGCGCCGAAGCGCGGCCTTGCGCCCTGATAGGCGGCGACGACATCGTCCGGCACGTCTTCGCGCGCAAGACTGGCCAAGGCTCTCACGGCGGCGATCTTCATCTCGTCATTGATAGTGGTGGCGCGCACGTCGAGCGCACCGCGGAAGATATAGGGGAAGCCGAGGACGTTGTTGACCTGGTTCGGATAGTCCGAGCGCCCCGTCGCCATGATGGCGTCGTCGCGGATGCGGGCGACTTCCTCCGGCGTGATTTCCGGATCGGGATTGGCCATGGCGAAGATGATCGGCCGGTCGGCCATGGAGCGGATCATGTCTTCGGAGAAGGCATCCTTCTGCGACAGGCCGAACACGACGTCGGCGCCTTTCATCGCTTCCGCCAGCGTGCGCTTGTCGGTCTTGACCGCGTGAGCCGACTTCCACTGGTTCATGCCCTCGCTGCGGCCCTGATAGATCACGCCCTTCGTGTCGCAAAGGGTGACGTTCTCCGGATTGAAGCCCATCGACTTGATCAGCTCGATGCAGGCGATGGCGGCAGCGCCCGCGCCGTTGCAGACGAGCTTGGTGGTCTTGAGGTCGCGCCCCGTCAGCTCCAGTGCGTTGATGAGGCCGGCGGCGGCGATGATGGCGGTGCCGTGCTGGTCGTCATGGAACACGGGGATATCCATGAGCTCGCGCAGCCGCTGCTCGATGATGAAGCAGTCGGGTGCCTTGATGTCTTCCAGATTGATGCCGCCGAAGGAGGGGCCGAGATAGCGCACGCAATTGATGAATTCGTCGACATTCTCGGTGTCGATCTCGAGATCGATCGAATCGACGTCGGCGAAGCGCTTGAAGAGGACCGACTTGCCTTCCATGACCGGCTTGGACGCGAGCGCGCCGAGATTGCCGAGGCCGAGAATGGCCGTTCCGTTGGAGATGACGGCGACCATATTGCCGCGCGTAGTATAGTCGTAGGCGGTGGCCGGATCGGCAGCGATCGCCTTCACGGGAACGGCAACGCCGGGCGAATAGGCAAGGGAAAGATCGCGTTGTGTCGCCATCGGCTTGGTCGGGTTGATCTCAAGCTTGCCGGGGCGGCCGTTCCTGTGGAAGTCCAATGCTTCCTGATCGGTGATCCCCGTTCCCGGACGCGACTTGCTCTTGCTCTCAGCCATTGTTCCTCCAAACCTCCTGTGGGCGACCGGTCCCTCTTGCCCGATAGCTGTTGTCTTCTATAGCGGCGCGCGGATAGGGTGACACCTCATTTTTTTGGAAAAACTGCACCTCCGTGAACGAACGTATTAACGCCAGCATCGATGCTTTCTCGGCCGCCGAGCTTGCCTCGGAGGAAAGCCGCGCCTCGGCTACTCCGATGATGGAGCAATATATCGAGATCAAGGCGAACAATCCCGGTTCGCTGCTGTTCTACCGCATGGGCGACTTCTACGAGCTGTTCTTCGAAGACGCCATCGATGCCTCGCGTGCGCTTGGGATCACGCTGACGAAGCGCGGTCAGCACATGGGACAGGATATCCCGATGTGTGGCGTGCCTGTTCACGCCGCCGATGATTATCTGCAAAAGCTGATCGCCCTTGGCTTCCGCGTCGCCGTCTGCGAGCAGGTGGAAGATCCGGCGGAAGCCAAGAAGCGCGGCGGCAAGTCGGTGGTTCGGCGCGATGTCGTGCGTCTGGTGACGCCCGGCACGATCACCGAAGAGAAGCTGCTTTCGCCTTCGGAATCCAATTATCTGATGGCTCTGACACGCATTCGCGGCGGTGCCGAGCCGCAGCTGGCGCTCGCCTGGATCGACATTTCGACTGGCGTTTTCCGCCTTGCCGAGACGGAGGCGTCAAGGCTGCTCGCCGATATCCTGCGCATCGATCCGAGAGAGCTGATCCTGCCGGATACCATGTTCCACGATCCGGAATTGAAGCCTGTTTTCGACATCCTTGGCCGTACGGCAGTCCCGCAGCCGGCCGTGCTGTTCGACAGCGCCAGCGCTGAGGGGCGAATCACCCGTTACTTCGGCGTGTCGACGCTCGATGGTTTCGGCACGTTCACCCGCGCCGAACTGGCAGCCGCCGCCGCCGCGATCGCCTATGTCGAAAAGACCCAGCTTGCCGAGCGGCCGCCGCTGGGATTGCCGGAGCGTGAAAGCGGCGCCTCCACGCTTTTCATCGATCCCGCCACCCGCGCCAATCTGGAACTGGTGCGCACGCTTTCCGGCGACCGCAATGGCTCGCTGCTGAAGGCGATCGATCGCACCGTGACCGGCGGCGGTGCTCGCCTCCTCGCCGAGCGGCTGATGTCGCCGCTGACTGACCCTGTCCGTATCAATGAGCGTCTGGATTCGATCGGCTTTCTGACCGAGGAGCCGTCGCTCTGCAGCGATTTGCGTTCGGCATTGAAGCATGTGCCTGACATGCCGCGCGCCCTGTCGCGCCTGGCACTCGATCGCGGCGGCCCCCGCGATCTCTGGGCGATCCGCCAGGGCTTGGCAGCCGCAACCGACGTTGCCCGCATGCTCGGAACTGCACTTCTGCCGGAAGAGCTGAAGGCTGCATTGGCCGGGCTCGTTGCCTTGCCCGCCGACCTTGAAGCGATGCTCGCCGCGACACTTGCCGACGAGCTGCCCCTGCTGAAGCGTGATGGCGGTTTCCTGCGTGAAGGGGCGAATGCCGAGCTCGACGAAGTGCGGGCACTCCGCGATCAGTCGCGCCGCGTCATCGCCGGCCTGCAGCTGCAATACGCCGAGGAGACCGGCATCAAGTCGCTGAAGATCAAGCATAACAATGTGCTCGGCTATTTCATCGAGGTCACGGCCGGCAATGCTGGTCCGATGACGGATACAAGCGAAGCCAAGGCGCGCTTCATCCATCGCCAGACCATGGCGAATGCCATGCGTTTCACCACGACCGAACTTGCCGATCTCGAAAGCCGCATTGCCAATGCCGCCGACAAGGCACTCGCCATAGAGCTCGAGGCCTTCGACCGTATGGTCGCGGCCGTGGTGGCTGCTGCCGAGGCGATCAAGGCCGGCGCCCGCGCGCTGTCGGTGATCGATGTCGCAGCCGGCCTCGCGCTCCTTGCCGAGGAGCAGGCCTATTGCCGACCCATCGTCGATGGCAGCCGCATGTTCGCCATCGAGGGCGGCCGCCATCCGGTGGTGGAGCAGGCGCTCCGCCGTCAAGCCGGCGGTCCGTTCGTCGCCAACAATTGCGATCTCTCACCGAAGGCCGATGGCAAGGATGGCGCCATCTGGCTCCTGACCGGCCCCAACATGGGCGGTAAGTCCACTTTCCTGCGTCAGAATGCTTTGATCGCCATTCTCGCGCAGATGGGCTCTTTCGTGCCGGCCGCTTCCGCCCATATCGGCATCGTCGATCGGCTGTTCTCGCGCGTCGGCGCTTCCGACGATCTGGCCCGCGGCCGTTCGACCTTCATGGTCGAGATGGTCGAGACGGCGGCAATCCTCAATCAGGCGACGGAACGTTCGCTCGTCATCCTCGACGAAATCGGCCGTGGTACCGCGACCTTCGACGGCCTTTCGATCGCCTGGGCAGCCGTCGAGCATCTGCACGAGGCCAATCGATGCCGCGGCCTTTTCGCCACGCATTTCCACGAGTTGACGGTGCTGTCGGAAAAGCTCGGTCGGCTCTCCAACGCCACCATGCGCGTCAAGGAATGGGATGGCGACGTCATTTTCCTGCATGAGGTCGGGCCGGGGGCTGCCGATCGCTCCTATGGCATTCAGGTGGCGCGCCTCGCCGGCCTTCCGGCCTCCGTGGTGGCGCGTGCGCGCGATGTCCTGACGCGCCTCGAAGACGCCGACCGCAAGAATCCGGCAAGCCAGCTCATCGATGATCTGCCTCTCTTCCAAGTGGCCGTCCGCCGGGAGGAGGCAGTTGGCCGGCGCGAGCCGTCCAAGGTCGAGGAGAGGCTTAAAGCGCTGGATCTTGACGATCTGACGCCGCGCGCCGCTCTGGACGTGCTCTATGAACTGAAGAAAACGCTTACTAGAAGCAGCTGACCACAGGCGATATTCCAAGGGCAATATGATGTATCTCGAAGTTCTTCTCGCCGAAGTCCGCATTCTGGGTGAGCGCTTCTCTCCGATCGCTGCGCGCGGCAAGATTTGCGGCGAGGGAGAGCCCCCGGATTGTGACTCCGATCGAGGCCTGCTCGATATTACGCTGTCCTGCAGCCGCATTTCCGATATTTGCTCGAAGATCGCCAAGGCCGGTTATTGGGAATGCGAGCGCGAAATGGTGACGCAGATCGGCGCCCAGTCGCGAAACATATTATATAGCTTGAACGAGCTCAGACGGGCGATCGAGCCGGCAAGGCCCTAAAACCGCCGGCTTCTGCGTCGATCGCCGTCACGCTTCGTCAACTTTGGCCCGGTAGAAATCATGGAAAGACCAGGCCCAGAATGCCTGTGTTAATCGCGGGTCAAAGAGGCTATAGCGCATGCAGACGAAAAGACAGGCGCGCCGGCAACGGGCCGCGGTCAGCGAAGAGAAAGCCGATCGGCAGAGCATGGAAACGCATCATATTGATTTTTCGACCATTCTCGATGTATCCGCGCTGAAGGCGGAGTGCGAGGCCCTCGCCAAACGCGGCCTGGATAAGAACGATGAGCGCTCCGCGCTGCTGGCGCTGTTGAAAAAGGCAAGCCAGGATGGACGGGAAGAGGCACGGCGATTGCTGATGGCCGACGGCAGCGGGCTCAATTGCGCGCACCGGATTTCCTGGCTGCAGGACCAGGTCATCACCGTCATCTACGATTTCACCGTCCGCCACGTCTATCCGAAGCAGGCAGGCGCATTTTCCGTCACCGCCGTCGGCGGTTATGGCCGCGATACGCTGGCGCCGGGCTCCGATATCGACCTTCTCTTCCTTTTCCAGCCAAAGCCGGCGAGCGAGACGCACAAGGCGGTCGAATTCATTCTCTATATGCTTTGGGACATGGGCTTCAAAGTTGGCCACGCCACGCGCACGGTCGAGGAGTGCATCCGCGAGGCCAAGTCCGACATGACGGTGCGCACCGCCATCCTCGAAACCCGCTATATCTGCGGCAATGTCGCGCTGGAGCGCGAGCTGCAGGCGCGCTTCGACAAGGAAATCGTCACCAATACCGGCCCGGAATTCATCGCCGCCAAGCTCGCCGAACGCGACGAGCGCCACCGCAAGGCCGGCGACACCCGCTATCTGGTCGAGCCGAACGTCAAGGAAGGCAAGGGTGGCCTGCGCGACCTGCACACGCTGTTCTGGATCTCGAAATATTATTATCACGTACGAGATCCCGCCGAGCTGGTGAAGCTCGGCGTGCTCTCGAAGCAGGAATATCGTCTCTTCGAGAAGGCCGAGGATTTCCTCTGGGCCGTGCGCTGCCACATGCATTTCCTGACCGGCAAGGCGGAGGAGCGGCTTTCCTTCGATATCCAGCGCGATATCGCCGCAGCCCTCGACTATAACGCCCGCCCGGGCCTTTCGGCCGTCGAGCGGTTCATGAAGCACTATTTCCTTGTCGCCAAGGATGTCGGCGATCTCACCCGCATCCTCTGCGCCGCATTGGAGGACCAGCAGGCGAAGGCAACTCCGGGCCTCACCGGCGTCATCAGCCGCTTTGCCAACCGTTCGCGCAAGATCCCCGGCACTGTCGAGTTCGTCGAGGATCGCGGCCGCATCGCGCTTGCCAATCCCGATGTCTTCAAGCGCGATCCGGTCAGTCTCATCCGGCTCTTCTTCGTGGCCGACATCAACGGCCTCGAATTCCATCCGGATGCGTTGAAGCGTGTCACCCGCTCGCTGAGCCTGATCGACAACGATCTGCGCGAAAACGAGGAGGCGAACCGGCTTTTCCTTTCCATCCTTACCTCGAAGCGCGATCCAGCGCTGATCCTGCGCCGCATGAACGAGGCCGGCGTGCTTGGCCGCTTCATTCCGGAATTCGGCAAGATCGTCTCGATGATGCAGTTCAACATGTATCACCACTATACGGTGGACGAGCATCTGATCCGCGCCGTCGAGGTGCTGTCGGAGATCGACAAGGGCAAGGCCGAGGATATTCATCCGCTCACCAACAAGCTGATGCCCAATATCGAGGATCGCGATGCGCTCTACGTCGCCGTCCTGTTGCACGATATCGCCAAGGGCCGCGAGGAAGACCACTCGGAAGCCGGTGCCGCAGTTGCTCGCAAGCTCTGCCCGCGCTTCGGCCTTTCGCCGAAGCAGACGGAGCTGGTGGTCTGGCTGATCGCGGAACACCTGACCATGTCGATGGTCGCCCAGACGCGCGACTTGACCGACCGCAAGACCATCATCGATTTTGCCGACCGGGTGCAGTCGCTCGACCGGCTGAAGATGCTGCTGATCCTGACCGTCTGCGACATCCGCGCCGTCGGCCCTGGCGTCTGGAACGGCTGGAAGGGTCAGCTGCTGCGCACGCTTTATTATGAAACCGAGCTGCTGCTGTCAGGCGGGTTCTCCGAAGTGTCGCGCAAGGAACGGGCGGAGGCTGCCGCCGAAGCGCTGGAACACGCACTTGCCGATTGGAGCCAGAAGGAGCGCAAGGCCTACGTCAAGCTGCACTATCAGCCCTATCTGCTGTCCGTGCCGCTGGAAGATCAGATCCGCCATACGCAGTTCATGCGTGAATCCGACAAGGCGGGCAAGGTCCTCGCCACCATGGTGCGCACCGACAGCTTCCACGCGATCACCGAGATCACCGTGCTCTCGCCCGACCATCCGCGTCTTTTGACCGTGATCGCCGGCGCCTGTGCCGCGGCCGGGGCCAATATTGCCGATGCGCAAATCTTCACGACATCGGATGGCCGCGCGCTCGACACCATCCATGTCAGCCGCGAATTTCCCGACGACGCCGACGAACTGCGTCGTGCCGCCACCATCGGCAAGATGATCGAGGATGTGCTGGCCGGCCGCAAACGGCTGCCGGAGGTCATCGCAACGCGGACGAAGAACCGCCGCAAGAACAAGGCTTTCGTCATCCCACCGTCTGTCATCATCACCAATAGCCTCTCCAACAAATTCACGGTCATCGAGGTCGAATGCCTCGACCGCCCCGGCCTGCTGTCGGAAATCACGGCCGTTCTTTCGGACCTGTCGCTCGATATCCAGTCTGCCCGCATCACCACTTTCGGCGAGAAGGTCATCGATACCTTCTATGTCGCCGACCTGGTGGGCCAGAAGATTTCCAACGAGAACAGGCGGGCCTATATCACCGCCCGCCTGAAAGCCGTCATGGCCGGCGAGGAGGATGAAATGCGCGAGCGCATGCCCTCCGGCATCATCGCGCCCGCCGCCACGCGCGGCGTCGCCGTCGAAAAGTCAGACACCGAGAAGAAAGCCGGTTCAGCCGCATGAGCCTAGTCAAGAAATTCATCACCGTCGGTGGCGCGACGCTCGGCAGCCGCATCTTCGGCTTCGCCCGCGAAACCTTGATGGCAGCCGCCCTCGGCACGGGGCCGATGGCAGACGTCTTCTACGCCGCCTTCCGCTTTCCGAACCTCTTCCGCCGGCTATTTGCCGAAGGTGCCTTCAACGCCGCCTTCGTGCCGCTCTTTGCAAAGGAGATCGAGGCGCACGGCATCGAGGGCGCCAAGCGCTTCTCGGAAGAAGTCTTCGGCGTTCTCTTCTCGGTCCTCCTGATGATCACCATCGTCATGGAACTGGCCATGCCGCTTCTGGTGCGCTGGGTCATCGCGCCTGGTTTTGCCGACGATGCTGAGAAATTCGACCTGACGGTCCGGTTGGCGGCCGTGATGTTCCCCTATCTCATGTCGATGTCGCTGACGGCGATGATGAGCGGCATGCTGAATTCGCTGCATCATTTCTTCGCCGCGGCCGTGGCTCCGATCTTCCTCAACCTGGTGATGATCAGCGCGCTGTTCTACGCGATCTATTTCGGCGCCGACCCGCTGACCACCGCCTGGTACCTGTCCTGGTCGGTACTGGTGGCAGGCGTGCTGCAGCTGGCCGTCGTCTATATCGGCGTGCGTCATGCGGGCATCAGTATCGGCCTGCGCTTTCCGCGCTTCACGCCCAATGTCAAGCGGCTCCTGCTGCTTGCGATTCCAGCGGCCATCACCGGCGGCGTCACTCAGATCAATCTTGTGATCGGCCAGGCAATTGCCTCGGGCAAGGAAGGCGCGATCGCCGCCCTGCAATATGCAGACCGCATCTACCAGCTTCCGCTCGGCGTCGTCGGCGTCGCGGTCGGAATCGTGCTTCTGCCGGAATTGGCGCGTTCGCTGAAGTCGGGCCATATCAAGGAAGCCGCCAATATCCAGAACCGCTCGATCGAATTCGTGCTGTTCCTGACGCTGCCGGCCGCTGTCGCCCTATGGCTGCTCTCCGACGACATCATCCGCGTGCTTTACGAGCGCGGCGCCTTTAACGCGAACAATACAACGCTGGTCGGCTCCATCCTTGCCATCTTCGGCCTGGGCCTGCCGGCTTTCGTTCTGATCAAGGCCTTGCAGCCCGGCTTTTATGCCCGCGAAGATACGAAATCGCCGATGCGCTACACGGCGGTCGCCGTCGCCGTCAATTCGGCGCTGTCCATCCTGCTTTTCCCGGTGCTGGCCGAACGCGGCATTGCGCTCGCCGAGGCGGTTGCCGGATGGCTGAACGCTGTGCAGCTCTTCGTTACGCTCTATCGCCGCGGGCATCTTGTCTGGGAATGGTCGCTGGTGCGCCGCACCGTCATGCTGCTCGTCTCCTCCGCCGTCATGGGCGGCGTCATCGTATATTTGTCTCATCGGTGGGAGCCGCTTCTGGGGTCCGGCGCGACGCTGCTCACCAAGACCGGCGTCCTGGGCCTGCTCATATTGATTGCGATGGCCGTTTATTTCATTGTGGCCTTCCTGATCGGCGGCGTGGATTTGGGCATGGTACGCCGCAATTTGAAGCGCAAGCGGGCGAAGCCCACTTCGGACGCGGAAGTCGTGAATGGCGAGTAATCAAACTCCTTTACCCCGATCCTTCCAGCAATTGGGGTGAGAGAACGATTTTGCCGGAAAGGAGCTTTCTCATGTCCCAATCCCTCTTTCTCGTCGCCCTCGTCATCGATGATTACGACTGTGCCAAAGCCTTCTATTGCGATGCCCTTGGCTTCGAGTGCTTGGCTGACGAGGTGCAGCCGGAAGGTAAGCGCTGGGTTGTCGTCAGGCCGAAAGGCACCGAGGGCGCCGCGCTATTGCTCGCTCAAGCCGCCAGCGACAGCCAGCGCGCAGCGATCGGCAATCAGACCGGTGGCCGCGTCGGCTTCTTTCTCAAGACCGATGATTTCGCCCGCGATCATGCCGCGATGAAGGCAAAGGGCGTGCGTTTTCTGGAGGAGCCGCGCCATGAGGTCTATGGCACGGTGGCCGTCTTCGCCGATCCCTATGGCAACACCTGGGACCTGATCCAGCATTCTTCGTGAAACTCTGTCACATGGCCTCTTGATCCCCGCCGATCCCGCGTGCATAAGCCGCTCGAAACCAGGGGTCGAGTGTGAGCTCGCCCAGGCCCTCCACAAGCCTTTTGAGGACGACATGACCGAATTCAAGCCGCTCGTATTCTCCGGCGTTCAGCCGACCGGCAACCTCCACCTCGGTAACTATCTTGGCGCGATCCGCAAGTTCGTGGCCCTGCAGGCCAACAACGACTGCATCTATTGCGTCGTCGACATGCATGCGCTGACCGCTCAGCTCGTGCATGAGGACATGCCGAACCAGACGCGCTCGATCACCGCGGCCTTCCTTGCCGCCGGCATCGACCCGGAAAAGCATATCGTCTTCAATCAGTCGGCCGTGCCCGGCCATGCCGAGCTTGCCTGGATCTTCAACTGCGTCGCCCGTATCGGCTGGATGAACCGCATGACGCAGTTCAAGGACAAGGCCGGCAAGGATCGCGAGCAGGCCTCGCTCGGTCTTTATGCCTATCCGAGCCTGATGGCCGCCGACATTCTGCTCTATCGCGCCACTCATGTTCCGGTCGGCGACGACCAGAAGCAGCATCTGGAGCTGACCCGCGACATCGCGATGAAGTTCAATCTGGACTACATGGAGCATATTCGCCGTACGGGATACGGCATTGACATATCAGTCGGCGACGAGCCGGTGCATGCCTATTTTCCTATGGTCGAGCCCCTGATCGATGGCCCGGCGCCGCGCGTCATGTCGCTACGTGACGGCACGAAGAAGATGTCGAAATCCGACGCCTCGGACCTCTCACGCATCAACCTGCTCGATGATGAGGAAAACATCTCCAAGAAAATCCGCAAGGCCAAGACAGATCCGGATGGCTTGCCGAGCGAAATCGCCGGTCTCGCCGGTCGTCCGGAAGCCGACAATCTGGTGGGCATCTACGCAGCCCTTGCCGACAAGTCGAAGGCGGAGGTTCTCTCCGAATTCGGCGGCCAGCAGTTCTCCGTCTTCAAGCCGGCGCTGGTCGATCTCGCCGTACATGTGCTCTCGCCGATCACGACGGAAATGCGCCGCCTGATGGCCGATCCCGGCCATATCGACGCCGTGCTGCGCGATGGCGGCGCCCGCGCCCGCGCTCGCGCTGATGTGACCATGAAGCAGGTTCGCGATATTATCGGCTTTCTCTATTGATATCGGCATGCAGGCCGCCGCCTGAATCGGGGGCTTGCAAAACGTCGTCTTCGGGTGTCAGAATCGCCGCATGGTTTCAAAACGTCTCTCACGGCTCGAAGGTCATCGCCGCAAGTTCATGGCGGTCATCGACGGCACCCCAGAATGCCAGCGTGCCGTCCATTATGCCGGCCGGCGCGCCAAGAACTCCAATGGCGGCCTCGTTCTGCTCTATGTAATTCCCGAGGGCGACTTCCAGCAATGGCTTGGCGTCGAGGAGATCATGCGGGCGGAAGCGCGCGAGGAGGCTGAGGCAGCAACCGCAAAGGCGGCGCAGGCCGTGCGCGAAAACATCGGCATCGATGCGGAAATCGTCATCCGCGAGGGCGCTGCCGCCGAGCAGATCAATGCCGTCATCGAGGATGACCGGGATATCGCTCTTCTCGTGCTTGCCGCCGGTTCCGCCAAGGAAGGTCCCGGCCCGCTGGTGTCGTCGATCGCCGG
This sequence comes from Rhizobium sp. BK491, assembly GCF_014194925.1. NCBI lineage: Bacteria > Pseudomonadati > Pseudomonadota > Alphaproteobacteria > Hyphomicrobiales > Rhizobiaceae > Rhizobium > Rhizobium sp. BK491. Next base: position 326,254 of record NZ_JACIAR010000002.1, read on the forward strand.
TCGCGCAGCTGCCTTTCCGATCCCGGTGACGGTGCTTCCAGACACGCTGAGTAACGAGGAAATCGACGCGCTGAGCTGATGGATCGACGCCATTTCTTGAGAAACATTCTCTTGAATAGAATGGCCAAAAGGCCTATCTTCTTTTGAAATATTCTAAAGTCGGGACAGGGTTTTCGCCCGCCGCATGGAGATCAAGATGTTCATTCAGACCGAAGCGACGCCGAACCCCGCGACCCTCAAGTTCCTGCCGGGCAAAGTGGTGATGGAAAGCGGCACGGCCGAGTTCCGTAGCGCCGAGGAAGCCGAAGCTTCGCCGCTGGCTGCCCGCCTCTTCGAAATCCCGGGCGTCATCGGCGTTTACTTCGGCTACGACTTCATTTCCGTTTCCAAGGAAAATCAAGAGTGGCAACATCTGAAGCCGGCTATCCTCGGTTCGATCCTGGAGCATTTCATGTCCGGCAAGCCGGTCATGGGCTCGGCGTCGGTTCTCTCCGAAGTGCAGGATGCCGGCGGCGAATTCTTCGATGAAGGCGATGAATCGATCGTGCTGACCATCAAGGAGCTGCTGGAGACGCGTGTTCGTCCTGCCGTTGCCCAGGATGGCGGCGACATCACCTTCCGCGGCTTCCGTGACGGCAAGGTCTATCTCAACATGAAGGGTTCCTGCGCCGGCTGCCCGTCCTCGACGGCGACGCTGAAGCACGGCGTGCAGAACCTGCTGCGCCATTTCGTGCCCGAAGTTCAGGAAGTCGAAGCCGTTTAATATTCAGGCTTTTCGGAAAATTTGACATGATCGTACTGGCGCTCGACACGGCAGGTGTGGATTGCGCTGCCGCTGTGTATGATAGCGGCAGTGATTCTGTGATGGGGGAGGTCACGGAAACGATCGGACGGGGGCATGCCGAGCATTTGATGCACGTTGTCGACGGAGCGCTGGCGAAAGCCGGCGTAGCGCTTTCGGCGATCGAACGTGTCGTGGTGACCGTCGGCCCCGGTTCCTTTACCGGCATCCGCATCGGCGTTGCAGCCGCACGTGGATTTGCGCTTTCCCTCAATGTTCCAGCAGTCGGCATCACGACCCTCGAGGTCATGGCCGCGACCGCCAGGGCACAGAATCCGGGCAAGTCGGTTCTGGCTGCCATCGATGCCAAGCGCGAGGAGATCTATCTCCAGAGCTTCGGTGCCGATGGCAACCCGCTGGACGAGGCTCGGGCCGTGACGATCGACGAAGCGCGGGCAATCGCCGGCGCATTCGACGGGGTCGTCACCGGAACGGCTGTCGCCCGGTTGAGCGACGCGCCGCCTGCGGAGCGGCCAGACGCATTTCCGATTGCCATCATCGCCCGGCTGGGCGCTGGCAAGCCTGCCGGCGAAAAGCCGAAGCCGCTTTATCTTCGCGGACCCGATGCCAGACCGCAGGCCGGATACGCAGTTGCCAGGCAATAGACATGCTCGAATCTTATCTGACCTTGAAAGCCGAATACGAAATCGTCCCGATGGAACTGAAGGATTGCGCCGAAGTGGCGCTCCTGCATGGCGAACGCTTCCCGCGGGTTTGGGACGAGACTGAATTTCAGGGTCTCCTTTCGCAGGAGGCCACCTTCGGCTTCGTTGCCCGCCAGACCAACGCCATCCTCAAAAAGGCGCTTCCAGGCTTCGTGCTGGCTCGGCATGTGGCGGGCGAGGGCGAAATCCTGACAATCGCCGTCAACGCCAAACTCGGACGCTCCGGCCTTGGCTGGCGCCTCATGCAAGCGGCTTTGCGTGAAACCCGCAATCGCGGCGGCGAAACCATGTTTCTCGAAGTCGACGGCAGCAATCTGCCGGCCCTCGGCCTTTATCGCAAACTCGGTTTCGAAACCGTCGGTGAGCGCAAGGCTTACTATGTCGGCGAAAACGGCCAGAGGTCGACGGCGCTTGTCATGCGCCGCGTTCTTCGCTAGTCCCTTGTCGCAGTCCCAACAGACCGAAGACAGCAATCGATGGATGATGCCGTAAAATCCCTGGAGGAGCTTTGCGCCGAGCGTGGCATGCGCATGACGGACCAACGCCGGGTCATTGCGCGCATCATCGAGAGTTCCGAGGATCACCCGGATGTCGAGGAGCTCTATCGACGCTCGGTGGAGGTGGATGCGAAAATCTCGATTTCCACGGTCTATCGCACGGTAAAGTTGTTCGAGGATGCCGGCCTTCTTGCCCGCCACGATTTTCGCGATGGCCGCTCCCGCTACGAGACCGTGCCGGAGGAACATCACGATCACCTGATCGACCTGAAAAGCGGCGCGGTAATCGAATTCCATTCGCCGGAGATCGAGGCTTTGCAGGAACGCATTGCCCGTGAACATGGCTTCAAACTCGTCGACCACCGGCTGGAGCTTTACGGCATCCCGCTGAAGAAGGACGAAGGTTGACGTGAAGGCTTTCATGCAGGAGCGAACGATTTGATGACCTGGCTGCGCATCGGCTGTGCCGCCGTGGTCATTGGCGTCGTCAGCGCGGTGATGCTGCCGCTGCAGATCCTCTGCCTGCGCTTTGACTGGAAGCTTCGGCGCTATCTGCCGCGCTATTGGCATCGCATCGTCTGCTATTGGCTTGGCGTGCGCATCCACGTGGTCGGCAAGATGGAGACGAGCCGGCCTCTGATGCTGGCGTCCAACCACTCGTCCTGGCTCGATATTCTCGTACTTTCGGCAATCGCCGATGTCTCTTTCATCGCCAAGTCGGAAGTGCGGGACTGGCCGATCTTTGGTCAATTCGCCCGGTGGCAGAAGAGCGTCTTCGTCGAGCGCGAACAGAAGCGCAAGACGGGCGATCAAGTGAACGAGATTGCAGACCGCATGGCCGATGGCGAGATCATGGTGCTTTTCCCCGAAGGTACGACTTCGGATGGCAATCGGCTGCTTCAAGTCAAGTCATCGCTGTTCGGCGCTGCCGCCGCCGCCCTGCCGAAGGCGCCGGATGCTGTCGTGCATGTCCAGCCGGTCGCGGTCGCCTATACCCGCGTCCATGGAACGCCGATGGGCCGCTATTATCGCCCGCTAACGGCATGGCCTGGTGATATCGAGCTTGTGCCGCACCTGAAGGGCATTATCCAGTGCGGCGCCATCGATGTTGACGTCTGTTTCGGCGAGGCTGTGGATTATCGCGCCGGTACCAATCGCAAGGAAGTCAGCGCCACTATCGCCAAGCGGATCCGCAATATGCTTGCCAGCCGCCTGCTCGGGCGCGAGATCGTCTGATTTCCAGGTGATTCCAACTTTTCCATTTTCTCCGAAGGCAAAAGCCACTACATAGCGGCCCATGACCAAGGACAGCCTGACCCTCGACGCCCCGGCGACCGACGCTCTGCAGCTCGGCCCCCGCGATGGCTCCAACAGCCGCAAGGTCTTCATCAAGACCTACGGCTGCCAGATGAACGTGTATGATTCCATGCGGATGAGCGATGCGCTTGCCCGTGACGGCTACGAGCCGACCGAGGACATGGAAGAGGCCGATCTCGTCCTTTTGAATACCTGCCATATCCGTGAGAAGGCGGCCGAAAAGGTCTATTCCGCGCTTGGCCGCCTGCGTGAGATGAAGAAGCGCAAAGCCGCCGACGGCCGTGAGATGATGATTGGCGTTACCGGCTGCGTTGCCCAGGCGGAAGGCGAGGAGATTCTTCGCCGCGCGCCTGCCGTCGATGTCGTCATCGGCCCGCAGACCTATCATCGCCTGCCGGACGCGCTGCGTCGCGCCAAGGAAGGCCAGCGCGTCGTCGACACGGAATATGCGATCGAGGACAAGTTCGAACACCTGCCGATCGCAGAGAAGGCGAAGATCCGTGCCCGCGGCGTCACTGCCTTCCTGACGGTGCAGGAAGGCTGCGACAAGTTCTGCACCTTCTGCGTCGTGCCCTATACGCGCGGCTCCGAAGTCTCCCGCCCGGTCTCCCAAGTCGTCGAGGAGGCCGAGAAGCTGGTGGATGGCGGCGTTCGCGAGATCACGCTGCTCGGCCAGAACGTCAATGCATGGCACGGCATCGGCCCGAAAGGCGAAGCTTGGAGCCTCGGCGACCTCCTCTATCGCCTGGCGGAAATCCCTGGTCTCGCGCGCCTGCGCTACACGACCAGCCACCCGCGCGACATGGACGATCGCCTGATCGGCGCACATCGCGACCTGCGGACGCTGATGCCCTATCTGCATCTTCCGGTTCAGGCCGGCTCGGATCGCATCCTGAAGGCGATGAACCGGCGACATACGGCGGCTGAATATCTGACGCTTATCGAGAAGATCCGTACTGCACGCCCGGATATCGCCCTTTCTGGTGACTTTATCGTCGGCTTCCCGGGGGAGACAGACCAGGATTTTGAGGATACACTGAAGCTCATCGAGGAGGTGAATTATGCCCAGGCCTTCTCGTTCAAATATTCGACGCGGCCGGGCACGCCCGGTGCGGAGCTGAAGGATCAGGTGCCCGAAGAGGTCAAGACCGAGCGGCTGGAGCGATTGCAGGCGTTGCTCCTGCGGCAGCAGCATGCGTTTGCGGAGGCTTGCGTCGGCAAAACAGTGGATATCCTTCTGGAAAAGCCGGGCCGGATGCCGGGCCAGTTGATTGGACGCTCCCCTTGGCTGCAATCTGTGAATGTTGATGCAAAAGCATCGCAAATCGGTGACATTATAAACGTACGAATCACCGGAACCAGCACCAACAGCCTTTTCGCTGAATTGCTCTAGGTTCCGGACGGACCAAAGGAGCCGCACCGCTTGAACGGACAGGAATTGGTTTCTTCTTCATCGCGCCAGCCCCGCATCGCGAGCGACGCCAATCACTTCACCCTGACGTTCGAAAACAATCGGTTCGCCAGCGAACTTTTCGGGCAGTTCGATCAGAATCTGAAGCTTCTGGAGGAGCGCCTCGGCATAGACGCGCGCGCTCGCGGCAATTCCGTCGTCATAACAGGCGATGTGCTGGCCACCAATCAGGCGCGCCGCACGCTCGATTACCTCTATGACAAGCTGCAAAAAGGCGGCAATGTAGAGCGTTCCGATGTGGAAGGGGCAATCCGCATGGCGGTTGCCGCCGACGATCAATTGACGCTGCCGACCATGGAGAGAAAAGCCAAGTTGACGATGGCGCAGATTTCGACGCGCAAGAAGACGATCATTGCGCGCACGCCGACGCAGGATGCCTATATGCGGGCACTGGAGCGCTCCGAGCTCGTCCTCGGTGTCGGCCCTGCCGGTACCGGCAAGACCTATCTCGCCGTCGCGCATGCTGCCCAGCTCCTGGAGCGCGGTGCGGTGGAAAAGATCATCCTGTCGCGCCCGGCCGTCGAAGCCGGCGAGCGTCTCGGCTTCCTGCCCGGCGACATGAAGGAAAAGGTCGATCCCTATCTACGCCCGCTCTATGACGCGCTTTACGACATGATGCCTGGCGACAAGGTCGAACGTGCCATAACGGCAGGCGTCATCGAGATCGCGCCGCTCGCTTTCATGCGTGGCCGCACGCTTGCCAATGCCGCCGTCATCCTCGACGAAGCGCAGAACACGACATCCATGCAGATGAAAATGTTCCTGACGCGTCTCGGCGAAAATTCGCGGATGATCGTGACGGGCGACCCAAGCCAGATCGACTTGCCGCGCGGCGTCAAGTCCGGCCTGGTGGAGGCGCTAGAGCTGCTGAATGGCGTCGAGGGCATCACCATCGTCCGCTTCAAGGATACGGACGTTGTCCGTCATCCGCTGGTGGCGCGCATCGTTAGGGCCTACGATTCCACCTATGCTGCAAAGGCAGAGGAAAGCGATCCGCAGATTTGATCTGCGGCCCGAAAGCTCATGGCCGAACTCGACATACAGATCAGCGTGGAGGAGGGCGATTGGCCCTCCGAAGAAATATTGCAGTCGCTTGCCGAGCGCGTGCTGGGCGAAGCTGCAAATTATCTCAAGAAAAACGAGAAGCAGCCATTTCCAAAAATGGCGCCCGAATTGTCGCTGGTTTTCACCGACGATGCCTCGATCCGCGAGATCAATGCGGAATGGCGCTCTCAGGACAAGGCGACGAACGTTCTTTCCTTTCCAGCTTTTCCGCTTGAACCCGGTGGCACGCCCGGCCCCATGCTGGGCGATATCATCATCGCCAGGGAAACGGTGGAGCGTGAGGCGGTGGAGCTCGAAAAGAGTTTTGACGACCATCTCACGCATTTGATGGTGCATGGTTTCTTGCATCTCTTCGGCTACGACCATATGAATAATAGCGAAGCCGAAAGAATGGAGGGGCTGGAGACTCGCATTTTGGCTAGTCTTGGCCTATCTGATCCCTATGCGGGACAAGACCCCATTTGATCTGAACCCTGTCTGACCAGGAACAATGAGCGACTTTACGACGAGATCGGCCCCCGAGGCCAAAGACGGAGCCGATGCGGCCTCCTCCGACGAGGTAGGCAGTAGTAGCAACGGCAAGCGATCCCACTCTTCCTTTTGGGCACGTGCCGCGCGCATTTTGCGCCCGGCACAGGATTCCGCCCGGTTGCGCGAGGATCTTGCCGACGCGCTGATGACCAACGCGGCCGGCGACGACGCCTTCTCCGCGGACGAGCGGGCGATGCTGCACAATATCCTGCGCTTCCGCGAGGTGCGCGTCGAGGATGTCATGGTGCCGCGCGCCGATATCGAGGCCGTGGACCAGAATATCACCATCGGCGAGCTGATGATCCTCTTCGAGGAAAGCGGCCGTTCACGCATGCCCGTCTATGCCGATACGCTGGATGATCCGCGTGGCATGGTGCATATCCGCGACCTGCTGTCCTATGTTGCCAAGCAGGCTCGCAACAAGCGCCGCAGTGGCAGTGCTAAGACGGCGGCCGCCGCAACGGCAGCACCTGCGGCCGAAAAGCCGGTGCGGTCCGCCAAGCCAAATTTCGATCTTTCGCGCGTCGATCTGCAGAAGACGCTGGCTGAGGCCGGCATCATCCGCAAGATCCTCTTCGTGCCGCCCTCGATGCTCGCCTCCGACTTGCTGCGCCGCATGCAGGTCAACCGCACGCAGATGGCCCTCGTCATCGACGAATATGGCGGCACGGACGGTCTGGCCTCGCATGAGGACATCGTCGAGATGGTCGTTGGCGATATCGACGACGAGCATGATGATGAAGAAGTCATGTTCAAGCGCGTCTCCGAGGACGTCTTCGTCGCCGACGCCCGTGTCGAGCTGGAGGAGATCGCCGCTGCGATCGGTCCTGATTTCGATATCGCCGAGCAGGTGGACGAGGTGGATACGCTTGGTGGTCTGATCTTCTCCGCGCTCGGACGCATTCCGGTGCGCGGTGAGGTGGTGCAGGCGCTTCCGGGCTTCGAGTTTCATATTCTCGATGCCGATCCGCGCCGCATCAAACGGGTGCGCATCACACGCAAGCGTCATGCCGTCCGGCGTCGTCCAGCAAAGCTCGAGGGCGAAGCGGGAACGTCTGAACGCGGCTTGCTGGCCCACGAAGCGATCGCCGAGGAAATGCCAACCGAACGCAATGCCGCCAGCCAATAAATGGCGCTTCAGCGGGACAAATCGCTGCTTTTTTGAAAGACTGCCGCCAGTTGATTCGCGATTGGACGGAGCTGGCGCATGGAATGGCTTTCGGGCAAGGTGATCCTCGTCTGGGGTTTCAAACGTGCGTTGCTTGCAATCCTTGCTGGAGCCATCGGGGTGCTGGCGCTGCCGCCCTTCGGCTTCTTCGCGGCGATGTTCATTTCTTTCACGCTGCTGGTCTGGCTGCTGGATGGCGTTGCCGCCGGCCCGGATAGCGGTCTGCTCGGGCGTCTATGGCCGGCTTTCTTCACCGGTTGGCTGTTCGGCTTCGGTTATTTTGTCGCCGGCCTCTGGTGGCTCGGCCACGCGCTGCTGATCGATGCCGACGAGTTCGCCTGGGCCTTGCCGCTCGCGATCCTCGGTCTTCCCGCCTTCCTGGCGGTCTTCTACGGTGTCGCGACCATGCTTGCCCGCATCCTGTGGTCCGATGGCATGGGACGCATCGCCGCGCTTGCCTTCAGCTTCGGCATTCTCGAATGGCTGCGCAGCTTTCTTTTCACCGGCTTTCCCTGGAATGCCATTGGCTATGGCGCCATGCCCATTCCGCTGATGATGCAGTCGGCGCATGTGATCGGGGTGCTCGGGGTCACCGTGCTTGCCGTCTTCGTCTTCGCGGCACCGGCATTGCTCGGCACGCGCCAGGGCCGGGTGCCGGGACTTGGGCTTGCCGTTCTCATCGTTTCAGCCCATTTCGGCTATGGCTATTATGCACTGAGCCAGCCGGAGGCGCCATTGGCAGGTGTGAAGACGGCGCCTGTCGTGCGCATCGTCCAACCCTCCATCGACCAGGAAACCAAGATGGACACCGCCGCCGATCGTGCCGCCATCTTCGACAGGCACCTGGCACTTTCGGTGCAGCCGCCTGCCAATGGCGGCAAGCGGCCTGACATCATCGTCTGGCCGGAAACGGCCGTGCCCTTCATCCTCACCGACAATCGCGACGCGCTCGCCCGCATCGCCGATCAGCTCGATGACGACCAGATCCTGATTACCGGCGCCGTCCGCATCGAAGATATGGGACCCGGCGTGGATCCGCGCTATTACAACTCCATTTACGTCATCGATGGGCGAGGTCAGATCATCGGGGCCTCCGACAAGACCCATCTGGTTCCTTTCGGAGAATACGTCCCCTTCGAACATATCCTCGGCTATCTCGGCATCGAAAATGTCATCGAACTGCCGGGAGGGTTTTCAGCGGCCGCCAAACGGGAATTGCTGAGCATGCCGGATGGCCTGAAATTCTATCCGCTGATCTGTTACGAGATCATTTTTCCGAACGAGATGACCCCGGAAATCAGGCAGGCCAACGCCATCCTTAACGTTACGAACGACGGCTGGTTTGGCGATACGCCAGGCCCATACCAGCATTTCCTGCAGGCAAGAGTGAGAGCGGTGGAGCAGGGATTGCCGCTGATTCGGAGCGCCAATACTGGTATTTCAGCATTTGTTGATGCACACGGACGTCTGCTTTCTGGTATCGATTATAACCAGCAAGGCTTTATTGATGCTACTCTGGGTGGCGCAACCGTTTCGCGCATCGACGATAAGGCCAGAAAAACATACTTTTGGTTGATCATCGCTGCAGCCGGTATGATCGCTGCGATTTCGCGCATGGGTTTTATTTTTAGGGTGAATTGACCAAAAAACCCTAAAATTGCATAGTGCTAGACATCCGCCTTTTGAACGTAGACTGGAGGCCTTGGGGGCATCGGCTGCAACGTAGCGTTATAGGGGTGGAGAAGGGTACCGGGTGGCAGGTCCTGAATTCAACCTATGTTAGGGTAAAATGATGATAGAGAATAAAAAGAAGCCGAACCCCATCGACATTCATGTCGGTAGCCGCATACGCCTCCGCCGCACGATGCTTGGTATGAGCCAGGAGAAGCTCGGCGAAAGCCTCGGAATTACGTTTCAGCAGATTCAGAAATACGAAAAAGGCACCAATCGCGTTGGCGCCAGCCGCCTCCAAAACATCTCCAGCATCCTCAACGTCCCGGTCTCCTTCTTTTTCGAGGACGCGCCGGGTGAGCACGCAGCCGGTGCCGGCGGCATGGCCGAAGCATCCAGTTCCAACTACGTCGTCGACTTTCTGTCCTCTTCCGAAGGATTGCAGCTTAACCGCGCCTTCGTGAAGATTTCCGATGGCAAGGTCCGACGCAAGGTTGTCGAGTTGGTCAAGGCACTCGCGGCCGAGGCTGACGCTGAGTAAGCAGTCCTTCGAAAGCAAGCGAAGATCGAGAAAGTCGAGAGGCGGCCGTTTTGGCCGCCTTTCCCCTATTTAAGGCAAAATTTTATCACTTTGGCGGGGATATAAAGATATATTTATGTCCTTGTGCGACTTGTTTTTCACGCCGGAGACGAATATCAAAAGCAGAGATTTGTTCTTTGAGGGGAATCCCGTATGCGCGCGAATTATCTGTTTACGAGTGAGTCTGTTGCCGAAGGTCACCCGGATAAAGTTTGTGACCGCATTTCCGATGAAATCGTCGATCTGGTTTACCGCGAGGCCACAAAGACCGGCGTGAACCCTTGGAGCGTGCGCATTGCATGTGAGACCCTTGCCACCACCAACCGCGTCGTCATCGCCGGTGAGGTTCGTCTTCCGCCGAGCTTGATGAAGAAGGACAAGGACGGCAACGACGTCATCAATCCTTCGAAGTTCAAGGCCGCCGCCCGCCGCGCCATCAAGGATATTGGCTACGAGCAGGACGGCTTCCACTGGAAGAAGGCCCGCATCGATGTGCTTCTGCACTCGCAGTCCGCCGATATCGCCCAGGGCGTCGACAATGCCGCTGACCAGCAGGGTGACGAAGGTGCCGGCGACCAAGGCATCATGTTCGGCTACGCCTGCAAGGAAACGCCTGACCTCATGCCGGCGCCGATCTACTATTCCCACAAGATCCTGCAGCTGCTCGCAACCGCCCGCAAGAAGGGCGATGGCGAAGTCGCCAAGCTCGGGCCTGACGCCAAGAGCCAGGTGACGGTTCGCTATGTCGACGGCAAGCCCTCCGAAGTGGCCTCGATCGTGCTGTCGACCCAGCATCTCGACGACAGCTGGGATTCGAAGAAGGTACGCGCCGTCGTCGAGCCTTATATCCGCGAAGCGCTCGGCGACCTGAAGATTGCCTCCGACTGCAAGTGGTACATCAACCCCACGGGCAAGTTCGTCATCGGCGGTCCGGATGGTGATGCCGGCCTCACCGGCCGCAAGATCATCGTCGATACCTACGGCGGCGCTGCCCCGCATGGCGGCGGTGCTTTCTCGGGCAAGGACACGACCAAGGTCGACCGTTCCGCTGCCTATGCTGCGCGCTACCTTGCAAAGAACGTCGTTGCCGCCGGTCTTGCCGATCGCTGCACGATCCAGCTCTCCTACGCGATCGGCGTTGCCCAGCCGCTGTCGATCTATGTCGACCTGCACGGCACGGGCAAGGACGTCACCGAGGATCAGGTCGAAGCGGCCATCCGCAAGAACATGGACCTTTCGCCCACCGGCATTCGCCGTCACCTCGACCTCAACAAGCCGATCTACGCCAAGACCTCGGCTTACGGTCACTTCGGCCGCAAGGCCGGTCGTGACGGCTCCTTCTCCTGGGAGCGTACGGACCTGGTGAAGGCTCTCAAGGAAGCCGTAAAGCTCCGGGAAGCCGCATGATCGATACCGAGCGCCGGTCGCGGGCGACGGAAGCATTCTTCGGCCGCCGCAAGGGTAAAGCCTTGCGCGGCCAGCAGGCCGAAAAGCTGGAAGTATTGCTGCCGCAGTTCATCCTCGATCTTTCCGCCCCGGCGCCGCAGCCGCTGAACGATCTCTTCCCGGTGCCGACCGAGCGTCTGCGCCTGGAGATCGGTTTCGGCGGTGGAGAGCATTTGATCCACCGGGCGCGGGAGCACCCGAAGACCGGCTTCATCGGGGTAGAACCTTTCGTCAATTCGATGCAGAAGCTGCTTGCGAGCGTCGACGACGCTGGCGCGCGCAACATCCGTGTCTACAATGACGACGCGACGCAGGTGCTGGATTGGTTGCCTGATGCCTGCCTGGACCAAATCGATCTGCTCTATCCCGATCCCTGGCCGAAGAAGAAGCATTGGAAGCGCCGCTTCGTTTCGCAGGTGAACCTTTCCCGCTTCCATCGCGTCCTGAAGCCCGGGGCGCTCTTCTGCTTCGCCTCCGACATTGACACCTACGTCAATTGGACGCTGCAGCATTGCCAGGCGCATGGTGGCTTCGAATGGACTGCGCAGAATGCTGCCGACTGGCTGACGCCCTATGAGGGCTGGCCGAGCACGCGCTACGAGGCCAAGGCCCGCCGCGAAGGGCGCTCGTCGGCCTATCTGACCTTCAAAAGGGTCTGATCGCTCCAATTACGGGCGAGAATCTCAAATTGAAATATTCGCATCATCCCGTGAGGACCGCCGCTTTGGGCGGTCTGGATCATGCGCGCGCATTGCCAGGTGGGGCCGGTTCGATGCGGTCCTTGCGGACGGTGATTTCACCGTCGGGCGACGCTCATAGTCAGTGCAGGCTGACCGTCTTCAATTCGTCTTCTGCAGCACGATAGAATGTGCTGGATCGATTGTCCGTGAGCAGGATCGGCGTGCCGTCGGCGCCGAAAAGCGCCCACAGATCGACATCCGGATCGATATCCGGCGCTTCCGGGAAGCAGCGGGATACTTCGGACCAATCCATTTTTCTGATATAAGCGACCTCGCCGGTGCCGATATTGGCAAGTTCGGATGGGGTCAGGCGGGCGTTAGCTTCTTTCAACAACATGCTCGTACCTCCAGTATGAGGGACCAACGGCTCCAGAGCATGATGACCAAAAGTGTGAGCGGCTTTCGGGTGACGTCGTGCTCTAGTTCTTTGATTCTAGAGCCGATTCGGACTTCAGGTTGATTCGGCCTGAAATCATCCGGCTCTAGGCCGTTGTTCTACTGTGAGACCGAAATGTTAATTTTCTTTACCACGCGGTTCGGTTCCGGCCGAATGAGATCGACGGAGAGCAGCCCGTTCTTCAGCGTAGCGCCGAGCACCTGCATGCCGTCGGCAAGGACGAAAACACGCTGGAACTGCCGGGCTGCGATGCCCCGGTAGAGATAGTCTCGCTCGCCCTGTTCCGTCTGGCGTCCGCGGATCAGCAGCTGGTTCTCTTCCGTGGTGACGTCAAGCTCGTCTTCGGAAAAACCGGCGACCGCCAGCGTGATGCGCAGACGTTCTGGCTCGCCCGACAGGCGATCCGCGCGCATCCGTTCGATATTGTAGGGAGGGTAACCGTCGCTGACCTTGGAAATTCGCTCAAGCGTCTTTTCCATAGTGTCGAAGCCCAGAAGCAGCGGGCTGGCAAAGGGAGTCGTCCGGCTCATCGTCTCAAAGTCCTTGGGTGTCAAGCGACCGTTCCGGACCTGATCTTCAGCACCCGGTTGTCCCTAATATGGGAGTACGCGCCTGCGAGTGCAAGCCATGAGGTCTTCGCATTTGCGAGATCGAAATCCATGGTGAAAAATGGTTTTGTGACATGGCGAGCGAGCGCTTGACAAAGCCGGACCGGACCCGCGACAAAGCCTGTCGATCTGTACCGGAGGAAAGTTGAAGACATGACCGAACCTAGAAAAATCATCATCGATACCGACCCCGGTCAGGACGATGCCGCGGCGATCTTCCTCGCCTTCGGCAGCCGTCAGGAGATCGACGTGCTTGGCATCACCACCGTCGCCGGCAACGTGCCGCTGCGGTTGACGAGCCGGAATGCCCGCATCGTCTGCGAGCTCTGCGATCGTCGCGACGTCAAGGTGTTTGCCGGCGCTGATGCGCCGCTCAAGCGCAAGCTGGTCACGGCCGAACATGTGCATGGCAAGACCGGCCTTGATGGTCCGGAACTTTCCGAGCCGACGATGGAACTGCAGCCGGGCCACGCCGTCGATTTCATCATCGATACGCTGCGTAAGGAACCGGAAGGCGCCGTGACCCTCTGCACGCTCGGCCCGCTGACCAATATCGCAATGGCGTTTCAGAAGGCGCCTGACATCATTGGTCGCGTGCGCGAGCTCGTGATGATGGGCGGCGGCTTTTTCGAGGGCGGCAACATCACGCCGGCCGCCGAGTTCAACATCTATGTCGATCCGGAGGCGGCAGACGTGGTGTTCCGTTCGGGCGTTCCCATCGTCATGATGCCGCTCGACGTCACCCACAAGCTGCTGACGCGCCGGGATCGCGTCGAGCGCATCGCCGCAGTCGGCACGCCGCCGGCCAAGGCCATGGTCGAAATGCTGCAGTTCTTCGAGCGTTTCGATATCGAGAAATATGGTTCGGACGGCGGCCCGCTGCATGATCCGACTGTTATTGCCTACCTTCTGAAGCCCGAGCTCTTCAAGGGCCGCGAATGCAACGTGGAAATCGAAGTGACGTCAGAACTGACGGTCGGCATGACCGTCGTCGACTGGTGGCACGTCACCGACCGCGAGCGCAACGCCAAGGTCATGCGCGATGTCGATGCCGACGGCTTCTTCGCGCTACTGACGGAACGCTTCGCCCGCATCTGATTAGGCTCCATGAGAAAGGCCGCCGGATCGCTCCGGCGGCCTTTTGATTTCACCCCCAGCGGGATTAGCTCAGAATTCCTCCCAATCGTCCTGGGCAAGCGCCGTGGCACCCTGTGTCTGCGGAACTGCTCTGCGTGCCGGTGCGCTAACGGGTGCTGCCGGCCGACGCGGGGCTACCGGAGCCCGCATCTGCTGGGCGGTCGCCCGCAATGCGCTGGCATTCTCCTGGGCGGCACGTGCGGTGCGGAAGCGCGCAACGAGTGTCCGAAGTGACTGGGCTTCTTCGGCAAGGGCAACGCTCGAAGCTGTGGTTTCCTCTACCATCGCGGCATTCTGCTGGGTTACTTGATCCATCTGGTTCATGGCCGAGTTGATTTCCTTCAGACCGATCGCCTGCTCGCTGGCGGAAGCGGAGATCTGGCGGATCAAGCCGTTGATCTCCATAACCTGCTGGGCGATCTTGTGCAGGGCATCGCCCGTGCGGCCGACCAGATCGACGCCTTCCTTGACCTGTCCGGCCGAGGCGTTGATCAAAGTCTTGATCTCCTTTGCGGCATTGGCCGAGCGCTGAGCCAGCTCGCGCACTTCCTGTGCGACAACGGCGAAGCCCTTGCCCGCGTCGCCCGCACGCGCCGCTTCGACACCGGCATTGAGCGCGAGAAGATTGGTCTGGAAAGCGATCTCGTCGATGACGCCGATGATGCGCGACACCTCCTGCGACGATTGCTCGATGCCGTGCATGGAGGAAATGGCCTTTTGCACGATCTCGCCAGAATGCTCGGCATCCTGAGACGCCGCATTTACGCTGCTTGCCGCCGTGCGTGCGTTTTCGGCGCTGGAGTTGACCTGCGCGGTCAGCTCGTTAAGGGCTGCCGCCGTCTCTTCGAGGCTGGCCGCCTGCTGTTCGGTGCGGCGGGCGAGATCCGAGGCGCTGTTGCTGATTTCGCCGGTGCCGCTGCCGATATTGCCGACGCTGACATTGACGGTATGAACCGTCTCCTCAAGGCTCGCCAGCGCAGCATTGAAGTCCTGCTTGAGCTGGGCATATTCGCCGGGGAAATCGTCCGTGATCCGCTGTGTGAGGTTGCCCTTGGAGAGCTCGGCGAGGTTATGGCCGAGAATGCTGACGATGTGGCGCTGGAGGGTCACGCTCTCGTTGCGTTCGCTCTCCGAGCGGCGGCGTTCACCTTCGGCAGCCAGGCGCTGGTCGTTGGCTTCACCTTCGAGGCGCTTGGTGTCGGCAAGCGCAAAGCGGAACCCTTCCAGTGCCTTGGCGACTGAACCAACTTCGTCTGCACCCGCCTGGCCGGCGACCGGTTCGGCATAATTGCCGGTGCTGAGGCGATTGACGCTTGCGACGAGACCGGCGAGCGGCTTCTGCACGAAACCGCGCACAGCGACGTAGAGGGCGAGCATGACGGCGGCAAGCACGAGAATGCCGGCAACGATCATCATATAGGTCTGATCGCGTACCGGTGCTGCGATTGCGCTATGCGGCACGTCGATGAGAACGACCCAGGTGGCGTTGAGGCCGGGAACGGCGAAAGGGTAGACGACGCGGTCGAATGCTTCGCCGCCATTTTCAGAAAGGTTCTTGAGGACGCTTGAAGAAGAGGTGGTCAGTGCCGCCTTGATCACATCAGCGCCGGAACCGTTATAGTCCTTCATCAGCAGGTCGACGCTCGGTGCCACCAGCCACTTGTTGTCCTGGGAAACCAGCAGCACGCGGCCGGTGCCGAAAGGCTGCATCTTCTGCAGCTTCGTCGAAAGCGAGCCGAGAGAAATGTCGACGCCTGCGACACCGATCAGTTTGCCGCCCGATATGACGGGATAGGCGATCGAGCTCATGGTCGTGGGAACGTCCGTGCCCTGTGCGAGATAGGGCGGCGTGATCGCGCCCTTGCCGCTGTCGGCGGCAAGCTTCCACCAGGCGGCGCTGTAATCATTGTCGAAGGTCGAGAACTGGATGCCGCCATCCTTGGTCTTCGACCAATAGGGCGTGAAGGCGCCCTTGTCGTTGACGGCCTGATCCTTGTTGTTGGCAAGTTCGGTCGTCTTGCCATCCAGCGCGCCGAGCTGCTCACAGAACCAGCTGCCGAAGGCAAAGGCATTCTGCTCGACATTTGCCTTGAGGATATTGATCATGCCCTTGCGGTCGAAGGTATGACCCTCGTGGCCGCGGCCGATGATGGCGGCCATGGAGCGGGCGGCACTCGCCAGTTCGCCGACATTTGCGGCGATCTCGTTGGAAATGGACTTGGCCTCGGTATTCGCCTGATCCATCGTCAGCGTCTCGACGCGATCGCGGGTCTGGGAAATCAGCAGAAAATTGGAAACCAGCAGAACGAGTGCGATCGCCAGCCCGGTGACCAAGATGAGCTTGGCCGCAAGCGACTTCATGCGAAAGATGAACATCATTTCCTCGAAAAAGCGATGCGTCGGATACACATTATCCGAATGCAAGGTCGGCGCAGGATGGCCCTGTCATGGAGCCGCCGTTAAGATTCCTGCCGCAACCGGAAGGCTATGAGCGCCAGGCCAGAGGAGAATGATATGGAAGCGCAAAAATTTAATTAATTGCGCTTCCCGATGCGTGGGGAATTTTAGCTTTAAAGCTTTTCGGCGACTTCACTGGCAACCGGAATGGACGGCTGTGCGCCAGGCTTCAAGCAGGCGAGCGAACCGGCGACGGCAGCCCGACGCAGGCTGGCGTGGAAATCCAGGCCTTGATCGAGGCTGGCTGCAAAATAACCGCAGAAGGTATCGCCGGCGCCGACGGTGTCGACCGGCTCGATCACGAGACCCTTGGCGCGCGCGAGCTCGCCGTCGCGAATGGCGATGACACCATCGCCGCCAAGCGTGACGATCAGCGTCTGGCCGGTTTCACCATGTAGGCGAACCAGGGCTGCCTCGCGCTCGGAAGCCGACATGTTGTCCTGGCCGGCCAGTCTCTCGAATTCGGTTTCGTTTGCGATGACAATATCGGCAAGGCGGCCGAGGCGGGCAGCTTCCGGGATCAGCGGCGCCAGATTGAGCACGGTGCGCACGCCCTTTGCCTTCGCGGCGTTCAGCGCCGTCTCGACGGCCGCGACCGGAATTTCGAGCTGAAGCATCAGCGTATCGCCGGCCCTCAGAGCAGCGACGGCGGCCTCTGCGTGTTCGGCGGTGTTCGTACCATTGGCACCCGGCACAACGGCGATCATGTTCTCGCCGTCACCCCCCACGAGGATGAGTGCCGTGCCCGTCGCTTCGGATACCCGCCGGACGGTGGAAAGATCGGTCCCTGCCGTATCGAGCAACGCAAGCGCGGGTTCCGCGAAGGCATCATTGCCGACCGCCCCGCTGAGGCGGACCGTTGCGCCGGCGCGGCGAGCGGCCAGCGCCTGGTTGGCGCCCTTGCCGCCGGCGGCCGTAGAGAAGCCGTTGCCGGCAACCGTTTCGCCCGGCTTCGGCAAACGATCCGTGGTGGCGATGAGGTCCATATTGATGGAGCCGAAAATAGTGATCATGCAATGTCCTGCCCTGGGTGTTGCGCTTGCATGATCCTGCCAGAAGGCTGCCTTTGTCTTTTCGGATCATACATCGAGTGGGCGCGACACTGCCGAAGCGATCAGTCTTCGTCAACTACCCTGAGCTTGAGTTGGCTTGTACGGTTGTCGACAGGTTTGGGCCGTTCTTCCGGGCGCACCTTGGCAGGCTCTTTCGCCGCCTCGAATTCCAGCGCTTCTATCCGCTCGCCGCGCCTCGCCAGCTTGTCGGCCGAGGTGACGATCATGTCGACATCCTTCTGCGCCATGGCGAAATGCCCCTGCAGCTTGCGCACCCGCTCGTCGAGACGTGACAGGTCGTCCATCAGATGCGCGACTTCGCTTTGGATGACATGGGCCTGCTCGCGCATGCGCTGATCCTTCAGGACAGCTTGGATGACCTGGATCGACAGCATCAGCAACGATGGTGAGACGATGACGATGCGCGCGCGCTGGGCCTTCTGCACGATCGCCTCGAAATTCTCATGGATCTCAGCGAAAATCGACTCCGACGGCACGAAGAGAAAGGCCGTATCCTGCGTCTCACCGGGGATCAGATATTTTTCCGAGATATCGCGGATATGCAGCTCCATATCCCTCCGGAACTGCTGCGCGGCGATCTTGCCATGTTCGGGGCTGGCGGCGCTGCGAATGGCGTTCCAAGCTTCCAGCGGAAATTTCGCATCGATCACAAGCGGTGGCGAACCGTTCGGCATGCGCACGGTACAGTCCGGTCGCGAGCCGTTGGATAGCGTTGCCTGGAACGTATAGGCGCCCATCGGCAGCCCGTCGGCGATGATGGTTTCCATGCGCGCCTGTCCGAAGGCGCCGCGCGTCTGCTTGTTGGAAAGAATGGCCTGCAGGCCGACGACATCCTTGGCCAGCGTCTGGATATTGGTCTGGGCGGCATCGATCACGGCGAGCCGTTCCTGCAGGCGGCGCAGATTCTCATGCGTCGAGCGCGTCTGCTCTCCGATCGTTGCCGTCACCCGCTGCGACATCCCGTCGAGACGTTGGCCGATGGCCTGATTAAGCTCGGCCTGTCTGGAGCCGAAGACTTCTGCCATGGTGGCAAGCCGCCCCTGCATCTCAGCCTGCGACCGCAACAATGCTGCCATCGTCTGCTCGGCGTCGAGTGCGTCGTCTTCCGCCCGTGCTTTGCTGCGGACGAAAAGGACGATGACTGCGATCGTAAGCAGGATAACGAGGCCGGTCAGAACCTGGACCGTGGAAATGGCTTGGCCGAAGATGATGAAGGACATGAAACCTGGCGCGCTGGTGAAGTTCTTATGGGCACCATAGCAAAACCATCGCGAATATCCAGATCAAAACGTGAACATAATTTCTGGGTCATTTGCGCTGATCCGGATGACCATCGTTGAAAAAACACTGTCTCACCGCCATCTTGGCGATTCCATCGCACAACAAGATGCGTTATGGGAAACGTCATGACGATCAAGCCACTCATCATTTTGCCCGATCCGCTGCTCCGCCAGGCTTCCAAGCCCATCGAGCAGATCGATACCGAAATTCAGCGCCTCGCCGACGACATGCTGGAAACCATGTATGACGCGCCGGGCATTGGCCTTGCTGCGATCCAGATCGGCGTTCCCCGCCGCATGCTCGTCATCGACGTCGCGCGCGAGGGCGAAGAGAAAACGCCACTGGTCTTCATCAATCCGGAGATCGTCGCGTCTTCGGATGAACGTTCGGTCTATGAGGAAGGCTGCCTCTCCATTCCGGATTATTATGCAGAGGTGGAGCGCCCGGCGCGCGTCACTGTCAAGCATCTGGACCGCAACGGCAAGGAGCAGCTCACCGAGGCCGACGGCCTGCTTGCGACCTGCGTGCAGCACGAGATCGACCATCTGAACGGCGTGCTCTTCATCGACTATATCTCGCGCTTGAAGCGGGAGATGGTGATCAAGAAGTTCACCAAGGCCGCCAAGGCCAAGGCTCTTTGATCTCCAGCCGTTGAAAGATCGGCCTAAAAGCCCTATGATATCATTGATATCAAATGGAGGCGCGAATGGCTGATATATTGGTCAGAGACATGTCCGAAAGCTTGAAGCGAGAGCTTAGCGACGAGGCGAAGCGCTCTGGTCACAGTCTCTCGGAGGAAATTAAGATTCAGGTTCGAAAGGGCCTCAATGCTACGCGATTGGAGAATGCTGCAAAGGCTGGCTCGACGCTCTGCCAGCTGCGTTCTGCGTTCGTCGGCCTTGCATTGAGCGACGAAGAACATCGCGACTTCATGTCTGCCACAGATGAGGCCCGCCGTAGAGAGGCGGAGCGCCGTTGCTCTGAATGATTGTTCTCGATACGAACGTGGTTTCGGAAATCACAAAGGCGAATTTATCTCCAAACGTCGGTGAATGGTTTGAGCGGCAGGAGATGGAGACCCTGTATCTCTGCTCTCCCGTTCTAATGGAGCTGTCCTATGGCGCAGAAAAGGTGCTGCTGGGGGATCGATCAAAACGATTTTTCGAAGGCCTCGACTCTCTCATGGGACATCACTTTATGGGGCGTATCTTGCAACTGGATCAAGACAGCGCGCTGTTAACGGGCCGCATTCGCGCCCGTCGCGAGCGCTCGGGACATCAGATTTCCGTACAGGACGCCATGATCGCCGCCATCTGCCTTGCGAATGGTGCGACATTGGCGACGCGCAATACAAAAGACTTCGAGGGGCTTGATCTCAGGCTCGTAAACCCGTTTGAAGGCGGCTAGCATTGGACCCAACGGCATGTGCCGCGGCCGCCGGGTCATTCTAAATCTGATATCTTCGCCGGATGGATCACATGTCGCTCAACATCATCTTTATGGGAACGCCCGAATTCTCCGTGCCGACATTGCGGTCCCTGATCGATGCCGGTCACAAGATTCGTGCCGTTTATACGCAGCCGCCGCGTCCCGGCGGGCGGCGCGGGCTCGACCTGCAGAAATCGCCGGTGCATCAGGCGGCCGAGTTGCTCGGCCTGCCGGTTTTCACGCCGATTAATTTCAAGGACCCCGAGGAGCGCCAGCGCTTTCGCGATCTGGATGCCGATGTTGCCGTCGTCGTGGCCTATGGCCTGTTGTTGCCGGAAGCGATTCTCACCGGGACACGTCTCGGCTGCTACAACGGTCATGCCTCCCTGCTGCCGCGCTGGCGCGGGGCTGCTCCTATCCAGCGGGCGATCATGGCCGGCGACAAAAAAACCGGCATGATGGTGATGAAGATGGACAAGGGGCTGGATACCGGCCCGGTCGCTTTGACACGTGAAGTCGAAATCGGCGACACCATGACAGCGGGCGAGTTGCATGACAGGCTGATGCTTGTCGGCGCAAAAGCCATGGCCGAGGCGATGAACAAGCTGGAACATGACGAGTTGCCGTTGACCGCGCAGCCGTCCGAAGGCGTTCTTTATGCCGCCAAAATCGATAAGGGTGAAACCCGTATCGATTTCGGCAAGCCCGCAGCCGATGTCCATAATCATATTCGCGGCCTGTCGCCCTTTCCCGGCGCCTGGTTCGAGGCCGAAATTGCTGGCCGCCCTGAGCGTATCAAGGTGCTGGGTTCGGAATTGGCAGAAGGCAACGGAGCTTCCGGTCAGATCCTGACAGATGATCTCGTCATTGCCTGCGCCTCCAGCGCCATCAGGCTGACGAAGCTGCAGAAGGCCGGTGGCAAGCCCTTGGCGGCAGCCGACTTCCTGCGCGGCACGCCGATCGCGCCGGGCACCGTGCTCGCCTCGGAGCAAGCCTGATGCCGCGTTACAAGATGACCGTCGAATATGACGGCATTCCCTATGTCGGCTGGCAGCGCCAGGACAACGGCCCCTCCGTACAGGGTGCGATCGAAGGCGCCATCCTATCCTTGACCGGCGAAACGGTGTCTATCCGCGGTGCAGGGCGTACCGATTCCGGCGTGCATGCCATGGGGCAGGTCATGCATGCAGATCTCTCGAAGGAATGGAAGGTCTATACGCTGCGCAATGCGCTCAATGCCCATCTGAGGCTTGCCGGTAACCGTATTGCCATTCTCGATATCGTCGAGGTCGACCAAAGCTTCGACGCGCGCTTTTCTGCCATCCGCCGCCACTATCTCTATCGCATCATCGCCCGCCGTGCGCCTCTGGCTTTGGAAGCCGGGCGCGCCTGGTGGGTGCCGAAGGATATGGATCACGAGGTCATGCATGCCGCGGCCCAGACCCTTGTGGGGCGGCATGATTTCACCACCTTTCGCTCGGCGCATTGCCAGGCAAACAGCCCGGTGCGCACGCTCGACCGGCTGGATGTGACGCGCAGCGGCGAGCTCATCGAGATCCGTGCCACGGCGCAAAGCTTCCTGCACAATCAGATCCGTTCTTTCGCCGGCACGCTGAAGCTTGCGGGTGAGGGTAAATGGACGCCCGACGATGTGCGCGCTGCGCTCGAGGCAAAGGATCGCAAGGCCTGCGGCCCTGTCGCCCCACCGGATGGGCTATATTTCATGCATGTGGATTATCGCGATGGCGCCGGTTTGCCTGGCGAGGGCGAAAATGCCGATGATGGCGAGGATCTGTCGTAGTCCCTCTGCGATTGCCTCAAACAGGCGGATAGACGCCGAGGAAGCGTTGCAGAAAATCCGTCAGCAGCATGGTCGGGATCAGCAGCACCAGCGTCAGTGTGCCGATAAAGAGCGGATGCGTGCCGCAGATCATTCGAAGCATGCGTGCCAGCGAAAAGATGATCGTCCCCATCAGGACAAGCCACAGCAGCGCCGCCAATCCACTGGAGCCAGGCACGAAGGCGATTAGGGCGATAAGCAGCGCATTGAGATAGGATGTCGGCACCCCAAGCCAGTTCACCACCACGACGATCGGCGTGAACTTCTCACCGACACGGAAAAACAGCAGCAATACGCCGGCAAGAACCAGCGGGATCAGCCAATTCGCCGCCTCGACCAGCGCCAGCCTTAGGAAAAAGGCGAGGCCCGTCGATGTTTCGGGCGGCATGGCACGCAGATAGGCCTGCTGCCACCACAGCCAGGAAATGCCGATCGAGGGAAGGCTCCAGAAAATCGCCCAGAAGGAGCGCAGCATGCCGCGGTCTGAAATATCCAGATACTGGAATCCGCGCGCATCCATCCGGATCAGCAGCCACAGGCCGGACAGGTAATACTGGACTTCCTTAAAGCTCGGCATTCTCGAACCAGCGCTGGATGAAGGTCTGGTAGATCCCGGTCAGCGTTTCGAGATCCGAGAGCGCCACACGCTCGTTAATCATATGCATGGTCTGGCCGACAAGCCCGAATTCCACGACGGGGCAGTAGTCCTTGATGAAGCGGGCATCCGACGTGCCGCCGGTGGTCGACAGCGCCGGCCTTTGACCGGTGATGTTTTCGATGGCGGAGGAGAGCGAGGCGATCAGCGCGTTGTTGCGCGTCAGGAAGACCTGGCTCGGGCGTTCGGACCAGACAATGTCGTATTTCGCCGGCGGACGTCCGGGCCGCAGCGTCTGGTCGGCGGCTGCCGCATCCAGGCGCGCCAGGATTTCGGCCTTCAGCGTATCGGCCGTCCAGGTGTCGTTGAAGCGGATGTTGAAGGCAGCGGTTGCCTTGGCGGGAATGACGTTGGTCGCGGTATTGCCGACGTCGATCGTCGTCACTTCGAGGTTCGACGGCTGGAAATTGTCCGTGCCGGCGTCAAAGGGCGGATCGAGCAGCGCTTCCGTCAGTTTGATGATGCTGCGCACTGGGTTGTCGGCAAGGTGTGGATAGGCGGCGTGGCCTTGAACCCCGTGGACGGTGATGGTGCCGGAGACCGAGCCGCGGCGGCCGATCTTGATCATGTCGCCGAGCCGGTCGGGGTTGGTTGGTTCGCCGACGAGCGATGCGTCCCATGTCTCGCCGCGCTCGGCCGCCCATTGCAGCAGCTTTACCGTGCCGTTGATCGCCGGTCCCTCTTCGTCGCCGGTAATCAGGAAGGAGATCGAGCCGGCGGGCTTGCCATGCTTCTCGATATGACGCGCAACCGCTGCCACGAAGCAGGCAATGCCGCCTTTCATGTCGACCGCGCCACGGCCAAAGAGTTCGCCATCGGCGATTTCGGCGGCAAAGGGCGGATGGCTCCAGGAAGCGGCATCGCCGACCGGCACGACATCCGTATGGCCGGCAAACATCAGATGCGGTCCGTCCGTGCCGAGCCGCGCATAGAGGTTTTCGATATCGGGCGTTCCCGGCTCGCTTGCCGTCATGCGCTCGATCCTGAAGCCGAGTGGCTGCAACATGTCGGCAAGCGCTGTCAGTGCGCCGCCCTCGGCAGGCGTGACGGAAGCGCAACGGATCAGGGTCTGCAGGTTCGTGATGGGATTCGTAACGGTCATCGGAGGCAACTTATCCGGCGGGAAATGGCAAAGCGATGGCAAAGGGTCGGTGACGACTCGAAAATCTTTGCCGCGATTCCAGCAATCGCACAGGCATGCTCACCCGGCAAGCATGAGGGAAGCGCGATATGGCAACCGCGCTTCCAAAATCTTGCAGATCAGTCGCGCAGCAGCTCGTTGATGCCGGTCTTCGAACGGGTCTTTTCGTCGACGCGCTTGACGATGACCGCGCAATAGAGGCTGGGAGCCGGCTGGCCGTTCGCCATGGTGTTACCGCTCGGCAGCGCGCCGGCGACGACGACCGAGTAAGGCGGAACTTCGCCATAGGTGATCTCGCCGGTGGCGCGGTCGACGATCTTGGTGGACTTGCCGATGAAGACGCCCATGCCGAGTACGGAACCTTCGCGGACGATGCAGCCTTCGACGACTTCGGAACGGGCGCCGATGAAGCAATTGTCTTCGATGATGGTCGGGCCGGCCTGCATCGGCTCCAGCACGCCGCCGATGCCGACGCCGCCGGAAAGATGCACATGCTTGCCGATCTGGGCGCACGAGCCGACTGTCGCCCAGGTGTCGACCATGGTGCCTTCGCCGACATAGGCGCCGAGATTGACGAAGGACGGCATCAGGATGGCGTTGGGGGCGATATAGGCGGAATGACGCACGACGGCGTTCGGCACGGCGCGGAAGCCGGCTTCGCGGAAGCGGTTTTCACCCCAACCTTCGAACTTCGAGGGAACCTTGTCCCACCAGGTGGCGCCGCCGGAGCCGCCTTCGACGATCTTCATGTCGTTGAGACGGAAGGAGAGCAGAACCGCTTTCTTGAGCCACTGGTTGACGGTCCAGTTGCCGTCGGCACCACGTTCGGCCACGCGAACCTTGCCGCTATCGAGGAGATTGAGCGCCGTCTCGACGGCGTCGCGGACTTCGCCGCGCGTCGACGTGTTCACATTGTCGCGATTGTCGAAGGCAGCCTCGATGGACTTTTCGAGGGAAGCGAGGTCGTTAGCGCTCATGGGAATTCCTTACAACGTCAGGGCCTATCGTGATTTCCGGATAAGGGTCCGGAAGCGGTCGATTGGTCCTATAGCATGGATGCCGAAAATGGAATGTCTTTTCCGCGCCGATTGAGCTTGGATTCAAGGCGTTGTAGGGGCATATGCAAGAGCTTGGCTATTTCCATTCTCGGACGGAAAACGGGCCGTCATGATCGATTTGAAAGGCATGAATAGATGAGCAAGGGAAAGAACGGCAGGCTGAGGCGCAAGGACGGGGTTTGGGACCCGTTGAAGACGAGCTCGGCGGACAAGCAGCGAGCCGAGTCGGTGCCGCGCACGCCGCAGTCGATGTCGCCGTCCTACCGTCTTGCCTATGCCGATGAGGATTTCCTTTGCCGCGAGGAGCTGCGGCCGATCCGCCTGCAGCTGGAGTTGCTGAAGACCGAAATGTCTTTGGCCGAGCGTGGCATCAAATCGACCGTGGTCATGTTCGGCGGCGCGCGCATTCCCGCCCCCGGCGCCAATGCCTGGGCTGCCCGCAACGATGTGCAGCGCGCCAATCTGGAAGCCGCATCGGTCTACTACGAAGAGGCACGCAAGTTCGCTCGGCTTTGCTCTCGCTATTCAGCCGGCTTCGACTTCCATGAATATGTCGTCGTCACCGGCGGTGGTCCCGGCGTGATGGAAGCGGGCAATCGCGGCGCGGCCGAAGAAGGGGCTCCCTCGATCGGCCTCAACATCGTGTTGCCGCATGAGCAGGCGCCGAATGCCTATGTGACGCCGGAGCTCAGCTTCAACTTCCATTATTTCGCGATCCGCAAGATGCACTTCATGGTGCGCGCCAAGGCGATCGCGGTGTTCCCAGGCGGCTTCGGCACGCTCGACGAGCTGTTCGAATGCCTAACGCTCATTCAGACCGGCCGCATGGAGCGCCTGCCGCTTATTCTCTTCGGCGAAAAATTCTGGCGCAACATCATCAATTTCGAGGCGCTGGCCGAGTTCGGCACTATTGCGCCCGACGATGTGAACCTCATCAGCTTCGTCGATACCGCCGACGAAGCCTGGAAGATCGTTGCCGATTTCTACGAACACGACAACGGTCACTGAAAACCGAAAGCCCGCCATCGCTTGGGCGAGGCGGGCTTTTGTTCATGGGTTTATTGCCGGCGGAGCGATCGGCTTAGAGCAGCGGTCGGCCCGGCATGTCGTCAAGGTTGACGACGCCATCGTGGTTGCGGTCCAGCCGGTCGAAGAGCTTGTTCATGGCGTCTTCGGCTTCCTTCTTGCTGATCTGTCCGCTTTGATCGGTATCGGCAAAGCGGAAGATCATCGCTTCATGCATGAAGCGGCCATGCGGTCTGTGATGGCGATGGCCTTCGCCGCCCTTGTCGTTGTCATTGTCGTTTTGAGCCTGGTCGGCCGGCGCCTGGTTGCCTAGGGCCTGATTACCCTGCGCCTGATTGCTTTGTGCCTGGTCGCCGCCTTGCGCCTGGCCATTTTGGGCCTGATCGCCATCGGCCTTGGCCTGTTCGGCCCGCCACTGCTTCATCTGCTCCTGGCGGTAGGCGCGATATTCGCCGGGGGTGATTTCGCCGTCGTGGTTGACGTCGATCTGGTCGAAGATCTTGTCGACGCCTGCCTTGACCTCATCCTTGGTGAGCTTCGTGTTACCGGGATTGCCGAATTCCTTCAGCATGCGCACGTAAAGGACTTCGGGCGAAATATGCGGTCTGTGCCAGCGGCCGTGATGATGATGCCTGCGCCCACGGTCGCCATCATGCGAAGCGGCGAGCGCCACCTGTGCGGCACCGCCGAGAAGCAGGGTTGCAGAAAGTCCGGCCAGAAGAAGTTTTTTCCCGTTCATCGCTTTTCCTTTCGTGTCGAGGAATGGGCAAACGATACGGTTGGCGGTCAAAAACGGCCAATTAAACCTCTGTAAGGCGCATGAAACTTTCGTAACCACGTCCTAATGAACAGTTAAACCAGCGCCTTCAGGAAAGCGGCGAGGTCGTCGGTCACGTAATCGATGTGATCGTCTTCGCCAGTCGTTCGTTCCCACCATTCGACGATCGTCGTCTCGAGATTTTGCGGTACGAGAAGCACGGTCTTCATGCCGAGCGCCTTGGGCACGGTGAGATTGCGCGGTAGGTCCTCGAACATAACAGCCTTCTTCGTATCGACGCGATGGAGGCTCATGAACTTGTCATAGGTGCTGCCGGCAGGCTTCGGCACGTAGTCGGCAGCGACGATATCGAAAATGTCGTCGAAGCCGTCGAGGATGCCGAGCGCGCCGGCCGTCGCCTGGGCGTGTTTGACGCTGCCATTGGTGAAGATGAACTTGCGTCCCGGCAACGCCTTGATGGCGGCGGCCAGCTCCGGCTGCGGCGTCAGCGCCGAATAGTCGATCGCATGCGCCTTTTCCAGGAAGTCGTTGGGGTCGATGCCATGATGGATCATCAACCCTTGCAAGGTCGTCCCGTGCTCGAGGTAATATTGCTTCTGCAGCTTGCGAGCGTCTTCACGCTCCATCTGCAGCAGGGTCGAGACGTAAGCCGTCATGTTCTTGTCGATCTGCGCGAAGAGATCGACATGATGCGGATAAAGCGTGTTGTCGAGATCGAACACCCAATCGCGGATGCCGGCAAAATCTGAAGGTTCGGATAGCGTTTTTGTCTGGTTCATGCCCGTCTTATGGCACGCACGGTCGGCACGGGGGAAGGAAAATATTCATGCTGCTGCATCCCCGGCCATGGGGGGAGATTGCCGTGCGATCCAATGCCGGCTATGATTTTACTATTGATTTCCGGGGTTTTACGCTATTTGTCATGTGAGGGAGAGCTGACGCTCTTTATGGTCGCGGAGGGGAAATCGCCCGACTGCGCTTTTCGGAGGGGATGCGATGGGTCAAGTGGAAAAGGCGCAGGAATTTGCGCGGCTGCACAAGAAGGGCGAGCCGCTGATCCTTTTCAATATTTGGGATGCCGGCTCTGCCAAGGCCGTCACGGAGGCCGGCGCCAAGGCGCTGGCGACGGGTAGCTGGTCGGTTGCCGCCGCCAACGGCTTCGGCGATGGCCAGGCCATTCCGTTATCATTGCTGGCGGTCACCGCCAAGCTGATTTCGGTGACGAGCCCGTTGCCGCTGTCGGTCGATTTCGAGGGCGGTTACGCCGTCGAACCCGAGGAGGTCGCCGCCAATGTCGAAAAGATCATGGATCACGGCGCCATCGGTATCAATTTCGAAGATCAGGTGATCGGCGGTCAAGGCGTTCATCCCATCGAGGTACAGGCGGCACGCATCCGCGCCATCCGCGAAATGGCCAATCGCCGGGAAATGCCCTTGTTCATCAACGCCCGCACCGATCTTTTCCTGCAGGAAAGCGATACGGCACATCATCAGCTCCTGCTGGACGACGCCTTTCAGCGCGCCGACGCTTTTGCCGCGGCCGGTGCCAGCGGTTTCTTCGCGCCGGGACTGGTCGAACCGGATCTGATCGGCGCTCTATGCGAGCGCTCGCCCTTGCCGGTCAACATCATGGTGCGCCCGGCGACGCCTGATAACGAGACGATGGCAAAACTTGGCGTCAGCCGCATCAGCTATGGGCCGGCTCCCTATCGTTCAGTCATGGGAATGCTGAAAAGCGAGGCCGAAGCGATCTACCGGCCGTCCTGATACGGCTGTCGGCACTTCGCAATCACATTTGCGGAGCGCCTGAATGTTCTCGATGAGTGCGCCCTATCACGGAACGATAAGCGTGCCGGCGCCGTGTTCGGTGAAGATTTCGAGCAGCACCGAGTGTGCCGTCTTGCCGTTGAGGATGACGACGCCCTGAACGCCGGCCTTGATGGCGTCGATGCAGGTCTCCACCTTCGGGATCATACCGCCGGAAATCGTACCGTCGGCGATCAGGGCATGGGCCTGGGCGACGGACAATTCCTTGATGAGCTGGCCCTGCTTGTCGAGCACGCCGGGAACATCCGTCAGGAACAGCAGGCGGGTGGCACTGAGCGCTCCGGCGATCGCGCCGGCAAAGGTATCGGCATTGATGTTGTAGGTCGCGCCGTCGCGGCCGGGGGCAACAGGGGCAATGACCGGGATCATCTCGGACTTGGCAAGCAGGTCGAGCAGCGTACGGTCGACTTCGACCACTTCGCCGACGAAGCCGAGATCGAGCACGCGCTCGATGTTGGAGTCGGGGTCTTTGATGGTCTTGCGCGCCTTTTCGGCAAAAACCATGTTGCCGTCCTTGCCGCAAAGGCCGATCGCCCATTCGCCGGTCTGGTTGATCAGCGCGACGATTTCCTTGTTGATCGAGCCGGCGAGCACCATTTCGACGATCTCGACCGTCTTCTGGTCGGTGACGCGCAACCCTCCTTCGAACTTCGATTCAATACCCATCTTCGTCAGCATGGCGCCGATCTGCGGGCCGCCGCCATGGACGACGATCGGGTTGACGCCGGACTGCTTCAGGAGCGCGATATCGGCCGCAAAGGCCTTGCCAAGCTCGACATTGCCCATGGCATGGCCACCGTATTTCACGACGATGGTCTTGTTTTCGTAACGCTGCATATAGGGCAGCGCCTGTGCGAGCAGGTTGGCTTGGAGTTCGCTTTGGGCTTCGGACATGGTGCACCCTTCGAAATTGTTCGCGGGCCTTTTATCTCAAGTTTTTGACAGAGGGAATAATGATCTCGGCAATAAAACATGTCGCGCGAAAGTGCGCAGCGGTTTTGCGGCGATGACATACATAAAATCAATTACCTGAACGCGAATGCCTATCTGAAAGATCGTGCTGTGCTTTCGTTGACGCTATGTCACATCAGCGTCGCCGAAATTGATGGTGCAGACGCATTTGCCGAAGTGATGTTTTCTTCTAAAGATGGTGCAGGCGTTGTACCCGGGGATTTGGATGGCGAATGAGGAGACGGAAGCGCTGATCGGCCGCGTTGCCATGCGCGATCAGAAAGCCTTTGCCGCGCTCTACAAGGGTACCAGCCCGAAACTTCTCGGTGTTTGCCTGCGTATCGTCGGCAACAAGACAGATGCGGAAGAGGTTTTGCAGGAGGTCTATATCAAGGTCTGGCAGCGAGCCGAACAATTTGCTGTTGCGGAAGGGCCCGCGATGCCTTGGCTGACGGCAATAGCGCGCAATCGAGCCATCGATTTCGTGCGTGCCCGCAAGCCGGTAGCCGATGAAATAGATAGCGCCTACGATCTCGCCGACCTGGAACCCGGCCCCGAAGAGCAAGCAATCGTGAAGGGGGAGGGAAGGCGGATTGACAGGTGCATGGAAGAGTTGGAAGCTGATCGCGCGCGGGCTGTCCGCAGCGCCTATGTCGAGGGCTTGAGCTATCAGGAGCTCGCCGACCAACACGCTGTACCATTGAACACGATGCGCACCTGGCTGCGTCGAAGCCTGATCAGACTGAGAGAGTGCATGGACCGATGAGTACGCCCGATCAAAGCAAGGGAGGCCGCTCCCGCGATGAAGTCCTGGCCGGAGAATATGTGCTGGGCGTGCTCTCCCTGGAGGACCGGCAGAAGGTCGAGCGCCGGATGCGCAGCGATCGCCAGTTTGCCGCCATCGTCAGCCGCTGGGAACAGAACCTCTCGGAATTCAATGAGGAATATGAAACGGTGACGCCCTCTTCTTCGGTCTATCCGAAGATCGAGAAGCGGATTTTCGGTGACGTGGCATTCGGTGCCCAGCTCTGGAACTCCCTTTTGGTCTGGCGCTCGATGGCCTTCGGTTCGCTATTCTTGGCGGCCGGCGTTCTCGTCTTTGCCATAACCAATGAAGGTGCCCTGCGCGGAACATCGGGCAAGCAATTGACGGCATCGCTTTCCGGTCAGAATAGCCCGATCACGCTCCTCGCCAATTATGACGTTGCCAATGGGCGTTTGAAGGTGACGCCGGTGGCTGCGGGCAAACCGGAAGAAAAGTCGCTGGAGCTCTGGCTGATTCGTGGCAGCGATCCGGCCGAGGCGCTTGGCGTTCTGCCACAGGGCGGCGATGGTGAAATCGTCCTCCCGCCGGAGCTTCACAGTAAATTGACGGAGGGCGCAATCATTGCCGTCAGCGTCGAGCCCTTTGGCGGTTCGCCGACCGGCAAGCCGACGGGCGATGTGGTCGCTTCTGGCACGATCCATTTGCCCTGACGAATTTCTGCTCGCAAAAAGCGATCCAAGCTGAAACTGTTTGAAAGCCCGCTCCGTATCTTCTTCCGACCCCGCCCGATCGGGGCAATAGAGAGGAAGAGGAGACGTTATGATCAAGACCGTATTTAGCATTGCTGCCGCAGCCGCAATGTTGTCCGCTGCGAGCAGCCTTGCCTATGCCAAGGACCCGATGGTCGGTGGTGCTGCGATGTATGCCAGCAAAAACATCATCCAGAATGCCGTGAACTCCAAGGACCACACGACCCTGGTCGCTGCCGTGAAGGCGGCCGGTCTCGTTGATACGCTTGAAGGCAAAGGCCCGTTCACCGTCTTCGCACCGACGAATGAAGCGTTCAACCAGCTGCCGGCCGGCACCGTCGAGACGTTGCTGAAGCCGCAGAACAAGGAGAAGCTGGTCAAAATCCTGACCTGCCATGTCGTGGCTGGTGATGACATGGCGGCGGCCATCCAGAAATGGGCAAAGAGCAAAGGCGGTGAGTACGATCTGAAGACTGTCGGCGGCTGCACGATCAAGGCTATGGCCAAGGGCGGCAAGCTGACGCTCACCGATGAAGCGGGCGGCACCGCTCACATCACAATCGCCGACGTCAAGCAGTCGAATGGCGTAATCCATGTCGTCGACAAGGTATTGTTGCCGAAGATGTGATCCTCATCGGCAACAGGCCGTCGTCTCCTGATACGAGGTCAGGGGCGGCGGCCTCATTGTATCGATGCGGTCTTCAAACCTGGATGCCGACCGTCAGGCCAATGGCTTCGCGCAATTCCTGAAGCCCAAGGCCCTTTTCCGAAGACGTCGCAAGAATGCCGGGATAGGCGGCCGGGCGCTTGCGGATTTTTTCGGCGGTATCAGCGAGC
This sequence comes from Rhizobium sp. BK491, assembly GCF_014194925.1. Classification (NCBI taxonomy): domain Bacteria; kingdom Pseudomonadati; phylum Pseudomonadota; class Alphaproteobacteria; order Hyphomicrobiales; family Rhizobiaceae; genus Rhizobium; species Rhizobium sp. BK491. Next base: position 358,255 of record NZ_JACIAR010000002.1, read on the forward strand.
AGCTTCGGTATGCCCGCCTCCTTGATCTTGTCGGTCTTGGTCAGCACGATCTGATAGGAAACGGCGGCCTTGTCGAGAAGGTCCAGAACCTCCGCATCGTTCTTCTTGATACCGTGGCGGCTGTCGATCAACACATAGACGCGCTTCAGCGTCGTGCGCCCGCGCAGATAGTCGAAGACCAGCTTCGTCCAGGCGTCGACTTGATCCTTCGGCGCTTCGGCATAGCCGTAGCCGGGCATGTCAACCAGAGCCATCGGCGGCAGATCGCCAGCCTCGCCGGAAAAGCCGTCGGGAACGAAATAGTTGAGCTCCTGTGTGCGCCCCGGCGTATTCGACGTGCGCGCCAGTCCCTTATGCCCGACCAGAGCATTGATCAGCGAAGACTTGCCGACGTTGGAGCGGCCGGCAAAGGCGATTTCCGGCGGCCCTTCCGGCGGCAGAAATTTCATCGACGGCACGCCGCGAATGAAAATCCACGGACGCCCGAAAAGCGGCTTGTCGTCTTTTGTCGTCTGGTCTGCCATTCTCTCGATCTTTGCTTGGTTCCGTGGATTGGCTTCAAGCTTTTGTCCGCGAAAGTCAAGTTTGGATCGGCATTTGGCTTCATGCCGCCGAGCTTCGGTGTCGGCCAAGGAGCCGGTAATGGCTAGCCACAGCACTTGGCAGCATTCGCTGATCCACAGCAGGCTGCCGCTTGGGTCTGTTCTGCCAGCCACCGGTCACGTGGTTTGCAGCTGGCTGCGCGGGCAATGAGCTCGATATAGACGGCATCGTCGCCGATAACAGGAGTTGATGCGCAGTAGAGCTGCATCGGCTGCACCCCGTCGCTCACCTCAAAGGTCAGCCTCGCGGAGCCGTCGAGCTGCACGTGCTCGGAAACTTTGCGGATGATAGCGGCGAATTTGCCCGCCGGCATATGCGTGCGGTTGCCTTCATCGATATCCCAAAGCTGCACGAAAATCTCAGCCCATGCTTCCGGGTTGGCCCCGCAGTACAATGCCGAAAACTGCCCGGCCTTAACTTCTGTGACGTGATAGCCCGGCCTCACCGGCCGACCGTCATAGCGGAATACAAGGGGCAGATCGCCGGCAACGGCCAAAGTCTCAAGCAAAAGGCCGAGGTTGATATCCGAAGACCGGGTCTTGTCGATCGCATTCATTTGATGTACTCCATATTTCAACACTTAAAGGATTATTGAAATATGGATGAAGGTCAAGCCCTCGCTTCGTTCGGCGCACTCTCTCAAGAGACCCGCCTGCAGATCGTCCGCATGCTCGTCGTTGCCGGTCCTGATGGGATGGCTGCGGGCATGATTGCAGAGAAGCTCGAAGTATCGCCCTCGAATGTTTCGTTCCATCTGAAAGAACTGGATCGGGCCGGCCTCATTGGCCAGCAGCGGGAATCCCGCTCCATCGTCTACACCGCCAATTACGATGTGCTCGGAGGCCTTGTCCGCTTCTTGATGGAAGACTGCTGCGCGGGGCATCCGGAGGTCTGCGCGTCGGCGGCGCAAGTCGCCGCCTGCTGTGCGCCGGCTGTGAGAAACGTTCCATGAATATGCTGAGCCGGGGACCGAAACCATGACATCTTTTCCGCTTTCGCGCCGCCTTGTCTCGGAGGCTCTGGGCACGGGCCTTCTGGTCGCGACAGTCGTCGGTTCGGGTATCATGGCGGACAGGCTGACGAGCGATGCGGCGCTTGCGCTGCTCGCCAATACGCTGCCCACGGGCGCGATCCTCGCCGTGTTGATCATCGTCCTCGGTCCGATATCCGGCGCTCACTTCAACCCGGTGGTATCGCTCGTCTTTGCGATACGCCGCGAGCTGACCGCGATGTCGGCTTTGGGCTATGTCGTCGCCCAGATCCTTGGCGGAATTGCGGGGACGATCCTCGCGCATGCCATGTTCGAACTGCCGTTGCTACAGGCCTCGACAACCATCCGCAGTGGTGGCGCGCAATGGCTGGCCGAGGTGACGGCCACCTTCGGCCTCGTCTTCGTCATCCTCTCCGGCCTGCGGTTTCGCGCCGACGCCGTATCATGGCTGGTCGGCCTCTACATCACGGCTGCATACTGGTTTACCGCTTCCACCTCTTTCGCCAATCCGGCTGTCGCAATCGCCCGCTCGCTGACGAACACCTTCGCCGGCATCCGTCCTGTCGATCTGCCGGGTTTTATCGTCGCGGAAATCCTCGGCGCATTGCTGGCACTGACGCTTGCGAACTGGCTGCTGATAGATGCCCACAATCCTCAAACTCTCGCTGAAACGGAAACCGTCCCATGACCATGGATGTTACGATCTATCACAATCCCGACTGCGGCACTTCGCGCAACACGCTGGCATTGATCCGCAATGCCGGCATCGACCCGACCGTCATCGAATATCTGAGCAATCCGCCGAGCCGCGATGATCTCATCAAGATGATTGCCGATGCGGGTTTGACCATCAGGCAGGCGATTCGCGAAAAGGGCACGCCGTATGCCGAGCTCGGCCTCGACAATCCAGACCTGACCGATGCCCAGTTGCTAGATGCTATGCTGAAGGATCCGATCCTGATCAACCGGCCGTTCGTCGTCACGCCCATGGGCACGCGTTTGGCTCGTCCTTCGGAAGTCGTCCTGGATATCCTGCCCGATACGCATAAAGGCCCGTTCACCAAGGAAGATGGCGAGCAGGTTCTCGACGCCGACGGCAAGCGCCTTGTCTGAACGCGTGCCGCTTCATGCCGTGTTTGCGCTCGGCGTTACACAAATCATCGGTTACGGCACCCTCTATTACAGTTTCAGCATACTTGCGCCCGATATGGCCATGCAGTTCGCATGGTCGAGCGAATGGGTCTTTGGCGCACTATCGGTCGCGCTTCTGGCAGGCGGCCTTACCGCGGCCGCTCTGGGTGGGCTTTCAATCGCTGCTCTATCTTCCATCGCAGCATTGCGATGACCGTTATTGGCGGCACATCGGTGCCGGAGTTCGCCGATGGCACCTGTCGCCACAAAAGAAAAAGCCCCACCGAAGCAGGGCTTTTGTCGTCATTTCGATGGCGCCGGTTTTCGTTTGAAGAGGCCCTTCAGATTGTCGAAGAGCTCCACCTTCACGCCATGGCGCTTCATGATGATCGACTGCTGGATGACCGAGAGGGTATTGTTCCAGGCCCAGTAGATCACGAGACCGGCCGGGAAGCTCGCCAGCATGAACATGAATACCAGCGGCATCCAGTTGAAGATCATCGCCTGGGTCGGGTCCGGCGGCGTCGGGTTCATGCGCATCTGGAAGAACATGGTGACACCCATGATCAGCGGCCAGACGCCGAGATGCAGGAAGGTCGGAGCCGCAAACGGCAGCAGACCGAAGAGGTTGACGATCGAGGTCGGATCCGGGGCCGAAAGATCCTGGATCCAGCCGAAGAACGGCGCATGGCGCATCTCGATGGTGATGTAGATCACCTTGTAGAGCGAGAAGAAGATCGGGATCTGCAGAAGCACCGGCCAGCAGCCCGCGATCGGGTTGATCTTCTCTTCCTTGTAAAGCTGCATGGTCGCCTGTTGCAGGGCCATGCGGTCGTCGCCGAACTTGGCCTTCAGCTCTTCCATCTTCGGCTGAACACGCTTCATGTTCGCCATGGAGGCATATTGCCGGCTGGCGAGCGGGAAGAAGAGCGCCTTGACGACGATGGTGGTGCAGAGGATGGCGACGCCGAAATTGCCGAAGTAGCGGAAGAAGAAATCCATCAGCTTGAACATCGGCTTGGTGATGAAATAGAACCAGCCCCAATCGATCAGGCGGTCGAAGCGCGGGATCGAGTAGCTGGTCTCATAGCGGTCGATGACCGGGACTTCCTTGGCGCCGGCGAAGACCAGATTCTTCAGATCCTGCGACTGGCCGGGAGCGATGGTGACCGCATCCTGCTTGTAATCGGCCTGATAGCGCGGAGTGCCATCGGTAAAATGCGAGAAGCGGGCGTCATAGGCCGTCGACTGCGGCGGCACGATGGTCGCAGCCCAGTACTTATCCGTCATACCGAGCCAGCCGCCGGTTGCCTTCGCGGGCGTCGTGGCTTCCTTTTCGGTCGAAGCGTATTTGGTTTCGATCAAACCGTCATCGCCGATGACGCCGATGAAACCTTCATGCAGGACGTAGGCGGAAGGCGTCTCGGGCTTGTTGTAGCGCGTGACGCGGCCGTAGCTCGACAGCGAAACTGGAGCCTGGCTGGCGTTGGCGATCTTGTCTGTGATCGTGAACATATAGCGATCGTCGACGGAGATCGTGCGGCTGAAGGTGATGCCCTTGTCATTGGTGTAGGAGAGCGTCACCGGCGTCTTGTCGGTTAGCTTGTCGCCGCTGGTAAGCTTCCACATGGTCGAGGGGCCGGGGACTGCGCCCGTCGCGTCGCTGCCGACATAGCCGAGTTCTGTGAAATAGCCGTCCTTGGTGTCGGCCGGGCTGAAGAGCGTGATGATCGGGCTGCTCTTGCTGACGGTCTCGTGGTAGGCCTTGAGCTGGAGGTCGTCGAAGCGGGCGCCTTCCAGATTGATGGAGCCGGCAAGCGCGGGTGTGTCGATGGTGACGCGCGACGAAGCGGTCTTGGCGACGGACTGCTCGAGGGTGAGAACCGTCGGCGCCGTCTGACCACCTGCGGGAAGCGAACCGTTCACGGCGGCACCCGTTGTGGGCGACTGCGTCGTCTGGGCTTGCTGCGCCTGCTGGTGCTGCTTGGCGGCCTGCTCGGCCTGACGCTGCGCTTCGAGGCGTGGGTTCATATAGAAAAACTGCCAGCCGAGAACAATCAGCACAGACAGTGCAATTGCAATGAAGTAATTGCGGTTGTTTTCCATCATACTTTCCTGGAGCGGTCCTTTTCCGACCGCCGGTGTTTCGGCCTGGTTTCGATGCGGCTTACGAGTTCGCTCGCCAGTTTTTCGAAAGGCGCGGTCAGCACCTCGCGTCGCGCGACAACCACATAGTCGTGTCCGGGCTGCATTGCAAATCCGGCGTGAAGCCGCACGGCTTCTTTCAGCCTGCGCCGCATGCGGTTGCGCTCCACCGCGTTGCCATGTTTTTTGGTAACGGTAAAACCGACGCGGGGTTCGGCGTCGGCGGTCTTGCGGTCCAGCATTTCGATGAGGAAGAAGCTGCCTCTGCGCTTCTCGCCTTCGCGGACTGCAAGAAACTGCGGCCGGCTTTTCAGCCGCCCGACAGTCTTTTTTGGTCGTTCATTCGTCAATTTGCCCGCCATCCTGGATTATCGGGCACTTCGGCCCTTAGGCCGAAAGACGCTTGCGGCCGCGGTTACGGCGAGCGGAAAGAACCGCACGGCCGCCCTTGGTGGCCATGCGCGCACGGAAGCCGTGGCGACGCTTGCGGACAAGCTTGGATGGTTGGTAGGTACGCTTCATTTATTTAAACACCGCGGAGTGCGGCCCTTCTTGAGCTTTGCTTTACAGCAAGGAGCGTTGTTGATTATGGCGAACGGACCTGGCCCGCAAATGCAGGCTCCATGACCGGACGTGCGCGGGCTTATACGGATCAAGCCTCCGGAAGTCAATTATATGGGTGCAGATTCCTTTAAGATAGGCAATTTCGCGCGATCGGCGGCGGCTGATTGCCGTCTGGCTGCTGCTCCCGAGGAGTGCGCGCAACCTTGAATATAAATTGCATAACCTCTAAAATATACGGATAGTATAGTGAAGAATGTTGGGCGCTTGGATTAAAGATAACTCAATATAACATTAATGATTTTAGCCGATATCTAGCTTTGTGCGGTAAAACCCATCGATTTATGGGGGATGGGATCTGCGCCGGAGGGGTATTGTGAAAATTCGCGGCAAAATCAATCTGCTTGTATCTGTCATGGCCGGGGCGGCGCTTATGATCGGCGTCACTGCGCTCTATGCGTTGCATCAATATGACCAGAAATTACAGAGCTACGAGCAGACGGCGAGCCGCGCTTACATGGGCGAGCGCCTGAATCGTTACGTGACCGCGGTCGTGATGGAAGCGCGCGGCATTTATGCCGCCGCTGCCGCAAAGGATTCCAAACCCTTTGCCGATGGGCTGATGGTCGATCTCGACGAGATCGACAAGGTGCTTGCAAGCTGGGCACCCCTGGTGCCGGAGATGCAGCAGCCGGAATTCACCAAGCTGCAGGCCCGTGCCCAGGAGTTTCGCGTCTTTCGAACGGAAACGGCCAGGCTCGGCGTGACCGATGGCCCGGATGCCGCCGGCAAGCAGGGCAACAACGAGGCGAACCGCGCAAACCGCAAGGCTTTTCAGGCTGAGATCGATGCGATCGTCCAGACCGACAAGGCCGAGCTTGCAAAGGCAGAGACCGAGATCGCAGCCTTTCATAGCAGCGTCCTGTGGGTCGTTCTCGGAATCATGACTGCCGGTATTGCGGCGGGCGTCGGCCTTGGCGCCTATATCGGAACCGTCCATCTGAGCCGTCCGATCCGCAAGGTGACCGATGCGATAAAGAATGTCGCCAATGGTCATTTCGATATCGAGGTGCCATTTGCCGGCCGGAAGGACGAAATCGGCGAGATGGCGGCGGCCGTCGACGTCTTCAAGGAAAACGGCAAGGCCGTGCGCCGCATGAATGCCGAGGAGGCGGCCTTGCGCGCAAAAAGCGACGAGCTTCAGTCGAGCATGTCTCTCGCAGTCTCTGCTGCCGCGGCCGGCGATTTCAGCCACCGCATCGAGAAGGACTATGGCGACGTCAACCTCAATCGTTTCGCCGGCAATGTGAACGAACTGCTTGTGAGCGTCGACACGGGTATCGGCGAAGTCCGCCGCGTCATCGCGAGCTTGGCCGAGGGAGACTTGACCCAGGCAATGAAGGGCAATTTCCAGGGCGCCTTCGCCGAACTGCAGCAGAACGTCAACGCGACATTCGAGACGCTCAAAAGCACCATGAGCGAAGTGCGCGGCACCACCGGTTCGATCAATTCCAATACCAACGAGCTCCGTCACGCCAGCGACGACCTTTCCAAGCGCACTGAACAGCAGGCGGCCGCTCTGGAAGAGACCTCGGCAGCGCTCGACGAGATCACCTCCGTCGTTCAGAATTCGACGGAACGGGCGCGCGAGGCGAGCGTCATGGTGAGCGAAGCCAAGGACGACGCGGCCCGCTCCGGCACGGTGGTTCGCAACGCGATCGACGCCATGGGACGCATCGAGCAGGCATCGGGCGAGATCAGCCAGATCATCGGCGTGATCGACGACATCGCCTTCCAGACCAATCTACTGGCGCTCAATGCCGGCGTAGAGGCCGCACGCGCCGGCGATGCGGGCAAGGGCTTTGCCGTCGTTGCCCAGGAAGTGCGTGAGCTCGCCCAGCGCTCCGCCACCGCGGCGAAGGATATCAAGGCGCTGATCGGCAAGTCCGGTAACGAGGTGCAGGTCGGCGTCAAGCTCGTGCAGGCAACCGGTGAGGCGCTGTCCTCCATCGAGGCCCGCGTGCTGAAGATCAACGATCACATTCACTCGATAGCGACAGCGGCACGCGAACAGGCAACGGGCCTGTCGGAGGTGAACAAGGCCGTCAATCAGATGGATGAGGTCACTCAGCGCAATGCCGCCATGGTCGAGGAGACTTCGGCCGCGACCCATCGGCTGGCGGCCGAAGCGGATGGCCTTGTCCAGCTCGTCTCGCGCTTCAAGGTGGACGCCGCCAATGTTTCCGCTCCCGTTCCCGCGCGCGCCGAGACGCATCGCCCGGCCGCTTCGCCGGCACGCCGCATGATCGACAGGGTCGCGACCGCCTTTGGCGGCGGGGCGCTTGCTCCGGCCGCAGCGGCGCCAGGCTGGGAAGAGTTCTGATCCGTCAGATATGAGGCTGGCTGCAGCGCCCGAGCGTCGCTGCCGGCTTCCGCCTTCTGTCAAAATCCCGAGCCGATTGGAAAAAGCTCCACAATCGCCTATTATCTAGTTTCGATCAGATCGCATCAGATCGCTTTTTAAGCGAAGCGGGACAAGTGAAATGGACAGTGGGCGGGATAAGGATGCCGTAAAGGACGGCAAGGTCGAGAAAGGCCGCCTGTCCCAGCTTTGTCGTCCCACAGGTATTTTCGGCGGCCTCTCCGGCAAGCTCCTCATCCTCACCGTCGTTTTCATTTCGATGGCGGAAGTGCTGATTTTCGTGCCGTCGGTCGCCAATATGCGGCTGCGGTGGCTGCAGGATCGGCTGAACACCGCCGCTGCCGCTGCCATCGTCATCGACGGTCTGCAGCCGGCTGAACTGCCGCGTGCTCTGCAAAAGGAGACGCTGATGGCGACGGGCACGCGGGCCATCGTTCTGCGCAAGGACGGCACGTCGCGCCTGCTGGCTACAGCCGAGATGCCGGCCGCCGTCGATGAGAAGTATGATCTCAGCGACGTGTCCCAGCTCACCGCCATCAAGGATGCGCTCGATACGCTGCTCTTCGGCGGCAATCGCATCATCCGCGTGTTCGGTCCGGTTGGCGGTGATGCCAATACGGGCATCGAGGTGGTGCTGAAGGATACCCGGCTGCGCAATGCGATGCTTGCCTATTCGACCAGCGTCTTCTTCGTCTCCATCCTCATCTCGCTGTTCACCGCAACGTTGATCTTCTTTGCGATCAATCGCATGATGATCCGCCCCATCCGCCGCCTGACGGACAGCATGCAGGCCTATTCGGACGATCCGGAGGATCCAGGCCGCATCCTTGTTCCCGACAGGGGAGGCGACGAGCTTGCCGTGGCCGGCCGCCATCTCGCCTCCATGCAGTCGCAACTGCAGAAGACCCTGAAGCAGCAGAAGAACCTGGCAGCGCTGGGCCTCGCCGTGTCGAAGATCAATCACGACATGCGCAATATCCTCTCGGCCGCGCAGCTGATGTCGGATCGTCTGGTCGATGTCGACGACCCGATGGTCAAGCGCTTTGCTCCGAAGCTGTTGCGCACCATCGATCGCGCCGTCGGCTACACGACCGAGGTTCTCTCCTTTGGCCAGACCTCCGAGTCGGCCCCACGCCGGCGCAAGATTCGCATATTCGAACTCATTGAAGAGGTGCGTGATATCCTGGCGATCGATCCGGACAGCGGCATCGAGTTCATCGTGCAGCTCAGCCCGGATCTGGAGGTCGATGCCGACAGCGAGCAGCTCTTCCGCGTCATTCATAATCTCTGCCGAAATGCCTATCAGGCGCTGATCGCTTTCGGCGAGGCGGAACCCGATAGCATCAAGCGAATCACGGTTTCGGCGCATCGGATCGGCAGCGTCGTCAGCATCACCGTCGACGATACCGGGCCGGGCATGCCGCAAAAGGCGAGGGAGAACCTGTTTACGGCCTTTCGCGGTTCCGCCCGCTCGGGCGGCACCGGCCTTGGCCTGGCGATCGCCCGGGAACTCGTCCTTGCCCATGGCGGCACGATTGCGCTCGTCGAAAAACCGGCGGCCGGCACGCAGTTCCGCATCGAAATTCCCGACCGCCCGGTATCCCTCGATGATTACCGCAGCAGAAGCCTGCAAGAAAACTGATTATTTTCAGTTATTTGACGTCGCTATGCACGAAAATTGCGATCTTTTTCAGAAATCCACTTGCATTCCCTCAAGGGAGGCTTTAGAGAACCGCCCACGCCAACGGTTTCTTCCGTTTCGGCCACGCACCCGTAGCTCAGCTGGATAGAGCACCAGACTACGAATCTGGGGGTCAGGAGTTCGAATCTCTTCGGGTGCGCCATTTCTTTATAAAGATTTGAGTTTTATATCTATCAGGTGCGGACGTACTGCGTCTTCGAGATATTCGATGTCCGGCGCATGCGCATTCTGACTGTTCTCCACGCCGATTCAGTTTCATTGCGTGGCCCCCGGCCTGTGATCTGTCGCCAGCGGCAATTCCGGCAAGAACAACAGCACGATCAGCGCCGATGCTACGATCGCCGTGCCCGTCGCGAAGGTCATGGCGATAGCGTGACGATAGAGCGCTATCGCCGCGTCATGCGCCTCGGGAGAGGCGGTGGCGAGCTGTTTCATGCCGGCTTCGGTCAGTGAAGAACCATGCATCGCGTGGAGGACGCCGCCGGCTTTCTGAACGCGATAGGCGAGAATGGCCCCCGAGCCGGTGACGCCGATGAGGCCGCCGAGCGAGCGGAAGAAGGCGAGCGTCGCCGTCCCCACGCCACGATGGACCGGGGGGAGAGCATTCTGTACCGCGATCGTCATTGTGGGCATGACGAGGCCAAGGCCGAGGCCGAGCGCAAAGACCGTCGGTTCGATGATCCAGAAGCCCTGGCTGGTTGCGGCGGCCCAGGCGAGCACGGCAAAGGCGACGGTTGCGAGGCTCAGGCCGCAGAGCTGCGCCGGCTTGTAGCGCCCGAAGCGATGCAGCAGCACGCGCCCGTTGACCATGGAGGAGATGACGACGCCGATCATCAGTGGGCCGGTGAGCAGGCCGGAATGCGAGGCGCTGACCCCCATGACCATCTGGAAGAACAGCGGAAAGAAGAGGCTTGCTCCCAGCATGCCCATGAAGGTGAGGGCGAGCACGATGCAGGCGACGACGAAGAGCCGGTTGCGGAAGAGATCGGGCGGCAGCACCGGCTCAGGCTCACGCCGGATATGCAGGATGAAAAAGACGAAGAGAACGAGTGCAAGCGCAGAAAGCCCGAAAATCTCGGGCGAGTTCCAGGCCCATTCATTGCCGCCGAGCGCGAGCACCAGCAGGAAGCTCGTCGTACAGCTCGTCAGCAGCGCCGCGCCGAGATAGTCGATGCGGCGGCTGCGCGCCTGATGCGGGCGCTTGAGTGCACGGCCGATCATGACGAGCGCAACGGCGCCGATCGGCAGGTTGACGTAGAAGATCCAGTGCCATGACAGGAGATCGGTGATGACCCCGCCGGCGATCGGGCCGATGACGCTGCAGACGGCGAAGACGGCCGCGATCGAGCCTTGATTGCGCCCGCGTCTCGCCGGCGGCACGATGTCGCCGATGATGATCTGCGCCAGCGGCAGCAATCCGCCTGCGCCGATCCCCTGGATCGCTCGGAAGATGATGAGCTGCATCAGCGTCTGCGCCATGCCGCTCAGCACCGAGCCGAGAAGAAAGATGAGGATTGCCGCATAGATCATCGGCTTGCGGCCATATTGGTCGCTGAGCTTGCCGTAGAGCGGCATGGTGCTGGTCGAGGCGAGCACATAGGCGCTGACCACCCAGGAGAGATGCGTCAGGCCCCCGAGATCGCTGACGATGCGTGGCAGCGCCGTCGCAACGATGCTCTGGTCAATGGCGCCGAGGCCGAGAACGATCATCAACCCGAGGATGACGGCGCGGATCTCGCGGCGATCGGGCGGAACGTCTGCTGCCGAAGCCAATGGCGTGGCACTACCCGGAAGAGTCGCATTCATTGCCCGATCTCCATGAGCGGTTCGATGGCGGCGCGAATGGCGTCGCGCTGCTGCGGCGACAGTTTGGCGAGTTCTGAGGCGAGCCAGTCGGTTCTCCGTCGTTTCAGGCTGCGGATGATTTCCTTACCTTTCTCGGTCGCCACCAGGCCATTGCGGCGACGGTCGCTCGGGTCCGGTTCCGAGCGGGCAATGAGGCCATCCCGCTCCATCGCCTTCACATGGCCTGAAATCGTCGGTCCTCTCAGTCTTTCCAGCCGAGCTAGTTCGGCAACGCCGATGCCTGGCTGTTGGATGATGGCGACGAGCAGCAGGGCATGCAGCGGCGACAGGTCGGCCTCGTCGCTCTCGCGCCGCAGTTGTCGATAGAGTCGATGGAGTGCAGGGCGCAAAGCCTCGGCCAGCGCGTAGGCGTCCTCGCGGCCCTGACGGCGGTCGGCTTTACCCATTACGTCTCTCACTGATAGATAGATAGGCTTCCTATCTATATGCCTATCGCGTGGCACGTACTTGCGCAAGCAATAATATTGTGAAAGATTTTCAATCATTGCGCGTTGTTCATCAGTATTGCGACTCGACGGGAGGAGAAGAGCTGTGAAACGATTTCTGACAACCGTAACAGTAACTACCTTGAGTGCACTGCTTGCCGTTACGTCTTTCGATCCGGTGGCAGCCGCCCCAATCCAGCCGCTGACCCAGCCGGCCATCCAGCAGACGGGTGAGCAGCCCCCCGGCCTGACGGAAGTTCAATACCGTCATCACAACAGGCACTATCGCGGGCGGCATCGCCCCCATTATCGTCCGCACTACCGTCCGCATCATCGCCCCGGCTACTGGCACGGCCATCGCGGCTATCGCTATCATCGCCCTGGCTATCGGCGTCATGACGGCTGGTGGTATCCGATGGCTGCATTCACAGCCGGAGCAATCATCGGCGGGGCCGTATCACAGCCTCCGCGCGGCGGCGCGCATGTCCGCTGGTGTGCAAGCCGCTACAAGACCTATCGTGCATCGGACAATACCTATCAGCCGACCAACGGTCCGCGGCGCCAGTGCGTCAGCCCGTAATGTGAAACAGATCGAAATCCCTCTCCGTTCCGCTGAGGGGGATTTCTTTCAGACTGTTGCGGGAAGGGGTGCCTTCAACCGGTCAGTTGCTCGGAAATGTCCCACAGCCGTCGCCAGATCGCCTGATCATGGGCGTGAGCGGCAATTTTGGCGCGCACCGGCGGACCTTTGAGTTCATAGAAACCGTTCGGGCCATACATGGCGCCACCTTCCGCCTCCGGCGCGGTAGCGGCGAAGAGCGTCGGCAGGGCGCCGGCTGCTGCCGATTGCGCAGCAAGCGGCTCCATCCACTTCATGGTAAGTTCAAACAGGCTTGGTCGGTCTCTGCCCATGCGGGGACCCGTGGTTTGCAGACCGGTGACGGCATAGCCGGGATGGGCGGCAATGCTCTTAAGCTTCCAGCCTTCAGCGCGTGCGATGCGATCGAGCTCCAGGCTGAAGAGCAGCGTTGCCAGCTTCGATTGGCAATAGGCGGGCCAGGGCCGATAGCGCTTGCGCCACTGCAGATCGTCGAAATTGATCCTGCCGCTGCGATGCGCCAGGCTGCTGACCGTGACCACGCGCGGATTTTCGGCCGCTGAAACCTTCGGCAGCAGCCGCATCGTCCAGGCGAAATGGCCGATATAATTGGCTCCCATCTGCATCTCGAAACCATCCTCGGTCTCGTGCCGGTCCGGAATGGCCATGACGCCGGCATTGTTGATAAGTAGATCGATATGCGGCACCGTATCGGCAATGCGATGGGCCGCGCGGCCGACGGATTTGAGGCTGGCTAGATCGAGCGCCTCGAAGGTCACGTCTGCTCCCGGTGTTGCTGCACGGATCTTGGCGATCGCCTCTTGGGCCCTGGCCTCGTTGCGTGATGCGATGACGACCTTGGCGCCGGCCGCTGCCAGAGCCTTTGCCGCCTCGTAGCCGATACCGCTGTTGGCGCCGGTAACGACTGCGATACGACCTGTCTGCGGCGGAATATCTTTCACTGTCCAGTCTGGCATTGCGGGCTCCTGTGAAGAGATTTGGCATTGCCCGTTGTATCTGGTAATTCATATACTAAATGCAAGTTTGCATTGAATGAAAATATGGAAGCGCAAAATGCGCGACAACACTTGCGTATCAGGGACTTTCAGCAGCCGGATGGCGCGGCATGCCTTTGAATTGCCATGCTGTTCGGCACTCATCATGCCTTATGGCCGAAGATTGGATTTGCGGAATGACGACAAAGACCTCATGCGCTGATTTTGTGCAGTTCTTCCGCTCCTGGGTGAGCAATCCGATGCGCGTTGCGGCAGTCGCGCCCTCGGGCGAGCGGCTGGCAAGACTGATGACCCAGGAGATCGGGCCGGTCGATGGCCCGATCCTTGAGCTCGGTCCAGGCACCGGCGTATTCACCCGCGCGCTGCTGGCGCGAGGCATTCCCGAAAACGCGCTGACGCTCGTCGAATTCGGCGAGGAGTTTGCCGTCCGCCTGCGGGGGCGCTTCCCCGAAGCGCGAGTGGTGCATATGGATGCCGCCAAGCTCGGCCAATGCGGTCTTTTCGATGGCGCGCCTTTCGGCGCTGTCATCAGCGGCCTGCCGCTACTCTCCATGCCGCCCTCGAAGGTCGCGGCCATTGTTGGCGGCGCTTTTGAAACGATGAAGCCGGGCGGGGCTTTCTATCAGTTCACCTACGGCCCGCGCTGTCCCGTGCAGAAAGCTATCCTTGAAAGCCTTGGTCTCACTGCAAAGCGCATCGGCGGCACAGTGCGCAACATTCCGCCGGCATGTGTTTACAGGATATCGCGGCAAAATCCTCTGGAGCTCTCGATCATCGGCGCCAAATATCGTAGCACCGGAGGGAAAGCCGGAATCAGCGCTTAGGAGCGAATGCCGGCAAGGCCGATTTGGGGCGGCCGAAGCGAGTGCCGGGGGTAGCGGATGGCAAAAAAGCCGGATGTCGATAGCGCGGTAAAGGAAGGCCGGCGCGAGCGCAAGCGCCGTCAAACCCGCGAACGCATCCAAGCCGCCGCCCTGAAGCTTTTCCTCGAGCGCGGCTTTGACGCTACCACGATTGAAGACATCACCGAAGCGGCCGATGTTTCCAAGCGCAGTTTCTTCGATTACTTCCCCAGTAAGGAAGAGGTCGTTGCTGCCTGGCAGGATGGTTTTGCCCGCGAGCTGATCGGTGCGGTTGCCGCGCAGCCCGAGGATGCTTCGGTCGTCGAAGTCATCGAGGCGGCCGTCAATTCTGCCCTTCGTACGGCGGTAGCAGATCCGCAAAGCCTTGCTCTGGCCGCCCTCATTCACAATACGCCGACGCTTCAGGCTCGCGATCAACTGAAATATGCCAAGCTGGAGAAGAAGCTCGCGGACGCGCTGTCTGCCCGTGGCAGCGGCGGCGAGGAGGAGCGTCTCCGCTTTGGCATGCTTGCGGCCGCCGTCGTGACGATGCTGCGCATCGGCAGCGAGCGATGGATGCGATCTCCACAGGATATCTCGGTAGAGCAGTTCGCCCGCAATCTGTTCGACGAGCTTTGGGCGGCGCTTGCCGATCTCGGGAAGCAGGCGCAGCGGCACATATGACGGCGCGAGATTAGAGCAGGGGAAGCCGCCTGATCGGCCTCGACGCATTGCATATGCCGCGATGCAGACCCATCTAGTACCGGGTCGCGACCGCATTCTCCCTCGCGAAACCCAGATTTGCCCTTAAAATCTCGGCATCCCTCCCGGATGCCGCTCATGCCAGATACATTTCAGATCAGCAAAAGGGACTATAATCATGTCAGAACTCGACGCAGCCAAGTCCGGCCAGTTCAAGATCGGCGGTGATCTCCCCGTTCATCGTCTCGGTTTCGGTGCCATGCGCATTACCGGTGCCGGTATATGGGGTGAGCCAGAGGACCGTGACGAAGCCGTCCGCACGCTGAGGCGCCTTCCGGAACTTGGCATCAATTTCATCGATACCGCCGATTCCTATGGCCCGGACGTTTCCGAACGTCTTATCAAGGAAGCGCTCCATCCCTATGGCCATGGTCTTGTGGTCGCGACCAAGGGTGGTCTTACTCGAACCGGACCGAATGTCTGGGTGCCGGTGGGTCGCCCCGAATATCTGATCCAGCAGGCGCACAAAAGCCTGCGCAATCTCGGCGTCGATCGCATCGATCTCTGGCAGTTGCATCGCATCGATTCCAAGGTGCCGGCGGCCGAGCAGTTCGATGCCGTGAAGTCGCTGCAGAGCGACGGCATCATCCGTCATGCGGGCTTGAGCGAAGTCTCGGTTGCCGACATCGAGGCGGCTTCAAAGCATTTCAAGGTGGTGACGGTGCAGAACCGCTACAATCTGGTCGATCGTACCAGCGAAGATGTACTCGACTATTGCGAAAAGCACGGCATCGGCTTCATCCCGTGGTTTCCGCTTGCCGCCGGTGATCTCGCCAAGGAAGGCTCGCTGCTCGATACTATCGCGAAAAAGCACGATGCCGCTCCGAGCCAGATCGCGCTTGCATGGGTGCTGAAGCGCAGCCCTGTGATGCTGCCGATCCCCGGAACGGGCAAGGTCAAGCATCTCGAGGAAAACATCGCCGCCGTGAACATCGCCCTCTCCGACGAGGAGTTTGCAGCATTGGACGCGGAAGGCAAAAAGGCCTTCAAGGCTGTATAAGTCGAAATTCGTTTGTCCGGTGGGCGGGTGCTGACCGGACAAGCGTCGGCGAAGGCCCTTTCCCATGCAGAAACGCCGATCACGATCATGTGAATCCTGGGATTTGGGTCAATAACGACTGCAAAATAGGCGCTGGTAAGCCCTAAAATGCCCGTATTATGCGATATTTCCGGTATCTGCAAAGAAAGCAATGCGCTGTATGCATTGCTGCATTGCGAAAGCCGATCTGTTCATGCTGTCGCAGGCGTTATATCTAATCCCTCGAAGGCAGCGCACTCCTCCTCCCAGCGCTCCTTCAATGATTGGCAACACTCCTCCTCCTCCCAGTTGCCAATCCGGATCAAGAGCCCGATGCATCCTCCTCCCGCGTCGGGCTCTTTTTTTATCTTCCCATCGTGAGTGACTTGTCAGAATGCGTCGATGCGTTGCGCCTTTGCAATGCCGCCGCGAATTAGCATCGCGTCATGTGGCCATAAGCCGCGGGAGCGGCTTGCACCGCAGGTATCCATGCGTAGAGTGGCGCGACGTTATGGCGGTATGGAAGGGTTGCATGATGCAGCGCATGGCGGGTTCGGGCCGGTGGGGAAAGCTGTTTCTCCGAACTATGGCCGTGGTTGCGACATTGTCGCTCGCCGCTTGCGGCCGCCCTATCGGGGTTATGCAGCCCATCAGTGAAAACGTGCCTGGCACATCCAAGGTCGATCTCCTCGTCGCGACGACACGCCTGCCGGACAAAGATCCGGCCATCCTGTTTTCGGGTGAGCGCGGGCCGGGGCTCAAGGTGGATGCCGTCAGCGTCTCTATTCCGCCAGAGGCCAATCGCAAGGTCGGCCAGGTGCAGTGGCCGAGCCGCTTGCCAGGCGATCCGCTGAAAAATTTCGTCACCACCGCCGTCAAGCCTTTGGCGACGGAGGCGGATGGGCGAGCCTGGGTGCATGCGGAATTGCCGAAAAACAAACGGGTGCTGATCTTCGTGCATGGGTTCAACAACCGCTATGAGGATGCCGTCTACCGCTTTGCGCAGATCGTTCACGATTCGCATGCCGATGTCGCACCGATCGTGTTTACCTGGCCGTCGCGCGCCAGCATCTTCGACTATGCCTATGACAAGGAAAGCACGAACTATTCCCGTGACTCGCTCGAGGAATTGCTGCGCCGCGTCGCCGCTGATCCGGCCGTCGGCGATATCACCGTCATGGCGCATTCGATGGGCAGCTGGCTCGCAGTCGAATCGCTGCGACAGATGGCGATCCGCAACGGTCGCGTTGCGCCGAAGATCAAGAATGTCATCCTGGCTTCGCCCGATCTCGACGTCGATGTCTTCGGAAGACAGTTCGCAGCACTCGGCAAGGACAAGCCGCATTTCACGCTGTTCGTCTCGCGGGACGATCGCGCGCTTTCACTCTCGCGTCGCATTTCCGGCAATATCGACCGGCTCGGACAGATCGACCCGACAGCTGAGCCCTATCGCAGTGAGCTGGAAAAGCAGGGGATTACTGTGCTCGATCTCACGAAGCTCAAAACCGGCGATGGTCTCAATCACGGCAAGTTCGCCGAAAGCCCGGAAGTGGTGAAACTGATCGGTGCGCGGTTGATTGCCGGCCAGACGATCACCGATTCCGATGTCGGCATCGGCGATGCCGTCGGAGCAGTTGCCATGGGTGCTGCCCAGACGGTCGGCAGCGTGGCGGGTGCTGCCGTCAGCGCTCCGATTGCCATTTTCGATCCTCGGACGCGGGCGAATTACGGCGAGCAATGGCGTCGCGTCGGCGCATCGGCCGGCAATACGGTGGGATCTCTGGGCGATAGCGTCGAGGCGACCGGCAGCAATGTCGGCGAAGCATTGCGTCAATAATGCTATCATGATCCGATCCGGAGCAGCCGCATTCATCGTTGCTGCGAAACGCGATAGTCATGTTTCGCCATCTGATATATCAGAGATGCAAGCAGTCAGATGGCGCCGGCCAATTCGTTGGCCCGATATCGGTGTCGACGGCTGCACGATCTGCCGTGTGTGATTGGAGTGGATGAGATGAGATGGAAGCGCACGATCCAATTGCTGGACGTTCACTGCGAGGGTGAGATCGGCAAGGTTGCCATCGGCGGCGTGCCGAAGATCCCCGGCAACAGCATTGCCGAGCAGCTCCATTGGCTGAACACGGATCCAAAGGGCCAGGAGCTGCGCCGTTTCCTCGTGCTGGAGCCGCGCGGCGCGCCGATCGGATCGGTGAACCTGCTGCTGCCGGCCAAGCATTCTGAGGCCGATGCCGGTTTCATCATTCTGCAGCCGGATCAGGCGCATGCGAGTTCGGGCTCGAATTCCATCTGTGTGACAACGGCGCTGCTCGAATCCGGCATCGTCGAGATGAAGGAGCCGGAAACGGTCGTCACGCTCGATACCGCCGCCGGCCTCGTGCGCGCCACTGCGACCTGCCGCGACGGCCGCTGCGAAAAAGTGCGGCTGACCATGGTGCCGTCCTTCGTGCATGAGCTGGATGTCGGGCTCGACACACGGCAATGGGGCAGGATCAAGCTCGATCTCTGCTATGGCGGCATCTTCTACGCGCTCGTCGATGTCGGCCAGATCGGCTTGAAGATCGAAAAGGCCAATGCGGCTGCCCTCGTCCATGCCGGCATGGTCATCAAGGAAGCGATCAACCGTGCGATGACCGTAGTTCATCCGGAAATCCCGGCCATCTCGGGCGTTGCCTATGTGATGTTCCGCGATATCGACGCCGATGGCGCCATCCGCACCTGCACGACCATGTGGCCCGGCCGCGCCGACCGCTCGCCCTGCGGCACCGGCAATTCGGCCAATCTGGCGACGCTGCACGCGCGCGGAAAGGCCAAGGTCGGAGATGTCTTCAAATCCCGCTCGATCATCGGTTCGGAGTTCGAAGTGGGGCTGCAGGCAGAGACCGAAGTTGCCGGAAAGCCGGCTATCATCCCGACGATTACCGGCCGCGGCTTCACCTTCGGCTTGAGTCAGGTGGCACTCGATCCCTTCGACCCGATGGCGGAAGGTTTTGCCATGACGGATGTCTGGGGACCCTCGGCGGGAGATATTTGAGGGTGGCCGAGCAAACAGTTCCCACCTGTCTCTTCGAGAGTTTTGCCTCTCACCCTAACCCTCTCCCCGTTTGACGGGGAGAGGGGACGACCTCTCACGCTACTTTGGGCAATTGGTTGATAGGAAGGCTGCGGGTGCGCCCATCCCCTTCTCCCTGCGAGCGGGGAGAAGGTGGCCGGAGGCCGGATGAGGGGCCTTTGGCACAATCTTATGCTTTCGGATAAATCACACCCTTGCGCAAAATAATGTTCCCATAGAGCCTGGGCTCGCTGGTCTGTATCAGCGCATGCGCACGCTGCACCCGCTCGTAGAATTCCGCCGGCAGTAACGGCACGACCTTGATCTCGGGCACATGCCGGGCGCAGCATTCGATCATCTCCGCATGGACGGGGTCGACGGCATCGCGGTCCTGCTTGACGGTCGCCCGGAATATCGCCTGCGGCACGAAATCGTCGATCGGCAGCACGCTCAGCACGGCATCGAGCACGCGAATGACGCCGTGGCCGTCGAGGCGGATGAGGCGGCGTCCATGTTCGAGACCGGGATAATTGCCGTCCACGAGGGCGATCTCGTCGCCATGGCCCATGGCGCGTAGCGTCGCCAGAAGCTCCGGGCTCAACAGCGGGTCAATGCCCTTCAGCATGCTCTATCTCCTTGAAAAGAACGTTCTGGTCGATGAGGTAGCGCGCGAAGATCGGCAGGCTGGCGCCGCCGATGGCGCGTGCCTGCGGCCCGACGGCGCCCTCGATGATCTCGGGCATGACGACGCCCTGAAGATCCAGTTCCGCCGCTGCCTTGATGGTTGCGCGCACCACGCGTTCTCGCACCCAGCCGGGAAAGCCGCCATCGATGACGGCGGCGCTGAAATCAAGAACGGAGGCGGCGGCGACGATCGCTTGTGCCAGTGCCTTGGCCGTGTCCTGGATCCAGATTTCCAGCGGCTCGCCGAAATCGATCCAATTATCCGCCGAATACCAAAGTGGGCGGGGGTCGAAACCATGATCCCGCAATAGATTTTCCAACACGAAGATCGAGGCGATCTCGAGAAGCTGGCGATTCTCGCCGTTGCGGCCGCGCACGGGCAGCGGGCCGAGTGCGCCCGCGGTACCCGTTCGGCCAACGAAGACGGACGAATTCAGAACGATGCCGCCGCCGAGGAACGAGCCAATGAAGAAATAGACGAAATCCGGATAGTGCGGGCCGATCCCGAAGACCAGTTCGGCACCGCAGGCGCTGGTGGCGTCGTTTTGCAGGAAGACCGGGTAAGCCACGCGCGAGGCGATTTCGGCTCTTAGATCGAAGCCTCGCCAGGCATCCATCGCTCCCGGCGGCGCGCCCACCTGCTCGGCCCAATTCCAGAGCTCGAACGGTGCGGCAACGCCCATTCCCGCGATCTTGCGGCGCTGCTCTTCGCTGAGGCGCCCTTCCAGTTCCTTGATGCCGGCCGCGACGAAGGTGATGATGTCCTGCGGCAGCGGGTAGGGGTAGATCTGATGGAGCTGCATCCGGATGCCGCCGACGAAATCCATCAGCACGAGGTCGGCGCTGCGTCGGCCGATCTTGACGCCAAAGGAGAGTACGGCGTCCGGATTGAGCCGCATCGGAGTGGAAGGCTGACCGACGCGCCCGCGGACCGGCGCATCGCGGGACAGCAACCCGTCCTTTTCCAGCTCCCGCATGATGACGGACACCGTCTGTGCCGAAAGCCCGCTCCGCCGCGCAATATCGGCCTTCGAAAGAGCGCCGTGACGGCGCACGAGCGAAAGCACAAGCCGTTCGTTGTGGGCGCGCACGCCAAGCTGGTTCGCGCCCCCAGAGGGGTCGAGAATCGCCGGTGTTGTCGGTGTGTCCTCCGGGTCATGCACGAGAGACATGGGCCTGCTCCTTCCATCATGGCCATGCCCTATTTTTTTCCAGAATGCCACATCGAATTAATAATTCAATCCGATTTATTTATTGACAGGCGGATTTCTTTAGGGTCTGATATCGACCGTCGAGGATGCGCGCATAGCCTTGGAGGAGGTCCACCGAAAACAATCCCACAGGCTTGACGCATCTTTAACCGGGTTCGAAGCGAACCCGCGACAGCCGGAGGGTCCGGCTTTTCAAACATCGGGAGGATTGAATGAAGAAATCCATTATTTCCGCAGCCGTTGCCGCCCTGGCGCTCGGCGTTGCATTTGCCGCTCCGGCCAAGGCCGCCGGCGTATCCGCCTGCCTCATCACCAAGACCGATACCAATCCCTTCTTCGTCAAGATGAAGGAAGGCGCCACCGCCAAGGCCAAGGAACTCGGCGTCACGCTGAAGTCCTATGCCGGCAAGATCGACGGCGACAGCGAAAGCCAGGTTGCCGCGATCGAAAGCTGCATCGCCAGCGGCGCCAAGGGTATTCTGATCACCGCTTCCGACACGAAGGGCATTGTTTCCTCCGTCAAGAAGGCACGCGATGCCGGCCTGCTGGTCATCGCGCTCGACACGCCTCTGGAACCGGCTGACGCCGCCGACGCGACCTTCGCCACCGACAACCTTCTTGCCGGCAAGCTGATCGGCGAATGGGCCAACAAGACGCTGGGCGACAAGGCCAAGGATGCCAAGATCGGCTTCCTCGACCTGACGCCGTCGCAGCCTTCCGTCGACGTCCTGCGCGACCAGGGCTTCATGATCGGCTTCGGCATCGACCCGAAGGATCCGAACAAGATCGGCGACGAAACCGATCCGCGCATCGTCGGCCATGATGTCACCAACGGCAACGAGGAAGGTGGCCGCAAGGCCATGGAAAACCTCCTGCAGAAGGATTCCAGCATCAACGTCATCCACACGATCAACGAACCGGCCGCTGTCGGCGCCTATCAGGCCCTGAAGGCCGTCGGCTTGGAAAAGCAGGTTCTGATCGTGTCGGTTGACGGCGGTTGCCCGGGCGTCAAATCCGTCAAGGAAGGCGTGATCGGCGCTACGTCGCAGCAGTATCCGTTGATGATGGCAGCCCTTGGCGTCGAGGCGATCAAGAAGTTCGCCGATAGCGGCGAGAAGCCGAAGCCGACCGAAGGCAAGTCCTTCTTCGACACCGGCGTCTCCCTGGTCACCGACAAGCCGGTTTCCGGCCTGAAGTCGATCGACACCAAGGAAGGCACGGCAAAGTGCTGGGGCTAAGCCCCTTGCGAAATGTGATATAATCCCTTCGGGAGCCGCGTCATGCGCCTGCTGGCGCGGCTCTCCTTATAAGGGAGCAGACCATCGCAACAGTCACGTCGGCCGGGGTTCATCCCCTCGGCGGACCCCTTAACAGCCGGCGGTTTCCGCGCATGAGCGCGGTGGCGGAGGAATAATTATGTCCGGAGCACAGGAATTCGAACGTGTTCTCGACGGCAGCGACAAGAACGTCGCGTCGTTCGAGCAGCACGATGTCTCTTTTCTCAAGCGCGTGCAGCACTTTCTGCATTCGACGCCGGCCGCCGTGCCGTTGATCGTATTGGTAATGGCGATCGTGATCTTCGGCATCGCGATCGGTGGGCGGTTCTTTTCCGCCTATACGCTGACACTGATCCTGCAGCAGATCGCGATCGTCGGCATTCTCGGTGCTGCCCAGACGCTGGTCATCCTGACCGCCGGCATCGATCTTTCGATCGGCGTGATCATGGTTATTTCCTCCGTCGTCATGGGCAACGTTGCCGTCACTTACGGTCTGCCGGCGCCGGTCGCCATCATCGCCGGCATGGCCGCTGGCGGCCTCTGTGGGCTGCTCAACGGTTTCCTCGTCGCCAACATGAAGCTGCCGCCGTTCATCGTGACGCTCGGCACGTGGAACATCGTCATGGCGACGAACTTCATCTATTCCGCCAATGAAACCATCCGCGATACCGATGTCGATGAAAAGGCGCCGCTCCTGCATCTCTTCGCGATCAGCTTCCGGCTTGGCGGTGCGGTGCTGACCCTCGGCGTCATCGCCATGGTGCTGCTGGTGCTGGGCCTATGGTATATTCTCAATCATACCGCCTGGGGCCGGCATGTCTATGCCGTCGGCGATGATCCGGAAGCGGCGAAATTGTCGGGCATCCAGACCAAGAAGGTACTGCTTGCCGTCTATGGCGTTTCGGGACTGATCGCGGCTTTTGCCGCCTGGGTTTCGATCGGCCGCAACGGCTCTGTCTCACCGTCTTCGGCCGTGACGGACTTCAATCTTCAGGCGATTACCGCAACCGTGATTGGCGGCATCTCGCTCTTCGGCGGCCGCGGCTCGATCCTCGGCACGCTCTTTGGCGCCATGATCGTCGGCGTCGTTTCCATGGGCCTCAACATGCTCGGCGCCGATCCGCAATGGAAGGTGCTTCTGACCGGCGTGCTCATCATCGGCGCCGTCGCGATCGATCAATGGATCAGAAAGGTATCGGCATGACCACGACCGTCGAACCCATCCTCACTGCCCGCGGTCTCGTCAAGCGCTATGGACGCGTCACCGCGCTCGACAACGCCGATTTCGATCTCTATCCCGGCGAAATCCTTGCGGTCATCGGCGACAACGGCGCCGGAAAATCCTCGCTGATCAAGGCGATTTCCGGCGCGGTGACACCCGATGAAGGCGAGATCAAGCTGGAAGGCAAACCTGTTCATTTCAGGTCGCCGATGGAAGCGCGCGATGCCGGCATCGAAACGGTCTACCAGAACCTGGCGCTGTCGCCGGCGCTCTCAATCGCCGACAACATGTTTCTCGGTCGCGAGATCCGCAAGCCCGGTTTCCTCGGTTCCGTCTTCCGCATGCTCGATCGGCCGGCCATGGAAAAGCGCGCCCGCGACAAGCTCAGCGAGCTCGGCTTGATGACGATCCAGAACATCAACCAGGCGGTGGAAACGCTCTCCGGCGGTCAGCGTCAGGGCGTTGCCGTGGCACGTGCCGCCGCCTTCGGTTCCAAGGTCGTCATCATGGACGAGCCGACGGCAGCCCTAGGCGTCAAGGAAAGCCGCAAGGTCCTTGAACTCATCCTCGACGTGCGTGCGCGCGGCTTGCCGATTGTTCTGATCTCGCACAATATGCCGCATGTCTTCGAGGTTGCGGACCGTATCCATATCCACCGCCTTGGACGACGCCTGACCGTCATCAATCCGAAGGAATACACCATGTCCGACGCGGTTGCCTTCATGACCGGCGCCAAGGCTCCGCCGGTCGAGAACGTCGCTGCATGAGTGTTTCTCTTGACGATGTTGCCGGCGAGATCATCGCGCGCGCCGGCAACACGAAACGCTTCCTGGTGGCGATTGCCGGGCCGCCCGGGGCAGGCAAATCCACCCTGGCCGATAATGTCGCCAAGGCGTTGAAGGCGAGGGGTGAAAGCGCCGAAGTCCTGCCCATGGACGGCTTCCACATGGATAACGCCGTCCTCATCGAGAAGGGACTTCTGAAACGGAAGGGCGTGCCTGACAGTTTCGATGTGCGGGCCTTCCTCGATATCGTCAGGGCCGTACGCGCCGCCGACCAGGAGGTCCTGGTGCCGGTCTTCGACCGTTCGCGAGAGATTGCCATCGCCTCGGCCCGCATCGTATCGGCAGATCATCGCTTCATCGTCATCGAGGGCAATTATCTGCTGTTCAACCAGGGCAAATGGGCGGAGCTGGAAGGCATGTTCGACTATTCGATCATGCTCGCGCCGCCGATGGAAGTGCTGGAAGAGCGACTTTGGGCGCGCTGGAGGGGCTACGATCTCGATGAAGAAGCCGCCCGGGCCAAGGTTTACGGCAACGATCTGCCGAACGGCCGGCTGATTCTGGAGAACCGGCGCCGCGCGGACGTCACCATAGATATCGTGCAGGATTGACCTCGCCCATCATTTAACCGCCGTCGCGGATTGTTTTGCGAGGGCGGATGGTGCTATCGAAGCGCGATAGCAGAAAGTGCGATCTCGAAAAGGCTGAAGCAGCTTTCGGGTAGGATCGCGCTCACATTTCCAGAGGTCGCGCCCATGCAAAAGCTCACCATCCGCCGTCCTGACGACTGGCATCTGCATTTGCGGGACGGAGCCATGCTGGAAGGCGTGATAGCCGATACCTCCAGGCATTTCGCCCGCGCCATCATCATGCCCAATCTCGTGCCGCCTGTGGTAACAACGGCGGATGCGGCCGCCTATCGCGAGCGCATCCTGAAAGCGCTGCCGGCGGGTGATCGCTTCCTGCCGCTGATGACGCTTTATCTCACCGAACATACCAATCCTGACGACGTCGAAGAAGGCAAGAAGAGCGGCCTCATCACCGCTGTCAAACTCTATCCGGCGGGTGCGACAACCAACTCGCATGGCGGCGTGCGCGATCTGAACAAGGCAATGCCGGTGCTGGAGCGCATGGCGAAGATAGGCCTGCCGCTCTGTGTTCATGGCGAGGTCACGACGCCCGAGGTGGATATTTTCGATCGCGAGGCCGTGTTCATCGAGACCGTGCTTGATCCGTTGCGCCAACGCCTGCCTGAACTGAAGGTCACGATGGAGCATGTGACCACCACGGACGGGGTCGACTACATCAAGTCGGCAAAGGCAAACCTCGCCGGTTCGATCACGACGCATCACCTGATCATCAACCGCAATGCCATTCTGGTCGGCGGTATTCGCCCGCATTATTACTGCCTGCCGGTCGCCAAGCGCGAAAACCATCGTCTTGCCTTGCGTGCGGCCGCAACCAGCGGCGATGCCCGGTTCTTCCTCGGCACGGATTCGGCTCCGCATGTCGATCCGCTGAAGGAATGCGCCTGCGGCTGCGCTGGCATCTATACGTCGATCAACACCATGAGCTGCCTTGCCCATGTCTTCGAGCAGGAAGGTGCATTGGACAGGCTTGAGGCTTTTGCGTCGCTGAACGGCCCGGCCTGGTATGGCCTGCCCGTCAACGAGGATAGCATCATCCTGGTACGCCGGCCTGAGGCCGTGACTTTCCCTGCCAAGATCGAGACCGGAGCCGGCCCGGTCACCGTTTTCGACCCGATGTTCCCATTGCATTGGGATGTCGAGATTTAGACGGGTCTTACATAAGTAAATTAAAATATAGAAATGATATTGCGGCAACCAGTTGGTGTTTGCCGCAATATGAAACGTATATTTTGTTGAAATATATTTTCTTTATTATTTGCCGTAACTAATTGGATACGCCTGAAGGCCTAGTGTGCCGACGACACACCCTGCGGTAGAAGTCCAACCGTCGAAAGAGCATGATGCTGGTCGATTACAATTCCCTGCTTCTCGCCCTCGGTGTTTCCGCATCATGCCTTGCGGTCACGTTGGTCGGAAGCTGGTTTTCGCGCCGGCCCGACACCTTCCTGCTGACGTGTTCTGCCGGCCTTGTGCCTATCGTCGGCGGCATCTTCGTCTACGGCGCCTATGTCGACCATCCCAAGCCGATTTTTGCCATTTTGACGTTCGTCTTGTTCTTCCTTGGCTTCGCGACGATCTGGGTGGCCGGTTATCAGTTTCGCACGGGTCGCCTCTCCAGGATCCGCTTTGCCCTCGGTTGCTTGCCGGGCATGTCAGCATCGATCGGACCGATGCTTGCCGGCTACGACGGCCTGGCTTTCATCGCTGATAACCTTGTCATCTGCGTGCTTCTGCTTCTGACGGCGCGCGAATATTGGCTCAGCCGGCGCGAGGCACCGACGCCGCTCTATGGCATTACGGCGCTTTACACGCTGACGGCCATTTCCTTTGCCTTATGCGCGGCCGCGCTGATCGCCGATGACAAGCTCGTACTCGGTCATGCGCCGGACAACTGGGCGGAGGATGTCAGCCTCGCCGTCTGCATCGCCGGAATGACCGGGATCGGGGCACTGTCCCTTGCTTTGCACCAGTGGCGCCAAGCCGCATTTCATCGTCAGGAGGCGATCACCGACGCTCTGACCGGGCTGCTTAATCGCCGCGCGCTGTTCGATCTTTATGGCCGCCGGTCCTTCGGCCCTTCGATGGCCGTCATCATCTTTGACATCGACCGTTTCAAGGCGATCAACGATCAGCACGGCCATGCCGCTGGCGATCTCGTGCTCAAGCTTTTCGGCCAGGAACTCGCCTTCGGTTTGCGGCCTTCCGACACGGTGGCGCGTCTGGGAGGCGAGGAATTTGCGCTTGTTCTCGACAACGCGCTGCCGGGTCGCGCGGAGCAGGTCGCAGAGCGGGTGCGTGATGCCTTTGCGGCACGGGCGATCAGCATCGAAGGCAAATCTTTCGCCTGCACCGTCAGCGCCGGCATTGCGACCGGTACTGCCAAAGGGCTCGGCTTCGATGATGTGCTTCGCGCCGCCGACAAGGCGCTTTATGAGGCAAAGCGAAACGGCCGCAACCGTGTAGAGGTCGCGGCCTATCTGCGGGCTGTCTAGCCGGGCGTTTTCGGCTGACCATCTCTCGTCACAGGCTGTCAGAACAGGGCCTTCACGAAGGCGCATGCGGCCAGTAGCGAGGCGACCGTGCGCACATGGTTCCAGCGCGTCCAGTCGCTAATATAGGTGGACCATAGCTGCACCGACTCAGCGGAATGGCCGTCCACTTTATCGAGTGCGTCGTTCAGGGGCACATTGAAGACCATGGTCGAAAGAAAGCTCGCGACGATATAGAGCGCTGCCCCCGTCAGCATCAGAACGCTGGTGCCGCCTCGCCAGTAAAGGATGGCCATCACTGCGATGAAGATCGAGAGCGCCGCCGTCAGCAGGAACAGCACGATGAAGGGCGAGCGCACGATCGTCGTGTTGATCGATTGCATCGCGGCAATCCCCTGATCGACGGGAAGGCGGGCGAAAGCCTGCATGATGAACGTCGAGAAGGCGAAATAGACGCCGGCGAGAAGCCCGCTGCTGAGCGCGGCGATGATGAGAGCAATATTCGTGATCGGAAAGGTCATGATTGAGCACTCCAGATGCCGGTTGCGGCGGTTTGTCGGGCATAATCGAAAAAATCTTTCGGCTGCCTGCGGAGGAGCCAGCCGATGCCGTTCATGACAGGCGAGTTGCAGCCGTCGAGACGCTCGGCGAAGCGGTCGCCGATTTTTCCCAATCCGCCGATGACGGCAATTGTCGAGATCTGCATTTCAAGCTTCTCCAGCACAAAATGTGATAAATTCTCTCATTTGCAAATGTGATAAACTCTCTTATACTGCTTGTCAACAGGCGTAGGCAGGGAATGGAATGGCACGGGAACCGATCGCGAGACGCAGGCGCAGCAAGGATGAGGCGGGGACGCCGCGCCGCATACCCAGTCAGCAACGCGGCCGCGAACGCGTGGATCTGATCCTTTCGGTGGCATCCGAGCTGATTGCGAAAAACGGCAGCGATGCGCTGCGCATGGGCGAGATCGTCGAGAAGGCGGGCGTTTCCTTCGGCTCGCTCTACCAATATTTCCCCGACAAGACGGCGATCATCCGTGTGCTGGCCGAGCGCTTCAACGAGCAGGGCCGGCAATGCGTCGAAGACGAACTGGTGGCAATCAAAAGCCGCGATCAGCTGCAGTCCGCTCTCGGCCGCATTGTCGATGGCTACTACGCTATGTTTCTGGAAGAGCCTGTCATGCGCGACATATGGCACGCGACCCATGCCGACAAACTGCTGCAGCAGGTCGATGCCGAGGATATGGAATGGCATTCGCAGGCGTTTCTGACCGTTCTAAAACGCCTATGGCCGGCGCGCGACGACTCCGAACTTGCGAGAACAGCCCGGTTGACTATGCAGCTTGTCGCGGCTGCGGTGCGCTATGCGATTTCGATCGAACGGGAAGAAGGCGACAAGGTCATCGAACTGTTCAAGGCGATGCTCCCTGCCGATCTTGGAGCACTGCACTGATTGCTTCTGGTCGCCCTGCAGAGGGCGACCGAGGGGATGCCCGCAAAAGCTTTCATATGTCTGGAAACTCGGCCCGCTTGCTGCTATTGCCGCTGGAACATTAGCGCTCGCCAAGGAGGCCTTGCATGACCCAGATGATATTCACCGATCGCACCGTCATGGCTGAGCTGATGGCTAGGATGCTTTGGGAGATCAAGGCGGTCCACTTCAATGCCGACAAGCCCTACAAGTTCGCGTCCGGCATGGCGAGCCCGGTCTATATCGATTGCCGAAAGCTGATCTCCTATCCGCGCATCCGCTCGACGGTCATGGACTTCGCCGCCAGCATCATCGTGCGCAATGTCGGCTTCGAGCAGTTCGATTGCGTCGCCGGCGGCGAGACGGCGGGCATTCCTTTCGCCGCCTTCCTGGCCGAGCGCCTGAACCTGCCGATGATCTATGTACGCAAGCAACCGAAGGGCCATGGCCGCAACGCCCAGATCGAAGGCGATATGAAAGACGGCGCCCGCGTGCTCGTCATCGAGGATCTGACGACGGCCGGCGGCAGCATGTTCACCTTCATCGACGCGATCCGAGCAGCCGGCGGCATTGTCGATCATGGCATGGCGCTGTTCTATTACGGCATCTTCCCCGAGGCGGTCGAACGCTTTGCCAATCGGAAGGTGAGCCTGCAATACATTACGACCTGGCGCGAAGTGCTCGCCGTTGCCAAGGAACAGAAGCTGTTCGACGACAAGACGCTGGAGGAAGTCGAAGCCTTTCTCAATGCGCCGCTCGCCTGGTCCGGCCGGAACGGTGGTATTTCGGAGCTGCCAACAAACTGACGCTTTGCTTTTGCACTGAATCTATCTAATCGATTTATGTAATGGACACGATGGACGCGCTCTTTGGGAGGCCGGAATGATTTTGTGCTGTGGCGAAGCTTTGATCGACATGCTGCCGCGGGATACGACGCTGGGTGAAAAGGGCTTTGCCCCCTACGCCGGCGGCGCGATCTTCAACACCGCGATCGCGCTCGGCCGTCTCGGCATTCCCACGGGCTTCTTCACCGGCATCGCCGACGACATGATGGGTGAAATCCTGCGCGATACGCTATCGGCCTCCAAGGTCGATTTCAGCTATTGCGCCATCACCCCCCGTCCGAGCACGATCGCCTTCGTCAAGCTCGTCAACGGCCAGGCAACCTATGCCTTCTATGACGAAGGCACGGCTGGCCGCATGATCACCGAAGCGGATCTCCCGACGCTCGGCGATGATTGCGAGGCGCTGCACTTCGGTGCGATCAGCCTGATCCCCAATCCGTGTGGCGGAACCTACGAGGCGCTGATGAAGCGCGAGTACCAGCGCCGGGTCATCTCGCTCGACCCGAACATCCGCCCGGGATTCATCAAGGACAAAACAGCTCACATGGGCCGCATCAGCCGGATGGCGGCCATGTCCGACATTCTCAAATTCTCCGATGAGGATCTGGAATGGTTCGGCATTGCGGGCAATCACGACGAACTCGCCACTCATTGGCTGAACCAGGGCGCCAAACTCGTCGTCATCACCAAGGGTGCGGAAGGCGCAACCGGCTATACCAAGTCGCTGAAAGTCTCGGTGCCGAGCGAGCGTGTCACGGTTGTCGATACGGTCGGCGCGGGCGATACCTTCGATGCCGGCATTCTGGCATCGCTGAAGATGAACAACCTGCTGACCAAGGCGCAGGTGGCATCGCTGAACGAAAAGGCGCTGCAGGATGCGCTGGCTCTGGGCGCGAAGGCTGCGGCGGTCACGGTCTCCCGCGCTGGAGCCAATCCGCCCTGGGCGCATGAGATCGGGCTTTGACCCAACCCTCCCCTTGAGGGGGAGGGTGGGCACGCAGTGCCGGGGTGGGGTGATCCTTTATTCCTTCCAATGCGGGAGAGCTTAATCACCCCCCACCCGCCGCTTCGCGGCGACCTCCCCCTCAAGGGGGAGGTAGATGAAATGCTTTACTTCGCGCGGCTTGCCAGCGCAGCCACCAGCCCCTGTGTCGAGGAATCGTGGCCGGCAGCGCTTTCCTTGCCTTCGATGACCGGGAGCAGGCCGGTTGCCAGTTCCTTGCCGAGTTCGACGCCCCACTGGTCGAAGGAGTTGATGCGGAAGAGCACGCCTTCGACGAAGACGCGGTGTTCGTAGAGCGCGATCAGGCGGCCGAGCGCAAAGGGCGTCAGCTTGTCGTAGACGAAGGTGATCGACGGACGATTGCCGGTGAAGACGCGGTGCGGCGCGATGAAATCGGCCTTCTTGTCGTCCATGCCCTTGGAGGTGAGCTGAGCCTTGGCTTCCTCGAAGGTGCGGCCCTTCATCAGTGCTTCCGACTGCGCCAGGCAATTGGCCATCAGCAGGTCGTGCTGGTGGCGCAGCTCCGGTTCGAAGCCGTTTGCGGCGATCATGAATTCGGCCGGGATGATGCTCGTGCCCTGGTGGATGAGCTGATAGAAGGCGTGCTGGCCGTTGGTGCCGGGCTCGCCCCAGACGACCGGGCCAGAATTGCCTTCGACCGGCGTGCCGTCGATGGTCACGCCCTTGCCGTTCGATTCCATATCCAGCTGCTGCAGATAGGCCGGGAAGCGCGACAGGCGCTGGTCATAGGGCAGGATCGCGCGCGTCGGATAGCCGAGCACGTTGCGATGATAGAAGCCGATGAGGCCGAGCAGCATCGGCAGGTTTTCCTTGAACGGCGCCTGGCGGAAATGGTTGTCCATCGCATGCGCGCCATCAAGGAATTTGCCGAAGTTTTCCGGACCGATCGCGATCATCAGCGGCAGGCCGATGGCCGACCAGATCGAGTAGCGGCCCCCGACCCAATCCCAGAAGCCGAAGACGCGCTCGCTGTCGATACCGAAGGCGGCGACCTTGTCGAGCGCCGTCGAAACGGCCGCGAAGTGGTGCTGTACGGCAGCTTCGCCGAGCGCATCGGCGATAAACTTGCGCGCCGTCTGGGCATTGGTCATCGTTTCGATCGTCGTGAAGGTCTTGGAAGCCACGATGAAGAGCGTCGTTTCCGGCTTAACGAGTTTCAGGATATCGGCGATATGGGCGCCGTCGATATTGGAGATGAAGTGCGAGCGCGGGCCGTCGTGGAAAGGCGCCAGCGCCAGCGTCGCCATGACCGGGCCGAGATCGGAGCCGCCGATGCCGATGTTGATGACATCGGTGATCGCCTTGCCCGTCGAGCCCTTCAGCGCGCCAGAGCGGATGCCGTCGGCAAATTTGCCCATGGCGGCGAGAACAGCGTTGACGTCAGGCATGACATCCTTGCCATCGACCAGCACGGGCTTGTTCGAGCGGTTGCGCAGCGCGGTGTGCAGAACGGCGCGGTTTTCGGTGAAGTTGATGGCGACACCGGAGAACATTTCCTCGCGCTTGGCGGCGACGCCGCCTTCGGCTGCGAGCTTCTCGAGAAGGGCGAGGATATCGTCGTTAACAGCTGTCTTGGAGTAATCCATCAGCAGGTCGTCGAACGAGGCGCTGAAGCGGGAAAAGCGTTTCGGATCGGCGGCGAAGGCGGCGCGAATATCCGTGGCCTTCGTTGCCGATGCGGTGCTCTTCAGTTGATCGACGAGGGCGTTCATGGGAGGCTCCTTGCGGTTCGCGCTGCTGGCCTTCAAAACCGGGCCAAGCGCTTTGAGTTTGGTCGCGAAAACTATTCCCTATGTAGGGCGTAAATCAAGTTCACCTATCGCCCAAAACGAAAAAAGCCGCTCGTGAAACAAGCACGAGCGGCTTCCTGAATGACACGGAATTATGTCAGCCGCGCAACTCCTTGCGCAGGATCTTGCCGACATTCGATTTCGGCAATTCGGTGCGGAACTCGATGAAGCGCGGGCGCTTGTAGTTAGTAAGATTTTCCGCGCAGTGAGCCTTGACGTCGGCCTCGGTCAAAGCCGGGTCCTTCTTGACGATGAAGAGCTTCACCGCCTCGCCGGAATGCGGATCGGCCACGCCGATCGCAGCTGCTTCCAGAACGCCCGGATGCATGACGGCGACTTCCTCGATCTCGTTCGGATAGACGTTGAAGCCCGAGACCAGGATCATGTCCTTCTTGCGATCGACGATCTTGGTGTAGCCGCGCTCGTCCATGAAACCCATGTCGCCGCTGCGGAAGAAGCCATCCTCCGTCATGACGCGTGCAGTTTCGGCCGGCTGCTTCCAATAGCCTGCCATGACCTGGGGTCCACGGATGCAGATTTCGCCGACTTCGCCGAGCGGCAGGGAATTGCCGTTCTCGTCGCGAATATCGAAATCGGTGCCCGTGATCGGCAGGCCGATCGTGCCGGAGAATTCGGAACTGTCGAAACGATTGGCGCTTGCGACCGGCGAGGTCTCGGAAAGGCCATAGCCTTCGGTGATCCAAGCGCCCGTCATCTTCTGCCACCGTTCGGCGACCGGCCGTTGCACCGCCATGCCGCCGGCAAGCGTTGCGGTATTGGACAGGTCGAGCTTGCTGAACTCCGGATTGTTCATCAGCGCGTTGAACAGCGTGTTCAGGCCGGGGAACATGTCGAACTTGTATTTGCCGAGTTCCTTGATGAAGGCGGGTATGTCGCGCGGATTGGCAATCAGCACATTATGGCCGCCTAGCGACATGCCCATCAGTGAATTCACCGTCAGCGCGAAGATATGATAGAGCGGCAGCGCGCAGACGAAGGTCAGCTGTTCCGGTCGCGGCTTGTTGATATAGGCGGATTGCAGCCAGAGCAGCAATTGCAGCTGGTTGGCGAGCAGATTGGAATGCGTGAGGATCGCGCCCTTGGCAACGCCGGTCGTGCCGCCGGTATATTGCAGGAAGGCAATGTCGCTGCCTGTCAGCTCCGATAGCTTCAGGGGCAGACGCGAGCCCTCGGCGATCACGCTCTTGAAGCTGCGATGGCCGGGAATGGACCAGGCCGGCACGAGCTTCTTCACCTTGCGGACAATCAGGTTGACGATGTGGCCCTTGACGCCAAGCATGTCGCCGAGCGCGGTCACGACCACATGGCGCACATCCGTATGGGCCAGAACCTGCTCGACCGTATGGGCGAAGTTTTCCAGAACGAAAACCGCCTTGGCGCCACAATCCCGCAACTGATGCTCAAGCTCGCGCGGCGTGTAGAGCGGGTTGACGTTGACGACGACGAGCCCGGCGCGAAGGATGCCGTAAACCGCGATCGGGTTTTGCAGCACGTTCGGCATCATGACGGCAACGCGATCGCCCTTCTGCAGGCCGAGGCTCTGCAGCCAGGCGGCGATCTTGCGCGTCTGCAGGTCGAGATCGCGATAGGTGATGGATTTGCCCATGCTGGTGAAGGCGGGTCTGTCGGCGTAGCGCGCGCAGCTTTCCTCCAGCAGTTCGGCGAGCGAGGCATGCTCCAGCGGCGGCAGCTCCGCCGGTACGATATCCGGGTAAGAAGCGAGCCATATTTTCTTGACCTGCGGTTTATCCGAAGGAGCGGAGACTGAATTCATGCGCATTTCCTCCTCTACGCACCATCACCACGCCCGGCCGTCATATGCGGCGGCTATGCAGAGTGTCATTGGACGATCAAAAAGTCTCCCGCTTTTCGCATCGCCGTAGTCTTGCTCTCAGATAAATCACCAGAGCGCAACTGAAGCTACAATAACCTTGACGTAAACGTCAATATTTGTTGCGTGCTCACGTTTTTTTACAATCCTGAAAAAAGTACTGGAACTTTTATGACAACGGAGCGTTAATAGCGCCATGGGTTTAAACCCATCGGAGCATCGTGCTGCCTTAAAGAGCAGATCGGACGCTCCACAGTTTATGTGACGCGTATCTAAAAGGAGGTGCGCATATGCATAAAGAGAGTGCCGATTTCTCGGGTCGTGACCTTTACATCAAGGACATGTCGATGCTGGTCGCCTGCGACCGCGTCGAAGGGTCCAGGGTATACGGCTCGGACGGCAAGCAGATTGGTCATATCGAGCGGCTGATGATGGAAAAAAGTGATGGACGCATCGCTTTCGTCATTCTGAGCTTCGGCGGTTTCTTCGGCATCGGTCAGGAGCACTACCGGCTGCCGTGGGAGAAGCTGCGCTACGATGCCCGCATTGACGGCTATCGCGTCAGCATGACCAAGAACGACATCGAAAAGGCGTGCCGCTTCGCGGCCAAGGACGATCACGACCATAAGAATCATGGCCACAAGGGCCACGATTATTTTGGCGTGCCGCCCTATTGGATGTGAACGTGCTGGCGGAACTGCCGGATGCCCCGCCGAGGCGGGGCCGGTGTCTTGTTTGGGCTATTTGAACCGCCCAAGCCTTTGCACGACCTCGATCTTGTAACCATCGGGGTCGGTGACGAAGAACAGCAATGCAAAAAGCTTCCCATCACGATTGAGTTCGATGATCTTGCCCGGGTTGAGCCCGAGTTGGATCATGCGTGCATGCTCGTCCTTCAATTCCGCAACGGAGACTGCAAGGTGGCCATAGGCATCCCCTTGCGCATAAGGCTCGATGCGGCCCTGATTAATGGTCAACTCCAGTTCGAATCCGGTCTCGGCATTGCTGAGATAGACCAGGGTGAAGGTCTCGAAGGCAATGCGGTCGGCAACCTTGAGGCCGAAAGCCTTGTCGTAGAATTCGATCGAGCGCGCTTCGTCGAGCACGCGGATCATCGAGTGGATCATCTTGGCCATCGGCGTCTCCATAAATCGTCAAGGCATGTCATTGCAGCCAATGCCATCGGCAGCCGGTGAAGGCAAGCATGGGGAAACTCGCCACGTCTCCAGTTGAATATAGATCGAGGGTTCCCGAATTGCGATCGGTCTGCTTAACTTCCCGGCGCTCAAGTATACGGCTCAAGGGGGAGAAACCATGTACTACGCCATTCTGGCCTATCACGAGGAAGATGTCGTCGAATCCTGGAGCAAGGAGGAGGATGCCGCACTCATGACGGACCTTTTGGAGATCAATGACCGCCTAGTCGCGCAGAAATCGCTGGGGCCGGCTGCACGTCTCGGATCGACCCAAAACGCCGTCACCTTGCGGGGGACGGGTGTGGGCATGGTCATCGACGGGCCATTTGCAGAAACCAAGGAACAGCTGCTCGGCTTCTACGTCGTCGATTTTCCGACGATTGAGGAGGCAGTTGCGGCAGCGCGCGAATTGCGTCGCGTCAATCCTACCGCCGTTTATGAAGTCAGGCCGATTTCGCTTTACCTGCCCGGTGCATCCTTGCCGCCAGGCAAAGGCAATTGATGGCAGGCTGTGATCGCCTCAATCTCCATGGGATTGGAGGCCGATCCTGCCGGTGACTGACCGCTCGATCATCTCCATGCCGTCATAGATCAGCACCGCCATCAAGCCGACGATCAGGCCGCCTTGGAGGATGAAGGCGGTGTTGTCGTTGATAAGCCCGGCGATGATGACTTCACCAAGCCCTTTGGCGGCGACGGTTGAGCCGATCGTCGCCGTGCCGATATTGATGACGGTTGCGATCTTCAGCCCTTCGA
The DNA here is from genome assembly GCF_014194925.1 of Rhizobium sp. BK491. Lineage (NCBI taxonomy): Bacteria > Pseudomonadati > Pseudomonadota > Alphaproteobacteria > Hyphomicrobiales > Rhizobiaceae > Rhizobium > Rhizobium sp. BK491. The sequence goes on from NZ_JACIAR010000002.1 coordinate 394,661, forward strand.
TGATGAGCGGCAGGGCGAGCGGCAGCTCGACGCGGAAGAGCCGCTGCCAGCCGTTCATGCCCATGCCGTCGGCGGCATCGAGCACGGAGCCGGGCACCTGCTGCAGACCGGCAACCGTGTTCTCGAAGATCGGCAACAGGGCGTAAAGGAAAAGCGCGATGAATGTCGGGACAGCGCCGAAGCCCGTGGTCGAGATGGCAAGGGCCAGCACGGCAACCGGCGGAAAAGTCTGGCCGGCATTGGCGATCGCCCGCGACAGCGGCAGGAAGTCGGCGCCGATCGGCCGCGTGACGAAGATGCCGCCGAGCACCGCCAGGATGCCGCTTGCCGCGATCGAGACGAGGATCAGCTCGAGATGGCTGAGCGCCAGGCTCGGCAGGCTGTTTTGCGTATAGATCGGCGACGCACCGAATTTGGTCAGCGGCGTCAGAACGGGCGTCAGCCATTCCGGACGGAAGAGCATGATTAGCAGCAAGGCCAGGGCCAGGACGCGAAAGAGATTGGCGGCGAGAAATCTCATGCCTTGCGGCCCAGCTCGATCAGGTGCTGGATCGAGATCGAGCCGACAGGCACCTTGCGCTCGTCTTCGACCGTCGCCTCGTCCGCACCCTGCCAGATCAATTCCGCCAAGGCGTCGCGCAGATTGAGGGTCTGCGGCAGGCGGTGCCCGAGGCCGGGCCGTGGCGGCTGCATGCTTTCCTTCAGCGGCAGCAGCGACATCAGCTTCAAGGCGCGGTCGGAGGTGCCGGTCAGCTGCTGCACGAAGGGATCGGCCGGCTCGGTCAGGATCTTCTCGGGCTCGGAACATTGCAGAAGCTTGCCTTCGCTCATGACGGCGATCTGGTCGCCGAGATGGAAGGCTTCGTCCATATCGTGGGTGACGAGGACGATGGTCGTGCCGAACTGCTTCTGAATGGCGAGCAGGTCGTCCTGTGCCTTGCCGCGGATGACGGGGTCGAGCGCGCCAAAGGGCTCGTCCATCAGCAGCAGTTCCGGTTCGGCAGCAAGAGCCCGCGCGACGCCGACGCGCTGCTGCTGGCCACCGGAAAGCTGGCTTGGATATTTGCCGGCAAAGGTGCCGGGGTCGAGATGGAAGAGGTTGAGGAGTTCTTCGACACGACTGTCGATGCGCGTCTTTTCCCAGCTCAGCAGCTCAGGGACCGTGGCGATATTCTGCGCGACTGTGCGATGCGGAAAGAGCCCGTGCCCCTGGATGGCATAGCCGATGCGGCGGCGAAGCTCGGTCGCCGGCACATTCATGATGTCCTCACCGGCAACGGAGATGTGACCTGCCGATATCGGCACCAGCCGGTTGATCATGCGCATCAGCGTCGATTTGCCGGAGCCGGACGTACCGACGATGACGGTGATCGTGCCCTTCTCTATGTTCATGCTGACATTATCGACCACGGTGGCGTTGCCATACCGCTTGGTGACGCCCTTGAGCTCGATCATGCTGGTCATGCGCGTTGTCCCCGGATGCTGTCGATGACCGCATCGAGGATGACGGCCGATGAGAAGGCGAGAAAGACCGTCGGCACGGCGCCGAGCAGAACGAGGTCATTGGCCGTCTGGCCGATGCCCTGGAAGATGAAGAGGCCGAAGCCGCCGCCGCCGATGAGGGCTGCGACCGTCACCAGCCCGATCGCCTGCACCAGCACGATCCGGATGCCGGTGAGGATGACTGGAAAGGCAAGCGGCAGGTCGATGCCGGTCAGGATCTGCCGGCGCGTCAGCCCCATGCCGGCGGCGGAATCGCGCACGGAAGGATCGACGCCGGCAAGGCCGACGACGGTATTGGCGACGATCGGCAGCAGCGAATAGATGATAAGCGCCACCAGCGCCGGCGCCACGCCGATTCCCTGGATACCGATCGCGGCAGCAAGCGGCACGTGGGCGGCGATATAGCCGAGCGGCAGCATGAGAATGCCAAACAGCGCCAGGCTCGGAATGGTCTGCACCAGGCTCAGTGCCCGCAGCACCACGGCGCGGAGGCGCGGCTGCCAATAGCAAAAGATACCGAGCGGCAATGCAAGCACGATGGCGATGGCGACGGAGCCGAGAGAAAGGAAGACGTGACGCAGCGCTTCATGCCAGAACTTGTCGGCGTTGTTGGCGTATTCCTTCATGATTGAGAGATTGTTGAGCAGGCCGGAGCGCAGGACGAGGACGAGCAGTACGGCATAGGCAGCAAGCGCCGCCACCCGTAGCCAGGGCGTCAGCCGCAGCTTGACCAGCGCGTCCGAAATCATCAACCCGACCACCCCGAGCAGCACCCAGAAGGAACCGCCGGGCGTAATTCGTGCCACAGTGCTGCCTGCCGGCGTTGCAGCCGTCGAGACGAGGCCAAGCGTGACGATCAATGCAGCGATCGCAAGGGTCGCCACGCCGAGACGAATGAGCTGATTATGGAGGAAGAGTGCGGAAAGCGCCGCCGCAGCGAGAAGGGCGATCAGCACCAATGCTGCCGGCTGGGCAATGAGCTGCGTCAGCAGTTGCGGCTTGCCGGCGGCGATGCGGTTTGCCTTGACGATGATGAACGGCATCCAGGCCATTGCCAGCCCGCCGCCGGCCACCAATACCACTCCGAGACGGTCCACTCTGCGGACCGCTAGCGCATCTTCCATCAGGCAAGCTCCGTCAGCGCATGAGCCCAGAATTCAAGGCGGGTTCGGACAAGATCATGCCCAATTGAAACCCCGCGGCTCCACTTTATCAAAATGGAGCCGCCAGAGCAGCGTCAATGCCTTACTTCAGAAAGCCATTGTCCTTGAGGTAGGATTCGGCAACAGCCTTCGCCGGCTCACCATCGACCTGGATGCGGCCGTTGAGCTTGCGCAGCACGTCGGCAGTCAGGCCCTTGAAGATCGGTGCCAGTACTTCTTCGATCTTCGGATTGGCCTTCAGCACGGCCTCACGGATGATCGGCGTCGGCGCGTAGACTGGCTGCACGCTCTTATCGTCCTCAAGGACAGTCAGTTCGGCGGCTTCGATGGCGCCGTCGGTACCGTAGACCATCGCCGTGTTGACGCCGTTGGTCTGGTCGGCCGCAGCTTTGATGGTCGCCGCCGTATCGCCGCCCGAAAGTACGACTTCCTGATCCGGCTTCAGCTTGAAGCTGTAGGTGGTTTCGAAGGCAGGCAGGGCCGCCGGCGAATTGACGAACTCCGAAGAAGCCGCGATCTTGATCGGGCCGCCGCCGGCGACCCACTTGCCGAAGTCCGACATGGTCTTCAGCTTCGCTGGGCCGGCGACATCGTTGCGCACAGCAATCGCCCAGGTATTGTTGGCGGGCGAGGGTGTCAGCCAGACGATCTTGTTGGCGTCATAATCCAGCTTCTTGGCCAGATCGTAGCCCTGCTGCAGGTTCTTCCAGGCGGCATCGTCGGCCTTGTTGAAGAAGAAGCCGGCATTGCCGGTATATTCGGCATAGATGTCGATTTCGCCCGCGGTAATCGCCTTGCGCACGACCGGCGTCGTGCCGAGAGCGATGCGATCCTGCGCCTTGATGCCGTTGGCATTGAGTGCTGCGAGGATGATGTTGCCGAGCAGAGTGCCTTCGGTATCGATCTTGGAGGAGACGACGACGTCGGCGGCGCTGGCGCCACTGGCAAGGAGAGCCGTCAGCGTGGCGGCAAGTGCAAGCTTCTTGAACATGATGTTTCCCTTCGTACCCCGTTAAATCGTTCTTCGGCTTGCCCGCGCCGCCTTAAAGGGCCGCAGTCCGGACAGGCCGCTTGGAGCGGGCCGGCGGCCCACGGCGAATTCGTGGCTGCTTCAGGGACGTAGCGCTCATCGCGGAAAAGTCGATGCGCTTCGGATACCCGTTGCAGTCGCGCGATTATGATGAGCGTACTCGACATTCGCGCGAAATTGGATTTCTTTTTTCGGGGGCAAGTGCGTTTGTTTTTGTTCCCCTTACCCGTTTGACGCTATTCCGATCTCATTTTTGCGGCTGGGTCGGTGAGGCGGCAAGGAAACGATAGTCGCCGCTTTTCAGCTTAGGGATATCTTTTTTCGAGAACACGGCATATCGTCGGGATATCATTGATCTTCTTGCGGCCGAGCCAGGATGCGTGCTGCGGATAAGGGGATGGGTTTTGTATCTCGGTGCTTTGTTCGTAGCCGACATGGTGTTCTCCGTCGGCTCGGTGAGGGAGACCGCGCGGCGGCTGTCTTTTTCCGCGTCGACCGTCTCCGGAGCCCTGCGCCGGCTCGAAACGGAGCTTGCCATGAAGCTTGTCGAGCGTGCCTCCGGTGAGCTTGCGACCCTTCTGGCGAGTTCCAAGGTTCAGAAGGGGCTGCAGCCCATTCTCAGTGGCATGCGCCAGCTTTCGACCCTGATGAAGGAACCGCCGGCTCCAAAGGACTACGACCAATGGGCCGCACGCCTGCCGCTGAAGATCGCCACCATCGAACGCTTCCTTGAGGTTGCCGATCAAGGCAGCATCAATCGCGCCGCCCGCCGTCTTAGGCTGGGCCAGCCGCAACTCTCCTTGCAGATTGCCAATCTGGAGGAACTGTTCGGCTGCCGCCTGTTCGCCCGGCAGGCGCAGGGTTCCGTGCTGACGGCGGCCGGACAGGAGGTTCATGCTATCCTCTCCGCCATAGCGCAGGCCTGGGACGAGATGAAAGCGGCAGCCGACGAGCGCTTCCAGCGAACCGCCCGCGCCGTGCGCATCGGCTCGATCATTCCAACCGGTTCGGAAAGCTGGGTTGCGCGCTCGCTTGCAAGCCTGGTATCGCGCTGGAACATCGGCGGTAACAGCAACATGCTATCGCTGCTGCTGATGACGGCGGATGATCTGCGCGAGGCGCTCCGTTCCGGCCGCATCGATGTCGCCATTGTCGATTCCGTCTTCGGCCTCGACGCCTTCGAACATGTGGAACTGGTCGCCACGGACATGGTGGCGATCGCCCCGCCGGGTAGCACTGAGCAGACCTTCGCCGCGCTCATGGAAAACCATCCGCTCTGCGTGCCAAGCCCGCGCACCGGCATTGGTAATGCCGCGACGGCATTCGGTTACGACAGCCGCGACCGCCGCCGGTTTCGCGGCCGCGATATCACCTCGGCCGATTCCCTGCCCGTCATCGTCGATCTCGTCGCCAATCACGGCTATGTGTCGTTCCTCGGCCGGGTCAGCGCGCTTCCAATCGCCGACAAGGTCCGCATCGTCGATCCCGATGAGATTTTGCCGCTGTCCTATCACCTCGCCCATAATGGCCGTAAAGCCTCGGTTGAAGCGTGCCGGCTGATCCAGCAGGCGGTTCGCGAACTGGTTGGAGAGATGGGGACGACACGAAGGCGCCTGTCGTCCCGCGGGTAGCGGAACAAATGCGGCATCTTCGCGTTTAGGTCGGTTAGGTTAGTCCGGGCGTACGCAGCCGGGGGGCGCGTTCGGCACCCAAGGAGAGACCATACATGAAAATTCTCGTAACGGCGCTCGTCGCACTAGGCATTATTATTCTGCCCGCTACCTATGCCGAGGCGCGTGATCATCACCATCACCGCTGGCATCAGCACCATCATCGCGACTATCGCCCTCATCATCATGGCTGGCATCGCCATGAAGGCTGGCGGCATGGCCATGGCCATCATCGCTGGCACAGCAAGCCGCATTTCTCGCATGCCTGACGGCTGCGGACAGGCATCAAAACGGCGTCTTCGGGCGCCGTTTTTTTTGGCCACTGGCCAACTGCGTCCTTATTCTTCCGTCCTGCTAATATCGGTTGAAGCGCACCCGCCGATGAGCCTGCGATCGTAATCAGGCGGGTCCGATGGCGATGTCGCGAAAACGCCTGCTCCTCAAGGGATAGCGGAACTTTCGAAGGCGCTATTGCGTTTACTATATCGTCCGGAGGACGCAAGTAATCCGAGTAGCGTTTACGTCCGGCATTCAAGGAGGCTGGAAATGAAAATTCTGGCAACAGCGCTGATTGCGCTAGGTATGGTCGCGTTGCCGGCAACCTATGCCGAGGCGCGTCCTCATCATCATGGGCACCACCATCGGATGATCGTCCATCGGTATTATCATCACCACTACTATTACCGCCATCACTACTATCGCCCATATTACGGCTATTACGCGCCGTATTATGGCTATGACCGACCCTATTACGGCTATTACCAGCAGCCCTATTATCCTTTGGGGGTATTCGGCGTTTTCGGGGGCTATGGCGGCTATCACCATCACCACGGTTGGTATGGCGGGCGCGGATACCATCACGGCTGGTATGCCGGTGGTCATCGCGGATGGCACGGCGGCGGCGGCCATTGGCGCTATTACAGCGAGCCGCATTTCTCGCACAACTGAGGGCCTGTCCGATGGCAAAACGGCGCCCTTTGGCGCCGTGTCAGGATGAGTTTATAAGCTGTCCGGCACTGCAGGTTCACACCGGGTTCAGGACGTGAACGGCGCGATCGGCCATCAGATGCTTCACCTTCTCGCCGTAGGCGGCCATATGCGCGGAGGCGGCATGCGCCTTCAGCGCCGCCAGGCTCTCCCACTTCTCGACCACGACGAAAGTGTCAGGCCCAAAAGCTGGATCGGCCCCTTCGACATCCACAACGGCGGTATATTCGATGCAGCCGTCTTCGGCGTGAACGGCCGGAACATTCGTCTGGAATGCTTTAAGCACTTCGGCGCGCTTGCCGGGATGGGCGGTGAGGATGGCGAGTACGTGAATCATGGAGATGTCCTTGGCAAGATAGCTATACGGATGAAACGAGCGGACGCTGCCGAATGCGCGGCCGGTTCACCATTATCACGGAAAGACGCGAGCCGAACGCCGAACGTCTATTTTAATCGCGCTTCGAATCCCGCCGCTTCCGGCGGGTTTACATCCGATTGATGTATTTTGGATCGAGCGATCCGCTCAGTAGATGGCTGACTGCAAGGAGATTGCCCTGCAGGCGACCGCGCCGGTCGATATAGGGCGGTGGACTGACCGAGCCGACGACATTCGAGGCGATATTGCCGCCCATCAGCTTCAGCGCCCATTTCAGCGATACCGAGCGCTTCTTGACGAGATAGAGCGGATTGGCGACCTGGGAGTACCCAAGGCGCAGGCCCGATGTGCGGCCCGCCTTGACGCCGAGATGGACGCCACGCAGGCGATTGAACTTGACGATCTTGCCGAAAGGACGCAGCCGCCGGCACAGATCGACATCTTCCTGCCAGGCGTAGAGCGGCAGATCCTCGTCGAAATAGATACCATTTGCCAGCATCGCTTTTCGTCGGAAGATCATGTTGCAGCCGTAAGCATTATGCGTGGCCTCGATCGTCGGTGCCGGAAAGGGAGTGGCATCGGCTGCGAGTGCGGCATCCGCTTCGTCCGCCGTCAGGCCTGGCCCAAGGATACCGTCACGAACGACTTCGCCTGTCGCCACGACAATATCTTCATCCGCCTCGAATAGGGCTTCCGTCTCAGCAAGATAGTTCGTTGCCGGGAAGAAATCGTCATCGAAGAAGACGACGACATCTATGCCGACAGCCGCATCGATGATGGCATTGCGCTGCGGGCAGCTTCCCTGCGGCGAGGAGAGGATCGTTACCGGAAACGGCGCAGAGCTCAGGCGCGCCATGTCGATATCGTCATCCTTGGTCGGACACAGGAAGAGGTGATCCGGCTTGCGCGCCTGTGTCGCGAGCCTGTCGATCATTGAGGCGAGGACCGCCTTGCGACCGCATGTCGCCACGCCAACGGCAATTTTCATGATGCACCCCCGACCCTTATCCCAAGGTGCACAAAACCATCGAAATCTGAATCTTTGGTTGTATTAATTGTGCGCATTCAACAGATCGCGTGCAAACGCGCTTTGTCGGGAGAAACCAACTCGTTTGTGCCTTTGAGGTCGGTTGATCAGTGCCGCACCAAAGTGCCTGAACACTTTCGAGGTGCGTCGCAACGACAACGGGTAGCTCAGCTAAACCTACGGTAGATTCTAGAATTCCAAATGCCGGCCCGGACGTCACCCGTGAGTTCGTTAGTGTAGCGTCCGACGACGGCCCCATTCTTCGTCGTCGGACGCGCCACCATTAGCTGGCGCACATGCATAAGCATCAGAACCCAGCGATCTCAACGACTGGCCCCCAGTCCGAATCCGCGGCGATAACAAGGACGTTGGCGTCTTTCAGGCGAGCCGGTTCAATTGGGACCAGTGGTGCGAGTATCGTGTCCATGAAACCATGAAGACCGAAGGCATCTGCCCTTGATGCGATAATCAGACGTGGTGGGACAGCGTCGACGTGGATGTTGGAACGATCTTTGGACCTTGAGGCTGTCGCTGGTCCGAAGGCCCAGAGTACGATCTTCTCTACAAAGGTGGCGCTCGGCCTGATGGCTCGTATCTCGACCCGTAGGGAGGTCTACTCCCAAAACCAGTCCTATAGCGGAGATCCTGGAGAGTTTGACGATCAATTGGACATTATGATACGGTCAATTAGGAGTGGAGCCCGAGGCGTAACGCCTCGGACCCCTGGAGCCCTATCGGCCCCTGCCGGATTGGGTCGCTGTGAACGACTTTCTCCGGGAAGGAGTTATGGATCGCCCGACATCGCGGTCACCTCCTTTAATCAAAGATTGAAGCCGCTGATGTTTCAGTTGACGGCTGATCGTCAGCGGGTTCTTCTTCGCGTCGCGGCCGGTAAAACCATGTGCGCCTGAGTCGTTCGGCTAAACCATCCTGCGACAGGCGATAAAGATTCATTCCAACTGTTTTATCATGCATCTCAACGCCTTGTGCTCGAAGAGATTCTTTGATCTTGTTTGCCTCGATGCCTTCTTTTCCAGCCTCTTTAAGCTTTTGAAGGACCATTTCCTTGATATTGGGTGCACCCGTATCAGTCTCGGGCATTTGGCTTATAGGCTGAAGCGCCGTCTCGTTCGTTTCGCCGCCATCGGAAAGAAACGGCGCTGCTCTTGCGCTTGCAACGGTCACGGGCAGCGGATTCAAGGTAAACGGTTCATAGAACGGAGCCACTTGAAAGGCTTCCGCATAGACCTCCTCGCCAACCGCAGCCTTAACCTTGTCCCACAAATCGGGCTCCTCTGAAAACCCAAACACGGCCAATGCCGCGCGCAGAGTCCGAATGGTGTGGTGAGCTTCGGCTAATTTCTGCTGCGCATGTTGCAACGCTGCCTGCGAAGCTTCCGCCAACCGACCGGCGTCAATCAAGCGGACTAGTAGTCCGCGAATGGCCTGGATTTCATATTCCTTCAGCATCACTGATTCCTTTCGATAGTAGCCTGACAGGAATCTCGTTGTGATGCAAGATGGGGACATCATGATTTACACATCAGATGGGTTTTTGATGTGGTTATCTACGTTATTCACCCTGCCAAGCTTGAAAGAAATAGCACGTCCCATTCGTCTAGCGGTCTAGGACGGCACATTCTCAGTGCGCAACGAAGATTCGAATTCTTCGTGCGATACCAACTTCATCCAGTGAGGAAGACTGACGATCAGGGTTATCTCGCTCAGATCGTGGACGTATTTGTGCCGCTTGGCAGGTACGCAAGGCCAATATTGATACCGAAGCCGAACATAGCTCGCTCTATTTGCCAGACCATGTGGCCGACAGCCTCGATGCCGTAAAGTTTGTGAAGATTTCGAATGGCAGCGGTATCCGTCACGAAGCGAAGCAGGTCGAAATCCAGATTACGCTGCCCGCTCGCCCCAGGATAAAGTGCGGAAGATGGATAGTGTCACAATTTCAGTGACATGACCTTATCATTCGCAAATCAACGTCGATGGCGTGACAGGGAAACGCGATAAAAATCGGAAGAAAAATGGTGCCGCTTACGTGACTCGAACACGTGACCCCATCATTACGAATGATGTGCTCTACCGACTGAGCTAAAGCGGCATTCTGCGGAGCATTCGGTTCGGCCCCGCGATTTGCATGGCGCTGATACAGTCTATGCGGTCAGATTTCAAGCGCTCAAATTGCCATTTGGCAAAAAAGCGGGGGGACTTGTGAAAATAGCCCCGCTTTTCAGTGCCGGTCAAAGCACCAGCCGGGCGCGTGCCTGTCGGTATTCTCTCTCCAGCCGATCGATGAGAGCGGATACGGGCTGGATGGACTTGACCGCGCCGATGCCCTGGCCGGAACCCCAGATATCCTTCCAAGCCTTCAGGCCTGTCGTGGCGGCCTCGAAATCCATTTTGGAAGGATCGGCCTCGGGCAGCTTGTCCGGATCGAGGCCCGCGGCGCGGATGGAGGGTTTCAGATAGTTGCCGTGCACACCGGTGAAATAATTGGAATAGACGATATCGGCAGCGGTGCCCTCGACGATCGCCTGCTTGTAGGTGTCGGCAGCGCGGGCCTCCTCCGTGGCGATGAAGGGCGAGCCGATATAAGCAAGATCAGCGCCGGCAGCTTGCGCCGCGAGGATCGCGCCGCCGGTGGCGATGGCACCGGCCAGCAGCAACGGCCCATCGAACCATTCGCGGATTTCCTGCACCAGCGCGAAGGGGGAAAGCTGGCCGGCATGGCCGCCGGCGCCGGCAGCGACGGCAATCAGCCCGTCCGCACCCTTGCGGATCGCCGAATTGGCATGCCGGTTGTTGATGATGTCGTGCAGCACGATGCCGCCATAGGAATGCACAGCCGCATTCACCTCGGGCACGGCGCCGAGCGAGGAAATGACGATCGGCACCTTGTATTTCACACAGAGCATCAGATCGTGTTCTAGGCGCTTGTTTGACGTATGGACGATCTGATTGACTGCAAATGGAGCTGCCGGACGATCCGGATTTGCGGCATTATAAGCGGCAAGATCCTCGGTGATCATCGCAAGCCATTCGTCGAGCTGGCTTTCCGGGCGCGCGTTCAGCGCCGGAAACGAGCCGACGACACCGGCCTTGCATTGCGCCAGCGTCAAGGCGGGATGAGAGATGATGAAGAGAGGCGAAGCCACGACCGGCAGGCGCAGGTGCTCGGTCAGGATCGAGGGGAGGGTCATGAACATCATCCATTTTGACGTTTACGAAAACGTCAAAATGGATAGCAGATGTCTGCCGAGAGGGGAAGATGGTGGAGGAGGCAGGCAAGAGTAGGAGGCAATGGGCAATAGTGCCTGACCGTCCCGGTCCGACACCTTCGCCTACTGCTGCTGCCTACCGGCACCCCATTTGTGTCGTCTTTGCCATTTATCCCCGCCCTAGTGCCCTTAACCCAAGGCGGAGGCTTGCGTATTGCAGAACGGGGCGTTACCGAATCCGGTTAACGATTGATGAAAATATGGCTGCCTTGCCAGCGGGCTATGCAAGTATGGTGCGAGTGAGCGTAAAGGATCGGATGTGAGCGGATTAGAAACGGCCATCAGAAGCGCGTTGGATCGGTCTGATCGCGCCAATCCGGAAATTCGGGCTCGCATCTATCAGTCGGCACGGCAGGCGCTGGAAGCCGGTCTTCGCAAGCAGGACATTACCGATGTCAATGTCGTAGCCGCCCAGCGCCAGCGTCTTGAGGCGACGATCCGCGAGATCGAGGCCGAGGAGCGCGCCCGCCCCGCGCAGGGGATACCGGTTTCACCGGAGCTGGACGCTCCGCACGTTTCTCCATCCGCGCCCAGGCCTGAAGCAAGCCAGGCTGCCGCACGGCCGCAGGAGCCCGTCATGAGTGTGCGCGGGGAAACACGCGATCCGCCGATGTCGGCTGGCCCTGCCGTTCCGGTGGAGCCGATGTCGGCCGAGCGGGCGGGACGTGAAGATGATTTCGGCGATATGCGCGCCGGTCCCGCCGATCATCTCGGTGCGGACAGCGATGTGCGTCCGACGGCCGATGCGCGGCCGGCGCGGTCGATGAACTTCAAGCCGGAGCGCGCGGCCGTGCGCCGCAAGCCGCGCAAGTTCTTCTCGCGCTTGCTCGTCTTCTGCATTCTGCTTGCCTTCCTCGGCGTCGGTGCCTGGTGGATCAAGACCTCGGGCGTGCTCATGTCCGCCGCCCAGCGGGATACGAGCGTGCCCAATCCGCCGGCGCATGTCGATTCGCAGGATTTCAGCGGCAACAGCAACGACGACGACACATCGGATCAGGACGACAATAGCGGTCCGGTCAATCCGGGTCTTGCCACCATCGATCCACAGAACAGCTTCTCCGCGGAATGGCTGGAGGTATTGAAGCCCACCGACGCGCCGAAGGTTACCACCAGCCCGCAATCGAAGGCCGAAAACGTATCGGAGAATGAAGGGCCGGCCGTGAGGCTGACCTCGCTCAGCAGCGGCCCGGACGGCAGCGGCTCAATCGAGGTGCCCGTCAATGTACTGCAGCAGATGGCCGGCAAGGCCTCGACGGTCGCTCTGACATTGCAGTCCACCTCGGATGCACCGACGCAGATCACGGTGGAGTGCGATTTCGGTTCTCTCGGCCGTTGCGGCCGGCATCGTTTCACCGTCAGCCGGCAAAAGACGGATTCGCTGTTCCAGGTCAAATTTGATCGCGCTATGGCGCCGACCAGTTCAGGGCGCCTGATCATCAACAGCGATGTCGATGGCAAGGCCCGCGGTGTCAATATCTACGCCATCCGCGTCCTGCCCGGGCAATAGAGCGTTTCCACTTTTCTTTGAATCGCGAAACCGCTCTATGCTCGTATTTCTCAACGCATTCCTGACGGAAAACCGCTGCGCATTTTTCCTGGAAGTGCTTTAGGCCCGGGCCACGCGTCGAACTCGTCAGGCGAGGATATCCGATCCCATGCCTAGGATTTTCTCGTCGATTTCGCCGATGGCCTTCTTGTCCTTGCCGTCATAATCGAGCGTCAGCAGAATGTGACGGATAAGGTTCAGGCGCGCGCGCCGCTTGTCGTTGGCGCGCAGGACGGTCCAGGGTGCGTGGTCCGTATGCGTGTCCTTCAGCATGCGCTCGCGCTTCTCGCTGTAATCCTTCCATTTCGGTAGGGCGGCGATATCCATCGAGGAGAGCTTCCAGACTGCGCGTGGATCGTGGCGCCGGTCGTGGAAACGCTTCAGCTGCATCTCCCGGCCGATATCGAGGTAGAATTTGAAGAAATGGATGCCGTCCTGAACGATGAGTTTCTCCATCTGCGGCGCCTGCTTCAGGAACTGCTCGTATTGCTTCGGCGTGCAGAAGCCCATGACTGGCTCCACCCCGGCGCGGTTATACCAGGAGCGGTCGAAGAGCACGAATTCGCCCGCCGTCGGAAACTGGGCGACATAGCGCTGGAAATACCATTGGCCGCTTTCGCGGTCGGTCGGCTTGGTCAGCGCCACCACGCGCGCCAGACGAGGGTTCATATGGGCCGAGGTCGCAGCGATCGAGCCTCCCTTGCCCGCGGCATCGCGTCCCTCAAAGAGCGCCATCACGCGCTTGCCGGTCGCCTGCAGCCAGAACTGCACCTTGATGAGTTCGATCTGCAGCGTTTTTAGCTCATCGAGATATTCTTCTTCCTTCAGCTTCTTCTTGTAGGGATAACCGCCCGAGGTCAGCGCCTCGTCATCGATCCAGCTCGGCAGCACGGGGTCATCGACATCGAAGATGCGCTTGATGCCGTGGATATCCAGCTCCACCGCCCGGCTCTCTGTCTTCTCCCCCATATCTCGGCTCCTCGGCTGTTTACATGGCGTTAACCCTGCCGCCGGCGGCGGCAAAAAGCTTGGCCAGAAAACTGGGGCATTTATTCAATAGTTTCAAGCCTTTTGCCGCCGCCCTCTTTTGCCGGCTACATTTATTTTTGCCAGTTACTGGCTTCTGTGGATAGAGCCGAATACTTCTGTCATGAATCGCAGATAAGACGCGGAATCCAGCGTTCCATGATGGCAGGCGAAGGACGGCGCAGTTGGAAGACGAATGGTCATTTGTCAGGAAGTTGGCGGTGCGGCTGCGGCAGGAGAGCGCCATCCTGGTTCTGGCGACGCTGATTGCCGCGCTCGCCCTCGTCGAAGGCATCAACACCGGCGCCGTATTCTGGATCTGGGCGATCGTCATGATCGTCACGCTCATTCGTCCGCCGCTGGTCGAGCGGGTGGAGGTGCCGTCACAAGCCGAACCCGCGCCTGCCGATGCGCAAACCCTGTTGCGCACCGCCTTTGCGGGACTTGCGGCGCTCGATATGCCGGTGCTGATCATCGATCGCGAGGCGTCGGTGCTGGTGCAGAACATGGCCGTCGAAAAAGCCTTCGGTGCCTTTCCGATCGGCGCACATATTTCCTCCAAGCTGCGCTCGCCGGGTCTGCTCGATATGGTACGCGAGACCATCGCCACCAATGCGCCGAACCAGATCGAGCATTCCGAGCGACTGCCATCGGAGCGGGTCTATGTCGTGCGCATCGCGCCGATCGATCTGCCTGAGATCGACAGGCAGGAAGATGCGCTCTTTCTGCTCTCGTTCCGCGACATATCGGAGTTGCGCCACATCGATCGCATGCGTTCGGACTTCGTCGCCAATGCCAGCCATGAATTGCGCACGCCTTTGGCATCGCTGCGCGGCTTCATCGAGACGATCCAGGGGCCTGCCAAAGCCGATCCGAAGGCGCAGCAGCGTTTCCTCGGCATCATGTTCGATCAGACGACCCGCATGAGCAGGCTGGTGGACGATCTCCTGTCGCTGTCGCGTCTGGAGTTGAAGTCGCATATCGCGCCGGATCAGAAGGTGGATCTCGTCCCCTTGCTCGGTCATGTGCGTGACTCTCTGCTGCCGCTTGCGGGGGATCTCGACGTGAGCATCAATCTGCATTTGCCGGTGGGCAAGGTGGAGGTATTGGGGGATAGAGACGAGCTTGTGCAGGTCTTCGAGAACCTGATCGAGAATGCCTGCAAATACGGCCAGGAAGGCAAGTCGGTGGAGGTTTCGCTACTCAGCGGTGCCGGCCAGGCCGTCGAAGTGGTCGTCTCGGACAAGGGGCCGGGCATACCCGCAGAACATGTGCCGCGCCTGACCGAGCGCTTCTATCGCGTTAACGTTGAGGACAGCCGGTCCAAGAAGGGGACCGGTCTCGGGCTTGCCATCGTCAAGCACATTCTGACCCGCCATCGCGCCAGGCTGATCGTCAAGTCGGAAGTCGGAAAAGGTACTGACTTCACAGTCCGCTTCTGACAACCTCCACCTATCCCAGTATGGGCGGCGATTTATCCAAATTATATCAGGCATATAGCCTGTCATAATTGTTTCACTCGCCTGACATAAAAGGGCGGTGTTTTCGCCAGTAAGAATGGACTGCTGAAAAAGTGGATGTGGCCTCCACCTCGGCGCTCTTCAAAGCTCATCAGGGGGATTGGTTGTGAATGCTTTGAAAATGTCCGTTCTTGCGCTGGTTGCATCGGTTGCCCTTGTCGGCACTGCAACCGCCCGCGATCAAATTCAGATCGCCGGCTCATCGACCGTATTTCCATATGCCAAGATCGTTGCCGAAACCTTCGGCGAGACCTTTACCGATTTCAAGACTCCTGTGGTCGAGTCCGGCGGCTCCGGTGCCGGTCTGAAGGAATTCTGCAAGGGTGTCGGAACGGATTCCATCGACATCGCCAATTCGTCGCGCCCGATCAAGGATAGCGAAGTCCAAGCCTGCAAGGCCGCCGGCGTCACCGATATCCAGCAGATCAAGATCGGCTATGACGGCATCGTCTTTGCCTTCGACAAGAGCAATCCAGACATCAGGTTCGAACCCGTCGATCTCTATAAGGCGATTGCCGCCGAAGTGGTCGTCGATGGCAAGCTCGTCGCCAACCCCTACAAGAAGTGGTCTGAGATCAATCCATCGCTGCCGGATTTTGAAATCGCTACCTATATTCCGGGTGAGAAGCACGGCACGCGCGAAGTCTTCGAAGAGAAGGTGCTTGCCGCCGGCTGCAAGGCTTCTGGCGCAGCCGATGTCATCAAGGCCGCAGTCTCCGATGCGGCTCAGCAGGCGAAAAAATGTGTTGCCGTGCGCAAGGATGGCGCCGCCGTCGATATCGACGGCGACTATCCCGAGACGCTGGCCCGCATCAATGCCAACAAGCACGGCATCGGTGTGTTCGGCTTGTATTTCTTCCAGAACAACGCCGACAAGCTGAAGGTTGCCACCGTCAGCGGCATCGTGCCTTCGGGTCAGACGATTGCCGATGGCACCTATCCGGTATCGCGGCCGCTGTTCTTCTACGTCAAGAAGGCCCATCTGGGTGTCATCCCGGGGCTCAAGGAATATGTCGATTTCTTCACGAGCGATCAGATGATCGGACCGGACGGTCCGCTGGCGGAATATGGCCTCGTGCCGGCGCCGGATGCTGAGCGCGACCAGATCCGTAAGGATGTCGCGGCCGGGAAGATCATGTGAATGCTGAAGGGTCGAGCACCGGTGCGGCTTTCCGCTGTGCCGGCGTTCGCCGGGGAATGGGAATGAGTGTATCGCTGCTGCTGCTCTGCTTGTCGGTCATCGGCGCCTCCGCTTTCGTGCTGGGGCGGGTGAGGGCGGCTGCGCTGTCGGGCGGCAGGCCCTCATCCATGCATTCCCGGCTCGGTTATCACGGGGCCTATGCCGCTATATGGGCTGTGCTTCCCGCTCTCGCGCTCGTCTGCGTCTGGCTGATCGTCAGCCCCATTGTGATCGATCGCGTAGTGACGAAATCCTTTCCTGAGGAAGTAAGGTCTTTGCCGCAGGCGGAGCTCAATCTCAGCTACGGCATGGTGCGCAGCATCGCCCATGGGATGCGCATGCTCGATAGCCAGGAGCTCGCCGATGTCGATGGAGGCAAGGCTGATCTTCAGTTGCTGCTGGCGCAGAAGGGCGTTCCGCTCGCCGTTCGCCCCACGGGCTACATGATCGACGCCGCCAACAAATATAATGGCATGCGCGAAGTGAGCCGTATGGTGATGTCGGCAGCGGCAATCGTCCTATCGCTGCTTTGCGCAGCCCACGGCCTTCGTGCCATCGCCCCACGTTTTCGCGCCCGCAACCGGGTCGAGCAGGTCATTCTCGGAGCCCTGATCGTCGCTTCCTCCATCGCGGTGCTGACGACGGTCGGCATCGTCGTTTCCATGCTTTCGGAAGCGGCGCGTTTCTTTAGCATGGTGCCGGCCAGCGAGTTCTTCTTCGGCACGGTCTGGGACCCGCGCTTCGCCGGCGCCGGCACGCAGACTTCAGGCACCTTCGGCCTGATCCCGCTGCTGGCGGGCACGATCTATATCGGGCTCGTTGCCATGCTGTTTGCTGTGCCCATCGGCCTGTTCGCGGCGATCTACATGGCCGAATACGCCTCGGCGCGCGTCCGCTCCATCGCCAAGCCGATGCTGGAGGTCCTGGCCGGCATCCCGACGATCGTCTACGGCTTCTTCGCTCTTGTCACCGTCGGCCCCTTCCTGCGCGATATTTCAGCCGAGATCGATGGCTTGATGACGGGCAACTATAGAAGTTTTATCGAGGCACAGAGCGTTTTGACGGCCGGCTTCGTCATGGGCATCATGCTTATCCCTTACGTTTCTTCGCTGTCGGACGATATCATCATGGCCGTGCCGCGCTCGTTGCGCGACGGCTCGCTCGGCCTTGGTGCCACCCGTTCCGAAACGGTCAAGCGCGTGCTCCTGCCGGCCGCCCTCCCGGGCATCGTCGGCGCGCTGCTGATGACCGCATCGCGGGCGATCGGTGAAACCATGATCGTGGTGCTGGCGGCCGGCGTGGCCGCGCGCATGCAACTCGATCCCTTCGAACCGATGACGACGGTCACCGTGAAGATCGTCAACCAGCTGACCGGCGATCTGGAGTTCACCTCGCCGCAGACGCTCGTCGCCTTTGCACTCGGGATCACGCTATTCTTCCTGACGCTGTGCCTCAACGTCTATGCGCTCTACATCGTCCGTCGATATAGGGAGCAATACGAATGAGCGACGTCGTATCCTCCTCTCAGCTCAACATGCCGCGCGGCCTGACGCCGGGTGCGTCGCTGCGTCGCGATATCGGCATCAGACGGCGCTATGCCGCCGAACGCCGCTTCCGCGCCTATGGGCTCACTGCCGTCATTTTCGGCCTTATCTTCCTCATCATCCTGATCTCCACCGTGGTCCGCACGGGTTATACCGCCTTCGTTCAGACCTCGATCAACCTGCCGATCGAATTCACCGAGAAGGTGATCGACCCCGCAGGCAAGCGCGCCAGCGATCCGAAGGTGCTGGTATCAGCCAACTACCCGGTATTGGTGCGCGACGCGCTGATGAAAGCCTTGAGCATCGATCCCGCCAATCGCGCGCTCGTTCGCGAGGCAACGGCGATGGTGTCGGACAGTGCCAGGATCGCGCTGCGCGACAAGGTCGTTGCCAATCCCTCGATGATAGGGACGACGCAGAACGTCACCTTTCTTGCCAGCTCCAATATCGATTCAGCCAACAAGGGCCAGATCGATCTGACAGTCGATGAGAAGGATCGCAAGATATCCGACCGCCAGGTCGCCTGGATGAAGCAACTCAGCGAAAGCGGCGCGCTTTACAAGGCCTTCAACAGCGGTCTCTTCCTGTCGGGCAACTCGAGCCGGCCCGAAGCCGCCGGGCTCGGCGTCGCTCTGATCGGCTCGTTCTACCTGATGCTGACCGTTCTCGTGCTTGCCTTGCCGGTCGGCGTCGCCGCCTCGATCTATCTGGAGGAGTTCGCGCCGAAGAACCGGCTGACGGACCTGATCGAGGTCAATATCAACAATCTCGCGGCCGTCCCATCGATCGTCTATGGCTTGCTGGGTCTCTCGGTCTTCATCAACATGATGGGTCTGCCGCGCTCGGCCTCGCTGGTCGGCGGTCTCGTGTTGAGCCTGATGACGCTGCCGATGATCATTATCGCCACACGCTCGGCGTTGCGGGCCGTGCCGCCGTCGATCCGCAGCGCAGCGCTCGGTCTTGGTGCATCGCGCATGCAGATGGTCTTCCATCACGTGTTGCCGCTTGCGATGCCCGGCATTCTGACGGGCACGATCCTCGGGCTTGCGCACGCGCTTGGCGAGACTGCGCCGCTGCTTCTGATCGGCATGGTCGCCTTCGTCGCCAACTATCCGGCATCGCCGCTCGATCCTTCGACGGCGCTGCCGGTGCAGATCTACATGTGGGCGAGCGAAGCCGAGCGTGCCTTCGTCGAAAGAACGTCCGGCGCCATCATCGTCCTGCTCTTCTTCCTCGTCGCGATGAACATCGGTGCCATCCTGCTGCGCCGCCGCTTCGAGCGGCGCTGGTAAGGGAGGGCCGGGGAATGAACATGATGACGGAAGCCGCAAGCGAAAGAGCCTTGGCCAAGAAGATGACCACGATCCCTTACAAGATGATCGGCCAGGACGTTTCTGTGTTCTACGGCGACAAGCGGGCGCTCTTCGACGTCAATCTGAAGATCCGCGCCAATACCGTCACGGCTTTGATCGGCCCTTCCGGTTGCGGCAAGTCCACCTTCCTGCGCTGCCTCAACCGCATGAACGATACGATCGAGACCTGCCGGGTCACCGGCAAAATCACGCTCGACGATCAGGATGTCTACGACGACAGCATCGACGTGGTGGAGTTGCGCGCCCGCGTCGGCATGGTCTTCCAGAAGCCCAACCCGTTCCCAAAGTCCATCTTTGAGAACGTCGCCTACGGCCCGCGCATCCATGGCCTGCATCGCTCAAAGGCCGATCTCGAGCATATCGTCGAGACCAGCCTGCAGAAGGCCGGTCTCTGGGGCGAGGTCAAGGATCGGCTCCATGATGCCGGCACGAGTCTATCGGGCGGTCAGCAGCAGCGTCTGTGCATCGCCCGCGCCGTCGCGGTCAGTCCGGAGGTCATCCTGATGGACGAGCCATGCTCGGCGCTCGATCCGATCGCGACCGCCAAGGTCGAGGATCTCATCCACGAGCTGCGGGAGAATTTCACCATCGTCATCGTGACGCATTCCATGCAGCAGGCAGCCCGCGTCTCGCAGCGTACCGCAATGTTCCATCTCGGCCATCTGGTCGAGGAGAACGACACCGATAAGATGTTCACCAATCCCGACGATTTCCGCACGCAGGATTACATCATGGGCCGTTTTGGTTGATGA
Source organism: Rhizobium sp. BK491 (assembly GCF_014194925.1). Lineage (NCBI taxonomy): Bacteria > Pseudomonadati > Pseudomonadota > Alphaproteobacteria > Hyphomicrobiales > Rhizobiaceae > Rhizobium > Rhizobium sp. BK491. Next base: position 414,648 of record NZ_JACIAR010000002.1, read on the forward strand.
TGTCAGGCGCGCGGCTCATTTCACACAGTTCACCTTGAGGATAGAAAAATGGTCTCCACTCACATTCTCTCTGCCTATGACGAAGACCTGAAGTTCCTGACGCGCCGCATTGCTGAAATGGGCGGCCTGGCAGAGCAGATGGTTAGCGACAGCGTACGCGCGCTGGTCAATAGCGACGCTGCCCTGGCCCAGAAGGTCATCTCCGACGACGTCGTTCTCGACCATGCCGAGCGCGAAGTCGGCGACAAGGCGATCGTTACCATCGCCCGCCGTCAGCCGATGGCGGCGGACCTGCGTGAAATCATGGGCTCGATCCGCATCGCATCCGATCTGGAGCGCGTCGGCGATCTCGGCAAGAACACCGCAAAGCGCGTCATCGCCGTCCAGGGCACCGGTGTCCCGCGCCGTCTCGCCCGCGGCATCGAGCATCTCTCCGAACTGGCGCTGAGCCAGCTCAAGGAAGTTCTGGATGTCTACGCGACCCGCTCGCCGGACAAGGCCGTATCGATCCGCGAACGCGACGAGGAAATCGACGCCATGTACACCTCGCTCTTTCGCGAGATGCTGACCTACATGATGGAAGATCCGCGCAACATCACCACCTGCACGCATCTTCTCTTCTGCGCCAAGAACATCGAGCGCATCGGCGACCATGCCACCAACATCGCCGAGACGATCTATTACATGGCGACGGGCGCGCAGCCGGAAGGCGAGCGCCCGAAGGACGATACCGCCAATACCGTCGGCGCAGTGACCGAATAATCCGAAAGCGAAGAAAGGAGACCATAGGCGCATGGTTCCGAGAGTTGCTGTTGTAGAAGACGAGGAAGCGCTCAGCGTTCTGCTGCGCTACAATCTTGAGGCCGAAGGCTTCGAGGTAGACACGATCCTCAGAGGCGATGAGGCCGAGCTGCGTCTCCAGGAGCGCATCCCCGATCTCCTGATCCTCGACTGGATGCTGCCCGGCGTATCGGGCATCGAGCTCTGCCGCCGGCTGCGTATGCGGCCGGAGACGGAGCGCCTGCCGATCATCATGCTGACGGCCCGCGGCGAGGAAAGCGAGCGCGTGCGCGGGCTTTCGACCGGCGCGGACGATTATGTCGTCAAGCCGTTCTCTACGCCGGAGCTGATGGCTCGCGTCAAGGCGATGCTGCGGCGTGCCCGCCCGGAGGTTCTCTCCACAGTGCTGCGTTGCGGCGATATCGAGCTGGATCGCGAAACCCATCGCGTCCACCGCAAGAGCCGCGAAGTGCGGCTGGGGCCGACGGAATTCCGCCTGCTGGAGTTCCTGATGTCCTCGCCGGGCCGGGTCTTCTCGCGTTCGCAGCTGCTCGACGGCGTATGGGGTCACGATATCTACGTCGACGAACGCACGGTCGACGTCCATGTCGGCCGCCTGCGCAAGGCGCTCAATTTCTCCAATATGCAGGATGTCATTCGCACCGTTCGCGGCGCGGGCTACTCCATGGAGGCCTGAACGGCGATACCCGATCAGGCATCAACATAGCGGCGGAAACAGAAAACGGGCCTCAAGGGCCCGTTTCTTTATCTTAGTCATCAAGCCTCTCAGCCACGCGGCTGGGCCGGCCTACGCCGCTCATGCACCGGCTGGTAGGCCAGGCGCTGATGGTAGGTGCAGTAAGGCGATGAATCTGGGCTCTCGTTGCCGCAGAAATGGAAATCGTCCTTCAGCGGATCGCCGACCGGCCACTTGCAGGTGCGCTCCGTCAGTTCCGTCAGGCCGAGGCGGCGGGAGATCGGAACGACGACGTTCGATGCCGGGCGATACTGGATTTCGTTGACGGAATCGATCTCGATCTCTTCCTTCAGCATGGTTGCGCCCTGCTGGCGGGCAACCACCGTGCGGGTAGCAACGCGCGATCCGTAGGTCGCAGCGCGAGGTGCCGCTGCGCTGCGCTTCGGCGTGCGCGCTGCGGTTGTCGCGCCGCCCGCCTTCGCTCGGCCGGGGAGGTTCAGGCGATGCACCTTGCCGATGACGGCATTACGGCTCACGCCACCGAGCTGCGCAGCGATCTGGCTGGCGCTCAACCCTTCGGACCATAGCTTTTTCAGCTTCTCGACGCGTTCGTCTGTCCAATTCATGCCCTGTCTCCGCTGTCGCGTTTCCGATGGCAGAATCCCTCACCATTGCCTCGCATGGTATCGAGGCGCGAAACGCTCTAAAATTGTGGTGACTAGTTCCGCCGCATGCAGTCTAGCAATTGGTTTTTAACCTAGTGTGAGGCTGACTCCGTGACAAGAGTCGCGGGAATCTTGAGGAATCGATTTCGAGGTTTTCCCCAACTTGCTGTCCGGGCGTGGCATTTCTGCCATAGGCGCCGCCCGACGCATCTCTTTTGCCGGCAAGCGTTTTCTCGCACCTGCTAAAACGGCAGTTTTGTTGACATCGCGGTGCAAAACATCAATAGTGCCCAAGCCGCCGCAAGGCGGCATTTTTGATTTTTTCGGACCCGTTTCATCAAATGGAAGCGATCGGTCCTTAAAGTTGTGATCAGGAGATATGGCCATGGCCGAGACCACGCCGCTTTACGACACCTACTTGCGCGCTCCGCTGCGGTTCGAGCGAGGCGAGGGCGTCTGGCTGGTCACTGAGAATGGCGAACGCTACCTCGATTTCGCAGCCGGCGTCGCGGTCAATTCGCTCGGTCATGCTCATCCCCATCTTGTCGCCGAGCTGAAGGCGCAGGCCGACAAGGTCTGGCACCTGTCCAACCTCTATGAGGTGCCCGGCCAGGAGAAGCTGTCGAAGCGGCTGACGGAAGTGACCTTCGCCGACAAGGTTTTCTTCACCAATTCGGGCGCGGAGGCGCTGGAGTGCGCCATCAAGACTGCGCGGCGCTATCAATTCGCCAAGGGACATCCCGAGAAGTTCCATATCATCACCTTCGAAGGCGCCTTCCACGGCCGCACCATCGCAACGATCGCCGCCGGTGGCCAGGAAAAATATATCGAAGGTTTCGGCCCGAAGGCACCGGGCTTCGACCAGGTGCCCTTCGGTGATCTCGACGCCGTCCGCGCTGCCATTACCGATGCGACGGGCGCTATCCTGATAGAGCCGGTGCAGGGCGAGGGCGGTATCCGCCCGGCGACAAACGAATTCCTGCGCGGGCTGCGGGAGATCTGCGATGAGCACGGCCTGCTTTTGATCCTCGACGAAGTACAGTGTGGTGTCGGCCGTACCGGCAAGCTCTTTGCCCATGAATGGTCCGGTATCAAGCCTGACATCATGGCGGTCGCCAAGGGTATCGGCGGCGGTTTCCCGCTCGGTGCGTGCCTTGCGACGGCGGAAGCCGCTTCCGGCATGAAGGCCGGCACGCATGGCTCGACCTATGGCGGCAATCCGCTTGCCATGGCAGTCGGCAATGCGGTTCTCGATATCGTGCTTGCCGAAGGCTTCCTGCAGCATGTGCGCGATGTCTCGCTGGTCTTCCGCCAGGGGCTCGCCTCGCTCAAGGATCGTTTTCCTGACATCATCGAGGACGTTCGCGGTGAAGGCCTGATGCTCGGCATCAAAGCGGCCATTCCGCAGGCGGAACTGCTGCAGGCGATCCGTGCCGAGCATCTGCTCGGCGTTCCGGCCGGCGACAACGTCATCCGCCTGCTGCCGCCGCTGGTCGTCACTGCCGAGGAAGCACGCGAAGGTCTCGCCCGCCTGGAGCGCGCCGCCGAGCGCGCGCGCGCTGCCCGCACCAAGAAATCGGCTTGAATTCAACGCCCGCTGTCGGGGCGTTCCTGCCCCACGCGGGCGTTATTGTTTTTTCTGGAGCACAGGTAAGGACATGGCTTCTCCGAAACACTTTCTCGATCTCTCTGCCGTTCCGGCTGCCGATTTGCGCAACATCATCGATGACGCGATCGTCCGAAAGAGCGCGCAGAAGGCCGGCACGGCCGACAGGCCGCTTGCCGGCAAGATGCTGGCGATGATCTTCGAGAAGCCGTCCACCCGAACCCGTGTCTCCTTCGATGTCGGCATGCGGCAGCTCGGCGGCGAGACGCTGTTCCTCTCCGGCACCGAAATGCAGCTTGGCCGCGCCGAGACGATCGGCGATACGGCGAAAGTGCTGTCGCGCTATGTCGATGCGATCATGATCCGCACCACCGATCATTCCCGCCTGTTGGAGCTGGCGGAACATGCGACCGTTCCGGTCATCAATGCGCTGACCGACGATACGCACCCCTGCCAGATCATGGCCGATATCATGACCTTCGAAGAGCATCGCGGCCCGATCAAGGGCAAGACGCTTGCCTGGACGGGCGACGGCAATAACGTGCTGCATTCGCTGATCGAAGGGGCCGCCCGTTTCGGCTATCGCATGAATATGGCGGTACCCCTTGGTTCCGAGCCGAAGGATCACTATCTGAACTGGGCCCGCAACGAGGGCGCCGAAATCATGCTCTCGCATGATGCAGACCGTGCGGTCGCCGGCGCTGATTGTGTGGTAACCGATACCTGGGTTTCCATGAATCAGGAGCACCGGGCACGCGGTCACAACGTCTTCCAGCCCTATCAGGTCAACAAGGCTTTGATGGCACAGGCCGGTAAAGACGCGTTGTTCATGCATTGCCTTCCAGCCCATCGCGGCGAAGAGGTGACGGACGAGGTGATCGACGGTCCGCAATCCGTTGTCTTCGATGAGGCGGAAAACCGCCTTCATGCGCAAAAGTCGATTCTTGCTTGGTGCCTGGGCGCGATCTGAGGATATGAAGCCGCGTTTTAAGGGCGCGGGCGCAGTAGGAGTAAAGCAATGGCCGAAAATGCAGCCTCGCTGGGTCAGTTTGATTTCGCCGGTGACGATCACGTCGTTCCCTTCCAGGTGGAAGGTCTGGACGTGCGCGGCCGTGCCGTGCAGCTCGGTCCGCTGCTGGACGCGATCCTTGCCCGGCACGATTATCCGACGCCGGTCGCGCGGCTGCTCGCCGAAGCCATCGTCCTGACCGTCCTGCTCGGTACGTCGCTGAAATTCGAAGGCAAGTTCACCGTGCAGACCAAGGGCGACGGTCCCGTCGACCTTCTGGTCGCCGATTTCTCGACGCCGGAAAACGTTCGGGCCTATGCGCGTTTCAATGAAGAAGCGCTGGCAAAGGCAGTTGCGGAAGGCAGAACCGAGCCGGAGCAGCTGCTCGGCAAGGGCGTGCTCGCTTTTACCATCGATCAGGGCCGCTTCAGTCAGCCTTATCAGGGTATCGTCGCGCTTGATGGCGCTTCGCTGGAGGAGATTGCCGGCACGTATTTCCGCCAGTCGGAACAGATCCCGACGCGCGTGCGTCTGGGCGCTGCAGAGCTCTTCGATCGCGATGAGAACGGCAAGCCGCGTCACCGCTGGCGTGCCGGCGGCCTGATCGCGCAGTTCTTGCCGGAAGCGCCCGAGCGCATGCGCCAGCCGGACCTGCATGGCGGCGATGGCGATACCGGTGGGCGCGATCATGCCGAGGATGATGCTTGGGCGGAAGCGCGCAGCCTGGTGGAAACCATCGATGCAGATGAGCTGACGGATCCGCAGGTCGGCACCGAGCGGCTTCTCTATCGCCTCTTCCACGAGCGCGGCGTCCGCGTCTATGAACCGAAGGCCGTCTATGACCGCTGTTCGTGCTCGCGCGACAAGCTGAAGGGCGTCTTGAAAGGTTTCTCAGCCGAGGAGATCGAGGCCAGCCAGGAGAATGGCGAGATCGCCGTCACCTGCGAGTTCTGCTCGACGACCTATCGCTTCGAAGTGTCGGAAATAGAGGTGGCATGAGGTCGCTCAGTTCAGCGTACGCAGCAGGTTAGGCGTATCCAGTGAAAAGGCGGGGATCTTAACATGGAATTGCTCCCCGCCGTCCGTTTCCATCTGGTAATGACCGAACATCATGCCTGATGGTGTATCAAGTGGACAGCCCGAGGAATATTCATAGGTATCGCCGGGCTTTAGGTGCGGCTGCTCGCCGACCACGCCGGGGCCTGTCACTTCATCCACGATGCCGTTCATGTCGGTGATGTGCCAATAGCGCGTTACCAGCTTCACGGCTTCCTTCGAGTGGTTGGAAATGACGATGCGGTATCCCCAGACATAACGGTCATCATCCGGATCGGATTGCTCCTCCAGATAAAACGGCTCTACAACCACCTCGATGTCGCGTGTTAGGGCGCGATACATGCCTGACACCTTGCCACTGCCCTGAAACGTCGAGCGCTCCTTGAAGCCGCATCGCCGTTTCAGCATTTTTAAGTTTGCGGCATATTATCCGCTTTCCACCATTCCCGCAAAGTGCAGGATATTTAGCGGTATCCTATAACCGATGCTTTCCGTCAAGGAACGACGTAATGAAATCTTGCGTGAACGGTTGGGACGGTTTCGATGCCAGCTATTACGGTTCATGTTGAAGGTTAACCAAGTCGTCTCCAAGTATCCTAGATCACCGTGATTTGATCTTATCTGCCGGAGTAGAGGTAGGCGCATCCTCCGTACTCAGGAAACGCTTGCCACGATTGTCCGTGGACTTCTGTGATTGGTGGTCAACCTGATCTCCCGGCATCAAAACCTCCGGGCCATATAACCCCCATTCCTTTTATATGTTCCTCTTGCGGGACTTGCATGAGATTCCCCTGCTGGAGGATTTCGGCTATCATCTGATTCTGGCATCGCCCATGCCTCCCCCCTCCATTCGGGAAAGTATATTTCATGCAGGGCCGTCGATATCCAAACCGACTGTTTGAGCGCCTGGCATAAGGAGGGGTTGCGGTCATTGCTCGCAATAGGAGGTTTATATGAGGCTTTCTGCCCCTGTTTATCATTTGAAACGTAAGGCGAGGCTCCTGTCCCGCCAGCAGAACATCCCGTTGCACGCCGCGCTGGATCGCGTCGCGACCGTCGAGGGTTTCGGAGGCTGGAGTTTGCTTGCGAGCAAAACGAACTCAGCCGTGCCCGTCGGCGAGCTGTATTCGCGTTTAAGCCCGGGCGATCTGGTGCTGATCGGCGCATGGCGCGGTCACGGCAAGACCCTGATGAGCCTGAGGCTCGCCGTCGACGCCATGAAGGCTGGCAACCGTGGCATCTTCTTCACGTTGGAAGACACCGAAAAGGTCGTTCTGGACCGTTTTCCGGTCATCGGTGCCGATCATGCGGAATTTGCTGATCTATTCGAGTTCGATAATTCGGATGCCATCAGCGCCGATTATATCGTGGAGAGGCTGGCTCAGGCATCGCCTGGCACGCTGGCCGTGGTCGATTTTCTGCAACTACTGGATCAGAAGCGGGAGAATCCGGAATTAATGATCCAGGTTCAGATATTGAAGACGTTTGCACGCGCCAGAGGCGTTATCGTCGTCTTCATCTCGCAGATCGACCGTTCCTACGATCCGGCGTTGAAGCCCGTGCCCGATCTTGCGGATATTCGCCTGCCGAATCCCCTGGATCTCAAGCTGTTCGACAAGATGGTCTTCCTGAACAACGGCCTGGTCGAATTCAAGGTCGCCAGCTGACGGGCTGCCAATTGTCTAAAGGCAATCGAGCCGCCTGGAGAAAATCCGGGCGGCTCGACGGATATCAGGCGGAAACCTGCTCGAGCGCGCGAGCGAAATCTTCGACCAGATCGGCGCTGTCCTCGATGCCGGCGGAGAAGCGCACGGTGCCCGGCGAAATGCCGAGCTCGGCGCGGGCCTCGTCGGTGAGGTTCTTGTGCGTCGTCGTGGCAGGATGCGTGATCAGGCTCTTCGAGTCGCCGAGATTGTTGGAGATCTTCACGATCTCCAACGCGTTCTGCAGCTTGAAGGCCGCTTCCTTGCCGCCTTTCAGCTCGAAGGCAACCAGCGTTGAGCCGCCGCTCATCTGCTTGGCGATGATATCGGCCTGCGGGTGATCCTTTCGGCCGGGATAGATCACGCGGGCGACCTTGTTCGTCTGCTCGGCGAGGAAATCGGCAACCTTGGAGGCATTCGCCGTCTGCTGCGCAACGCGTAGCGGCAGCGTCTCGATGCCCTTCAGCAGCGTCCAGGCGGTAAAGGGCGACATGGCCGGGCCGGTATGGCGGAAATAGTCCTGCAGGTTCTCGTCGATCCACTGCTTGTCGGAGAGGATGACGCCGCCGAGCGAACGGCCCTGGCCGTCGATATGCTTGGTGGCGGAATAGACGACGATATGAGCGCCGAGTTCGAGCGGCTTCTGAAAGAGCGGCGTTGCAAAGACGTTGTCGACCACGACCTTGGCGCCGATCTGGTTGGCGAGGTTGGCGACAGCGGCGATATCGACCACTTCCAGCGTCGGATTGGTCGGGCTTTCGAGGAAGAAGACCTTGGTGTTCGGCCGGATGGCCTTTTCCCAGTTCTCGGTGAAACGGCCATCAACCAGCGTGCATTCGATGCCGTATTTCGGCGCGAGCGTCTCGACCACCCAGCGGCACGAGCCGAAGAGCGCACGGGCGGCAACGATATGATCGCCGGCCTTCAGCTGGCAGAGGATGGCGGCAGAAACGGCGGCCATGCCGGACGCGGTGGCGCGGGCGTCTTCAGCGCCTTCGAGAGCGCACATGCGCTTTTCGAACATGTCGTTGGTCGGGCTGCCGTAGCGCGCGTAGATGAACCCATCCGTTTCGCCCTTGAAGCGGGCTTCCGCCGCCTCCGAGGTGTCATAGACGAAGCCCTGGGTCAGATAGATTGCTTCGGAGGTCTCGCCGAATTGCGAACGGAGTGTTCCGCCGTGAACGAGCTGGGTTGCGGGGCGCCAAGTCTTGCTCATGCCATCACCACTTTCAAAACAAAAAAACCGGTCGCAAAAGCAGACCGGTTCAACCCCGGTCTTTTTAGCCATTTGTTTAACGTGGCTGCAAGCCGACCGGCCAAATCACCACGGGATAAGTTGCAATACTGCCGTTGACGGCTTGCGTCAATTCCCTGAGTTTGGTTTTGTCTGCGGCAAATTATGAGAGAAGCATGATGGCTCGCAATACTGGAATTCTGGCCGACCGGGCCATCGCAGCCCTGTTTGAGGCAGGTCGGCTGACGAGCGAGAGAGAACTGGACGTCGATCAGATCCAGCCGGCAAGCCTTGACCTCAGGCTCGGCTCGCATGCTTTCCGCGTCCGTGCCAGCTTCATGCCCGGCCCCTCGCATCTGGTCGCCGACAAGCTCGACCGGCTGAAGCTGCATGTCGTCGATCTCTCGGAAGGCGCTGTGCTGGAAACAGGCTGCGTCTATATCGTGCCGCTGATGGAGCGCCTGGACCTGCCCGAAGATATGTCGGCATCGGCCAATCCGAAAAGCTCGACCGGCCGTCTCGACATCTTCACCCGCGTCATCACCGACCGTGCGCAGGAGTTCGACAAGATCCCAGCCGGTTATTCCGGCCCGCTCTATCTCGAAATCAGCCCGCGCACCTTCCCGATCGTCGTGCGTCGCGGCTCGCGCCTGTCGCAGATCCGCTTCCGCGTCGGCCAGGCCCTACTCACCGAACCGGAATTGCTGGCGCTGCACGAGAGCGAGACGCTGGTTGCCAGCAAGAAGCCGAATATCACCGGCGGCGGCATCGCACTGTCGATCGATCTTGCCGGCGACAAGGAAGGGCTGATCGGCTATCGCGGCAAGCACCACACGGCCGTCGTCGACGTCGACAAGAAGGCCCAGCACGATATTTTCGATTTTTGGGAGCCGCTCTACAGCCGGGGGCGCACCGAGCTGATCCTCGATCCCGATGAGTTCTATATACTCGTCTCGCGCGAGGCGGTGCATGTTCCCCCGCATTTCGCCGCCGAAATGACGCCGTTCGATCCGCTGGTCGGCGAATTCCGCGTCCACTATGCCGGCTTCTTCGATCCGGGCTTCGGCCATGCACCGGCCGGAGGCCGCGGCAGCCGCGCCGTGCTGGAAGTGCGCAGCCATGAAGTGCCCTTCATCCTCGAGGACGGCCAGATCGTTGGCCGCCTGATCTACGAACACATGCTGGAACAGCCAAGCAGCCTCTACGGCTCCGGCCTCGGCTCGAACTATCAGGCACAGGGCCTGAAGCTTTCGAAACACTTCCGGCTGTAGTGATCCTTTCTGGGAAAACGATAGGTGCTGTCTACTGGGATGTCCGATGAATATCAGGCGCCCCTTTTGCTATAATCTCGCGCAAAGAATGTGATGAACTCATCTTGAGGTGGAAGCGGAGCGCCTCCACATTTCGTGGGATAAATTTGTGGCGATAAATGGAAGACTCAGCTGTCTATTCGGGTGCGCTGATATGAAATTACCGAGTGATCCAACCGGCCGGCTCGGGGCGGCATATATGATGCTCGTATATTTGTTCGCGTATTTGCCGGTTATCGGAGTTGTCAAGATTGCTACGGGTCTCAACATAGACGATCGGCAGGTGGAATGCGCCGCGAGTGCATGGGCCCGCACCATTGTCATACTATCGATTGCCGTTGTCGCCGTGTTGATACATATGGCAATTGGTTTCTTTTATTTTCAGTCAAATGGTGAAGGCCCGTACGGCCCTCTTCCGAAACCGAGAAGTCGCAAAAAGCCGAAGCGCAAACGTCTTCTGCCATATATTTCGAACGGCGCCTTGTTCGGAACGATGATACTTCCCGCGATGTTTCTTATTCTGCCGCGCCATTGCTAGGAAACGTGTTTTAGTGGCTAGGTACCTTTCCGATGCCCGCCGGCGGTGATTGATCCATCGAAGACGGGAGAAGCCGGTTCACTGATCTTGACAGAGGCCGCCAACTGTTGGACATCTCAGGGTGTCAGGCGGGTGTAGCTCAATGGTAGAGCAGCAGCTTCCCAAGCTGAATACGAGGGTTCGATTCCCTTCACCCGCTCCATAATCTTCACGCTAGAAGCGGTCTCTTCGATTTCAGCGCTTCCTTTAGCGCATCTCCAAAGATTGCGATCGGTCGCGCCAGCCGCCCGGCTGGCGGACGATGCACCAGCCAGTTGACGACTTTCGGGCTGAAATCCGGTGCCTCGACGATTTCGACCAAATCGCGCCAGCGGCTGTGCGCCAATGCCGCCGGCGTCAAGACGCCGATGCCGAGCCCGCGCGCGACCAGCGACATGCGCAGATCGGCGCTCATGGCCTCGACCCCGACGTCGAAGAGCAGGCGCTCGGCTTCGAAGCGATGCTGAATGAAGGCGCGGAAGCCGCAGCCGCTCTGGTTCATGATCCAGGGAAAACGGGAAAGATCCTCAAGCCTCGGTTGCTTGGGGACGCCAAGCGAAGGCGCCGCGACGAGAATGACGGCATGGACTCCGAGCATCTCGCCGACGACATTATCCGGCGGCTGCACCCCCTCCGGCAGGCAGACGGTTGCCGCATCGAGCTGGCTGTGAGCGACCTGCTCGATCAGTTGCGGCGACCAGCCAGTGACGATGCGCAGCGTCAATTGCGGAAACTGACTGCGCAACTCATCAAGCGGAGCGGATAAAGCCGCTTCGGAAAGATAGGGCATGATCCCGAGACGGAATTCGCCGCCGATCGCACCGCCGGGCGAAACCCCGGCCTTGAGATCGTCGAGCGAGCGCAACACGCGGCGCCCATGCTCGTAGGCCTCGCGGCCTGCCGCGGTCGGCCGCAGGGGCTTTGACTGCCGGTCGAGCAAGGCGATGCCGAGGCTGTCTTCCAGGTTCTGTATGCGTCGGGTGATGCCGGGCTGGGTCAGATTGATGCGCGCCGAGGCGGCAACAATCGAACCCGTTTCCACCACGGCGACGAAGGCTTCCAGATCATGAATGTTCATGCCGAACTCGCATAATCATTATTAGTTCATTTCAATTGCCGCATTATGCGACAAAGCGATACACATGGCTATCATTATTATCAAAGATTATTGGAGAGCTCATGTCGCAAGTCCCCGAACACATGACGAGCGAGCCGGAGGAAGAGGTTTCCACAACGGCTGCTCCTTCGACCTTGTTGTTCGCCATCGCCACCGGCGTTATCATCCTCAATCTCTTTGCGCCTCAGACGCTGGTCGGCATCATCGGCCCGTCGCTCGGCTTTTCCGAAAGCGGTGCCGGCCTGGTGGCCATGGCTTCGCTGCTCGGCTATGCCGCCGGCCTGTTCTTTCTGGTGCCGCTGGCAGATCTCATGGAAAACCGGCAGCTGGTGCTGCGCATGCTTCTCTCGGCTCTGGTCATGGCTATTGCCGCCGCCTTCGCACCGACGGGCTGGAGCCTTCTGATCTTCCTCTTCCTGCTGGGAGCAGCTTGTTCCGCCATCCAGATCCTCGTGCCGATCGCGGCAGCGATGGCGCCGCCTGAACATCGTGGCCAGGTTATCGGCAATGTCATGAGCGGCGTCATGGTCGGCATTCTTGTCTCGCGCCCGTTGGCGAGCCTGATTGCCGACTTTTGGGGCTGGAGAAGTTTCTATGCCTTGAGTGCCGCAACGCTTGCACTGCTCGCCGCTGTGCTTGCCTTACGCCTGCCGGAGCGACGCCCTCTGATCAACGCGAGTTACGGGGCCTTGATCGGTTCGCTCTTCGGGCTCCTGCGGGAGGAGCCGGTGCTGCGGCTGCGTGCCTTCACTGCAGCCTTGATGATGGCGAGCTTCAGCCTGTTCTGGACATCCGTTGCCCTGCGTCTCGCGCAGCCGCCATTCTCACTCGGCCAGTCCGGCGTCGCGCTGTTTGCCCTCGTGGGCGCCGGTGGTGCTGCCGCGACTTCCGTCTTCGGCCGCATGGGCGACAGGGGCTGGACGCGGACGGCGACATTGGCGTCGCATCTGATCGTACTTGCCGCCATGGCGCTGGCTGCCTGGGTGGGTGGAATACGGTCTGGCGACTCTGTGGCGCTATTGATCCTTCTGGGCGTCAGCGCGGTCTTGCTCGATGTCGGCGTCACGGGCGATCAGACCCTGGGTCGTCGTGCCGTCAATCTCCTGAAGCCGGAAGCCCGCGGCCGCATCAACGGTCTCTTCGTCGGCATATTCTTTCTCGGCGGCGCGCTGGGATCGGCTCTTGCCGGAACCGCCTGGGATTTCGGCGGCTGGGTTGCCGTCTGTGCAGGGGCCGCGGGCTTCGGCGTGATTGCTTTGATCACAGGCCTTGCCGCGCGCATCTAAACAGCGCAGGCAACGGGGTGGCACTTGCGAATGCACTGCCGCATCGCCATCTGTAGCGCATTCAAGCGGGCGTCAGACAAGCGTGTAAGAACGGGCGCTCCTTGTCAGGAGCGTCGAAATGCGTGGCATTGCATGGTTTTACAGGTTGAGAGCGCTCTTTCGAAGCGGTGCGCTGAAGATTGCCCGCAGCACCAAAGTACCTCTCGGCACTAAAATCATCTGGAAGCGAGGCGATGTCCGCATCGGGGAAAGAGTGCATTTCCGCAAGGGCGTCATCATCGATGCGCAAGAAGGCAACATCGAAATCGGCGACCATGTCTCCTTCAACGACTACAGCATTCTGCTCGGCCGCGGCGGGATTGTGATCGGCAATGATGTGCGCATCGCCGCCCATGCAATGATCGTCTCCTTCGATCACAATTTCGATGACATCTCGCAGCCGATCCGCCTTCAGGGCGTGACGAAGAAGCCGATCGTCATTGAGGACGATGTCTGGATAGGGGCGGGCGCCAAGATCCTCGGTGGTTCCCATATCGCCAAGGGATGCGTTATCGGCGCCAACGCCGTCGTCAAGGGCCGGACCAAGCCTTACGGCATCTATGTCGGCGCTCCTGCAAGGCTGTTGAAACGGCGCGGAGAGGCGGAAGACAGCCAATCGGGAAAGATTGAACGGCTCGTTCTGCCGAAAAAATAAAAGGCTCCAACGCCACCCATCCCGGCGCTGCTTCGGTCATCATTAACAGCGCGATATTCCCCCTGCGGCCTGTCTCTGCTACATCGGATTCGTGAATCAGAATGTGCATCCACGACCGGAGGCCGTATCGAGACCATGCGTGTTTGCCTTTCGTCGATCATGTCAGTCGCCCGGCATCTGGCGCTTGCGGCCTTGATCTCTCTATCCTGCACCGTGCCGCTTGCCGCTCAGGAGACGAAGCCGCAGAGCCTGCCGATCCTGTTCGATGCGCGTGAGCGCCTGCCGAAGCCGGATCTGTCCTCACTGGTCAGGCTGCGCTTCCTGACATCGATCGACTTTCCGCCTTTCAATTTCCTCGATCAGAACGGCAAGCTCACCGGCTTCCATGTCGAGCTGGCGCGTAAGATCTGCGATGAGCTGGCAATATCGGACAAATGCCAGATCCAGGCCTTGCCCTTCGGCGAATTGCAGGGCGCACTTGCCGCTTCGCAAGGCGATGCCATCATCGCCGGCGTGGCGGTTACGCCCGAACTGCGCAAGACTTTCGCCTTTTCACGGCCTTTCCTGATGTTGCCGGCCCGTTTTGTGCGCAATCTCAAGGCATCGATCAGCGGTACGACCGCCGCCTCGCTCTCGGGACATCCGGTCGGCGTCGTCAAGGGAACGGTGCACGCCGCGATGCTGGCGGCCTTCTTCCCGGCGATCAAGCCGGTGCCCTTCGACGACAAGGATGGGCTTCTGGCCGCCGTCAAGGACGGCAAGGTCGATGCGGCATTTGCCGATGGCCTGCAGCTTTCCTTCTGGGTATCGTCGCCGGCGGCGGAAAAATGCTGCGCTCTGTTTGACGGCCCCTACCTGTCGCAGCAATTTCTCGGCGAAGGCATGACCATCATGCTGCGCCAGCAGGATGCCGATCTGACGGCGGCGATCAATCATGCGCTTGCCACCCTGTCGCGGGATGGCAGGCTCCAGGAAATCTATCTGCGCTATTTTCCTTACGGGCTTTACTGATTCAGTAGTTTCAGGAAACCGCGCAGCGGTTTTCCGTCCGGAATGCGTAATGCCTCAGGCCTTGCGATAGCGGGCGATCGCGCTGCGCTCGATGGCCGCACAGGTCAGCTTGTCGAGGCCCAAGCGGTCGCGGAGCAGGCTGAGCAGGCGCAATTCCTCGGCCTTGACCGACAGGTCGGCCGAAGCGACTTCGACGGCGAGCGCATAGGCCGTGTCGTACAGACGTGCAGGAAGCGTATCGCGCACGGTTTCGAGCACGATGTCCAATCCCTCATTGTTCGAAAGCAGCTTGGCGCAATCGCGGGACACGGAAATCAGCTTCTCGTCGTCGAACCCCTTGAAGACCGGCAGGGCGTGAATGAGCTCTCCGATGCGGCTGAGTTCCCGGTCGTTCATCGTGCGGTCGACGGCCGAGGCCAGTACCATAACGTAGATCAGGGCCTCGTGAGCAGAAAGCGGCTTGTTCATGACAGGCGAAGTCCTTTGAATTTGGCAGACTGAAAAGTCGCGCATCTCATGGCAAAAGCTGGTGGCGGAAGCAAGGCGTCAGATGGGATTGAGCGGGTCTTCCTTGACCGGAGGCGGTGCAAGCGTCGATTTTCCGCTCTTGCGTGGGTCGTCGCCGTAGATGCCGCGCTTCTTTTCTTTGGCTTCATCGACGAGAGCCGTGAGCGGCGAACCCGGTTCCGGATCGGCCCAGCCGAAGCGGACCAGCCAGGCGCTGAGATCGACCCGGACATAGCGGCAGGCGCCCTTGGCCGTGCCTTTCCAATTGGCATCGGGCACGTCGCAATCGATGGAGCGTCCGCGCAGATACATGCGGAATGCCGTGCGTGCTGCCTGGCCGCAGGGCCAGTCCTTTCCGCTCGGGCCGGTACACATCCGGTCGACATCGGTCGGAATGATACCGGTGAGCTGCACGCTTCTACCGCCGATAGTCAATATACCAGCCTGATCAGAGAAGGGACGGACGAGTTCGATCGTCGTCGTCTGCTCCTGCGGCTTGGATGCAGGATCAATCGCTGCTTGTTCGGATTGAGGCTGAGGTTCAGACTGAGGCATGGGCTGAGCCTGCTGCTGCGGCGATACCGGCGATAGGGTTCGATGTTCGGCCGCCGCCGTTTGCCTGTCGATCTGATCGGCAGGTATCCGGTTGTCCGGAGCAGGATCGGCCTTGGCCTCACCGGAAGATCCTGTGTCCGATGAAGTAACAGCCGTCTTGTCCGGCTTGGCCTCATTTGGCTGCGATGCAGGCGCGGCAGCGCCCTTGCCGTTGACGGTATCTGCTGCGGGCGGCGATGCTTGTGCTTCCTCTGGCTTCGTCGACATGTCGTTGGAGCGCGCGGGATCAGTTGAAACCTTGGTGTCCTGTTGCTTCACCGGCTCCGCCGCCGTCTTGTTTTCCTCGACCTTCGTATCGTCGCCGGCACTCGCCGCGGCAGCCGCCGCCATGACAGTCGCAGACAGCTCGGGGCTGCTGTCGGAGCTGCTTGTCGAAGGGGACGCCGTCGCCAGGACTGTTGCTTTATCCTTCGTCGCTTCGGCAGGCTTGGGTGCCTCGATAGCCTTTGGCAGCGTGGTTTCGGCCTTGGCGGTGTCGCTCTGCGTCGTCGCAGCTGGTTTATTGTCTGCAGTCGAGTTGCCACGGCCGTGCAAATCGAAGCCATATCCCGCGAACTGTACCGCGACCAGGGTCAACCAAGAACCCACGACCGCGCCTGCCACACCTGCGAGCCAAATATCACGACGCATAACGAGAAAACTTTCCTATTGGCTGGCCCATATGATCCGGGCAATCCATTCCACATCCGCAAGATCGAAGCTGCGGTTGGGGTGTTCCGGATTGAGCGACAAAAGCTCGATCGACTTGGCGCTCTGCCGCAGCAGAACCTTCGCCATGACCTCACCCTCTCGGGTCTTCACGACGACGCGATCGTTCTTTCTGATCTGGGCTCCCGGCTCGACGATCAGAATATCCCCGTCGCGATAAAGCGGCAACATGCTTTCGCCCTGCACCTCCAGCGCATAGACGCCGGCCCTCTGTGCCGCGGCAACCGGAAACTCCACCATGTCCCAGCCCTGTCCGGCGGGAAAGCCACCATCATCGAAGAAGCCGCCAGCCCCCGCCTGGGCGAAGCCGATCAGCGGGATGGAGGTGCCGGAGGGCAGGATTCCGTTCACGACTGCTGTGGTCAGTGGTTCGGCCGGGCGGATAAAGCTCAGGAATTGTTCCAGGCTTGCTCCGGTCGCATCCAGGATCTTGGCGATCGATTCCGTCGATGGCCAGCGGAGACGTCCGTCCTGGCTCAGCCGCTTCGATTTGTTGAAGGAGGTAGCGTCAAGCCCGGCGCGGCGGGCAAGCCCGGAAGGGGTCAAGGCATGCCGCTCCGCAAGCCGGTCGATCGCACCCCATATCTGTTCGTGTGACAGCATCACCGCTCGGTATCCGCGCGCCGGCTCCCCGGCGCTGTGCTCTTTAGAAAACGTTAACCGAGGCATTTTGGCGAGTAAAGACCGGCATAGGAATAGGGTCCTTTATCCCCGTGCTTTCGCGGCGGCGCCTTTTTCGGCGTCAGGTCTTCTGTGGCTGCGGCTTGACATCCGGCTGCTCGTTCTGGAATTCCTTCGCCATGCCCATAAAGCCGCGCATGAATTTCTGCATGATGCCGAGCGTGCGGTCGATCTCGGCATCGTCGGGCAGGCTTGAGCCCTTGTTTGCGGCAACGTTTTTTTCCAGCTTCGTTACGCGGTCGGAAAGCCGGTCCAGCTCATCGTCATAGGCTGTGCGCTCGTCGGCGGCCATGCGGCAGACGAGATTGCCGCCCTGATCCTGGCAGATCGACATCGCGCCGGTCTGCTTGTCGAGCCGGATGAAGTGATCGCCGCTGCGCTCCAGCTGGAAGCGTTCCGCATCCGGTTCGGCCGACAAAGTCGGTGTGGAGAGAAGAAAAGCAGCGGGCAGAAGCATGGCCGCAAGGCCGATTTTCAGTTCCTTCGTCATGTCATCCTCCGGATTTTCTGCGTTAAACCCCAAATCCATCACGGAAACCGTGGACATCGGCTGATGTTTTCGTGCAAAGCCCTATCAGCACAGCTTTACAGAGGGATGATGATCGCCATGCCAGTGGTTTACAAGATCGTGTCGGACACGCTCTGGCAGCAAGCCAGACAAACCGGCGTTTTTCATGGCGCGGCGATCGATCTGACCGACGGCTACATTCATCTCTCCACCGCGAAGCAGGCAAAGAAAACCGTCGAGCTCTATTTCGCAGGTCAGACCGGGCTGCTGCTCGTCGCGATCGATGGCGATGCACTTGGCGAGAAGCTGGTTTTCGAACCCTCGCGCGGCGGCGATCTCTTCCCGCATCTCTATGCGCCACTGCCGCTTTCGGCCGTGCTCTGGGAAAAGCCACTGCCGATCGGCGATGATGGCGCTCACGTCTTTCCGGAGATGTCGGAATGATCGGCGCCTTTCGCGATCTCGGCCGGCGCGGCTTGTTCCTGTTCGATCCGGAAACCGCCCACGGCATGTCGATAGCGGCGTTGAAATCGGGGCTGGTTCCGACCTGCCGTATCAACGCCGATCCTCACCTGCGCCAGACCGTGGCCGGGCTCGATTTTGCCAATCCCATCGGCATGGCCGCCGGCTATGACAAGAATGCGGAAGTGCCGGAGGCATTGCTGAAACTCGGCTTCGGTTTTACCGAGATCGGCACTGTCACGCCGAAGGCGCAGTCGGGCAACCCACGTCCGCGTATCTTCCGTCTGGTCGAGGATGAAGGCGTCATCAACCGCCTCGGCTTCAACAATGAGGGCCATGAAGCGGCTTTCCAACGCCTCAAAACTATTCGCGGCAATGGCATCATTGGTGTCAACATCGGCGCTAACAAGGACAGCGCCGATCGTATTGCCGATTATGTCGCCGGCATCCGCCGCTTCTACTCCGTGGCGCGCTATTTCACCGCTAATATCTCCTCGCCGAATACGCCGGGCCTGCGCGATCTGCAGGCGCGCGAAAGCCTGTCGGCCCTGCTGTCGGCCGTGCTTGCCGCCCGCGACGAGGAAGCGGCAAAGGCCGGCAAGCGCATTCCCGTCTTTCTCAAGATCGCTCCGGATCTGACCGAGGAAGGCATGGACGATATCGCCGCCGAAGCTTTGTCTCACGTGCTTGATGGTCTGATCGTCTCCAACACCACGCTGTCGCGCGATGGGTTGAAGGATCAGCGCCAGGCCAAGGAGGCTGGCGGACTTTCGGGAAAACCGGTCTTCGAAAAATCGACCGTGGTGCTCGCCAAGATGCGCCGCCGCGTGGGTGCCGCATTGCCGATTATCGGCGTCGGTGGCGTATCATCGGCAGAGACGGCGCTGGAGAAGATCAAGGCCGGAGCCGATCTGGTGCAGCTCTATTCCTGCATGGTCTACGAAGGCCCCGGCCTGCCGGGACAGATCGTCACCGGCCTGTCGAAGCTGCTCGACCGCGAGCGTGCCGGCTCGATCCGCGACCTGCGCGACGCCAAGCTGGATTACTGGGCGAACCGGAACGTCTGATCCGCCCGCTTCTTCAGGCCCATGGCCAGGAAGATGCCACGAAACAGCAGGAAGGCATTCATGGCCATCCATAGGCCGTGATTGCCGAGCGTCGGTACGAAGACCCCAAGCGCGAGCAAATAGCCGCCGAAGGAAAGCAGCATCTTGTTGCGCATCTCGCGTGACCATGTGGCGCCGATGAAGACGCCATCCATCAGGAAGGCGAGCGCGCCGGTCAGGCCCGTGATCGCTGCCCAGGGCAGATAGGTCTCCGCAGCGAGGCGCACCTCTTCGGATGTTGTCAGTAGGCGGATCAGCGCCGGCCCGACCGTGAAGAAGAAAATTGCGGCTGCAAGCGCCAGTCCGAAGGACCAGAGTGCGGTCAGCTTCAAGCCGCGCTCGAAGGCCGGCCTGTAATTGGCGCCAATTGAGCGGCCGGTGATCTGCTCGGCGGCATTGGCGAGCCCGTCGAGATAGTAGCCGGATAACAAAAAGAAGTTCATCAATACGGCGTTGGCGGCGAGCATGACCGCACCAAAACTGTTGCCGATGCGCGTCATCAGCGTGAAGGCGCCGATCAGTACGAAAGTGCGGATCAGGATATCGCGGTTGAGCGCGAAGAGCTGTGTGAGCTTGGCGCGCGAGAACAATTCTGTGCGCGCCGGCCGCTCCTCGCCGGCAAAGCTGCGCAGCACGATGAAAAGACCGAGCAGCATGCCGCTCGCCTCGCCGATCAGGGTACCCCAGGCAACGCCGGCCACACCCCAGCCAAGATGGAGCCCGAGCAGGATGGCGAGCACGATGTTGACGCCGTTGATGACGGTTTGCAGCAAGAGCCCGATGCGGCCTTGGCCGCGGCCGAGCACGAAGCCGAGCAGCGCGTAATTGGCAAGTGCGGCCGGGCCGGAGAGCATACGGATAGAGAAATAGGTGCGCGTCGCATCGGCAATGCCGCCTTCCGGCCCCATCAGCTTGATACCGATCCAGAGCAGCAGCGGCGAAAGAATGACGATTAGGATACCGCAGCCGAGCGCCGATATCAGTGCCCGCCAGAAGACGGCTTGCTGTTCGCGTCGATCATGGCGGCCATAGGCCTGAGCTGTCAGGCCCGTCGTCGAGGCACGCAGGAAGTTGAAGCTTGCAAAAAGAAGGTCGAAGAGCACGGCGCCGATCGCAAGCCCCGCCAGGGCGTCCGGCTGGCCCATATGTCCGACGACGGCGGTATCGACAAGGCCGAGCAGTGGCGTGGTCATGAAGCCGAGCGTCATCGGAATCGCGATCGACAGCACCAGTCGATGCGTCACGTCGAAGGGTAGGACCCTTACGCTCCTCTGCTGAATATCCATGCTGCGTTACGCCTCCTCAGTTCGAGGACAGCACCATGGACCAATAGGGCCTGTCGCCGGAAGAGGGGTTGTAGGCCAGAGCAACGCCAAGCCCATCATATTTGCCGAGCATGTTGTGCAAATGCTTCGGCGAATTGATCCAGGCCTTCACCGCCGCGCTCACGTCGCGCTGGCCCTCGGCAATGTTTTCTGCCGCCGGCAGCCTGACGCCGCTTGTCTTGACCCGCTTGCCGAAATCGTCGCCGAGGCCGATCAGATGCTCCATCTTGCCAGCATCCGCCATTCGCCTGGCCTGATAGACTGCGGCGGCACTGGCGGCTGCGTCGACCTTCAGCGGTGGCAGGCCATTCTTGGCGCGCAGTGCATTGACGAGCGGCAGGGCGGAGGCGGTCTGGTCGCTCGCGGGGATATTGGAAACGCGGGCGGGCGGCGTGGCGCAGCTCGCAACGGATGCGGTAAGCGCAAGAGCGGTGAGGCGCAACGCATCGCGGCGCGTTAAGGTCAGGGTCGGGGAGGTCATGTCAGCTGCGGTAATTGAACAAACGAAGTATGATGAAGATCGGAATGACGATGGATGCGCCGAGCAGCACATAATCGCCAAACTCACCAAGTGCGGCAAAGCCGCTGTGCCAGAGATCGAGCAGGAAGCGGCGGACGCCATAGAGGAAATCGAGAGGCCGCCAGCCGAAGAACTTCATCACGGCGCCGACGACGAGCGACACGATGACGAGCTTCACCAGCGTTCTGCCTGGCGAGTCGCCAAGGAATCTGTTCACCTGATCGGACATGCTGACGTCTCCATAATGGCAGTCGGTCGGTGTTGAGATAGGGCCAGCGCTTGCGACTCGCAAGCACTTTTGCCCCAGCTTACACCGTAAACCAGCGTCTGCCTGAAATAGGACTTGAGTTTTTTTATGGCCGCATTCAAAGGCAAGCGTCAAACAGGATGAAACCCATGCTGCCGAGCCAGCTTTCCTCCGGCGATGTCATTGCCGACCGCCGCGCCGACTATGCGAAGATGCTTGCCGAGAGCGGCGAACCCGCGAGTGCTGCCGAGCTGATGGAGCAGGCGCTGGAGCTGGCGCCGCGCTGGGCGGCGGGCTGGTTCACGCTCGCGACCTATCGCGAGAAGGCCGGCGATGCATCAGGCGCAATCGCAGCGTTGAACGAGGTGTTGGCGCTCGATGCGGGCGATGTCTTCGGCGCCCGCTTGAAGCTTGCCGTTCTCGGCGGTGCCGAAGTGCCGGATCGGCCGCCGAGCCTCTATGTCGAGCGGTTGTTCGACGACTATGCCGACCGCTTCGAAACCTCGCTTGTCGAGAAGCTCGGCTATAGCGTGCCTGGCAAGCTTGCGGCCCTGATCGCCGAAACGGCCGGTGCCACCAAACATTTCCGCCTCGCGGTCGATCTCGGCTGTGGCACAGGCCTGCTCGGGCCGGAAATCCGTGCTCGCGTCGATCGGCTGGAGGGCTACGACCTGTCAAAGGGCATGCTCGCCAAGGCGGCGGAAAAGGACGTCTACGATCATCTCGGCCAAGCCGACCTCTCGCTAGAGCCGGATCTGTCAGGCGTTTTCGATGCCGAGCTTGCCGCCAGTCGGGCGGATCTGGTCACTGCGGCCGACGTGTTGATGTATCTCGGCGATCTGCAAGGTGTAATGGCGATCGTCCGCAAACTTTCGGTCGATGGAGCGATCTTCGCCTTTTCAGTCGAGGATGCGCAGCAGGCAGATTGCTATGTGCTGCGTGATTCCCTCCGATTTGCGCACTCCGAAGCCTATGTCCGGGAGATATTGGCCGGTCACGGCTTTACGGTGCTGGATCTTACCCGCAGCATCATTCGCATGGATGGCGGAAAACCGGTCCACGGCATTCTGTTCATTACCCGGAAATCGGCTTGATGATTTCGAATCTTGCGAATTTAAAATAGGTCAGTATTGCTTACGTATTTTTGCTTGATTGTCGCCGGAGCTTCCAGCAAAAAGCCTGGAAACCCAGGGGAAAGCACATGGCAAACGCAAAGAGCGCATTTGGTGTCTGGAAGACGTCCGCGACCCGGCATTCGTGGATTGAGGATGTTCAGGGTATCGTCGCCGGCAGCCTGATTTCGTCGCTGGGGCTGTTCTGCCTTTCGAGCGCCGGCCTTTTGACCGGCAGTACTGCCGGCATCGCTTTCCTGCTGCATTACGCAATCGGCGTGAATTTCGGCCTGGCTTTCTTTGTGGTCAATCTGCCGTTCTTCTATCTATCGCTGAAACAGCTCGGCGCGGCCTTCACCATCAAGACCTTCATCGCCATCGCGCTGACCTCACTGCTGACCAACCTGCAGCCGATGCTGTTCAATGTCGCACATATCAATGCACTTTGGTCGGCGCTCCTCGGCGGCATTCTGCTCGGCTTCGGGCTGCTCGCACTCTATCGCCATCGGGCAAGCCTCGGCGGCGTCGGCATTCTGGGGATTTATCTGCAGGAGCGTTTCGGCATCAGGGCAGGGCTGGTGCAGCTTGCAATCGACCTATGCGTGCTCGCGGTCGCTTTTGCCGTGACCACGCCGCCAGTGGTCATCTGCTCCGTCATCGGCGCAATTGTCCTCAACCTTTTCGTTGCGATCAATCATCGCTCAGACCGCTATATAGCGCTGTAAAGCTTGTATCTATTGCTTGCGCGTCTCGTCGGATTCGACGATCGCGGCTTCGTGATACCAGCTGTCGAATGCGGCCGTCGCAATAGACGGGCCGATATCCGGGGTGAGGTTCACCTTCGGACGCTGGCTGAGCGCCGTGGGGCGGGCCGTGACGGGAAACTGATAGATCTTTGCGGTTTCGCACCGAGTACCGATTGCCATTCGCTGTCTCTCCCTTTTTGGTGTTCAAGCGGGCGCGCTTCAAGAGACAACTCATATATAGCAAAGCCCAAGGCAAATATCACCATTCCGCTTAAAAAAAATGCTAAATGATGAAATTATAGGCAATTCGATGATAGTGCAGCGGATGCCGCTTCTTTGATCTGCCGATTTTCCAATCCATTTTAGGGCCGGTGGAGCCTGCGACACTTTGGCAGCTCGATTGGGACCATGGCGGCGATTTGAAAAGAATCTGATGCTTGGCACCGGGAAATCTTGCCCGGACGCGGCTGAATCATAAAAATCTCGCCTGACGCGTCAGATGTCGATGCGATCTGGCACGGCACATGCATCTCTCTTGCCAGCCGATCGTAGAGAGGATTTCCCGGCGGGCGCGCCGGCCAAATTTTCCTACTTCGCCTGATTAACTGTTATGAGGTGCGTAATGACGAAATATAAGCTCGAGTACATCTGGCTCGACGGGTACACCCCGGTACCGAACCTGCGCGGTAAAACGCAGATCAAGGAATTCGACGCATTTCCGACGCTTGAGCAGCTTCCGCTTTGGGGCTTCGACGGTTCGTCAACGATGCAGGCCGAAGGCCGCAGCTCCGATTGCGTGCTGAAGCCCGTCGCCATCTATCCGGACCCGGCCCGTACCAACGGCGCTCTCGTCATGTGCGAAGTCATGATGCCCGACGGCGTCACCCCGCACGAATCCAACAGCCGCGCGACCATCCTTGACGATGAAGACGCATGGTTCGGCTTCGAGCAGGAATACTTCTTCTACAAGGACGGCCGTCCGCTCGGCTTCCCGGAAGCGGGCTATCCGGCTCCGCAGGGTCCGTACTACACCGGCGTCGGCTACAAGAATGTCGGCGATGTCGCTCGCGAAATCGTTGAAGAGCACCTCGACCTTTGCCTCGAAGCCGGCATCAACCACGAAGGCATCAACGCCGAAGTGGCCAAGGGCCAGTGGGAATTCCAGATTTTCGGCAAGGGCTCCAAGAAGGCCGCCGACCAGATCTGGATGGCTCGCTACCTGCTGCTGCGTCTTTGCGAAAAGTATGGAATCGACATCGAGTTCCACTGCAAGCCGCTCGGCGATACCGACTGGAACGGCTCGGGCATGCACTGCAACTTCTCGACCAAGTTCATGCGCGAAGTTGGCGGAAAGGCCTATTTCGAAGCGCTCATGGCTCAATTCGACAAGAACCTCGAAGCCCATATCGCTGTCTACGGCCCGGACAACCACATGCGCCTGACCGGCAAGCATGAAACGGCTCCGTGGAACAAGTTCAGCTACGGCGTTGCCGACCGCGGCGCTTCGATCCGCGTTCCGCACTCGTTCATCAAGAACGACTACAAGGGCTACCTCGAAGATCGTCGTCCGAACTCGCAAGGCGACCCCTACCAGATCGCTTCCCAGGTTCTGAAGACCATCTCGGAAGTTCCGACGGCTGGTTTCGGCTCGGTTGCTGCCTGATAGCTTTCACGCTTGCTTGCCAAGCACGAGAGAGCCAATAAATAACGCGGGGCTTTGGTCCCGCGTTTTTCGTTTTGGAATTTTATCAGGCCGCGGCTGTCGCTCAGACCCTATTGGGCCTCGCTGCTAACTCCACGGTCCGTCATCCTCGGGCTTGACCCGAGGATGACGGCGTTCAAGGGAGAGCTCCGGCCATAACACGCTCAGAGAAAGCAGGCTCAAGCAGCCTTGCTTGCCGCATCCACCGGGTGCTGCGAGCGGAAACCGACGGCAAGGCGGTTCCAGATGTTGATCGTGCCGATCGCGACCGTGATCTTCACAATCTCTTCTTCGCTGAAATGCTGCTTCAACGGCTCGAAATCGGCATCCGGAATACCGGTCTGGGCGATCTTGGTGACGGAATCGACCCAGCGGAGCAAAGCACGCTCGCGGTCGTCATAAACAGGCGATTCCCACCAGACGCACATCAGGTTGATCCACTGTTCGCTGAGGCCATCATGGCGGGCTTCCTTCACATGCATGTCGACGCAATAGGCGCAGCCATTGATCTGCGAGGCGCGGAGCTTGATCAGGTGGATGAAGCGCCGTTCGAGGCCGCTGCTCTGGACGAAGTTTTCCAGCGCGACGACGGCCTTGTAGGAGTCCGGGGAGGCTTTAGCGAAGTTGAAACGCGGATGCATGGGTCTTCTCCTTGGGTTTAAATTGAGGTTCAGTTTCTGGTCTTGCGTTCATGCAGCTCGAGAAAGGCGCAGCCTCTCGCGGCTATGCCACCGTCCGTGTCCGTCTGCCTGAGGTCGGTCAGCACGTCGGCGATCGTTGTCTTTGCTAGTTCAGCCCGATAGACGCGCTCGGCCGCCAGCATGGCGGCATTGATGCCGCAGGGCTTGGCGAAGTAGCGCCCTTCTAGCGGGTTCGGACCGCGCTGGCGGATTTCAGCGCAGCGAAACGCGGGGGCGGGGCCCTCGGCGGCCAGCACGATATCGAGCAGGGTGATCTCCTCCGGCTTGCGCGCCAGCCGGTATCCGCCTTTCGGTCCCGGCACGGTATCGAGGATGCCGGCACCCGAAAGCGCCTGAAGATGCTTCAGAAGATAGCTGACAGAGACACCGTGAAATTCGGCAAGCGCTGCTGCTGACAGCACGCCGCCATCGGAAAGGCCAGCCAGCATGCCGACGCAATGAATGGATTGTTCGACGCCGTCTCCGAGCTTCATTTTCGTGCCTTTCTAATCGTAGATATTTTTTATCTATGATTATGGTGGGAGTCAAGCGAGGAATGCGAGAGAATTGTTGTTGGGCGAATGAGCGAGAAATGCCCGGTTATAGCTGCTACTAGAAGAAGGGTTCGTCATCCTCGGACTTGACTCGAGGATGACGGTGCGTGTGGAAGCCAATGCGCCTAAGCGGCCTTGGTGAAAGAACGCGCGGCCCATCTTGCTCTTCTCCGGCCATCCCGCTTCCTATCCTCCACATTTCAACTACATTCAGCCCGTGGACCAGATCGACGCCGACCGCCTCCTTACCTTGCCCGCCCCCTTCACCCGCTGGTTTGCGGAAAAGGGCTGGCAGCCGCGCGCCCATCAGCTGGAACTGCTGGCCCGCGCTGAGGCCGGCGAAAGCACGCTGCTGATTGCTCCCACAGGCGCCGGCAAGACGCTCGCCGGCTTCCTGCCGTCGCTGACGGACCTCACCCGGCGCGGCAAGATTCCGCCCGGCTCGGCCTTCACCGGCATCCACACGCTCTACATCTCGCCGCTGAAAGCGCTCGCAGTCGATATCGAGCGCAACCTGATGAAGCCCGTTTCGGAAATGGGCCTGCCTGTCACGGTCGAGAACCGCACGGGGGATACACCTGCTGGCAAGCGCCAGCGGCAAAAGCTCAACCCGCCCGATATTCTGCTGACGACGCCCGAGCAGGTGGCGCTGTTGCTCGCCAATCGCGAGGCCGAACGCTTCTTCAAGGATCTGAAATATATCGTCTTTGACGAACTGCATTCGCTCGTCACCTCCAAGCGCGGCCATATGCTGTCGCTCGGCCTTGCGCGCATCCGAAAGTTGGCGCCGCGCGTGCAGACCATCGGCCTTTCGGCGACGGTCGCTGACCCCATGGACCTGCAGAAATGGCTGGTGGCGCAGCAGTCGGGGGAAGAGCGCCATGCGGGCCTCGTCATCGTCGAGGGTGGCGCCAAGCCCGATATCTCGATCCTTGCGACGGAAGAGCGCATCCCCTGGTCCGGCCACTCCGCCAAATATGCCATCCCCGATATCTATCGTGAGCTGAAGGCGCATCGTACGACGCTGCTCTTCGTCAACACGCGCTCTCAGGCCGAAATGCTGTTTCAAGAGCTGTGGTCCGCCAATGACGACAATCTGCCGATCGCCCTGCATCACGGCTCGCTCGATGTCGGCCAGCGCCGCAAGGTGGAGGCGGCCATGGCGGAAAACCGGCTGCGCGCTGTCGTCGCCACCTCCACACTCGATCTCGGCATAGACTGGGGCGACGTCGATCTCGTTATCCATGTCGGTGCGCCGAAAGGCGCAAGCCGCCTTGCCCAGCGCATCGGCCGCGCCAACCACCGCATGGA
Source organism: Rhizobium sp. BK491 (assembly GCF_014194925.1). Taxonomy (NCBI): domain Bacteria; kingdom Pseudomonadati; phylum Pseudomonadota; class Alphaproteobacteria; order Hyphomicrobiales; family Rhizobiaceae; genus Rhizobium; species Rhizobium sp. BK491. The sequence continues at coordinate 442,177 of NZ_JACIAR010000002.1, forward strand.
CGAGCCGTCGAAGGCGATCCTGGTGCCGGCCAACCGCTTCGAGGTCATGGAATGCCAGGGAGCACTTGATGCGAACTACATGGGCGCCCAAGACACGCCGCCCATCGGCGCAGGAGCGCTCGACGTTCTCGCCCAGCATGTGCTCGGCATGGCCTGCGCCGAACCCTTCGACATGCTGGAGCTTTACGACGAGGTGCAGAGCGCCGCACCTTATGCTGAGCTTTCCTGGGAGACCTTCGAGCGCATCGTCGATTTCGTCGCCACTGGCGGCTATGCGCTCAGAACCTATGAGCGCTATGCCCGCATCCGCAAGATGGCGGATGGCCGCTGGCGTGTCTCCAATCCGCAGGTCGCGCAGCAGTATCGCTTGAATCTCGGCACGATCGTCGAAGAGGCGATGCTCAATATCCGGCTGGTGAAGCGCAATGCGCTGGGCTCGCTTGGAAGAGGCGGCGCGCCGCTGGGCAAGGTCGAGGAATATTTCGTCGAGCAGCTCTCGCCCGGCGATACCTTCCTCTTTTCCGGTAAGGTGCTGCGCTTCGAGGGCATCCGCGAAAGCGAATGCCTGGCCTCGCAGGCTTTCTCGCTGGACCCAAAAATCCCTTCTTATGCCGGCGGCAAGTTTCCGCTCTCGACCTATCTCGCCGATCAGGTGCGGGCGATGATTGCCGATCCTGACCGGCGGCACCGCCTGCCGGATCAGGTGCGCGACTGGCTGGAAATTCAAAACGAGAAGTCGTTGCTACCGAAGCGCGATGAGTTTCTGATCGAGACCTTTCCACGCGGCAGCCGCGCCTATCTGGTCGCCTATCCTTTCGAGGGAAGGCTGGCGCACCAGACGCTCGGCATGTTGCTCACCCGAAGGCTGGAGCGCGCCGGCGCCAAGCCTATGGGCTTCGTCGCGACCGATTATTCCCTCGGCATCTGGGGGCTGGAGGATATGGGGCTTATGATCGCTAACGGGCGTCTCAGCCTCTCCGACCTCTTCGACGAGGATATGCTCGGCGACGATCTCGAGGCCTGGCTCGACGAATCCTTTCTTTTAAAGCGCACCTTCCGCAATTGTGCCGTGATTGCCGGCTTGATCGAGCGCCGACATCCGGGCAAGGAAAAGACCGGCCGGCAGGTAACGGTTTCCGCGGATCTGATCTATGATGTGCTTCGCAGCCATGAGCCCGATCATATCCTGCTGCAGGCCACAAGGCAGGACGCCGCGACCGGACTTTTGGATATTGGCCGACTTGCGGATATGCTGAAGCGAATCAAGGGCCATATAACCCATCGCGCGCTGGACCATATTTCGCCGCTCGCCGTGCCGGTGATGCTGGAAATCGGCAAGGTGCCGGTGCCGGGCGAGGCGCACGATTCCCTGCTCGCGGAAGCGGCCGATGACCTGATCCGCGAGGCAATGGAATAGGGATGCTGCAAAGCAGACGACGAAGGTAGATTGTTAAAGTGATGAATCGCCTGGCGCTAGCGCGAGATATGAATGCTCAAGGCAACGGCACAGCCAACGGGCTGGGTGTGGAGGCCGTCATTCATGGTGTCGCCGCCGTCTGTGATCCGCTCGGCGCGCTCTATCTGCCGGATGCCGGCATTCTCGTCGTCTCCGACCTGCATTTGGAAAAGGGCGCGGCCTTCGCCCGCCGCGGCATGATGCTGCCGCCATACGATACGCTGGCGACGCTGACCGTTCTTTCCGCCGTCATCTCGCGCTACGATCCGAAACTCGTCGTTTCACTGGGCGACAATTTTCATGATCGCATCGGTTCGCAGCACTTGCCGGACGAGTTTCGCAGCCTGATCGTCAACATGGCCCGCGGTCGCGAATGGATCTGGATCAATGGCAATCATGATCCGGACGGCACGGTCGACCTGCCGGGGCACTCGGTCGACGAGATGCATTGTGGTGGTTTGACCTTCCGTCATGAGCCAAAGGCCGGATTGCAGGCCGGCGAGATCGCTGGCCACCTGCATCCCTCTGCCACCGTTCGGCGTCGGGAGAAATCAGTGCGCCGCCCGTGCTTTGCAACGGATGGCGGCCGCCTGCTGATGCCGGCCTTCGGCGTGATGACCGGCGGTCTCGACCTGCGCCACAAGGCCATGGCTGGCCTCTTCGCGCGGGAAAGCCTGATTGCGCACCTGCTCGGCCGCGACCGCATCTATTCCGTGCGGTTCGGCAATCTCTCGGCCTAGGCCGCGTTCGCCGGCTCATAGCGCAGGATCACCGCGCCGGTCTTCAACGGGCGTGAATCGATGAGCTTCATCGGCCGTTGTTCGGCCGCCGGTTTGAAGTGCGGATTGCCGCTGCCAAGCACGACGGGAACGAGGCAGATCCTGAGCTCATCCACTAGCCCCGCCTTGAGCAATACATCGGCCACTTCAGCACTGCCGAAGACGAACATGGTCTTGCCTGGTTCTTCCTTCAGCTTCTTCACTTCAGCGACAATGTCGCCGACGACGCGGGTATTATTCCAGTCCGCTTTGTCGAGCGTCCGCGAGGCGGCGATCTTGGCGATGCCGTTCATATAGGCGGTGATGTCAGACGTTTCCGTCGCGGTCGGCCAATAGGCGGCCATGCCTTCATAGGTCTTGCGGCCAAAGACCAGCAGATCGCCTTCCTTGCCGAGCTCGGTCGCATAGTGCTCCAGCTCATCGCCCCAGGCGAGCATGTGAAAATCGAGGTCCCAGGGCTTGGTTCCCTCGAAATAGCCGTCGAGCGTCATAAGATTCCAGATAACGAGCTTTCTCATCACTTCCTCCGTTGTGATAACTGCCTCATAATCAAAACTGGTTGTTAAAAGCAAGTAGTTGAAAGCTAGCTAGACTGATGGCAAAATGCAAGTAGTTTTTGGAGATCATTATGGACGCGCTGCATCGTTCTGGCTGCCCGATCAATCTGACGCTGGAAATTCTCGGCGACCGCTGGAGCCTGATCGTCATCCGCGACATCATGTTCGGCAATCGCCGGCATTTTCGTGAACTGCTGCAGAAGTCGCAGGAGGGGATTGCTTCCAACATCCTTGCGGACCGGCTGAAGCGGCTGGTGGAGCGCGGCTTGTTGACCCGCGAAGATGATCCGACGCATAAGCAGAAGGCTATCTACAGCCTGACGGAAATGGCGATAGACCTCGTGCCGCTCTTTGCCCATATGGGTGCCTGGGGCCGCAAGCATCTTCCGGTGTCCGAAGAGCTGTCGATCCGGGCGGAGCTCCTGGAGGATGGTGGCCAGAAGCTCTGGGATGATTTCATGGACGAGCTGCGTGCCAAGCATCTCGGCAAGGTGCTGCCTCCGGGCACGCCCTCGGTGCTCGGCCGGTTGACCGAAGCCTATCTCGAAGTCGCCAATCGCCGGAAAACCGGCTGATCAGTTCTTCCGGAAGATGAAACTTGCGCTCCAGCCGGTGACGAGGGCCAGCAGCACGGAAAGAATGCCATAGGTGATCGGCCGCTGATGCGCCGCATCCGTGATCGTTTGCTCTATTCCCGTCTTGATGACGCGCAACGGCAGCGATTTCTCGCTCAGGAACTTGCCACTCTTGAAGAGATAGGCGCGCACCATGTGCACACCGTTCGGCACGTCGGCGGGAACCCTGAGCGTTGCCTTGAAGAGCGAGGAGCTGACGAAGCGCACGCCGGCGGGATCGCTTTCATAGAGCCCACCTGTCTTTTGCAGGCGCCGGAAGGCATTACGAAATTCCGGAACATCGCCGACATTGCCGACGAAGCCGACCGGCGTCAGCGGAATATGATCGACGCCAATACCGCGGTCGCTGAGTTCGAGCGGTGTGGTGATGTTGTCGACCGCGCGCGTGCTGGAGAGCGAATAGGCTTCCGGCACATGCTCGAACGTCATCGAGCGGGTATTGACCCATATGCCGAAGACGCGCTCTTTCCGGCGTACCGTAGCATTCTCGCGTGGGCCCTCCAGCACGACGACGATATCGTATTGGCCGATCGCCAGCAGCAGTTGGTCGGTATTGGAGAGCGCGCCGAAAATCGTCAGATCGGCGCCGGTGAAGTCCGAGGTAATGGCAATCTCGCTCGTCGACGTGCCGATCTCCATCGTCTCGCGCGCCGTGGTCGAGGTCGTCGGCTGATCGAGCAGCACCTGCGCCTGCGTGGTGAACGGAGCGAGCAGCAATGCGGTAGCAAGAAGCAGTCCGAATCCCCTCATCGGCTCACTCCTTCCATGACGACGGAGTAAACGTCCGCCGGCGTCACCAGGAGAGTAACGACGAGGCGAAGGCCGACGGCCAGGACGAGCAGGCCAAGGAGCGCGCGCAGTTGCTCGCCGCGCAGTTTCTGGCCGACGCGAACGCCGTATTGCGCGCCGATGACGCCCGCCACCATCAAGAGGAAGGCCAGAATGATATCGACGGAATAGTTCGTCGCGGCCTGGACGATTGTCGTGAAGGCCGTCACGAAAATGACCTGGAACAGCGAGGTGCCGACGACGACGTTTGTGGGCACGCGCAGCAGATAGATCATGGCGGGCACGAGGATGAAGCCGCCGCCGATACCCATCGGCGTCAGCATACCGACGAAGAAGCCGAGGCCGATGACCGGAATGGCGCTGAGATAGAGCTTGGATTTCTTGAATCGCAGTTTCAACGGCAGCCGCTGCACCCAGTTGTGATGGCGCGGCTTGCCGGTTGTTGGCGGCAGCTTGCCGGCGGCGCGACGCATGGCCCGCACGCTTTCCCACAGCATCAGCGAGCCCACCGTGCCGAGGAGGATCACGTAGATTAGCGAGATGATCAGGTCGATCTGGCCGAGCCTACGCAACAGCACGAATAGCCAGAGACCGAAGGTCGCCCCCGCCAGACCGCCGGCAAGCAGGATCGAGCCAAGTTTCAGGTCGAGCGAGCCGCGGCGAAAATGGCTGAGTGCGCCCGAGACAGAGGAGGCAACGACCTGATTGGAACCGGTGGCGACGGCAACAACAGGCGGGATATTGTAGAAAATCAGAAGAGGCGTGATGAGAAAACCACCGCCGACACCGAACATGCCGGAAAGAAACCCTACGGCTGCTCCCATGCCGAGAATAATGAAAATATTCACCGACAATTCTGCGATCGGCAGATAGATCGTCACGCCTTGTTCCCATTTGCAGGCTTTTCGGCGCGGTGACCGAAGCCTATTTCCCCTTAAACGGCGGATTCTAATCTGAAATCATTGCCAGAGCCTTAGGAAAGGCCGGGCTGCCACAGTTTTCGAATGGCCGGATTTCACCCTAACTCGGTTTTTTCCACTTTTCTGTGACGCTGTATAGCGGAATAGCCAGCCTCTGCAGAGGATGCGGCGGCGTTTAGCGCCTAAACAAAATGCCGGCGCGCTGGCGCCGGCATGTCGGTAGATCGCTTTCGCACGAAATCCCGGAGCTACTTGTTGCGGGCGAGCAGTTCCTTGACCACTTGATCGGTGACCCGTCCATCCGCCGGCAGGCCGACGGATTTCTGGAAGCTCTTCAGGGCGGCTACCGTCTTGTCACCCATGGCGCCGTCGGGCGAACCGGCATCGAAGCCATTCTTGTTGAGAATGGCCTGAATGTTGCGGATTGCCTTTTTCATGTCGATGGAGGCCGTGTTCACACCCTTGCCGGTAGTCCATTCGTCAGGAATATTTGTGCCATTGGCCTTCGGATCGGCCGGCTGCACTTTCCAGAGGTCGACCTTGGCGCGGGCGCTTTCCAGATCGGCAGGCTTCATGGCGTTGGCGACTTCATCGCGCTTCTGGGCGGCGTCCTTGTCGCCGCTCTTTGCGGCGATAGCAAACCACTTGTAGGATTCCTGCAGGTCCTGTTTCACGCCGTTGCCGCGTGCATAGAGGATCGCAAGGTTGAACTGGCTGTCGGAGACGCCGAGATCGGCGGCGCGGATAAACCAGTTCGCCGCGCTGTTATAATCCTGCGGGCCGGCAGTACCGGAAGCATAGAGAACCGCGAGATTGTGCATGGCGCTGGCGTTGCCCTGATTGGCGGCCTGCTCATAATATTGCTTGGCCTTGACGAGATCTCGATCGACGCCATTGCCCTTCTCATACATGCTGGCGAGGCGGTACTGTGCCGGGGCATAACCTTTGTCGGCCGAAAGCTGATACCAGCTCGCAGCCTGCTTCATATCGGCAGCAACGCCGCGGCCATCCGTGTAGCGCGCGCCGATTTCGAAGAGCGCGACCGGATCGGCCGATTTTGCGGCAGCGACGAGCGATGGCGGCTGGATGCCGTCGGGCACAGCGATATCAGGCGCTGCCGGCGTGGCGGCGGGAGTTGCGGCCGCCGTATTCTCGGTCTGAACGAAGGCAGCGGCCTGCTGTGCAGGTGCGCTGGCGGCAGGTGCCAACTCTTCGCTTGCTGTCTGGTTGCCGTCGAGCGGGGTCGCTGCCGTCAGGTGATCATTTGCTGGCGCAGCGACGGGATCGCTGGCCGTGGGTGCGGGCTGGACTTCCGCCGTCTGCGTCGTGGATACCGAGGATGCGGCAGCCTGATTTGCGGCAGGCTGCTGATTGTTGGCGACCGGGTTCGTATTGGCAGCGACGGTATTGGTCGCGGCGCTATCGGCAGGCGCGACCATCGTCGATACTTGGGCTGGTGTCGGCGCCTTCTGGCCGCGGGTCAGCGTGTTCGCCAGCGGATAGGCCATGATGGCAAGCATGACGGCGCCCAATGCAAGCAGGATCGGCCGGCGGAAGCGCGAGAACGCGCCGCCCTTCTTGGCGTCTTTCCTGGAAGCAGGGGCAGAGCGTTGCGTCTGGTCGACTTCCATGGCAGCGGCCTGCGCGGCGCGGCGGGCGGCTGCGATATAGTCGGCCCGTTCGTTTTCGGTCGGCTGACGCGCGTTTCCGCTGCGCGATGTGTTCTGGCTGGCGCGCACGCGCTCTAGGATCTTCTTGATATCGGGTGCGCCGGAACCCGGCTCCAGCAGTTCGTTGGCCTCTTCGCCGGGCATCACGTCGGCGGGATCAATCGATGGCGCCTGTTCGATGACCGGACGGTCCGGCGGAAAGATCGGCTCGGCCTTTTCCGGTGTAAAGAAACGCTTGCCGAGGCTCGCGAATAGGCTGGACTTGCCGCTCTTCTTCACGGCTGCCTTGATTTCGGCCTTCGTATTGGCGTCGATCGCCTGTGCGACGGCGACTTCGCCGGAGACTAAGGATTCTGCTGGCGCAACCGTGCGGATGATCGGACCTGCCTTCTGCTGCGCCGCCATGGGCGGCTTCAGGCCTGGAGCATCCTCTTCGGCGAAAACGTCGCTTTCGAACGTTGCGGCCGGCATGGCGGGCGCAGGCTTGCGCTGCTCCATATGATCGAGACGGTCGGCGATCTGCAGCAGCGTGTCATGCAGGGCCTCAAAGGTGCGATGCGTCCGCTCGTCGGTGGCGCGGCTGAGGTCCTCGAGATGACGAAGATCGTCCGCAAGAGCCGCCAAAGCCGACATGTCGGCTGCTTGCGACCCGTTCACCATTCCGCCTTCGCGGGAATAGGCCTCGACGACGGTTTCCGCCGCATGGCGGGCCGCTTCGATGATATATTCGTCATTCGTCGCCATATAGTCTTCGAGCGCGCTCATGCGGCGATCGAAATCCGGGGGCAGATGATCCGCAACGGCCCGTGGTTCGGCAGTCAGCAATGTCGAGAGATGGGCGATCTGCTCTTCGAGACTGCGCAGTGCCTGCATATCCGTCGGCGGTGCTGCGGTGCTTGCTTCCAGCCGGGCTGCAATATCGGCGAGGCGGCCCTCAAGCCGGCGCGCCATGCTGTCGTCGAGGCTTGCTGCCGGAGCGGGCGGATGGAAATCGATCTCGTCGATGCGGCGGGCGAGATAATCCAGCCGGTCGGCCAATACGTTGCCGACGGACCCATGTTCCAGCGCATCAATCTTGTGGGAGATGTCGGCGAGATAGGTGACGAGTTCAGGCTGCGGCGCGGCCTTCTGCGCACGTTCCATTAAGTGCGAAAGCTGGTCCAGCCGCTCCTCAAGGCGGGCGACGGCCTTGGCGCTGCCGAGCTCGTCGATGCGCATGGCGAGCGCTTCGAGGCGGCCGGAAAGATCGTCGGCAGGCTGACGCCGGCCGGCAGCATCGCGGCTCATCAGGTCGATCTGGTCGGCAAGACCGCTGAGGCGGCCTTCCAGCCGTTGCATGGCCTGGTCCTGCGGCTGCATCATGGAGCCGAGGCTCTCCATCGCGGTTGCGATCGTCAGCAGCTTGTTTTCCAGCGCATGCACGGCCGGGCTGTCGTTCATGCCGCCGAGATGCTGTTTGATGTCATCGAGGCGGTAGGCAAGGGAGACGAGCTCGTCCTGCAGGCCGGATGTGTCGATCGCCTTCACCTGGCGCTCGACGTGATGCAGGGATTCCTCGCGGGCAAGGCCGTCCATTAGCGAACGCAGCTCGTCGAATTCGGCTTTCAGCCCGGCTGTTTCCGGTTGACCGGCGAGCTGGTTGATGCTGTCGGCAAGCCTGGCCATGTCCTGGCGGACATCGGCGACAAAATGCTTGTCCTCGGCGTTTTCGCGGATATCGCGGATTTCGGCGCGCAGAGCGGTGACTTCGCGGCTCACGCTGTCGGCGATGTCGCGCTTCAGATCCTGGCGGAGGTTGACGAGCGCCTGGGCGATATCGACCGGTGCGTCGGCGGCGGCTGCCCGTATCGGCTGGCGCTGCGCATGGCTGTCGATCGGCCGCCGGGCCGGCTGCGGTTCTGCGTGCGAGATTTCCTCGCGCCGTGGCTGCAGACGTTCGCGGTTTGCCTCCAGCGTGCGCTGGCGTTGACGGATCTCGGCAAGCGGATCGGATCGGAGATCGCTCTCATGGCGTTCGTTGCGCAACGGGCGCTCGTAAGCGCGGCTGGCATATTGCTCGCGTTCGGGGCGGGGCGGTATCCGCTCCGAGGCGGCTCGTTCGGGGGCCGGCGCATAGCCCGCGGCGACGCGCTGGCGCGTATCGCGCGCGGCGGCGGTTCCCATCAGCCCTTCGATGCGTGCTTCCAGCCCCTCGATCGTGCGGCTCAAAGCATCCAGCGACGTCCAGTCGCCCGTACCGGTAGGATTTGATCGCGATCCGCTCATATCTTTGCTCGCCTTGAACTATGGACCACCCCGGGCCGTCATGCTGATGGAAGAAGACGTTGCTATATCGCCGCGCTGTCTGCATCCGTCGTTCGGAAAGGGATAAATGTATTGGCTTTCCTCAAACAGAGCGGCAAAGACAGCGCGATTTCCAAGCATAAGTTGAAGAAACCCGAAGCACTGCTGCTCAACTCGTACAATTTACGAAACGTGGTAAACAACTCGTTAAGTTTGTCTGATGTCTTAACCTTTTATTTCGGTTCTGCTGTCCCACGGCCTGATATTCTTGCACGCAGGCGGTGCCCGGTTGCTGAGGGGGAGAGGCGTATCGGCGATATGCGGAATGCTCTTCCTCACCGGCTTCACCAAAATTTCACCGCGAGACACGAATTTGACGTTTACGCAAACGTCAATATTTTGTAAGAGTATGACAGTGGCCGGAATCTAAAGGTCCGGCGGCGAATTGGAGGAATTCGAGAAATGCCAGTCTACAAGGCCCCGGTGAACGATACGCTCTTCGTCCTGAACGATGTGCTCGGGCTGGAGCGCTACAACAATCTTCCCGGTTATGCCGATGCCACGCCCGACATGATCGAGGCGATCGTCGGCGAGGCGGCCAAGCTGTCGGAAGAGGTGCTTTTCCCGCTCAACTATTCCGGCGATCAGGAAGGCTGCGTGCGCCATGACGATGGCACGGTCTCGACTCCGAAGGGTTTCAAGGAGGCCTATCGTGCCTATCGCGAAGGTGGCTGGCTGGGTCTCGCCGTGCCGGAGGAGTTCGGCGGGCAGGGCCTCCCCTACGTGCTGCACTGCGCCGTCGGCGAGTATACCTCGGCCGCCAACATGTCGCTGATGATGTATCCGGGCCTGACCCAGGGCGCGATCGCAGCGATCCTCGTCCATGGCACCGATGCGCAGAAGCAGACTTACTTGCCGAAATTGGTCGAGGGCAGCTGGTCTGGCACCATGAACCTCACCGAACCGCATTGCGGCACCGATCTCGGCCTCTTGCGCACCAAGGCGGTGCCTCAGGCTGATGGCAGCTACAAGATCTCAGGCCAGAAGATCTTCATCTCGGCCGGCGAGCACGACATGACGGACAATATCGTCCATCTCGTCCTTGCTCGCATCGAAGGTGCGCCTGAGGGAACCAAGGGCATCTCGCTCTTCATCGTGCCGAAATTCCTCGTCAAGGAAGACGGTTCGCTTGGCGCGCGCAACCCGGTGTCCTGCGGCGCGATCGAGCACAAGATGGGCATCCACGGCAACGCCACCTGCGTCATGAATTACGACGAGGCTACGGGTTTCCTGATTGGCGCCGAGAACAAGGGCCTCAATGCCATGTTCGTCATGATGAATGAAGCGCGCCTCGGCGTCGGCCTGCAGGGTCTCTCCATCGCCGAGATCGCCTATCAGAATGCCGCCAACTATGCGCGTGAACGCATCCAGGGCCGCTCGCTCTCCGGCCCGAAGGCGCCGGACAAGAAGGCTGACCCGATCATCGTCCATCCGGATATCCGCCGCTCGCTGATGACGATCCGTGCCTTCAACGAGGCCGGCCGCGCCTTCCTGCTCTGGACGGCGCTGAAGTCCGATATCGCCCATCGCTCTCCCGATGAGAAGGAGCGTCAGGCAGCCGACGATATCCTCGGTCTGTCGACGCCGATCCTCAAGGGCGTCATGACCGACAAGGGCTTCGAGCATGCCGTCATGGCGCAGCAGATCTTCGGCGGTCATGGCTACATCGAAGAGCATGGCATGAGCCAGTATGTCCGCGATGCCCGCATCACCATGATCTATGAGGGTGCCAACGGCATACAGGCGCTTGATCTCGTCGGCCGCAAGCTGGCGCTGAACGGCGGCCGCGCCGTCATGGCGTTGTTCAAGGAAATCGGCGATTTCTGCGAGGAAAACCGCAACGACGAGCAGATGGCCTTCTTCACCAAGCATCTGAAGAAGGGCTTGAATGACGTGCAGGCCGCGACCATGTGGTTCATGCAGAACGCCATGGCAAAGCCCGACAATGCCGGCGCCGGCTCGACCGATTACATGCACCTCTTCGGCCTCGTCGTCCTCGGCTACATGTGGGCGAAGATGGCGAAAGCGGCTCAAGCAGGCCTTGCGGCTGGCAACAGCGCGCGCGAGGATTATCTGAAGAACAAGCTTGTCACGGCACGGTTCTACATGGAGCGCATCATGCCGGAAACGGCATTGCGCAAGGCCCGCATCGAAACCGGCGCCGACACGATGATGGAACTGGCGGCGGAAGCCTTTTGAGCAAGGCGGCGTTAGCTGCTGCAGGGAGATGAGACATGACCGAGGTTTTCATTTACGACCATGTGCGCACGCCGCGCGGGCGGGGCAAGAAGGACGGCTCGCTGCACGAAGTGCCCTCCGTTCGTCTCGCCGCCAAGACGCTTGAGGCGATCCGCGACCGCAACGGCCTCGACACCGAGACCGTTGACGACATCATCATGGGCTGCGTCGATCCGGTCATGGAAGCCGGCGCCGTTATTCCAAGGGGTGCCGCCTTCGAGGCCGGCTATTCCACCAAGGCGCCCGGCATGCAGATTTCGCGTTTCTGCGCCTCCGGCCTCGATGCCGTCAATTTTGGTGCGGCGAAGATCGCTCAAGGGGCTGATGATATCGTCATTGCCGGCGGTGTCGAAAGCATGTCGCGTGTCGGCTTGGGCATGTCCGGCGGCGCCTGGTTCATGGACCCCTCGGTCAACTTCCCGGCCTACTTCATGCCGCAGGGTGTGTCGGCCGATCTCATCGCCACCAAATACGGCTTCTCGCGCGATGACGTCGATGCCTATGCCGTCGAGAGCCAGAAGCGTGCTGCCCACGCCTGGGAAAAGGGCTATTTCAAGAATTCCGTCATTCCGGTGAAGGATATCAACGGCCTGACAATTCTCGACCGCGACGAGCACATGCGCCCCGGTACCGATATGCAGGCGCTCGCCTCGCTCAATCCGTCCTTCCAGCTGCCGGGCGAAATGGGCGGCTTCGAGGCCGTCGGTATTCAGGCGCATCCGGAAGTCGAGCGCATCAATTACGTGCATCACGCCGGCAATTCCTCCGGCATCGTCGATGGTGCTGCCGCCGTGCTGCTCGGCTCCAAGGCGGGCGGTGAGAGCATGGGCCTGAAGCCGCGCGGCCGCATCAAGGCCTTCGCCAATATCGGCTCCGACCCGGCGCTGATGCTGACCGGCCCGGTCGACGTCACCGAAAAGCTTTTGAAGCGCAGCGGCCTGACGCTGGCCGATATCGACCTCTTCGAACTCAACGAAGCCTTCGCCGCCGTCGTGCTGCGCTATATGCAGGCTTTCGACATTCCGCATGACAAGATCAACGTCAATGGCGGCGCGATTGCCATGGGGCATCCGCTCGGTGCAACCGGCGCGATGATCCTCGGCACCGTACTCGACGAGCTGGAACGCCGCGATCTCAACACAGCGCTCGTAACGCTCTGCATTGGCGCCGGCATGGGCACCGCCACGATCATCGAACGCGTCTGAGGAGGGGAAACCAATGGCTTACACAAATTTCACCGTTGAGACCGACGCAGACGGCATCGCGCTTGTCACCTGGGACATGCCCGGCAAGTCCATGAACGTCTTCACCGCCGAGATCCTCGAAGAGCTGAACGCCATCATCGATGCAACGGTTGCCGATGCCGCCGTCAAGGGCGTGGTCTTCACCTCGGGCAAGTCTTCCTTCTCCGGCGGCGCCGATCTCTCGATGATCAAGTCCATGTTCTCTTTCTATCAGGAGGAGAAGGCCAAGGACCCGGCAGCAGCCGCGAAGAAGCTCTTCGATCTCGTCGGCCGCATGACGGGTCTGTTCCGTAAGCTCGAAACCTGCGGCAAGCCCTGGGTTTCGGCCATCAACGGCACCTGCATGGGCGGCGCTTTCGAGCTGTCGCTCGCCTGCCACGGCCGCGTCGCGTCGAGCGCCAAGAGCGTCAAGATCGCGCTGCCCGAGGTCAAGGTCGGCATCTTCCCCGGCGCCGGCGGCACCCAGCGCATCGCGCGCCTGACGGATGCGCAATCCGCCCTGCAGATGATGACGACGGGCCAGTCGCTGACGGCAGCACGCGCCAAGGCGATGAACCTCGTGCATCAGGTGGTCGAGCCGGATCAACTGATCCCGGCTGCCAAGCAGATGATCAAGGACGGCCTCAAGCCTGTGGCACCCTGGGATGAAAAGGGCTTCAAGGCACCCGGTGGCGGCATCTGGACGCCTGCCGCAGCTCAGCTCTGGCCGGCAGCGCCCGCCATCCTGCGCCGCGAAACCTCGGGCAATTATCCGGCCGCACTCGCCATCCTCAAATGCGTTTATGAAGGCTTGCAGGTTCCCTTCGATACCGGCCTGAAGATCGAGCAGCGCTACTTTACGCATGTGCTGCAGACCACCGAAGCCTATTCGATGATCCGCTCGCTGTTCATCTCCATGCAGGAACTCGGCAAGGGCGCCCGCCGCCCGGCAGGCCAGCCGAAGGCAGAGCTGAAGAAGGTCGGTGTCGTCGGCGCCGGCTTCATGGGTGCGTCCATCGCCTATGTCACGGCCTCCGCGGGCATTCCCGTCACCCTCATCGACCGCGACATCGAGGCTGCGGCTAAGGGCAAGGGCGTCGGCGAAGGGCTGGTCAAGGACTCGATCGGTAAGGGAAGGCTGACGCAGGATGAGGGCGCGGCCCTTCTGTCCCGCATCACACCTTCGGCCGATTACGCCGACCTGAAGGATGCCGATCTCGTCATCGAGGCGGTGTTCGAGGATCGCGAAGTCAAGAAGGCCGTCATCGAGGCCGTCGAAGCCGTGCTACCGGCCGGCGCCGTCTTCGCCTCCAACACCTCGACGCTGCCGATCACGGGCCTTGCCAAGAATTCCAAGCGCCCGGCCGATTTCATCGGCGTCCACTTCTTCTCGCCTGTCGAGAAGATGATGCTGACCGAAGTCATCCTCGGCAAGGAAACGGGCGACCGTGCCATTGCCGTCGCGCTCGACTACGTCGCGGCGATAAAAAAGACGCCGATCGTCGTCAACGACACGCGCGGCTTCTTCGTCAATCGCTGCGTCTTCCGCTACATCCATGAAGCCTATGACATGCTGATCGAGGGCGTACCCGCTGCCATGATCGAGAATGCCGCCAAGATGGCCGGCATGCCCGTCGGGCCTTTGGCGCTCAACGACGAAGTCGCCATCGATCTCTCCTACAAGATCCTGAAGGCGACTGTCGCCGATCTCGGCGAGAAGGCGGTCGACCCGCGTCACATGCAGCTCGTCGCCGGCCTGGTGGAGCGCGAGGGGCGTCTGGGCCGAAAGAACTCCAAGGGTTTCTACGACTATCCGCCGAAGCCGGCGAAGAAGTCGCTATGGCCGGGTCTCAAGGATCTCTATCCGCAAAAGAAGGCCGACGAGGTTGATATCAACGTGTTGAAGCAGCGCTTCCTCGTGACCATCGCACTGGAAGCCGCCCGCACCATTGAAGAAGGCATCGTCACCGATCCGCGCGAGGCCGATGTCGGCTCCATCCTCGGCTTCGGTTTCGCCCCCTATACCGGCGGCGCGCTGTCCTACATCGACGGCATGGGCGTCAAAGCTTTCGTCGAACTCTGCGAAAAGCTGGCCACCGCCTACGGCCCGCATTTCCGGCCGACGGCGCTGCTGAAGGACATGGCCGCGAAGGGCGAGACCTTTTACGGGCGCTTCGATCCTTATGGTGCCAAGCAGGCGGCTTGAGGCAACAAGCCATTGCCGGCGACAAATAAAGGGCCGCTCTTGTCGGGAGCGGCCCTTTTACTGATTGGTTCAGCGTCAGATCAGAGAGATTGCGTAAGATTATGCTTACGCATGGCTTAATGGCTTCTCTTGCCCCGCCCTCAACGCAACCACACCCCAGCCGATGAGCAGAAGGATCGCCGCCGCGTAGATATCGGTGGCTTCGGCGAAGCCGAGTGCTTTCGAAAGGAAGCCGGCCAGGATGGCGGGGACGCTGAAGGCGAGATAGCTCTGGATGTAGAAGGCCGAAAGCAGCCCGGCGCGTTCGTCGGGCTTGGCCAGCGGCATGATGCTTCTCACCGTGCCGAGAAAAGCTGCGCCGAAGCCCGAGCCGGCAATCAGAGTTCCGAGCGCTAGGATCGACACTTCAGCCGCATGCATGCCGGCGATGATGGTCAGTATGCCGAGGCTCATGGTCGGTATGCCGAACTTCATGATCATGGTGGCGGATCTCCGGCGCAGCAGGAAGACGGCGGCAGCGCCGCTGATCGTCAAGGCTGCGACCACGGAGCCGCCGACCAGTGGCGCCGTGCTGCCGGTCGTCGCGCTGACCAGCGAAGGCACCAGCGACAGATAGAAGCCGGCAAGCGCCCAGACGGCAATATTGATCGGCGTCAGCGCCAGCAGCGTCCGGCGTGCCTGCTTGGGAACGGCGACTTCCGGCTTCAGCGATGCGAATACGCCGGGCCGTCGGCTCGTTGTTTCCGGCACCATCCATAGCAGCGCGGCTTGCAGTGTCAGCAGGGCAAGTGTCACGACATAGACAAGCACGGTCGGAGCCGGCGCGAACTGGATCAGCAGGCTCGTGCCGATCGCGCCGATCGCCATGCCGGCAAGCGGGGCAAGACTGTTGGTGATCGATCCCCTGATCGGATCGAGATCGACAAGGGCGGCGCCGATCGAACTGATGGCAGTGCCCGTCGCAAAGCCCTGCACGATGCGGGCGGTAATCAGCCAATCCGGACCTCGAGCCATTAAAAACAGCGCTGTGGCCACCATATTGAGGAGGATCGATGTGAAGATCACCGGTCGGCGCCCGAGATGGTCCGAAATCGAGCCAACGATGAGCAGTGCGGCGAGAAGGGAGAAGGCATAGACGGCGAAGATCACCGTAAGCAATACCGGCGAGAAGGCGAAGGCCTGCTGATAAAGGCGGTAGAGGGGCGTCGGTGCGGATGAGGCGGCCAAAAACAAGGCGCTGGTTGCGGCATAATAGAACGGCGCTAGGCGTCTGGCGGCTGAAATCGGAGCGCTGGCGGTGGAATCGAGTTCGGTCATCGACTATATCCTACCTAAAGCTAAAAGATTGCGTTAGGCGGATATAGGATGCCTGGCGTATAAAAGCAAATAATTTGCGTTAGTGGATGCCCTTAGTCATTCGCGATCCGCAAAACGGGAAAAATTGGCAAGGGCTTATGGGCTATCGAGAAAATCCCCGCCCCGGCGGGCGCAGCGCCAGAGTGCAGGCGGCCGTGCATCAATCCGTCCGCGATATGCTGGCAACCATGGATCGCGCCGATGTAACGATCCCCCTGATCGCGCAGCGTGCCAACGTCACGCCGTCGACGATCTACCGCCGCTGGGGCGACCTTCAGGCGCTTTTGGCCGACGTTGCCGCGTCGCACCTGCGGCCGGAGGGCGAGCCGGCGAGCATCGGTAGCGCGCGTGAAGATTTGGCGGCATGGGTCGAACAATATGCCGATGAGATGGCCTCCGGGCTTGGCCGGCAAATGCTGCGCGACGTTCTTGCGGCAGCCGACAGTGCAAACGCGGAGAAATGCGGCACCTATATGCGCTGTCAATTGAGCGTCTTCATCGCACGGGCAGAGGCGTGCGGCGAGCCCTTTCCCACCTTGACGGAACTGATGGATCACGTCATTTCGCCGATCATTTATCGCATCCTCTTCGACCAGGCGCCCGACTCCGACTACGTTCGCGGGCTCGTCACGAAGGTAATGCCGGAGAGTACAGCCAGGACTTGATGCGCGATCGGCGATTGCGAACGACTCACTCGAACTCCCCAAGCACATTCTGTCGCTTCGGCTTGGTTGCTCGCAACTGACGAATAAGTAGTCGAACATATGCGCGGTAAGGTTGTTTTGGTTGTGGAATTATCATGGGATATGCATGCTTGAGCAAGGCGCGCTGTCGATTTGCTGTTGAAAAATAAGGAAAAAGATGGTGCTAATTATCATCAGTGAATTCAACGGCAACGCGAAGGGGACTGCTCAATGCTTAATGAATTCAAGGCCTTTATCGCTAAAGGCAACGTCATGGACCTTGCGGTCGGCGTGATCATCGGCGGCGCTTTCGGCGGCATCGTGAAATCGCTGGTTGACGATATCATCATGCCGATCGTCGGCGCGATTTTCGGCGGCTTCGATTTTTCGAACTACTTCATCGGCCTCGCCTCGGGTGTCAACGCACCGACGCTCGCTGCGGCCCGTGCCCAGGGCGCGGTTCTTGCCTACGGCAGCTTCATCACTGTCCTCATCAATTTCCTCATTCTCGCCTGGATCATCTTCCTGATGGTCAAGGGCGTGAACGCGTTGCGCGCGCAAGTCGAGCGTAAGGATGACAAGGTCGCCGAAGCGGCACCGCCGCCGGCTGATGTCCAGTTGCTGACGGAAATCCGCGACCTTCTCGCAAAGCGCTGACTCGCTTTGCTCGACTCTTTTTGCAAGCCCCGGTCCATGCGAGGACTGGGGCTTTATTCATCACCAAAATCGATTGGTCACTAAGGCAAAGTCATGGGATTTGTCCGCCGCTCTGCTTTATGAAGGCGGAAACCGGAGACTTTGCATGTCGATACTAGATAGCCTCAGCCCGCGCGCGCTTGCAGCACCTGAAAGCGGGATCGTCGAAGTGGTCAATTATGCCCGTGGCCGTGAGGGCCTACTGCCGCTTTGGGTCGGCGAGGGTGACCTGCCGACGCCGGATTTCATAAATCGCGCCGCCATGGCCTCGCTCAACGCCGGCGAAACCTTCTACACCTGGCAGCGCGGCATTCCGGAACTGCGCCAGGCGCTTGCCGATTATTATGGCCGGCATTTCGGCACCTCGCTGCCGATGGAGAACTTCTATGTCGTCGGCTCCGGCATGCAGGCGATTCAGCTGTCCGTGCAGGCCATCACCGCTCCCGGCGACGAGATGGTTTATCTCTCCCCCGCCTGGCCGAACATCGCTGCCGCGCTCGAGATCGCAGGCGCCCGCTCCGTCGCCGTACCCTTACAATTCGAGCACGGTAAATGGTCGCTCGATCTCGATCGGTTGGAAGCGGCGATCACGCCCAAGACAAAGGGCCTGTTCATCAATACCCCGTCCAACCCGACGGGCTGGACGGCGACCCATCAGGATCTCAGCGATATTCTCGCCTTAGCGCGCAAGCACGATCTCTGGATCATGGCCGACGAAATCTATGCGCTCTACTACTATGCCGGCGGCCGCGCGCCGAGCTTCCTCGACGTCAAGGAAGCGGACGACAAGATCCTCTTCGTCAATTCCTTCTCGAAGAACTGGTCGATGACCGGTTGGCGCGTCGGCTGGATCGTCGCACCTGCAGAGCTCGGGCAGGTGATCGAAAACCTCGTGCAATATTCGACCTCGGGCGTCGCGCAGTTCATGCAGAGAGGCGCGGTTGCGGCCTTGAACGAGGGCGATGATTTCGTCCGCTCCAATATCGAGAAGGCCACTCGCTCGCGCGATATCCTCTGCGATGCGCTGATTGCTACCAATCGCGTGCAGACGCTGAAGCCGGATGGCGCGCTCTATTCCTTCCTGAAGATCGATGGCGTCACCGACAGCCGCAAGGCCGCCATCGACATCGTCGACAAGACCGGTGTCGGCCTCGCGCCTGGGACGGCTTTCGGTCTAGGCGGCGAGCTGTTCATGCGTGCCTGCTTCCTGCGCGATCCGGTACAGGTCGCGGATGCGGCGGAGCGGTTGAGTCGGTATATTTTGGGTCTGTGAGGGCTTTGCTTCGATCGGCTCCACGATCGAAAAGTATTCTCTCGATTGCTTCACCTCTGAGCCCCCTCTATCGCTATCGCGACATCTCCCCCACGAGGAGGGAGATCGTTGGGAGTTTGCCGCGCTCAGCAAGAGCGATGAAGCTTTGGCGTCAACAGATATGACGCTCATTGGGCGCGAGAGGCTGCAACAAGTTTCCAATCTCCCCCCTTGTGGGGGAGATGTCACGAAGTGACAAAGGGGGGTGCGTACTCTCCAAGCATGCAATAGCGTCAATCCATAAAATCCAATCGATCCTCGAAAGCCCACCCTAACCATCGCCGCAATCTTTCCCGCCACGCCGCCCGCTTTTAATCAATTTCGCAGGGGAAGCGGCCTCATATGGAGCCGGTAGACTTGGCGGGGACGCGAAGAATGACTGTCTTGGTGACGGGCGGGGCCGGCTATATCGGCAGCCACATGGTCTGGAGATTGCTGGACGCGGGAGAGGACGTGGTTGTCCTCGATCGTCTCTCCACGGGCTTTCGCTGGGCCGTTCCGCCGGCTGCCCGCTTCTATCTCGGCGATATCGCCGATGAAGCGCTCCTGCATCAGATTTTCGCTGAAAACCATATAGAGGCCATCATTCATTTTGCCGGTTCGGCGGTCGTCCCGGTGTCGATCGAGGATCCACTTGCCTATTATGAGAACAACACCGGCAAGACCCGCATCCTCATGAGTGCCGCCATCAGGGCTGGCATCCGTCATTTCGTCTTTTCGTCCACCGCCGCTGTTTATGGCCAGCAGCCGGCGGATAGGCCGGTCGGCGAAGATGCGCCGCTGCGGCCTGAATCCCCCTATGGTCAATCCAAGCTGATGTCCGAGCTGATGCTGCGCGATGCCGCTGTTGCTTATGACTTCCGCTATGTGGCGCTGCGTTATTTCAACGTGGCCGGCGCCGATCCCGAGGGGCGGGCTGGGCAATCGACCAACGGCGCCACCCACCTCATCAAGGTCGCCTGCGAGGCGGCCCTCGGCCGCCGGGGTCAGGTCGATATCTACGGCACCGATTATGCGACGCATGACGGCACCGGTGTTCGCGACTATATCCACGTCAGCGATCTCGTCGAGGCGCATCTGATGGCATTGCGGCATCTGCGCGAAGACGGCCGCTCACTGGTTGCCAATTGCGGCTACGGCCAGGGCTATTCGGTTCTGGACGTGCTCAACATGGTCATGCGCGTCTATGGCCGCGCCTTCCGCATCCACATCGCTCCCCGGCGCGTCGGCGATATGGCCAGTATCGTCGCCGATGCGACGCTTGCTCGTCGCGAATTGGGATGGACGCCGAAATACAACGATCTGGAAATGATCGTGCGCTCGTCGCTGGATTGGGAGCTCCGCCTCGCCGAACGCGCGGGCTTTGATGCCGCCGGCGTCAGCAGGGTCTACGCCGCTCCAAGCATGCTGTAACGCGACTGACGATCTCAGCTTTCCGGACGTCTCCAGGGACCAAGAAAGGCCGGCGCATTCTTGCGCACGGCGTCCGCGAGAAAATCGATGACGGTGCGCACCCGCGGCGATTGGCGCAGGTCGCGATGGCATGTGATCCAGTAGTGGCGCCTAAGATCCACCTCGTGCGGCAGGACCACCTGCAGATCGGGGTGCTTGCCGGCGATGAAGAACGGCAGCACGCACAGCCCCTGGCCATTCTTGGTCGCCGTCAGCTGCGCAAAGATGCTTGAGCTCTGGAATTGCGGCCTGATGCGCGGATGGACGTCATCGAGATAATCCAGGCCCGGCGCGAAGATCATATCCTCGATATAGCCGATAAAGGCGAAGTCAGGCAGGTCATCGCGGCTTTCGATCGGCGGATGGCGGGCGAGGTAGTCGCGCGATCCGTAGACCTGGAGATGATAGTCGGTAAGCTTCTCGGTGAAGTAGGGTCCGGCCTTCGGCGGGTCGAGCACCACGACGATATCGGCCTCCTTGCGCGAGAGCGACATGATCTGCTGGATGGTGATCAGCTCGAGTGAAATGTTTGGGTGCTTCGCAGTGAATTCCGGCAGGACGCCGGTGAAGAAGAAGTTGGAAAACCCCTCTGGCGCGCTGATGCGCACGACACCTCGTTGTGCTGCCGATCCCGCAGAAAGATCGGCGCGAAGACGTTCCGTCTCCTGCTCCATGTGCTCGGCCGTATCGACGAAGCGCTGCCCCATGCTGGTCAGCATGTAACCGCGTGGATTGCGTTCGAAGAGCTTGACCTTCAAGGCGAATTCCAGCCGGTCGATGCGCCGCGAGACCGTGGCATGGCTGCTGCGCAATTGTCGCGCCGCGGTAGAAAGCTGCCCTGTTCGCGCAACGGCGAGGAAAAATTGCAAATCGTCCCAGGTAAAGTGCGGCGTACGCTTCATGCATCCTCCTCTGTTCAAAAATGAACAGACCTTGTTTGGAATTAATTGCAATCGCGACTTGCGTCAACGCGCGAATTCCGTGATCTTGGCGGTCGGGAAAAGCCGTTTTGAGGAAAGCGGCTAGCCAATTTTGAACAGATTCATTTTTGCCAAATCTCTGGGAGGAGAGGATATGCGAAAGAGTCTTATTGCGTCCCTTGCATTTCTGCTTGCAGCCAGCACTGCGGCTTTCGCCGCCGGCCCGTCCGATGGTGTCGTCAAGATCGGCATCCTCAACGACCAATCCGGCGTCTATGCGGATTTCGGCGGGAAATCATCGGTAGCGGCCGCCAAGATGGCCGCCGAGGATTTCGGCGGCAAGGTTCTCGGCGTGCCGATCGAAATCGTCGATGCCGACCACCAGAACAAGCCTGATATCGCCTCCAACATCGCCCGCCAATGGTACGACCAGGACAAGGTCGATGCCATCATGGAGCTGACGACCTCCTCGGTCGCGCTCGCCGTTCAGGCGGTCGGCAAGGAAAAGAAGAAGATCGACATCGTCACCGGCGCTGCCACGACCGATCTCACCGGCAAGCAATGCTCGCCCTATGGCTTCCATTGGGCCTATGACACGCATGCTCTCGCCGTCGGCACCGGCGGCGCGCTCGTCAAGCAGGGCGGCGACACCTGGTTCTTCCTGACTGCGGACTATGCCTTTGGCTATTCGCTCGAGCAGCAGACCAGCGATTTCGTCAAGGCCAGCGGCGGCAAGGTACTTGGCTCCGTCCGTCATCCGCTGTCAACGAATGATTTCTCATCCTTCCTGCTGCAGGCGCAATCGTCTGGCGCCAAGGTGATCGGTCTTGCCAATGCCGGCCTCGATACCTCCAACGCCATCAAGCAGGCCTCCGAATTCGGCATCACCCAGGGTGGCCAGCACCTGGCGGCATTGCTCTTCACGCTCGCCGAAGTGCACGGCCTCGGCCTGCAGGCAGCGCAGGGCCTGACGCTGACGGAAGGCTATTACTGGAACCTCGACGACAAGAGCCGCGAATTCGGCAAGCGCTTCTTTGCCCGCACCGGCAAGATGCCGAACATGATCCATGCCGGCACTTATTCCGCCGTGATGCAGTATCTGAAGGCCGTGCAGAAGGCCGGCACGGACGATACCGACGCCGTTGCCAAGCAGCTGCATGAGATGCCTGTTGATGATTTCTTCGGCCGCGGCGGCACGGTCGGCGCCAACGGCCGAATGATCCACGACATGTATCTGCTTCAGGTCAAGAAGCCTGAGGAGAGCAAGGAGCCGTGGGATTACTTCAACGTGTTGGCAACGATCCCTGGCAAGGAAGCCTATATCGATCCGGCCAAGAGCGGCTGCGACCTCGTCAAGCAATAGGACACGGACCGGCCCATGGCGATGTCCGCGACACATCCGCATGAAGAGCCCCGGGTGGTTTTGTCCGCCCGGGGACTGCGCCGCGATTTCGGCGGCTTCACCGCTGTCAAGAATGTCGATCTCGACGTACATCATGCCCAGGTCCACGCGCTGATCGGCCCGAATGGCGCCGGCAAGACGACGGTGTTCAACCTGCTCACCAAGTTCCTGCAGCCGACGCATGGGACCATCACACTGCTCGGCACCGATATTACCAAGACGAGACCTGACAAGGTCGCGCGCATGGGCCTGGTGCGCTCCTTCCAGATTTCCGCCGTTTTCCCGCATCTGACGGTGCTGGACAATGTGCGGGTCGCCTTACAGCGGCCAAGCAATCTCGCCCACCAGTTCTGGCGGCCGCTATCGGCCCTCGACAGCCTCAATGCGCGCGCCGAACAGCTCATTGCCTCCGTCGGCCTTTCTAAAGAGCGCAATGCCGTCGCCGCCGATCTTTCCTATGGTCGCAAGCGCGCGCTGGAGATTGCCACCACGCTTGCGCTCGATCCGAAGGTGCTGCTGCTCGATGAGCCGATGGCCGGCATGGGGCTGGAGGACGTAAACACGGTCTCCGCGATCATCCGCGACGTCGCGCGCGACAGGGCCGTGCTCATGGTGGAGCACAATCTCTCGGTCGTTGCCGATATCTGCCATCATGTCACGGTGCTGCAGCGCGGCGAGATCCTGGCCCAGGGCGATTACGCGACAGTCAGCCGCGATCCGCGCGTCCGCGAAGCCTATATGGGCACGGAGGAGGCTTGACGATGGCGACGCTTCTCGACGTTCAGGGTCTCAATGCCTGGTATGGCGAAAGCCATATTCTGCACGGTGTCGATATGCGTGTGGGCGAGGGGGAGACCATCACCATCCTCGGCCGCAACGGCGTCGGCAAGACGACGACGCTGCGCACGATCGTCGGCATCGTCCGCGCCCGCAAGGGCAGAGTTACATTCGCCGGCAAGGACATGATGCAGGTGCCGCTGCACAAGACGGCGCATCAGGGCATCGGCTTCGTGCCGGAGGAGCGCGGCATCTTCTCGACGCTCAGCGTCTATGAAAACCTGATGCTGCCGCCAGTCGTCGCAGCGGGCGGCATGACGCTCGACGAGATCTTCGAGCTGTTTCCCAATCTGCATGAGCGGCGCAACAGCGTCGGCACCAGGCTTTCGGGCGGCGAGCAGCAGATGCTCGCCATGGCTCGCATCCTGCGCACTGGCGTCCGTATGCTGCTGCTCGACGAACCCACCGAGGGCCTTTCGCCCGTCATCGTCCAGCGTATCGGCGAAGTCCTGCAGAAGCTCAAAGGTCGCGGCATGACCATATTGCTCGTCGAGCAGAATTTCCGCTTTGCGAGCCGCATCGCCGATCGCTTCTATGTGATGGATCGCGGCCAGATGGTCTCGGAATTCCCGGTCGGCGAGCTCTCCGAACGCATGGGTATGCTCCACAAGGTCCTGGGGGTCTGAGCCATGACGACGATATTCGGCATTCCCGCGCAGGCCCTTCTCGGTCAATTGCTGATCGGGCTCATCAACGGTTCCTTCTACGCGCTCTTGAGCCTTGGGCTCGCGATCATCTTCGGCATGCTGCGGGTCATCAATTTCGCCCATGGCGCCCTCTATATGCTCGGCGCCTTCACCGCCTATCTGCTGCTCGCCTATGCCGGCATCGGCTATTGGCCGGCCCTCGTTCTGGCACCGCTGATCGTCGGCCTGTTCGGTGCGCTGGTCGAGCGGCTCTGCCTGCGCCGGCTTTACAAGATCGATCCGCTCTACGGATTGCTCTTCACCTTCGGCATGGCCCTGACCATCGAGGGGACCTTTCGCTATCTCTACGGTTCCTCCGGTCAGCCCTACGCCGTCCCGACGGAATTGGCGGGCGCGAAAAATATCGGCTTCATGTTCCTGCCCGTCTATCGCGGTTGGGTGGTCATCGCTTCGCTGATCGTCTGCATCGGCACCTGGCTGCTGATCGAAAAGACCAAGCTCGGCGCCTATCTGCGTGCCGCGACCGAGAATTCCACGCTCGTCCAGGTTTTCGGCGTCAACGTGCCGGTGCTACTGACGCTCACCTACGGCTTCGGCGTGGCGCTTGCCGCCTTTGCCGGCGTGCTGGCCGCGCCGATCTATCAAGTCTCGCCGCTGATGGGATCGAACATGATCATCATCGTCTTCGCCGTCGTTGTCGTCGGCGGCATGGGCTCGATCATGGGCGCGATCGTCACAGGCTATATGCTTGGGATTGCCGAGGGCCTCACCAAGGTTTTCTATCCTGAAGCCTCGAATATCGTCATCTTCGTGATCATGGCGATCGTACTGCTTCTGAGGCCAGCCGGCCTCTTCGGTCGGGAGGCGTGATATGGCTGGGTTGATCAGCTTGAACTCCAAGGAGCGTTCGAAGCTTTCCGTACAAAAGCTGCTTCTGGTCGTCGGCCTCGTCGGATTGATCTGGGCGCCGTTCTTCATCTACCCGATCTTCGTCATGAAGGTGCTGTGCTTCGCGCTGTTCGCCTGCGCCTTCAATCTGCTGCTCGGCTATGCCGGCCTGCTCTCTTTCGGCCATGCCACGTTCTTCGGCGGCGCGGCCTATTTCACTGCTCATGCAGTGAAGGAATGGGGTCTCCCGCCCGAGCTCGGTATCCTGATCGGCGTCGCCGGCGCGTCCCTGCTCGGTCTCGTCATGGGCTTCGTCGCCATCCGAAGGCAGGGCATCTATTTCGCGATGATCACGCTGGCGCTCTCCTACATGTTCTATTTCTTCTGCCTGCAAGCGGCATTTACCCACGGCGAGGACGGCATTCAGTCGGTTCCGCGCGGCTATCTCTTCGGCGTCCTCGATCTCAGCAACTCTTTCAACATGTATTATTTCGTCCTTGCGGTTTTTCTGATCGGCGTGCTGATCATCTGGCGTTTCATCAATTCGCCCTTCGGGATGATCCTGAAATCGATCCGCGAGAACGAGCAGCGGGCGATCTCGCTCGGCTATTCCGTCGCGCATTACAAGCTTGGCGCCTTCGTCATGTCGGCGGCGCTGGCGGGGCTTGCCGGCGCGGTCAAGGCGCTGGTCTTCCAGTTCGCGACGCTCACCGATGTCGCCTGGCAGATGTCCGGCGAAGTCATTCTCATGACGCTCCTTGGCGGCATCGGCACGCTGATCGGCCCGATTTTCGGTGCGGGATTCGTGGCGACGCTGGAAAACTATCTGGCGACTTCGGAATTCCCCGTCACCATCATCACCGGCATCGTCTTCATGGTTTGCGTCCTGCTCTTCCGCCGCGGTGTGGTGGGCGAGTTCTATGCCTCAAGGCTGGGACGGAAGCTGGGATTTGAATATCGCCGCTGACCGCTTGATTTCCTTCTCCCCGTTTTGACGGGGAGAAGGTGCCCGGAGGGGGGATGAGGGGCTATTCCGAGGGTAGTTTGAAAACCGAGTTCTGCCGAACCTTCCGGCCCCTCACCCTAACCCTCTCCCCGCTGGCGGGGAGAGGGGATCACTGAGTTTGAACATGGATCGCTTCGACTACATCATCATCGGTGCCGGCAGTGCCGGATGCGTGCTGGCCAACAGGCTCTCGGCCGACCGCAACAACAGGGTGCTGCTGTTGGAAGCGGGCGGCAACGATAATTACCACTGGATCCATATCCCGGTCGGCTACCTTTATTGCATCAACAACCCGCGCACGGACTGGTGCTTCACCACATCGCCGGAGGCAGGCCTAAACGGCCGGTCGCTGAACTATCCGCGCGGAAAGGTGCTCGGCGGCTGCTCCTCCATCAACGGCATGATCTACATGCGCGGCCAGGCGCGCGACTATGATCTCTGGCGTCAGCTCGGCTGCGCCGGCTGGGGCTGGGACGATGTGCTTCCCTACTTCATCAAGTCCGAGGATCATTATCGCGGCAAGGACGAGATGCATGGCGCCGGCGGCGAATGGCGCGTCGAGAAGGCGCGCGTGCGCTGGGCAGTGCTCGATGCCTTCCAGGCCGCGGCCAAGGAGGCCGGTATCCCGGAGACAGCGGATTTCAATCGTGGCAACAATGAAGGCTCCGGCTATTTCGACGTCAACCAGCGCTCCGGCATCCGCTGGAACACGACAAAAGCCTTCCTGCGCCCGGCGATGAAGCGCGGCAATCTCACAGTCCATACCAAGGCGCAGGTCCGCCGCCTGATCGTCGATGGCGATGCCGTCACCGGCGTCGAATTCCAGCACGATGGTGTGGCGAAGCACGCTTATGCGAACAAGGAGACAGTACTCTCAGCCGGCTCCATCGGCTCACCGCATATTCTAGAACTTTCGGGCATCGGCCATGGCGAGGTGTTGAGCAAAGCGGGCATCGAGGTCGTGCGCGAGGTTCGGTCCGTCGGCGAGAACCTGCAGGATCATCTGCAGCTTCGCCTCGCCTACAAGGTGACCGGCGTGCCCACGCTGAACGAGAAGGCGACGAAACTGATCGGAAAGGCGGCGATTGGCCTCGAATATCTGGTGCGCCGTTCAGGCCCCATGGCGATGGCGCCGAGCCAGCTCGGCATCTTCACCCGCTCCGGACCGGACAAGGAAACACCGGACCTGCAATATCATGTGCAGCCGGTCTCGCTCGACAGGTTCGGTGATCCCGTTCATCCCTTTCCGGCGATCACCGCGAGTGTCTGCAATCTCCGTCCCGAAAGCCGCGGTTCCGTGCATGTGCGCAGCCCCGATTTCGCGATGCAGCCGGCCATCAGTCCGAACTATCTCTCTGCCGCACGCGACCGGGAAATTGCCGTGCGCTCCATTCGCCTGACGCGGCGCATCGTCGCCCAGCCCTCCTTTTCCCGGTTCCGGCCGCAGGAATTCAAGCCGGGGCCGGCCTATGAGACGGATGCCGATCTGGAGCGCGCCGCCGGCGATATCGGCACGACGATTTTCCATCCGGTCGGCACGTGCCGCATGGGCGGTGACGCGCAAAGCGTCGTCGATCCCCGCCTGCGGCTGCGGGCGCTGACAGGGTTGCGCATCGCCGACGCCTCCGTCATGCCGTCGATCACCTCGGGAAACACCAATTCGCCAACCATCATGATCGCCGAGAAGGCAGCCGAAATGATCCTTGCCGACAACAGATGAAGCCCTATTCATGGATGGCAGCAGGGATAGGAGATTTGCATGGATAGCACGGACGAAGTCATCATTGAGCGGCGCGGATCGGCCGGCATTATCAAGCTTAACCGCCCGAAGGCACTGAATAGCCTGACATTGCCGATGGTGCGGGTCATTGTGCCGGCCCTGGAGGATTTCGCCGTAGATCCGAAGGTCGCAAGCGTCATCGTCCTGGGCGAGGGGGAACGTGGCTTCTGCGCAGGCGGTGATATCCGCCTGCTGCATCGGAGCGGCAAGGAGGGCACTGATGAAGCGGAAACCTTCTGGCGCGAGGAGTTTCTGCTCAACCATGCCATCTCGCGCTATCCCAAACCCTATGTCGTGTTGATGGACGGCATCACGATGGGCGGCGGCGTCGGCCTCTCGGCCCACGGCAGCCATCGCGTCGTCACCGAACGCACGCGCCTTGCCATGCCCGAAACCGGCATCGGCTACTTCCCGGATGTCGGTGCCACTTGGCTGCTGCCGCGCGCGCCGGGGGAGGCCGGCACTTGGATGGGTCTGACCGGGCAGACCGTCGGTGCAGCCGATGTTATCCACGCCGGTTTTGCCGATCATTGTGTCGCGTCTTCCGCATTGCCAGCCCTCATCGATGCGATAGCCGCGCTGCCCGCTGCGGCCTCTACCGCAGACGTGCACGCCCTCATAAGGACGATGGCTGTAGATGCCGGCGAAAGCCGGCTTGCGGCAAACCGCGATGTGATCGATCGGACGTTTTCGGCAGACACGGTGGAGGAAATTCTGAAGTCCTTGGCCGGAGAACCGGGAGAGTTTGCCGCAGAAGCTGCAAGCGTGATCGCCAGCCGCTCGCCGACGAGCCTGAAGCTGACCTTGCGGCTGCTCAGGGCGGGGAGAGCGAGCGCCAATCTGGCCGAATGCCTTGATCGTGAACTCGGCGCCTGCAAGGGCATATTGTATAATCACGATTTCTACGAAGGCGTACGCGCCGCTGTCATCGACAAGGACCGCAATCCGAAATGGTCTCCGGCAAGCCTTGCCGAAGTGACGGCGGATGCCATCGACCGTTTCTTCATACCGGCGCAGCCGCCGCTTTTCGCAAGATAACCGATCATGGGAGGAAAACATCATGACGCGGATCGCATTCATCGGCCTCGGCAATATGGGAGGCCCGATGGCCGCCAATCTCGTGAAGGCCGGCCACGCCGTCACAGGATTCGACCTCTCGCATGACGTGCTGAAGGCGGCCGAGACGTCGGGCGTGAAAGCCGCCAGCGTGCTGACCGAGGCCCTGGCCGATGCAGAAGTGGTCGTGACCATGCTGCCGAAGGGCCAGCATGTCCTGACCGTCTGGACCGACGTGCTGCGCTCCGTGCCCAAGGGAACCTTACTGATCGACAGCTCGACCATCGACGTCGACAGCGCCCGCAAGGCGCATGCCATGGCAGGCGATGCCGGCTGCCTCTCACTCGACGCGCCAGTGTCCGGCGGCACCGGAGGCGCCGCGGCCGGGACGCTGACCTTCATGGCCGGCGGCTCGGCGGAAAGCTTCGCCGCTGCCAAACCGCTGCTCGAGGTGATGGGCAAGAAGATCGTCCATTGCGGCGATCCCGGCGCCGGCCAGGCCGCAAAGATCTGCAACAACATGATCCTCGGTATCTCGATGATCGGCGTCTGCGAGGCCTTCGTGCTCGGCGAAAAGCTTGGCCTTTCGCACCAGGCTCTCTTTGACGTCGCATCGACCTCGTCAGGGCAGTGCTGGTCGATCAATACCTATTGCCCGGTGCCCGGCCCTGTGCCGACGTCGCCCGCCAACAACGACTACAAGCCCGGTTTTGCCGCCGCCTTGATGCTGAAGGATCTGCGCCTGTCACAGGAAGCGGCGCTCTCCAGCGGCGCGTCGACGCCTCTGGGTGCTGAAGCCGCGCAGCTTTACGCGCTCTTCGAAAAGCTCGGCAACGGCGGCCGCGATTTTTCGGCGATCATCGAGATGTTTCGCGAGGCGAAGTGAGTGTAACGCGCGGTGATCGAGTGAATTGAGCTCGGATTGCCCCTCACCCTAGCCCTCTCCCCGCTCGCGGGGAGAGGGCTAGGGTGAGGGGCCACGGACGATGATGCGGCATCAAAGAACATGCCTGACCTGCCGGCCTCAATAACCCCAACTCACCGCCACATGCCCCGCATGCGCGCACCCACATCGACGCGCACCTCGCGCGCCCGAATGGCGGCAGCGCTTTCAGCCCGTGCCTGCGGCCAGCCGCAGACCTCGAAAAATTGCAGCAATGTTGCCGGAATGAAGCGGGTGCGCGAGGCGAAGACATGCTTGTCGCCCTGCGCATGCTGGCCGTGCACGAAGAACCGCTGCGGAATGACGAGATCGAGATTGTCCTTAGCCCGCGTCATCGCGACATAGAGCAGCCGTCGTTCCTCCTCGATTTCGGCGGATGATCCGACGGCGAGATCGGCGGGGATGCAGCCATCGACGGCGTTGAGGATGAAGACCTTCGTCCACTCCTGGCCCTTGGCGGAATGGATGGTGGAAAGGATCAGATAGTCCTCATCGAGTAGCGGCACACCCGCCTGGTCGCTGGTGGCGTCGGGTGGATCGAGCGTCAACTCGGTGAGGAAGCGCTCACGCGAGCCGTAGCCCGCGGCAATCTGTTCGAGCTGGACGAGATCCGCCTGGCGGGTCGATGCATCCTCATGTACGCGTTCCAGATGCGGTTCGTACCATTGGCGAACGAGGCCGATTTCCGCCGGCCAGCCGGCCTTCCCGCTTTTGACCTCCCGCATCGTCTCGACAAAGGCGGTCCAGTCGTCTCCCGTGCGCGGCGGCGGCGGGAGTTCTGTGAGTGCCGTGATAGGGCTTGCCTCTTCGCCGATCTGGTCGAGCACGCGCCGTGCTGTCGAAGGGCCGACGCCGGGCAGGAGCTGCATCAGGCGGAACCCCGCTACGCGATCGCGCGGGTTCTGGGCGAAACGCAGCGCCGCCAGCATGTCCTTGACATGGGCGCTATCGAGAAACTTCAGCCCGCCGAACTTGACGAAGGGAATGTTGCGGCGAGTGAGCTCCACTTCCAGCGGGCCGCTATGGCTCGAAGTGCGGAAAAGCACCGCCTGCTGCTTGAGCCTTGCACCGCCCTCGCGATTTTCCAGTATTTGATCGGCGATGTAGCGCGCCTGATCGGCCTCGTCGCGCACCGTTACCAGCCGCGGCCGCTCGGCGCTCTGCCGCTCGGTGCGCAGGTTCTTGGTGAAGCGCTCGGACGCAAGATCGATCACGGCGTTAGCTGCAGCTAGGATCGGCTGGGTCGAGCGGTAATTTCGGTCGAGCGTCACGATGTCGGCCGATGGCGTGAAAGCCTTGGGGAAATCGAGAATGTTGCGCACGGTTGCGGCACGGAAAGAATAGATCGATTGCGCATCGTCGCCGACGACGGTCAATCCCCGGCCATCCGGCTTCAGGGCGAGCAGGATGGAGGACTGCAGCCTGTTGGTGTCCTGATATTCGTCGACAAGCACATGATCGAAGCGGCTGCCGATATCCTCGGCGATCAGCGGCTCCTGCAGCATATGCGCCCAGTAAAGCAGCAGGTCGTCGTAATCGAGTACGTTCTGCACCTGCTTTGCCTCGACATAACAGGCGAAAAGATCGCGCAGCTGCTGCTCCCACATGGTGCACCATGGGAAGAAGTCGCGCAACACGCCGTCGAGCGGCGCTTCGGCATTGACGGAGCGCGAATATATAGCAAGGCAGGTCGCCTTGGTCGGGAAGCGGTTCTCCGTCTTGGAAAAACCGAGGTCATGACGCGCCAGATTCATGAGGTCGGCACTGTCTTCGCGGTCGTGGATCGTGAACGCCGGGTCTATGCCGATCTGTTCTGCATAATCCCGGAGCAGGCGCGCGCCGATACCATGGAACGTACCGGTCCAGGCAAGTGCATCGGCGGTGATGCCGGCATTCGCTCCCAGTACCTCGCGGCAGATGCGCTCGACGCGGCGGCCCATTTCGGCGGCGGCGCGGCGCGAAAAGGTCATCAGCAGGATGCGGCGCGGATCGGCACCCCTAACAATCAGATGCGCGACGCGATGCGCAAGCGTATTCGTCTTGCCGGAGCCGGCTCCGGCGATGACCAGCAGAGGCCCGGCAATATGACCGTCGCCTACAGTCGTGCCGTGTTCCACCGCCAGCCGTTGCTCCGGGTTCAGCTTTTCCAGATAGGCGGCGGTCATTAACTCTCCTGACTACCTCCGGCGGCCGGCGCGGAGCGCGATATGCGGCGAATCGCAAACGCGAAGATATAGGAACGTTCTATGGATGTTCCGAATCGCTAAAGCCTGTCAAGATTAGCAGGGCTCGCACGCGGATGTGACCTCTGGCGCAAGAATCTTATCGGGATTTGCATTCGCCCGGCTCGAAAAGGATCTTCTTCGTGCTTATGTATCATTTCGGCGCAGCATTTTGAGTTTTTGGGGCTTCGTAATGCGTAGAATGAAGGTTTCAAAACATGAACGAAACGATTGCCACCGGGCTGCGTCTGCCTAGCGGCCTCGTGGCCTTGCCGGACGGCCGCCTCGCGGTCGCAGAAATGGATGCCAGTCGCCGCTGTCTGAAACTTTTCGACGCAAGCGGCGTACCGCAGGAACTTTGCCGGGTCGGCGGCTGGCCGATGGGGATTGCGGCGGATGGTGACGGATGTTTCTGGGTTGCCAATGGCCCGGAGAATTCCCTTGTCAGATTGTCGGCGCAAGGCCGCGTCCTGCAGGTCATTGAAGGCAGCGCCGATGGTCCGTTTCTCCATCCGAATGCACTCGCTTTCGGACCTGACGGCCTGCTTTATATGATCGATTCCGGTATCCGCCTTGCCAATCTTCTCGAAGGCGGCCACATCCATCCCGATTTCTTCAAGGCGGCTTATAATGGCTGCGTCTATCAGATCGATCCGTCGGAGGGCCGGGTCATCCGGGTCCTGGCAGCCGGCTTGCTCTTTGCGAGCGGTATTGCCTTCGGTACCGACGGATTGCTCTACTATAGCGAAACGCTGACCGGAAAAATCTATCGGCAAGTCGTGGGCGGCAGGCAGGAAATGTTTGTCCAGTCGATGACATCCCCTGCCGTCAATGCGCTGCGCGGACCGGCAGGCCTCGCTTTTGATCGCAGTGGCATGCTGTATTGTGCCATGTACGGCCTGGGTGAAATTTCCATGGTGGACACCGAGGGAAAAATGGCCGGCCATATCCGCACCGACGGCACAAGGCCGGCCAATATCGCCTTCACCGTGGACGGCAAGCATCTGCTCGTCAGCGAGCAGGAAAACGGAGTTGTAGAAAAGATTACGGCCCCGCGTCCGGGCTTGCCTTTGCATATGCCGCCGATTTCGTAAGCGGCTGGAGGACATGCCCGGAAGCCGGGCATGTCCTCTTTTCATGTGTTAAGCAGCAGGAATCTGCTTGTTGTCCTTACCGGACTTGCCGACTGCCGACGCCGTGTCATTGGCGACCGGCTTGGCATGACGGCGACGCCAGTCGCCGAGGAACAGCAGGATCGGCGCCGCGATGAAGACCGATGAGGCGCCGGCGACGAGGATGCCGAACACCATCGGGATCGCGAAGCTGGAGACGGCGCTGCCGCCCCAGATCGCCATCGGCACCAGCGCCAGGAAGGCGGTGGCATTGGTATAGAGGCTTCGCGCCAGGGTCTCGTTGATCGACTTGTCGATGATGTCGCGCAGCGGCATCGACTTGTAGAGCCGCATGTTTTCACGCATGCGGTCATAGACCACGACCTTGTCGTTCACCGAATATCCCACAAGCGTCAGGATCGCGGCGATGGCCGTCAGGTTGAAATCGAGGCCGGTAATCGCGAAGAAGCCGATCGCCTTGGTCACATCGAGCACCAGCGTGACGATGGCGCCGACCGCGAACGGCCATTCGAACCGCACCCAGATATAGACGAGCATCGCCAGGCTGGCGATTACGACCGACAGGATGCCGGCCCAGGCAAGCTCGCCCGAGACCTTTGGACCGATGACATCGGTGCCTTCGATGGTCGCGCTTGGGTCGATCTTGACGATTTCGGCCTTGAGCTTGGTCACAGCTGCCGTCTGCGCCTCTTCGCCGCCGTCCTGGCGCTGAGCGCGGACAAGGAGGCTATTGTTGTCGCCGAAGGACTGCAGTGCGATTTCGCCGAGGCCGAGCGTGTTCAAGCCCTCGCGGAACGTAGACAGATCGGCTGCGTCCTTGGTCTTGACCGACATCTGGATGCCGCCGCGGAAATCAACGCCGTAGTTGAGGCCCGGATGGATGAACAGAACCACCGAGGCGATCGACAGGATCGCCGAGACGGTGACGCCGAAGAAGCGGGCCTTCATGAACTGGATGTGCTTGTCATAGGGGCTGAAGGGGATCAGCGGTCTGATGTTGATCACCTTCAGCTTGCGGCCACGGGTGATGGCGATCATCACGACGCGCACGAAGGCGACGGAGGTGAACATCGAGATAATGAGACCGAGACCCATGGTCACGGCAAAGCCGCGAACGGGGCCGGAGCCGAAGTAGAACAGGATCGCGGCGGCGATGAGGGCTGTCATGTTGCCGTCGATGATCGTCGAATAGGCCTTCTTAAAGCCATTGTCGATGGCGGCGAAGGCGCCGCGGCCCTTGCGGGTTTCTTCGCGGATGCGCTCGTTGATGAGAACGTTGGCATCAACCGCAAGGCCGATGCCAAGGACGATACCGGCGATGCCGGGCAGCGTCAGCGTGGCGCCGACAAGCGTCAGGGCTGAGAAGGTCAGGACCGTGTGGATGAGCAGCGCGACATTGGCGAGAATGCCCCAGGCGCCATAGAGCACGAAGATGAAGGCGGCAACCAGGACGAAGCCGACGAGGCCGCTATAGATGCCCTTCTGGATCGCGTCGCTACCGAGATCGGCGCCGACGGTGCGTTCTTCGATGACGGTGAGCTTGGCGGGCAGAGCGCCGGCGCGCAGCAGGGCTGCAAGCGTGGTGGCGCTGTCTGCGGTGAAGTTGCCGGAGATCTGGCCTGAACCGCCGGTGATCGGCTCGCGGATATTCGGTGCGCTCAGCACCTTGTTGTCGAGAACGATTGCGAAGGGCTTGCCGACATTTTCGCGGGTGATTTCGGCAAAACGGTTGGCGCCGGCGCTGTCGAAGCGGAAGGTGACGAGCGGCTCGTGCGTGTTCGGATCGAAGCTGACGCGGGCGTCCGTCAGACGGTCGCCGGACAGTTCGATGCGGTCGAGAACCGGATAGCTGGTGCCCCGCTCGTCCTTCATGATGGTGACGCCGGGAGGCGGATTGTTTGGATCGGCATTATCGGCGAGCAGATGGAAGGACATCTT
Source organism: Rhizobium sp. BK491 (assembly GCF_014194925.1). Lineage (NCBI taxonomy): Bacteria > Pseudomonadati > Pseudomonadota > Alphaproteobacteria > Hyphomicrobiales > Rhizobiaceae > Rhizobium > Rhizobium sp. BK491. The sequence goes on from NZ_JACIAR010000002.1 coordinate 477,264, forward strand.
GGCGGTCGAACCGAGAAGCTCGCGCAGATGCGAGGGATCCTGCGCACCCGGAAGCTGGACGAGAACTCGGTTCGGTCCGACGCGCTGAATGGTCGGCTCGGCAACGCCCACCTGGTCGACGCGCTTGCGGATGACTTCAAGGCTCTGCTGGACGGCGGAATCGACGTTGGCCGAAATACCTGCCTGCGAGAAGGACATCGCGATCGTCGCGCCATTCGGCGTGATGTTGAGATCGGACTGACCGGCTGAGAGGCCGGATGTGATCGTATTGGCAAGCGTGCGCAGTTGCGTGACTGCATCGCTGCTCTGCGAGGGATCAGTGAGCGTCACGACGATCTGATCGCCGTTGCGGATGATCGAGCGGGTCTGGATGTTCTTGTCGCGCAGCACGCGCCGGGCGTCCTGCTGCAGCGATTGCAGCCGGCCGTTCGTCAGATCCTTCTCGTCGACTTCAAGAACGAGATAGGAACCGCCGCGAAGGTCGAGGCCGAGCGAAACCTGGCTATGAGGCAGCCAGGATGGGATCTTGCTGAGAACCGACTGCGGCAGCACGTTCGGCATTGCAATCAGAAAGCCGATGACGATGACCACTGTATAGAGTGCCACGAGCCATGGTGAGGTACGCATGGGTATTATCCTTGAAAATAGGCTTATGCCGACGGCCTGGCCGCAGGCGGACTTGAGGTCTTATCGGAAATGCGGCGCGTAGGCGCCAACGCTTAGGTGAGCGCGCCTGGAGGCGCGCGCGCTAGATAGGCGCGAAACGCCAGGGATTCGAGCCGTGCGGCATCTTTCGGGCGGCTCAGCAGCCAGGAGGTCGCCGGATATCCGAGGGTGGGCAGGGCGGCAAGTGTTGCAGGGCCGAGGTCTTGCCATGCGGCCTTCGGCGTCACCAGCCGGTCGGCGACGATAATGCCGCGCACCGGATCGCGCAGGGAAAGGTAGAGGGGCTGACTGTCCTTGCCTGAGGAGAGGGCTTCGGCATCGGCGCGCGTGGCAAGATTGATGCCGCCGCCGAGCGCCAGTCCGATATAGGCGAAAAATGCGACGAACAGCGAGGCGATCACGCGCGCTCCGGCGCGATGCGTCCTCTCGTCTCTATCTTCGCTGTCGGCGGCGCCGAATTCGAGCGGGCTCAACGGTCCAAAATGCCTTCATTCCTTTGCCGGAGCGAACTCCGGCGGTTCGGTCATGATAACAGGACGCCTAGCGTCTTCCTAGTAGCGGCCTGTCATGATGCAGTTGCACGAGCCGGTCAACAGTCCCGGCTCGATTTCTTAATTTTCCGCCGCACCCCTTACTGACGGTTTGGGCGCCAGACAGGATGCCGGCACGCGATAGGCGTAGAGCGTCTTGCCCTTCATTTCGCCATAGGGCGGCGACCAGCTCTTCAGCGGCTCGGCCTGGCCTTCCGGGCACTCGATCGGATCGTTGTCGACGAACAATACCGGACCGGTCACACTGGCCGGCAGGGAAAAATCCTGCTCATAATAGTTGTGGGGGAAGCCGCCGAAAGGCCGGGCATAGATACGGAACGGCTTGCCCTTCAGCGTATAATAAAGATCGGCAAGGATATCGCGATCCTGCGCGACGATTTCGCTCATCTTCGCCTGCGTGGCGATATCGGCGATTTCTTGACTGATGACGCTACGGCCGACATAGCGCTTCATAACGAGATTGCCGTTCGGCAGTTTGATGTCATAGGCGAAGACCGTCAGTACCGGGATCACGACGGCGACGACGGCGCCTATGATCAGCGAGGTGCTCAGCCCCTTTTTCGTCAGCCGATAGAGCAGCCATACGGCAAGAATGGTACCGGCGGCATAGGCCGAGACGGCCCAGTTGGCATAGGCCTTGGCGAGAAGTGCCTGCAGCGTGATTAGCGCTACGACAGGTACCGATAGCCAGAACAGCAGCTTTTCGCGGTCGTCGCTCTGTCCACGGATCAGGCGCCACGTCGCCCACAAGAGCGCAAAGAAGACGACCGGGCCGACCACGCCGAACTGCGCGCCGAAGAAGTTAAGCCCGTTGAGTATGTGCTTCGCCAGAGTGTTGCCGCCGCCGCTCTTGCTCCATTGGGCGATGTTTTCCGTGTGCTTTATGGTCGCAGCGTCATGGGTAAGGTTCCACCAGAGATTGGGCGAAACGACGATGGCGCCGACGATGGCGGCAATCACCATATCCCGCCAGGCGATCCGCGCCGAACGCATCGTCAGCATGGCAATCCCGACGCCCGGCAGAAGGAAGAGCACCGAATATTTCGTCAGGAAAGCGCAACCGAGGCTGGCGCCGAGGATGACGGCTTCCAGTACCGAGGAGCGCTTGGTCAGACCGATAAAGGCCCAGATGGCGATCGTCACGAACAGGATCTGGATCGTATCGGTCGATACCAGCACGGCGGAAAGCGAGGCAGCCGGCAGGGTGATGAAGATGACGCCGACCCATGGCGCAATCTCGCGTCCGGTCTCGTCGTCGATCAGCCGCCGCGTGGTGCACATCAGCATCAGGGCGGTGGCAAGATGGAAGAGCGGCGCCGATATGCGGATCCAGAAGGTCGAATCCGAGCCGGAGATCGTATTGAAGAAGCGGATGACCCAGGCAATCATCGGCGGCTTGGAATAATAGCCGAAATCCAGATTCTGACCCCAGAACCAATATTGCGCCTCATCGACGAAGAGATCCGTCTTGTTGAGAAGCAACATGAGCACGCGCCAGAGCGTCACTCCGAAGATGATCGCGAGGGCGAGCCCCAGCGAAAGTTTCTGGGCGTTTGTTCGGGAATGGGTCGTGTCGAGCATTAAAAGATGGGTCTCGGTGCCTGATCGTGAGGCTTAATACGGAACTATTGAGGCCAAAGCTAGCTCCCTGCCGTCCGTAAGAACAGCAGCGCTCGCCGTCTTGGCCACGAGCTGCCATATGTCCGATCTTGGATCTGAGACGTCCGTTACAGCTTTGTCTAGAGAATGCGGCTAGTGGCTTTGCCGCGCGCCTCTTCGAGACGATATAGAAGCATGAAGGCCGTAAGCGTCAGGCTGGCCATCAGCGAGGCTGTCAAACCAAGAACAATCATTGCTCTCTCCGTAACGACATCGAAACTGTCTATCCCTTGGGTAGTAAGGGATGAAGCTTGCTCGTGACTTACGATCGATGTTCTTTTCCGGCAACAAAGTAGTCGCTAATTTAGTAGGGATAACTACGAGCCGCGTCTCGTCCGTCATTAACCTTCGGGCAAGGAATTAACCATAAATATTGAACTTGAACGTCGGAATGGGAAAATTGTGACTCGTTCTCACCAGGCATGAAGCCGCCCCGTCGTACCGGGTCCGATCCGGTATCCATGTCCATCAAACAGGTCCGCAACAGACTTTGATGAACGAGCGAGCTTCGGTGCCTCGATCAGTCGATCGACGGCGACGGCTGCCTTTTCTCGCCTCCTCATTGCGCCTGGCGCGGATCATCAGCGGTTTCGCCGGCGCTTCAATGCGCGGCAGTTCGGCAGGGGCGACTTTGGCGCAGGATACGCCTTCAGATCAGGCAGGCAGGGCGCAGGCTGGCAGCCTTCGCGATCGCTTGCGCTTTGCTGGTCTCGATGCGGGACAATGCGAAACGCTGCGCCGTCACCGGCCGATGCTCGAGGCGCATCTGAAAGCCGGCCTGCGCGATCTTTTCCTCCGTTTCCAGACCTATCCCGACGCTGCGCGCAATTTTTCGAGCGAAAGCCAGCTCGTACGGCTCCAGGATTTGCACTCCTCGCACTGGGATGTGCTGACGGATGCTCGCTTCGACAGCCTCTATGCCGAGCGCGTCAAGGTTCTGTCCGACAGCGAAAGCAAGATGGGGCTCGATCCGCGCTGGCATGTTGCCGGCCACGGCGTCATGTTGGAGCATCTTCTCGCCGGCCTGCTCGAAGATATGGGCGGCCGCGCCATTCTGCCGGGAGCAAAGCGCCGCGCCCGCGAGCTCAGCGAACTCGTGACATCGGTCGTGCGCTTGGTGATGGTCGATGCCGAGATTGCCGTATCGTTGCGGTTCAACGAATTGCGGGTCGGTCACCAGCGGGCGCTGGCCGAACAGCGGGCTGCCGACCGCGCCGAGGCAGCAGCCTTGATTGCCGATCTCGCCAACGGCCTTACCGCTCGCGATCTGACGACCCGTATGCCGACGGATTGTCCCGAGGCCTATACCGAAGTGGCGGAAGCCTTGAACGCGGCGCTTACTGATATTCAGCAGCAGTTTTCGGCGCTGTCCGGTGGTGTGCGGGCGGCCGAAACGACGAGCGACGCCATTTCCCGTGCCACGAAATCCCTGGCGGAAAAATCGTTCGAACAGTCGCAAGGACTTGCGGCCTCTGCAAAGCAGCTAGCGGAACTGGCCGAACAGGTGCGCGGCAATGCAGCCAATACCCGCTCGGCCGAGCGCGTCACCGCATCGACCCGAGTGGCGGCCGAAGACAGCGGCAAGATCGTCGGGCAGGCGATATCGGCCATGGCCGATATCGAAACGTCAGCTGAAAAGATCGGCCAGATCATCGGCGTCATCGATGAGATTGCTTTCCAGACCAATCTTCTTGCGCTGAATGCCGGCATCGAGGCCGCCCGCGCCGGTGATAGCGGCCGCGGCTTTGCCGTCGTTGCGCAGGAAGTCCGCGCGCTTGCCCAGCGTTCCGCCGATGCCGCACGCGAGATCAAGGTTCTGGTGACGGGCACCAAGGCGCAGGTGGATGCCGGCGTGCAGATGGTCGGCCGCACCCAGGAAGCGATCGGCAGCATTGTCCGCCAGGTGACGGATATCAATGAAGCCATTTCCGGAATTGTCGCGGCGAGCGACGAACAAGTCGCCGGCCTCAAGGCACTAACATCAGATATCGGCGGCCATAGCGAGCGTGCGGCCGCTGCCGGCAGCGAGGCCAGCCGCTCCGAGGAAGGTGCCGATCACCTTCATACCGTCGTCGTCGAACTCGGCCGGACCATCCGCGAATTCCGCATCGAGCGCGAGCGGCGGCATGCGGCCCCTGCCGTCCCGGTCAGGGCCGCGCAGCAACCGCAGCTCCCAGCCCGCGAGGAGCTCGGCATCACGCAGAACGAAGAGGATATGGCTGATTTCGGCTTCCCGCTTCGCAGGGCCGCAGCAGGAGGCGATCGCAATGCCTATTGATCTTTCAGTTTCATGCACATGCGGGCCGACGGGCCTGATTTCAGACAACGAGGAATGACGCGATGCCGAGCAGGAAAGGCGAAAAGACAATCAGTCTGGCCGCAGTGCTGGATCTCAACGAGGCCTCGAGCCTTCGCGGTACGCTGATGGGGTTGCGCGGCAGCAATGTCGCGATCGATGCGTCCGGTGTCGAAAGGATCGGGACTTTGTGCGTGCAGGTCATCATGGCTGCCGCCAAGACCTGGGATGAGGACAAACTCTCCTTCACCTTCTCCAAGGTGTCGGATGCATTTCAAAAAACGATGCAGGTGATCGGGGTGGATATCTCCCATCTGCTTGCCAAGGAGATCCGGCAATGAAGAAAAAAGTGCTGACGGTGGATGATTCTCGAACCATCCGAAACATGCTTCTCGTGACCCTCAACAATGCAGGCTTCGAGACCATTCAGGCCGAAGACGGTGTCGAGGGCCTGGAAATTCTGGAAGAAGCCAATCCTGACGTCATCGTCACCGATATCAATATGCCGCGTCTTGACGGCTTCGGCTTTATCGAGGGCGTTCGCCGCAACGACAGATACCGCGCCGTTCCGATCCTCGTGCTGACGACGGAAAGCGACGCGGAAAAGAAGAACCGTGCCCGCCAGGCCGGTGCGACCGGCTGGATCGTCAAGCCGTTCGATCCCGCCAAGCTCATCGATGCCATCGAGCGCGTAACCGCCTAGACAGGATCCATCCCTCATGGACATGAACGAAATCAAAGAGATTTTCTTCCAGGAGTGCGAAGAGCAGCTCGCCGAACTGGAATCCGGTCTCCTGAAAATGAATGATGGCGACCGTGACCCGGAAACCGTCAATGCCGTATTCCGCGCCGTTCATTCCATCAAGGGTGGGGCGGGTGCCTTCGGTCTGGATGATCTGGTCGCCTTCGCTCATGTCTTCGAGACGACGCTCGATTGCGTTCGATCCAACAAGCTGGAGCCGACCCAGGATGTCCTGAAGGTCATGCTCAAGGCCGCCGACGTTCTGGCGGATCTCACCAACGCTGCTCGCGATGGCGGCAGCGTCGATCCGGCGCGCAGCCGCGGCCTTGTCAAGGAACTGGAAGCGCTGGCAAATGGCGATGTTCCCGCGCCGTCGGCAGCGGTGGTTGCCGAAGTTGCTCTGAAGTCCGTCGCGGCCGCGCCGACCGACGAAAGTGGTTTCCAGCCGATCCCCTTCAGCTTCGACGATGATTTCGGCAGCGACGAGCTGGCCGTCGATGCCAGGCCGGAATATGAAGTCGGCTTCAAGCCGCGGTCCGATCTCTACGCCAAGGGCAACGACGCGACGCTGCTGCTGCGCGACCTCTCGCGGCTCGGCGAGATGAATATCTTCTGCGATATGGATGCATTGCCGGGCCTTCCCGACATCGATCCAGAAGGCGCCTATTTCAAATGGGCAATCTCGATCAAGACGGACAAGGGCGAAGACGCCATTCGTACCGTCTTTGAATTTGCCGAATGGGATTGCGATCTCGATGTCCAGCCGGCCGCAAGCGGCGGGTCTTCGACCAGCGAAGAGTTGCCGATGGTACCGGTGCCCTTCGATCTTTCGATCCTTGACAATGACGGCGCCGCCGCGGCTGCAGAGGCCGGAAAGGAAACACCGGCGCCCGGAAACGATGTCGCTGCCGCCGTTGCAGCTGCGGAAACCGCAAGCAATGTTACGCAGCTCGCCTCGGCCGCTGCACGCGTCGAGAAGAAGGAAGCCGCCCTTGCCGCAGCTGCCGCTTCCAATGCCGCCGCAGCGCAGAACAATGCCGCCGCAGCCGCCGGCCAGACCATCCGTGTCGATCTCGACCGCGTCGATCGTCTGATCAATCTCGTCGGCGAGCTTGTCATCAACCAGGCGATGCTCTCCCAGAGTGTCATCGAGAATGACAATAACGGCGCGTCCTCGATCAATATGGGTCTCGAGGAGTTGCAGCAGCTCACCCGCGAGATCCAGGACAGCGTCATGGCGATCCGCGCACAGCCGGTAAAGCCCGTCTTCCAGCGCATGTCGCGCATCGTCCGCGAAATCGCCGATATGACCGGCAAGTCGATCCGTCTGATCACCGAGGGCGAAAACACCGAGGTCGACAAGACGGTGATCGACAAGCTTGCCGAACCGCTGACGCACATGATCCGCAATGCCGTCGATCATGGCATCGAAACGCCGGAAAAGCGCTCGACGCTGGGCAAGAACCCGGAGGGCACCGTCCGGCTGACGGCAAAGCATCGTTCTGGCCGCATCCTGATCGAGCTTGCCGACGACGGCGCCGGTATCAACCGCGAGAGGGTGCGCCAGAAGGCCATCGACAACGACCTGATCGCGGCAGACGCCAATCTATCGGATGAGGAAATCGACAACTTGATCTTCCTGCCGGGCTTCTCGACCGCCGACAAGATTTCGGATATTTCCGGCCGCGGCGTCGGCATGGACGTGGTCAAGCGCTCTATTCAGGCGCTCGGCGGCCGCATCAACATCACGTCCAGGCCGGGGCAGGGCTCGGTCTTCACCATGAGCCTTCCGCTGACGCTGGCCGTTCTCGACGGCATGGTGGTCACGGTTGCCGGCCAGACCCTGGTCGTGCCGCTGACGGCGATCGTCGAGACGCTGCAGCCCGAGGCTTCCGCGATCCACTCCTTCGGCGCCAACCACCGCCTGATCTCGATCCGCAACAGCTTCTGCCCGCTGGTTGACGTCGGCCGCATCCTGAACTTCCGCGCCACACAGGCCAATCCGGTCGACGGCGTCGCGCTGTTGGTGGAATCGGAAGGCGGTGGTCAGCGTGCTCTCATGGTCGATGCCATCCAGGGCCAGCGCCAGGTCGTCATCAAGAGCCTCGAAGCCAACTACACGCATGTCCCGGGCATTGCTGCAGCGACCATCCTCGGCGATGGCCGCGTGGCGCTGATCCTGGATGTCGATGCGGTGGTCGGCGCTTCGCGCGGCCAGGCGCTGAAGCCCGAAATGTCTTACGCGGCGGCGGGGTGACTTGATGTCTTATGCCGTCAAGAACCTGAACCAGGGCAATCGCGAGCTGATCGCCTTTCGCATCGGCGACCAGGAATTCTGCGTTAACATCATGTCGGTTCGGGAAATCCGCGGCTGGACGCCCGCAACGGCCATGCCGCATGCGCCGGGATATGTGCTCGGGATCGTCAACCTGCGCGGCGCGGTGCTGCCAATCATCGATCTCTCCGCCCGGCTCGGGATGAAGCGGGCGGAACCGACAGTTCGGCATGTGATCATCGTGGCCCAGGTCAAGCGCAAGGCGGTCGGTCTTCTGGTCGATGCGGTTTCGGATATCCTGACCATTACCGACGACAGCATACAGCCGACGCCGGAGGTTTCCTCCGATCACGAGCGGCAGTTTGCCCGCGGCATCGTGGCGATCGATCGCCGCATGATCTGCCTGATCGAACTGGAAGCCCTGTTCCCTGAAAGCGAAAGCGAGGCTGCATGAGCATGATGGGAGCAATGGATTTTAAGGCGTCTCCGGACGAGGTGCTGGCGAGCGGCGAATACCCGCTGACGCGCCGCGACCTCTCGGAAATCGCCGCAATGATCTATGCGGATGCCGGCATTTCTCTCAACGAGAGCAAGGCGTCGCTGGTCTATTCCAGGCTGTCGAAGCATATCCGCGCGCTGGGCCTCGCCGGCTTCCGCGACTACTGCCAGCTGGTGTCGTCGCCGGCGGGAAGTGCGGCGCGTCGCGAGATGCTGTCGCATCTGACGACGAACTTCACCCGATTCTTCCGCGAGAACCATCATTTCGATCATTTGCGCGACGAGGTTCTGCCTGGTCTCCTGGCGCGCGCCAAGGCCGGCGGCCGGGTGCGCATCTGGTCTGCCGCCTGCTCCGACGGGCAGGAGCCTTACTCGATCGCGCTGACGGTGCTTGCCTTGATGCCGAATGTCGCCGATTTCGATTTCAGGATCCTGGCGACGGATATCGATCCCAAGATCCTCGGGCTTGCCCGCGCCGGTGCCTATGATGAATCTTCGCTCGAAACGGTTTCTCCTGCCATGCGCAAGCAGTGGTTCCAGGAAGTCAATGTCCAGGGTCGCCGCAAATTCCAGATCGACGATCGCGTCAAGCGGCTCATCACCTTCAACGAACTGAACCTGCTCGGGCAGTGGCCCTTCAAGGGTCTGTTCGACGTCATCTTCTGCCGCAACGTCGTCATCTATTTCGACGAGCCGACCCAGACGAAAATCTGGACGCGCTTTGCCGGCCAGCTCCAGGATGCCGGCCATCTCTATATCGGCCACTCCGAGCGCGTAGCCGGGGAGGCCAAGCACGTCTTCGACAATATCGGCATCACCACCTATCGCTATCTCGGCAAGACCGCGGGAAGGAAACCATGAATTCTCCCGCTCGTGTTCTTGTCGTCGATGATTCCCCAACCATGCGGGGTCTCATCACCGCCGTCCTGCGTGCCGATCCAGAGGTCGATGTCATCGGCCAGGCTGGCGACGCCTTGGAAGCGCGCGCCGCCATCAAGGCGCTCAATCCGGATGTCGTCACCCTCGATATCGAGATGCCGAACATGAACGGCCTCGAATTCCTGGAAAAGATCATGACGCTCAGGCCCATGCCGGTCATCATGGTCTCCACCATGACCCATCGTGGTGCCGACGCGACGCTTGCCGCCCTCGAAATCGGCGCATTCGACTGCGTCGGAAAGCCCTCGCCGGGCGAGCCGCATCCTTTCGGCGATCTGGCGGATAAGGTGAAGGCGGCTGCCCGCTCGCAGCGTCAGTATGTGAAGCCCAGCGCTCAGCGCGTGCCGCCGCCGGCCGTCGCGGACTTCCGCGTGGGGCGTAAGATCGTCGCCATCGGTTCTTCCACGGGCGGCGTCGAGGCCCTGATCAATGTACTGCAGAAATTCCCAGCCAACTGCCCGCCGACCGTCATCACGCAGCATATGCCGCCGACCTTTACGCGCAGCTTCGCGGAACGGCTGAACCGTCTCTGCGCCCCTGTTGTCCAGGAAGCGACGGATGGCGCAAGGCTGGAAATCGGCAAGATCTATCTGGCGCCGGGCGGCGAAAGGCACCTGCGGGTCGCCAATACCTCCGCGCCCCATTGCCGTCTGGTGGACGGCGGGCCGGTGAACGGCCATCGCCCTTCCGTCGACGTGCTCTTTGATTCGGTTGCCGAACTGGCCGGCCGCAATGCCGTCGGCGTGATCCTGACCGGTATGGGGCGCGACGGCGCCGCCGGTCTTCTCAAGATGCGTCATGCCGGCGCGCGCACCATCGGCCAGAATGAAAAGACCTGCGTGGTCTACGGCATGCCGAGGGTCGCCTACGAGCTTGGCGCCGTCGAACAACAGTTTCCGCTGAACGCCATTGGCGAGGAAATTTTGAAAATAACAGCCGCCCGAAAGGAAGGGAGCGAATAATGTCTCTAGCGGAGAAAATCAAAGTTCTGATCGTTGACGATCAGGTCACCAGCCGTCTTCTGCTCAGCGATGCGCTGACGCAGCTCGGCTTCAAGCAGATCACGGCTGCCGGCGACGGCGAACAGGGGATGAAAATCATGGAGCAGCAGCCCCATCATCTAGTCATCTCCGATTTCAACATGCCGAAGATGGATGGGCTTGGCCTCCTGCAGGCCGTCCGCACGAATCCGACGACGAAGAAGGCGGCCTTCATCATTCTGACGGCGCAGGGCGACCGGGCGCTGGTGCAGAAGGCAGCGCAGCTCGGGGCAAACAACGTGCTTGCCAAGCCCTTCACCATCGAAAAGATGAAAGCTGCCATTGAGGCTGTCTTCGGAGCTCTGAAATGATCGTCGAGGGTGCTGCCCGTCGCGTGCATATCATTCAGGGCGAGTACACGGTCATCAGTGATCCCGAAGTGGTGCTGACGACCATCCTCGGCTCCTGCGTGGCGGCCTGCCTGCGCGATCCCATCGCCGGCGTCGGCGGCATGAACCATTTCCTTCTCCCTGGAATGGCGAACTCGCCGGTGAGCGGTGGCGATGCGACGCGTTACGGCGTGCACCTGATGGAACTTCTGATCAACGGTCTGCTGAAGAAGGGCGCAAGGCGCGACCGGCTGGAGGCGAAAGTCTTCGGTGGCGCCAAGACGATCGCGACCTTCTCCAATGTCGGCGAGCAGAACGCGATCTTTGCCATGCAGTTTCTGAAAGACGAGGGTATCCCGGTCGTCAGTTCCAGCACGGGCGGCGAGCACGGGCGCAAGATCGAATATTGGCCGATTTCCGGAAGAGCCAGGCAATATCCGCTGACCGGCGCCGAGACACAGAAGACCGTAGCGCTGGAACAGCGTCCGGTCGTGGCTCCCAAGCCAGTCGACAACACGATCGAATTTTTCTGATCAGCGAGGCAAGTGCATGACCCCCTTTCAGCACGTTGAGACGGCTGCCATTGAGGAGACGCTTCCGGCTATCCTTCTGCGCATCGTTTCCGAATTGCATGACATCGCCTATCTGATCGAACGCGTCGAACCTCAGCTGCTTGACATCAGCGATGCCAATATACTGGCCTCGCCGGAGGCCATGAAGGTCGTCCAGGGCATCGATCTTGCGGTGCAGAAGACGCGCGGCATCGCCGAATTCATCGATACCATTGCCGGAGCGATGCCCGAGGCCTGGACGGTGGATCTGGCAACGGCGCTGAGCCTCGTCAAGCTCACAGAAATGCAAAGGGCGCTTGGCGGCAGCAGTTTTCACGCACATTCCCCGTCCATGGCCCAGCCCCTGGTCCAACCCATGGCAAAGGCTGCGGGCGATTTCGACTTCTTCTAGCTGCCGCCGACGATAGATACTGTTTTTCTTATATAATCTTCCGATTCTTTCCGGCTTTTTCCTGGGCTCTTCTGGCCGGACGAAACGCTCGCACAAGTTTCGATTTCTATTTTCGCAGCAGGTTACAAAGCCATCAGGTCTTTGACGAATCGTGCGAGAACAGAATGAATCTGTTAAATCAATTAGTTCCCCTGTTTCGGAATCTGCAGAATCTCGGGAGAACGCGGCTGATGATCATGGGAGGCGTAGGCGCCGCCTCCGTGCTGCTGATCCTTTTGGCGGCCCTCTACGTCAATAAGCCCGCTCAGGAGACGCTGTATGTCGGCCTGGACGCGACGGATCTCAATCAGATCAGCATCGCGCTCGCTGAAGCCAAGATCAATTTCCAGGTCGGCACGGACGGTTCTAGCCTGACCGTTCCGGCAGGCATGACCGGCAAGGCCCGCGCGCTTCTCGCCGAGCGCGGCCTGCCGACGAGCGGCAAGGCCGGCTATGAGCTCTTCGACAATGTCGGTTCGCTCGGTCTGACTTCCTTCATGCAGGAAGTTACCCGCGTGCGTGCTCTCGAGGGTGAAATCAGCCGCACCATCACTTCTATCGCCGGTATCAGCGCTGCCCGCGTCCACATCGTCATGCAGGATGTCGGCAACTTCCGGAAGGCGGATCAGAAGCCGACGGCATCGGTCATGATCCGCGCGAGTGCGGAGGCTGCCCGCAAATCGGCTTCGGCTATCCGCCATCTTGTCGCCTCTGCCGTTCCCGGCCTGGAGGTCGACGACGTCACCATCCTCGATTCCACCGGCCAGCTCCTCGCATCGGGAGATGATCCCGGCAACGGAGCGCTGAGCCGCAATCTCGGCATCGTGCAGAACGTCCAGAGCGAAGTCGAATCCAACATCGACAAGGCCTTGGCGCCCTTCCTCGGCATGGACAATTTCCGTTCCAGTGTGACGGCGCAGTTGAATACTGACAGTCAGCAGGTGCAGGAAACCACCTTCGATCCCGACTCGAAGGTCGAGCGCTCCGTCCGCACAGTTAAGGAAGCGCAGAAGTCGCAGCAAAGCCAGCCGGACACCGCAGCCACCGTGGAGCAGAATATCCCGCAGGCGGCTCCGAAATCCGGTGGCAACTCGCCGACGTCGAACGACCAGTCCGACAAGCGCGAGGAGCAGACCAACTACGAAATCAACAGCAAGACGACGGCCACGACCCGCAACAGCTACAAGATCGAAAAGCTCTCCGTTGCCGTAGTGGTCAACAAGGGCCGCATCGCGCAAATGGTCGGCGAAGGTGCCGACCAGGCGAAGGTCGATGCCTATATCGCCGAGATGCAGAAGATCGTCGCAACGGCAGCGGGCGTCGATCCGGCCCGCGGCGACATCGTCACTGTCAATGCCATGAATTTCCTCGACAGTCAGCTGCTTGAAGATACCTCCTCCAGCTTCAGCATCACCGACATGCTGAGTCGCAACATGGCTGGCATCATCAACTCGCTGGCCTTCGTCGCCGTCGCTGTCCTGATCATCTGGATGGGCTTCCGTCCGCTGATCCGCTCGCTTGGTGGTGCAAATGGCAGCGCAGCGCTGCCGGAAGCGGCTGGCCTCGAGCTGCCAGACTTCGCACCGGCTGTGGGTGGCCCTGGCGCGGCTCTCATGGACGGCTTCGGCTCGGACTTCGGTTTCGACAGCACCGACGATCTGCTGACCATGGGCGACGATGCCGGCACCTTCAACCGCCGCGTCAAGGAAGGGCCGGAGCGCCGCCTGTCCCGCATGGTGGAAATCAGCGAAGAGCGCGCAGCAAAGATCCTCAGAAAATGGGCCGTCGACCAGGCAGCCTGATGAAAGGACCGGGAAATCTCCCGGTCTTTTTTTGTCTAGGCAGGTGGCATTGGAGCCTGCAGCGCCGTCGATTTGAACCTGTGATTAATTAGTCGCTATAAGCCGAATTGACGTGCTCGTAAGATGGAATTCAAAGGACATACAGTTGTTGGGTATGGAGAATCGACTTACAAATACTGTGCTTATTGCGTAATACATGAATAAACGGAACGATTCGGCCCCGCTTTTCGGCGTTTCGCATGTCTAAGTTCGTAGAGTTCAAAGCGGAAAGATTTAGTCCATGGTTCGCGGTTTGTGTTTGCGGCGATGTATGCCGACACGATTGCGGATGTCGAATTCAGAGGCGAGCTATGCTCACCTTCCCGAACCCGCCGGGATGTATCTGTGCCGCGGTCGAGAAAGACCCGGCTTCGATGTTTCATCGAGATATATCGCCGGTTCTCTGAGGTGAAGGGATTGGGTTCTGACGAAACAATGCTCTCGTTGACGGCCGATCGTCCAACAGCGGCAGGAAATGCAAGTATGGACATGCAGATATCGCAGGTAAGCAAAGGCGATAGGGATGCGCGATCGAGCGTGCCCGCCAGAGCCATCTCGCGCGAGCAGCTCGTTCTGCAGCTGAGTGCCGTTTCCGGCCCTGCCTATCTGCAAGCCGGCCTTCATGCCTTGGCGAGCTATGCCGGTGCCTCCCATTATCTTCTGGTTCGATCCGATCTCATTCAGGAAAGCGGTCTCGACTTCGTGATTGCCTCCGATTGGCCCTTCGATCTCGTCCGGCGTCTGGCGACGGAACTGACGAGCGGGTATGGCCGTATCGGCGAGTTGGAAAAATGCATGGCGCTGTTTCAGCCGAGCCTGGCGGCCCTGCCGGATGATATCGCGCTGCCTGACGGTATAGGCCGTCAGTATCACGCCTTGACGTTCAATGTTGGCCGAACACGCTTCTCGTTGCTGCTGCTGGCGAATGAAGCGGCAGTACTGTCGCCCGAGCGGCTGAGGGACGTCGGCCTCCTCGCCGGCTATCTCGCCAGCTCGACGCGTTGCTTCGAGGGTAAGCTGGAGCGCGACTTCGAGCTGACCGAGCGCGAACTGGAATGCCTGTTCTGGATCGCCGAAGGCAAGACAAGCGACGAGATCGCCATGATTCTTGGGATCTCGCGCAATACCATCAATAACTACATCACCAGTGTCATGCGCAAGACCGCGACCAAGACCCGCTCGGAAGCGATCGCCTTCGCCGTGCGCAACAATCTCGTTTAAGGGCCGACCGGATGCGCTATCAGCCAGACAGGACAATGGGTATGCCGACCGAATCACGGCTTACCCGTTCCGGGCGGATTTCCGGCCGCTCCGATCTGTTCCCGAAGCTCGTGTCGATGCAGAGGCTGATCGATGCACAGCATTTTGCCGTTTATCGGCTGCACGGCTCAGGCCTCCCGCATAAGCAGCGCCTGGTATGCGAGCTCGATAATTGGGGCTCGGCCAACTCGGTCGCCGGCAAATCCTTCGTTGAGGCCTATGGCGAAGCGCTGATCGAGCATGTCGACAAATCGCTGCTGCCGCTGATGTGGAACGGGCGCGATAGCGACAGCACGGCCGAGACGCCGGATTTTGCCGCCTTCACGCAGCGCCTGAAGCCGCATCTCCTGCCCTTTGCCGGCGTTGCCTTTCCCGTGCGGCTCGGTGCCGTCGGCAATGGCTACACCGTCTTCACGGCCAAGTTCATGGACCTTTCGAGCGATATGATCGTCGAGCTGCACGGCCGCAGCTGCCAGCTCATGATGGAGCTCCTATCACTGGATGAACGCCGGTCACAGGCTGCCGAAGCGCTGAGCGAGCGCGAAATCGCCTGTCTGCAGCTTGCCGGCGATGGACGCATCAGCGAGGAGATTGCCGAGAAACTGGGATTGTCGGTACATACGGTCAATGCCTATCTCGGATCGGCGACGATCAAGCTCGATAGCGTCAACCGCATCCAGGCAATCGCAAAGGCGATCCGCTTCGGCTACATAAGCTGACGCTGCACCGAAACGGATCATCCTCGCAAGTCTTGCAATGCTGGATTTTTCAGACTGCGTGTGCCGCTTCGCCGCGGACGAGATAACGTGCGTCTCTCAGGCTGCGTGCAAGCAGCGCCGTATTTTCGTCCGGGTCGGACGAGGCCTTGTCGAAGGCGATGTGGCTGATTTCGATGCCCGCATAATGTTCCGTCAGCGCGAGCTTGGCATAGATGGTGATGCCCCGCGGCTTGATCTCCAGATCGAGCGTCACTTCCGCCGGCCCGCCCCACTCGAGCTTATAGTCGCCGCCGAGCCCGAAGTTGACCGTGCCGGGAAGAAAATAAAGCTCAGCCGCCGAGGCCACGAGATCACCGAGATTGCCATATCGTTCGAAGCGCAGCAGCGAGATCAGGTCGGCGGCATCGAGAAGGCGCAGTTCGCTTGCGACCGGGCTGATGGCTTCGGCTAATATTTGTTCGCGCTGGGCAGAGTAGGGGCATTTTTTCATTTGGTTTATCGTACCCGTTTTTTCGTCTGCGCCGCATAGACCCGATGGATGAGCTCTGCGACAGCTTTGTAAAATGCTGATGGTATGACGCTATCAACCGAGACTTGCGCAAACATGGAGCGTGCGAGTGGCGGATCTTCGAAAACGGGAATATTGTTAGCCTCAGCTATCTCCCTGATTTTCAAGGCAATAAGATCCTGGCCCTTGGCAACGACGACGGGCGCGTCGTTTTCCTCGCGCACATAGCGCAGCGCGACGGCAAAGTGGGTCGGGTTGGCGATGACGAGCGTGGCGCGCGGCACCTGTTTCATCATGCGGCGGCGGGCGCGGTCGCGCGCGATCGAGCGCTGGCGCGACTTGACGATCGGATCGCCCTGCGATTGCTTGTGTTCGTCCTTGATTTCCTGTTTCGTCATCTTCAATTGGTCGAACCAGTGGTGTCGGCTCCACAGCAGGTCGGCGATGCCAACGACGATGGTCGCCAGCAGCACGATAATCAGGATGCGCTGAACGATCGTCGAGAGCCGCACGAAGATGGTCTGCGGGTCGGACACCATCGAATCGATCGCGTGGAAATACTGGCTGCGCAGCACAAAAAACATGACGATGCTGACAAGCACGATTTTTGTGAGGGATTTGCCGAATTCCACCAGGCCGGTGGCGCTGAAGATACGCGTGAACCCTTTGGCCGGCGATATGCGCGAAAACTGTGGCCTGATTCGTTCGAGAACGGGGGTCGGCAGGTTCTGGAAGATCGAGGCGCCGATCCCGAAGACGAAGAAGAGCACCACGGCCGGCAGCACCATATTGCCGACTTCCCAGCCTATGCGCGTAAACAGCGATATGGCGTCCGGGCCTGTTTCCAGCTGCCATTGATCCGGCTTTTCGAAAAGGTCGCGTAGAACCTCGCCCATGCGGCCCATGCGCTCTGGCAGAAAGAAGGTGACGTAGATGACAGTCGCGAGCATGGAAGCAAAGAGCGTCGCTTCCCTGGAGTGAGGGACATTGCCCTTCTCGATCGTATCGCGGAGTTTTTTCTCCGTCGGTTTTTCTGTTTTACTGTCCTTGTCTTCGTCAGCCAAAGCAGCCGCCCTTTGCGAAACGGAAAGAGGCCGCGCATGATACGCGGCCCTCAGATCATCAGTTTACGATGTTTTGGCTGAGTCGCGCCGTGCTTATGCGGCTTCTTCCACAGGCGTATTTTCCTTGGCCTTGAGCTCGATCTGGCCGGAGTTGGCCAGACGAATGGCTTCCTGGGCGATGGCACGCCGGGCAATTGCGATTTCGCGCGGATTGATGCCGGCATTGCCCATCTGCAGGTCGGATTCGATCATGCGGCGCTGACGCGGGCTGATCGAGGACAGCACGATCTCCCGGATCTCGTTGCCGGATCCCCGCAGCGCCATCGTCAGGATGTCGGCGGCGATGTCGTTGAGCAGCAGGACGCGGCTCGGCTGCGGCATGCGCGTGAGATCGTCGAAGAGGAAGATCTTCGGGCGCACCTTCTCGACCGATTCCTTGTTGATCGATTCCAGCGAGCTCAGCAGGGTATCGACGACCGGCTTGTCGAGTTCGTTCATCAGGTCGGCGACCTTCGTGGAACCGGAGGCGTTGCGCTCTGTGTCGATCTCCGCCATCAGCCCGACCACGCGGTTTTCGATGATCTGGGCAGCCTTCGGGCTGACATCCTTGATGTTGACCGTGCGGTTCATGATGTCGGCGCGCTGTGCCTCGGGAAGCTGCAGCAGGATCTTGGCACCGAAGGCCGAAGGCATCATGGAGAGCACATAGGCAATCGTCTGAGGATGCTCGCGCAGGAAGAACTTGGCAACGAAGACCGGATCAGCCTCGCCCAGGCGATCCCAGATGGAGGTCTCGTAAGCCTGGAAGGCGGTACGGCGGCCGAGCAGACTGTCGACCTCGTCGGGCGTCAGGCCCTCTTCGAGGATGCTCTCGATGGCCTTGGCGTTGTCCATGAGGCCGGCGCCCTCGGTGAAGAGGTCCTCGAATTCCGCCACGAGCTGCGCCAGCTCGTCCGGCGGAATAACTCGCAGTGATTGCGCCGAGGCGATGATCATCTGCAGCTCGTTCTGCGTGAAATATTTCAGCAGCCGTCCAGCCACTTGCTTGCCCATGGCGAGAAGGACGGCGGCTGCCTTTTCAGTCTGAGATAACGGTTTCTCGGCGATCGCGCCGCTGAAATCGTCAAAGTCCATCATGGTCTTCGTCTCCGTCCCGCAAGGGGGAGTGGGCTCGTCATGAGCAGGGTTCAGCTTTTCTTCGCGTTATAAATTTCAGTGAGCTTGATGCCGAATCTGGTGTCGTCATGTTCCAGAACGGTAATCTCGCCCCGGCCGATTTTGCGGCCGTTCACGGTAATCTCGACCGGCTCGCCGATCTTCTTGTCGAGCGCGATGATTGCGCCTTCAGTCAGGTTCATCAGGCCGGATACCGGCATGCGGCTGCTGCCGAGCATGATCTGGACGTCGATCGGGATGTCCATGATCAGGTCCATATTGGCGGTCAGCGCGCTGCCGGGAGCAACCGATGCGGCCGCCGCCGAAGCGACGCCGAATTCGCCGTCATCGAAGGCCGGAGTGGAATTGTCGTCGCCGAAATCGCCGAAGGTGGAAAGGTCCGTGCCCGTTTCGGCGCCGAATGCGTCGGCCTCGAAGTCGGGCAGGCTGCCGTCATTGTCTTTCTTCAGGACGCCCCGCAGACCATCGATGGCCTCGTCCAAGGCGGCATCGCTGTTCGAAATGTCGAGCGATTCCTCGCTGCTTTGCTGTGTCGTCTTCGTAGCCATGAAATCACTATTCCAGTTGAAACTTGCCTCAAGCTGCCGTGAGTGGGCTCACACGCCAGCAGATCAATTCATCAAGTGTCGAAGAAGCTCGTCGTCGGAGTTGACGTTGTCCTTGACGCGCACGGTATAATTTTCGCCAGAGCGGCCGAATTCGCAAATGTAGAGGTCTTTGCTGTTGGCGCTGACCTCGACCCGGACGTCGCCGCTATGATCCATGAATGGAATGACATCGCCGACCGCGAGCTTGGAAATGGTATCGAGCGTCAGCGATTCGAGCCGAACTCGCGCTTCGAGCGTTACCTGCGAGCGACGCACCTGCTCGCTGAGCTGCTCCGACCATGTCTGGGAAGCGGTCGTCGGGTTCTTGGCGCGAGGCGTGCTGACGACGGTGCGCAGCAGGTCGCGTTGCGGTGCGATGATAACGATCTGCGAAATCGACTTGCCGAGCGAGATCGTCATCGTGATCGCAGCGGCAAAATCGTTACCGTTGTCACCGATGGCCGCCGGGCGGTCCTCGATATTGTAGGGCGGATCGAGGTAGGGCTCGAAACCGCCGGCTGCATTCACCGCCGAACGAAGCACTTTGGCGATCTTTTCGAACACCATGACGGAAAGATCGAGTTCGATCACTGAAAGTGGCCGCGCGACCGGCGCTTCCATATCTTCCGCGCGCGCACCCAGCATATGCTCCATCAGCGTCATGATAAAGCCGGCGCCGCAGCCGAGGATAAAGTTAGGCGCCCAGTTGCGCAGCGAACCGTTGACCAGCGCATGATGGCCACCGAGCCCGGCGATCAGCTCGTTCATCGAGCCGGACTGATGGCCGGCATAGGCGATGTTGATGTCCAGGCCCGTCTCGGTCTTGATGATGTCGGGCAGGAATTCGGCATAGACCTGGGCGAAGGCGGTGCCGAGTTTCGCAAGCGTCGCCTGATCGCCGAGATTGCCTGTAAGCTTGGCAAAAAGGGTGCGGTCCATCGTCTGTGCTCTGTGCGCGGATTGCTGGCTCATATTCGTCAGGCTGCCTTGCTCTCACCGCCGGGGTTCATCATTTCCTGCTCGACGGCATCGATCGATGGACGTTCGTAGGAAGAGATGGTCTTGCGGCCGTATTCGAGGGCGACCTGCGGCACCGATCCGTTCATGTAGGCAAGCAGCGTCTGCTTTACGATGACGTAGAGGCGATGCTGCTTGTTGCGCACGACCTTGATCTGGGAAACCAGCGGTGCGCAGACGGAATAGGACAGGATAATGCCGAGGAAGGTGCCGACCAGCGCCGAACCGATGAGATGGCCGAGCACCTCGGGTGATTCGTTGATGTGGCTCATGGCCTTGATGACGCCGAGAACGGCAGCGACGATACCGATCGCCGGGAAGGAATCGCCCATGATCGTGATCGAATGATAGGGCTTCATCTTGTCGTGCTGCATCGTTTCCAGCTCTTCGTCCATCAGTGCCTCGATCTCGTGCGAGCGGGCATTGCCGATGATGATGAGCCGGACGTAGTCGCAGATGAAAGCCGTCAGATCCTTGTTCTTCAGTACCGTCGGAGCAGCCTTGAAGATCGCCGATTCATCGGGATTGTCGATATGGGCTTCGATCTCGTTGCGCGACTTGGTGCGCAGATCGCGCATCAGGGCATAGAGTACGCCGAGCGTGTCGAGATAGTCACGCTCCTTGGGAACCGCGTGGCGGAAGGCCTCTCCGAGCGCTTTGCCGGAATCCTTCACCACCTTCATCGGATTGGCCATGATGAAGCCGCCGAGACCGGCGCCTGCGATAATGACGAATTCGAAAGGCTGGAACAGCGCACCTACATCTCCGCCCATAGCCATGAAGCTGCCTATGATGCAGCCGCAGGTCACTACAAATCCGATAATAATATTCATCGTCGGTCCACACCTGAACGTTGCTTCATATGACGAACTAGGGGACCTGCCTTGCGTGAGGCTGTTCGATGGGTCTCCGAACATCCTTTTTGCCTTGTCAGCTTCGCACAAGCCAAGCCCTGCAGGATTGCGGGTAAGGGCATCCATGCCCCGCTAACGAAATGTAGGAGCGCCTGCGGCGTTTCCTTTCCCGTTATTCTCCAATGTCCGGAGGGCGTTGAAAATGCAGTCTGGTATTTATGTCGCGCTGTCATCCCAGATGGCGCTCGAGCGGCGTCTGACGACGATCGCCGACAATCTGGCGAACGTGAACACGACGGGCTTCCGTGGCACCGAGGTCAAGTTCGATCAGGTCCTCAGCAATACGGAAAACAAGCTCAACGCCAAGGTCGCCTTCGTCTCTCAGGGCAACGATTATCTCTCCACCGACAATGGCGAACTTCAAAACACCGGCAATCTCTTCGATTTTGCCGTCAAGGGGGATGCCTATTTCGGCATGAATACGCCGGCCGGCCTGGTGCTGACGCGCGACGGCCGCTTCACCATGACCGAAAGCGGCGCGCTGGTTTCCACGCGCGGCTTCCCGGTCCTCGATCCGGGCGGTGCGCCGATCCAGCTCGACCCCGCCGGCGGTCCGCCGAGCGTAGCGTCGAACGGCACGATCACGCAGAATGGCCGGAGCATGGGTCAGATCGGCCTCTATAGCGCCGATGTCAGCAAGGGCTTCCTGCGCTACGAAAACAGCGGCATCCTGCCGACCGATACGCCGCAGCCGGTGATCGATCGCTCGAGCATCGGGATTGCACAGGGCTACCTCGAAAACTCCAACGTCAACGGCATGCGGGAAATGACCAATCTTATCGAGGTCAGCCGTGCCTTCGACAATATCAGCACGCTCACCAGCAGCAGCGAAGGCACGCTTACCGACGCCATCAAAACCCTCGGCGGCAGCCAGTAAAGAGGGCTTGTCATGGTCGAGGATCGGTTGCCGGAGGGCGCGCTGTCGCCGAAGCTTTCGCATATGGCCGTCCTGGCGGGCCAATATGCGCTGGCGGAGAATGCCGTGGCCCATGGCGGTCATGTGCGCACCATCGCCGCTGGACACTATACGGTTGCCGGTCTTTCCAGGCAGGTGCGCCTCGGCGATTTCGTCGCGCATCGGTCGTCGACCGGTGTCCATCTCGGCGAAGTCGTTCGCGTCGAACCCGAACTCACCTATGTCTGTCCGATCGAGCCGGGCGAGCCGATCGGCATCCAGGACACCATCATCCGCAAGGGTGCTTTCCGTATCGCGCCCGATGACAGCTGGTGCGGCCGCACGATCAACTCGCTCGGCGAGCCGATCGATGGCCTTGGTCCCCTGACATCGGGTCTGGAAGCGCGCTCGATCGCAAATACGGCACCGCCGTCGATGATGCGAAAGCGCGTCGAAACCGGCTTCAAAACCGGCGTTCGCGCCATCGATATCTTCTCGCCGCTCTGCCTTGGCCAGCGCCTCGGCATCTTCGCCGGCTCCGGCGTCGGCAAGTCGACGCTGCTGTCGATGCTGGCGAGAGCCGATGCTTTCGACAAGGTGGTGATCGCGCTCGTCGGCGAACGCGGCCGCGAAGTGCGCGAATTCATCGAGGATACGCTGGGTTCCCACATGCAGAAGTCGGTCGCCGTCGTTGCGACCAGCGACGAGAGCCCGATGCTGCGCAAGATGGCGCCGCTTTCGGCCATCACCATAGCCGAGCATTTCCGCGACAGGGGCGATAACGTTCTCCTGATCGTCGATAGCGTCACCCGTTTTGCTCATGCCATCCGCGAAGTGGCGACTGCCTCCGGCGAGCCGCCGATCGCACGCGGATATCCGGCGTCCGTCTTTACCGAGTTGCCACGCCTTCTCGAGCGGGCAGGCCCGGGACCGGAGGGAACCGGCACCATCACCGCCATCATCTCCATCCTGGTCGATGGCGACAATCATAACGACCCGATCGCCGATTCCACCCGTGGCATTCTCGACGGTCACATCGTGCTGCAGCGTAGCCTGGCCGAAGAGGGACGCTATCCGCCGATCGACCCGCTGGCATCCGTGTCGCGTCTGGCGCGCAAGGCCTGGACCTCGGATCAGGAGAAGCTGGTTTCGCGCCTGAAGGCATTGGTGCATCGCTACGAAGAAACGCGCGATTTGCGCCTGATCGGCGGTTATCGCCAGGGCGCCGACGCCGATCTCGATATCGCGGTGCGCCAGGTCCCGATTATCTACGACATACTGAAGCAGACGCCGGGCGAAGAGCCGTCGGCGGATGCTTTTACCGATCTCGCGACGGCGCTCAGGAATGCTTCGGGCGGCGTCCCCGCCAGGGCCAAGTGATGGTCGTCCGTCGCACGATCTCGTTTTTTCCTGTCCGCAAGCCTGTCGAAGATTGCTGAACGTCATGCTGAGAAAGAGGCCGCAAGTGAGAGAATCCGAAGCAGACGAACCGGTCGCCCCGCCGAAATCGGCGAGAAGGCGAACTGTTGCGGACAAGGCTCTGGCCTTTACCGGGCTGGCGCTGGCCGGCGCCTCGGCCTTCTTTCCCTGGTATGTCTTTCTGAACCCGGAGAAGTTCGGCATCCAGGTGGCCGAAGGCGATCGCACCCGCGATCTGCCCAACTGGCCTGGCCGCGCCGTTGTCAGCGTTTCGCCGCTTGCCATGGTCAACAAGAATCCCTCGCAACCGAAGGATCTCATCCCCGATCCGCTGACGACGGCAACGGTCAGCGATACCGGCCGTGAGGATGACAAGGGGCCGCCGGCCGATCAGCAGCCGTTCCCCGGCAAGTCTGCCTTCCAGCTGCTGCATGTCGCCAATGGCCGCGCTCTGATTGAGGACGACACCGGCATGTATGTCGTCCGTGTCGGATCGCTTCTGCCTGACAGCAGCCGGCTGGCTTCGATCGAACAACGGGAAGGAAAATGGGTCATCGTCACCTCGACGGGCGATGTCTACGGCAGCAATTGAGGCAAGCACGGAATCGCCTGGATTTCAGGCACTCGAAGACTTTACAGGAACGCATTTCCCGCAAGTCCCACGCAAGATTATCCCGCTAGATTCACAGTGTAAGAACGGAGAGAAGCCCATGCAACCCATTCAGCTCTTTGACCTGGCCTCGCGGCAAGCGGAGTGGCTCCAGGTGCGTCAGCAGGTTGTTGCCGGCAATATCGCCAATGCCAATACCCCGAAGTTTCACGCCAAGGATGTCACGCCGTTCCAGGCGGTTCTGGACAACCAGAACGTCAACATGGTCCGGACCAGTCCTGCGCATCTTTCGGGCAACGAATTCAGCACGAGCGGCAACGTCAACGTCGAAGAGGCGCCGCTCAACCAGGAAATTGGTGTCCAGGAGTCGGGTAACACCGTCGGCCTGGAAGACGAGCTCGCCAAGGCCGGTGACATCAAGCGCCAGTACAGCTTGAACACCGCCCTCGTCGGCTCCTTTCATCGCATGATGTTGATGGCCGTAAAACAATAGATGAAGTGAAGATGTCATGGACCCCTTATCAGCCGCATTGAAAATTGCAGGCTCCGGCCTCGAGGCTCAATCGACTCGCCTGCGTATCGTCTCCGAAAATATCGCCAATGCCCGCTCGACGGGCGACACGCCGGGTGCCGATCCTTATCGGCGCAAGACCGTGACGTTCGGTGCCGAGATGGATCGTGCCAATGGCCTGACCACGGTCGGCGTCAAGAAGCTCGGCGAGGACACGGGCAAGTTCGTCGAAGAATACGATCCCAGTAATCCTGCCGCCGACCAGAAGGGCTACGTCAAGATGCCCAACGTCAACGTTCTGGTCGAGATGGCCGACATGCGGGAGGCCAATCGTTCATACGAAGCCAATCTGCAGACGGTCAGACAGGCCCGTGATCTCATCTCCTCCACCATTGATTTGCTGAAGAACCAATGATCGACGCGATTAAGAATGTAGCCTCCCTCTCGGCGACACGCGGCCTTGGCAGCATCGCCACGGATATGACCTCCGCCGCTTCCAGCGCGCTGAACGCCTCGCCGGCCGTTGCCGCGGGCGTAGATGCCGGAATGAGCTTTGCGTCCGTCATGTCGAATGTCGCGAAGGATTCCATCAATTCGCTCAAGGATGCTGAAAAAGCCTCCTTTGCCGGTATCAAGGGCACGATGAGCACCCGCGAGGTGGTCGATAAGGTCATGCAGGCCGATCAGACCCTGCAGACCGCGATCGCACTGCGCGACAAGGTGGTCTCGGCGTTTCTCGATATTACGAAGATGCAGATCTAGTGCGGGGTTTTCCGCTCTAATTATTTGATTTGGCGTGAGTTGTTCGCAGGCCGCTTCGCGGTTTCGGAGATCCCGCCCTGGCTCGAAGGACGAAAGCATGAGAGCGCTCGCAATTGCCGCGACGGGCATGGACGCCCAGCAGACCAATCTCGAAGTGATCGCGAATAACATCGCGAATATCAACACGACGGGTTACAAGCGCTCGCGCGCCGAGTTTTCCGACCTTCTTTATCAAACGGAACGCGCCAAGGGCATTGCCAACAGGCCGAACCAGGCGGTGGTGCCGGAAGGCGCCAATATCGGCCTCGGCGTGCAGACCGTGGCCGTACGCAACATCCAGGTCCAGGGCCAACTCTCGCAGACGCAAAACGATCTCGATATCGCTCTGGTCGGTCGCGGCTGGTTCCAGATCCAGATGCCCGACCGCACGATCGCTTACACCCGCGCCGGCTCTTTCAACAGAAGTGATACCGGCCAGATCGTCACGCCCGATGGCAACACATTGGCGCCGGGCATTACCGTTCCGAACAATGCCACCAGCCTCACCGTCAGCCAGTCCGGCCAGGTTTCTGCAATCATCGGCACGGCGACCACGCCGACGGTACTCGGCCAGTTGCAGATTGCCAATTTCGTCAACGAAGCCGGCCTGCAGCCGATGGGCAGCAACCTCTTCACGCAGACGCCGGCCTCCGGCGATCCGGTTGTCTCAGATCCCAACCAGAACGGCTTCGGCTACATGAAGCAATTCTATCTCGAATCGTCGAACGTCGATCCGGTCAAGGAAATTACCGATCTGATCACCGCACAGCGCGCCTATGAGATGAATTCGAAGGTCATTACCACGGCCGACGAAATGGCGCAGGTCGTCAGCAAGAACCTGAAGTAACGAGAGGGACGGGCCAAACATGAGGTTTCGCCGGATGAAAAGCTTGGCAATGGCATGGTTCGCCGCAGCGAGCCTCTCCGTCGTATTTGCGTCGCCTACACCCGCCGGTGCGCAGAGCACCGATGGAGGAAGTTTCGGAACTGCCGTAGTGCCGACCGAGACGATCTATCCGGGCGATATCATCACCAGCGGTCAGCTCGAAGAGGTTGATGTTACCAACCCCAATCTGAGCGGTGACTATGCCAAGCGGCTCCGCGAAGTGACCGGCTTGGTCTCGAAGCGCACGCTACTTCCCGGACGCACCATTTCCATTTCCGCGCTGCGCCAGCCATATGCGGTAACGCGCGGCTCCAATGTTCGTCTGGTGATGAGCATGGGCAGCATGACGATCACCGCCGCGGGCACGCCGCTGGATGACGGCGCCGTCGGCGACAATATCCGCGCCCGCAACATGGACTCCGGCATCATCGTCAACGGCACGGTCCTCCAAAACGGCACGATACGCGTGGTCGCGAAATGAAACGGCTTCGTCAATTACTCGCAGTCCTATTCGCATTGCCGAGCCTGATCGTCGCCGATCCAGCGCTCGCGATGCAATCGCGCATCAAGGATATCGCATCGCTGCAATCCGGCCGTGACAACCAGCTGATCGGCTACGGTCTGATCGTCGGTCTCCAGGGGACCGGCGACGGGCTGCGTTCCTCGCCTTTCACCGAGCAGTCCATGCGCGCGATGCTGCAGAACCTCGGCATCTCGACGCAAGGCGGCCAGTCCGCCGCCAAGAATACGGCAGCCGTCATGGTGACGGCGAACTTGCCGCCCTTTGCAAGCCCGGGCAGCCGCATCGACGTGACGGTCAGCTCGCTCGGCGATGCGACGTCGCTGCGCGGCGGCACGCTGATCATGACCTCGCTGAGCGGCGCCGATGGACAGATCTATGCCGTGGCGCAGGGCTCCGTCATCGTATCCGGCTTCCAGGCGCAGGGTGCCGCCGCCACGGTGACCGAGGGTGTTACCACGGCTGGCCGCGTGCCCGGCGGTGCCATCATCGAGCGTGAGCTGCCGTCTCGTTTCAAGGATTCCGTCAATCTGGTCCTGCAGCTGCGCAATCCGGATTTCTCGACATCGATCCGCATTTCCGACACGGTCAACACCTGGGCGACCTCGCGGTTTGGTGCGCCGATCGCAGAAGCCAAGGATTCGCAGGAAGTGACGATTGCCAAGCCGAAGATGGCCGATCTGGCGCGGCTGATGGCCGATATCGAAAATCTCAATGTTCAGACCGACACGCCGGCCAAGGTCGTCATCAACGAGCGCACGGGTACGATCGTCATTGGCGCCGACGTCCGCGTCTCGCCGGTCGCCGTCAGCTACGGAACGCTGACCGTGCAGGTCAGCGAGAACCCGCAGGTGATCCAGCCAGAACCCTTCTCCGATGGCCAGACGGCGATCCAGGACCAGACCGATATCACCGCCACCAAGAGCGGCGGCCGTGTGGCGGTGCTGGAAGGGCCTGACCTGAAGACGCTGGTCGCAGGCCTCAACAATATCGGCGTCAAGCCGGACGGTATCATCGCCATCCTGCAAGGCATCAAGTCGGCCGGCGCCCTGCAAGCGGAGCTCGTGCTGCAATGATCCCGAACGCCATTGCCAGAAATATGCTGATCGGCTGCAGCCTCGCAACGGCAGCCCTGCTCTTGTCGCTCGGTGCGGCTCTTGCGCAGGAAGCGCCGAAGCCGGTCGCGGCCGATCCGGCTTCCAGCCAGGATGAGATCCGCCAGTTCTGTACCAATATTGCCGATCCGGCCCGCGACCAACGCTATTTGCTGCAGAAGCAGGAACTGGAAAAACTCCAGGCGGACGTCGATCAGCGTATCGCCACCATGGACAAGCGCAAGGCCGAATACGAAGACTGGCTGAAAAAGCGCGATGACTTCCTCAAGACCGCGGATCTAGGCCTGGTCGATATCTACAAGAACATGAAGCCGGATGCGGCCGCAGCCAGCCTCAATGATGTCAGAACCGTCGTGGCGGCTGCAATCATCATGAAGCTCTCCGCGCGCCAGTCGAGCCTCATTCTTGCAGAGATGGATGCGAAAAAGGCGGCGGTCATCACCAACATCATCGCCAGCGCATCCGACCCGAATACATCGAAGTCGAAGGACCCCTCATGAACACGCGTCTTACGGCCGCCTGCGCAATCGTCGTCTTTCTCGCCGGTTGCCAGTCGCAGGCCCTCAGGGAAATCGGCAGGGCGCCTGCCATGAGTCCGATCGGCAGCGGCCTGCAATATGCGCAGACGCCGCAGATGTCTCAATATCCAAAGCGGCCTCATCAGGTCGCACAGGGCTATTCGCTCTGGAACGATTCGCAGGCCGCCTTGTTTAAGGATTCGCGCGCGCTCAATGTCGGCGACATCCTGACGGTCACGATCAAGATCGACGATAAGGCGAACTGGGACAACGAGACCAATCGCAATCGCACGAACAAGAGCGATATGAATTGGGATATTTCGGCCAAGATTTTTGGCTGGAGGCCTGCCACCAACGCCGACGCCACCTCGGGCTCCGACACCAGCACCGACAGCAAGGGCAAGATGCAGCGCTCCGAGCAGATCAACCTTCTGGTCGCAGCTGTCGTGACGGGCATTCTCGAAAACGGCAACCTGATGATCAGCGGCTCGCAGGAAGTGCGTATGAACCAGGAAATCCGCATTCTCAATGTCGCCGGCATCGTCCGGCCGCAGGACGTGACGTCCGACAATACCATTTCCTACGACAAGATTGCCGAGGCGCGCATTTCCTATGGCGGCCGCGGCCGCCTGACGGAAATACAGCAGCCGCCGAGAGGGCAGCAGGCGGTCGACCTGCTCTCGCCGCTCTGATTTGATAGCGAACGGATAGGGATATGGCAGCAGTCGCAGACGAATCGGCAAAGGGCAAGGGATCGTCGCTGATCATGATGGTTGCCGGGCTGCTGGTACTCACCGTACTCGGCGGCGGCGGAGGCTGGGTACTGGGAACCATGGTGGCGCCGCGGATCAAGCAGGCCACCGCTGCGGTGCAGGCGACGGCAAAGACTGGCGGCGACAGCAAGCAGGCTGCAACCGCCGCCCAGGCAAACGGCATCATCGCGCTGGATCCGATCACCGTCAACCTCGCTTATCCCTCGCAGAACTGGATCAGGCTAGAGCTTGCGCTCGTTTTCAAAGGGCCGCCCGACGCCCAGCTTGCCCAGGCGATCCATCAGGACATCCTCGCCTATATCCGCACGGTCTCCCTGCAGCAGATCGAAGGCGCCCGTGGCCTGCAATATCTTCGGGATGACATCCAGGAGCGTGTTGACCTGCGCTCGGAAGGACGAGTATCGAAAGTTATGTTCAGAACTTTCGTGATCGAATGAGTCGGCCAGCACTTGCTCTATTTATATTCGTGATTGCTGCCTTGTCGCCTGAACTGGCGGCGGCGCAGCAATTGTCGCAGCAGCTTCCCACCGATCTTCTGAACGCGCCGGTCAACGGCTCGGTTGCTGCCTGGATCATCCGTACCTTCGGGCTCCTGACGATCCTGTCGATCGCGCCGGGTATCCTGATCATGGTGACGAGCTTTCCGCGCTTCATCATCGCCTTTTCGATCCTGCGCACCGGCATGGGTCTCGCAACGACGCCGTCGAACATGATCCTGCTGAGTCTTTCACTGTTCATGACGTTTTATGTCATGTCGCCGACCTTCGATCAGGCCTGGAAGGATGGCGTGCAGCCGCTGCTTGCCAACCAGGTTTCGGAAGCCGACGCGGTGCAGCGCATTGCCGAGCCTTTCCGCACCTTCATGTCGAACAATACGCGCGACAAGGACCTGAAGCTTTTCGTCGATCTGGCGAAGGAACGCGGCCAGTCGACGGTCGTCGACAACAAGATCGATTACCGCGTTCTGATCCCGGCCTTCATGATCTCGGAGATCCGCCGCGGCTTCGAAATCGGCTTCCTGGTGGTACTGCCGTTTCTCGTCATCGACCTGATCGTGTCGACCATCGTCATGGCGATGGGCATGATGATGCTGCCACCGACCTCGATCTCTCTGCCGTTCAAGATTCTCTTCTTCGTGCTGATCGACGGCTGGAACCTCTTGGTCGGCAGCTTGGTCCGCTCTTTCCACTGATATGAAAAGCGCAAGGCGATCATCGGAGCCGCAGCCCCGATGATCGCTGAAGCTTACTCGGCCGCGATCGCAGCCGAGTTCTGGTCATCTTCCATGAACGGTTCCGAGCGCTCCGGCAGCGCCGGCACGTCGATGTGATCGGGTGCCAGTCCCTGCTTGGCTCGGGCTACCATCATTTCGAAAGCCGTCTCCAGATGGTGCGTGAAGCGTTCAGCATCGAAGAGCGGCTTGATGGAGCGATTGGCGGCCAGAATTTGCTTGAACTCAGCGATACGTTCCGGTTGCCCGGCGAACTGCACGGCCATGTCCTCGTAGGTCTGGATGTCTCCGGCCACCAATTCGGGCAGGCCGATCGCATTCAGCAGGCTTTCGCTGACGCGTGAGGCGAAGTTGGTGCCCTTCACCGTGAGGACCGGCAGACCGCCCCACAGCTGCTCCGATGTGGTCGTATGGCCGTTGACGGGGAAGGTGTCGAGGCCGAGATCGGCAAGCTGCTGACGGTCGATGTGATCCTCGTAGCGAATGCGAGTGGTAAAGACGACCCGCTTGCGGCTGATGCCACGCGCTTCCAGACGTGCCCAGAGATTGGCCTCTGCGCGGGGACCGTTGCAGAGCAGCCAAAGCACACTGTTCTTGCTGCGCTTCAGAATGTTGCACCACACGTCGACCATCTGTGAGGTGATCTTGCGATTGCCGTTGAAGGAGGCGAAGACGAAGGCGTCTTCGGGAAGCTTGTGCTGCGCGCGGGTCGTCGGTCGCGGCTTCGGACGGTTGAGCGGATCGTTCGGCTGGTAGCATTCGGGTAGGCGGCAGAATTTCTCGTGGAAATGTGGCTTTGAATGATCCGGAAGCACATAATGATCGCCGATGATGTAGTCGAGGTCGATGTTGACGACGGAGCCGGGAAAACCGAGCCAGGAAACATGGATCGGAGCTGCCATATGGTTGAGGATAGCTGCGCGGCTTGCTTTGGTGTGCCCCTTGAGATCGACAAGAATGTCGATATTTCGAGTTCGGATCTCGTCTGCCGCGCCCTGGTCGGACAGACCGCGAACGTCGACCATCGTCCCCCACTTCTGATCATCGAACCCTTGTTCCTTCTGGGAAGCGAGATCGGAATGGTCGAAGAGGGTGATCTCGAACCGATCCCTGTCGTGCAGCTCCAGGGTCCGCTGCATCAGCTTCATCGTCGCGTGGCCAGGCCAGAAATCGGACGAGAGATAGCCGACGCGGATCTTGTTGCTCCACGTGTGTGGCAATTTGCGACGAGCCTCGGCAAGGCCGGCGGGCAGGGGTTTTGTGTCGTGGATAGCATGCTTGTTAATTGCTTCATCGCCACACCAATGCAGGTGGAAGAAGGGGTTGTCCGGGATCACGTAAGCGAGATTGCCCTCTGCCAGTGCCGCTGTGATCGGCGGCATGTACCTGTCGACAACCGCGAGATCGGATATTTCTCGGGCGAAGATCAGATGAAGTATGCGAGCGATGCTGCTGTCGGGATGTTTCTTGAATAGCGTCGCAACCAGGTGCCGGTTGCTTTCGTCGTAGAGATCGTCGGTGAGGAGTTTCGATGCCATGAGCCGATGCTCGGCCTTCGGTCCCTCGACCAGTACCGTCTTGAAGCCGCTCAGGAGTTCTTTCTGCTCTCGGCTCAGGAAAATGCGGGCGAGAATAAAGGCAAGATCCGGGTCCTTGAACGCCATTGGAAGGATCAGGTTGCCGACCGCGAGAGCCTGATCGTCATTGCCGCATTCGCTATGAAGCAGCAGCGCCTCGCGAAGATAGTCGTCGCGCTGCGGCTTTTGCCGGCCCGCCAGCTCATAGGCGCTCGCCGCATCCGATCTGAACCCAAGTTTGAGCAGTGTTTTTGCCAGCAACGCATAGGTCTTGGGCGATCTGTCGACATTAAGCAGCTCGTTCAGTGTCTCGAGCGCGCGCGTATACTGTCCCTTCTGATAGAAACCGGACGCTGTCGAAAAGGCATTTTTCGTAGTCACGAGCGAGAACTCCAAGCGGAATGTTGAACTGGCACTCGCCAACAGCCGAGTGCCGGAATCATGGATTCCGCCCGATCTTCGCGCACGTAGCTTGCCTGAAACCGAAGCAGCGGCCGAAAATGCCTTTACGCATTTTTAGCTACGTTCTGGAGAGCTGCTTACCGGCGGATCGAATTTAAGAAATTGGCAAGCAATGGATGCGACTTTCCTTGCGACATGACGGGTTTGGTCCTCTAGGAAAATGGATCGAGGGGCATGAAGCTGCTCCGTCATCGCCGGTATCTCCAGTCCGGTATGTCCTCCTTTTGTATCCAGTTTCCAGGGGACACTCCTATGACCAGCATTATTACCAACAATTCCGCAATGGCCGCTCTCCAGACGCTGCGCGGCATCAGCAGCAATCTGCAGGACACTCAGGCTGCTGTTTCTTCGGGCCTGCGTATCTCCAAGGCTTCCGACAACGCCGCTTACTGGTCGATCGCCACCAGCATGAAGTCCGACAACGGTGCCATCGGCGCGGTTTCCGACGCTCTCGGCCTCGGCGCCGCAAAGGTTGACACCGCTTCGACGGCCGTCGGCAGCGCCATCGATATCGTCGGCCAGATCAAGAGCAAGCTTGCCACCGCCATGGAAGGTTCGGTTGACAAGAAGGCTGTTCAGGAAGAAATCGGCCAGCTGCAGCAGCAGCTGCAGAGCGTTGCCCAGTCGGCTTCGTTCAACGGCGAAAACTGGGTCATGGCTTCGAGCGGCGGCTCCGCTTCGGTCGTCTCGTCCTTCATCCGCGGCACCAACGGCACCGTTTCGGTCAGCACGACCTCCTACGCCTTCGACGCCAGCGCAACCGGCAACGTTCTGTTCGGCTCGAGCGGTGGCACGATCGACACGACTTCGGGCATCCTCGGTACGTCGGATGCGTCGGTTGGCGCTTCGGTCTTCAGCCTCGACATCTCCAGCATGACGACCGGCCAGATCTCCAGTGCCCTCAACATGGTTCAGACTGCTCTGAACTCCATGACCAGCCTCGGCTCCAAGCTGGGCTCCGTCTCCAGCCGTATCGATCTGCAGACGAGCTTCGCTTCCTCGCTCTCCGACTCGATCCAGTCGGGTGTGGGCAAGCTGGTTGACGCCAACATGGAACAGGAATCGAGCAAGCTGTCCGCTCTGCAGACGCAGCAGCAGCTGGCTATCCAGTCGCTCTCGATCGCCAACTCCTCGAACCAGTCGATCCTGTCGCTCTTCCGTTAATAGGAAGCCCCAGCGCTCCGCGCTGGTCGAAAATCCTAAACAACAAGTTAACCGCACCTACCTAAGGTGCGGTTTTTTTTATATTTTCTGCCTCAAGCCAGTTCAGCTTTTCTTAACTATATTGCTGTTTCTTAGGACCATCGAAGCGGCGAGTTAACCTTAACGATTTTGGTTAACAGGCATGATGCTGAATGCCGTTACCGGTTTAGGTCCGGAATGTCCCTTATTTAACCACTGCCAAAGGGGCAAATATCATGACGAGCATTCTTACCAACAACGCCGCAATGGCCGCTCTCCAGACGCTGCGCAGCATCGGCTCCAACCTGCAGCAGACGCAGAGCGCCGTTTCTTCGGGCCTGCGTATCTCCAAGGCTTCCGACAACGCCGCTTACTGGTCGATCGCCACCAGCATGAAGTCCGACAACGGTGCCATCGGCGCGGTTTCCGACGCTCTCGGCCTCGGCGCCGCAAAGGTTGACACTGCAACCACCGCCGTCACCAGCGCCATCGACATCGTCGGCCAGATCAAGAACAAGCTTGCCACCGCCATGGAAGCTTCGGTCGACAAGAAGTCCATCCAGGAAGAAATCGGCCAGCTGCAGCAGCAGCTGCAGAGCGTTGCCCAGTCGGCTTCGTTCAACGGCGAAAACTGGGTCATGGCTTCGAGCGGCGGCTCCGCTTCGGTCGTCTCGTCCTTTATCCGCGGCACCAACGGCACCGTTTCGATCAGCACGACCTCCTACGCCTTCGACGCCAGCGCAACCGGCAACGTTCTGTTCGGCTCGAGCGGTGGCACGATCGACACGACTTCGGGCATCCTCGGTACGTCGGATGCGTCGGTTGGCGCTTCGGTCTTCAGCCTCGACATCACCAACATGACGGGCGGCCAGATCTCCAGCGCCCTGAACATGGTTCAGACCGCTATGAACTCCATGACCAGCCTCGGCTCCAAGCTGGGCTCCGTCTCCGCTCGCATCGATCTGCAGTCGAGCTTCGCTTCCTCGCTCTCCGACTCGATCCAGTCGGGCGTCGGCAAGCTGGTTGACGCCAACATGGAACAGGAATCGAGCAAGCTGTCCGCTCTGCAGACGCAGCAGCAGCTGGCCGTCCAGTCTCTGTCGATCGCCAACTCTTCGAGCCAGTCGATCCTGTCGCTCTTCCGTTAATAGGAAGAACCAACGCAGCGCGTTGGTCGATGGTAGCAGACAAGCCTTCGCCGCGCCTTCTCCGGAAGGCGCGGTTTTCGTTTTTGGCTCAGCGCATCGGTACCGACCGGCTCAGGACGCCTTTCCGAGGGCCGCGGCAGCCTTTTGCCTAGCGGCATCGACGAAGCCATCGAACAGCTTCCGCATTGCCGCCTGCTTGTAGGGATAGACGCCCGGATCATCCATGTCGTGGACCACCATGGCGACATCGAGCTCGAACACCAGCAGGCGTCCATCGGAAAGTTCGGCGCAATCGATGCCGAAATAATCGAGCGGGATATGACGGCAAAGAGCGAGGAAGCTTTCCTTGTGGCGCAGGGCGAAATCCTGATCGAAATTTTCCATCCATGCCTGTTCGACGGCACGTTTTGCCGCGCTCTGCTCCATGCCGGCACTTAGATAATGCACGATCCAATGGTCTGAGAGCGCCATGTGGCTCGCGAACGGCTTGCCGTTGATGAACACGATGCGCTGCTTGTTATAGAAGCCGTCGGAACCGCGAAAATCGATGAAGGGCGCGACGTAAAGTTCCGGAGCGGGCTGAGCCTTCAGAAAGGTGACAAGCTCGACGGAGTCGGTGATGCGTTCCATGCCGTTGCCGGCATGCGTGCTGATCGGGCGCACGACCAAAGGGTAGTCAAGGCCCGGAGCGCAATCGTCCAGTCGTTTCACGCCCATGGCGACGGCCATAAGATCGGCGTGCGATACGCGGTAGGTAAAGGGCGAAAGGATGGAGGGCTCATTCGCCAGCATGGCGCTGACGCCGTCGCGCGTCAGTCTCGCGATCAGTCCCGGATTACGGTTCATCACCGGACCGTCGAATTTGGCAAGCAATGTCTGCATATGGGCGAGAAGAGGGGCGTTTTCGGTCGATTCCCCGATCGCCATGAAAGCGATGTCGTGCTCCGGCAGATCGACGAGCGCGAAGGTTTGCAGGTCAACGTAATGCAGCCACAGCACGCAGTCGCTGCCGGCCAGCAGAAAATCGATAGGCGTATTGGCCATGAAATCGCCTTCGGTCACGAAAGCGAGTATCCGCGGACCAGTCCCGTTGCCATGGACGACGCAATAGTCGCGGCGCATCTGCACGGCATTCTTTAAAATCTGGCGAGCCTCATTACTGCGGCCGAGCGTCTGCAGGATGATGGCCATGTCCAGAAATGCAGCGGCGGCGGTCGGATCCGCCGTTACGCGCTGCATGAGCTCGTTCCAGAGCGGGGTCACGTCGTAACCGGCATAGACGAGGGAGACTATTCTCCGCATGCCGAGAATTCGGGCGCCAACCGGTATGTTCAATAGTGCCGGATCGGCGATGGGGGCTTTGGTCATCAGCATTGCGGAAGATCCTGTTGGGAGCCGATTGTCAAAACGCTCCGAACGAGCGCATCGATATCCGTTTGTCGGGTACGGTGGTTTACGATCGCCGCGCGAATTGCGGGCTGACCGTTCAGATGGGTCAGGGACGGGGCGACGCGGCCTTCGGCGTGGAGACGCTCGACAATGTGGGAATTAACCGATGCCGGCATCGTTCCGGAGGCTCCGACATAGGCGAAGCAGACGATGTTGAGGGCGACGGGCGCGAGTAGTTTGAGGGCAGGTTCCTGTTCGATGCGCTCGGCCAGTCGGCGGGCTAGCCTGCAATTGGCGCTCATTGCGTCCCCCAAGGCTTTAACGCCATAGGTTTTCAGCGTGAACCAGGTTTTCAGCGCCCTGAAGCCACGGGAAAGATCCGGACCGTAGTCGCAGGGCCACCAGTCCCCACCGGCAAGTCCGGTCGCTGCGCGGCTCAGATAGGCGGCATCCGAAGCAAAGGTTTGCCGTTGCCACTCGCTATCCCGCACCAGGAGGAAGCCGGCATCATAGGGTACCTGACCCCACTTGTGAAAATCGAAAGCGAGCGAATCGCAGGCTTCGATCCCCGCAAACAAGGGCGCGAGCTCCTCGCTGAGAACGCCAAGAGCGCCGAGCGCGCCATCGACATGAAAATGAAGATTATGGGCGTCGGCGATGCCGCGCAGGGCCACGAGGTCATCGACCGCGCCGGTGTTGACCGTTCCAGCGCTGCCGATGAGGAGGAACGGCGTGAAGCCTTCCTGTTGGTCGCGGAGGATTGCTTGTTCCACCGCATCGATATCGATCTGGCCGAGTTCGTTGACGGCAATGCGCCGGAGCTGATTGCTGCCGATGCCGGACATTTCGAAGGCCCGGGGAACGCAGCCATGTACTTCGCTCGAGGCATAGGCGACGAGCCGGGATTCGTCGGACAGACCGGTTGCACGAACATCGCGGCCGAGCTTGCGGCATCTGGCGATCTGCACCGCGACGAAATTGGCCTGCGATGCACCGGTCAGGAATATACCGCCTGCCGTTTCCGGAAACGAGAAGATCTCGCGCGTCCAGCGGACGATCTGGCGCTCGACCTCGATCGGCATATGGTCGCGTCCGCCGAGATTGGCATTCAGCCCGCCGGCGAGCATTTCGGCGAGCATGCCGGTAACGGTGCCACCGCCCTGGACCCAGCCCATGAAGCCCGGGTGAATGTTGCCGCTGCCATAGGGGAGGATGTGGTCCCGAAAAATGGCGTGGACGTCAGCCAGATCGCTGCCTTCTATGGGCAGTGGTCCATCGAATTTGGCGCGAGCGGGAGAGGGAGCGTGCTGCCAGACTGGCTTCGTTGCAAGTGTCTGGAGATGATCGAACATGTCGTCGAGCATCCGGTGGCCTTGCTTGCGCAGGGCCTGCCAGTCGTCGGGGTCGAGACTTGTTCGCTCGTGGTGATCGACCGCCGCCCCTCCGGTCTCTTGCAAACTGAACATCTGAACCTCGCATGCGGCCGCCGGTATCGCCACCGTCATCGGAGCGCTACCGATAAAATGGCGGCCTCTTTGCCCGGCACCGGGTTGGCCTATCTACGACGCCGAAGATGGCGCGAGGCTGACGTGGCTTCTTGCATTCCTTCAGACGGCCGCGCGGATGGAAAATAGCATGTCGGCGCCTGCCGGGCGGATCAGCTCCTTTCCTGTTCAAGGAATGGCAAAGCAAGCACTGCCTGCTGGTCATCGGCGGAATAGTTGCTTCCATTAACTTTTGCAGGCGGCATTAACCTTTTATTAACTCTATTGCTGTCAGTTGCGGCTAACGCAACGGTTGGTTAACCTCTCCTAAGAGCCGGTTAACAAGCATGAGGCTGATTGCCGTTCCCGGCCGCAGACCGGAATGTCCCTTCCAAAGTCAGCCATAAGGGGCACTTTTCGATGACCAGCATCCTCACCAACGACGCGGCGATGTCCGCTCTCCAGACCCTGCGCGGCATCAACACGAATCTGCAGGATACGCAGAGCCGCGTTTCCTCGGGCTATAAGGTTGCGAAGGCAGCCGACAATGCCGCTTATTGGTCGATCGCGACAACCATGCGTTCCGACAATGGTGCGCTTTCCGCCGTCTCCGATGCATTGGGCCTGGGTGCGGCCAAGGTCGATACGGCATATGCCGCAATGGACAACGCCATTACAGTTGTTCAACAGATCAAGGACAAACTGGTCGCGGCAACCGAAAGCAGTGTTTCGAAGGCTGATATCCAGGAGGAGGTTACTCAGCTCCAGCAGCAGCTGGAAAGCATTGCACAGTCCGCATCCTTCTCCGGGCAAAACTGGATGTATGCGGCGAATGGCGCCTCGGCTTCCGTTGTTTCCTCCTTCGTGCGCAATAATAACGGCACGGTTTCCGTCAACAGCACCAGTTACGCCTTCGACACCGGTTCGCAAGGCAACGTGCTGTTCGGCGCAAGCGGCGGTACGATCGATACCAGTTCCGGTATTCTGGGCACTCAGCAGAATATCAGCGGTACATCCTATTCCGTCTTCAGTCTCGATATCACCAACATGACGGGCGGGGACATCGGCAAGGCCATGAATCTCATTCAGGGTGCTCTCGATGCTATGACGAGCACGGCCTCGCAACTCGGTTCGCTTTCGACGCGCATCGACCTGCAGACGAGCTTCGTTTCCACCTTGCACGACACCATTGATTCCGGTGTCGGCAAGCTCGTCGATGCGAACATGGAAGAGGAGTCGAGCAAGCTGTCCGCGCTGCAGACCCAGCAACAACTGGCAATCCAATCGCTGCAGATTGCCAATTCGAGCGCACAAAACGTTCTCGCTCTCTTCAAGTGAGCCTTGACCGGAGCTTGCGTTGCGATCGCGCGGCGGCATTTCCCTCTTGTCGCCGCGTATAAGCTTTTGTTAACGTTGCCGCTAATTGATTTGCAGTTTATGCGCAGGTCCGGCGTTCGTTCTCCTACCAAGCGGTTGCCGGGCCGCGCTTCAGCGACGGGCCGTGCTGGGATGTTTCCCGCTGGTGGGCATGAGGCCAATCGTTGCTGCCGGATCGGTCCGGCTTGCCAGTTCCAATGGAATTACGGATTTTCAGATGAGCAATGTGACGACGAATCCTTCCACGTCGGCGGCGCTGACCGTGCTGCGCGGTATCAACAAAGATCTCGATGTCGTGCAGCAGCAGGTCTCGTCCGGTTACCGCATTCAAACGGCGAGCGACGATCCCACCTATTGGTCGATGGCGACCACCATGCGCTCGGACCGAAGCAGCCTTTCCACGATCACGGACGCGCTTGGTCTCGGCGCCTCGAAGGTCGATACCGCATCCACCGCCATGGATACGGTCGTCAGCCTGCTGACCCAGATCCAGTCCAAACTGGTTTCGGCCAAGGAATCGGGCACAAACAAGAATGCGATCAACGCCGATATCCAGCAGCTCAAGAGCCAGCTGCAATCCGTTGCCCAATCAGCATCCTTCTCCGGTGAGAACTGGCTCTACAACACCGAGCAGCAAGCCAATACGCAGCAATCGGTGATCAGCAACTTCACGCGGGGCACAGGCGGACAGATCAATTTTACGACGATCGATTATGACAGCTCCCAAACCCTGATGATCGATACCGCGCAACCGGCGCGAGGTTTGTTGACGAAGAATGTCGACGCAAGCACACTCGGCGTTCCGGGAACCAGCGGCGGGACGGCTCGCAACTACTATCTCCTTGCCGCCAGCGGCGGTTCGACGCCATCAGGTGGAACGGAGATCTCGATCTCCAGCAGCACGACGGACGACGAATTGACCGACATGATCAACGTCACCAATTCGCTCCTGAAATCGGCAACGTCTGCCGATTCGACCTTGGGTCTGATGTCGTCCAATATCACCGACCAGTCGGATTATATTTCCAAGCTTGGCGACGCCATCAAGAGCAGCGTCGGCGACCTGGTCGACACCAACATGGAAGAGGCCTCGGTGCGGCAGAGTGCCCTGCAGACAGCGCAGCAGATGGGTGTTCAGACATTGTCGATCGCCAACAGCATGGCGAGCAAGATTCTGATCATCCTTCAATCGAAATGACCGTCGGGCAGAACTCGGATCGGCTATGCCGCATCGCATTCATCCTCGCACAAGTTTGACTGCCTACGGTCCTTTGCAATGCCTTGGTTGCGTAAGGTGCCGGTGACATTGGTCCCGGACGCTGTTGCCTGATGATGGAAACCGGAAGCGTGATGATCGACGTTTTGAGAATGGAAATGGATTGGCCGGCTGCCGGCATCGACTTGCAGCGCCTCTGCGGCGCGAATGGGGAGATGCGCGCGTGAGCTTGGCACTATCTCGATATCTCAAGGATTTCAGCGCCGAACAGGTTCCTCCGTCGCATGTCGAGGATATGGCCTTTCCGGAGCCGATCGAATTTGCTGAAATTCCAGGCGAGCCGCCCGTTGATGTCGAGGCAGAGCGTCGCGCTGCCTATGCGGAGGGGCATGAGGCGGCGACGCAGGAACTGACGCAGAAGCATCAGGCCGAAATCGATGCCATGGCCCAGTCGTTCCGCGCGGAAATGGATGCGCTGCGGATACATTACGAAGAGCAGGCGGCGGAAAAGATCGCGGCAGATATGAACCGCGTCGCCATAATGCTCGGGCAGGCGATCAGCACGGAAGCCGCCGGCATCCTTGCGCCGATCATGACAGAGACGCTGACGACCAGGGCGGTCGGCGATCTTGCCGAGCTGGTCAAAGCTTCGATCCTCGACGGCAGCGTCGGGCCGATCTCGGTCACTGGTCCGCGCCATCTCTTCGAGGTTCTCCATAGCCGCCTCGGCGACGACGGTGCGCTGCTGCGGCATATCGAGGCCAATGATGTCGATCTCACCGTCACCATCGGCGAGAGCGTTCTCGTGACCCGTATGTCCGCCTGGGCCGCTAGTCTGAGAGAGATCCTGAAATGAGCGACGGCGATCAAAATCACGGCAAGCACGAGATTATCATCGTCAAGCGCCGCGGCGGCGATCACGAAGGCGGCCATGGTGGGGCCTGGAAGATCGCCTATGCCGACTTCATGACCGCGATGATGGCCTTCTTCCTCGTCATGTGGCTGGTGAACGCCGCCAACGAAGAAACGAAGGCCTCGGTCGCCTCCTATTTCAATCCCATCAAGCTTGCCGACGAGAAGCCCACGGAAAAGGGCCTCAAGAAGCCCGTCGATCAGGCCCAGGGCGAAAAGAACCAGCAGAAGTCCGACAAGCCGCAGGAAAAGCCGAATGACGGCAAATCAGCCAAGACCGGCGAGGATCTGACCTCGACATCGGGCGATCAGACGAATTACTCCGAGGCGGATTTCTTCGAGAATCCCTATTCGGTCCTAGCCGAGATCGCACAGGAAGTCGGTCAGCAGGCGAATGTCAGCGCCAAGGGCGAGGGCGGTGCCGCCCAATCGGGTCCGGCGACAGGTGCGGATGGCGGCCAGGCCTATCGAGATCCGTTCGATCCGGATTTCTGGACCAAGCAGGTGCAGGTTTCCAGCGCTTCGAAGAAGGCGAACGAGGAACAGTCCGCC
Organism: Rhizobium sp. BK491; assembly: GCF_014194925.1. Taxonomy (NCBI): domain Bacteria; kingdom Pseudomonadati; phylum Pseudomonadota; class Alphaproteobacteria; order Hyphomicrobiales; family Rhizobiaceae; genus Rhizobium; species Rhizobium sp. BK491. The sequence continues at coordinate 518,925 of NZ_JACIAR010000002.1, forward strand.
AAGTCGGATCAATCGCCCAAGGGTGAAGTCGTCGCCTTGTCGAAGGCAACGGCTGCGGACAACGGCCAGCCGGCCGATCAGCCGCAAACGCCCGAACAACAGCCGACGGTGAGCGAGCAGCAGGCGGCCGGCAAGGCGCAGGAAAAACAGACGCAGGCTCAGCAGGTTGCCAAGGCCGGCACGCAAAGCGGTGCATCCACCCCTGAAGACAATGCCGCTTTGCCTGCAAACAGGGATGCTCAGCCGACGAAAGCGCAGCAGCAGGAAGCCAAGGATCTGCAACAGGCAATTCAGGCTGAGATCAAGGGCGTTGCCGGCCAACTGGCCGAAGGGTTGCAGGTGACTGCTGCTGAAGGCGGGGTGTTGGTCACGATTTCCGACCAGACCAACGATCCGATGTTCAATATCGGTTCCGCGGTTCCCCGGCGCGAGATGGTGCTGGCGATGGAGAAGATCGGCAAGCTTCTCGCGGAGCGTAAGGGATCGATCCTGATCCGCGGCCACACCGATGGGCGCCCCTATCTTGTCGGCGGCCGCAACGACAATTGGCGTCTGTCGCTCGATCGCGCCCAGAGCGCCTATTACATGCTGACCAGCGGCGGGCTGGATGAGAAGCGGGTTGTGCAGGTGTCCGGCTTCGCGGACCGGCGTTTGAAGTTGCCCGACGATCCATTCAACGATGCGAACCGCCGTATCGAGATCCTGATTGCGAGTCCCTCTACTCAGGCGGCGACGGACCCCGCAGCCTCGGGAACGCAAGCTCCCGTCAAGCCGGCTTCGGGCAAGGGCAAGTCCGGTCAAGGCAAGCAGGGATAGTTCATGGCGCGCAAACAGCATCGTCATCGCCTTGCGCTCACGCTCACCCTCGGCATGCTGATGTCTGGGGTTGCGAGTGCTGAGAGACAGGACGGTCTGCCGCTCTACAAGATGCTGCGCTCGCTCGAATTCGTACAGGATTCCGTTGTCGCGGGCGACAGTTCTGCCGCAGAGATGCAGCGCTTTCTGCTCGGAACCATAGATGAGCGGCTGCGCAGCGCGGACAAATCCGTCTTCGAGGACAGTCGTAACGTCGATGCGGCTCTCATCTACGCCATGAGCGGCGGCAACCCCGAAACGCTCGAATATCTGATGTCACGCGACGTCAACGGCAATTTCGACAATCGCGTTGCGGATGTGCTCAGGAAATATCTGAACGGCAAGGGTCTGCTTGTCGTCAACACGCTTGTCGACATCTCCAAGGAGTATCGCGGCAAGCCGATCGGCCCCTACCTCTCGCTAGTTGCGGGCAATGTCATGTCGGGCAAGAATGCCAAGGCAGCCTTGCCTCTCTACGACTGGGCGCGATTGATGGCACCCGGCACGATCGTGGAGGAATCGGCATTGCGCCGCTCGCTGGCTTTGTGCGCCGACGCGGGCATGGTGCCGCAAGGATTAGATTATGCGCGGCGTTATACGCGGCGCTTTCTGCATTCGCCTTACGCCAGCCAGTTTGCCGATCTTTTCGTGCAGCTGGTGGTGGACCACGATTCCGGCGTGAAGCAGCAGGACATCGTCGACATCCTGTCCTTCATGGACCCGCCGAGACAGCGGGAGATCTATCTGCGCATGGCGCGCCGGGCCGCGATCGCCGGCAAGGCCGATCTTGCCGCGCTGGCGGCCAATCGTGCCCAGGCGATCTCCAATGACGGCGGCGATGCCTTTGGTGCGCTGGCTAATTTCTATGGCGGCGTGGCGGGCATATCCACGCCCGAACTGAAGGCGGCGATCGACGATGTGAACCAGATGCCGGCGGGCGAGCTGAATGCGCGCGACCGCGCATTGCGCGACGCCGCAAAGGCCGTCGCGGCGGAGATATTGCGAACACCCGATGCTGCAAGCCTCGGGCAAGGCAGTTTTCCTAACCTGCCCAACCAACAGAAGACTGAACACGATGCTGCTGTGACGAATCAAGCGGGAGGCCAATCTCCCGGCACGGCGGGTGTTGAGCAGGGAGCCTCGGCAAACGCGGCTCCCGCCCCGGAGGGAGGGCGGCAGGAGGCCGACTCTTCGTTCAACGCATTCGTCACGACGAGCCGCTCGAAGCTGGATGCCATCGACGGCCTGTTGAAGCAGGAAAGTCATTGATATGAACGACATTGGTGTGTCCGGCGCCCCATCGGGGGTGGATATTCGTGCGGTTGCCAAAGGCGGCCGCTCGGCGAAGCAGGATGACGGCAAGGGTTTTATTGATGCGCTGACGAGCTCGCTCGGCAATGGCGGCAAATCTTCAAGCTCCGATGCCGGTGCCGATACCTCCGCCAATGCGGACACGACTGCCGATAAGGATGCAAGTGCGGCACAGACGGTCGTGGGAAATTCCTCCGCGGCAGCTCTCTCCGTCGACGACAGCACCAAGGCCGGAGTTGGGATGATCGATACCTCCGGAGCCAACCTTTCCAATCTCGCCGGCCTGGCCAAGGGCGCGAAAGTTTCGCAGCCTGCCGGCGCCGTCTCGCTCTCGAAATCGCTGATCGCGCTGCAGAATACAGCGGCAGCGGCGGGTGAGGCCGGCGCAACATCCACCGGAGCCGATCAGCCTACGGCAGCCACAGACCCGGCCATGCCTACGACCGATACGGCCAAAGTGCCGGTGCAGTCTGCCGCACTCGACCAGCTTGCCGAGATCGCGCAGCAGTTGGCCGATGTCGCGACCACGGACGGTCAGACGGCGCCGGTCAAGAGCGACGGCAAGACGTCTGGCGCGAAGGATGGAAAGGATGCCCAGGCGGCGGATGACGGTAAGTCTGCGTCGACGCAAGGCAGCCTGCCGGCCAATACGATTTCCGATGCCCTGTCCCTGCTGAACGTTGCGCCGCCCGTCGTTGCGACACAGGTTAGCACGGCACAGGGTAGCGCGATCCAGGCAGGCAAGACGGCAGACGATGCCAAGGTCCAGTCATTGTCATCAGGCAAGGCAGCATTTGCGAATGATGCCGCAGACACGGCTGTGACGTTGCCGGATGACGGCAAGGGAACGGATGTCGCACAGACGTTCCGCCTGGCGCGGGCGGATGGCCGCGGCGGTGCGCTCGACCTGTCGATCAGCAAGAGCGGTGATGACGTTGCCGATGTCAAAGTCGGCGCTGCTGCGGGCGGCGATGCGGTGGCAGTCACCGTACTGGATTCGCGTCGTTATCTCGGGCTTGCCACCAACTCGGCATTGGTCGCTGGGAGTCTCGGGGGCGACCGCGAATGGTCGGCTGCGATGCAGCCGGGCTCGGCGCTTTCCAATGCCGCAAACCTGACGAGCACCGGCAAGGTCGTCAACACGCTGAAGATCCAGCTACGTCCGGACAATCTCGGCGACGTTACGGCAACCATGCGGCTTTCGGGAGACCAGCTGAGCGTCGATCTGAAGGTGCAGACCGGCGAAGCCTACAGGCAGCTTCATGCCGATCAGAGCCGCATGGTCGATGCGCTGCGCGCACAAGGCTATCAGGTCGATAACATCACCGTCACCCTGGCGTCCAATGCCGACCAGCAGTCGGACGGCGGCCGCAACTCCGGATCGAACCAGCCGCAGCAGCAGTCCCTGTTGAACCAGGGGCAGGGGGGCGACGCGCGCTCCAGGGGCCAGAATTACTCAGGGCAGCAGGCAAATGGAAACGATGGCAATCGCAGTTCGGGTGAGCGCAGCGTTGAGGATGGCACTGGTGGTGGCCTGCAGCGTTCTCGCTCTGGTGCGGTTTACCTCTGAGGTCCAGGCATCAGGCAATCCGGCGCCGCCGGACAACGGTGCCGCGGGTCTTTGTGAACGGGAAATCCAGTCCGCTGCCGCAAAATACGGAATACCGGAAGGGATCCTTTATTCCGTCGGTCTGACGGAAACCGGTCGTAAAGGGTCGCTTTATCCCTATGCGCTCAATGTCGAGGGACGGCCGATCTTCCCGCCGTCGGAAGGCGCCGCCCTGCAGGTATTTGCCGCTGCACGGCAGAGTGGGGCAAAGCTCATCGATGTCGGCTGCATGCAGATCAATCAGTATTTTCATGGCGAAAACTTTGCTTCCGTCGACGCAATGTTCGATCCGCGCAGCAATGTCGAATATGCCGCAAAGTTTCTCCGCAATCTGCATGACAGGCATGAGACCTGGACTATGGCGGTAGCAAGATACCATGCTGGCCCGAACAATGACCCCGCCCAGAAGGTCTATGTCTGCCGCGTGATCGCCAATCTGGTCGCCACCGGTTACGGAAAATGGACGCCAAACGCGGCGACGTTTTGTCGGGATTAGGCACCCATAGGTTGAGTACGGTATCCGGTTAGCCAGCGCTAACCCAATCGAAGCGGTTGACTGCCGTGGTTTTGCCTAAAATGGAAATGTTAATCATACGCTTGCTAACAGGTTTTTTATCGGTGTAAAACGCCAAGCACATACTACATCTAGTGCAAATCGCACCCTTATGGTTAATCAATTATTAATTTCCGTCACTCATTTCCGACAGTTGTTCGTGATTCGCCCGATTCGTACCCATAGGTCATCGAAACACCACACTGATTCGGAGGCGGACGAATGATCGTAGTGGTTGATGAGCGAGAGCTCGTTAAAGACGGATACACATCACTCTTTGGGCGCGAGGGCATCCCTTCGACGGGATTTGATCCGCGTGAATTTAGCGAATGGGTCTCGACCGCGGCAGAGGGCGACATTGCCGCGGTCGAAGCCTTCCTGATCGGACAGGGGCAGCAAGTGCTCGAGCTTCCGAGGGCGATTCGCGACCGGACGGCGGCACCTGTCATCGCGGTCAGCGACCAGCCCTCGCTGGAAGCCACGCTTGCACTCTTTGATTGCGGCGTGGACGATGTCGTTCGCAAGCCGGTCCATCCTCGCGAAATCCTGGCCAGGGCGGCGGCGATCCGCCGCCGGTTGAAGGCGATCAACAACTATACCGATATCGGCCCCATCCGCGTCTTCGCCGATGGCCGCGATCCGGAAATAAACGGTTCCGTATTTGCCCTGCCGCGCCGCGAGCGCCGCATCCTCGAATATTTGATCGCCAATCGCGGCCGCCGCGTGACGAAGACCCAGATCTTCAACGCCATTTACGGCATCTTCGACGAGGAAGTCGAAGAGAACGTCGTCGAAAGCCATATTTCTAAGCTGCGCAAGAAGCTGCGCAAGAAGCTCGGTTTCGATCCGGTCGATTCCAAACGCTTCCTTGGTTACTGCATCGACTGGAGCTGATACTGCCAGTCGTGCATTCCAGATGTTAAAGCCTGCTGATAAGCCCGGAAATCCCTTGATTTCCGGGCTTATTCTTTTGCAGTGCGCGGGACAATCACAGCAAGAATAAGTGCGCCTTCCCTTACCATCCATGGCATAATAACGAGCGGTCATTCCTCTCGCACGAGACTTGCGACGACGCTTTTCGCGATGATCGTTTTTTCGTTTTCTCAGACAGCTTCACGCAAGGCCCGCCACCTACTCTCAGTCGTATGAAGGATAACGAGGATTCCAGATGAGGAATTTCGGCAGCAGAGAGACCGCGTTTGCGGAAGTGAGTGCAGAGGCAGCCCGCCTCAGCGCCGCTTCTGACCGCCGTATCAATGTGCGCGGATTCTCTGGGGGAGCCGTCCGTCCGTTGCCCACGACAATCTGGTCTATTTCGCCGGCCTCGCTCCGACAGGCTATTCCGACATTTCCAGCGTCCTCGGCCGATCTGCCGCGCTAAACGAATAGGGTATCGAGTCAGTCATGTCGCTTACAACAGCTCTCAACAACGCGCAGGCAATATTCAATAATACCGGCACGCAGAGCAGCGTGGTGTCGAACAACATCGCCAACGCCAACAATACGAATTACTCGCGGCGCCAGGCAATGTTGACCACCGACATGGCCGGCGCACAGGTTGTGCAAATCTCGCGCAGCAGCGAACCTGCACTGCAGAAGGCCTATCTCAGCTCGGCGTCGTCGGATTCGGCGCAGCAACTGCTCCTGAACGCCTACAGCAATCTTCAGTCGGCAACGATTGGCGGCAACGACAACGAAATTGCGCCGGCGACCTATCTGTCTGCATTTCAGGATGCGATGCAAAACTACGCCGGATCGCCGTCCAATGCCACGGCGGCCCAATCCGCGATCAATGCAGCCCAGAGCCTGGCCACATCTCTCAACAATGCCACGACGGCGGTACAGGGCGCCCGCGCCGACGCCGACAAGCAGATCAAGTCCGACGTCGATACGCTGAATAGCCTTCTCAAGCAGTTCCAGACGGCCAACGAGGCGGTAAAATCGGCCACGGCGGCTGCCAGTCCCACGTCGAGCGCGCTTGCCGACGCGATGGATCAGCGCGATTCGATCCTGAACCAGATCTCGAAGATCGTTGGCGTGACGACGGTGACGCGCGGCAACAACGACATGGCGCTTTATACCAGCAGTGGAACGACCCTGTTCGAGACCATTCCGCGCACGGTGACGTTCAAGTCGACGGATACGTATATAGCGGCCACTCCGGTCCCCGGCAACAGCGTCTATATCGACGGCGTTGCTCTGACCCCGGGCCAGAGTGCGAACACGACGGCGCAGGGCACTCTGCAGGCGGCGCTTCAAATCCGCGACGACGTTGCGCCGACCTACCAGAAGCAGCTCGATGAGATCGCCAGAGGGTTGGTTACGGTCTTTGCGGAAACGAACAGCAATCCTTCCAAGCCCACATTGCCGGGTCTTTTTACCTGGAGTGGCGGCACTATTCCTGCCAGCGGGACCGCGGTCACTGGCTTGGCCGGCTCGATCACCGTTAATTCGAAATTAATCACATCCCAAGGTGGCGACCCCACGTTGCTGCGGGATGGTGGTATCAATAATAGCGCGACTGAGACCGGTTATACGAAGAATACCAGCGGCGGCAGCGGCTATTCCACACAGCTTGATGCCTTCATTACGGCAATGAATGCGAAGATGGCGTTCGATCCTACCGCAGGCTCCAGCACCAATGCCAGCCTGATGGATTATTCAGCCAGCTCCATTGGCTGGTTGGAAGGCCAGCGCAGCACGGCGACGACCGCGGCGGAAAATACGTCCGCCGCTCTTTCGCGCTCTTCGGGCGCCTATTCGAATGCGACCGGTGTCAGTCTCGATGAAGAGCTGACACTGATGATGGATATTGAGCAGTCCTACAAGGCTGGAACAAAGATACTGAACACCGTCAACCAGATGCTTCAAGCTGTACTGGACCTTGCGAGCTAAGCCATGAAACTCTCTTTCATTTCGAGCACAGCCATTCAGAATGCCATGCGGCAGACCGTCCGCCAGGCGCAAAATGAGATGACGAGCGCCTCTACGGAGGCGACCACTGGCGTTTACGCCGATATCGGTGTTTCGCTCGGCGGCAGCACGTCGCTCAATGTGAACCTGACGCGGGAAGTGTCCCGTATCGACTCGATCCTCAGCAGCAATTCCATTGCCAACCAGCGGATGACAACCTCGCAGACCGCCCTGACCGGCATGGGCACGCAGGCGCAGAAGCTGATGGATCAACTGGTGGCGCTGAGCGGCAACACCGACGGCAGCAGCGTCGCCCTGGCGCAGCAGGCGGCGTCATCGACCCTGTCGAACGTCATCGCTTCCGCCAATACGATGGTGAACGGCGAGTATCTCTTTGCCGGAACCAACACCGACGTTCAGCCGATGACGGATCAATCCGCTACAACGAACGCGGCTATTCAATCGGCACTGACGACCTACATGGCCGCTCAGTCGCCGGCGGTAACCGCAGCGACCATATCCGCAGACCAGATAACGGATTTCATCAAGACCAAGGTCGAGCCGATGTTCACGTCCGACCCCAGCTGGTCGAGCTGGTCGAGTGCGTCCGATCAGAATATGACCAGTCGTATCAGCAATTCGGAAGTCATCGAAAGCTCGACGAATGCGAATTCGTCCGGCATTCGGTATCTGGCGCTGGCGACCAGCGTGACCAACGCGCTCATGGGCACGCCTCCCGGTCTCAATCAGAGCGCCGTGAACGCGGTCACGAAGCAGGCCATCAGCTATACGCGTCAGTCGGTTGACGGGCTGAACAGCCAGGCAAGCCAGCTCGGCCTGTCGCAGTCGCGCCTTTCGGATGCGAATACGACGCTCAACGCTCAGAAGACCATTCTCACCACGAGCATTGGCGATCTGACCGGGGTCGATCCCTATGAGGCGTCGACCAAGGTCAACAGTCTCCAGACGCAACTCCAAACGGCTTACACTATTGTTTCCAAGATCCAGCAGTTAAGCCTTGTAAATTACCTTTGATGATCAAAGGGATGTAATGACCAGGAAGGATGCATGAATGTATCAGTTCTCATATGCGGAAGTCATGCAGGACGCTGTGGCCGACGCCAAGGAACGAGAACGGCAAGTTCTGGACCGGTCGATAGCTCTTCTCTCCGCGGCCCGCGATGCGGAAAAATACGGTCGTGAAGCGATCGAGGCTCTCTTCTATACGCGTCGCGTATGGGTGAGCTTCGTCGACGACCTTAAAAGCCCGGAGAACCAGCTCAATGTCGAACTGCGTGCCAACCTTATCTCGATCGCCATCTGGATTTTGAAGGAATGCGATCGAATTCGGCTGCGCCAGTCGGAAAATTATCAAGGCATCATAGATGTCACCACCATCATCAGGGATGGACTTAAATGAAAAGTACGCTTCGCATATCGCTCAAAGCCGGGGAAAAGATCTTTATCAACGGGGCCGTCCTGCGTGTCGATCGCAAGGTTGCTCTGGAATTCCTGAATGATGTGACATTCCTGCTCGAAAACCACGTGCTTCAGCCCGAGGAGGCGACAACGCCTCTGCGCCAGCTCTATTTCATCGCGCAGATGATCCTTATCAATCCTGAGGGCAAGGAGCAGTCGACGGCGATGTTCCGCAAATCGATCGTCATGCTGCTGTCGTGCTTCCACAATGAGGAAGTGCTGGCGGAACTCAAGCGCATCGACGGGCTTGTCTCCACCGGCCGCGCCTTTGACGCGCTGAAGGCGATCCGCAGCCTGTACGCGATAGAGGATCAGATTCTGAACAGCCAGGAAATGCCGGCGGCAACGATCGAGCACATCCGCCGGGAGATCGCTCCATGGCAGCGGTAGACAGCGTCGCCAGCAGCACCAACTCTCCGAACACTGCCAGCAATGCTGCCGCCGCATCCTCAAAGGCTACTTTGAACTACAACGATTTCCTGCAGCTCCTCATCGCGCAGATGAAGAACCAGGATCCGACCAGTCCGATGGATGCCAGCCAGCAGATTTCCCAGCTGGCGAGCTTCTCCCAGGTGGAGCAGCAGATCCAGACGAACTCGCATCTGGAAACCGTGCTGCAGAACCAGTGGATCTCGCAGGCCTCGGATTACATCGGCAAGCAGATCATGAGCGCCGACGGCAAGACCACCGGCACGATCAAGCAGGTAAGCGTCTATACGGACGGTATCATTGCCGAAACTAATGCCGGCGACAAGATTCTGATCCAGGCCGGCGTGACGATCGCTCCGGCGGGCACGACCATTGATACCTCGCCCACGTCGAGCGATAGTAGCAACAGTGATTCGTCGTCGAATACGGATCAGACCAGCGGCACATGACGTGCCGCTGAACCGGGAGCGGACAGATTATGAATGAAGCCGATGCATTGGATATTTTCCAGGCGGCAATCTGGACAGTGCTTGTGGCTTCCGGTCCGGCTGTCATCGCCGCCATGGTCGTCGGTCTGGTCATCGCGCTGATTCAGGCGCTCACCCAGGTGCAGGAGGCGACCTTGACCTTCGTTCCGAAGATCGTCGCCGTCATGGTCACGATCGGCATCTCGGCGCCATTCGTCGGTGCGCAGATTTCAATCTTCACCAATCTCGTCTTCTCCCGCATTCAATCGGGTTTCTAGGATAAATCTGAAGGCCATTTCGGCCTCCGGATCGCGCGCATCGATGGCATCGGCCATGCTCGCGCAAGCTTCGGCCTTTAGAGGTCGGTTCCAATAGGGCAGGCGGTTCAGCCGCTTGCCTCCTCTCATGAAGAGACGGAACCGGTCGATGGCACAACCACCCGCAATAGCACTCCCCAAAGCCAATCCTAGCGTCCGCGATATCGGGTTTGCCCTCGGTATCATGGTCATCCTGTGCGTGCTGTTCCTACCGATTCCGCCGTTTCTGATCGACCTTGGATTGGCTTTCTCGATCGCCTTTTCCGTGCTGATCCTCATGGTGGCGCTCTGGATAAAGAAGCCGCTGGAATTCTCGTCCTTTCCGACGATCTTGCTGATCGCCACGATGACGCGCCTGGCGCTGAACATCGCCACGACCCGCGTCATCCTTTCGCACGGTTATGAAGGGCATGATGCCGCCGGCGGCGTCATTGCCGGTTTTTCCAGCCTTGTCATGTCGGGCGATTTCGTCATCGGCCTGATCGTCTTCCTCATCCTCATCACCATCAACTTCATCGTTATCACCAAGGGTGCGACGCGTATCGCCGAAGTCGGCGCCCGCTTTACCCTGGATGCCATCCCCGGCAAGCAGATGGCGATCGACGCCGACCTTTCGGCCGGTCTCATCGACGAGAAGGAAGCGCAGCGTCGCCGCCGCGAACTGGAAGAGGAAAGCTCCTTCTTCGGTGCGATGGACGGTGCGTCCAAGTTCGTACGTGGTGACGCGGTTGCCGGTCTTCTGATTACCTGCATCAACGTCTTCGGCGGCATCATCATCGGCTATTTCCGTCATGGCATGCAGATCGGCCAGGCTGCGGACGTTTTCGTGAAGCTTTCCGTCGGCGACGGTCTGGTGTCGCAGATGCCGGCCCTCATCGTTTCGCTCGCTGCCGGCCTCCTCGTTTCGCGCGGTGGCACCTCTGGTTCGACCGACCAGGCCGTCGTCAATCAGCTGAGCGGTTATCCGCGCGCGCTCGCCGTCTCTGCGGTCCTCATGGGCATCCTGGCCATCATGCCTGGCATGCCTTTCCTTCCCTTCGTTTTCCTCGGCGGTCTGATGGCCGCCGGCGCCTGGTTCATTCCGCGCCAGATCGAAGCTGAGAACAAGCTTCGCCGCGACGCCGAAGAGCAGAAGGTGATGCAGACGAAGGAAATGGAAAAGGATTCGGTCAAATCGGTGCTGAAGACCGCAGAGATCGAACTGGCGCTCGGCAAGATCGTCTCCACCCGTCTGCTCGGCGCCCATCAGGAACTGGCTTTCCGCGTCGGCAAGATGCGCAAGAAGTTCGCGACGCAATACGGCTTCGTCGTGCCGGAGATCAAGGTGATCGACGACATGGCGATTGCCGACAAGTCGTACCAGATCCGCATCCACGGCACGACGATCGCCTCCAACATGCTGCGCGTCGGCGAAGTGCTCGTCGTCACCGGCTCCGGCCGCAAGCCGACCGTCCCGGGCGACGAGATCCGCGAACCCGCTTTCGGCATGCCGGCCTTCTCTGTCCTCGAAGCCTTTGCCGAGGATCTGAAGCGCGAGGGCTTCCAGCCAATCGACAATGTCTCCGTCGTGCTCACCCATATGAGCGAAGTCATCCGCAACAACCTGCCGGCGCTGCTGTCCTATAAGGACGTGAAGGTCCTGATCGACCGTCTCGATCCGGAATACAAGAAGCTCGCCGACGAAATCTGCTCGTCGCATATGTCCTATTCCGGCCTGCAGGCGGTGTTGAAGCTGCTGCTCGCCGAGCGTGTCTCGATCCGTAACCTGCATCTCATCCTCGAAGCCGTTGCGGAACTGGCGCCGCATGTGCGCAAGACCGAGCAGATCGTCGAGCATGTGCGTGTCCGCATGGCACAGCAGCTCTGCGGCGATCTGGCCGATAACGGAGTGCTGCGTGTCCTGCGCCTGGGCAGCAAATGGGACCTCATCTTCCATCAGGCGCTGAAGCGCGACCAGAAGGGCGAAGTCGTCGAATTCGATATCGATCCGCGCAGCCTGGAAGAGTTCAGCGAGCAGGCGGGCAAAGTTATCCGTGAATACATGGACCGGGGCATGCCCTTCGTTCTTGTCACGTCGCCGGAAACGCGCTCCTATGTGCGCATGATCATCGAACGCCTGTTCGCGACGCTTCCGGTCCTGTCGCATGTGGAATTGGCCAAGGGGATCGAGATCAAGATTCTAGGTTCGATTTCATGATATCAGACCCCCAGGGGACCATTCTGGCGCTGTTCGTCGCCTTCTGCCGCATCGGCGGCTGCATGATGGTCCTCCCGGGATTTTCCTCCGGCCGCGTTCCCCCGCAGATCAGGCTGTTGCTTTCCGCGGCCCTGACGATGGCGATCCTGCCGTTGCTCTGGAACACGATCTATCCTGAGGTGTCGAAGGGCGATGCGAACTATATCGGCCTCATCTTTACCGAAACCGTCATCGGATTGATGTATGGGATGATGGCTCGCATCTACACGCTGGGCCTGCAGTTTACCGGCACGGTCATATCGATGCTGATCGGCTTCAATGCGCCCGGCGGTGCCGACCTCGTCGAGGAATCGAATGAAACATCGCTCACCAGCCTCATTAGTTTTTGCGGGCTGATGATCCTCTTCATTCTGGACTTTCACCATTATGTTTTGCAGGCGCTGGTCGATTCCTATTCGGTCATTCCTTTCGGCGGACATATCGAGCCGCGCGCGGCACTGATTTCCATCACCGACACGCTTGCGACGACCTTCTTCATCATGCTGCGGCTGGCAAGCCCTTTCCTGCTTTACGGCCTGATGTTTCAGATTTCGATCGGTTTCATCAACAAGCTGGCGCCGCAGATCCCGATCTATTTCATTTCCACGCCCTATCTGCTGATGGGAGGGCTGTTCATGCTCTATGTCAGTATTGCGGCGTTGGTCAGTCAGTTTTCCAATGCGTTCCTGACTGTCTTCAACGGGCATTAGCCGTAATGACACAAGGGCGAACACCGATTCGAGTGCAGCCGGAACAAGGCGACCGGCGGGTAGGTAGCGATGGCTGAGAAAAACCGGTCCGAAAAACTGAAGCGCCTCGTCGCGGTACAGCGCCATCTGGAACGGATGGCGGAAAGCGAGCTGGCCGATACCACCCGACAGCGGTCGGAAGTCACCGAATCGATGGAGCGGGTCATGGTCGCCATCGGCTCCGTTGATCCCGTTCACATGGCATTCTCGATCCATTACGCCGAGCGCTATGGCCGCCTGATGATCCGGGACCAGCAACTGGAAAGCATCCAGACGCTCATTCAGATGAAGGTCCAGCAGGAGCGCACCAAGGGCGACAGGCTGGAAGAGCACATGAAGGATGCCCGCGAGCTGGAAACGCGGGAGGCGGACGACAATGGCGTCTACGACATCATCGACCAGCGCTTCGCCGGTGCAACGCCAGCCTCCAGCAAGGTTCAAAAACCATAATCATCGCGATCATGGAACAGGATTCGCAGCGTTGGGTTGCCGATCCGTTTTGACAGTTTGATTCGACATGCCCTGACACGAGCGCTGAGCCGCTCGTTTTCAGTGCATGCGAGAGCAGAAGGAGACGTGACATGGCTATTTCGCCTCCGAGTGATTTGGTCCTTGATGTCGTCAAGGCCGCCAATCCCGCCGATGTCGAGGCCGCGCAGGCCAAGCTTGCCGCCAACCGGGCCGCTTTTGCTGCCACCAGCCTTGCCGAAAACGGCAACGGCTTCGGCGCGACGGTGGATGCGATGAACAGCGCCGCCACCCAGGCGGGCCTTGCCAATGCCAATACCCATGTCGCCGGGACCAAGGTCCCGCAGGCCTATCGCAAGTTCGAGTCCATGGTGCTGCAGAACTTCGTGAAGAACATGTTGCCGAGCAGCGAAACGCTCTACGGCAAAGGTTCTGCCGGCGAGATCTGGAAGGGCATGATGGCCGAGCAGCTGGGCGATACGATCTCCAAGAATGGAGGCGTGGGCATCGCCGAAAAAATGTACAAGGAACAGGTCGACAAGATGCGCAATCCCGGCGCCATCCATGCGGCGACCGACGAGAACGACAAGAAAATGGCGCTCAGCGCGATTACCGATTTTCAGCGCAAGACGCTGGCCGCTGCCAATGCCGATAACGACGGCAACACCAGCATCACCAACCAGAATTCGTTGACGTCCCAGAAAGCATGAGCGAGGTAACAAACATGGAAATGATGTCGCAGGACTATCGGATCAAGTCTGTCCTTGGTCGCCTGGAGATGATTATCGACAATGAGAACAACCGGATCGGCAGCGACCCGGAATTCGATCTCAAGGTATCGAACGCACACAAGAGCCGCTGCCTCTACGAATTGTCGATGCTCTTTCGCGATACCGATCCGGCTGATCTCGCCGCCGCCCACATCGAACAGCTGCATGATCTAAAGAAGAAGCTGGTTCTGAACGCTCGTCGGGTCGAGGCGCATCTCGAGGCGGTTCGTGCTGTCGCCGACATCTTGAAGAATGCCGTGCAGAATGCCGATGGGGATGGCACCTATTCGCAGGAGCAGTTCCGCGTCCGTGAGGCCGGATGATCAAGCTCGTTATCACCGGCCTGTGGGTCTGCGCCGTAACATTGGCCTCGGTCTATTTTTCGGTGCAGGTGGCGACGGCGCCCGCGATCAGCCCTGACGATGCCAAAAAGGCGCAGCAGGAGCTCGTCAAAGGCGAATCGATCAACGTTCCCGTTATCGCCAACGGCCAGGTGACCGGCTATTTCCTGACGCGCATCTCCTTCATGATGGAGAAGGGCAAGGCAAATGCTCTGCAGATCCCCCTGCCGGAGCTGACGACGGACGAACTTTTTTCGCTGTTGATCGGCAACAAGACGATCGACATCGCTCATGCGCAGAATTTCGATATTGCCGCCTTTCGCGCTGATTTGAAAAAGCGGATGAACGAGCGACTTGGTGGCGACTATGTCGCCGATGTGCTGATAGAGCAGCTCGACTATCTTTCCAAAGAAGAAACCCACGGCGGGGAAACCGTGGGCAAGAGGACGGTCAAACCCGTCAAGATCGTGCAGGACGCGGCAAAGGACAAAGTGCCGGTCGAGTGAGATCTCTGGACGGCAAAGCGATAAACGTAAGCAATTTCTTATATTTTGTCGGTATGCCTAACAAACTCCTGATAGCTTCCAGCAAATCCAACCTTCCTTCCTAACGGAAAGTTGGATTTGTCTTGCTATAAACTCCTACGAGCCATGTCTCCCAGTCGCCGCATCGATGAACGGTGAGGGGCATGCGCTTTATGCGTACTGGCATCATGCGCGTCAGCGATGCCGGGCAGGAGGGTGTTGGATTGAACCAGGTAGCCGATTTTGCCGTCGCCGCGTCACGCCGCATGATCTTCGATCTGCCGGTATGCGATCTCGACTGGGATGACGCGCTGACCTTCGTCAACGAACTCGCTTCCCTGCCGGTCGGACAGACGTCGATCTCCTTCGTCAATGCGCATAACATGCTTATCATGCTGCGCGATGAAACCTACCGTAGTGTTCTCGAGCGCAATCTGGTGCTTCCCGACGGCGTCGGCCTCGACATCGCCTCACGCGTTGCTCATGGCGAACCTTTCCCGGCCAATCTGAACGGTACGGATTTCGTGCCCGCGCTGCTGACATTCATGGAGCGGCCAAAACGGATCGGCCTCTTGGGCGGCAAGCGCTCTGTTGTTGAGAAGGCAGCCGAGAGATTTCGCCGGCATGCTCCCTGGCACCAGTTCGTCGTCGTATCGGACGGCTTCTTCGATCCGGTCCGGAGTAGCGCAGTCACGGCGGAAATCAGCCGCCAGAAGATCGATGTCCTGATCGTCGGCATGGGCACGCCCTTGCAGGAAAAATGGGTCGCCGAGCATGTCGGCCCGCAGCACGCCCGTCTTGTCCTGACCGTCGGCGCCCTGTTCGATTTCATTTCGGAGACTGTGCCGCGGGCGCCAAGCCTCGTGCGCGCGATGCGCAGCGAGTGGCTGTTCCGTCTGGTGTTGGAGCCGGGCAGGCTCTGGCGGCGCTATATGCTGGGCATACCGCTGTTCTTCTATCAGGTTGTCAGGCATCAGTTCGGCCGCAAGGAACGCGTCCTTCGCGCAGAGCCGCATCCATTGCCGCAGCGGCGCATTGCTCCGCCGGACAAATTGGCAAGTTAGAGCATTTCCAGGAAAAGTGCGTAGCGGCTTTCCGTCCGGAATGCGCAAAGAAACAAGAGCTTAAAACGTTTTCGCGATTCGAAGAAAAGCGGAAATGCTTTGGTATTTGCGGGCTTGGCGTTAACTCTTTCTTTGGTATGAAAGTTTAGAGTGGGTTAACCATTTGCATTGGTCTCCGACCATGTGCGCGAGATAGCCCGCCATGTTTGAAAGCAAAGCCAGGATCGGATTTTACCCCCACGATGCGCAAACCCCTGAGGTTTCGCGGCGCGCTGGAACACGTGCCTCTCCCTATGGTCAAGACGATGATTTGACCAGTGGAGCCGATCTGCGCGCTGCCAACACCGACGATCCGCGTGATGCGGAACTGCGCGCCATCCTGCGCAGACGTTTGAATGGCGACCCCTATCCGGTGTCCGGCCATAGAAGATCGCAGGAGCGCGCGCTAGCAGCCGCACAGGCCGAAAATATCTCGGACGTCCACTATGCGGAACGCCGCCGGTTGCCGGAACGGGTATCGGAACCGGCGCCCGATTTGCTGGAATTCGTGCCCGATCTGCTTGAGGGCATGCCGGAGCTTCCACCGCAAATCGGCTCCGCTCCCGTTGCCGTTGAACACATGTCGCGGACTGGGCGCTGGTCTCTCAGCCTCCGTGCGCTCTGTTTCGTCGCCGCAACCGCACTGATGGGGGCGGTCGTTCCGATCCTGCTTGCGCCGCCGCCGCGTTATGTCTCGCAGGCAGTGCTTCATGCGGAAGGCGATGGCCGCGCGCGTCAGGCCCTGTTGGATGTTGCGGCAAAGCGGGTCGTCGCTCCGTCCGTATTGTCCGACGTCGTTGCCAGAATGAAGCTTGATCGCGATCCGGAATTTACCGGCAGCCGGGCGGGTGCCCTCGGCGTTGCCGTCGAGTTGCTTTCCGGCAGCGGCAACGCATCCGATGCGCCGTCGCGCGCGCAGGCCACGCTGCGCAAAGACGTTGCCGTCGAGATCGATAGTCAGACGGGTCTGCTGCGCCTGATCGTTACGTCGGGCGATCCCGCCAGATCGGCCGATATTGCCAACCGGCTGGTTATCGCAACCCTCTATGATCCGGGTGTTGCGAAGGCGGCCGGTACGTCACTCGGGGTTGAAACGGCGGTTGATCGCAGCCGCAAGGAACTCGATCGCGCCTCTGCCGCCCTTGCCGAATTCAAGACGCGCTATGGCGAAGACAGGATTGCCGCGGCCGAGACACTCCGGCGGCAGCGCCAGCAGCTGGATGTGCAGATAAAGGCAGCCGATCTGGCGGTACGCACCGCCAAGGCCCGTCTCGCAGCTGTCAAATCGGCGACGCCGGCATCGGTGCTGAGTGGCGCATTGTCGGGCGATCTTTCGTCGCCAGGTCTTGATGACCTGCGCAGCCGCTACAACGCCGCAAAGTCACAATTGACACAGCTTTCTGTGCAGCTCGGCCCGCGCCATCCCCGCCTGCTGGCGCAACAGGCAACGGTCGATGATCTCGCGGCCAATATGCGCAGTCAGTTGCAGCGGCTCGCCGTCAGCAGCGAGGCGGACGTGAAAGCGGCTCTGGAAAAGCAGACCGCTCTCTCGGCGCAAATGACGGCTTTCAGTCAGACGGGGAGTGATGTGGACCTCGCTCGCCTCGGGCAACTGCAGGATGCCATGACGACAGCGCAGAGCCGCTACGAGGCCGATCAGCAGAATGCCGGCATGACGATTTCCGAAGTCAGGCCGCCGCTGACGGTATTGTCCCAGGCCGTCGCGGCCGCCGCCCCGTTGGATAACCGGCTCGTGAGCAATCAGGCTGTCGGTTTCCTCATAGGTTTTGGTCTGGCACTCTGCGCCGTATTCCTGCGCAAATGGCTGGCTGGTGCCGCGCCGACAGAAGATCAGGCAGCTGATGAAGGCACTATGCCGGAAGCCTACGCTTTTCGCCATGAGGATGATCTGGAGCCTCAGTTACTGCCGGCGATCGCACCTGAACCACCGGCTGCTCTCGTCCATGATGCGGATCGGCTCGATATTGCGGACGAGTGGGGCCTCATCCGGCAAGAGCTTGCATCGCTGCGTGCCAAGGTCGAAACCTACGCTGTACGCAGACATCCGGACCGCGCCTGATCGTCTCATCGTTTTCCCTTGCAATTACCGCTTTCAGACACCATAGGGCGTTTGCAGGCCATTCCATGGAGCGGATGGCTTGTAGATTGCCAGCGAATTCATGATCGGGAGACGAGCGTGACGACAGTGATCGACGGGAAGAAGGCAGCAGCTTCGGTGATCGAAGCCGTGAAGGCTGCGGCGGCGGGACTTGAAACAGAGGCCGGTGTAAAGACCGGGCTTGCGGTCGTCATCGTCGGTGATGATCCGGCCAGCCACGCCTATGTGAACTCCAAGAGCAAGATGGCCAAGGAATGCGGCTTCAAGTCGGTCCAGCACACGCTGCCGGCGGAAACGACGCAAGGTGAGCTGGCAAAGCTCGTCCAGTCGCTGAACGACGATCCGTCCATCCACGGCATTCTCGTACAGCTGCCGCTGCCGAAGCATCTTGATTCGGATGACATCATTCAGTCGATCCGGCCGGAGAAGGATGTCGACGGCCTGCATGTCGTCAATGCCGGCAAGCTGGCAACCGGCGATCTCAAAACCGGACTGATCTCGTGTACGCCGGCCGGCGCCATGCTGCTGGTGCGCCAGGTGCATGGCGAAGACCTGTCGGGTCTGAATGCCGTCGTCATCGGCCGTTCCAACCTGTTCGGCAAGCCGATGGCGCAATTGCTGCTCAATGCCAATGCGACGGTAACGACGGCGCATTCGCGGACGAAGGATTTGGCAGGTGTTGCCCGTAGCGCCGACATCCTGGTCGCGGCCGTTGGCCGTCCGGAGATGGTCAAGGCGGATTGGGTGAAGCCAGGTGCGACCGTCATCGATGTCGGCATCAACCGGATCGCGGCACCTGAGCGCGGCGAGGGCAAGAGCCGGCTGGTGGGGGATGTCGCCTATGCGGAGGCATCCGAAGTCGCCGCAGCGATTACGCCGGTTCCGGGCGGTGTGGGTCCGATGACGATCGCCATGCTGATGGCCAACACCGTCATCGCGGCCCATTGCGCTGCTGGTCAGAAGCCGCCGAAGTTTTAAGCCGGCGCAACGCCGGTCGATGCGCGTACGATCAATTCGGCCTTCCACAATTCCTGCGCTGGAAATGTTTCCGTATGCTTGATTTCGCCGATCAGCCGTTCGGCGATGCGCACACCGGCTGCACGCAGCGATGAACGGGTGGTCGTCAGCGGCACGGTGAAATTTTCCGGCTTGAGCAAGGTCAGCACGTCGTCATGGGCGATCATCGATATATCCTCGCCAAGTCTGAGCTTAGCCTGGTTGATGGCGCGAACGGCGCCGAGCGCCAATACGGTACTGGAGCAGAGCACCGCAGTTGGGCGCTTGTCCTTTTCCATTTGTAGGATGCGTTCCATGGCGAGCAAGCCCTGTTCATCCGTCATCGGCGTATGGCTGGTGCAGGCTTCGTCGAGCGCGAGGCCACGCTCGGCAAGGGCCGCATCCATGCCGTTCTTCCGGCGAATGGCGAAATCGAAATAGATCGGGCCGTTCAAGAGGGCGAAGCGCCGGTGTCCGAGCTGCAGCAGCAGCTTCGTGGCGTCGTAGAAGGCGGCTTCATTGTCGATGTCGAGAAATGGATAGTCGGGTTCGGAACCGATCGATCGTCCATGCACGAGGAAGGGCATGGATAGAGACTTCAGCATCTCCAGGCGCGGATCGTGACCACGCATATAATTAACGAAGAGGGCATCGACATTGCCGCTGGCCGCCAATCGCCTGAGAGCGCCGACTTCATCGTTCGGATCCGCGGGCGTCAGGACGAAATGGAAATCGTGCCGCAAGGCCTCTTCTCCCAGCCCCGTCAGGAACTCGCTGAAATGCACGTCCGAAGAGTTGCCGGGCGAGGTCGGCATCACAAGTCCGATCGAACCGGCCTTACCGGTCGCAAGTCTTTGGGCTGCCTTGTTGGGTCGATAGCCGGTTTCCCGAACCGCTTTGAGAACGCGCTCGCGCGTTTCGTGATTGACTTCCGGATATCCGTTCAATGCCCGGCTGACTGTCGTCTGCGACAGCCCGAGCATCTGCGATAGCTGTTTCAGATTCACGGTATTCCAGCTCCTCCCACTACAGGCAGCCAAGATGCCGAGCCAACCTCCTGAAAAGCCGCGAGCATTCAAAGCGCTTTCAATTATGTAGCAGGAGAAGTGTGCGAGACAAGGCGATTAGCAAGAAATCGATGCACATTCTATGCTGCAACGCGAGATTTGCTGTGTATATCGCCCCGAATTTGAAAACCGCTTGACTTTGACGCGCTCTCAATGGATGAGAGAGGTAGCCAAAGCGCTTTGAGGAATGGGGCGCGTAGCACGAGAGTGTGTTTGGGCTCATGGGTTTCGTTATTAGGGAGGACAACGCATGAAAAAGATGTTCTTGATGACCGTCGCTGCCGCCGCTCTGGTGGCCGGTACGGCGATGGCGGCCGATCTGAAGTTCCAGCCCGGCCAGGACTCCAAGTTCAACTGGAAAAGCTACGACGAGTTCAAGTCGGCGCATGCCGACCTGAAGGGCGAGACGCTGACCATCTTCGGCCCCTGGCGCGGCGAGGACGAGGCTCTCTTCACCAGCGTCCTCAACTACTTCACCGAAGCGACCGGCGTGAACGCCAAATATTCGTCCTCGGAAAACTACGAGCAGCAGATCGTCATCGACACTCAGGCCGGTTCGCCGCCGAATGTCGCCATCCTCCCGCAGCCGGGCCTGCTCGCAAACCTTGCCAGCAAGGGTTACCTGACGCCGCTCGGCGATGATCTCGCGAGCTGGGTCAAGACCAATTACGGTGCCGGCGATAGCTGGGTCGGTTATGGCACCTACAAGGGCAAGGATGGCAAGGATGCCTTCTATGCCTTCCCCTACAAGGCCGATCTGAAGTCGCTGGTCTGGTACGTGCCGGAGAATTTCGAAGAAGCCGGCTACAAGGTTCCGACGACCATGGAGGATCTGATCAAGCTCTCCGATCAGATCGTCAAGGACGGCGGCACCCCCTGGTGCATCGGCCTCGGTTCTGGCGGCGCGACCGGCTGGCCGGCAACCGACTGGGTTGAAGACCTGATGCTGCGCCTGAACACGCCGCAGGATTACGATCACTGGGTCGATAACTCGCTTAAGTTCAACGATCCAAAGGTCGTTGCGGCGATCGAGGAATTCGGCAAGTTCGCGAAGAACCCGAAATATGTTGCCGGCGGCGTTGCAGCTGTTGCCTCGACCGACTTCCGCGACAGCCCGAAGGGCCTCTTCACGGTTCCGCCGAAGTGCTACCTGCACAAGCAGGCATCCTTCATTCCGTCCTTCTTCCCGGAAGGTACGAAGCTTGGTCAGGATGCGGACTTCTTCTACTTCCCGCCCTCCGCCGCGCATCCTGAACTCGGCAAGCCGGTTCTCGGCGCCGGCACGCTCGCTGCCATTACCAAGGATTCGAAGGCTGCACGCGCCTTCATCCAGTTCCTGCAGACGCCGATCGCCCAGGAAGTCTGGATGGCCCAGTCCGGCTTCCTGACGCCGTACAAGGCCGTCAATACCGCGGCTTACGCCAACGACACACTGCGCAAGGAAGGCGAGACCCTGACCACGGCCACCACGTTCCGCTTCGACGGTTCCGACCTGATGCCGGGCAAGATTGGTGCGGGTTCGTTCTGGACCGGCATGGTGGATTTCGTCGGCGGCAAGTCTGCTCAGGATGTAGCCGACGGTATCCAGAAGTCCTGGGACGCCATCAAGTAAGACATCATAGCCCTATCGCCGCCGGCAACTCGCCGGCGGCGCCATACTGCATATGACGACGCGCCCTTCAGCGCGGCCGACGCCCGACTGATGGACAAAAGTAGATAATTCGGGGAGGGAAGGGATGTTTTCACAGATCGTATCGGCGATTGCCGCCATGATATTCGGCGTTGCCATTTGCGCCGCTTATTTCTGGTTTTCCAACAAGCTCTTGGACTTGATCTTTCCGGCAAGGGAAGGCGATGAGGTCCATCGGGCGGCTGTCAACCTTCGCCGCCGCGGTCTTATCCGCCCCTGGCTGTTCCTGGGGCCGGCGCTGTTCCTGCTTGTCGTCTATCTCGTCTATCCCGTCGTCGCGACCTTCATCCTGTCGTTCTACGGGCCTGATGGCAGCAAGTTCGTCGGCGGCGCCAATTATCTCTGGGCGCTCAACGATACCGAATTCCGCCAGTCGATCTTCAACAACATCCTTTGGCTCGCCGTTGTGCCGGCGGCCTGCACCTTCTTCGGTCTCGTTATCGCCGTAATGACCGACCGCATCTGGTGGGGCAATATCGCCAAGGCCGTCATCTTCATGCCGATGGCAATCTCCTTTGTCGGCGCTTCCGTCATCTGGAAATTCATCTATGAATATCGCGGCGGCACGGATGCGCAGATCGGCCTTCTGAACGCGATCGTCCAGCTGTTCGGCGGCACGCCGGAAGTCTGGATCACCATTCCGTTCTGGAACAATTTCTTCCTGATGGTCATGCTGATCTGGATCCAGACTGGTTTTGCCATGGTCATCCTCTCGGCGGCGCTGCGCGGTATTCCGGAGGAAACCATCGAAGCGGCTGTCATCGACGGCGCCAATGGCTGGCAGATCTTCTGGAAGATCATGGTTCCCCAGGTCTGGGGAACGATCGCCACAGTCTGGACCACCATCACCATCCTCGTCCTCAAGGTCTTCGATATCGTTCTCACCATGACCAATGGTCAATGGAACACGATGGTGCTTGCCAACCTGATGTTCAACTGGATGTTCCGTGGCGGCGGCGACAGCGGCCGAAGCGCCGTCATAGCGCTCGTCATCATGGTCGCCGTCACACCGATCATGATCTGGAATATCCGCCGCGCAAACGCAGAAACGAAGGGGCGCTGACATGATTGGGAATCTCGGCCGTATCGGTCCCGCACGCATCTTCGTTCATGCCGCGGTGCTGCTCATCGTCCTGCTCTGGCTGCTTCCGACGCTCGGCATCTTCGTCACGGCGCTGCGCGACAAGGACCAGATCGTCGCCTCCGGTTGGTGGACGGCTTTCTCCGGTTCGTCGCAGACGGCCGCCGTCCGCCTCGACGGCCCGGACAAGGCAAAGCAGGACGGTGCCAATTACGTCATCGCCGGTACGGTTGCCGGTCAAGGCAACAGCGGCAACGGCAGGATCCAGTCCTTCGGCCTGCGCGTGCAGGAGCCGGCCGCCTATAAGATCGGCTCGCCAGCCGATCTCGGCAATGGCGAGACCCTAACAGTGAATGCTGACGGCAGCTATCGCTACCAGAAAACTGGTCCCTTTGAGGCCGATGCCCGCAGCAAGCGCATCTACCTGACCATTGCCACACCGCCGCAATTCACCTTCGACAACTACCGCAACGTACTCGGCGGCGAGGGGATCGGCCAGTCCTTCATCAATTCGCTGACGGTAACGATCCCCGCAACCGTCATCCCGATCCTGATCGCCGCCTTTGCGGCCTATGCGCTTGCCTGGATGGAGTTTCCCGGCCGCGCGATCCTGATCGCGCTCGTTGTCGGCCTGATCGTCGTGCCGTTGCAGATGTCGCTGATCCCGCTTCTGCGCATCTATAACGAAATCGGCCAGATATTCGGCGTTCCGTCGAAGACCTATCCCGGCATCTGGCTGGCGCACACGGCTTTCGGCCTGCCGCTGGCCATCTATCTCCTGCGCAACTACATTGCCGGCCTGCCGAAGGAAATCATCGAATCCGCCCGCGTCGACGGCGCCAGCGATTTCGATATCTTCGTCAAGATCATCCTGCCGCTGTCTTTCCCGGCATTGGCCTCCTTCGCGATCTTCCAGTTCCTCTGGGTGTGGAACGACCTTCTGATCGCGATGGTCTTCCTCGGCACCGACAAGGATCACCTCGTGCTCACGGCCGCCCTCAACGCGCTGCTCGGCTCGCGCGGCGGCAACTGGGAAATCCTGACGGCATCGGCCTTCGTCACAATCCTTATCCCACTCCTCGTCTTCTTTGGTCTGCAGCGCTATCTCGTGCGCGGTCTGCTCGCCGGGTCGGTGAAGGGGGGCTGATCCAAAAACACGCACTTACTACAGGACCCACTCAGCATGAGCATTGCTCTTCAATCGGCTTCGGAAGTTGACAAGGACTGGTGGCGCGGCGCCGTGATCTATCAGATCTATCCGCGTTCCTATCAGGACTCCAACGGTGACGGCATCGGCGATCTTAAGGGCATCGCCGTCCGCCTGCCGCATGTCGCGTCGCTCGGCGTCGACGCTATCTGGATTTCGCCGTTCTTCACGTCGCCGATGCGCGATTTCGGCTATGACGTCTCCAATTACGAGGACGTCGATCCGATCTTCGGTACGCTTGCCGATTTCGATGCGATGGTGACGGAAGCCCATCGCCTCGGCATCAAGGTGATGATCGATCTCGTGCTGTCGCACAGCTCGGACCGCCATCCCTGGTTCGTCGAAAGCCGCTCGAGCAAGGATAACCCTAAGGCCGATTGGTATGTCTGGGCTGATGCCAAGCCGGATGGCACACCGCCCAACAACTGGTTGTCGATCTTCGGCGGCTCGGCCTGGGCGTGGGATCCGACCCGCATGCAGTACTACATGCACAACTTCCTGACCTCGCAGCCGGATATGAACCTGCACAATCCGGAAGTGCAGGACCGCTTGCTTGACGTCGTGCGTTTCTGGCTCGACCGCGGCGTCGACGGTTTCCGTCTCGACACCATCAACTTCTACTTCCACGACAAGGAATTGCGCGACAACCCGGCGCTGGAACCTTCGCGCCGCAATGCCTCTACGGCACCGGCGGTCAATCCCTATAATTTTCAGGAGCATCTCTACGACAAGAACCGCCCCGAGAACCTGGAATTCCTGAAGCGCTTCCGCGCCGTGCTCGACGAATATCCGGCGATTGCCGCCGTCGGCGAAGTCGGCGATAGCCAGCGCGGCCTCGAAATCGTCGGTGAATACACATCCGGCGGCGACAAGATGCACATGTGCTACGCCTTCGAATTCCTCGCGCCGGACGCTCTTTCGCCGGATCGCGTCGAAGAGGTGATGAACGACTTCGACACGGCAGCTCCGCAAGGCTGGGCCTGCTGGGCCTTCTCCAACCACGACGTCGTGCGCCATGTCAGCCGCTGGGGCAATCTGGTGGCCGACCGCGATGCTTTCGCCAAGCTTTATGCGGCGCTGCTGCTGACCCTGCGCGGCTCCGTATGCATCTATCAAGGCGAGGAACTGGCGCTGACGGAAGCCGATCTCGCCTATCAGGATCTGCAGGATCCCTACGGCATCCAGTTCTGGCCCGAGTTCAAGGGCCGCGATGGCTGCCGCACGCCCATGGTCTGGGACAGCCAGGTGGCGCAGGGCGGCTTTTCCACCGTCAAGCCCTGGCTGCCGGTGCCGGTCGAACATATCCTGCGCGCCGTCAGCGTCCAGCAGGGCGATGAGCATTCGGTGCTGGAGCAGTACCGTCGCTTCCTCGCGTTCCGCAAACAGCATCCGGCCTTCGCCAAAGGCGAGATTGCCTTTTCGGAGCCGCAGGGCGACGTGCTGATCTACACCCGCACTTATGTCGGCGAGACCATTCTCTGCGTCTTCAATATGAGCCCCGTCGAAACGCTGGCAACCCTGCCTGATGGCAATTGGCAGGCGTTGACGGGACATGGATTTACCAGCAACAACTACGGCAACAAGATCGATATTCCGGCCTGGGGCGCCTATTTCGCGCGTCTTGCCTGACCTTTGGGAGGAGGAAGCATAATGACTGGACTTGTTCTGAAGGATATCAAGAAATCCTACGGCAGCGTGCATGTGCTGCACGGGATCGATCTGGAGATCAACGAAGGCGAGTTCATCGTCTTCGTCGGCCCCTCCGGCTGCGGCAAGTCCACCTTGCTCAGGATGATCGCCGGGCTGGAGAGCATCACCGCGGGCGATATGATGATCGCCGGGCAGAAGGTGAACGAAGTGCCGCCGTCACGGCGCGGCATTGCCATGGTCTTCCAGTCCTATGCGCTCTATCCGCATATGACCGTCTATGACAACATGGCCTTCGGCATGCGCATCGCCGGCGAAAGCAAGCAGGAGATCGATCGTCGTGTGCGGGCGGCGGCGGCGAGCCTGCAGCTCACGCAATATCTCGAGCGTCTGCCGAAGGCGCTTTCGGGCGGTCAGCGGCAGCGCGTTGCCATCGGCCGCGCCATCTGCCGCAATCCCAAGGTCTTTCTGTTCGACGAGCCGCTGTCGAACCTGGACGCCGCGCTACGCGTCGCGACCCGCATCGAGATCGCCAAACTCAGCGATTCCATGCCCGAGACGACGATGATCTACGTTACCCATGACCAGGTGGAAGCCATGACGCTGGCCGACCGTATTGTCGTGCTGTCGGCCGGCCGGGTCGAACAGGTCGGCGCTCCCCTTGAACTCTACGAGCGCCCGGCGAACCTGTTCGTTGCAAAATTCATCGGCTCGCCGGCCATGAACATCATCCCGGCAACGGTAACCGAAACAGGCGCTGCGACGACGGTGACGCTGACCGGCGGCAAATCGGTAACGTTGGACGTGCCGACGGAGGCCTCCGAAAAGGGCAAGGCCGCCAGCTTCGGCGTACGTCCGGAAGATCTTCGTCTCGCGACGGGCGATGACTATCTCTTCGAAGGCGAGGTTTCCATCGTCGAGGCGCTCGGCGAAGTGACGCAGCTCTATATCGAAGGCCTCGTTGATGGCGAGCCGATCATCGTCAAGATCCCCGGCATTGCCGATATTCATCGCGGCCAAAAGATGCGTTTTGCCGCCGACCGTCAGAAGCTGCATCTTTTCGACGCCAGCGGCCACTCCTATCGCAAGTAGGCGCTTACCGGATGCCCCGGCCCAAGTAAAAATGAACAACAAAATTCATCTTGGGCCGGCGCACTCAAACCTTCTGTTAAAGACCGGCTGATAGTCTTCTCTTCATAATATACTTCAGGGGTCTACCAAGATGGCCGCGTTCGGCAGAGCTAATTCAGGTCAGCATTTCCTTAACAAGGAAGAATCCTTCATGTATGACCGCGAAGTGCGGTTTCGCATGGAAGACACCATGAATGCCGCCCGCCTCGAATACACTGAAAAGGGCGTGATGAATCTTGCGTCCCGCCGCTGCGATATTATCCGTATCTCGCAGAGCAGCGCGGTTCTTGCGATCCTCACCCAGTATAATCTGCCGAAGCAGTTCTATCTGGATATTCCTGACGCCCGCATCACCAAGGTCGGCTGTGTGCTAATGAAGGTCTTCTCCAACAACACGGTGGAAGTTCGTTTCCTGCGGCTTCTCACGGAGAAGGAAATGAACAAGATCTTCGTCTACAGCACGCACCCGGCCCATAAAAACCGCGTGCTCGACATCAGATCCTAATCAACGACCCACAAGAAGCGGCCTAGCGCTGCGTTCGGCTGACGGATCAGATTTCCGTTCGGCATTTTGCGAGCGCATCCTCAAGATACTTGATCAGCGGTAGCCTGCCATTTTCCTGCAGCCATTTGTTGACCGAGAGGCGAAGCGGGCTCACTCCGATCATCGAAACCAGCTGCAGACCGTCGCGGTCCCTAGTCGGAAACAATTCGCACAGGGCTTGGTAGGCGATTTGCTCAAGCTGCAAAGAGTTACCCCGCGAACGGGCGTGCAAGGTCTCGCTTTGACGTAAAAGTTTGGCAGTCTCCAGAAGCCGAGGCGCTTCCGCCTCGATGCGGGCCACAAGTCCCAGGGTGGCTTGATGGACGACCTCGAGCGGTCGCCCGGCAGACGCATTCTCCATGATGCCAGTCCGCAGTGCATCCATATATCGGCGCTGATGCGCCAGAAGAATATCGTCCTTGCTTCTAAAGTAATAAAAGAAAGTCCGGCGGGAAATCCCGGCCGCTGCGGCAATCTCGTCGATCGTCGTTTCCTGATAGCCTTTCGCGAGAAAGGATTTCATTCCGACGTCCGCTATGCGTTGAAAGGTCAGGCGGCGCTTCTGTTCGCGCAAGCCTTCCGGCTTTGATGTTGCATCGTGCATGCGCTTACTTTGGCATGAGTCGCAATACCACTCAAATTATCGGCGTTCGCCGCACTCCGCTCCGTGTGGTCTCAATCTCTGGTGAAACAAATTCTCCGCTTCGCTCCTCGATTGCCGCAAATTGGTCGATATTAATATTACACTAAGTGCGATATTTAATGTTGATGCTGATGTTCATAACCCGGTGCAGGAGCGCAAACATCCATGCCAGTCGCTACAATCTCAAATCATGCTGTAAGCAGACCCTATGGTCCATCTGCCGCTGAAAGCCATCGGAGGGCTGATATGTGGTCGATGGCCCTCTTGATGAGCCTGCTGGGCGGCTGTGCCTCCGCGCCGCTGGATCGGGCGGGATCTTTGCGGTCCTATGAAGGGCTGACCCGATCGGATGGGCTGGTTGCGCACTCGCTTCTTAGGGTAAGCAAGGACGATGTTCTGGCGGCCAAGACCGTGAAGATCATTCCCACCGCCTTTTCGATGCGCGCCGAAACCGCTGCTTTCACACCCAAACAGCGCGATCTCGTCACCAATGCCGTCGATAGAGCGCTTTGTTCCGGATTGAGTGAACGTTTCGCCGTCGTCGGTCTATCTGAGCCGGCGGATCTCACCGTTCGCGCCGTCGTGACGCAGGTGAAGGCAACCAATGCAACCGCCGTCGGAGTCTCGAAAATTGCCTCCGTGGGCAAAAGCGTGTTGCTGCCGGGTGTACCGGTGCCCGTTCCGCGTATTCCGATCGGCATGGGCAGCCTCTCGCTCGAGGCTGAGGCTTTCAATCCCCAGGGTGTACAGAAGGCTGTCATGATCTGGGGACGTGGTGCAAACGCATTCTTTGATTCGGGCACCGTCGCCAAGGAAGGGGATGCCTATGGCCTCGCCGCCAAATTCGGCGGAGATTTCAGTAAGATGCTGGTCAAGGGCAAGACGCCGTTCGGCGCCGCGCCCTCCTTCCCATCCAGGGCGAAATTGGCGTCACTCATCGGCCGGGCACCGAAATACGACGCCTGCAAGGTATTCGGGAAATCGCCGGGCGTGACAGGCTTCGTGGGCGGGCGCCTCGGCCTTCCGCCGGCATGGACGGACAAGGCTCCGCCGGAAGCAGGAAGTGCGGCATCCAAAGCTCCTTGACTGGCCTTCGATGCCACACTGCTGAAATCCGCCGGATAGCTCAGTGGCGGAACAGGACGCTTGCACCCTGATCCGCCGGTCCCGCGGCGTGGCGGAACGGAACGAAGAGCTCCCGGCCCATACCGAATTCATTCTCCGAGAGATCGGCCACGACCGGCTCGCGCTCCGCCATATCGGCGGCATCGACCAGCACCTCCAGCGTACCGGCAATCGCATCGATGCGGATGATGTCGCCTTCCCTGATGCGGGCGATCGGGCCGCCCTCGACGGCTTCCGGTGTCACATGGATGGCGGCAGGCACCTTGCCCGATGCGCCCGACATACGGCCGTCGGTCAAGAGCGCTACGCGGAAACCACGGTCCTGCAGCACGCCGAGCGCCGGCGTGAGCTTGTGCAGCTCGGGCATGCCGTTCGCCTTCGGTCCCTGGAAGCGGACGACGGCCACGAAATCGCGGTTCAGCTTGCCGTCCTTGAAGGCCTGTTGCATTTCCAGCTGATCGTGGAAGATCACGGCCGGCGCTTCGATGATGTGGCGCTCCGGCTTGACGGCGGAGATCTTGATGACCGCCTTGCCGATATTACCACGCAGCATCTTCAGGCCGCCATTGCTCTGGAAAGGCGTGTCGATGCTTGCCAGTACCTTCGGGTCGTGGCTTTTTTCCGGAGCCGGCTCGCGTACGACGTTGCCGTCGGCGCCGAGCTTGACGTCGATGGAGTAGCTGCCGAGGCCCTGGCCGTAGACGGTGCGCACGTCATCGTGCAGCAGACCCTTCTTCAGGAGCTCCTTGATGAGGAAGCCCATGCCGCCGGCGGCGTGGAAATGGTTCACGTCGGCAAGCCCGTTCGGATAGACGCGGGCAAGCAGCGGGATAATGTCCGAAAGCTCGGAAATATCCTGCCATGTCAGCACGATGCCGGCCGCACGCGCCATGGCGACGATATGCATCGTATGGTTTGTCGAGCCACCGGTCGCATGCAGGCCGACGACGCCATTGACGATCGAGCGTTCGTCGATCATCTCGCCGGCCGGTGTGAACTCATTGCCCATGGCGGTGATTGCGAGCGCGCGCTTGGTCGCCTCGCGGGTCAGAGCTTCGCGCAGCGGCGTGCCGGGATTGACGAAGGAGGCGCCCGGCATGTGGAAGCCCATGATCTCCATCAGCATCTGGTTGGAATTGGCCGTGCCGTAGAAGGTGCAGGTGCCGGGACCGTGATAGGACTTCGATTCCGCTTCCAGCAATTCGGCGCGGCCGACCTTGCCTTCGGCATAGAGCTGGCGCACGCGCGATTTCTCGTCGTTCGGCAAGCCCGAAGTCATCGGCCCGGCCGGAATGAAGACGGCGGGCAGATGGCCGAAGGAGAGAGCGGCAATGACGAGGCCGGGGACGATCTTGTCGCAGACGCCGAGGAAGACGGCCGCATCGAACATATTGTGTGACAGGCCGACCGCCGCCGACATGGCAATCAGGTCGCGCGAGAAGAGCGAAAGCTCCATGCCCGGCTGTCCCTGCGTGACGCCGTCGCACATGGCCGGCACGCCGCCCGCAACCTGGGCAATGCCGCCCGCTTCGGCCGCCGCTTCGCGGATGATCGCCGGATAGGTCTCGAAGGGCTGATGCGCCGAGAGCATGTCGTTATAGGAGGTGATGATCCCGAGATTGGGCACCTGGTCTCCCGCCAGCGCGTCTTTCTCGGTGGGGGAACAGATGGCGAAGCCATGCGCAAGGTTGGCACAGCCTAGCACGGAGCGTTGCGCTCCCTTGGTTGCAGCACTGCGCAGGCGGTCCAGATAGCGCTCGCGCGTCGGCTTTGAGCGCTCGACGATACGTGCGGTAATCGCTGATATGCGGGCGTCAGCGGCCATGGTCGATCTGCCTCCGTCTGTTCTGCGCGGTGCCCTTGGTACCTATTCGTCAGAAGGCACGGCGCGGGGTCTAAAAGTCAATGCTTTGCCGCTGCGCCCTAGGGGCACATGGCGCAGCACGGGTTGCTGTGTCTGTCAGGGTTCGATGACCAGGCCTTCAGGCCGTATCACGGAGCCCAATAAATCTCGACCGGGGAAGCCGCCCGGCGCAGCATGGCACGGATCGGCATCTCGGTTTCTTCGCCCGGCGCTTCGGCCTTGGCCAAAACGTCCTTCTTTCCTTCTCCCTCGATATGGAGCACCAGCAATCGGGCATCCTGAAGGCTGGAGAAAGTGAACGTCAGCCGCGGCTCGCCGGCACCTTCCGCTTCCATCGTGATGATACCACGCGGGGTGTTCGGATCGAGCGCGGTCTTGAGATTGCTGCCGCCCGGAAAGAAGGAAGCCGTGTGGCCGTCATTGCCCATGCCGAGGATGGCGACATCGAAGGGATGGCCGATAGCCTTGGTCTTTTCGGTGGCGATGACCGCGGCCTCCTCGACGGAAGCCGCAGCCTGATAGAGCGGAAGGAATTTGGCGGCAGCCGCCTTATCCTTCAGCAGGTTTTCCTGGACGAGCAGGTGGTTCGAACGGGGATTGTCTGATGGCACGAACCGCTCGTCGACGAGGGTGACCATCACCTTGCCCCAGTCGATCGAGTGCGATGACAGCGCTTGGAAAAAGGCCTTCGGCGTCGAGCCGCCGGAGACCGCGATGCTTGCGGAGCCGCGGGCGGTAATCGCAGCCGAAAGGGTTTCGGCCACCTTGTCCGCGAGCTTGCCGGCGAGTTCGGCACCATTGGCAAAAGCATGCATGTTGGCTGTCATCGTTGTCGTCCCGGTTTAGATATCGTCGTGCCAGGTGCGGCCGTCACGCTCGATGAGCGCAATAGCCTGGCTCGGACCCCAGGTACCGGCTGTATAGCCCTGCACCTGCTGGCCGGCGTGTTCCCAGCCCTTGAGGATCGGATCGACCCACTTCCATGCGGCTTCCACCTCGTCGCGGCGCATGAACAGCGTCTGGTTGGAGCGGATAACGTCCATCAGCAGGCGCTCGTAGGCATCCGGATTGCGGACGTTGAATGCAGACGCGAAGCTCATGTCGAGAGAGACGTTGCGCAGGCGCATGCCGCCCGGACCCGGGTCCTTGATCATCAGCGACTGCTTGACGCCTTCGTCCGGCTGCAGGCGGATGATGAGCTGGTTGGCAACGATGCGGCCGGCGGCCTGATCGAAGATGGTGTGCGGAATGTGCTTGAAGGTGATGACGATCTCCGACATGCGGCCGGCCAGGCGCTTGCCGGTGCGGATGTAGAAGGGAACGCCCGCCCAGCGCCAGTTGCCGATCTCGGCCTTGATGGCGACGAAGGTTTCGGTGTTGGAAACGCCGCCTTCCAGCTCGTCGAGATAGCCCTTGACCGGGCCGCCCGCCGAAGCGCCGGCGCGATACTGGCCGCGAACCGTCGCCTGCTCGACGTTGGAAGCATCGATCGGCTTCAGTGCGCGCAGAACCTTGAGCTTCTCGTCGCGAACGGCTTCCGAATCCATGGAGGAGGGGATTTCCATTGCGGTCAGGCAAAGCAGCTGCAGGATGTGGTTCTGTACCATGTCGCGCAGGGCGCCAGCCGTGTCGTAATAGCCGGCGCGGCCTTCGAGGCCGACCGATTCCGCCACCGTGATCTGCACGTGGTCGATGTGGTTGGCGTTCCACAGCGGCTCGTAGAGAGCGTTGGCAAAGCGCAGCGCCATCAGGTTCTGCACGGTTTCCTTGCCGAGATAATGGTCGATACGGAAGATCTGCTCTTCCTTGAAGACCTTGCCGATGGTGTCGTTGAGCTGCAGAGCCGAGGCAAGATCGCGGCCGATCGGCTTTTCGACGACGATGCGGGTCTGCTTGGTGATCAGCTTGTGATCGTGGATCTTCTGCGAGATGTCGCCGAAGATGCCCGGAGCGACAGCGAGATAGAAGGCGCGCACGCGCTCCTTGCCTTCGTCCAGGATCTTCTTGAGCTGATCCCAGCCGGCATCGCTGCGGGCGTCGACGGGCACGTAGAACAGGCGAGCCAGGAACTTTTTGACCTCGGCGTCGTCATATTCGCCTTTTTTCAGGTGTTCCTTCAGGGCGGCATCTGCAAATTTGCGGTATTCTTCATTGGAAAGCGCGCTGCGCGAGGCGCCGATGATGCGCGTCGGCTCGGAAAACTGGCCTTCGACCTGACGATGGTAAAGAGCGGGCAGGAGCTTGCGTTCGGCAAGGTCGCCGCTGCCGCCGAAAACGACATAATCAAATGGTTCAACAGGAATGATCTGGCTGCTCATGAGCTATCTCTCAATCGGTCTTGGTTGAGGCCCCTTTTAATCTAATCGATTTAAAAAGGCCAGTGTGCATCGCAAAAATCAGATGCGGCTTTTTGGAGCGGATTGCCGGCGGAAGAAATCATCCTCCGGTTTTTAAAACCTGTCGCGCAACGCAAACCACGAGAGCGCCAGGAACAGCAGAGGCGCCCGCATGCGCGCACCGCCGGGGAAGGGCGGTATGTTCAACTCTCTGAAGAGATGAAGTTCATCCGCATTCCCGAGAACCGTTTTCGCATAGAGTTTACCGCAATAATTTGACAGCATCACCCCATGGCCGGAATAGCCGCCGATGGAAGTGACGCCAGGCATGACCTCGCGCACGAAGGGCTGGCGCGGCATGGTGATGCCGACCGAGCCGCCCCAGGCATAATCGATGCTGATATCGCCGAGAGCCGGATAGATTTCGGTGATCTGCCGGCGGATGTGCTGCGTTATGTCGCGCGGATTGTCCGCCGTATAGGCCTCGCGCCCGCCAAAAAGCAGGCGTCCATCCTTGGATTTGCGGAAATAGCGCACGACGAATCGCGAATCGGCGACGGCCTCGTTACCAGGCAGTACCGCCGGAAAGCGGTCGAGCGGTTCGGTCGCGCCGATGAAGGAGCGGATCGGCATGACGTGACTTGCCGTCACCGGCTCCAGATTGCCGATATAGCCATTGCAGGCGATCAGCACCCGGTCGGCTATGATCTCGCCGCCATCCGTTTCGATGATCGTCTTGCCGCCGAATTGCCGGAAGCCCTTCGCCTTGGTCATTTCAAAGAGCGACGCACCGGCCTCTGCCGCGACGCGGGCAAGGCCGATGAGCAGTTTCAGGGGATGG
Organism: Rhizobium sp. BK491; assembly: GCF_014194925.1. Taxonomy (NCBI): domain Bacteria; kingdom Pseudomonadati; phylum Pseudomonadota; class Alphaproteobacteria; order Hyphomicrobiales; family Rhizobiaceae; genus Rhizobium; species Rhizobium sp. BK491. The sequence goes on from NZ_JACIAR010000002.1 coordinate 553,340, forward strand.
ATATGACCCGTGCCCATATCCCGAACGCCATAGAGATAGAACGACGAACCCAGCCGCTCCTGGGTTTCGGCCTCATCCATGAACGTCATGTGCGGATAGCCATAGCGGGTCGCTGCGATCTCCGCACTGTCCACATAGTCACGCTTGTCGCTGCGCTTGTGCGTGACATTCATCTGGCCGGGCAGGAAATCGATGTCGATGCCATGCTCGGCGGAGAAATCGAGAAGATGCCGCTTGGCGTCCTCGGCCAGATCGAACAGGGCCTTCGACCGCTCATAGCCGATCTTCTCTTCCATCTCTTCCGGCCACCAGCGCTGGCCGGTGCCGAGCTGTCCGCCATTGCGGCCGGAGGCGCCGTCGCCCAAGCGGTTGGCATCGATCAGCACGACCTCTGCGCCACCTTTGGCAAGATTGTAGGCGGCCTGAAGACCGGTATAGCCGCCACCGATAATCGCGACATCCGCGCGGCGCGAGCCGTCGAGCTTCGGATAGCTCGCACGCGGGCCGACGGTCGCTTGGTAGAAGGAAAGGCCGGGCGCGATCGGGCTTTGCCATGTTTCCTGGAGCGTCATGGGCGCCTCCTTCACACGTTGAGCAGAAGGAATTCCCGCTCCCACGGGCTGATCACCTGCATGAAGGTTTCAAATTCACCCCGCTTGACGCCGGCATAGATGTCGATGAAGTCCTTGCCGAGTACCTCCTCGAAGGCCGGCTCGCCCTCAAGCAGCGCAATGGCTTCCAGAAGGCCGCGCGGCAGGTCGATCGAGCCTTCATTGGCCGAATCCTCGGTCGGCGCGGTGGGCTCCACCTTTTTCATGATGCCGAGCAGGCCGGAGGCGAGCGAGGCGGCGAGCGCCAAATAGGGATTGGCATCGGAGCTCGGCAACCGGTTCTCGACGCGGCGGGCCTGCGGATCGGAAACGGGAACGCGGAAGGCCGTGGTGCGGTTGTCGTAGCCCCAGGCATTGTTGACCGGGCAGGACATGTTCGGCGCCAGCCGGCGATAGGAATTCACATAGGGCGCGAGCATGGCGAGCGCATTCGGAACATAGCGCTGCATGCCGCCGATGAAATGAAAGAACTCCTGCGAAGGGCTGCCGTCCGGATTGGTGAAGACGTTCTTACCGGTCTCGATGTTCACGACCGACTGATGGATATGCATCGCCGAGCCGGCCTGGCTCTGCATCGGCTTGGCCATGAAGGTCGCGTAAATGCCGTGCTTCAGCGCCGCCTCGCGAATGGTGCGCTTGAACATGAACACCTGGTCGGCAAGTTCGATCGGGTCGCCATGACGCAGGTTGATCTCGAGCTGCGCCGGCCCCTCTTCATGGATCAGCGTATCGATCTCGAGACCCTGCTTCTCGGAGAAGTGATAGATATCATCGATCAGTTCGTCGAACTCGTTGATGCCGGCGATCGAATAGCCCTGTCCGCCGAGGATCGAGCGGCCGGAGCGGCCCTTCGGCGGATGCAGCGGATAGTCCGGATCGTCATTCTTGGCGACGAGATAGAACTCGATTTCCGGCGCCACCACCGGCTTCCACCCGCGCTCGCGATAGAGCCCCATGATCCGCTTCAATAGATTGCGCGGCGTGTAGGACACCGCATGTCCTTCGGAATTGACGATATCGCAGATCACCTGCGCCGTCGGATCGCTCTCCCAGGGCACGACCGAAAGCGTCGAAAGGTCCGGCACCAGCTTCAGATCGCTGTCGCGCGGTTCGTAGCGGAAACTTTCGGTCTCCTCCGGATACTCGCCTGAGATCGTATGGCGATAGATCGCCGAGGGCAGTGCCAGCGACGTATTGGAGGTGAATTTCGAGGTCGGCATCATCTTGCCGCGCGGTACGCCGGCGAGATCCGGCGTGATGCATTCTATGTCCTCGATCCCGCGTGCCCGCAGCCATTGCGCCGCTTCCTTCCAGTTTGCCACGCCGCGTGCCGATCTCAGAGAAGGAGGTACTGTAGGGGCTTTCGAGACGGGTATGGAAGCTTTCAGCGGGGTCTTTCTCGCGGGCATAAAACACCGTATTTGGGTTGATCGACGACTGCATCATAACTGCAGTTTGCCAATTGGCGAGGGGGAAAACCGCTCGGACTTTCGCCGTATGATGGAAAAGTGACGAGAGCGCGCGGCGAAGAATGAAGGGCTGAAGCGTGGCAGGCAGATATGATGTGATCGTCCTCGGTGCGGGCGCAGCAGGCATGATGTGCGCCATCCGCGCCGGCCGGCGCGGGCGGTCCGTCCTCGTGCTCGACCATGCTGCGGCGCCGGGCGAAAAGATCCGAATTTCCGGCGGCGGCCGCTGCAATTTCACCAACATCCATGCCGGGCCGAAGAACTTCCTGTCGGCCAATCCGCACTTCGCCAAATCGGCGCTCGCCCGTTTCACACCGCAGGATTTTATCGCCATGGTCGAACGCCATGGCATCGCCTGGCATGAGAAGACGCTCGGCCAGCTCTTCTGCGACAACAGCGCCAAGGACATCATCCGCATGCTGACCGACGAGATGCGCGATGCGGGCGCGCAACTGCGGTTGCGGACGGAAATCGGCGATATCGATCAAACTGCCGGCGGCTATCGCCTCAGCACCTCGGAAGGCGCCTTCGAAGCATCCTCGCTTGTCGTCGCCACCGGTGGCAAGTCGATCCCAAAGATGGGCGCCACTGGCTTTGCCTATCGCATCGCCGAGCAATTCGGCCTGCCTTTGGTCGAAACCCGGCCGGGCCTCGTGCCACTAACCCTCGATCCACAATTGCTTCAGCGGTTGGCACCGCTTTCGGGCATCGCCGCGCCCGCGGAGATCCGCCACGACAAGACGGCGTTCCGCGAGGCCCTGCTCTTTACCCATCGCGGCCTCAGCGGCCCCGCCATCCTGCAGATCTCCTCCTATTGGCGAGAGGGCGAGGAGATCATGGTCGTGATCGAGCCCGATATCGATGTCTTTGCGCTTCTCAAGAAAGCCAAGCAGGGGAATGGCCGACAATCGGCGCAGACCGCTCTTGCGGAAATCCTGCCGAAGCGGCTGGCCCAGTATGTCGTCGAGAGCGAAGGCATCTCCGGCAACATGGCCGATCAATCCGATAAGCGCCTGCAGCAGCTCGCGGCAGCCATCCAGTCGTGGAGCGTCAAACCCTCGGGCTCCGAAGGCTATCGCACGGCGGAGGTGACGCTCGGCGGCATCGATACAGCTTGCCTCGATTCGCGGACGATGCAGGTAAAGACCATTCCCGGTCTGTTCTTCATCGGCGAATGCGTCGATGTGACCGGTTGGCTCGGCGGCTACAATTTTCAATGGGCGTGGGCTTCCGGCCATGTCGCCGGCGAGGCGGCCTGAATTGACCTTGCCAACAGGCCGCGAAACGGGCAAGGAGCATCTCCAGCGCGAAAATACTCAATGGAGACAATCATGACGTTTAAGGCTCTGATATGCCGCGGCACAATTCTTTCAGGTATCGTTACGGCCATGGCGATGCCTGGCATGCTTGCCGCCACGGCGTCCGATGCGAGCGCTGCTTCTGCGCAATGCAAGAAGCTGGATCCTAACGGTCAGGATGCGGGCGGCGACACGAATTTCGCCATTGCGATCCGCGACAAGAAAGGCGATGTCGTCAAGAAGATGCTGGCATGCGGCGCCAAGCTGGACATGAAGACGACAGAGGGCTGGTATCCGCTCCATACCGCGGCCTATTACGGTCCTCCCGAAATGATTGATTTGTTGGTTTCCAGGGGCGCCGACGTCAACGCGCCCGGCGATTACGATGGCTGGACACCGTTGCACATGGCGAGCCAGCAGGATGATCCGGCCGTCGTCAAGGCATTGTTGAAGAATGGCGCCGACAAGACCATCAAGTCTGCCTCCGGCAAGACGGCTGCGGAAACGGCGACGGATCCTGCAATCGCGGCATTATTGAAGTAGCGCGCTTCGGCCACAATTCCCGCATCTATTACGGTTAGCCGCAAGGCTTGCGGCTAACATCTGGTTTTCACGTTTTCTTTTCCTACATTTCTGTTTTGTATATTGCCTGTTGCGAAAACGGCCTTTTGCCGGTTATCGTGTCAGTGCGAAAATGGGAATATACTCATGAACAGAACACATCGTCGTGCTCGCGCCATTGCAATCGCTCAAACCCGTGACAATGCCAAGCTTCTGGCGGCAAGACTACTGATGTTGGCGACTGGCGCTACGGCCGCTTGCATCGCCTACCTCGCCATCCGCGGCTTCTGATTAAAGCCGCCCCCATTGTTCCTGGCCGCCATCGAGCGGCGGCGCTGCCTCGCGCATATAGATAGGCTTCATCGCCCGCTTTTCAGCGTTTGGTTGTGTGACGGTGGTCGCATTACATCTTTATCTGAAAATTAATTAATCACCCACACAATCTCATTCGATTTCTTGGGGCGCTCCACTGCAAGCTGGAGCCGAAGCAATGATTGCTTCCTGACTTATACTCAGGAACCCCGCCTGCGGATATTTCAAGAACGATGGTTATACATCCGGTCAGCGCCGAGGCGGCGTCGACGGGGGAGCGGTGTGAGGTCTGGGCCAAAATGTTCATTGATAAGATATTGTCGCGTTTCAACATCAGGACGAAGGTTCTGATATTCGTCCTGCCGTTCGTCATCAGCATTTCCGCCGTGGGCCTTACCGGGCTTTATGCGTCGGGCCTGCTTCAGGGACGTATGGAGATTTCCAACAGCGTCCTGCAGTCCTTGACCGGGTTCAAGAACCTGTATGGTTCCATGGATGACTTCCTGCGCATCACCAACACTCGCCAGCGCGACAAGCTCTATGAAGACATAAAGTCGCAGCAGAGCGTGCTCAATTCGACGCTGAGTCAGCTCGCTCCCGAGGCGGAGGGCCGCGACAACCTCACCGAAGCGACGACAAAGACCGCCGACATGTCCAACCTCGTCGGCAGGCTGTGGTCGCTGCACGAACAGGAACTGTCCCTGCGCAAGACGATCGACGACGGCCAGCGCGCCCTGATCAGCGCCCGCTTCAACGTCAATTTCAACAGCCAGCAGCTTGAAGACCAGATGCGCAAGGATCAGGCTGATGCGACCTCGACCCTGCGCTCGGCCGATCGGTTGCTGAAAGGCGGCGACCTGTTGGTTGCCGTGGCGCAAGACTTCAATAATGCGGCGACGCCGGCTGACAAGGTCAAGCTTCTGAAGGATCGTTTGCCGGATCTGAACAAGGCGCAGCGGTCGATCGACCTCGCATTGCCGCAGAACCAGAAGAGCGTCGTCCAGTCGCTGACGGGCACGATCAAGGATCTCGCCGCCTTTACTGAAAGCACCGATGCTCCGACCGATGACACGATCACCAATATCGGCCGGCTGCTCTCGCGCTTCCGCCAGACCTCGACCTACACGCAGCTGACGGCGACGCAGATGATGCGCCAGGCGACCACGACCTTCGTGTCCCTCGACGCCCGCGTCGCACAGACCAATTCGGTTCTGCAGGACACGCGTCGCCTGCAGGATTCCATCTATTCCCTGCAGCTCGTACTGGCGGATTTCAACGCCAATACCAACAAGGACAATCTCGTCCGCCTGCGTCAAGAAGTCTCCAAACTCGGCGGCGATATCGATACGCTGAACCAGAGCGCCAAGAGCATGGATTTTGCCGGCGACATCGACTCGGCCATTCGTCCGGCAATCAAATCGATGGATGACGCCGGCGGTAAGCTGGTCGATACGATCAACCAGCGGATCGCCGAATATGCCGGCGCCCGTCAGCAGCTCGATCAGGTCTGGGGCCAGCTCACCGCCTTCGCCGAGACGCAGAAGCAGAGCGCCGGCAGCGAGCGCAACCAGGCAAATTCAATATCCATCCTGGCAACCGCACTCGGCATCATCCTCTCCATTGCCGGCGGTATCGCGCTCGTCCTGACCCTGCAGCGACCGATCGGCCAGATCACCGCCGCCATGCGCCGCATTGCCGACGGTTTGCTCGAAACTTCGATCTCCGGCGAGCAGCGCCGCGACGAAATCGGCGATATGGCCCGAGCCCTCGGCATCTTCAAGGAAAACGCTATCTCGAAGATCCGTATCGAGGAACAGAGCGACGAGGAGCGTGCGGCCGCAGAGCACGAACGTCAGCGCAACGACGCGGAAAAGCGCGAGCTCGACCGGCAGATCGACTATGCCGTCAGCGAGCTTGCTGCCGGGCTCGAGCGCCTTGCCCAGGGCGATATTTCGGCAACGATCGAAACGCCGTTCATTGGCCGTCTCGAACAGCTTCGCCAGGATTTCAACAGTTCGCTATCGCGCCTGCAGCAGACGCTGAGCCAGGTGCGCGACAATGTCGAGATGATTCAGAGCAACGGCAACCAGATGGCTGCTTCTGCCGAGGCTCTGTCGAAGCGCACCGAGCAGCAGGCGGCGTCTCTCGAGCAGACGGCCGCGGCCGTTGACGAGATCACAGTCACCGTCCGTTCGTCTGCCGAGCGTGCCAAGGATGCGGATGCCATCGTGCGCGAAGCCAAGCGCAGCGCCGATGACAGCTCTATCGTCGTCGGCAACGCCATCGACGCGATGACCCGGATCGAAGATGCATCCCGCAAGATCGAGCAGATCATCGGCGTCATCGACGAGATCGCTTTCCAGACTAATCTCCTGGCGCTCAATGCCGGCATCGAAGCCGCCCGTGCCGGCGACGCCGGCAAAGGTTTCGCCGTGGTCGCCATGGAGGTGCGCGAGCTGGCACAGCGCTCGGCCGCTGCCGCCAAGGAGATCAAGGGTCTCATCAACAAGTCGACCGAGGAGGTCAGTTCCGGTTCGCAGTTCGTGCAGGAGGCCGGTTCGGTACTCGCGCAGATCAGCAGCCAGATCGTGACGATCAGCCAGCATGTGGAAATGATCGCCCGTGCCAGCCACGATCAGGCAAGCGCCCTGCAGGAGGTCAATTCGTCGGTCAATCACATGGACCAGATGACGCAGCAGAATGCCGGCATGGTTGAAGAAACTACCGCCGCCAGCCGGGAGCTGGCCGCCGAGGCCGATGCTTTGCTGCACCTCATTCAGCAGTTCAAGATCGAGGCTGGTTACAGCGCGAATTACATGCGCGAGCAGGCGGCAGCCTGACTGCAGCCATCATTGCCACTGCTGGCGGATCGGCCGATTTCCGGCCGGTCCGCCTTTTTCATTGCCTTGCGCCGGATGCCCGAAGCGACAAATATACGCTCAATCCATATGAAGAGCCGCGGCGGTTCGAGGCCGTAGTCGAGGTAGAATAGATCCTCGTCGCAGCGCCATTGCTCTTCGCGCGCCAGGCTCTGTATTTCTATGGCTTTCGCCAGGGCCATGCTGTCTATCATGGGATGTCTCCTTCCTGTGAGGCATCCCTTCAACTACACATCCGAATTTTCTTTATAAACAGCCATGATCGTCTTATGTTTTTCAATTATGAAAAACTCGTCATGGGATTCGTATCAGCTTTTTCTCGATGTGGCCCGCGGCGGCGGCTTGACGGGCGCGGTCCCTTCAAGCGGTCTCAGCCCGGCAACGATCGGTCGGCGCATGCTGGAACTTGAAGCGCAGATCGGCCGCCCACTCTTCGAGCGCAGCCAGGCGGGCTACACGCTGACCGGCGACGGTCAGACGCTGTTCGATCAACTGCTGGAGATGGAGGCGGCCGCTCGCAAGGTCGATAGCTGGCAGCGCGATGCCCAGGGCACGTCCGTGGTCCGCATCGCTGCCGGCACTTGGGTCGGCTGGCTGCTCAGCCAAAATATGCCGACGGTCTGTTCGGAGCGGGACGGCTTCCGCATTGATCTGCATCTCGGCGAGCGCCGCGCCAGCCTCGCCCATCGCGAGAGCGATATCGGCATCCGTGCCTTCGAGCCGGAAGAGACCAATCTCGCCGCCGTCAAGATCGGTGATGTCGCCTATGCCGCCTATCAGGCCCGCAATATGCGCTTTGTCGGATCGCAGCGCTGGATCGTGGTGGCGGAGGAGGAAGCGATCTCAGCCTATCTGCGCTGGCCGCATCAGAATAGACGCGAGGTAATCGCCTTCACGGTCAGCCGCCCGCGCTCACTGCACGATCTGGTGCTCGCCGGATCCGGCATTGCCGTTTTGCCCTGTTTCGTCGGAGATCAGGAGCCGCGGCTGGAGCGGGTCGGCGAGGAAATCCACGAGCTGCGCCACCGGCAATGGATCGTCATGAACAATGTCGACCGCCACCGCCGGGAAATCCGCACGGTGGTCGACCGCATGATCAAGCTGTTGAAAAGCCACGCCGAACTCTTTGCCGGCAAGCGCCCGACCTATCTGTGAAAGAGCCAACGGCAATTGACCGCCGCTTCGTGCTTCTTCAACGGGCCGCGTCGCCCCAGCGATATTCGACAGTGGCTTCGTCAAGCTTGGTTTTGAGCTCCGGATCGAGCTGCAGATCGATGGCGGCCAACGTGTCCGTCAGTTGTTCAGGACGGCTGGCGCCGATGATGGCTGAGGTGATGACCGGATTGGCCGCAACCCAGGCGACGGCAAGCTTGGTAAGCGATTGCCCGGCCTCTTCGGCAATGCCGCGGAGCTTCTCGATGGTCGCGAATTCGCGCTCGTGCCAATAACGTTGCAGATAGTTGCTGCCGGCGCTGCGAAGCTGTGCACTGAAGCGGCCTTCTGTCGGCGCGACATCATGCTTGTGCTTGCCGGTAAGGAGGCCGCCAGCGATCGGGTTATAGGGGATGACGGCGAGACGTTGTTCTTCGGCAAGCGGCAGCAGTTCGCGCTCGATCTGGCGGAACAAGAGATTGTAGCGCGGCTGCACTGAGACGAAGCGGGCGGTGCGCAGGAAATCGGCGCGGCCGAGCGCCAGTGCCAGCCGGTAGGCGAGGAAATTCGACACGCCGACATAGCGAGCCTTGCCCGAGCGCACGATGACGTCGAGCGCCTCCAGCGTCTCGTCGATCGGCGTTTCGCGATCGTCCGAATGCAGCTGGTAAAGATCGACATAATCGGTGCCGAGCCGCCGCAGCGAAGCGTTGATGGCGTCGAGGAGATGCTTGCGCGACGCACCCTGATCCCAGGGAGACGGGCCGACCTTTCCGACGGCTTTGGTCGCGACGATGAAACGGTCGCGCTTGCCCTTCAGCCAGCGCCCGACGATCTCTTCGGTGCTGCCGGCAAGCTGCTCGCCGCCGCCGAGCGGGTATACATCGGCCGTGTCGATGAAGTTGACCCCAGCATCTGCCGCCTTGTCGAGAATGGCATGGGCGATATCTTCCTGCTCGATCTGCAGGCCGAAGGTCATCGTGCCCAGGCAAAGACGCGAGACGCTGAGACCGGTATTGCCGAATTTCTGATACTGCATGATGAACCCCTGCTGATGGGTTTGAGTTTGCCCGCTGAGCGGGGCGGCGAGACAGGTTTGAAAATGTTCGCGAGCGAGAACGTCGCGATGTTAGCAAAGCCGGCTTCCGTGTTCACGCGTGAAGCAGGCCTTGAGTTCACGATTGCGTGCGAACGGCAGCCATTTGCAGAGCGCTCGATCGTTTTTGGGTAAAAAAGCTAAAGCGCGCGCTGACCCGCCTTTTTCCCTTGTCGCCTTTCGATTTCCTTTCTAGTCTAACGGGAAAAACAGAGGGTTGGGCATCGGCTGGATGCCCTTGAACAAAACAGGAGAGACTATGAAGTCCATGTTCGCACGGCTTGCAGCAACGGCTTTTGCGGTCGTTTCGCTGGCGACGGTCGCTCAGGCAGAAGACAAGGTCGTCAATATCTACAATTGGTCCGATTACATCGACAACTCAATCCTGGCGGATTTCACCAAGGAAACCGGCATCAAGGTCGTCTACGACACCTTCGACCAGAACGAGACGCTGGAAACCAAACTGCTGGCCGGCAAGACCGGCTACGACATTGTCGTGCCGACGGCTTACTTCCTGCAGCGCCAGATCAAGGCCGGGGTCTTCCAGAAGCTCGACAAGTCCAAGCTGCCGAATATCTCCAACATGTGGGATACGGTGCAGAAGCGCATTGCGACCTACGATCCCGGCAACCAGTACGCCATCGACTACATGTGGGGCACGAGCGGTGTCGGCTATAATGTCGACAAAGTGAAGCAGATCCTCGGCACGGACGATGCGCCTGATATCAACGTGATCTTCGATCCGAAGCTCGCCGCCAAGTTCAAGGATTGCGGCATCTACGTGCTTGATTCCCCGACCGACGTCATTCCGGCCGCGCTGCGCTATCTGGGCCTCGACCCGAATTCGACCAAGCAGGAAGACTTCAAGAAAGCCGAGGATCTCCTGACCGCGATCCGTCCCTTCGTGCGCAAATTCCACTCCTCCGAATATATCAATGCGCTTGCCAATGGCGATATCTGCCTGGCGTTTGGCTATTCCGGCGACGTGCTGCAGGCCCGCAATCGTGCCGCCGAGGCGAAGAACGGCGTTAACATCGCCTATTCGATCCCGACAAAGGGCGCGCAGATGTGGTTCGACGTCATGGCGATCCCCGCCGATGCGCCGCATGTCGAGGAGGCGCATATTTTCCTCAACTATATCATGAAGCCTGAGGTCATCGCCAAGGCGAGCAACTTCACTTCCTATGCCAACGGCAACAAGGCGTCGCAGGAGTTCGTGAGCAAGGATGTACTGGAAGATCCGTCCGTTTATCCGACCGACGCGGTTCGCGAGAAACTGTACACGCTGACCCCTTGGGACTCTAAAACGCAGCGCGTGGCGACACGCTTGTGGACAAAGGTCACGACAGGCCAATAAATCGAAGCGGCCCGGACGGCAACGTCCGGGCCTTTCCTTATGAGGACAATGCAGGAAATCACGAGCGCGCCGGGATGGGGAAGAGCCGGCGCGACGAGCGCCCGTAGGGGCATCCATTTGGGGATAGATAATGAAGTCACTCGGTAATATCCGGCGTTCCTTTGCTCCTTGGACCGATCCTTCGGCCAAACCTTACATTTCCTTCAAGAACGTGACGAAGAAGTTCGGTGATTTCACCGCCGTCGATAACCTCTCCCTGAATATCTACAATCGTGAATTCTTCGCTCTTCTCGGCGCATCGGGCTGCGGCAAGTCCACGCTTTTGCGCATGCTGGCGGGCTTCGAGCAGCCGACAACGGGCGAAATCGTGCTGGATGGGCAAGATCTTGCTGGCACGCCACCCTATCGCCGCCCCGTCAACATGATGTTCCAGTCCTACGCGCTGTTTCCCCATATGTCGGTGGAAAAGAACATCGCCTTCGGCCTGCGCCAGGATGGCATGCCGAAGTCCGAGATCGACGATCGCGTCGGGCAGATGCTGAAGCTCGTCAAGCTGGAGCAGTTCGCCAAGCGCAAGCCGAACCAGCTTTCCGGCGGTCAACGCCAGCGCGTGGCTCTAGCCCGCTCGCTTGCGAAACGGCCGAAGGTGCTGCTGCTCGATGAACCCCTTGGCGCGCTCGACAAGAAGCTGCGCGAGGAAACTCAGTTCGAACTCATGGATCTGCAGCAGAGCCTGGGGCTGACCTTCGTCGTCGTTACCCACGACCAGGAAGAGGCGATGACCATGGCCGACCGCATCGCAGTCATGAGCCACGGCAAGGTGGTGCAGGTGGCGACGCCGGCCGAGATCTACGAGGCGCCCAACTGCCGCTTCGTTGCCGACTTCATCGGCGATGTGAATATCCTCGACGGGAACGTCAACTCGGCACAATCGGGCATCGTCGAGATCGCGATCGAATCGGGCTTCACGGTGCGCACGGCTTCTGGCGACATACCATCGGCTGGAAGCCGCGCCAGTCTCGCCATCCGCCCGGAAAAGCTTCGGGTTTCGCCGCGTCCGCCGGCCAATGCCTCGGTCAATGCGGCAGAAGGCGAGATCTGGGACATCGCCTATCTCGGCGACATGACCGTTTTCCACGTCAAGCTGAAGAGCGGGCAAGTGGTCAAGGCCTCGTCGCTGAACGCAGTCCGCGCCGTGGAAGAGCCCTTCGCCTACGACCAGAACGTCTGGATCTCCTTCGATGAAAATGCCGGCGTCTTGCTGAAGGATTGATCATGAAAGCGCTCGGCTCCTCCATCTATCAGCGCCTCGTTATCATCGTTCCCTATGCCTGGTTGCTGCTCTTCTTTCTCGCGCCCTTCCTCATCGTCTTCCGCATCTCGCTGTCGACGAAGGCCCTGTCGGTGCCACCCTATGATCCGTCCTTCGCTTGGACCGACAGTTTCGGCGATTGGTGGGACAAGCTGCAAACCATGTCGTTCGACAATTACATATGGCTTGCCGGCGATCCGCTCTACATGAACGCCTATATCGAGAGCCTGCAGATTGCCGGCATCTCGACGCTCCTGACGCTGATCATCGCCTATCCGATCGCCTATGGCATGGCGCAGGCGCCGCGCACGATTCGGCCGACGCTGCTGATGTTGGTCATCCTGCCCTTCTGGACGAGTTTCCTCATCCGCGTCTATTCCTGGATGTCGATCCTGAGCACGACGGGCCTCCTGAACCAACTGCTGATGGCGCTCGGCATCATTCATGAGCCGCTTGTCATCCTGAACACCAATACCGCCGTCTATATCGGCATGGTCTATTCCTACCTGCCCTTCATGGTGCTGCCGCTTTATTCCGCGCTGGAAAAGATGGACGGCACGCTGATCGAGGCAGCGCAGGATCTCGGCTGCACGCCGATTGGCGCCTTCTGGCGCGTCACCTTTCCGCTTTCGCTTCCCGGGGTCATCGCCGGCTGCATGCTGGTCTTCATTCCCGCCGTCGGCGAATTCGTCATCCCCGATCTGCTCGGCGGATCGCAAACCCTGATGATCGGCAAGGTGCTCTGGACGGAATTCTACAGCAACACCGACTGGCCGCTGGCATCGGCGGTGGCGACCATCCTGCTTCTGGTGCTCGTGATTCCGATCGTCTTCTTCCAGCATTTTCAGGCAAAAGCCGACGAGAAGGGGAGATAACAAATGATCCGCTGGTCCCGCTTCAACATCGTCTCGGTCACGCTCGGCCTGGCCTTCCTCTACCTGCCGATCCTGCTGCTGGTGATCTACTCCTTCAACAGCTCGCGCCTCGTTACAGTCTGGGGCGGCTTCTCGACGCAATGGTACGTTCATCTTTTCAGCAATGATACGATGCTGAATGCCGCATGGCTGACGGTGCGCATCGCGCTGCTCTCGGCGACGATTGCAACGGTGCTCGGCACCTTCGCGGCGATTACCCTTGTGCGCTACACGCGTTTCCGCGGCCGCATCCTGTTTTCGGGAATGATCTACGCGCCGCTGGTCATGCCTGACGTCATCACCGGCCTGTCGCTGCTGCTGCTCTTCGTGACGTCGGGCGTCGATCGCGGATTCTGGACGATCGTGATGGCGCATACGACGCTGACCATGTGTTTCGTCGCCGTCGTCGTACAGTCCCGCTTGCTCACCTTCGATCGTTCCATCGAGGAGGCGGCGCTGGATCTCGGCGCACCGCCGGTGCGCACCTTCTTCGAGGTGACGCTGCCGATCATCGCGCCGGCCGTCTTCTCCGGCTGGGTACTGGCACTGACCTTGTCGCTCGACGATCTGGTGATTGCGACTTTCGCCTCCGGTGCCGGCGCCAAGACCCTGCCGATGCTGATCTACAGCCAGGTAAAGCTTGGCGTGACGCCGGAAATCAACGCCATCTGTACCATTCTGATCGGCGTGGTTGCCGTCGGGGTCATCTGCACTTCCATCGTGACGAAACGTCGCGAGGTTCAGCGACAAAGGGATGAGCACGCCGCTGCAGCAGCTTGAAGTGCTGCAGGCAAACCGCGTGAAGAACTACGGCTGTTGTATCGGCTTTTGCAGAAGCGTTGCGACCGGCGAAATCACCGGGTTCGGCCAACTGCCGCCAATGAAGAAGGGCAGCATCGGCAATTCGTCGGCATCGGATGGTGAGGTCGCCTCGATCGCACCGGAGAGGGCCAGCCCGTTGGTGCGGAACGGAACCACGCCGTTGAAGGTGATCGTTTCGTTGCGGCCCGTAACGGTTGCGTTCTGTACCTCGGCGGAGCCTTTGGCAAAACTTGCATCCGCGTTGATGCTGTCGAAGTCGAAAGACGAGTCGGCGATGTCGCTCATCCGGAAGAATGCCTTCTGGGCGGCAAGCGTCCGGAAGGTGGCGAGATTGAATTGGCGAAACGACCCTGCCGACGAAGCGAAGTGCAGCGTGCCGGCGACGTCGCTGAGCGTGGCAACCCAGATCGGCTTCGAGGTGCTGAGCGAAAGATCCAAGGACGCTGATGAAGGCATCGGCAATGGGCCGATCAGCTTCAGGCGCGTGAAGAGCCCACCGAAATCGGCGTTGCGAATCGATATCTGCAATTTGCCGCCGCCGTCGAAATCGCCCGGCGCGACCTCAAGATGCGCGGTCAGGGAACCATTTTCGAAGCCGCTGTCGCCTATGTCGAATTTCGCCTTGCCGCCTAACACCAGCAGGCTGGCGCCGATATCATCGAACTGGAAGGGGCCGAGAGCCGCCTTGTTCGATGACAGCCGCAGGTCGAGGTCGAGCCGCTGCAGCGGGTTGCCATTCAGCAGCGCATCGATGGCGGTTTCAGCTGCAAGGCGCATGGAGAAGGCGGCCAGGAAGGGATTGAGGTTCATCTGGTCGAAAGCCAGCGTGCCGGAGATCTTCGGTTTGCCCGCTTTCGTGTAGTTCAGGTCCATGATGCCGGAGGCAGCGGAATCGTTGACTTTGAAGCTCAGATTGTTGAAGCGCAGGCCGTTTTCGATCGCCGCGATGTTGGCGGTGAGCGAGATATTCTTGAGGGCATCTGCTGCCGGCAGGCGCTGACCGCTCCAGGCGATGAAGGAGGGAACATTCGGCACGTTCAGATCCAGATTGCCCGAAAGCGCCGAAAAGTCAGCTATGCTGGTGATGCCCGTATAGGTCCAGTTGATCAGCGGCGAGACGAAGCTGGTCGTGGTGTTCACATTCTTGCCGGCGAAGAAGAGCAGGGGCTGCGGCGAATCGAAATTCAGCTTGATGTCCTGACCGTTGAAGCGGGCAAGGATAACGGCGCTCAGCGAATGGGAAAGTCGTGGCCATGCGATGTCGGCGTTGACGGCGTTGAGCTTATAGATATTCCCGCTGCGCTCGTCGGCCATCTCGATGCTGCCGTCCTCGATGGTCAGCATGCCGATGGCCGCATCCTGTTCCTTGCTCATCCGCATGCCGTCGCCGGAGGAGGCCCCGGCCTGCTCGATCGCCTTGGAAAGCCGGCCTTCGTTCGTCCAGTCGATCAGGCCATTCTCGTCGCGGCGGATGTAAAGGGTCGGGCGCAGGAAATGGAATTCGTGAAAATGCGCGTGCCCGCGGATCGCCGACCACAGCGAGAAATCCGCGGAGAGGCTATCGACGTGACCGAGGACCTTGCCGTTCCTCGACGGTTCGCGGATGGTGACCTGGTTGAGCGTCACGCGTGGCGTCGGCCAGAAATCAAGTGTCGGGTCGCCTTCGATCTGGGCGCGATATCCCGTCCATTCCGAAAGTGCCTTCTCGATGCCGGAGCGCACCAGGCCGCTTGAAATCAGGAAAGGTGCGGTCGCTCTGAAGACAGCGAACACGATGAGGATCGTGAGAAGAATGATGCCGGTCGTGCGAGCAAAGGCAGGCAGCCAGCGCGAGGCCGAACGCATCGTCAACCGCCACTTGTTGTTTTTCGAAGCTCTCATGATCCCGAGGAGACTCTTGAACTGACAGGGATAGTCTGCCTGAGTTTGCCGGATATAGGAAATGTTTGCCCGATGCAAACGTCACGCACTGGCAATGCCCACAACACCATGTTTTATAATGCGCTGCAACATCGCTATATAGAGCGAAAAGCGGGGAGAGAAATATGCAGGATCAGCAGCCGCTCTGGACGCCGTCGGAGGAATTTCGCAACCAGAGCCCGATGTTTGCCTTCATGCAGGAGTGCAACCGCCGCTTCGGCCTCTCGCTGGCAGATTTTGCCGGCCTCCATGCCTGGTCTATCGCCGATCGAGAAAACTTCTGGTCGGCGGTATGGGATTTCTGCGCTGTGAAGGGCAAGCGCGGTGAGCGGGCGCTGATCCATGGCGATGTCATGCTGGATGCCCGCTTCTTTCCCGATGCCGAGCTGAACTTCGCCGAAAACCTATTGTCGCGGAGCGGCGAGGGCGATGCGCTGGTATTCTGGGGTGAGGACAAGGTGCGCAATCGCTGGTCATGGGACCGGCTGGCCGCGATGGTATCTCGCCTGCAGCAGGCCTACCGCGCCGAGGGCATCGGCAAGGGAGACCGCGTGGCGGCGATGATGCCGAACATGCCGGAAACCATTGCCTGCATGCTGGCGGCCGCGTCGATCGGCGCGATCTGGTCCTCCTGTTCGCCGGATTTCGGCGAACAGGGCGTTATGGATCGTTTCGGCCAGATCGAACCGAAGCTCTTCATCGCCTGCAGTGGCTATTGGTATGGCGGCAAGCTGCAGGATGTTACTGCCAAGGTCAGCGCCATCGCTCAGCGCCTGAAAGCGCCCACCGTCATCGTGCCCTATGCCGGCAATGCCGAGGCGGTCGTGGCGGCAACGCCGGGCGCGCGAACCCTCAACGATCTGGTTGCCCCCTTCGAGGCGAAAGCGGTCGAGTTTGAGCCCGTCTCCTTCTCCCATCCGCTCTTCATCCTGTTTTCCTCGGGCACGACGGGTGTCCCGAAGTGCATCGTGCATTCGACCGGCGGCGCGCTGCTGCAGCTCCTCAAGGAACATCGCCTGCATTGCGGCGTCGTGCCAGGCGAGAAGGTCTTCTACTTCACCACTTGCGGCTGGATGATGTGGAATTGGCTGGTGACCGGCCTTGCCGCCGGCGCGACGCTCTGCCTCTACGACGGATCGCCCTTCGCACCCGATGGCAACATTTTGTTCGACTATGCGCAGGAAGAGAAATTCGCGCTGTTCGGCACCTCGGCCAAATATATCGACGCCGTCCACAAGAGCGGCCTCACGCCGAAGACCTCGCACGATCTCTCGAGCCTGCGGCTGATGACCTCCACCGGCTCGCCGCTGTCGCCGGAGGGCTTCACCTTCGTCTATGAGGGCATCAAGGACGATGTCCAGCTCGCCTCCATTTCCGGCGGTACCGATATCGTCTCCTGCTTCGTGCTCGGCAACCCTTTGCAAGCGGTCTGGCGCGGCGAAATCCAGGGGCCCGGCCTCGGCCTTGCCGTCGATGTCTGGAACGACGAAGGCAAGCCGGTGCGCGGCGAGAAGGGCGAGCTCGTCTGCACCAAGGCCTTCCCCTCCATGCCGGTCATGTTCTGGAATGATCCCGAGCGTGCCAAATATCGAGCCGCATATTTCGAGCGCTTCGACAATATCTGGTGCCACGGCGATTTCGCGGAGTGGACAGAGCATGGCGGCCTCATCATTCACGGCCGCTCCGACGCCACACTCAATCCCGGCGGCGTGCGCATCGGCACGGCCGAGATTTACAATCAGGTCGAGCAGATTCCCCAGGTTCTCGAGGCGCTCTGCATCGGTCAGGATTGGGACGATGACGTCCGCGTGGTGCTTTTCGTCCGCCTTGCCGCCGGCGTCGCCCTAACCGAAGACCTGGTCAAGGCGATGAAAACCCGCATCCGCACCGGCGCTTCGCCGCGCCATGTGCCGGCCAAGATCATCGCGGTTACGGATATCCCCCGCACCAAATCCGGCAAGATCGTCGAGCTTGCGGTGCGGGAGGTGGTGCATGGCCGTCCGGTCAAGAACAAGGAAGCGCTCGCCAATCCGGAAGCGCTCGATCTCTTCGCCGGGCTGGAAGAACTCAAAAGTTAAGGTGGGCCTTAAAACTGAGGGGCAAACGATGACCATCGTTTGCTAACCTCGCGTTAAGAAAGCTTGGTCAAAAGTAAAGGCCAACTTGAGACCGTTCGCATGAGCTGGAGCGGATTGGAGCCACTCTCGGCTCTCGAGACATGAAGTTCCCCGACTCGAGCTGGCTTTTCGACAGCATAAACTTCAAAGGCAGCGCGATTCGCTGCCTTTTTTTCGTTTCGCCCCGTACGAAAACGCGTCCGCTCTGTACATTGTCGCCTTGAGCAAGTATGTGCACGCGTGAAGAAGAGGTTCGCGACGTGCGAGCCACGATGATCGCCGCCTGATGGCGCGCGAAGAATTCCGAAAGACAGATGATGACTGAATTCGAAGGCATCGCTCCTGCGATTGCCCAGGCTTTGGCGAAGCGCGGTTACGAAACGCTGACGCCGGTGCAAAAGGCCATGCTCGATCCGGGCCTGGCCGGCAAGGATGCGCTTGTCTCGGCCCAGACCGGCTCGGGCAAGACGGTTGCCTTCGGCCTGGCGCTGGCGCCCGGCCTGCTTGACGGCGCGGAACGTTTCGGCCGCGCAGGTGCGCCACTGGCGCTGGCGATTGCACCGACCCGCGAACTGGCGCTGCAGGTGCAGCGCGAGCTGGAATGGCTCTATGGGCTGACGGGCGCCACGATCGCCTCCTGCGTCGGCGGCATGGACATGCGCACGGAGCGCCGCACGCTCGAGCGCGGTGCTCACATCGTCGTCGGCACGCCGGGGCGTCTCTGCGATCACATTCGACGCAATTCGCTCGATATCTCCGAACTCAAGGCCGTCGTGCTCGACGAGGCCGACGAAATGCTCGATCTCGGTTTCCGCGAGGATCTGGAGTTCATTCTGGAATCCGCGCCGTCCGATCGTCGCACCCTGATGTTTTCCGCCACCGTGCCGCGTTCGATCGCCAAGCTTGCCGAAAACTATCAGCGCGATGCCGTCCGCATCGCGACCGCCTCTGAGGCCAAGCAGCATGTCGATATCGATTATCGCGCGCTGACCGTCGTGCCGAGTGACCGGGAAAACGCCATCATCAACGTGCTGCGCTATTATGAGGCGCGCAATGCCATCGTTTTCTGCTCGACGCGTGCTGCCGTCAATCACCTGACGGCTCGCTTCAACAATCGTGGCTTTTCGGTTGTTGCGCTCTCAGGCGAACTCAGCCAGAACGAGCGCACGCACGCCTTGCAAGCGATGCGCGATGGCCGCGCCCGTGTCTGCATCGCAACCGACGTCGCCGCCCGCGGCATCGATCTGCCGGGGCTGGAGCTGGTCATTCACGCCGATCTGCCGACCAATCCGGACACGCTGCTGCATCGCAGCGGCCGCACCGGCCGCGCCGGCAACAAGGGCGTCAGTGCCCTCATCGTGCCGCTCAGCGCCCGCCGCCGCACCGAACGCCTGCTGGAAGCTGCTCGCATCCGCGCCACCTGGGCAAAGCCGCCGTCAGCCGATGAAGTGAGCCAGCGCGACGATGAAAGGCTTCTTGCCGATCCGGTCTTTGAAGCGCCGCTTGCCGAAGACGAGGAGTCGATCGTCCGGCAGCTGTTGGAGCGCCACGGCGCCGAGCAGGTCGCCGCCGCATTCCTGCGGCAATACCGCGCCGGCCATTCCGCGCCCGAGGAATTGCAGGACGTGCCGGCCGAAGGCGAGCGCCGAAAGCCCCGCCGCGACGATTTCCCGGTCACGCCGCGCGATGAAGGCTCGTCTGCTGGACGCAACGACTTCACCGATGGTCTCTGGGTATCGCTCTCTGTCGGACGCAAGCAGAACGCCGAACCGCGCTGGCTGATCCCCATGCTCTGCCGCAACGGCAATCTGACCAAGCGCGACATCGGTGCCATCAAGATGCAGCCCGAGGAAACCTTCGTCGAGCTCTCGACGGAGAGTTTTGAGCGCTTCCTCGCGGCCATCGGCCCCGACAAGACGCTGGAGCGCGGCATCAGGGTCAAGCCGCTTGCCGGCATACCGGATTTCCAGACCAAGCGGGAAGGCGGCTTCGCAAAGAAGAAGCCCTTCGCTGAGAAGGGCGCCCGTTCGAATGACGGCCCGAAGCCGAAATGGAAGTCCGACCGCAAGCCGGAGCGGTCGAATGCAGGCGAGGGCGGCGTTTCCGAGCGTTCCGACAAGAAGCCTTGGGCGAAAAAGCCCGGAAAGTCGGGCTTCGCCAAGAACGACGGGCCATCAGCAGGCAAGCCGAATTCGAGGGCCAAGCGCAAGGCCACGCGGGCTCAGGGAGAATAATCTCCGTCGCCGAGTTCAAGGGGGCGGCCGCCCCCTTGGCGCTATCTCCGCATCCCCCGGCAAGAGGAGGCCGCTATTCCGAGCGCCATTACTCGAAGAAGATCAAGCTTGCCGGCGATGGTGGTAGTGGTTTTACCGTCACATTATGAAAACCGGCACGCCTAGCCATCTCGGTCAGGCCCTTCTGCGTGTAGGCCTCGCCTTTTGGTGTACTGGCCAGCATCTCCCATGAGAAAGCAGCTGGGAAGGGCGGCGAGACGAGATCGTCGTTAGGCACGAAGTCCACCGCAACCACCTTGCCCTCGGCGCTCAGGCTACCTCGGCTCTTCCTAAGCAGTCCGGAGCAGGTTTCCAGGTCGAAGTGATGCAGGAAGTTCGGCAGCAGGATAAGATCATAGTCCGTGCCCCAGTCGACTTCGAATGCGCTGCCGGCAATGACCTTGTAGCGTTCGGCGACGCCAAATTGCTGCGCATTACGTTTGGCCAATTCCAGAACGGAGCCCCAATCGACCGCAACGATCTCGGCCGAAGGAAAAGCCTTCGCCATCTCGATTCCGAAAAGCCCGTGCCCTGCGGCGATATCGAGTATCTTCCTTGGCTGCATGGGCAAGTTGGCCATTTCGGTGGCGAGGCTGATCGCGCTGCCGCCAGTGAACGAGCCCATGCCGCGAGCAAATTTCACCCACACCGGATTATCCGGAGACATGTTTGCCAATCCAATGGACCCGCCGTTGCGGACATAGGAAGCCGGATTGTCCAGGATCTGTTTGAGGATCTCCGGGGCGGCCAGGAATTCGATGGCCCCGCCCATATAGGCTGGTGAATGCCGGTCGAGGAAAACTCGGCTGGATGGGGTCAGAGCGTATTGATTGCCTGTTTTCGTGAGAAAGCCGTTCACAACGAGATAGTCGCACAGAATGCGAACGCCTCTTTCATCTGCATTTGCTGCGGCCGCCACGGATGCTGCATTGCTGCCGTCAGCAATCAAGGTAAAAAGATCGAGTTCAATGGCGGCTACGATGGCGGCCGTCTTTCGGCACGCAAACATTGCATCGACCACTAGATTGGGCGAAACTTCGCCGACGTTTGCTTCTACTGCCGTCGATGACATTGGACCCCCCTTATGTGCCCAATGACCGACCGGAATAGTCGGTCGTAAGGATGAACTATCTCACAAAAGGCGCCTGACTTTAAGTTTGTTATCGATAATACTGAAAAGATACATCAGATATTCTTGGCCTGCGGCGCGGGCGAAGTCGTCGTGGCAGAACTTCACGACAACCGCGACGTTACGGCCAATCTGCAAGTGGCTGCCGAAGCCAAGAAAATGTTTGCCCGGTGCAGCAAGCGGTTATTCGGCTTGACATTTAAAGCGCGTCAGGCAGTAAATTGACCATGGGGCTGCGATCACCCCACGAGGCTACGGCTGAAGAATCGCGTCCGTGAAACCGAGCCAACGGAGGACGCGCTATGCCGTCATTTCTGGAAATTACACCCGACAAGCTCAATCGCATTATCGGCACGCTCAATTTGCCGACGATTATCGATGTCCGTAATGACGAGGATTTCGCTGCCGATCCCCGTCTTGTTCCCAGTTCGATCCGTCGCGACTATCGACTGGTAGCCGACTGGGCGAACGAACTGGCGGGGCCCACCATCATTCTCTGTCAGAAAGGACAGAAACTCGCCCACGGAGTTGCTGCCCATCTGCGCGTCGTCGGAAAGGAGGCAGAGGTCCTCGAAGGCGGGTTCGAAGCGTGGCGCAGCGCGAAGTACATGCTGGTCGCCGATGAAAAGCTGCCTCCCCGCGATGCCAAGGGGCGGACCGTATGGGTAACGAGGGCACGGCCGAAGATCGATCGTATCGCTTGCCCATGGCTGATTCGCCGCTTCATCGATCCCTCAGCAATCTTCCTGTTCGTTCCCGCAGCCGAAGTTTCGGCCGTCGGCGATCGCTTTAAAGCGACACCATTCGATATAGAGGATGTTTTCTGGAGTCATCGCGGCGAGCTGTGCACCTTCGATGTCATGATCGAGGAATTCGGCCTCGGCACAGAACCTCTCCTTCATCTTGCAACCATCGTTCGGGGCGCCGATACCGCCCGGCCGGACTTGGCACCTGAAGTGCCGGGGCTGCTTGCGGCCTCGCTTGGACTTTCGCGAATGTTCAACGACGACCTGCAGCAGTTGGAAGCCGGCATGGCGCTTTACGATGCCTTCTATCGTTGGTGTCGTGATGCGACGGAAGAGACGCACAATTGGCCAAATCCGAGGAAGATGTAAGAGACTATGACCGACCTCGCGAAAAATATAGCCGAGCGATCAAGCGAGGTTGATCGGGACATCGTTCCCCTCCATGAGGCCATTAAGGTCTGGATCCGCGTTGCTGCCCTGAGTTTCGGCGGACCGGCTGGGCAGATCGCCGTCATGCACCGTATCGTCGTCGACGAGAAGAAATGGGTGGGAGAGCACAGGTTCCTTCATGCCCTGAACTACTGCATGTTGCTGCCGGGTCCGGAAGCGCATCAGCTTGCCATCTATATCGGCTGGCTGTTGAACAGGACCCTTGGTGGGATCATCGCCGGCATTCTGTTCGTCCTGCCCGGCTTCCTGGCAATTCTCGCGCTCAGTTATGTTTACGTCCTGTTCGGGAACCTGACCTTTATCGAAGGGATGTTCTTCGGGCTCAAATGCGCCGTGCTGGCGGTCGTCGTCCAGGCGGTCTTTCGCATCGGGAGCCGAGCCCTCAAGAGCAGGACTATGGTTGCTTTGGCCGCCGCTGCCTTCGTGGCGATCTTCTTCCTGCATGTTCCGTTCCCCGTCATCATCGTTGGAGCTGGGATTATCGGCTACCTGGCCTCTCGGGCAGGGGTCGCCGCCTTCAAGATGGGCGGCGGTCATAAGTCGGGCTCGGGGACAATTCTGGAAGATAAGGACTCTGTTCTTGGCGAGGAGATCCCTTTGCACGCTCGACCAAACCTCGCCTGGTCTTTGAAGACCTCGGGTCTGCTGGCCGCCGCATGGCTCATTCCGGTTGCGGCCCTTCTGATGACGCTCGGCCCCGACAATGTCTTTTCCAAAATCGCGATATTCTTCAGCGAGATGGCAATCGTGACCTTTGGGGGCGCCTATGCCGTGCTGGCATATGTCGCACAGGAGGCCGTGCAGCAATTAGGCTGGCTGCGGCCGGGCGAGATGCTGGACGGTCTGGGGATGGCGGAAACGACCCCGGGACCGCTGATCATGGTCACGCAGTTCGTTGGTTTCCTGGCGGGTTATCGCAATCCCGGCACCCTTAGCCCCCTTGCGGCGGCGACCTTCGCTGCCATGCTGACAACATGGGTCACCTTTCTGCCAAGCTTCCTTTGGATTTTTGCAGGTGCGCCGTTCATCGAGAAGATGCGCGGCAATGTCGCGCTGACCGGCGCCATGTCTGCGATAACGGCAGCTGTAGTGGGCGTCATCCTCAATCTGGCGATTTGGTTCGGACTCCATGTGCTGTTCCGAGAGACCGCAAGCTTCACCTACGGCCCCTGGACGATGGATGTGCCCGTCCTTACCTCGCTTTCATTGCCCTCGCTGGTGCTGACCTTACTTGCCGCCATCGCCATATTTCGCCTGAAGATGTCGGTGATATCGACCTTATTGGCATCCGCAGCTTTGGGCGTTGGCTGGACTGTCTTCGTTTCTTGACGGAAGAAGTATTCGCGTCCTCAACCGCGCAAGGGCAGCCAAATGCCCATCAGCGTTACTGCCAACCCGACTAACATCGCCGTTTTAGCGCTCGACAGGTGCAAGTTCTGCAGATCGTGTTTGGAATGAAGACTGGCGGCAGTTTTAATAGTGCCCGTTTCGCCGCACACTGTGGAAGCCCCGATCGCCCTTCCGTTGGAATCTAGCATGGTCAATCTAGTCTTTTATAGTGATCAAATAATACCTGAGAACAGAAGAGTGGACCTCAAGCTTCTGTCAATGATGGCTGCTCTCAAATTGGGAAACCGGATCGGATACATTCCATCTGGCCCTGAACCGGACCGGCGCTTTTTTAACGACCGTAGGCAATATTATAATATCCACGGTATAGAGGTGTCGCTGTTCTATGATCCGGAAGGGTCGAGGGCTATCGAAGACAGAGAAGCGCTTTTCGCGTGCGATGGCATTCATCTGACGGGCGGTCACACTGCTGAATATCTACAGCGACTGCGACGAAGCGGGATGCTCTCGCTTCTGAGAGATTGGGCGCTCGGCGGCGGTGTTTTGATCGGGACCAGCGCCGGCGCCATTCTCATGACACCAACGATTGCCACCGACGCCCTATTCACAGATGAAATTCCGGAAGCTCTGGTCAAGGAAACGGCGCTCGACCTCGTGCCGTTCGAATTCTTTCCGCACCTGAACGAAAAGGCAAGCTATCTCAACGAGCTTATCCGTTACAGCAAGTTCACGAACCGACCAATTCTGGCGTGCAATGATGGGGATGGCATTGTCGTTTCGAACGGACGGGCGGATTGTATCGGAAAACCTGTTTGGATCGCAGACGGCGAGGTCAGGCACGCAAACGACATCACTCTCGACGGACTGGTCCTTTCGCAGGACTCCTAAAGCACTTTAGGTAAAGTAAAACATGCTGATCGGCTCGTGTCATTGCGGCAAGGCGGGCTGGACGCTCGAAGGCGATCCAGGCTCGATTACCGCCTGCAACTGTACGCTCTGCCGGCGCTACGGCACGCTATGGGCCTATGATTACGAAGGAGAGCGTGTCTCCGTCACGGGCCGGACTGCCTCCTATATCCGCGCCGGCAAGGACAGGCCGTCTCTCGAAATACTGTTCTGCCCGTCCTGCGCCTGCGTGGTGAGCTGGCGCGGCGTGAGGCCGCAAAAGGATGGCCGCCGGCGCATGGAGGTCAATGTTCGGCTGGCGCCGCCGGATCTCGTTGCCGACCTGCCGATCGATCACTTCGATGGGCTCGACACGTTTGAAGATCTTCCTTCCGACGGACGATGCGTGCGCGATCTCTGGTCTTGATCGCGAACCAAGATTGTCTCAGTTCGCCAGCACCCGTGGCGAGGGGAAGGTGATCTCAACCAGCGTACCTTCGTTCGGAGCCGAGTTGATCGAGAAAGTGGCGCGGTTGGCGTCGACCATCGCCTTGGTCAGAGGCAGTCCCAGGCCCGTGCCATCGCCGCGCTTGCGGGAATTGGTGGCCACCTGCCGGAAGGGCTTCATCGCCTGCTCCAGCTCCGAGCGTGTCATGCCGACGCCGGTATCGCGGATGCGCAGGACGACGCTGCCATTGCCCTCATACGCAGTCGACACCACGATCTGGCCGCCCGATGGCGTGAAGCGGATGGCGTTCGAAAGGATGTTCAGCGCAATCTGCTTGATCGAGCGCAGGTCGGCTACGACATTCGGCACGGCTTGCGACAGAGCGGTGCGGATGATAACGCGCTGGCTATTGGCCTGCGGCTGCACCAGCGACACCGCTTCGGTAATCGCTTCGTTCAGGCCGACCGAAGCGAAATCCAGATCCATCTCGCCGGCTTCGATCTTCGAGATATCGAGAAGGTCGTTCACGATGTCGAGCACGTGGCGGCCGGAGCGGCCGATATCGGTCGCATATTCGATGTAGCGTGAGTGACCGATCGGCCCGAAGCGCTCGCCGGCCATCATGTCGGAAAAGCCGATGATGGCGTTGAGCGGCGTGCGGATTTCATGGCTCACTCGGGCAAGGAAATCCGTCTTGTGGGCATTGGCGGTTTCCGCGGCGCGCTTGGCGTTGCGCAGCTCTTCTTCGGTGCGCTTCCATTGCGTGATGTCGCGGATGACGGCGCAATAGCCGTTCGACGAGTTCAGCCGGCCCATGGTCATGAACAGCGGCACGAAGCCGCCGGAAGCCTCGCGTCCGATCACCTCGCGGCCGTCGTTCAGAACACTGGCGACGCCATGGCCTGATAGGCCGCTGAGATAATCGAGCACAGCCTTCTGGCTTTCATGCGCAAACAGCATGACGAAGGGTTTACCGCGGGTTTCCTGGTCGTCATAGTTGAACAGCGCGCTCGCAGAGCGGTTCATCGAGCGTATTTCGCCCTCCTGGCCGATGATGATCACGCCATCCGTCGCCGTCTCCAGCGTCGAGCGCAGCTCCTCGATCTCCACCTGCAACTTGGCGACCTTTTCGAGGATGCGCTCGGGGCGGGCTTCTTCAGGAATTGGCTGCGGCGGTGCCGGCGGCTCGCTTCTTTCCACCGGCATCAACGCCAGCATCAAGGCTGTGCCGTCTTCCCACCGGATCGACTGCAGCCGAGCCGTCACCGGCACCAGGGCATCGTCGGCGCGCACGACCATCATCGCGCCGGGCTGCTCGGTCTTGCCTTCCAGATCGTTGCGCTGCAACAGCGCATCCAACCCGCCGACCTGTTCGAGTTCATCGAGGCTGTCATAGCCGGTCAGCCGTAGGAATTCCGGATTGCCGTGGATGAGGCGGTCACCGGCGTGGATGAGGATCGCGAGCGGCAGCTGGTCGACGATGTCCGACGACAGGCCCGTGCGCATCTTCACGCGTGACGGAATGGCGTTGTTCAGGACATCGAGGGGGTCGAAATCCTCCTCCGGCTCGGCTGATGCCGGCGCAACTTCAGCGGTAGCCTCGTTATCCGTTTTCGGGCCATCATCATCCGTCGCTTCAATGAACGTCACGACCGGCGGCGATGCTTTTTCTTCTACACCTGGTATAGCCGGCTGCTGGTCGTCGACATGGCCATTTTCATCGCCCGTTTCGGAGGTCTCGGAAAGGATTTCGTCTGCCGCATTCGGTTGCGGCGGGGTGTCGGCACCGTCCTCATGCCGTTCGTCACCAGGCTGCTCCCCAGACGGTTCCGCGCGTTTGCCCAAAGGCTCAAGCTGTCGGGCTATTTCGCGGAAGGCTGCCTGTTCACTGAGTGAAAGGCCGGTCTGCGTCAATGCCCGGCGCTCATGCAGGCGAACGACCTTGTCCGACTCGCGACGGTTCGGCGTGTCGGAAATTCGCAGGGCGGGCGGTTCGTAAGTGGGAACCGGGTCGGTGTCTGCGCTATCCTGAGCGGAGCTCTCTAGTTCTTCTGGCGCCGGAGGGGATTCAACTTCGGGGGCGATGTGCTCGTTCGATACCGCCTCTGCTTCCGGGGGAATTTCGGCATCCGTCGCGGCGTCGTCAGCCGCCTGCGTGCCGAGAGCCATCCCGCGTTTCATCGGATCTTCGACGGCATCCGCCAGACGGACGACGCCAAAGCCCCTGAAGCCATCGAATTCGCGGCTGCGCGTATAGGTCGGCAGGGCGGCAAGGTCGACCGGCACGGTCAGGCTCGTCCCTTCCACCGGCCAGTAGATCGTGCGGCCGGACCATGTGTCGCGCCGCGCCAATAGTTCCGCGATCTTGCCGTCCGGATCGAGATTGAAACGGCGGGCCACATCGGCAAACGCCGTGCCGGCTATCTGGGCGGCATGCGGCCCCACCGCATCGGCAAATTCGCGCGAAACCTCGCTGAAATTACCAGCGGCATCGATCTTCCAGACGAAACGAGTGGCGCGTCCGTTGCGCTTGAAATTGAAACCTTGTGCGGGCGTGTTTTCGGTATCTGCATGGGCTTCTCGCGAAGACGGCTCTGTAGCTGCCGTCGCCTCTGCGGCAGCATTGTCTCCGCCATCCCTCACGGTTTCCGGCTGATGCTCATCGGCGTGAGCTTCGGTCTCGGCCATTGCGTCGGTCGCGATATCCGCATTGGCAGCCGCTTCCGTTCCGGCTTCGATCGAGCTTCCGGAGGCCGAGACCGCCTCCGCTTGTTCGTCCTCCCGATATTCCGGGGTTTCGTCCAGCTCCTCAATGCCTGCCACCGCATCGATGACGTCGCCGAAGGGTGCATTCGGAGCGAGGGATTGTTCTTCGTCCGGCACTGCTGCCTCAAGCTCCTTGCGGACTTCCTCCGCCTGCGGTTCGCTGGCCGCAGCGGGGCGGGCTTCGTCGGCAAGACTTTCCGTCGGGTCGAGATGGCCAAGCACCGTTTCGACGACGAACAGCAGGTGCAGCGCCGGGATTTCGGAAAGCTTGCCGATGGCGGCGGGCAGATAACCACGCCCGGTCGGGATCGGTCGCTTGATCAGCCGATCCGGCTGTGCGCCGGCCATGGTCGTCATCATCCGCGCGGTCTGCGGCGTTACGCCAAGCGTCCTGAAGCCGGCTGAGGCGGTAACGATCTCGCCATCGCGGCCGATGACGGCCATATGGGTATCGGGATCGTCGAACCCATCGATCATGCGCTTGGCGCATTCGGCTGATGTGAGCGGCTTTGAGGAAACCGGAGAGGAGAACAGCACCGCTTCTTCGCCGGCCTGGATGCGGATGAGTTCGACAGCCGCATTGACGACGGCCCGCTGGAAGCCCGAAGCCATGCGGATCAGAAATGTGCGCTGGTCGCCCACCGCACCGAGGCCACGCGCGGTCGCCTCGATCTGGCGAAACGAGATGTCGCCGGACTTCGGTCCCTGCTCGATGAAATCGTAAATGATGTTATAGCCAAAAAGGTTGGCGCCGGCGGCGTTTGCCCATAGCACGCGATCCATGCCGGTCGAGAACATGACCATGGCTTCACCGCGCGCGAAACGCTCCCGAACGCGGGGATGCACGGCAATGTCAATGAACGGATATTGAATTGCGGGCATTTTCCAACCTGTTTTGCGGGCGTAACCGCCTCTCGTGATTTAACGGTTTATTAATAACGGCACCCCGCTTTTCGGTCCAGCGAACGGTCCATTTTTCGGCCGGAAAGGTTAACGCCTTGTGCGGCGCACAATTATGTTGCACTGCACAATAATTTATATTATATACTCCTCACACAGGTTCACGGCGGCCCCCGCAGGGAGGCCCTTTTAGGAGCATAATCATGGCTACTGTAAAGAAAGACGACGTTTTTTCAACGGCGGCATTCGACCCGTCCAAGTTCTCCGAATCCTTCCGCGACTTCGCGGAAAAGGGCGCTGCCCAGTCCAAGGAAGCCTTTGCAAAGCTGAAGGCCGCCACCGAAGAGGCAGGCAAGACGGTTGAAGCAACCGTTCAGACTGCACAGGCTGGTTCCGTAGAAATCGGCCTCAAGGCTATCGACGTTCTGCGCACCAATGCTGAAAGCTCGCTGGCTCACATGGAAGCCCTGCTTCGCGTCAAGTCAGCGGCGGAACTCTTCGAACTTCAGAGCGCTTTCATCCGCAAGCAGGCCGAAGTTACCGTCGAGCAGGCCAAGGCTATTCAGGACACCACCAAGAAGGTTGCTGAAAAGCTGGCAAAGCCCGCCAAGGACGCCGCTGAAAAGGCAATGGCCTCCTTCAAGGCCTAATCATTTCCGACAAGCCTCCCAAGGCACGAATGTCCCGTTCCCAGGTGAAAGCCTGGGGCGGGACTTTTCGTTTACAGCAGAAGCCGGCCTGGCCGGTATCTGGCTGCGCATCATCATTTGGATATCTGCAAAGCTTTTTCATATTGCGGGGAGATAGGACTTGAAATAATTTCAAAGTCCTCGTATGTCACCCCCGTTCGCGGCGACGCGAGCAAGTGCGGTTGTAGCTCAGTTGGTTAGAGCGCAGGTTTGTGGCACCTGAGGTCGGAGGTTCGAGACCCCCCAACCGTACCATTTTCTCCCCGGTTCGTTCGTAGAAGATACCGACGCCTTTGGCCTCGCGGGCCTACTTCTTGTCTTCAGGCTTCTTCGAGACATGGCCGGGCGATATCGGATCGCTTGCCGGAAAAGTCTCCTCCAGCGCTTCCTCCAGATAATCGTCCTGTTCCTTGTGTTCTTTCTCGTCCAGTTTCTGCTGCTTCTTGTCGCTCATCGTCCTGGCTCCTGATCTCTCCGCGAAAATACTAAGCTTCACCCGGCCTTTGTCCAGAAGCAAGGCGTGAGGGTGGCGAACCGCGTCTCTATCGCAAACGCTGCCCGCATGCCCAAATTATCTTGGAACCGTCGGCATCGCTCATCGTTGTGTCCATATCGGCAAGCAGACGAAAGGAGCGGGCATGTCTGTACCGAACGAGCCTATTCCCGATACGCCTCCGATGCCGGAGCCAGGCTGGGCGCCGAAGCCGCCGATCGGAGAGCCGGAGCCGGACAGGTTGCCGGATGAAGTTCCCGTGCCCAACCCCGACGAGAACGAGGAGCCGCCGAAGCATGCGGAGGCTCAACCGCCGCATGCGCCATCATGGTGGCGCAGCTTAATGCCGTGACCATTGCCTCCGAGCCGGAGGCGCCTCCATCGGCGTTATTTACAGGAAGATCCGCCGCTCCTCGCTGACCAGCTCCTGCAAAAAGTCCGCGACAGTGCGCACACGCACGAGATCGCGGGCGCTTTCATGATAGGTCGTCCAGTAGGCACGCTTGATAGAGACATCCGGTAGAATACGGGTCAGCTCCGGAAACTGCCGGGCAATATAATCATGCAGAATGCCGACGCCTGCGCCGGAACGCACTGCTTCCGTCTGGCCGATGGCGGTGGAGATCTCGAAAGAGGCGTCCCAGCTGCGCATGATCTCGCCGGAAAAATTGAGCGATGCCGTAAAGATCAGGTCTTCGACATAGCCGACGCGCGGATGCAGCTTCAGCGCCTCGACGCTGTCGGGCAATCCTGCCTGCTCGAGATAGGCTTTCGAGGCATAGAGCCCGAGCGTGTAATCCGTCAGTTTCGATGAGACCAAACGTCCTTGCTCCGGCCGTTCCAGCGTGATGGCGATATCGGCCTCGCGCTGCGACAGCGAGAAGGAGCGGGGAACGGGCACGAGCTGAATGCGCAGCTCCGGATAGCGGGCGATCAGCCGCCCGAGCCGCGGCGCGAGGAAAGAAACCCCGAAGCCGTCGGGCGCGCCGATGCGCACGGTCCCTGTGATCGCGCTGTCGAGGTGACCGACGCTTGCCTGCGCGCGCAGCATCTCAGTTTCCATGCGCTCTGCCGCGTGAAGGAAGATTTCGCCTTCCGCCGTCAGGTCGCAGCCATTGGTGCGGCGCACCAGCAGCCGCGTCTTCAGCCGTTCCTCCAGCGTCGTCACGCGGCGGGAGAGGGTGGCGTGGTTGACGCCCAGCCGTTTCGAAGCAGCCAGGATCTGGCCCGTGCGCGCCACAGCCAAAAACATGCGGACGTCATCCCAATCCATCAGCACACATCCTTTTGCGCGTTCGGCCTTTGGTCTCGCGCATGTCGTTATCGCAAAAACCGCTATACACTTTTACGCGACATGCTTTCGGACTTTAATTTTTGCACAACGGTTGCTTATAACAGCTCATTGATTTGTGCAAATTGAAGTGCCATCCTGTCAGCATCCAAGAAAACGAGGAGGCACATCCATGCGTGAGATCGGTCATTTCATCGGCGGCAAGCACGTCGCCGGCACGAGCGGACGCACGAGCAACGTCTATAACCCGGCAACCGGCGAAGTGCAGGCAACCGTCGCGCTCGCGAACGTTGACGAACTGCGCGCAGCCGTCGAAAATGCCAAGGCTGCGCAGCCGAAATGGGCCGCCACCAACCCGCAGCGCCGCGCCCGCGTTTTCTTCAAGTTCGTCGAACTGCTGAACCAGAACATGGATGAGCTGGCGACCCTGCTTTCTTCGGAGCACGGCAAGACGGTCGAGGATTCCAAGGGCGATATCATCCGCGGCCTCGAAGTCTGCGAATTTGTCTGCGGCATTCCGCATCTGCAAAAGGGTGAGTTCACCGAAGGCGCCGGCCCGGCTATCGACATGTACTCCATCCGCCAGCCGGTCGGTGTCGGCGCCGGCATCACGCCGTTCAACTTCCCAGGCATGATCCCGATGTGGATGTTCGCGCCGGCGATCGCGTGCGGCAACGCCTTCATCCTGAAGCCGTCAGAGCGCGATCCGTCCCTGCCGATCCGCCTTGCTGAACTGATGATCGAAGCCGGCCTGCCGGCAGGCATCCTCAACGTGGTCAATGGCGACAAGGCTGCCGTCGATGCCATCCTGACGGATCCGGATATCGCTGCCGTTTCCTTCGTCGGCTCCACGCCGATCGCCCGCTACGTCTATGGCACGGCCGCGATGAACGGCAAGCGCGCCCAGTGCTTCGGCGGCGCCAAGAACCACATGATCATTATGCCCGACGCCGATATGGACCAGGCCGTCAATGCCCTGATGGGCGCGGGCTACGGCTCGGCCGGCGAGCGTTGCATGGCGGTGTCGGTCGCGGTTCCGGTCGGCGAGGAGACGGCCAACCGTCTCGTCGAGAAGCTGGTTCCGAAGATCGAATCCCTGCGCATCGGCCCCTATACCGATGAGAAGGCCGACATGGGCCCGCTGGTCACCAAGGATGCCTATAACCGCGTCAACGGCCTGATCGACCGTGGCGTCGAAGAAGGCGCCAAGCTGGTCGTCGACGGCCGCGGCTTCAAGCTGCAGGGTTATGAAGACGGCTATTTCGTCGGCGGCACGTTGTTCGACCACGTCAAGCCGGAGATGGACATCTACAAGACCGAGATCTTCGGGCCGGTTCTGTCGGTCGTTCGCGCCAAGAACTACGAGGATGCCCTCGACCTGCCGATGAAGCACGAATACGGCAACGGCGTCGCCATCTACACCCGTGACGGCGATGCAGCTCGCGATTTCGCTTCGCGCATCAATATCGGCATGATCGGCGTCAACGTTCCGATCCCGGTTCCGCTTGCCTACCACTCCTTCGGCGGCTGGAAGGCTTCGAGCTTCGGTGACCTTAACCAGCACGGCACGGACTCGATCAAGTTCTGGACGCGCACGAAGACGATCACCGCGCGCTGGCCGTCCGGTATCAAGGATGGCGCCGAATTCGTCATGCCGACGATGAAATAAGCATCGCAATCATTGGCTTCCATCGGCCGTCGTCCGGAATTTTTTCGGACGGCGGCTTTTTTATTGCGTTTGTTTTCGATGGAGTCATCTTGTCAGGGCCGCTGTTTTCATTTAGAACAAAACAAGAACAACGGGAGGGCCGCGCGATGGCCGTGACCTATCAGATCGACTATCTCGAATTTCCGTCGAAAGACGGCCTGAAGACACGCCGCTTCTTCGAGGAAGCCTTCGACTGGAGCTTTGTCAGCTATGGGCCGACTTACCATGTCATCGAAGCAGCCGGAATAGATGCCGGCATAGACGGGGACGCAGGAGAGGCCGCCGGCACGCCTTTGCCCGTCGTGCGCACCACCGATCTGGAAGCTGCTCAGCGTGCCGTCGAATTCGCCGGCGGCGTCATCACCCGCCCCGCTTTCGATTTTCCCGGCGGTCGGCGTTTTCATTTCCGTGAGCCGGGCGGCTGCGAAATGGCGGTCTGGATTTCCGTGCCATGAGTGAGTTGGCGCCGTTGTGGCATTAAGGTTGCAGTCTTGCTGCAAATTGCCCGTTCGCGCCTCAAGTGCGGTAAGCCTGTATTTTTCCGTTGATCGGCGGTCGTTTTCCTGATCTCAAATGCAATGTTAAGGCGAGTGACGTGCCGCGCAACACGTCGCCCAACGTCTGGTGCTTACTTGGAGTGCCGGTGGGAACGCTCGTCCTCTTGTGGGGTAGGGGAACATAGCATGGCAGTTGTTGAGCAAGATTATCCGCTGGGCGGAAGCCCTTTTTTCCAAAGAGCTTCCTTCACAGGCAACGCTTCGGAATATTTCGGCATCTGGATCGTCAATATTCTGCTGACGATTGTTACGCTGGGTATTTATTCGGCCTGGGCAAAGGTCCGCCGGAACCGGTATTTCTATGGGAATACGGTCATTCTGGACCACAGTTTCGAATATCATGCCAAGGGTAAGCAGATATTGATCGGCCGGCTGATCGTATTCGGCGTTTTCTTGGTGTTGAATGTACTTTCGCATATTGCGCCGCTGGCGGTTTTGGTGATCTGGCCCGTCTTGCTGGTGGTATTCCCATGGTTCCTCATGCGCGGCCTTCGGTTCAATGCGCGGGTTACGAGCTATCGCAATGTGCGCTTCGATTTCGTTGGGACCTATGGCGGTGCATTCAAAGCAATCTTCCTCGGCGCTCTGGTAACGATTGTATCGTTTGGGCTACTGTCCCCGATCGCAAGCCGATGGTTCTATAAATATATCTTCGACAATCTGCGCTATGGCGATCGGCCGTTCTCGACCGAGCCGCGATTGGGCGCGCTCTACGAGGCCCTCGTCACCGTAATCGCGATTATGATCGTAAGCATCGTGATATTGGGAGTTGTAAGCGCTTTCGCGATCGGTTTCAGCAGCAACTCGATGGGACCGGGAATGGGCAGCCTCAGCCTGTGGCATTGGATGATTGTGCTTATTTTCCCGATTTACCTATTCGCTGGTCTTTATTACCGCGCGACGGTGCGCAACATCGTCTGGTCGGCGGCAACGGTCGATCATCGTCATGAGCTCAGAAGCGATCTTGGTCGCCGGCGCTATGCGTGGATTGCGATTTCCAATGTCGTCGTCACCTTGGTAACTCTCGGATTGATGCGCCCGTGGGCGGCGGTGCGCATGCAGCGCTTCTTGGCAGAGCATACGGCGATCAGTATCAATGGCGAAATCGGCGTCGTGTTCGACCAGATCCGCTCGACCGGCAACGCGATCAGCGCGGAATATCTCGATGTCGATGGATTCGACTTTGGCTTCTGATCCGCAGACGATCGCGACGGGTGTCTGGCATCCGCCGCATTCCAGCCGGGAGGTTCCGTCCCGGCTGATGGATATCGGCGGGTCTCTCATGGTGCTCTCGTCTGAAGAGGATGAGGAAGACAAGCGGCTTGCCTGGGGTATCCGCTCGGATATCGAGGTCAGCCCGCGCGTCGGCTCCATCCCGCGTCGCATTGTGTTCGGAAATGAATCGGTTTTTGAAACCTGCGATAATGACGCTGTCGATGCTTACCTGCGAAGCCGCGGCGAGGGACGCAGTGGTTTCGTTCATGGACTTGAGATCGTTCGTCCCCGTCTGATCGCCTTTGCTCTTGCGACGATCGTCCTTGCTTCGGTCATCTATCGCTATGCCCTGCCGATCTTGGTGGAGGTTGCGGTGCTGGCGACGCCGCCCGTGGTGCCGGAGATGATGTCGGCAGGGACGCTGAAGACATTGGACCAGGTGACCTTCGGCCCCAGCAAGCTGCCGGCGGCACAGCAGACGGAAATTCGCAATGATTTCGCCACGATAGCTGCAAATGCGGAAGGTGGTGCCGGCCGTTACCATCTGAATTTCCGCGATGGCGGCCTGATCGGTCCGAACGCCTTCGCGCTGCCGGACGGAAACCTCGTTCTGACTGACCAATTGGTCGAACTCGCCGGCGGTGATAAGGAACTGATTGCAGCTGTGCTTGGTCACGAGATCGGTCACGTCGAATACAGGCACAGCCTGCGTCAGCTTTACCGTGCCGCGGGTGTTGCGGGTCTCGTGCTTCTGATAGCTGGTGACGTCGGTTCCGGCATTCAGGACCTATTGACGCAAGGCGGCGGCCTACTTGCGCTTTCCTATTCCCGCGAGGCGGAGGCACAGGCCGATCGCCGCTCTGTCGAGTTGATGCAGGCGGCGGGCATGGATCCGACGGCACTCTCACGGTTCTTCGATATCCTTGAAACGAAACTTGGCGATCATAGCAGCACCAGCATGCTCTCAACCCATCCGGGGACGCCCGAGCGCAAGCAGGCGATCCTTGATTATGCCAGTGAGCTCAAGGAGAAGGGGACGAAGCCGAAGGGGTGAGGAGCTCAGGCTTTCTAAATAAGCTGAATATGAATTTCATATTTTGGAATTGTTCAAAACTAAGAAAGCCACTATATACGGGGCCAGCCCCTAAGCAGCCTCGATTCCAGGAGATCGGCATGCGTTTGACCAAGCAGACCAATTACGCAGTGCGCATGCTGATGTATTGCGCCGCTAATGAAGGCCATCTGAGCCGAATTCCGGAAATCGCCAGGGCATACAGCGTATCTGAGCTGTTTCTCTTTAAGATTCTGCAGCCCTTGACCAAGGCTGGCCTTGTCGAAACGGTGCGTGGCCGCAATGGCGGCGTGCGCCTTGGCAAGCCGGCGACCGATATCAGTCTGTTCGATGTCGTCCGTGTTACCGAAGACAGTTTCGCCATGGCGGAATGCTTCGAGGATGGCGTGGTGGAATGCCCACTGGTCGATAGCTGCGGCCTCAACTCGGCGTTGCGCAAGGCGCTCAATGCTTTCTTCGACGTTCTGACCGAATATTCCATCGACGACCTTGTCAAGGCTCGCCCGCAGATCAACTTTCTCCTCGGCCTTACCGACAAAGATCACAAGGCGATTGCGAAGAAGCCGGTGGTTGCAGCCCCGGCCGCCTGATCAGTCCTCTGAAATTCGAACATGTTTCAGTCCGCAGTTACCGCCGGTAGCTGCGGATTTTCGTTTGTATTGCCTCCTATCCGGGCAATAGGCGGTTGGCGGATTGAAAGAGCAAAACGGCAAATCGTTCTGAATCTGCTAAAGGCATGCAAATTTTTGCCAGAAAATTACCAATTCATAGGTTTTTTCGTTCAAAAATTTCCAAACTCTAGAAATTGGAAAAATTTTAGGCGGCGCTTGTTGCTTTCAAACTTAAAATAAAGTTCCATCGGCGCGATCCGGATGGGAACCTCTGGTGTCCACGGCTTCAAAAGAATAACAATCTGGGAAACGATATCATGAAAAAGATTTCTGTCCTGCTGGCAGTGACAGCCTTGGCTTCGGTCATGGCGACGTCCGCCTGGTCAAAAACGCTTGTCTATTGCTCGGAAAGCTCGCCGGAAGGTTTTGACCCGGGTCTCTACACCGGAGGCAATACTTTCGACGCCTCGTCGCGCACGGTCTATAGCCGCCTTGTCGAATTCAAGCATGGCAGCACCGAAATCGAGCCGGGCCTTGCCGAAAGCTGGACCGTGTCTCCGGACGGCAAGGAATACACCTTCAAGCTCCGCAAGGGCGTCAAGTTCCAGACCACCGATTTCTTTACGCCGACGCGTGATCTCAACGCCGATGACGTGATCTTCTCGATCAGCCGCCAGCTCGGCACGGACAGCCCCTGGGCAAAATATGTCGCCGGCGGTACCTACGAATATGCCGATGGCATGGGCTTCCCGAAGCTCATCAAGTCGATCGACAAGGTTGACGATCTCACCGTCAAGTTCGTCCTTGACCGCCCGGAAGCTCCGTTCCTCGCCGACCTCGCTATGGACTTTGCCTCGATCCTGTCGAAGGAATATGCTGATAAGCTGCAGGCCGACAAGAAGATGGAGCAGATGAACCAGCAGCCGCTCGGCACTGGCGCATTCACCTTCGTCGCCTATCAGCCGGATGCCGTCATCCGCTACAAGGCGAACGAAACCTACTTCAAGGGCAAGGAAAAGATCGACGATCTCGTCTTCGCGATCACGCCGGACGCCTCCGTTCGTGCGCAGAAGCTGAAGTCCGGTGAATGCAACATCATGCCGTATCCGAATGCGGCTGATATCAAGGATCTGAAGGCCGACAAGAACCTCAAGGTTCTCGATCAGGCTGGCCTGAACGTTTCCTATCTCGCCTACAACACGCTGGTTGCTCCGTTCGACAAGGTCGAAGTACGCAAGGCCATCAACATGGCTGTCAACAAGCAGGCCATCGTCGATGCCGTTTTCCAGGGCTCCGCCAAGGTTGCGACCAACCCGATCCCGCCGACCATGTGGTCCTACAACAAGGACATCAAGGACGACGCGTTCAATCCTGAAGAAGCCAAGAAGCTGCTCGAAAAGGCCGGCGTCAAGGATCTCAGCATGAAGATCTGGGCGATGCCCGTGTCGCGTCCCTACATGCTGAACGCGCGCCGCGCTGCCGAGCTGATGCAGGCGGACCTCGCCAAGATCGGCGTCAAGGTCGAGATCGTCACCTATGACTGGGCCCAGTACCTGAAGCTCTCCTCCGCCAAGGACCGCGACGGCGCGGCCATCCTCGGCTGGACCGGTGACAACGGCGACCCGGACAACTTCCTTGACACGCTGCTCGGCTGCGACGCTGTCGGCGGCAACAACCGCGCACAGTGGTGCAATAAGGAATTCGACGGTCTGGTGAAGAAGGCCAAACAGACGGCTGACGTCAAGGAGCGCACGAAGCTCTACGAAGAGGCTCAGGTCGTCTTCAAGCGCGAAGCACCGTGGATGACGATCGATCACTCGGAAGTCTTCATGCCGATGACGAAGAATGTCACGGGCTACTTCCAGGATCCGCTTGGTATTCATCGCTTCGACGGCGTCGATATCGCCGAATAACGAAAAATCTGTGAGAATGCCCGGCTAGTATCGGGCGAGCCGGCGGTCAGACACTCTGTCTGACCGCCGGAAAAATTTGGACATCTGCCATGTTGCGATTTCTTTTCAGCCGGCTAGCGGTGCTGATCCCGACATTCCTCGGTGTATCGATCGTCGCCTTCTCTTTCATCCGCCTGCTTCCCGGCGATCCTGTCATGCTGCTGTCGGGCGAACGCGTCATGTCGCCGGAACGCCATGCGCAGATCTCGCACGATCTCGGCTACGACCAGCCGATGGTCGTGCAGTACGGCCGCTATATCTGGAATGCCCTTCATGGCGATCTCGGCACCTCGATCACGACAAAGCGTGACGTGCTGACCGACTTTTTGACCTTCTTCCCGGCCACGCTCGAGCTGTCGATCTGTGCCATGATCCTCGCGATCTGTCTTGGCATACCCGCCGGTGTTTTCGCCGCCGTGAAGCGGGGCACATGGTTCGACCAGAGCGTCATGGGCGTCGCCCTCGTCGGCTATTCCATGCCGATCTTCTGGTGGGGCCTGCTGCTTATCATCGTCTTCAACGGCTATCTGCACTGGACGCCGGTTTCGGGCCGTATCGGACTCATCTATTTCTTCAAGCCGATCACCGGCTTCATGCTGATCGACAGCCTGCTGTCCGGCCAGAAGGGCGCCTTCTGGTCCGCTTTCAATTCGCTGATCCTGCCGACCATCGTGCTTGGCACGATCCCGCTCGCCGTGATCGCGCGCCAGACGCGCTCGGCGATGCTCGAAGTGCTCGGCGAGGATTATGTGCGCACGGCTCGTTCCAAGGGCCTCTCGCCGCTGCGCGTCGTTTCCGTGCACGCATTGCGAAATGCGATGATCCCCGTCGTCACCACGATCGGCCTGCAGGTCGGCGTGCTGCTCGGCGGCGCCATCCTGACGGAAAGCATCTTCTCCTGGCCGGGTATCGGCAAATGGATGATAGATGCGGTCTTCAAGCGCGATTATCCGGTGGTGCAGGGTGGCCTGTTGCTGATCGCCGGCATCGTCATGCTCGTCAATCTCGTCGTCGACCTGCTCTACGGCTTCGTCAATCCACGCATTCGTCACTAGGAGCGGCCCATGAGCACGGTTAGCGTCAAAACGGTTAGTGTCAAATCCGACCGTCCTTCCGCTCTTGCGGAGTTCTGGTATTATTTCTCTCGCAACAAGGGCGCCGTCATCGGCCTTGCGATCTTCCTTTTCGTCCTGTTTCTGGCGATTTTCGCCGGTCTCGTGGCGCCGCATAATCCCGATGTGGCCTATGGCAGCGACATGCAGCGCCTGCCGCCCGCCTGGGCGGAGGGCGGCAACAGCAGCTTCCTACTCGGCACCGATGCCAATGGCCGTGATCTCCTGTCGCGCCTCATCTACGGTACGCGCTTCTCGCTGTTCATCGGCCTCGTCGTTGCTTCGCTTTCGGCGATCGTCGGCATTTTGATCGGCCTTGTCGCCGGCTATGCCCGTGGTCGCATCGACACGATCATCATGCGTGTCATGGACATCATTCTTGCGGTTCCGTCGCTGCTGCTCGCTCTGGTACTCGTGGCAATCCTCGGCCCGGGTCTGATCAATGCGATGATTGCAATCTCGATCGTCAACCAGCCGCATTTCGTCCGTCTGACACGCGCCTCCGTCATGGCCGAGCGCGACAAGGAATATGTCATTGCCTCGCGGGTTGCCGGCGCGGGCCATCTGCGCCTGATGTTCAAGACCATACTTCCGAACTGTCTGGGTCCGCTGATCGTGCAGGCGACACTCGCCTTCTCGGCCGCCATTCTCGAAGCCGCCGCGCTCGGCTTTCTCGGTCAAGGCGCCCAGCCGCCGACGCCGGAATGGGGTACGATGCTCGCCGACTCGCGCGAATTCTTCCAGAGCAACCCTTGGCTCGTTACATTCCCCGGTCTCTGCATCCTGATCACGGTTCTCGCCATCAACCTGATGGGCGACGGCCTGCGCGATGCGTTCGACCCGAAGCTGAAGAGGTCGTAATGGCACTCCTCGATATTGAAAACCTCTCCGTTGAATTCCAGACCTCGTCCGGCCTGTTCCGGGCCGTCGATGGCGTCTCGCTCACCTGCGACAAAGGAGAAATCCTGTCGATCGTCGGCGAATCCGGTTCCGGCAAGTCGGTCTCCATGCTTGCCATGATGGGCCTTCTGCCCTGGACGGCGAAGATCACCGCCGACCGCATGATGTTCGACGGCAAGGACCTGCGCGGTATCTCCTCGCGTCAGCGTCGCAAGATCATCGGCAAGGACATGGCCATGATCTTCCAGGAGCCGATGTCGAGCCTTAATCCGTGCTTCACGGTCGGCTTCCAGCTCGGCGAGACGCTCCGCATCCATATGGGCCTTGATCGCAAGGCTCGCCGCGAACGCTCGATCGAACTCTTGAATCTCGTCGGCATTCCAGCCCCTGCGGATCGCCTGTCGAACTTCCCGCATCAGATGTCCGGTGGCATGAGCCAGCGCGTCATGATCGCCATGGCGCTCGCCTGCAATCCGAAGCTTCTGATTGCCGATGAGC
Organism: Rhizobium sp. BK491; assembly: GCF_014194925.1. Lineage (NCBI taxonomy): Bacteria > Pseudomonadati > Pseudomonadota > Alphaproteobacteria > Hyphomicrobiales > Rhizobiaceae > Rhizobium > Rhizobium sp. BK491. Next base: position 594,205 of record NZ_JACIAR010000002.1, read on the forward strand.
CCACGACCGCGCTCGACGTGACGATCCAGGCGCAGATCCTCGACCTGCTCGTGCGCCTTCAGCGGGAGCAGGGCATGGCGCTCGTGCTCATCACGCATGACATGGGCGTCGTCGCCGAAACGGCAGAGCGCGTGCAGGTGCAATATGCCGGCCAGAAGGTCGAGGAGCAGCCTGTCAAGGAACTGTTCCGCGATCCGCATCATCCCTATACGGCAGCCCTTCTTTCGGCTCTGCCGGAGCGCGCCGAAGTCGGCGAGCGTCTGCCGTCGATTGCCGGCGTCGTTCCCGGTCAGCACGATCGACCGACGGGCTGTCTCTTTGCGCCGCGCTGCTCCTTTGCAACGCCGGAATGCGACAAGGGCGTGAAGCGCCAGGGGACCGAACTGGGCGTAGCCCTATGCAATTATCCGCTGCAACATGGCAAGCCACTCGGCCACCCCGGCATTGTCGCCACGCAAAAAGCAGGAGGTGCCGCATGACCGGCGCTGTTCTCGAAGGGCGCGATCTCGCCCGCTTCTACACCGTCAAGCGCGGCACCTTCAAACCGGAAGCGACCGTCAAGGCGCTGAACGGCGTCAGCTTCAGCCTGCAGTCGGGCCGCACGCTCGCTGTCGTCGGCGAATCCGGCTGCGGTAAGTCGACGCTCGCTCGCCTCGTGACGATGATCGAAAATCCGACGGCCGGCGAATTGCTGATAGACGGCAAGCCCGCCAGGCTCGGCGACCGCAGCCTGCGCAGTGCCGTGCAGATCGTGTTTCAGAACCCTTATGGCTCGCTGAATCCGCGCCAGAAGGTCGGCTCCATCCTGGAAGAGCCGCTGAAGATCAACACGGATGATGATGCCGCCACCCGACGCCGCAAGGTGGAGGAGATGATGGCACGCGTCGGTCTGCGTCCGGAACACTATGATCGTTACCCGCATATGTTCTCGGGCGGCCAGCGCCAGCGCATCGCCATCGCGCGTGCTCTGATGCTGCGGCCGAAGGTGCTGGTGCTCGATGAGCCGGTGTCCGCACTCGATCTGTCGATCCAGGCACAGGTCCTGAACTTGCTGATGGATCTGCAGAAGGAGATGGGCCTTGCCTACCTCTTTATCTCGCATGGCCTTTCCGTCGTCCGTCACATCGCAGACGACGTGATGGTTATGTATCTCGGACGTCCGGTGGAGACCGGCACCGCGGACGAGGTCTTCAACCGGCCGCGCCATCCCTATACTGCGGCCCTTCTGTCGGCGACGCCGATCGCCGATCCGGATCGCGAAAAGAACCGCATCCGCCTGCAGGGCGAATTGCCGTCGCCGCTCAATCCGCCGAAGGGCTGCCACTTCAATCCGCGCTGCTGGCGTGCCCAGGACAAGTGCCGGCAGGTTGAACCGGAACTTGCGGGCGACGGAACGCATAAATTTTCCTGTTTCTTTCCGCTGGATTGATCCAAGTTGCGAATCGGGCATGGCTGAAGAGCGACCGTGCCCGGTTTGAAATCAATCATTTCGGATAGGCCTATGCGCGATAATCAGGACACCCCGCTTGCCATCATCGTCATGGGTGTGAGCGGCAGCGGTAAATCCTCGATCGGTGAGGGTGTGGCGGCCAAGCTCGGCATCCATTTTATCGAAGGCGATGCCCTGCATCCGGCAGCCAATGTCGAGAAGATGAGCAAAGGCATTCCGTTGACGGATGAGGATCGCTGGCCGTGGCTCGAAAAGATCGGCCAGGAAATATCGGCAAGCCTTGCGAAAGGCGAGGGCGTTGCCGTGACCTGCTCGGCGTTGAAGCGCGTCTATCGCGAACGCCTGCGGGCATCCGCCGGCGGTCATCTCTATTTCATCTATCTCGAAGGCTCCAAAGAGCTGCTGACGAAGCGCATGGGCGAGCGCAAGGGGCATTTCATGCCGACCTCGCTGCTCGAAAGCCAATTGCAGACGCTGGAAGTACCGACGGGCGAGCCCGGTGTCGTCACCGTCGACATCGACGCCACGATCGAAGAGATCGTCGATGCGTCTGTCAGAAGCCTCCGGGCAATCCTCTAAAGCAATTCCAGGAAAAGTGCGTAGCGGTTTTCCGTCCGGAATTGCGTGAGATAGAGCGGCTCAGGGCGCAAACCGGCTGGGAGCATAAGCCGAAATATCGATGAAGGGCTTCTCGCCGGTGATGAGCTCGGCGAGCACGCGGCCGGTCACCGGGCCGAGCGTCAACCCGTGATGGGCATGCCCGAAGGCGAACCATAGGCCGTTATGGCGCGGTGCCTTGCCGATGATCGGCATCATGTCGGGCGTGCAAGGCCGTGCTCCCATCCAGGGTTCCGGATCGAGCCGTTTGCCGAGCGGGAAGGTGGTGCGCGCGACGGCTTCGGCACGGTCGAGCTGGACCGGTGTCTTCGGAGCATCGCGCAGGGCGAATTCGGCACCGGTTGTGAGCCGGATGCCGCGGCTCATCGGTGCCAGCAGATAGCCGCGCTCGGCATCCAGCGTCCAGTTGTTGAGGATGGCGTCGCCCTCGGTGGCGTAATGCATGTGATAGCCGCGCTTGACGCCGAGCGGAAAAGCATAGCCGAAGCGTTTCGTGACGATATCGGCCCAGGGGCCGAGTGCGACGACGACGTCCTCCGCGTCGATCGATCCCTCCGCCGTCACCATTCTCCAGGCCGAGCCGGCCATTCCGAGTGAGACGGCATCTCCCGTCGTCACACGCCCGCCAATGCTTTCGAAATATCGGCGATAGGCTGATGTCAGCCCGTGGGGGTCGAGCACCGACCAGGGGTCGCGCCAGCGAAGCGCGCCGGAAAAATTGCCTCTGAGATGCGGCTCCATGGTTGTGATCTCCGCACCGCTCAGCGCGTCGTAACCGATCCCGAATTCGCGGTTGAGTCGTTCGGCCTCGGCAAACTCGGCATCGCGCTTCCCGTTCGAACGGAACAGCTCCACCCAGCCGTTCTTGCGAATGAGCTCTTCGGCATGCGAGGCTTCGATGAGATCGTTGTGCTCGCTGACGGAATGTTCGATCAGCGGCGCATAGGCGCGCGAAATCATCTCGTGGCGCTTGGTATTGGAGTTCCACCAATAGCGCGCGAGGAAGGCGATTTGCGCCGGCAGAGCGTGCAGATGATAATGCGCGTCGATGCGATTGTTGAAGGCATAGCGCAGCAGCAGGCCGAATTGCTGCGGGAAGCCGTAGGGCACGACGCCCTCGCGCTGAATGAGGCCGGCATTGCCGAAGGATGTTCCCTGGCCCGGTGGCTGGCGGTCGACGAGGACGACTTGCCGCCCCCGCCGCTGCAGATGGATTGCCGTCGAAACACCGACGATGCCTGCACCGAGAACGATTGCGTCCTTTGTCATTTTATCCTGCTATCCGCATGCCTATTGCATTGCCGCTCGATCGTTCCGTATTGTCTGACCGCGCTCTAAGCATCGAAAATGCCTGCCAAATTTCAGCGGCGCAATTGAAAAATGCGGTCAGGCCGCACTCTGTTTCAGGCAGGCGTTTTCGGCGCGGATGCGGATCACAAGAATGATGCCATTGAGCAGCGAAAAGATCGCGGCGTAAAGCGGCATGCCGAAGGCGAGCGGCAAGACAGCGATCTCGCCGACGACGACGGCATAGTTGGGATGGCTGAGGAAGCGATAGGGTCCTTTCGTCACCAGCGCCGCGCGGGGCAATATGATGATGCGCGTCGTCCAACGATCCCTCAGTGTCGCCAGTACCCAGAGGCGCAGTCCCTGCAGCACCACGAAGAGCAGGAACCAGACGAGATCGACAGGCCGGCCGATGGCGAGCAGCCACAATCCGATCAGCCAAGCTGCGTGCATCGCCACCATGAAGGGATAGTGCTCCGGCGCATATTCCCGAGCGCCGCGGTCAAGGAGCGCTGCGGTGTTATGCCTTGCATAGATGAGCTCCGCCAGCCGCTGCAGCGTCACGAAGGCCAGAAGCGCGATCGACGGCCACAGCATCAGGCGACCCTCCTCAAGGTGATGCAGCTTGCCGAAAATCCCGGCCCCATGGCGAGCAGGGCGGAACGCTCCGGCAAGCCGGCCGCAATGGCGCGCTCCAGCACGAACAGTATCGTGGGCGAGGACATGTTGCCGTAGTCGCGGATCACCTCGCGTTCGATTTCGAGCGAGCCTTCTTCAAGGCCGAGCGCGCTTTCGAGCGCCGCCAGCACCTTGGCGCCACCGGGATGACAGATGAAGCGGTCGATATCGGAGATCAAAAGCCTGGATCGCTCCAGAATGCCGGCAACCGCGCTCCTCAGATGCGTTTCGGCAAAGACCGGCAGCGATTGTTCGAGGATGATACCGAAGCCGGTATCATCGATCTTCCAGCCCATGATGCCGAGGCTCTCGGGGAAAAGATGTTCGCCGGTCGATTCGATTTCCGCAATGCCGCTTTCGCCGGCCCGCAGCACACAGGCCGCTGCTCCATCGCCGAATAGCGCGGTGGCAATGATGTTGGGCCGTGTCAGTTCGTCCAGCCGAAAGGCAAGGGAGCAGAGTTCGATCGAGACAAAAAGGACAACGGCGCCTGGCCGGCTTCGTGCCATCTTCGTCGCCACCGCAAGACCGGATACGCCGGCTGCACAGCCGAGCCCGAAGACCGGTACACGCTCGATATCGGCACGGAAGCCCATCAAGCCGGCCAGCCGCGCGTCGAGGCTCGGCGTCGCAAGCCCGGTGGAGGAGACTGTAACAACGCAGTCCACATGCCGGGCCTCAAGGCCGGCGCGTTGCAGCGCTGCAGCCGCCGTCCGGCGGAAAAGCTCCGAGGCCACCTCGGTATAGGCCGCCATACGGTCCTGCCAGCCATGCGGCTGTTCGAACCAGGAAAGTGACCGCACCACATGGCGCTTGCGGATGCCGGTGCTTTCGAACACGCGCGCGAGATATTTGAAATCTTGAAAGCGGCTCGAGAAGAGGCGGCTCGCAGTCTCGGCGGCGTCGGTCTGGAGGATGATATTGTCGGGCGTTGCAGAGGCGACACTTAGAAGTTTGACGGTATCAGTCACGAGTTTCTCCTGCGCCCTTGAGGGGCGTGGGATGGAAACACGTCGTGAGGGTGGTCTATTCGATGCCGGAGCAGTCACGAAAGAGTGACGGCGTCCCGCATTGGGATGCGCCGAAAAAATTTTTCGCATCGTCCGAATAAAAGATGCCGATGGTGTGTTCTCCCCTCGCAACGTTCATTTTGCCAAGGAGACATTCCATGACGACCAAAGCAATTCGCCTGGCTTCCATCGCTCTCGGCGCAAGCCTGACCCTCGGCGCTTTCGCCATCCCGGTCTTTGCTGCCGGCAACGATTCGAGCACGACGCCGACCTGCAAGAAGGGCGAGATCTACGATCAGAAGACCAAGAAGTGCGTCAAGCAGCAGGGTGCCAACGTCACGGACGAAAACCGCGCGGATTATGCCTACTCGCTCGCCAAGAAGGATCATCGTTACGAGGAAGCCCTGGCGGTTCTCGACACGATGAAGAATCCGAATACGGCAGAAGCGCTGAACTATCGCGGTTACGCCACCCGTAAGCTCGGCCGTACCGACGAAGGCATCTCCTATTACCAGAAGTCTGTCGCCATGGATCCGAAGTACACGCTGGTTCGTGAATATCTCGGCGAAGCCTACGTCATCAGGGGCCAGATGGACCTCGCCAAGGACCAGCTGAGCACGATCAAGACGCTCTGCGGCAATACGAGCTGCGAGGAATATCGCGATCTTCACGCTGCGATCATGAATCCGTCCAGCCTGTGATCGCAGGTAAGCGCCGGGGATAAAGACGGCAAGCAGGGAGCTTTGCGAGGGATATGGGAGTGATGCCAGTCGCTCGTGGCGCAATTTCCGCTTATAGTCTGACGGCAACGGAGCCGCCAAAAAGATCGGCGGCTCCCGGACATGCGGGAATGGCGGAGGCTGTCATAGCGAGCGAAGAGGATATCAGGGCGGGACTGTCCCAGCATCTGACGCGGCTGTGGCGCTATGGTGTGGTGCTGTCGCGTCAGCGTGACGTGGCCGACGATCTCGTGCAGGCGACCTGCGTCAGGGCTCTGGAGCGAGCGGCTCAATTCACATCGGGCACGCGGCTCGATCGCTGGCTCTTCGCCATCCTGCATTCGATCTGGCTGAACGAGGTCCGCTCGCGCCGTGTGCGCATGGGACAGGGCTTTGTCGATGCCGACGAGACGCTGGTTTTCGACGGTGCTCGGCAAACCGAAACGCATATTTTGGCCGGGCAGGTGTTGCAGCGCGTTCAGGCTCTGCCGGAGGCGCAGCGCACTGCGGTGTTCCTGGCCTATGTCGAAGGGCTTTCCTATCGCGAGGTGGCTGACGTTCTTGATGTGCCGATCGGAACGGTCATGAGCCGGCTGGCGGCGGCGCGGGCGAAACTCGCTGAGGGCATGGGAATGGCGGCTGACGGGAAATCGTCCGGAGGTGAGCGACTGGGGAATGGAAATGAGTGAATCGCATAAAGGACAGATGCCCTCGGACGAGCAGCTCACCGCCTTTATCGATGGCGAGCTGAATGTCGCCGAGCGCGAGCGGATCGAACGATTGATCGCCGACGACGAGCGCGTGGCGGAGCGATTCGATTTTCTGTCGCGCAGCACCTTGCCCTTCGCGGAGGCATTCCAGCCGATGCTTGCCGAGGCTCCGGCTGCGAGGCTGGATGCCATGCTTGCCGGCATTCCCTTGAGAGAGGAGAGCAAAGCCAGCACTGCCGGCATCGGCCGCCGCGGTTTCCTTGCGGCCGTCGCCGCAAGCTTCGTCGCTGCTATTGCCGTCGACCGTGCCGTGATCGGCATCGGCCACCGGCTTTCGAAACCGGACGAAGATGCGGAATGGCGTGCCGTAGTGGCGGAATATCTCTCGCTCTATACGGCGGATACGCTGAGCGCTCCGGCCGGTGATCACGCGCAACAGGTTGCGCAATTGAATGAAGTCGGCGCCAAATTGAATCTATCGCTGGCGCCCGAAGCCGTCGCCATGCCGGGTATCGAGTTCAAGCGTGCTCAGATCCTGAATTATGACAGCAAGCCGCTGGCTCAGATCGCCTATCTCGATCCGGAAAGCGGACCCATGGCGCTCTGCATCGTCCGATCCGCCAAGGGTGCGGCGGCGCCGGACATGGAAAATCGCAAGGGCATGAATGTCGTCTATTGGTCGAGCGCCACCCACGCCTTCATGCTGATCGGGCATGCGCCGATCGACCGGATGGAGCAACTTGCGGCTGATATCAGGGCGCATCTGGTCGCGTGAGGGCTGTTTGGCGCGCGACTAAAATGACGTGATTCAAAAAGAATTTGGCGAAAACCCATCCTGCTGGTATTCTTTGCCCAACGAAAATCGAACGAGCGCCAGCAGCATACCCTCAGGGGCCTTGCGCGGCGCGGTGGAAAAGATACGTGAGTGACCCCGACAGCGGCCTAGCGCCGCAGGCAGACGGGGCGTCGGCAGCAGAGCGCAGGAAGGGTAAATCCTCCCGGCGCGCGAAGCGTAAGCGCGGTCACGGCCGTCCGAACGCTCATTCTGCGGAGGCCGCCCAGGCAGGCAAGTCCGGCCAGGTGGCGCAACGCCCAGCAGAGGATGAGGCCGGCTTACCGGCCAAAAAGCGCAAGCGCCGGCGCCGTGCACGCGCAGCCCAAGGTGGCCCGCAGCCTGCTTCCCAGACACAGCAGCTTTCGACACCGGCTGAGCATCGTGCCTCGCCGGATCATGGCCATCCGTCTTCGCATAAAAGCGGCAAGAACCGACGCAAGCATCGCAGCAAGCGTGGCCTGCAGGGCCGGCCTCTGGTGCATGAGAAAGTGGCGCAGATCGTCGCGCCTGCCAATGCGCCTTCGAACGCGCGTGCGCCAGTGGCCCATGACGAGCATCGCCAGATCAGGCAATCGCCGCCGCGCCGCGAAGGGCAGGGCCAACATCACCACTATGCCGACGCTGATTCCCGGCCACTCGACCTCTATGCGGCCCTCGACCTCGGCACCAACAATTGCCGCCTGCTGATCGCGCAGCCGACCCGCCCCGGCCAGTTCCGGGTGGTCGATGCCTTTTCGCGCATCGTGCGCCTCGGCGAAGGACTTGGAGCCAGCGGACGTCTGTCGAGCGATGCCATGGATCGGGCTGTGGAGGCGCTGCGCATCTGCGCGGCCAAGCTGAAGACACGCGAAATCCGGCGCATGCGGCTGATCGCGACCGAAGCCTGCCGCGCGGCGGACAACGGCGAAGCTTTCCTTGCGCGCGTGACCGAAGAAACAGGACTCCAGCTCGAAATCATTGATCGCGAGACCGAGGCACGGCTTGCCGTTTCCGGCTGCTCGTCGCTGGTGGGACCGGAGGCGCGCTCTGTCGTTCTGTTCGATATTGGCGGCGGCTCCTCCGAAATTGCCGTCATCCGTATCGGCGAGAATCGCTCCAGCCGGCTGGCCAATCACATCACCCATTGGACCTCGCTGCCCGTCGGTGTCGTCACGCTCTCCGAGCGGCATGGCGGTCGTGATGTAACGCCTGAACTGTTTGAGACGATGGTGTGCGAAGTCCAGCGCATGCTCGAGCGTTTCGATTGCCCGCCGGTGCATGGCGCAGCACGCGACAGCGGCGACTTCCACCTGATCGGAACTTCGGGCACTGTGACGACGCTTGCCGGCGTTCACCTCGATCTGCCGCGTTACGATCGGCGCAGGGTCGACGGCGTCTGGCTGTCGGATGACGAGGTGAGCGCGATGCAGGCCAAGCTCTTGTCTTGGGATTTTGCCGGCCGTGCCGCCAATCCCTGCATCGGACCGGATCGCGCCGATCTGGTGCTGGCGGGATGCGCCATTCTGGAGGCGATCCGCCGCCGCTGGCCGAGCCCGCGCATGCGCGTTGCCGATCGCGGCCTGCGCGAGGGATTGCTGACCGACATGATGGCAGACGATGGCGTTTGGCGGCGGGGCCGCTCGCGCCGGGGTCATCGACCGAGGGATATGAAGGGGCCGCAGACGTGACCAAGCCAACCATCGCCGGCAACCGCACGGGCCGCAAGCTCGGCCAGCGCGTCAAGAAAAAGAAGCTGAAGGCTTCGTCGCGCCAATGGCTGCAGCGCCATATCAACGATCCCTATGTGCAGCGCGCCCAGCTTGAAGGTTACCGCGCCCGCGCCGCGTTCAAGCTGCTGGAGATCGACGAGAAGCATCAGATCCTCAAGGGCGCGCGCCGCATCATCGATCTGGGTGCCGCTCCGGGCAGCTGGTCGCAGATCGCCGCCAAGGTGACCGATTCGACCGAGGAGGATATCCGCGTCGCCGCTATTGACTTCCTGGAAATGGCGCCGATCCCTGGCGTCAGCATCCTGCAGCTCGACTTTTTGGAGCCGGACGCGCCGCAGCGGCTGATCGATGCGGTCGGAGGTACGCCCGATCTGGTGCTGTCGGATATGGCCGCGCCGACGACCGGTCATCACCGGACCGATCACCTGCGCACGATGCATCTCTGCGAAGTGGCAGCGCATTTCGCCGTCGAGGTGCTGGCCGAAGGCGGGCATTTCCTCGCCAAGACCTTCCAGGGCGGCACGGAGCGAGACCTGCTGACCTTCCTCAAGCAGAATTTCCGTCAGGTCGTCCATGTAAAGCCCGGCGCATCCAGAGCCGAGTCGGTGGAAATGTTCCTGCTGGCTAAAGGCTTCAAGGGCCGGAAGCCGGAAGGCGAGACCGAAGAAGAGCAATCCGCCTCCGACCGCTAAATCCGGCGACCCTCAATCGCTAAACTGACGAAACCCTCATTGCGCTGCCGTTTGGCTGAAGCGGAATGAGGGCTGGACCATCACTTTGCGGCCGTCTGCTCCACCTGCGGCTGTACCGCTGCGACACGCTTGAGGCCAGCCTTGTGGCCGGAAACCATGGCGCCGGCGCTGCGATCCATGCGGATGAAGGGGATGGTGGCGACCACGGTCAGGATCGAAATGCAGAAGAATGCGATATGGAAATCGCGAACCTGCAGCTGCGTGCCGCTGAAGAAGGTCGAGGCTTCCAGGATCATGGCGGCGACGGCAACGCCGAGCGCCAGGCTGATCTGCTGCATGACCGAGCTCATCGATGTCGCCTGGCTTGCCTGCTTGTCGGTGATATCGGCAAAGGCGAGCGCATTGATGCCGGTGAAGAAGAACGAGCGCGAGAAGCCGCCGATCAGCAGGATGCCGACGATGATGAGATGCGGCGTCCACGGCTGGAAAAGGCCGGTGCAGATCGTCGTGACTGTCGTGACGGCAGCAGCCGAAAGCAGCGCCGTCTTGAAGCCGACGGCGGTGAAGACGCGGCGCGCGATGAACTTGGTAGAGATCGCACCGATCGCGCCGGCAAAGGTGATGAGGCCGGACTGGAACGGATTAAGGCCGAAGCCGAGCTGCAGCATCAGCGGGGTTAAGAACGGCATGGCGCCGATGCAGATGCGGAACAGCGTGCCGCCCGTCACCGAGGCGCGGAAGGTGGCGTTCTTCAGCAGCGTGAGATCGAGGATCGGCGCCGGGTGTCGGCGCGCATGGCCGATATAGAGGAAGCTGCAGACGAAGCCGATGACGACGGCCGAGATGCCGATATAGGGCGGCAGCGCCGGCAGGCTGATGACGGACATGCCGAAAACGACCCCGGAGGCGGCAAAGGACGTCAGCAGGAAGCCGATGACATCGAGCTTCGGTGGCTTGGTCGCTTCCACCTCAGGCAGGAAGATTGACGCCAAGATCACGCCGAGGATGCCGACGGGAACGTTGATCAGGAAGATCCAGTGCCAGGAAGCATAGGTGGTGATGAAACCGCCGAGCGGCGGGCCGGCAAGCGGGCCGACGAGCGCCGGGATGGAAAGCAGCGCCATGGCCGAAACCAGGTCGCTTTTCTGCGTGGTGCGCACCAGCACAAGGCGCCCGACCGGAGTCATCATCGAGCCGCCAACGCCCTGCAGGAAGCGGGCGAAGACGAATTCCAGCAGGCCGCCCGAAAAGGCGCACATGATGGAACCGATGACGAAGACGCAGATGGCAACACGGAAGATGTTCTTCGCGCCGAAGCGATCCGCCATCCAGCCGCTGATCGGGATGAAGACGGCCAGCGACACCATGTAGGAGGTCAGGGCCAGCTTGAGCGTGATCGGGCCGACATGGAGATCGTTGGCGATGGCCGGCAGCGCTGTCGCGATGACGGTGGAATCCATTTGTTCCATGAAGAGAGCGACGGCGAGGATCAATGGAACGATGCGATTCATAGGCATCTGCCTCGATAGGTCTGTCTGCGGTAAGGCTATCGCTATTGGCGCGATCAGCCGCTCTGTAGTCCTATGCGAGGCCGCTGCCAATCCCGGATCTTACTCCATGAATGCTTGGGGATCACGTCTTCGTGATGGCCGCTGTCGCTGGCGCGGAACACAGGGTTTGACATATGCTAAGAGCATGTAAATGCCAAACGCATAAAACATCGTTCGGTGTATTAGCGGATTCGGATCGTCTTGTCATGACCAATTTTCGGTCAAGCAGCATGTGTTCCAGGGCCGTTGCTGCCGACGACGCCGATAGGCGCAGCTTACGTTGCGCATCAGCACAAGGAGTAAGTTCATGACTGCCGTCCTGCCCCCGGATACGCATCAGTTCAAATTAGGATCCTGCACCGTAACCGTCGTCAAGGACGGCGCCAGCATCATGGATAATCCCTGGGAGACCTTTGGCTCGAACCAGGCCCCCGATACGGTTCGCAAATTGCTGGAGCAGAATTTCCTGCCGACGGAAAAGCTCGTGAACAGCTATGCGCCCGCCATCATCGATACCGGTTCCGATGTGATCGTCGTCGATACCGGCTTTGGTGCACCCGGACGCGCGCGTGGCCTCGGCCGTTTTCGCGAGGGGCTGAAGGCCGTCGGCTACACGCCCGAGCAGGTCACCGTCGTCGCGCTCACGCATCTGCATGGCGATCATATCAACGGACTGATGGAGGAGGGCGGCCCGGCCTTTCCGAACGCTCGCTACGTTACCGGCGAGATCGAGTATGGGTTCTGGACCGATAAGGCGCGTGAGGGAACGCCGTCGGAAGGCGGCCACAAGGCTGTGCTCGCCAATGTCGTGCCCTTCGCCGAGAAGATGGCCTTCCTCAGGGATGGCGACCAGATCGTCAGCGGCATGACCGCCATGCTGGCGCCGGGCCACACCCCCGGCCATCTCGTTTTCCACCTGGAATCCGGTGGTAGGCAGCTTGTTATGACCGGCGACACCGCCAACCATTATGTCCTGTCGCTCGGCCGCCCGGATTGGGAGGTCCGCTTCGATGTGGACAAGGCGCAGGCCGCGAAAACCCGCCGCCGTATCTTCGACATGATCGCCGCCGACCGCATCCCCTTCCTCGGCTTCCACATGCCTTTCCCCGCTGTCGGCTTCGTCGAGAAACAACCGGAAGGCTTCCGCTACATTCCGAAAAGCTACCAGTTCGATGTTTGAGCCAATCGAGGCAGCATGGGATCGCATATGCCGAATGTGCGATCCCGTTTCAATTCGGGACCACGGCACTTCGCCCGAGACGAGGTTCCGTTCCTGCCAGCAGACGCTGAATGTTCGTACGATGGCGCACAATCACGTAAAGGCTGCCAGCAATCACCAGCAGCCGATAGGGCAATGGCTGCTCCAGGCCGCAGGCAAGGGCAATCGCGGTCAGTGCTGCCAGGATCGAACCCAAGGAAACAATCCGAAATATAGCCAGGACGACGCCAAAAACCGTTACCGCGCCCAAGCCTACCGGCCAAGCTATCGCCAGCAGCAAGCCTAATCCGGTCGCGACGGACTTACCGCCCCGAAAATTCAGCCAAATGGGGCGGCTATGCCCGAGCAGCACGGCTAGCCCGGCCAAGCAAACCGCCGAGGGCATCCAGGCTTGTTGATTGCGTGGATCAAGTGCCGTGGACAACGAGGCAGTTGGCAGCGTGCAGAGCCAAGGATAGAACCAACGGGCAAAGATGATCGCTCCAGCACCCTTCAGTACATCGATCACAAGCACCGCAAGAGCAGGCCACTTCCCGAGCGTACGCAATACATTTGTTGCTCCGGTGGACTTGGAACCGTGTTCCCGAAGATCGATGCCCTTGAGCAGTTTTCCCGCCAGATAGCCCGTGGGAATGGAGCCTACGAGATAAGCGATCGCCAATCCAGCGACACTTGCTATCCAGAAACTCATGAGTGCCACCTCTGTCTAAGTCGTTGCCCGTAGCATCGGCCGCAAAAAAGTTCGCTCGTAGCTGATGAATGGCGGGTTCTTACCGAAGCGTTCGTTTGCGGCAATTCCGTCCGGATCGGCTGCAACACGCTCGCGGTATTGCAGGTAGGTTATCTCATCTGGAAATGTGAATAGTGCGACCGCTATACCGCCGGGGCCTTCTTCACCCATGCCCGGAAAGCTCACTCCGGCCTCTGCGGGCTTGTCCCGGGGTAGGAAATAGCCGTGATGTGTTCCGCCATGGCGTTCGATGAGCTCAATCCAAATCCGACTGTAAGCTTCGAATTCCGAAATTCTGTGGTGATCGATGCGGTAGCGAACTTCGCATGTAACCGGGCTTTTGAGCATTGAAAGATCATTTCTTTAGGTTACAAGCAGGCATCAGGATTCCTGCGTCCAATCGACCGTGATACCTTATGTCATGGCGCACTCTTCCGGAATAGACCGCTCGCAATTGCTGCTCTTGCCGAAAGCGGCCGACGATTACGAGGGCTTTCGCATGTGTTTAACAACCCCCGCATGGAAATCCCTGAACACTGCAGCCGGATCCCGCATTGAAGTCGCGGCTTAGCATAGCTGCCCATCGCTTTTTGCTATTCCCTTCCTGTCATAGACGTGTTACCAGCCCTCGCCAACTTCCAAGCAACACTTGCAAGATCGCCCGGTAGACGATTCGTTCCGGGCTTTCCTGTTTTTCACAGACGAAGGAATTGGCCATGGCACGCATCATTGAAACGTCAACCGGATTGGATGCTCTGACATTCGACGACGTGCTCCTGCAGCCGGGACACTCCGAGGTCATGCCGGGCCAGACGAATATTGCCACCCGCATCGCCCAGGACATCGAGCTCAACCTGCCGATCCTTTCCGCCGCCATGGATACGGTCACGGAAAGCCGCCTTGCGATCGCCATGGCTCAGGCCGGCGGCATGGGTGTTATCCACCGCAATCTGACACCGGTGCAGCAGGCCGAAGAGGTCCGCCAGGTCAAGAAGTTCGAAAGCGGCATGGTCGTCAATCCGGTCACCATCGGTCCGGACGCAACGCTCGCCGAAGCGCTCAGCCTGATGAAGGCGCATGGCATTTCCGGCATTCCGGTCGTCGAAAAGTCGCATCGCCTCGTCGGTATCCTTACCAACCGCGACGTCCGCTTCGCCTCCGATCCCCAGCAGAAGATCTACGAGCTGATGACCCGCGAGAATCTCGTGACGGTCAAGGACGGTGTTCAGCAGCATGAAGCCAAGCGCCTGCTGCACACGCACCGCATCGAAAAGCTACTTGTCGTCGATGGCGACAGCCGTCTCGTCGGCCTGATCACCGTCAAGGATATCGAGAAGTCGCAGCTGAACCCGCATGCTTCGAAGGACGCCCAGGGCCGCCTTCGTGCCGCAGCCGCCATCAGCGTCGGCGACGATGGTTATGAGCGCGCCGAGCGCCTGATTGACGCCGGCGTCGACCTTCTGGTCGTCGATACCGCCCACGGTCACTCGCAGCGCGTTCTCGATGCCGTCACCCGCGTCAAGAAGCTGTCCAACTCCGTCCGCATCATGGCCGGCAACGTCGCTACCTATGATGGCACGCGCGCGCTGATCGATGCAGGCGCGGACGCCGTCAAGGTCGGTATCGGCCCCGGCTCCATCTGCACGACCCGTATCGTCGCCGGCGTCGGCGTTCCGCAGCTGGCCGCCATCATGTCGGCTGTGCAGGCAGCGCAGGATCAGAACATCCCGATTATCGCCGATGGCGGTATCAAGTTCTCCGGTGACCTGGCAAAGGCGATCGCCGCCGGCGCATCCGCCGCCATGATCGGTTCGCTGCTGGCCGGCACGGATGAAAGCCCGGGCGAGGTCTATCTCTACCAGGGTCGCTCCTTCAAGGCCTATCGCGGCATGGGCTCTGTCGGCGCCATGGCGCGCGGTTCGGCGGATCGCTACTTCCAGGCCGAGGTCCGCGACACGCTGAAGCTTGTGCCGGAAGGCATCGAAGGCCAGGTTCCCTACAAGGGGCCTGTCTCCGGCGTGCTGCATCAGCTCGCAGGCGGCCTCAAGGCAGCCATGGGCTATGTCGGCGGCGCCGATCTCAGGGATTTCCAGGAGCGCGCCACCTTCGTGCGCATCTCCGGCGCGGGCCTGCGCGAAAGCCACGCCCACGATGTCACGATCACCCGCGAAAGCCCGAACTATCCGGGTGCAGGCGGCTGATTGATGGCTGATCGCGCTTCTGGCAACGTCAGGTCCCTCGAGGGCCTGACGGCGATCCTCGCAGCGCTTTCGCTGGCACTGTTCGCCTGGATTTATGCCGGTTTCATGCGCACCTTTAGCAATGCCGCAGCCGGCCAGCAGATGCTCGATGCACGCATCGGCGGCTATGAGCGCGAAGACGTCATCGCCATGCTGCGCTATCTCAAGGATCACCCCGATCCGGCCGCGATCCTGCATTCGATGTATCTCGGGCCTGAGCTGATCTTCCCGCTGGTGCTGGGCGGATTGTTGTTCTGCCTGATGCGGCTCGTCGGCCCCGGCGGCTTTTTCTTCGGCCGGCCGATTCCACCTGGCGCGACCGCAGTCATCTTCTGCCTGCCGATCTTCTACGCGCTTGTCGATTATGCCGAGAATATTGCCGGCCTGATGCTCTATCCGCCGGCAACGCCCTCCGATGCCATGGTATCGCTGCTGGCGGGCCTACTGCCCATCATCGTCAGGCTGAAATTCCTGACGCTTGTGGTGACGGTGATTCTACTGGCCCGTTTTGCGATTTTTCGCTACCTCTCGCCGGACGGCTCTAAACCGTCCTGATCGACTATAGCGCCGCGCGTCATACGTGACGCGCAAAGGTCGCTATAGCATTTTAGATCTACTGTATAGCTTTGTCCTTAAGTCGATTCCGATTTAAGGACAAAGCTATACAGTGGTTCAGTTTTCGGAAGTTCCAAAGGAGTTGGCGGCGTGACTGGCTTTGAAATGTTCTGGCCCATGATGGCGCATGCGGTACTGGTCTTCGTCCTTTATGCGCTCCTCGGATGGCGCCGCCGCGTGCTGGTGAAGGCCGGCCGCATCCAGCCAGCGCAATTCCGCGAAAACCATACAGCCGACGAACCGGCGGAAAGCCTGGTGGTGCGAAACAGCCTCGCCAATCAGTTCGAGCTTCCCTTGCTTTTCCATGTCGGCTGTATCGTCCTCTATACCGCTCAAGCGGATAATCTGCCGGCCGTAATCCTTGCCTGGATCTTCGTCGCCACGCGCTACGCGCATGCCTTCGTGCATGTGACCAGCAACGATCTGCGCTATCGCAGCCCGCTCTTTACGCTCGGCTTCGCAGCCCTGGTCTGCATGTGGGGCTGGCTTGGTATCTGGCTCGCCTTCTCCTGAGGCTGCCCGCATTGCCGCAAGCCGCAACCTGCGGTAACGCGTTTGTGTTTTTCCTTTACCATTGCGCCGAGACCCGCTGACCTATCTTGTCAGCGAATGGTGGGCTGCTTGTTGCCTGCCGCCGGGGAAATAGGGAGAACAGGATCATGAGCACGGAAAAGCCGGTCGTGACGCAGGCGATGATCAACGCCTATGACGAATACACGCATCTGACGCTCGATCGTCGGGGCTTTATGGAAAAGCTGACCAAGCTTGCAGGCTCGGCAGGCGCCGCCGCTGCCATCGCGCCGCTGCTCGCCGCCAACAAGGCCAGCGCCGAGATCATTGCCGCCGATGACAGCAGGCTGGACGCAAAGGATGTCACGTTCGCCGGCAGCAAAGGCGAGATGAAGGGCTATCTCGTCCGCCCGAAAGATGCAGCCAGCAAGCTCGGCGGCGTCATCGTCATCCACGAGAATCGCGGCCTCAATCCGCATATCCGCGATGTCGCCCGCCGCATGGCGCTGGAAGGCTTCGTGGTGCTGGCGCCCGATTTCCTCTCCCCGCTCGGCGGCACGCCCGAGGACGAGGACAAGGCGCGCGACATGTTCACCAATCTCGATCCGGCATTGACGGCCGCTAACGCCGAGGCGAGCCTGACCTATCTCGCCAAGACGGATGGCGCCAACGGCAAGGTCGGCGCCGTCGGCTTCTGCTGGGGCGGCGGCCTCGTCAACCGTTTCGCGACCATCTCGCCGGAGCTGAAGGCGGGCGTTGCCTATTATGGCGCGCAGCCGCCGGCGGACGACGTGCCTGACATCAAGGCTGCCCTCTTGTTGCACTATGCCGGGTTGGACGATCGCATCAACGCCGGCATCGAGGCCTATCGCAAGGAGCTGCAGTCAGCCGGCAAGACCTTCGAGATTTTCGTCTATGAAGGCGTCAATCATGCCTTCAACAACGATACCTCAGCAGCCCGATACGACAAGAAAGCTGCTGACCTGGCCTGGGGCAGAACCGTCGATTTCCTGAGGAAGTACCTGTCCTAGAACGACGCGGATTGAGCATGCGGGCTCACCGATTACCGGGGCCGAAACCATGTCTTGGCCCCGATTCCGGAGTTCATTCTGACTCCTAAGTGATGATTAAAATTGGACTTTTCCCGTTTACGCGCATTGAACCCCTCAGGTGTCATAGCGTCGGCCGCGCTTGAGCGTCGTTCAGTGCGAGAATGAAACGGGAAGAGAATGAATCCGGATAATCCCGACCGTATAAACTTTCGAAAGAGGCCGCAGCAGGAGCGCAGCATCCAGCGTGTCGATGTCATCCTGTCGGTTGCGGCCGCGCTGATCGCCGAGAAGGGGGTGAGCGCGACGAAGATGACCGAACTGGCTACGGTTGCCGCAATCCCGATCGGCTCCGTCTATCAGTATTTCCCGGACAAGGCGGCGATCGTCCGTGCCTTGCTCGAACGCCATTCCAGCCGAATCCGGCAAAAGGTCGGAGAGGCTTTTGCTTTCGTGGCATCGCTCGATCATGCCATCGAGCTCGTCTGCAGCATGATCGACTGGTATTATCGCGAGTTCCGCAGCGATCCCGCCTATATCGGCGTCTGGCTCGGCACGGATATCGACAGGGATATCCTCCAGCTCAACATACAGCACAGCAATCGTGTCGCCGAAATTTTTCTGGAGAGCATCCGGCCTTTCCTGCCTGCGGAAAGTCGCATCGACCTTGAGGCACGCACGCAGCTGTTCAGCCATCTGATCGGCGCATCCATCCGCTTCGCCATCGTAAGCGAGGACGAGATGGCGCTACGTATGCTGTATGAATTGAAGCAGGTGATCCGCGTTACCTTGCTGGCAGAGCCGGCGCAGTAACGATTCCCGAAGGCGATTGGCTGGTGTTTTCTCGGGCTCACCAGCCCGGCAGAATGTGCCCGGCGCGCAGTCGGGGATAGAAGCGCGTATAGGTTTTCACCTCGCCATCGAGATCGTCATCCACCGCGGCCGGCGTGATGTTGTCCAGGCAGGCCGAGATATGCGCGGTGATGGCGTTCATCAGCGATACCGACAGGCCGGCCCGTTTCATGATGCCGATCTGCACCGGCGGCAGCGGTGGGAAGCCATCGGCCTGGGTCAGCACCTTCATGCCGGTCCTGAGCGCCGATTCCGGCATGACCGAAACCGCCATGCCGGCGAGCACGGCCGCGGCAACGACGGTGCAGGACCAGCTGGTGAACAGGATCTGATAGTCGCGGCCGCCGGCGTCGAGCGCCGAGCAGGCAAGCTGGCGCCACTGACAGTCGCGCCGCCCGACGGCGAGCGGAATGGGCGCATCGTCGCGCAGCGGATGATTGGCCGAGCCGACCCAGCAAAGTGGTTCCGTTCGCACGACATCCGACATGCGTTCACGCGGATTGTGGGTGACGAGCGCTATATCGAGCTCGCCGCGATGCATGCGCTCGGCGAGATCGACCGAGGGTTCGCAGACGATGTAGAGCTCGACATTCGGGTGCGTCTTGGCAAAACGGCCTATGATTTCGGGCATGTAGCGGTCGGCATAATCGTCCGGCGTGCCGATGCGCAGCGTGCCCTCGAGCCGATTGTCGTCGAAAGCCGCCATCGCCTCGTTGTTCAGGCGAATGATGCGGCGCGCATAGTTCAGCAGCTTGTCGCCTTCCGCCGTCAGGCGATTGCCGCGGCCATCCTTGATAAAGAGTTGCTTGCCGACGCGCTCTTCCAGCCGCCGCATCTGCATGGAGACGGCCGATTGCGTCTTGAACACGCGGTCGGCTGCCTTGGTGAAGCTTCCGGAATCCACGATTGCGATGAAGGTCTGCAACTGATCGATATCAAGCGGCGCGGACATGGGTTCACCTATAAAGGAGTTTGATAGTTATCATTAGAAACATTCGTTGGACTGATCAATAGGGCTTTGGCATCTTCTGAATGCAATTCAGCATACCAATCGAACAGAAACACCTGTCGAATTCCTCCCGGCCTACGCCCCTTTTCCGGATCATCGGAAAGGGGCTTGGCTCGCGTGTGCCCAAAGAAAGGAACACGGAAATGCGCACGACAGATCGGACCCTTGACCTCGGCCTAGCAACGCCATCGCTGTCGCTGACGGCACGCGTGGGGCTTGCTTTGAGCAATGTCGCATCGATCTGGCGCGCAATCCGAAATCGTAAGGAAATCGAATATCTGAATGAGTTGAACGACACTCAGTTGAGCGACATCGGCCTCGCCAGGCAGGATTTGAACGCCGCGCTGACCACCTCGACCTTCTTCGGGGATCCGTCCGGCCATCTCACCAATTCCGCGCGTCGCTGCGCGCGCCTCTCCGCCTTCAGCAGCTTTAGAGGCTGATGGTGGACGATAGTTTCCCCGCAGGGTGATAGCCAATAAGCCCTGCCTCTTTCCCGGTGTTCGGCCCAAGGGCCAACACCGGGTTTTTTCTTTCTGAAGACCGGGTTTTCGTCATGGATCACGCGCGGGCAAGTTGCCTCCTACAGCAACTGTCTTATCTAACGACCTGATCCGAACAGCAGGGAAGCGATGATGGCAACGGTGATCTTCTTCCACTCCGTCTATGGTCTGCGGTCGCTCGAGCATGAGGCGGTCGAGCGTGTGCAGGCGGCCGGGCACAAGGCCTTCGCGCCGGATCTCTATGATGGGCTGATCGCCCGATCGATCGAAGAAGGGTTCGAATTCAAGGACGAGATCGGCTGGGAAACGATCTGCGAGCGCGCCGAATGGGCGTTGGCCGGGCTGCCGGCCTCGACCGTATTGGCCGGCTTTTCAATGGGGGCTGGCGTTATCTCCAGCCTCTGGCCCAAGCGGGAAAAGACGGCCGGCATCCTTTTGCTGCATGGCGTCGCCCCGATCGCCGAGAACGCGCGCAAGGGTCTGCCCTTGCAGCTGCATCTGGCCGAACCGGACCCGTTCGAACCAGAGGAAGACGTTGCCGCCTGGCGGCAGGCCGTCGAGCGCTCCGGAACCGCTGCAGAGATTTTTCGATATCCGGGCGGCGGCCATCTCTATACCGATGCCAGCCTACCCGATTATAACGCCAGGGCTGCCGATCTCACCTGGAAGCGTGTCATAGACTTCCTTGGCGCCATCGATGCCAATGCGTGAAATGCCTGCATCTTTACTCGCAGGACTTGAACTGAAGATGCCGCTCGCCTAGTTTATGAGCATCGTTGATACCAACAGGATGTGTGCAGCAATGGATTTCACCTCGACCGCAATGCCGTTCAGCCTTGCCATCGAGGACATTCATGCTCATGCCCATATCCATCGTTCTATCCAATCTTTCGTGGTCCACGCCTGACGGCCGGCCGCTTCTTTCCAATCTCGATCTGAGCTTCGGCGCCGAGCGCACCGGCCTTGTCGGCCGCAACGGCGTCGGCAAAACGACGCTGATCAAGCTCATCTCCGGCGAGCTGCAGCCGCAATCCGGCAGCATCTCGTTCAACGGCCGATTGGGAATCCTGCGCCAGAGCGTGCAGGTGGAGGCGGACGAAACCGTTGCCGATCTTTTTGGCGCAAGCAAAGCCCTTGCCGTGTTGAAACGGGCGGAAGCCGGCGAGGCGACCAATGACGAACTCGTCTTGGCCGACTGGACGCTCGAGGCGCGCATCGCCGCAGCCCTTGATCGTGTCGGGCTTGACGTCACTCCGGAAACGCCTCTCGTGGCCCTGTCCGGCGGACAGCGCACGCGCTGCGGCCTGGCTGCCCTTATCGTCGACGATCCGGATTTCCTCATTCTCGACGAACCCACCAACAATCTCGATCGTGACGGTCGCGCCGCTGTCATCCATCTGCTTGCGGGCTGGAGGGCAGGCGCCATTGTCATCAGCCATGACCGTGAGCTGCTCGATACCATGGATGCGATCGTCGAACTGACATCGCTCGGCGCCTCACGCTATGGCGGCAACTGGAGCCAATATCGCGAACGTAAGGCGCTGGAGCTTTCCGCCGCCGAGCATGATTTCGCCGAGGCGGAGAAGCGTATCGCCGAAGTGGAGAGAAGCGCCCAGGCAGCCGTCGAGCGGCAAGCGAGGCGGGACAAAGCCGGCCGAAAGATGGCGGCAAAGGGCGGTATTCCGCGCATCATGCTCGGCGGTTTGAAGGAGCGGGCCGAAATGACGAGCGCAGAAAAGACGCGGCTTGCCGAACGCCGCCGCTCCCAAGCCCTGCAGGATGCCGCCGCCGCCCGCGAAAAGATCGAGATCCTGCAGCCCCTGGCCGTCAAGCTGCCGACATCGGGATTGCCGGCAAACAGGATCGTCCTCAGGATGGAAGGCGTCACCGCTGGCTACGAGCCAGAACGGCCGATCCTGCGCGACTTCAATTTCATCATGACGGGGCCGGAGCGTGTTGCCGTCACCGGGCCGAACGGCTCAGGCAAAACGACACTGCTGGCATTGGTCTCCGGCGCGCTAAAACCCGGTAGCGGCACGGTGCGGGTCGTCCATTCCGCCCTGCTAGATCAGCGAGTGAGCCTGCTTGATCCATCCCTTTCGATTCGCGATAATTTCCGGCGGATCAACCCGGATGCGGACGAAAATGCCTGCCGAGCCGCCCTGGCGCGCTTCATGTTTCGGGCTGATGCCGCGCTGCAGATTGTCTCCAGCCTGAGCGGCGGCCAGCTTCTGCGGGCCGGACTTGCTTGTGTACTTGGCGGCGCGATGGCGCCTTCGTTGCTGATCCTCGATGAACCGACCAATCATCTGGATATCGACTCCATCGCCGCGGTTGAAGCCGGGCTGCGGGCCTATGACGGC
Source organism: Rhizobium sp. BK491 (assembly GCF_014194925.1). Lineage (NCBI taxonomy): Bacteria > Pseudomonadati > Pseudomonadota > Alphaproteobacteria > Hyphomicrobiales > Rhizobiaceae > Rhizobium > Rhizobium sp. BK491. The sequence goes on from NZ_JACIAR010000002.1 coordinate 616,553, forward strand.
GCGCTTCTGGTTGTCAGCCACGACGAGGTGTTTCTCAACAATATCGGCATAGAGAGACGGCTCGAGCTCTCTGCCCGAGCCTTCTCGGATCGGTGAGAGGTGCGTCAAGCGTGGTCGGCACCGGCGATGCGATCGAGTTCGGCGATCGCATCTTCCGGAAGCTTCAGCTCGGCGGCCGCGATATTCTGCCTGAGGTGAGCAAGCGACGAGGTGCCTGGGATGAGCAGGATATTCGGCGCGCGCTGCAGCAGCCAGGCAAGCGCCACCTGCATTGGCGTGGCGTTCAGGCGCGCGGCCACATCGGAAAGCGCCGATGATTGCAGCGGTGTGAACCCACCGAGCGGGAAGAAGGGCACATAGGCGATGCCGTCGCGTTCCAGTTCATCGACCAGTGCATCATCCGTGCGCTGCGCCAGATTGTAGAGGTTCTGCACGCAGACGATCTCGGTGATCTTGCGCCCCTCGGCGATCTGGTTGCGCGTGACGTTGCTAAGCCCGATGTGACGCACCAGACCCTGCCGCTTGAACTCCGCAAGGGCGGTCAGCGGTGCCTCGATCGAACCCTCGGTCGGGTGATGTGGATTGATCATGACGCGAAGGTTGACGACATCGAGCACGTCGAGCTGCAGATTGCGCAGATTGTCGTGCACCGCCTGCTTCAGCTCATCGGCGGAAAAGGCCGGCAGCCAGGAGGCATCAGCGCCGCGCCGCGCGCCGATTTTGGTGACGATGACGAGATCGTCGCGATAGGGATGGAGCGCTTCCCGGATCAGCTGGTTGGTCACATGCGGACCGTAGAAGTCGCTGGTATCGATATGGTTGACGCCCAAGGCGATGGCCTCGCGGAGGACTGCGAGCGCGGTGTCATGGTCCTTCGGCGGGCCGAATACTCCGGGGCCTGCTAGCTGCATGGCGCCGTAGCCGAGCCGTTTGACCTTGCTGTCCCCAAGGCTAAAGCTGCCGGATTGATCGATGCTGGACATGCTATCTCCTTTTCAAGATGAAATAAGAAATAGGCTCAGTCTTAGTGTGTGATAATCGGGCGCAATCCGCACGGCCCGTGCGGAATAGCGAACAATGGAACGGAATACGATCAGCCGAATGTCACTTCTGTTCTGGGGCTGGCTTGTCCTCGGTCTTCAAATAGCTGTCGAAGATCGCTTCCATGTTCTTTTGATAATTCTTCTGCACTTCGAGGCCGCTGTCGAACATGGCGTTGAACATCTCGGTATAAGCGGCCATGTCGATGCCGGCGGCAGGCTTTGCCTTCGGCTCTTCCTTTGGCGGCTCCGATGGCATCGGGAAGTTCTTCATCATGTCCTGAAACGCCTTGGCGAAGGGATTGTCGAGGAAAGGATTGGTCGGCGCCGGCTTCTCGCGCTTGACGGCATCGGCGCCGAACATCAGCTCCATCGCCTGGGTGAAGGGATTGTCGAAGATGCTTGCCTGCGGCGTCGGCTGCTGTTTGGGCGCAAAGCCGATGCTCTGCAGCCAGCCCTGCATCATTTCGCCCATATCGGTGTTGAGAAAGGGATTGGTCATTTGCGGGATTTGGCCGCTTGTTTCCTTGAAGAGGCCGCCCATCAGCGTATCGGCCATGGCGGGCAGCATGCGCTTGTAGATTTCCTGCCCGATGCCGGTCATCTGCGCTGCCTGCGCCGCAACCGCACGGGAAACGTCTTTGGAACCAAACAACCGTCCGAGCACCGCATTGCCGTCGGCAATGCCCTCGGGCGTAAAGGCCTTGGTCATGTCCTCGAAATATTTAGCATAGGAGCCCGAGCTGATGTCCTGCATCACGCCCATGAAATTATAGGGATCGGTGGCGCTGCGCTTGAAGCCGGAGGAAAAGGCAGGCATCAGCGCGGCCATCGCTTTCGCCGCCTGCTCCTGCGCAAGACTGAACTGCTTGGCCATGGCCTCCGTGGCGGCGCCATTCTGTGCCTGCATCATCATGTCGAAGAGTGGCAGCATCGAAGTCCCTTTCCCCGCTATGAGGCCGCTTCGGAATCAGGCGGCGCTTGATTCCGATAGTATAGCGGAAAAAAGAGAGCGCATACCGGTTTCTGCCGTGAACTCGCTAGGCCGCGACGGCAGATAACCGCCTATCAGTATTGATATTCCTCGAAGATCGGTTCGACAGACTGGTTCCAGCGGCCATTGTAGAGCATCAGCAGATCGTCAGCGAGCGTACCCTTCTTGGCAAGCACCTCGTCGAGCGGCGAAAGGAAGACGGTTTCGTCCTGGCCGTCGCCATTCAAGCGATTCCGGTTCTTCAGGCCTAGGCGCGAAATGCCGACCACTTCGCGTGCAATATCAAGTAGACCGTGGCCCTTGATGGAAGCCTTCAAGCCCTGCGCCGGCACCACATCACGCAGTGCGTTGACCTCTTGGAAGTTCCAGTCCTTGGTCAGCTCGTCGGCCGCCGTTAACGCCTCATCGTCATAGAGCAGGCCGACCCAGAAGGCCGGCAACGCACAGATGCGGCGCCACGGGCCACCATCTGCGCCGCGCATTTCGAGGAAGCGCTTGAGGCGAACATCCGGGAAGAGGGTGGAGAGATGGTTCGTCCAATCGCCCATCGTCGGTTGCCAATCGGCGATTTCGCCCTTCAGCGCTCCATCCATGAACTGACGGAAAGTGACATGCGTACAGTCGTGATAACGGCCGTCGCGAACGACGAAATACATGGGAACGTCGAGCGCCCACTTCACATAGTCTTCGAAGCCGAAATCGTCGCGGAACGTGAAATCGAGCAGGCCGCCGCGGCGGTTGTCGGTATCTTTCCAGATTTCGCCGCGCCAGGAAGAAAGCCCGTTCGGCTTGCCCTCGGTGAAGGGAGAGGAGGCAAAGAGCGCCGTTGCCAGCGACTGCAGTTTCATCGACACGCGCATCTTGCGGCGCATATCCGCTTCCGAGGAAAAGTCGAGATTCACCTGGATGGTGCAGGTGCGATACATCATATCGAGACCCATGGTGCCGACCTTCGGCATGTAGCGGGTCATGATGTCGTAGCGCGATTTCGGCATGCGCGGGGTTTCGGCAAGGGTCCACTTCGGGCTGCCGCCGACACCGAGGAAACGGATGCCCATCGGTTCGGCGATCTCGCGCACCGTCGCCAGATGATTGTTGGATTCCTTGCAGGTCTGATGGATAGTTTCGAGCGGCGCGCCGGAAAGCTCGAACTGACCGCCCGGCTCGATCGAGATCGCGCCCATGCCTGTGGGTTCGCCGAGCCCGATGATGTTGTCGCCGTCCATGATCGGATCCCAGCCGCTCTTCTTCTGCAGTCCTGTGAGGAGCGCGGAAATGCTGGCTTCGCCGAAATAGGGGACCGGGCTGTTGTCGGCGCGGAAAAACACGAATTTCTCGTGCTCGGTGCCAATGCGGAATTTCTCCTTCGGCTTGTTGCCGGCGGCCAGATAGGCCGTCATTTCCGAGACCGAGGAGAGCGGAGTCTGGTCGGTGGTATCGCGCGCCATGGTATTACCTTAGATCTCGGAGCAGAGCCCGCGTCAGTCGCAGGTCAATTGGAGGGTGATTGACGCGGATTGACGTACGGTGCAAGTGAATTTCTTTCAAGGGTCGTTCAAAAAAATAGGATTTTATGTCTCGCTAGTGCATCACGCCAGTGGCAGGCACAAGCATATTTGCACAAGCGTTCAAGACGCCTCTCTGTTCACGCCGCTAGTTTTGCGTCCACTGACATCAAGCGGAGCACATTGATGAACGGTCCGAACGCCCTTTACTATTCCATACTGACACTGCTGCTTGCTTCGGTGGTCATCATGGGCAGCCCAGGCCCGTCCACGATCAGCGCGACAGCGATGGGCGCCGCCTATGGTTTCAGGCGGTCGCTCGCTTACGTTTCTGGTCTCATCGCAGGCACCGTAGCGGTCTTGCTGGCCGTCGCCGCCGGCGTCGTTGCGATTCTGCTGTCCGTGCCCCACGGCGCATTGCTGCTGACGGTGGTTTCCGCCGTCTATATCCTCTACCTTGCCTTCAAGATCGCAACGGCGCCGCCGCTGTCTCGCCGCGACGATCACGTTGCGGCGCCTGCCTTTTCTGGTGGTTTCCTGCTCGCCGTCGCCAATCCCAAGGCCTATCTGGCGATCGCTGCCGTCTTCGCCACTGTCAGCCTGTTTCAGGATCGGCGGCTGCTCGACGCCACCGTCAAGATCGCGCTGCTCACGGCCATGATCGTGGCCATTCACATGGTCTGGCTGCTTGTGGGTGCTTCGCTATCCCGTTTCCTCCGAGATCCGAAGATCTCGCGGATCGTCAACATCTCGCTCGCAATCCTGCTGGTCGTTGCGACCATCGTTGCCGTCTTGGAGTAAAGGGTCAGTTCCAGTCGCCGATCGCGGCCTGGATTATCGCCATCGCGGCAACGGCGGCCGTATCTGCACGCAGGATGCGCGGCCCGAGCGGAATGGCGGTGACGAAATCGAGGCTGCGCAGGAGGGCACGCTCCTCTTCCGAAAAGCCGCCTTCGGGGCCGACCAGCAGCGCCAGATGTTTCTCCTTCACTTTGGTCAGCAGCGGCAGCGGATTTTGTCCGGCATCGCCTTCGTCGCAATAGATGATACGGCGCTCGCGCGGCCAGCTTGCCAGCAGATCGGTAAGCTTAACCGGCTCGGCGACGTCGGGAATGCCAAGAATGCCGCATTGCTCGGCAGCCTCGATGACGTTGGCCCTGACCTTGTCGAGATTGGTGATCTTCCCTTGCACATGCTGTGTCATGACCGGCTGCAGCAGGCCGGCACCCATCTCCACGGCCTTCTGAACGAGGTAGTCGAGGCGCCCAACCTTCAGCGGCGCGAAGAGATAATGCAGATCGGACGGGGTTGGCTGCGGGCGTGTCTCCTCGATCGGCGTCAGCAGGATGCGCTTGCGGGTGGGGAAGGAGACACTAACTTTCCACTCTCCGTCGCGGCCGTTGAAGATCAGGAGTTCGGCGCCATCCTCCAAGCGCAGCACATTGGCGAGATAGTTGAACTGGTCATGGTCCGCCTCGATGGAGGCACCTGCCTTGATGTCTGATGTCACGAACAGCCGCTGCATGCGGAAATTGGCGCGCATGGATGATTCCCGGAATTGCTTAGAACAATGAGATAGGGCGGTTCGAAGACCCGGTGGGAACCGAACCGCTCTAAATGAAGAGCGCGACCATAACCCAATAAACGACGGCGGCAAGCAGGGCTGCGACCGGCACGGTGATCGCCCAGGCGGCGATGATGGTCATGAAATGCGAGCGGCGCACGAGCCGGCGGCGATGAACCTCATCGGGATTGCGCTCATCGGTGGCTTCCGGCTCGCTCCAGGGTATGCCCGCCGCCTCGGCCTTTTTGCGCATATAGTCAAATCGCCGCTTGGAACGGACGGTTGACCACTCGCGAAAGAAGCCGACGCCAAAGACTGCGCCAACGGTAATGTGGGTCGAACTCACCGGGAAACCGAACCAGGCGGCCACGATGACGGTGAGGGCCGCGGATACGGCGACGCAATAGGCACGCATCGGATTGAGTTTGGTGATCTGCTCGCCGAGAAGACGAATAAGCCGCGGGCCGTAAAGCAGAACGCCGACGGAGATGCCGCAGCCGCCGATCATGACCACCCAGAAGGGAGCCTTTTGGGTCGTCGTTTCAGCGAAGACATTCAGCGAGCCGCCAAGTCCGATATCGCGGACAATCGCGGCCAGTGGCCCGATCGCGTTGGCGACGTCGTTGGCGCCATGCGCGAAGGACATCAGGGCTGCCGAACAGATCAGCGGCAGGCGGAAAAGCTTGCGCAGCGAGCTATTCTTGTTTTCGAGCCCGACCGATTGCGCCGTTACCAGCGGTCGCGCCCCGAGCCCGACAATAATGCCGACCGCGAGGCCGATCGTCAGATTGAGGATACTGGGTATCGCGCCTTTGGGTTCGAGCTGGACCACGAGATAGCCTGAGAAGGCACCGGCCATCAGCCCGATCAGGATGGGAATCCAGTATCTGGCGGCGGCGATCTTGTCGTCGCGATAGATGATGCAGGTCTCGATGAAATAGAGGATGCCGGCGGCGATGGCACCGCCGAGAAAGGGCGTTACAACCCAGCCTGCGGAAATGGCCGCCAGCGTGTTCCAGTTCACGAGCTCGGGGCCGACAGCGGCTGCACCTGCGCCGACAACGGCGCCGACGATCGTATGCGTGGTCGAAACGGGCGCTTTCAGCCAGGTGGCGAAATTGATCCATAGGGCTGCGGCGAGAAGTGCCGCCATCATCAGCCAGGCAAGCTTGCCGACACTGATGATGCGGTTGGTGTCGACGATATGGGTCGAGATCGTGTTGATGACCGGGCCGCCGGCGATCGTCGCGCCGAGAATCTCGAAGATCGCCGCCATGACGAGCGCCTGCGTCATGGTGATCGCGCGCGCACCGACGGCGGCGCCGACATTGTTTGCGACGTCCTTCGCGCCGATGTTCATGGCCATGTAGCCGGCAAGCGCCACCGCGGCAAAGATCAGTGTGGCCCCCGGTTGGTCGAGCACGTAGATACCGGCAAAGACCATGGCGAGGCCGAGAAAGATCAGGCCTATGCCCGGCGCCACCAGGCGCCTCGTGACGTGATAGGTCGCGTCCTCGACATAGGTGAATTTGTCGAGGTCCTTGTCGAGCGTCCTTTTTGCAGGCGTGGCCGGTCGGTCGGGCATTCAATTCCCTGGATCAAAACTCTCGTATTGCGCTGACCGATGAGGCGCGCAATATCTCCCGGGCACACTGGCACAGTTTTTTGTGACGAATGTGGCTTATTTCGCCTGGATCGCAGCGGAAGCTGCCGTCATCCGCTCGGCGAAGGCAAGAATGAGATCGTGCAGCTCCGGTTCGCGAACACGTTCGGCGGCTTCCTCGAAGGAGACCCACTCCATGGAGCGCTCGCCCTTTTCCTTGAAGTTCTTGACGAGTTCGCTGACTTCGAGGGCATAGACCTGCACCCGGCACGGCACCTGAATGCCGTCCTTCAGCAGCTTGTCGTAGCCGAACGAGCCGAGCGGCTCGGTTTCCACCACACCGCGCGCACCTGCCTCTTCATAGGCCTCACGGGCGGCGACCTCGTGGGAGAGCTTGCCCGGCATCGGCCATCCCTTGGGGATGACCCAACGACCGGTGTCGCGGCTGGTCAGCAACAGCATCTCAAATTGACCTGTCTTCTTCTTCACCCGATAGCAGAGCGCAGCATATTGCTGTCGCGGCGGACGCCGAAACATGAGTTGCACATCGTTTGCTATACGGCTGAGAAAGGCCAATTGTCGGTTCACCTTTAGGAGTTGGAGTGACGGCTTGATTCTATATTATCACTTTGGGGAAAAATTTTGCGTTCCACGGAACGCTATATGGTATTTCCCCACATATTTATTGAGTGCTGCGTAGATAAAAATACAAAGATTTGCCTTCTGATATTCGCCAACGCTTATGCTGAAAGCGACATTCCACAGCGTTTCCGTGCCGCAGATGGCGCAATTGCTTGGATGTGGCTGCTATCGTTTTGGAAAGAGAGAAAAAATTTATTATGTCCGGACGCATCCCGCCTCGACGCTTGCCGCCTTTGAACGCGCTGCGTGCCTTCGATGCGGTGGCGCGCTGCGGCAGCATTCTGAAGGCGGCTGATGAGCTTGGCGTCGTGCGCGGGGCTATCAGGCAGCAGCTGACCCTGCTGGAGGCACATTTTGGCGTACCCCTGTTCGACCGGGAGAATGGCCGGCTGGTGCTGACAGCGAAGGGCCGGGCATTCGCCGATTCCGTTGGCGTCGCCTTTGGCATCCTGACGCGGGCCTCCGCCGAACTTTCCGTTGGCCAACGGCGGTCGCTCCGGCTCGGCGTTCCCTCGGCCTTTGCCGTCTGGTGGCTGATGCCGCGTCTCGCGGCGCTTCAGGCGGCACTTCAGGATATCGATATCGACATCGTGCCGATGGCTACGGTCGAGCCGCTTGCCAAGCGCGCCGACCTGGAAGCGGTCATCATGGGCGGCGAATACCGGCCGATGCGCGATATCACGGCCATTCGTTTCATGGAGGATGAGTTCGGTCCCGTCACAACGCCAGATGTCGCCGATCGCCTCGGGCTTGCGAGTGGGGTTTCGGCACTTGCCGGAGCCGTCGGCCTTACCAGCCGTTCCGCCCCGAGCCTGTGGGAGGACTGGTTTGCCGAAAGCGGTCGCGCGCCCACCCCCTTTGCCGTCGATCGCGAATTCGAGGATCTGCTGCTTGCGATCGGCGCCGCCCGCTCGGGCCTCGGGGTCGCCATCGCCCCGCGCACCGCCATTGGCGAGGATATCGATCGCGGTACTCTGGTCGCCCCCTTCGGCTTCATCCGTAGGCCGGCGGGCTACAGCCTCAGCATTCGCAGCGGCGACGTGAAGGACCCGGCACTGGTACGATTGGCGGATTGGCTAAGCGAGACAGGGGCCGAACCGGCTTAGCAAAACATCAAAACGAAGCGCATCGACATGGCAGATTTTCTGCCATACAGCGCATTGCAATGTCCATCGACACCTCCTTTGCGATCATGCCAGATCGCGGCATCGAACCAACCGGCGGGAGCGCATCATGGATCAGTCTTCTTCTCTTTCGCGTATCGACTGGGTGGCGCGCAGCTGCCGTCTGCTGGCGGCCACAGCAGCGGAATTTCGTAACACAAAACCCTTTGCCGGCTTCACCATCGGCACCGGCATTCACCTCGAGCCGAAGACGGTTGCGCTGCTGATGACGCTGCATGCCGGCGGCGCCGATCTCGTCTGCACCGGCAATCTCAACAGCACCCAGCCGGAAACGGTGGACTATCTGCGCGCTCAGGGCATCAAGGTCTTTGCGACGCAGACCCGCGACGCAGAGGAGCATGGTGCAAGCCTCGATGCGATCCTGGCGGAAAAGCCTGACCTGCTGCTCGACAATGGCGGCGATCTCTTCGCCCGCGCGGCGGACAGGCCCCATGCCAACCTGCTTGGCGGTACCGAGGAAACCACATCCGGCCGCACCCGCCTGATGTCGATGCGCGACAAGCTCAACATGCCGATCCTCGTCATCAACGACAGCCCGATCAAGCAATTCGCCGAAAACCGCCATGCTGTCGGGCAAAGCATGTTCGAGAGCTATCTGCGCTTCACCAACCGCTCCACCAATGGCAAACATGTGACCGTCTTCGGCTACGGCGCCTGTGGCAAGGGCACGGCCGCATGCTTCCGCAACGCATTCTCCGCCGTCAGCGTCGTCGATATCGATCCGGTCACGACGCTTGAGGCGCATCTCGATGGCTTCACAACGCCGCTACGCGAGGCGGCGATCCGCTCCGCCGATATTCTGATCACTGTGACGGGCTATCCGGGCATCATCACGGTTGCCGATCTGCCCTTGATCAAGGACGGGGCGATCCTGATGAATGGCGGCCACTTTCCGCATGAGATCGATATCGAAGGCTTCCGTAGCAGTCCCGATGTTGTCGGCGTCGATGGTTACGAAGCTGAGCAGATCGAGACTGTTCGCATGCGAGACGGCCGAGCCTTCCACATTCTCGGCGGCGGCCACATGGCCAATCTGGCCGGTCCGCGTCCGCTGGGGAACATCGTCGAATCCATGGATCTCGGCTTCGCGCTGCAGGCGCGATGCCTGGAGCGGGTCGCCAAGGGCGGCCTCGGCAAGGAGGCCTGCGTCATCCCCGTTCCCACGGATATAGATGCCCTGGTCGCCTCCGCCTATCTCGATCTGGCGCGATAGGCATCAGGCTCCGGACAGCGCCTGCGGCAGCAATCTTTCGTAGAGTGCCGCCATCTCATCGCCGAAGCAGCAGAAGATGATTTCATCGAAGGCACCATCCTTGCTTTCGGCAAGGGTGGTGCGGATCGCAATCCTAGCCGCCTGCTCGGCGGGAAAGCGATAAACGCCGGTGGAGATGGCCGGGAAGGCGATGGTCTTCAGACCGTTTTGCCAGGCAAGGTTGAGGCTGTTGCGATAACAGCCGGCAAGCAGCTCATCTTCGCCACGGTTTCCGCCATTCCAGACGGCGCCGACCGTATGAATCACATGTTTTGCCGGCAGGCGGTATCCGCCTGTTATCTTTGCCTGCCCTGTCTTGCAGCCGTTCAGCGTCCGGCATTCCGCGAGGAGATCCGGCCCGGCGGCGCGATGGATCGCCCCGTCAACGCCACCGCCCCCGAGCAGGCTGCTATTGGCCGCATTGACGATGGCATCGACCGAAAGCCTGGTAATATCGCCAAGCATAACGGTGAGGCGCGTCTTCGAGTTGAGATCAAGATCGGAACGGATGCTCTCGGGCGCGGCCATGACGGTCTCCTCGATCCTCAAAAGGGTTCTCATCGCTCCCAATAGGGAACAGGCCCATAAAGTTCCGCCAGAAAATCGATGAAGACGCGCACTTTTGCCGGCAGGAATTGTCGGCTGGGGTAAACGGCCGAAAGCGTGACGTTGTGCGAGCCCTCATAGGCCGGGAGCACCTGGACGAGGCGGCCGTCGCGCAGCTCCGGCCCGATATCCCAGGTGGAACGCAGCGCAATGCCAAGGCCGGCAATGACGGCTTCGCGTACGACCTCGCTGGAATTGGTGATGAGCCTGCCTTCGGGCCGGAAGATCAGGCTGCCTTTTGGCCCTTCCAGCCGCCAGGGGTCGAGATTGTGCGCGGGCAGGCAGGTATGCCGGCGCAGATCGTCGATATCCTCGGGCATGCCATGGGCATCGATATAGGCAGGGGAGGCGCAAAGCACGCGGCGCACCGGCGCCAGCCTGCGCGCGACAAGACTGGAATCCGTCAACTCGGCAATGCGGATGGCAAGATCGAAGCCGCCGCCGACGATATCGACGAATTCGTCGCTGAGAACGAGGTTGAGCGCCAGTTCGGGATGGGCGTGCATGAAGGATTTCAGATGCGGCGCGATGTGGAGACGGCCGAAGGACGTCGGGGCCGATATTTTCAGCGTGCCGTGCATCTGGGAGGAGCGCCCGGCAATATAGGCTTCCGCCTCTTCCAGCCCGGCGAGGATGGCGAGCACGCGGTCGTAGAAGCCCTGGCCCGCTTCCGTCAGCGAAATCTGCCGTGTGGTGCGCTGCAGGAGCCGGGTGCCGAGCCTGTCTTCCAGGCGCTTGATGCGCTTGGAAATGACGGCCGGCGAAAAACCGAGAGCACGACCCGTCAGCGACATGCTGCCGGTCGCAACGACGCTGGCGAAGATTTCGAGATCTCCCAAATTGGTCATGCAGAATTATTTCCTGTTTTGGAATAAGTGCTTATCATTTGCTCCAAACTTGGGAAAGCGCTAAGCCTGTAATGCGCTAAAAGAGGGCTGCGTTCGATATCGGATGCAGGAGGAGGACGGCATGGCCGAGGCCATTTCATTTCTGGAGCCGCGTGCGGATGTTCTAGCGCGCCGAGGTGCGATCGTCGCCGATTTGACCGATCTGCTGGCCCCGGAATGCCTAATCCACGAGCCGCGCGAGCTCGTGCCCTTCGAAACCGATGCCTTCGTGTCCTATCGCCGCCTGCCGCTTGCCGTTGCCTTGCCGCGCTCGACGGCGGAAGTTGCGGCCGTCATGAAATATTGCCATCGCTACGGCATTCCCGTCGTGCCGCGCGGCGCCGGCACGTCGCTTTCCGGTGGCGCGATACCCCAGGAGGATGCCGTCGTCCTCGGCCTCTCCAAGATGAACCGCATCCTCGATATCGATTATGCCAATCGCACGGCGACCGTGCAGGCGGGGGTGACGAACCTGCATGTCTCCGAAAGCGTCTCGGCCGACGGATTCTTTTACGCGCCTGACCCGAGCTCGCAGCTTGCCTGCACCATCGGCGGCAATATCGGCATGAATTCCGGCGGTGCGCACTGTCTGAAATACGGCGTCACGACCAATAATCTGCTCGGCGTCAAGCTTGTTCTGACTGATGGCACCGTCATCGATCTCGGCGGCAAGGCGCTAGATGCGGCGGGCTACGATCTGCTCGGTCTGGTCTGCGGCTCGGAAGGCCAACTCGGCATCGTCACCGAGGCAACGGTGCGGCTCATCGCCAAGCCGGAGGGCGCCCGGCCGGTACTCTTCGGTTTCGACAGTTCCGAAGAGGCGGGCGCCTGCGTCGCCGACGTCATCGCTGCCGGCATCGTACCTGTCGCGATCGAATTCATGGACAAGCCGGCGATTGAGATCTGCGAGGCCTTCGCCAAGGCCGGCTATCCCCTTGATGTCGAGGCTCTGCTGATCGTCGAGGTCGAAGGTTCGGAGGCGGAAATGGACGACATGCTTGCGAGCATCGTTACCATTGCTCGCAACCACAAGGTCAAAACGGTGCGCGAATGCCAGTCGGCAACGGAAGCGGCCTTGATCTGGAAGGGCCGGAAGTCGGCCTTCGGCGCCACCGGCCGCATTGCCGATTACATCTGCATGGACGGAACCGTGCCGCTGAGCCAGCTCTCTTATGTGCTGAAGAAGACGGGCGAGATCGTTGAGGGCTATGGTCTGCGCGTCGCCAATGTCTTCCATGCCGGCGACGGCAACATGCATCCGCTGATTCTCTTCAATGCCAACGACGCCGAAGATGCCGCCAAGGCGGAAGCGGCGGGCAACGATATCTTGCGGCTCTGCGTCGATGCCGGAGGTTGCCTCACCGGCGAGCACGGCGTCGGCATCGAGAAGCGCGACCTGATGCGCCACCAATATGCCGATGTCGATCTCGCGCAGATGATGTCGGTGCGCGCAGCCTTCGATCCCGGCTGGATACTTAACCCATCCAAGGTCTTCCCGCTCGACGGACGCAACGCCGCATGACCGAATTTCATCCGAGAACCGAGGAGGAAGCCGCCTCCATCATCGGCGATCATACGGCACGCGGCGCGGCCCTAGCAATCGTCGGCGGCAACACGCGATCCGGCTTCGGCAATGCGGTCCCGTCCGAAGCGGTGCTCTCGTCACGTGGCCTTGCCGGCATCGTCGCCTACAATCCGGGTGAGATGGTGATGACGGCCCGCGCCGGCACGCCGGCCGCCGAGATCGAGGCCGCTCTTGCCGAGGCCGGCCAGATGATGGCCTTCGAGCCGATGGATCACAGGCCGCTGATGGCAACCGAAGGTGAGCCAACGATCGGCGGCATTTTCGCAGCCAATGTCTCCGGGCCGCGCCGTTTCGTCAGCGGTGCGGCACGCGATAGCCTGCTCGGCGTCCGTTTCGTCAATGGCAAGGGCGAGATCGTCAAGGCCGGCGGGCGGGTGATGAAGAACGTCACCGGTCTCGATCTCGTCAAGCTGATGGCCGGTTCGCACGGAACGCTCGGCCTTTTGACCGAAGTAACGTTCCGCGTGCCGCCCAAGCCGAAGACCGAGGAGACGATTGTCCTCTCCGGTCTCAACGATGCGGAGGCCGCCAATGCCATGGCTGCCGCTATGGCCCTGCCGCTCGAGGTATCGGGCGCCGCCCATCTGCCGCTAACGGTCGCCTGGTCCTTTCTCGACGGCAAGCTGCCGCAGGGGGAGGCGACTGTGCTGCGCGTCGAGGGTCTTCCGGGTTCCGTCTCGGTCCGGGGTGAAAAGCTTGCTGCCGCCATGGGCCGGCTCGGCTCGGTGAAGCGCCTTGCAGAAGACGACAGCCGTAGGCTCTGGCGCGAGATCCGCAATGTGAAGCCCTATGCCGATGGCACGACGCGCCCCGTTTGGCGTGTGTCCGTGGCACCCAGTATCGGCCACCAGCTCGTCGCAGCACTTCGCCTGGAAGAAGGCGTGGATGCCTATTATGATTGGCAGGGCGGGCTCGTCTGGATGCGCATGGAAGCCGGACCGGAAGGTGATGTGCTCAGGCGCTACATTCATGCCTTGGGCGGCGGACATGCCACCTTGATGCGCGCCACCCCTGCCCAACGTGCGACCACGCAGGCCTTCCAGCCGCAACCCGAAGCCGTGGCCCTGCTGTCTGCGCGCGTGAAGGAAAAATTCGATCCGGCCGGAATTTTCAATCCAGGGAAGATGGCGTGATGAAATCTGGTTCCTGTCGGCGATGGCCCCTAACCCTAACTCTCTCCCCGCAGGCGGGGCGAGGGGACGACCTCGTTTGCGGCGCCTTATCGGCTCGAGAGAGGTTGAGGAGTGACGGAGGATGCGCCAATCCCCTTCTCCCCGTCAAAACGCGGAGAAGGTGGCCGATAGGCCAGATGAGGGGCGCGGTCTTGCTCGAACGGGGACATGGGTAATGCAAACCAATTTCACGCCCGAACAGCTTGCCGACCCGCATGTGGCCGAATCCGAGGCGATCCTGCGCAAATGCGTGCATTGCGGCTTCTGCACAGCCACCTGTCCTACCTATGTGACGCTCGGCAACGAACTCGACAGTCCGCGTGGACGCATTTACCTCATCAAGGACATGCTGGAAAACGGTCGGGCAGCCGATGCCGAGGTGGTGACGCATATCGACCGCTGCCTTTCCTGCCTTGCCTGCACCACGACCTGTCCCTCCGGTGTCGACTATATGCACCTGATCGACCATGCGCGTGTCCATGTCGAGAACACCTATAAGCGCCCGCTGATGGATCGGCTGACCCGCAATGTGCTGGCAGCCGTCTTGCCTTATCCCGGCCGTTTCCGGCTGGCCTTGCGGCTTGCGAATTTTGGCCGGCCGTTCAAGGGGCTGTTGAGACGCGTTCCGGCCTTAAAGGCTTTCGCCGCCATGCTCGATCTCGCGCCCCGCAGCATTCCCGCGCCGTCGCCTTTTGCAAAGCCGGGGCTGCATGTAGCGCAGGCCGAGCGCCACGGTCGCGTGGCGATCCTGACGGGCTGTGCCCAGCCGGTGCTCGATCCCGAAATCAACGCAGCCACCATCCGCCTGCTGACGCGCCTCGGCATTGAGGTCGTGGTGCCGGAAGGGGAGGTCTGCTGCGGTTCGCTGGTTCATCACATGGGCCGCGAGGAACAGGCGCTCGCAGGTGCCCGCGCCAATGTCGATGTGTGGCTGCGTGAGATCGAGGCCCGGGGGCTGGACGCGATCATCATCACCGCGTCGGGCTGTGGCACGACGATCAAGGACTATGGGCATATGCTGCGCCTCGATCCGGCCTATGCGGAAAAGGCTGCGAGGATTTCAGCTCTCGCCAAGGACATCACGGAATATCTCGCAAGCCTGGATCTCCCGTCGCATATGCCGCGCGGCATCGCGGTCGCCTATCATTCCGCCTGCTCCATGCAGCACGGGCAGAAGATCACCATGGCGCCGAAGCTCTTGCTGAAAGCCGCGGGCTTTACGGTGCGCGACCCGGCGGAAGGGCATCTGTGCTGTGGTTCGGCCGGCACCTACAACATCATGCAGCCGGAAATTTCGGCCGAACTGAAGGCGCGCAAGGTCAGAAACATCGAGGCGACGAAAGCCGATATCATCGCGACGGGCAACATCGGCTGCATCACGCAGATCGCGACGGGAACGGGCATTCCCATCCTGCATACGGTGGAATTGCTGGATTGGGCCTATGGCGGCGAAATGCCTGTGAAACTGAAGGGCCTGCAGCCGGCCGCCGCTTAGAGCATTTCCGGGAAAAGTGTAGAGCGGTTTTCCGTCCGGAATTGCGTACTAATGCAGCTTGTCCGGCGCGGGTAGGCGATGAGCCTGCCATTCGACTTCGAACCGATCGGCGGCAATGCGCGTCATGCTAATGCGATCCTGCCCTTCCTCGAAGAAAATGCCATCCACTAGGCCGGTAATGCCATCGTAAAATGAGCCTTCGACGAGGCTGGTGATCTCCAGCATGTCACGTCCCACTGCAGTAAAATCGACAACCGACATGCATTGCCGGCGACCATCGGCAAACACATCGATCAGCCGCGGAACATCGCCGGCGATATCGACCTCATAATAAACGATGACCGGCTCCTCGTTTTCCGGATGGATCCAGTCGCAACGATAGTAAGAGAAGCTCATGCGTTGGATCATAGCACAAGACCCCCCATGCCTGAACCGGTTTGAGGGATCGATTGCGACTTCAGCCTGAGGGACGTCAGAAGTTGAACGACACGCCAAAGTTGAGAGCGTGGGTGAAAACCTTGGTCTTCAGCGTGTCGCCGCTGTCGATCGAGACGTTGTTCACGAAGTTGTAGTTGCCCTTGTATTCGACGAAGGTCGACCAATGCTTGGCAAATTGGTAGCTGACGCCCGCCTGCGCCTGCAGCGAAGCGCCGCCGAACTGGTAGTCGAAGGTCGTGCCCGACGAGCGGGTGACTTCGACATGCGGCACGTTGATGCCCGCGCCGAGGCCGACATAGGGTGTCCAGTTGCGGCTCGAATCCTGGAAGCGATAGAGCGCGTTCAGCGTTAGCATGTTCAGGCCATCGGTGAACTCGAAATGCGACCAGCCGGGCGTATTGCCGAGATCGCCATAGACCTTCGCATGGGTATAATCGAGCGACACGCCCCAGTTCGGCTTGTCGAACTGGTCAAGCCACCAGATGCCGCGGAAGCCGAAATAGGGCGGCATCTTGAAGGATTTTCCGGACCAGTTGGGGTCGAAATCAGCGCCGTCCGACGTGGTCACATTGCTGCCCGTCGCGCCCTGTATGCCGCCGTAAGCGGAAAACTGCATCTCAGCCGAGGCAGAGCTTGCGGCAAAGATGAATGCGGAAGTCGCAAGCGCGGCGAGGGCCGGCTGCTTGATGCGAAATGCACGATGCATATGAAATCCCCGGATGCCACAGTGCTGCCATCTAAGCGTGCTTCCATGACACTTCTATTGCAGTCATGAGTGAACAGGCACGGCTTAGGCGGGAAAACTGACGGTAAACTGAAGGCGACGAGCCATTTTTCGGCGGGGCATCGTGATAAGTTTCAGGCTGTAACACCGGCGCAACAGTGTCTCCATCCGCGCCTGCACGCAATAAACTATTGCAAGCGATACGGGCGCCTTCCCCGGCGCGAATGATGTCATGCCAGGGAAGAGCGCCCGCTATGTTGGTGCCTGATTCGGGTTGGATTCTATCAGCCGCCGAACAGAGTCCTCAGCACATCGACGCCGCGATCCTGATAGCTGACTTCGCCCTGCTTGTTGCCGGGACCGACGACGATGACCTTAGTGCCGACGGGGACGCGATCATAGAGATCCATCACGTCCTTGTTCATCATGCGGATGCAGCCGGAGGACATGTTGAGGCCGATGCTCCAGGGCTGGTTGGTGCCATGGATGCGGAAGGCGGTGTCGTTGCCGTTGCGATAGAGATACATGGCGCGCGCGCCGAGCGGATTGTCCTCGCCACCTTCCTGGTAGGCCGGCAGTTTGTGGCCCTTCTTGGCTTCGCGAACGATCATTTCCGGCGGCGGCGTCCAGCCGGGCCATTCCGCCTTGCGGCCGACCTTGACGACGCCGGACCAGCCGAAACCATCGCGGCCGACGCCGATGCCATAGCGTCTTGCGCGGTTATTGCCTTCGACGAGGTAGAGATACTTGTTGTTGGTGTCGACGATGACGGTGCCCGGCTCCTCGTTCGTCGCCAGCCGCACCATCCGCCGCTGGAACTGCGGCTTCACCTGGCCCTGCGGCTCCATTGCGACCCGGATCACGTCGGTGCGGGCGACCGGCGCCGTAATAGGTGTCGAAGCGGTGAAGGCAGCTGCGTTCGATGCTGCAAGAAGACACGCCGCGACGACACCTGCCGTCACGATCGACAATGCTGCTTTCATAATTCGCATTCCCCTCGTTGAATCCGGTAGGAAATTACCGGAACCAACGAAGGGATCAAGATCAAAATGACCAATGTTGGGTACGTTCAGGAAGAACTGCCCTCTTGTCTGTCGCCGATCGGACTATAGTCTGAACTATAGTGGAGGGTTTTCCCATGCGGCGAATACTGCCCCTCCAATGGAGTAGTATCGCCGCACAGGGCGGGACTTTTTCGAGATTACATGACGGTGACGCGGGTGCCGACCTTTACGCGGTTGTAGAGATCGATGACATCCTCGTTGCGAAGGCGGATGCAGCCGGAGGAGACGGCATTGCCGATGGTCCAGGGGGCGTTGGTGCCATGGATGCGATAGAGGGTGGAGCCGAGATACATGGCGCGTGCGCCGAGCGGATTGCCTTCCCCGCCTTCCATGTGCGCCGGCAGATAATGGCCCTTGGCGGCTTCGCGTGAGATCATTTCGGCCGGCGGCGTCCAATCCGGCCATTCCTGCTTGCGGGTCACAGTGTGGGCGCCGGCCCATTCGAAGCCCGGCTTGCCGACGCCGACGCCATAGCGCCGCGCCTTGCCGTCATCCATCACGAGATAAAGAAAGCGGTTATTGGTATCGATGACGATGCTACCGGGCTTTTCCTTGGTCTGGTAGTCGACGATCTGCGGCAGGAACTGCGGATCGATCTGGCCTCGGACTGTCGGATATTGCGGGCGGGCCATGGCGACTTGCTGCACGGCCGGGCGCGCAAACAGCCCGCGCGGCTGCACGACCTGACGCACCTGCGGATTGGCCGGCTGCTCCATTCTGGGATCGACTGCGCGCCGCGCCATTGGGCGGGGATAGACGACCGGCTGCACGTTGCCGCCACCGAGCTGCATCACCCAGGGGGCGGTCAGATCGGGACTGACGATGACAGGCGGGCGCGACTGATAGCGATCGTCGGCAAAGGCGGTGGAGGCAAGCAGGCTCAGGGCGCCGGCGGCACACAGAACGGCATGTTTCATCATCGGACAAACTCTCTACACATGGGCCGAAGATGGGCGCGAAGCACCCGGTCGAAACAATGGTGCCACTTGCACGCGAGCGAATGGTAAACATCTATTCATCAAAATGCCGCGAAGCCGATAAAGCTTTGTCAGGGTTACCGCCTGGTTTGGAAAGATGGTTTGCAAGTGGTAAATCATGAATCGGAATGCGCGGTCGTCGAAGTCAGTCTATGAATTTAAGCATTTGATTGATCTCAATTTATCCGATAGTGGCTTACCGGTTTCCGGTAGCGCGTGCTGAAATAGGGGACGAATCGCGAAAATGGCCGAAACGGGCATCATCACCGGCGAAGATGGCAAGGACCGCTGCTTCTGGCACGGCAATCTGCCGGAGTATCAGCGCTATCACGACGAGGAATGGGGTCGGCCCGTCGTCAACGACATCAGGCTGTTCGAGAAAATCTGCCTCGAAGGCTTCCAGTCGGGCCTCTCCTGGCTGACGATCCTGCGCAAGCGCGAGAATTTCCGCGCCGCTTTTGCCGGCTTCGATTTCGAGAAGGTCGCCAAGTTTGGCGAAGCGGATATCGAGCGTTGCCTAGCCGATGCCGGCATCATCCGCCATCGCGGCAAGATCGTTTCCACCATCAACAATGCCAATCGCGCCATCGAGCTGCGCGACGAATTCGGTTCGCTCGCCCGCTATTTCTGGAGCCATGAGCCGACCGCTGCCGAGCGCCCGGAGATCTTCGACCTTGCCCATCTTCGCGCAAATCCGACGACGGCGGCTTCGGTGCGGATTTCGAAGGATCTGAAGAAACGCGGCTGGACCTTTGTCGGCCCGACCACAGTTTATGCCTTCATGCAGGCCATGGGCCTGGTCAACGACCACATCGAAGGCTGCTATTGCCGGAAAGAGGTGGAGGCGATGCGTTGCGCATTGGTGCGGCCGTGAAAGCTGCGCTTCTCGGTCTTTCGCTGACGATGGTTGCGCTGTTGGGCGCCGCAGACGCCCATGCTCAAAGTGATACCCAGCAACAGCAGCTGCCGCAGCTCGATCGTGGCGAAAAGCTCGAGAAGATCGCCCTGCCGGCAGTCCTTGAGAGGTTGACGGGCTGGACGAAGTTCGGCAAGGGCAAGGTCTACATGCTGCCGCTGAAGAAGGGTCAGCATGTGCGGATCACTTTCAGCTCCAAGAGCAAGTACGCCTATATGGCGATCTTCGATCTCTCGTCGAGCGGGGATGAATCCTTCTTCGGCACGGATGAAGACGGCAATACCGCCGACGTGACCCTCAATGAGGATACGACCTGGCTGCTCAAGCCCTATTATTCGCGCGTCACGCGCCGGCGCGGTCTCGGCGCGCCATACGAGATCCTCATCGATCCCAATCCGCCGGCCGCGCAGCAGGCGCCGGCCGATCAGCAGAAGGACCAGGGGCCGATGCTGTTTCCACCTCGTTCCAAGCAGGGGCAGTAGGGATTACCGCAACGCTTCGATCACGTCATGCAGCTCGCCGAGATGACCGATTTTGCGGAAACGCGGTGCGTCTGTCGGTTCCTCGACATGCTCGAACGACCATGTGAGCTCGCGCGGCACGAAGACGCCGTAGCTGCCGGCAGCGAGCGCCGGCACGATGTCCGATTTCAGTGAGTTGCCGATCATCATCGCCCGCTCCGGCCCGTCCCCCACCTTGGAGAAGATGCGGCGATAGGTCGACGCGTTCTTGTCTGAGACGATCTCGACGGCATCGAAGAGATCGCCGAGCCCGGATTGCGCAAGCTTGCGCTCCTGATCGAAAAGGTCGCCCTTGGTGATCAGGACAAGCAGATATTTTCCCGAGAGGGCCTCCAACGTCTGACGCACATGCGGCAGTGTTTCGACTGGATGGGCGAGAAGATCGCGGCCGATATCGAGGATCTGGGCGATGACGGTCGATGGCACTTCGCCCTCGGTGATCTCGATGGCCGTCTCGATCATGGAGAGGGTAAAGCCTTTTATTCCGAAGCCGTAGTGACGAAGATTGCGCTTCTCCGCCTCCAACAGGCGTGCGGAGATGACGTCGCTTGGGGCGTGATCGGCAAGTAGCTCGGTAAATTGCAGTTCCGTCAGCCGGTAGAACTGTTCGTTCTGCCAGAGCGTGTCGTCGGCGTCGAAGCCGATTGTCGTTAGGGGGCGTTGCGTCATCGGGTGTGTCCGTTTTGCGCATCAAATAAAAACCGGAGTCTAATCCGCGCGCGCCTCGACGCAAGAGCATGCGTCGGTCACCGCATCGTGATCGGCCCGAGGTCTCGCGTTGAAAATGGTTTCGGGTGCATTATGTGCTTGTTGTCTCGATTGCCGCGGAGCTTGAGTCCGGCCTCGACGACCGTCTTATGACCTCCCCAGGGCAGCCCCGACTGCGGTTGTCGTGCCGAGGCCAATTCATAGCGAAAAGATAGCGTTCACCGGCCGGAAGAGTCTTCCGGCTGACCATAAGGGAATTTCTCCTATGCGTTACAATCAACTGGGCAATACCGGCCTGTTCGTCTCTGAACTCTGCCTGGGCACGATGACCTTCGGCGAAGCCAATCCCAACACTCCCTGGGGCTCGATCGCCGATGTCGACCAGGCGCTGGCCGACAAGATCGTCGCAGGCTCGCTTGCTGCCGGCGTCAATTTCATCGACACCGCCGACGTCTATTCCTTCGGCAATTCCGAAAAGCTGCTCGGCCAGGCCTTGAAGAACCTCGGCGTTCCCCGGAAGGATGTCGTCATCGCTACCAAGGTCTATGGCGTCATGGGCGACAAGCCGAACGATCGTGGGGCCTCGCGCGGCCATATCATGGACTCGGTGCAGGCCAGCCTGGATCGTCTTCAGACCGATCATATCGATCTCTATCAGATCCATGGAACGGATATCGTGACACCGATCGACGAAACCCTGCGGGCGCTGGACGATCTCGTTTCGCGCGGGCTGGTCCGCTATGTCGGCGTCTCCAACTGGCAGGCCTGGCGTATCGCCAAGGCGCTCGGCATTTCCGAACGCCGCGGCTTTGCTCGCTTCGAGACAGTGCAGGCCTATTATTCCATCGCCGGCCGCGATCTCGAGCGTGAAATCGTGCCACTGATGGTTGAGGAAAAGATCGGATTCATGGTCTGGTCGCCGCTTGCTGGCGGTCTGCTCTCCGGCAAGTATGGTCCGGGCGCTCCCGGCAATGGCGAGGGACGGCGTGCGAACTTCGATTTCCCGCCTGTCGACAAGGACCGCGCCTGGGCCTGCGTCGCCGCGATGCGCGAAGTGGCGGAAAAGCACGGCTCCAGTGTCGCCACCGTGGCGCTTGCTTGGATCCTGGCGAAGCCCTTCGTCACCAGCATCATCATCGGCGCCAAGCGCCTCGACCAGCTCGACCAGAATCTGGCCGCTGTCAAGCTGAAGCTCGATGCCGGGGATATGGCCAAGCTCGATGACGTCAGCGCGCTTGCGCCCGAATATCCCGGCTGGATGCTGGCTCGCCAGGGCGCCCAGCGCGTGCCGCAGCCCTTCGAGCCGAAGGGCTGATATCATAAGTCGGGCCGCCAGCTTTTCGCAGCGGCCCGACTCCACGTTAGAGCTCGATGACGATCTTGCCGAAGGGGCCGCGATCGAGATGATCGAAGGCGGCGGATGCCTCGCCGAGGGCATAGCGATGGTCGATGACGGGCTTCAGGCCGATGCTGTCGACGGCACGCACGAAATCTTCGAGCGAGCGGCGGTGGCCGACGCTGATGCCCTGCACGGTGGGAGATTTCAACAGCAGTGGTGCCACCGGACCGGAGATGTCGAAGCCCTCAAGGACGCCGATGACGGAAATGCGGCCTTGCGGCGCCACCGCCTTCAGCGACTGGGCGAAATTCGGCCCGCCGGCTATTTCGAAAATATGATCGATGCCCCGATCGTTGGTGAGGCGATAGACCTCTTCCACCCAATCGCTTTTGTTGCGGTCGATGCCGTGATGAGCGCCCAAAGCCTTGGCCCGTTCGAGCTTTTCCTCTCCGGAGGAAGTCACGAACACCTCGGCGCCTTGTGCTGCGGCGATTTGCAGCCCGAACAGCGCAACGCCGCCCGTTCCCTGCACCAACACGCTATCGCCGGGCTTGATCTTGCCGCGCTCCACCAGCGCGAACCAGGCCGTGAGACCGGCACAAGGCAAGGTGCTTGCCTCGGCATAATCAAGGCTCTGGGGCGCCGAGACGAGCCAGTCCTCCGGCATGGCGACATATTCGGAGAGCACGCCGGGATAGAAGCCGCCCAGCGTCCTGTAGGGTGGTGTGCGGGCATCGCCGAGCGGCTTGCCGTCGATCCAGCCGGGATGGAAGGTCGACATGACCCGATCTCCAGCGGCAAATCTGGTGACATCGTCTCCCACCGCTTCGATCACGCCTGCCATATCCGAGGCCGGCACGAAGGGAAATTGGATCGGCAGGCCCATGCCGGTCTCGCGCACGAGCTTGTCGCGATAATTCAAAGAGACGGCCTTCACCCGCACGAGCACTTCGCCGCGCGCCGGCGAGGGAATGGCAGTTTCCGTCAGATTCAAGGGAGCGCCGACGGCGATTGTCTCGAGGGTCCAGCGCTTCATGGTCTTTGTCATCATGATCTCCTGAGAGGAATTGGAAGCAATGGACGGAACATATCGTTGCTTTCTGGTCGCCCGTGGCGATATTATTTCCGCTAACTGGTTCCTTAGAGGAAGCAATAATCATGAACGATATGCTCAACGGCATTCCCGAATTCGTGGAGGCGGTCGAGGCCGGCGGCTTTTCGGCAGCGGCGGCGCGCATGAATCTCTCGCGCTCGGCGATCGGCAAGACGATCGCCAAACTGGAGCGGCGCTTGAATGTGCGCCTCTTCCACCGCACCACCCGCATGCAGAGCCTCACCGACGAAGGGCAAGCCTTTTACGAGCGCTGCCGCCGGGCGCTGGACGAGATACAGTCCGGCGAGGCTATGCTGGAATCGGGCAAGCGCGAAGTTACCGGACGTCTGCGCATCTCCATGCCGGTGCTCTTCGGTCGCCGCTGCGCTGCACCGCTGCTGCTGGAGCTGGCGCGTATCCACCCCAAGCTTGAACTCGACCTTTCCTTCAGCGATCGCGTGGTCGACCTCTTCGACGAAGGCTTCGATCTCGCCATTCGCAATGGCGTGTTGCGGGACGAAGCCGGCCTTGCTGCCCGCAAGATCGCCCTCCATCGCATGACGCTATGCGCCTCGCCGGATTATCTCGCCGCCAGAGCTACGCCGCAGACCATTGCCGATCTCGATAGCCACGATCTCGTCGTCTATGCGAGATCGGGGGAAGCCAAGAGATGGACCTTTCTGCAGGACGACGGTGCGGCCGTCGACTATTTTCCGCAGACGCGATTACGTCTGGATGACCTGGAGGTCATTGCGGATGCCGCCGCCGCCGGGATGGGCATTACGTGGCTGCCCTGCTGGCTGGTACGAAGCTATGTGCACGCAGGCAAGCTCATGCAGGTGCTCAATGTCTCCAGCCGGCCCGTCAACGTCTACGCCGTCTGGCCGCAGGTGCCGCAGCTTTCGCTGAAGATGCGCGTGGTCATCGATCTGCTCGCCGCGCGACTGCCTGCGGTCATGGGTTGAGCTGGTAGCGATACCCCCTGTCAAAGAAGTGCGCGCTCCGCAAATACCCGGCTCCAGATGAAGACCTGCACGGATTTGCGTAGGCCTGCCGCCCAGAATGGATCTTCCTTCACCAGACGGTCGACTGTATCGGCGGTCTCAGCTTCGACAAGCCACAGGCCGCCGGCAAAAGCGTCACCCTCGCGGCTGAGCGGTCCGGCCGTTCGGATGGACGCGGCATTCGCCCTTAGGAAGGCGAAGTGGCGCGGCAGATACTCCTTGCGGATCGCGGCGGCGTTTTGCTGGTCGTCCTCGAACAGAACTGCGAACAGGGTCATCGTCATCTCCTTGCTGGATATTTCCAGTCTATGGCTGCAATAGTGCTGATACACGCAGTAAGTTTGCCGTCAGGAGCTGCAAAATTGCACGATATCGACTGGAACGATCTGCGCCACGTTCTGGCGCTTGCGCGGGGTGGGTCCTTCGCTGCTGCCGGCAGGGTGCTTGGCACGGATGCGACGACGGTCGGTCGCCGTCTGCGTATTCTGGAAAACCGCCTCGGCGCGTCGCTGTTCTCGCGCGATGCAGGCGGCACCCTGTCGCCGACGCCGATGGGCGAGATCGCGGTCGCGAAGGCCGAGGCGATCGAGGCCGAAGTTATGGCGCTGTCGGGCGCGTTGGATGCGGCAAATCCCATGGCGCTCGGCAAGGTGCGCCTCACGGCGGCGCCATCCTTCATCAGTCGGCTGTTGATCCCCTCGCTGCCTAGTCTGCTGACGCAACATTCTGGCCTGCAATTGGAGCTCATCGGCGATTCCAGAAATTTCAACCTGACACGGCGCGAAGCGGATATGGCTTTGCGCCTCGCAAGGCCGGCCGATATGACGAATGGCAGGGTCGTCGCGAGACGGATCGCGACCCTGGACTATGCCGTTTACGTCGCCGCGGGACGGGAGAGCCACGTCGAAAATTTACCCTGGATCGTCTATGAGGAGGCGATGTCGCATCTGCCGCATGCCCGCTGGATCGCCGCACAGGCAAAAAAGTCAGACCTTTCCAGCCCGGTTGCGGTCAATGATGCCGAAGCCTTGCTCCAGGCTGCGGCTGCAGGATTAGGGCGCGCTCTCCTGCCGAAAATCCTGGCGGAGAATGCGGGAGATCTTTGCCGCGTCGACACTGGTGACACAAATCCGCCGACGCGCGAGATGTGGCTGCTTATCCATGCCGAGCTTCGTCAGCTTGTTCGTATCCGTACAGTGTCCGATTGGCTGGATGGAGTCTTCCGCAAATTGCATAGGGAGCAGTGAGAGAGACGGCACGAATGCCGCCTCTCATTTGCCGGATAATTTACTTGCCGCGCTTCTTTAGCCAGGCTTTCATTTCCTTGATCTCGGCTTCCTGCGCGGTAATGATGCCCTCCGCCATTTTGCGCAGTTCGGGATCCTTGCCGTATTTCAGCTCGATCTTGGCCATGTCGATCGCGCCTTGATGATGCGGGATCATGCCGCGGACGAAATCTGCGTCCCCATCGCCGCTGTAGTGAATCATCATGTCCTTGTGCATCTTGCTCATGGCGTCGTTGAAAGCCTTGCTGGAAGCACCTTGGTTTTCCATCGGCTTGCTCATATCCATGCCCTTCATGTCGTCGGCAAAGGCAGGAAGGCTGATGGCAAGGACGAATGCGCCGGCAAGCATCAGCGATTTTGAGGTGGACATAGGTATTTTCTCCGTTTCTGAACGGTATCTGAAATTGAGCGAATAGCCGCTCGTCGATTGAATACAGATGATCGTCAGGCGAGACGGGGAGGGGGTGCTGTCGGCTGAGGCGGAGAACCGGCAAGACGCTGGCCGGGCGCCGGCACTGGATAGGAGAAGGCGTGTTTGCAGTCTTCGATTGTAAGGGTCGGCATCAAGGCAAGGCAGGCGGCGCAGGACGCCACATGCGCCATGCCGCCGGCGCAAGGGTTTTCCGGCTTCGTTTGCTGGGGCTCGGCCATGTTGGCGTGGCCGGCCATGCCAGGCATATCGGCCATGCCGTCATGCATGCTCATGGTCGCCGGCTTGGACATGGCGGAAGCGCAGACAGGGCAATTCGCCAGCGCCGGCATGGCACCGTAAAGCAACCAGGCAATTAGCATTGTCAGGATCGCAAACACGCGCATGAACAGAAACCTAGCCGTGCAATCCGTGAAGGCAAGCGCGAATTGCATCCGCCGAAACACTGAAAGGCGATCAAGGCAGCAGTTTGACTTCCCTGATGATTTCGATCGGCGGAAAGCGGATGCAATCCACCACATCGAAGGTGAGCGTAAACTGGGCTGGCGTTGCGCCCGCCCATCTCAGAGCCTCTTCCGCCGCGTTCGCCGGGATCTTCATTGCAATGGTGCAATGCGGCTGCCAGTGATCCGGCCAGGAATGCTCATGACAAAGAGCAGGATCGATCTCCTCGTGAATGGCTCGGTGTATCCGCCTGAGCACATGATCATCGACAGGACGTGCCCAGAGCACCAGCATCTCGTTGGGGAAATGGCCGATCCCCGAAAACTCGACCGATAGCGGCGGCGCGTCTGCAAAGGCCTTTTGCGCGGCGGCGACGAGCGAAGAAACGGCAATGTCTTCGTAGACCGCAAACGTCAGATGCGGCGGATAGTTCAGTGCTCGCATCGATGGCGTGCTTTCGAAGCGGCTCGCCTCCCGCCAAAGATCCAGAACCGGCGTGGCCGTTTCATCCGTGCATTTCAAGACGACCGCATATGGCATGGTTCCTATACCGCCTTCTCTGGCTTTTCTCGGTTTTGTCAGCCGCTAACATATAACAATCCTTGCCGCATTCGGCCCAATCCGCTAGTTAACCGCGACTGTTCCCATACCGGATTACCCTAGAGATGAGCGACAAACAAAAGAAACCGCAGAAGCTCAAGGCCCGCCTGCCGCGTGGCTTTGTCGATCGTTCGGCGAGCGATATTCGCGCCGTCAACGAGATGACCTCCAAGATCCGGGCCGTTTATGAGCATTATGGTTTCGATCCTGTCGAAACGCCGCTGTTCGAATATACCGATGCGCTCGGCAAGTTCCTGCCCGATAGCGACCGGCCGAATGAAGGCGTGTTCTCGCTTCAGGATGACGACGAGCAGTGGATGTCGCTGCGCTACGATCTGACGGCGCCGCTCGCCCGTCACGTCGCCGAGAATTTCAACGAGATTCAGCTTCCCTACCGCACCTATCGCGCCGGCTACGTCTTCCGCAACGAGAAGCCGGGTCCGGGCCGCTTCCGCCAGTTCATGCAGTTCGACGCCGATACCGTCGGTGCGCCGGGCGTGCAGGCGGATGCCGAGATGTGTATGATGATGGCCGACACGTTGGAGGCCCTTGGCATCAAGCGTGGCGACTATGTGATCCGCGTCAACAACCGCAAGGTTCTCGACGGCGTGTTGGAAGCCATCGGCCTCGGCGGCGATGACAAGGCTGCCCAGCGCCTGAACGTGCTGCGCGCCATCGACAAGCTCGACAAGTTCGGCCCCGAAGGCGTGGCGCTGCTGCTTGGTCCCGGCCGCAAGGACGAGTCCGGCGACTTCACCAAGGGTGCTGGCCTCAACAGCGACCAGATCGAGAAGGTGCTCTTCTTCGTCGGCATCAAGGACTATGCCGAAAGTGCCGCCCAGCTTGCCGAGCTTGTCGCCGGCACATCCAAAGGCGGCGAAGGCGTCGAGGAATTGAATTTCATCGGCAGCCTCGTCACCAGCGCCGGTTATCAGGCCGATCGTATCAAGATCGATCCCTCCGTCGTGCGCGGCCTCGAATACTACACCGGCCCGGTCTATGAGGCCGAGCTGCTGTTCGACGTCACCAACGAGAAGGGCGAGAAGGTCGTCTTCGGTTCGGTCGGTGGCGGCGGCCGTTATGACGGGCTCGTCTCGCGCTTCATGGGTCAGCCGGTGCCGGCCACCGGCTTTTCCATCGGCGTGTCGCGCCTGATGACGGCACTGAAGAACCTCGGCAAGCTCGGCACGGAAGAGGTGATCGAGCCTGTGCTCGTTACCGTCATGGACGGCGATGTCGATGCCATGGGGCGTTATCAGCGTTTCACGCAGCAGCTGCGCGCTGCCGGCATCCGCGCCGAGATGTTCCAGGGTAACTGGAAGAAGTTCGGCAATCAGCTGAAATATGCCGACCGCCGCGGCTGCCCGATCGCCATCATCCAGGGCGGCGACGAGCGTGCCCAGGGCGTCGTCCAGATCAAAGATCTGATCGAGGGCAAGCGGCTTTCCGGCGAGATCGAGGACAATGCCAGCTGGCGCGAGGCTCGCGTGGCGCAGGAAACTGCGCCGGAGGCCGAACTGGTCGAGAAGGTCAAGGCAATGCTCGCAGCACAGGCGGAAGACCGGAAGAGGGCGGGCTGATGCCCCTGATTAACCTCCCGAATTTTGCCGGCGATCTGCTGGACGAATTCTCCGTTCGCGGAACGGAGAGGGTGGATACGCCCATCATCCAGCCGGCCGAACCGTTTCTCGATATGGCCGGCGAAGATCTTCGCCGGCGCATCTTCATGACCGAAAGCGACACCGGCGCCAGCCTTTGCCTGCGTCCGGAGTTCACCATTCCGGTCTGTCTGCAGCATATCGAAACCGCCACCGGCACGCCGAAGCGTTATTCCTATCTCGGCGAAATCTTTCGCCAACGCCGCGAAGGCGGTCATGAATTCTATCAGGCCGGCATCGAAGATCTCGGCGATGGCGACACGGCCGGCGCTGACGCTCGCGCCATCGGCGATGCCATCGGTATCCTGAGCCGGCTAGTGCCCGGTAAGGCACTTTCGGTGACCTTGGGTGATCAGGCCGTATTCGAGGCCGTGGTGCAGGCGCTCGGCCTGCCGTCGGGCTGGCAGAAGCGGCTGATCCATGCCTTCGGCAACATGATGCAGCTCGAAACTCTGCTTGCGCGGCTCGCAAGCCCGCAGCCGGTTACCGGGCTCGATGCGCACGTACTCGATTTCCTCAATCGCGGCGATGAGCAGGGGCTGATCAAGCACATCGACGCCACTATGCATGCGACCGGCTATTCCACCAATGCCAGCCGTTCGCCGCAGGAAATCGCCCGGCGCCTTCGCGAGAAGCTGGTCCTGTCCGAAACGCGGCTCGATGATGCGGCCTTCCGCGTGCTGGAGGAGTTTTTGTCCTTGAGCGTGCCGCTGGCAGATGCTTCCGCGGCGCTGGCAGGTTTTGCTGACGCTGCCGGGCTGAAGCTCGGGAGCGCATTGAAGAGCTTCGATGCCCGTGTGGCGGCGCTAGCCAAAGCCGGCGTCGACGCTTTGAAGATTGATTATCGCGCCGCCTTCGGTCGTCCGCTTGATTACTACACCGATCTCGTCTTCGAAGTGACGGTGGAGGGATCGAGCGCGGTGCTCGCCGGTGGTGGCCGCTTCGATCGGCTGATGACCCTGCTCGGGGCCAAGGGGCACATCCCGGCCGTCGGCTTCGCGCTCTGGCTCGACCGTATCGAAACCGCGAGGGCAGCCTGATGACAATCACGATAGCGCTTCCCTCCAAGGGCCGGATGAAGGACGATTGCGCCGCGATCTTCGAGCGTGCCGGAATGCCGATCGTCGCCGTCGGTAACGATCGCTCCTATCGCGGCCGTGTCGAAGGTTGGGACGGAGTCGAGATCGCCTTCCTGTCAGCCTCGGAAATCTCGCGAGAGATCGGCAATGGCAGCGTCGATTTCGGCATTACCGGCGAAGACCTCGTGCGTGAGGGCATGGCGGAAGTCGATCGCCGGGTCGAATTCTGCGCAAGGCTCGGTTTCGGTCACGCCGATGTCGTCGTCGCGGTGCCGGAAATCTGGCTCGACGTCGATACCATGGCCGATCTTGGCGATGTCGCCGCCGATTTCCGCACCCGCCATGGCCACCGGCTGACGGTCGCCACCAAATATTGGCGGCTGACGCAGCAGTTCTTCTCCAGCCAGCACGGCATCCAGCTCTACCGTATCGTCGAAAGCCTCGGTGCGACGGAGGGGGCACCCGCTGCCGGCTCGGCCGATATCATCGTCGACATCACCTCCACCGGTTCGACTCTGAGAGCGAACCATCTGAAGGTCCTGTCTGATGGCATCATCCTGCGCTCGGAGGCTTGTCTGGTGCGGGCACGCAAGGAAAGCCACGAGGGTGATCCGATGGTTCAGCGCATCATCTCGGCCGTTCGCAGCGCGCTCTGATTTCCCAAACATTTAACGTAGAAAGGCCCGCCGGAGTTCCGGCGGGCCTTTTGTCTTGGGAGACAGGCAGCGCTTAGGCGGCTACGTAGGCGCCGCGGCGAGCGTCGAGCGAGTAGACGCCTGCACCGTTGGTGGCGAGCATGATGTAGGCGCCGGCCAGCGTGACGTTCTTCAGGAAGTTCACGAAGTTCAGGCCGTTGATCCAGCCATTGGCGGCAGCTGGGAAGTCCGGAACATTGACCGTCGGCAGGTGGAAGACGATGCCGGTGAAGACACAGAAGAGGGCGAGCAGCCAGCCGACGATGCGGACCTGGAAGCCGATGAGGACGCAGACGCCGGTGACGAATTCAAACGCGCCAGCAAGATAGGTGAGCAGCGTTGCGGCCGGCATACCGGCTCCGGCAATCATGCCCGCAGTACCGGCCGGATCGGTCAGCTTGCCGAAACCGGCAAAGATGAACATGAAGGCGAGCAGGATGCGCGCCACAAGAACGATGATGTTGTTGCTATTGGACATAAGGGGTCTCCAGTAAATGGGATCACGTGGCAGTTATTCTCTGGAGATGGATATTCGTGATTTTTGAGGAGTTGGAAAGATAAACAACTGCGCACAATTAGTTCACAATCATTGAACAATGATCCGCCGAGATAGCTCTTCCCATACAAGCCCCATCGGCTATTGTGGCGGCAAATCAGTTGTCAAATCATAGCCTTCAGGAGCAAGCCCATGGCCGATCTGTCATCCTTTCCGATCACGAAGCGCTGGCCTGCCAGCAATCCGGATATTATCCAGCTCTATTCTCTGCCGACGCCGAACGGCGTCAAAGTGTCGATTGCGCTGGAGGAGCTTGGTCTGCCCTATGAGCCGCATCTGATCTCCTTCGGCACCAATGATCAAAAATCGCCGGAATTCGTTTCGCTGAACCCGAATGGCCGCATTCCGGCAATCATCGATCCCAATGGCCCCGACGGCAAACCGATCGGCCTGTTCGAATCCGGCGCGATCTTGGTCTATCTGGCGGAAAAGACCGGCAAGCTCATTCCGAGCGATGCTGCCAGGCGCTATGAGACCCTCGAATGGGTCTTCTTCCAGATGGCAGGCGTCGGTCCCATGTTCGGCCAGTTCGGTCATTTCTTCAAATTCGCCGCCGAGAAGGTTGCCAATAACTCCTATCCGGTCGAGCGTTATCGCGATGAGGCCAAGCGCCTCCTCGGCGTGTTGGAGAGCCGCCTGCAGGGACGCGAATGGATCATGGGCGATGAATACACTATCGCCGACATCACCACCTTTCCCTGGGTTCGCGGCGTCGACGTCTTCTATGGCGGCCGCGAGGTGCTGGAGTTCGAAAGCTTCCCCTGGGTCATGGCCTGGCTGGATCGCGCTCTGGCACGTCCGGCAAGCCAGCGCGGCCTCAGCATTCCCAAGCGGGATTGATCAGCTTGAACTCGGTAGCTGGTCGGGCGAACTTGGCCGACCATGGCCGAGAGTGATTTACTGCCGGGTGGCGAGTTGGCTGCCCGGCCCCAGTTTGAAGCGCGGAAACAGGAAAACGCCGACCATGCTGCCGGCATGTTGCTTATCCGCGGCAACGGACTCGCCGACACAGAAGACCGGCCGGCGATGACCACCTGCGCCGAGCGTGGTCGTCGAATAGCAGAAGCAGGAATTGGCCGTAGCCGCCTGCTCGAAAAGATCGAGGATACGGGCCTGATCCTGCAGATCATAGCAATGCATGAGGCTTAGCAGGCCGCATTCTGAAGAACTCAGCCCATGCAGCATTGTGCCCCACTGCCCAAGTTTGATGATGCCGCTTGAAAGATCGCCCGTCCATCCCTCGGAAACACAGAACTGAGCCAGAAGATCGGGGTAATGGCCCTCGAACTCCAATGAGCCCGGCGCAAACGGTGCGGAAAAATCGGCCTTGGCAATCTTGAACAAGATGATCCCCATTTGAGCGCCAGGTCCCCCCTTGCGCTTTATTCAAATTTCCCTGCGTCTTCCGGATTGAATGTCTTCCCGCATGCCGCATCAAAAGCAGAGCATTCGGCTCTGCTGCTTCCATTTTCCGTCATGCTTGGTCCGACTTGGCGATCCGAGCTATGAAGTCATTTCAAGTAAAAAATCCGCGCGCCCCTCAATCCCTAAGATCATAGCCACGTGCAGACGCCTATTAATCGTGCCGAATATAAGTAAAATTTGCGTGCATTGCAGCTAACCTCTAAAATCGCTGCGCCGCGATTTATAAGAGCTTTTTCGAAAACGGCAATGGGGCAATTTGCGTAAATTTGCGCTACCAGAAACTTGGCGGTCTGCATCGAAACTATAGGCCACAAACAAAAAGGGCGACCCGAGGGCCGCCCTTTCGTCAATTCCGGATGTCGGATTGAACAGTCGTAATAGGCCGTTGGCCTATCACATCATGTCCATGCCGCCACTCAGGCCGCTTAGCGGCCTGAAGCACTGAAAGTGCATGGGCGAAGCTTTATGGACATTCCTGTGATGAGGCCGTTGGCCTATCACATCATGTCCATGCCGCCCATGCCGCCCATGCCGCCCGGCATGCCGCCAGGAGCATCCTTCTTCGGCAGTTCGGCGATCATGGCTTCGGTGGTGATCAGCAGCGAAGCAACCGAAGCTGCGTTCTGCAGAGCCGTACGAACAACCTTGACCGGGTCGACGATGCCCATGGCGATCATGTCGCCATATTCAGACGTCTGGGCGTTGTAGCCGTAGTTGTCTTCGTTCTTGTCGAGAACCTTGCCGACAACGATCGAAGCTTCGTCACCAGCGTTTTCTGCGATCTGGCGAACGAGCGACTGCAGGGCACGGCGAACGATGTTGACGCCGGCTTCCTGATCCTGGTTTTCACCCTTGGCAGTGATCTTCGTGGAAGAACGCAGGAGGGCGATACCGCCGCCCGGTACGATACCTTCCTGAACAGCAGCGCGCGTCGCGTTGAGAGCGTCGTCGATGCGGTCCTTCTTTTCCTTCACTTCGACTTCCGTCGAGCCGCCAACGCGGATCACGGCAACGCCGCCGGCGAGCTTGGCAAGACGTTCCTGCAGCTTTTCGCGGTCGTAGTCGGAGGTGGTTTCTTCGATCTGAGCCTTGATCTGGGCAACGCGGCCCTCGATGTCGGACTTGGCGCCAGCGCCGTCGACGATCGTGGTGTTTTCCTTGGAGATCGAAACCTTCTTAGAGCGGCCGAGCATGTCGAGGGTGACGGACTCAAGCTTGATGCCGAGGTCTTCGGAGATGACAGTGCCGCCCGTCAGGATGGCGATGTCTTCCAGCATGGCCTTGCGGCGATCACCGAAGCCCGGAGCCTTGACGGCAGCGATCTTCAGGCCGCCGCGCAGCTTGTTGACGACGAGGGTCGCAAGAGCTTCGCCTTCGACATCTTCAGCGATGATGAGGAGCGGCTTGCCGGTCTGAACGACGGCTTCGAGAACCGGAAGCATGGCCTGCAGGTTCGAGAGCTTCTTCTCGTGCAGGAGGATGAACGCGTCTTCGAGGTCGGCGATCATCTTTTCTGGGTTGGTCACGAAGTAGGGGCTGAGGTAGCCGCGGTCGAACTGCATGCCTTCGACGACTTCGAGTTCGGTTTCGGCGGTCTTGGCTTCTTCAACCGTGATGACGCCTTCATTGCCGACCTTCTGCATGGCTTCAGCAATATCGAGACCGATCTGCTTTTCGCCGTTTGCGGAGATCGTGCCGACCTGGGCAACCTCTTCCGAGGTGTTGATCTTCTTGGCCTTGGCCTGGAGATCCTTGACGACTTCTGCAACAGCGAGGTCGATACCGCGCTTCAGGTCCATCGGGTTCATGCCGGCTGCAACAGCCTTGGCGCCTTCGCGAACGATCGCCTGGGCGAGAACGGTCGCAGTGGTGGTGCCGTCACCGGCGACGTCGTTGGTCTTCGAAGCAACTTCGCGGACCATCTGGGCGCCCATGTTTTCGAACTTGTCTTCGAGTTCGATTTCCTTGGCGACGGAGACGCCGTCCTTGGTGATGCGCGGAGCGCCGAAGGACTTGTCGATAACGACGTTACGACCCTTCGGGCCGAGCGTGACCTTCACTGCGTCAGCGAGGATGTCGACGCCACGAAGCATCTTTTCGCGGGCGCTGCGGCCGAATTTTACTTCTTTAGCTGCCATGTTTGAAACTCCTGAATTCGCGTTTTCCGGGCTTTAAGACCCGTCAGCTTTATCGGAAAAGGGAACCGGCCAATTAGCCGATGATGCCCATGATGTCGGCTTCCTTCATGATCAGAAGGTCTTCGCCGTTGAGCTTGACTTCAGTGCCCGACCACTTGCCGAACAGAACGCGATCGCCGACCTTGACGTCGAGTGCTACGACCTTGCCGGCCTCATCACGAGCGCCGGAACCGACGGCGACGATTTCGCCTTCCTGCGGCTTTTCCTTGGCGGTGTCGGGAATGATGATCCCACCCTTGGTCTTTTCTTCCGACTCGACGCGACGAACGACGACGCGGTCATGAAGGGGGCGGAAATTGGTGCTTGCCATTGTCTAATCCCTCGATCAAATGACATTCACGGATCAGCGCGGATCCGTATGGATTTTGTTAGCACTCATCCTCTGAGAGTGCTAGCGACCGTGATTTAGGGGTGGCTTCCGGACGAGTCAAGGACAGCACTGTGAATTTTTTGCGGCGCGCCTCGGCTTGTTTTGAGGATGATTAACGCCCAGGGCGCCGCCGCATAGCATGTCGTTGCAAAGGTTCTCTCATTTTGCCCTCGTGAAGACAGGGTCAGATCAAGCCTTTTCCAGAGCGTCATCCCGTTGCTTCCGCTGTGCAATCTTGCCGCTCGCCGACCTTGCCCACGCCTGCTGCTCAGGCCTTGTGCGACGCAAAAACCTTGCAAGCCGCTCTTGTAATTTGCCGGCCGGTTTGCGATGTCAGCCCGTAATTTATTTGATGCGAGGACGGCATGGGCAAACGGATCGAGAGCTTTCGCGACATCGGCGGACTTTATGATGTTGCGCTCTGCGATGTCTGGGGCGTGCTCCATAACGGCGTCACGGCCTACAAGGAAGCCTCCATCGCGCTCGAAGCCGCCCGCGACGAAGGCCTTGCGGTCGTCCTCATCACCAACTCTCCGCGTGTTGCTCCGAAGGTCATCGAGCAGCTGCGTGCGATCGGTGTTCCCGACAGCGTTTACGATCGCATCATCACCTCGGGCGATGTCACCCGCAAGCTGATTGCCGAGGGACCGAAGAAGGTGTTTCTGCTCGGTCCGAAGCGCGACATTGGTATCCTCGAAGGTATTGACGTTCAGCGGGTCGATGCCGGCGAAGCGGAAAGCATCGTCTGCACCGGCTTCTTCGATGACGAGACCGAAACGCCTGACGATTATACCGAGATGCTGACGGCCTGGTCGGCCCGTCACGTACCGCTGATCTGCGCCAACCCGGATCTGGTGGTCGAGCGCGGCCATCGCATGATTCCCTGCGCCGGCGCCATGGCCGCCTATTACGAGCGGCTCGGCGGCCAGACGCGCATCGCCGGCAAGCCGCACCAGCCGATCTACGATGCAGCGATCGCGGCCGCCCGCGAGGTCAAGAACGAATTTCCGCTGTCGCGCGTGGTGGCAATCGGCGACGGCATGCCGACCGACGTACGCGGCGCACTCGATTACGGCCTCGATCTTCTTTATATCAGCCATGGCATCCACGCCCGCGAATATGTCGTCGAAGGGCATACGGATGAGGCCGCTCTCGGCGCCTTCCTGGCGCGCGAACAGGCCTCGCCGAAGTGGTGGATGCCGCGCCTTGTCTGAGGAGAGTGGCAGTCGATGACCGTTTTCCACCGTAACGAAACCCGCGAACCGCTTCCCGATGCCTTGAAGGGCGGCGTGGTCGCCATCGGCAATTTTGACGGCGTGCACCGCGGCCATCAATCGGTGCTGACGCGTGCGCTGGAGATCGCCAGGGAGCGCGGCATTCCGGCGCTGGTGCTGACTTTCGAGCCGCATCCGCGCACCGTTTTCAAGCCGGATCATCCTGTCTTCCGCCTGACGCCTGCTCCTTTGCGAGCACGGCTGCTGGAAGCGCTCGGCTTCAACGCCGTTATCGAATATCCTTTCGATCGCACTTTCTCGCAGCGCTCGGCGGATGAATTCGTGCATTCGATCCTGATCGACTGGCTGCACGCGTCGGAAGTCGTCACCGGCTTCGATTTTCATTTTGGCCATGATCGTCAGGGAGGCCCCGCCTTCCTGATGAATGCCGGCAGCCATAACGGCTTCGGCGTGACACTGATCGATGCCTTCCGCGACGAAAACACGGAGGTCATCTCGTCGAGCCGCATACGCACACTGCTTGCGGAAGGCGATGTCGCCCAAGCCGCGGGTCTGCTCGGCTATCGCTATACCGTTCAGGCGCCTGTCATCGGTGGCGAAAAGCTCGGTCGCACGCTCGGCTTCCCTACGGCAAACATGCAGCTGCCACCCGAGACATCGCTGAGGGCAGGCATCTATGCGGTTCGCTTTCGGACGGCCGATGGCACCATCCGCGATGGCGTCGCCAGTTACGGCCGGCGTCCGACGGTAACGGACAACGGGGCGCCGCTGCTTGAAACCTTCGTCTTCGATTTCAGCGGCGATCTCTACGGACAGGTCTGTTCGGTCTCCTTCTTCGGTTATCTCCGCCCCGAACTGAAGTTCGATGGCTTGGACCCGCTGGTCGCGCAAATCCATAAGGACGAAGATGAGGCGAGGGCGCTGCTCGCCGGTGTCCAGCCGCTCAGTGAGCTCGACCGGGTCATCGCCTTCAGCTGATATTTCCCAAGTGGCTGCCGTTCGAATACGGCACCTTGCCGTTTCGAGGGAACTCTCCGACTGCGGGTGTGCATCAACATCCCTGGCAAGCTGTTGAATTCGTGTCCGACAAGGGCCATTGTTCTGCGCCGGTTCTTGGGAGGAGTCATCGTTGACATTACGCAATCAGATTATTGCGCTCGCGCTCGCGCCTCTAGTTATCTCGATCCTGGCAATCACGGCCTTCATTACCTGGCAGTCGGCCAATCTTACCAAGAACAATATCGAGACCTTCGAACAGAACATGTTGAAGGCAAAGGAAACGGAAATCGTCAACCTGACAGACCTCGCTGTCTCGGCCATTCAGGCGACCTATCGGGACGCCGCGCCGGACGATCAGGCTGCGAAGGATAAAGTAGCCGGGATCCTGACGTCCCTTGACTATGGCCCGGATGGGTACTTTTTTGTCTACGATTATGATGGGAACAACATCGTTCATCCGCGTGAGGGATTTCGCAACGGCCGGAATTGGCTCGATTTGACCGATCCGGACGGGGACAGGGTCATCGCGGAGCTCATCAAGACGGCAAAAACCGGCGGGGGCCTGCACCAGTACAAATGGGAAAAGCCCTCTACCGGCCGCATGGCCGACAAGCTCTCATTCGTCGTCGGCCTTGATAAATGGCACTGGGTCGTCGGAACCGGTGTCTATTTGGACGATATTTTCACCCAGACCGCGGCGGCCAACACCGCCATGCGGGCAAACATAAAGGGAACCTTCATCGTCGTCACATTCATTGCCGTTCCTGCCGTTCTGGTCGTCTTCACGACCTGCATGCTGCTGACGTTCCGTGAGCGACGCATGGCTGATGGCCGGCTCAAGGAGTTGACGCAAAGAGTGATCGATGCGCAGGAGGAGGAACGCGCCCGTCTTGCCCGCGAATTGCACGACGGCGTCTCGCAGAATCTCCTTGGCGTGCGCTACGTCATGGATCTCGCCAACCGCAAAGTGCGAAACCAGGTCGATGACGCCGTCACGACAATCGAGAAGGGTATCGATACCCTTAACAGCGCGATCAAGGACATCAGGCGACTTTCGCATGATCTCCGCCCCCGCGTGCTCGATGATCTCGGCTTGACGGCCGCACTAACCGCACTCGCGAACAATTTCGGTGAGCGGACCGGGATCGCAACCGAGATCAAGGCTTCGGGCTTCACCAGCCTGCTGAAGCCCGAAGCCAATACAGCGCTCTACCGCGTTGCCCAGGAAGCCTTGAACAACGTCGAACGTCATTCCGGTGCGACGCGTCTTACGATCAAACTTTGGAATGATCGGGGGCGGGCGCGCTTGAGAATTTCGGACAATGGTATTGGTTTTGAAGGCGCCGGTGACGGCAAGGGCGGGCTCGGGCTTAGAAACATGCAGGAACGGATGGCGCATTTCCGTGGCCTGCTTCTCGTTCAAAGCACGGCCGGTGGCACGACGCTTATTGCGATGCTGCCGAAATCGGCCAATGCCTTGCCAAGAGCAAAGGTGGATGCGGCATGAGCAGAGGCAGGATCAGCGTTCTGCTGATCGACAATCACCCCGTGGTGCTGGACGGACTGAAAGCCGTGCTGGAGACTTTCGACCACATAGAGGTGGTTGGGACGGCAAGCCTTGCGCAAAGCGGCCTTGAGGTCGGTCGGCGGACACTGCCACAAGTGACCTTGATGGATATCAACATGCCGAAGCTGAGTGGCATCGATGCGATAGAACTCTTTCGCCGGGAGCTTCCGGAGACGCGGATCGTGATGCTCTCCATGCATGACAGCCGCGAATACATCTCCTCGTCGATCATGCGCGGTGCCGTCGGATATATTCTCAAGGACGTTTCGACCGACGAAGTGGTCTGTGCCATTGAGACTGTGGCGGCCGGTGGAACTTATTTCTCGTCAGGCGTTCGCGATATACTGGTGGCGGACGCGCTGCAAAAAGAGGCCGACCCTCTGACGCCCCGTGAGCGCCACATTCTGGGTTTGATCGTTACAGGCAGGAGCAATCGTGAGATTGCCGAGGAACTTCAGATCACGCCTGCAACGGCGGAAACGCATCGCAAGAATTTGAAGAAGAAGCTAGGCATCGCAACGACGGCCGGCCTGATCCGTTACGCCCTCGACCACGGCATCGCAACCACGGCGGGCTAGCGCATTTCCAGGAAAAGTGCGAAGCGGTTTTCCGTTCGGAATGCGTAGCGAAGCAAAATGCTCCAACGCCCGTCTACCCACTTCTGGGTAGGTTCGGCGATTTCGCATCAGCTAATATCTTGTTCGGGCGGCAGACTCGCCGTAGGACTTTAGCAGCGGCTGGCCTCAGGCGGGCCGTTGGGAGGAATTCACATCCGTTAGTCTGGCTCTGCACAGGCAAAGTTCATCGGCTTCGGCCCTTGAGCGCACATTGCAATCGCAGGCTGATACACTCCTTCCGCTCTGACAACTGCAACAAGGTGGCGCGCAGGCACCGCGTGAGAGGTATCGGACATGGATAAACGTTTCGGGACGGCGGCCTGCTGGCTGCTCGTTATTCCCTATATTGGTTTGCTTTGGGTCCCCTTCTACAACAGCCACGATCCTGTGCTGTTGGGTTTCCCCTTCTTCTACTGGTATCAACTGGCGTGGGTGCCAATCACCGCTATTCTGACCTGGATCGCCTATCGGAGCATGCGCCATGATGACTGATATCGATCCGACTGCGCTTGCCGTCTTCATCTTCTTTTTGGCGCTCGTCACTGTCATGGGCTTTGTAGCTGCCCGCTGGCGTAGGCCGAAGACCCTTGCTCATATCGACGAATGGGGCCTCGGCGGCCGCACCTTCGGCACCTGGATCACCTGGTTCCTGGTCGGCGGCGATTTCTACACCGCTTACACCGTGATCGCCGTCCCGGCGCTGGTCTACACGGTCGGCGCCTATGGCTTCTTCGCGCTGCCCTATACGATTGTCGTCTATCCGTTCGTCTTCATGGTCATGCCGCTTCTCTGGAGGCGTGCGAAGGATCATGGTTACGTCACGGCCGGCGATATCGTACACGGCCAATATGGCTCGCGGGCGCTGGAACTGGCAGTCGCTCTGACGGGCGTTATCGCGACGATGCCCTATATCGCCCTGCAGCTCGTCGGTATGACGGCGGTATTCAAGGCGCTCGGACTTCATGGTGAACTGCCGCTCGCCGTCGCCTTCATCATCCTGGCGCTTTATACCTATTCGGCCGGCCTTCGCGCTCCGGCGCTGATCGCCTTCGTCAAGGACATCATGATCTACATCGTGGTGATCGCGGCCATCGCGCTCATTCCGGCGAAACTCGGTGGCTATGCGAATGTCTTTGCCGCGGCCGATGCGGATTTCAAAGCCAAGGGGGCGGGTAGTCTGCTGCTCGGCGGCAACCAGTACGTCGCCTACGCAACGTTGGCGCTCGGCTCGGCGCTGGCGGCCTTCATGTACCCGCATACGCTGACCGGCATCTTCGCGTCCAACAGCGGCAATACCATCCGCAAGAATGCGGTGCTGCTGCCGGCCTACACGCTGCTGCTCGGTCTCTTGGCGCTGCTCGGCTACATGGGCCACGCGGCAAATCTGAAGCTGGACAGCGCCAATGACGTGGTGCCTGCACTGTTCCAGACCTTGTTCTCGAGTTGGTTTGCTGGCTTCGCCTTCGCAGCCATCGCTATCGGCGCGCTCGTTCCCGCGGCCGTGATGAGCATTGGCGCCGCCAACCTCTTCACCCGCAACTTCTGGAAGGCTTACATTGATCCACAGGTTTCCGATGCCGGCGAGGCGAAGGTCGCCAAGATGACATCGCTTGTCGTCAAGGTCGGAGCGCTTCTCGTCATCATTTTCCTGCCGACGCAGTTTGCGCTCGATCTCCAGCTTTTGGGCGGCATCTGGATCCTGCAGACGCTGCCGGCTCTGGTCTTCGGTCTCTATACCAAGTGGTTTCGTGCACCCGCTCTGCTCGCCGGCTGGTTCGTCGGCTTCTTTGGCGGCACCTATCTCGTATGGGATGCCGGCTGGAAGCCGCTGCACATGGTCCCGCTCGGCGAAACCGGCTTCACCGTCTATACGGGGCTGCTGGCGCTTCTCGCCAATATCGTCGTGGCCGTTATCGTAAATGCGGTCGTGCCGGCACGGGCAGCAGCACGAGCCTAATTAGATAGACCCTCAAATTGGCCGCGGGCGGAAACGTCCGCGGCTTTTCTATGGATTGCCGCAACTGTTTCCTCTTCCTTTCCCTGGAAAAAACGCCTATGAACCGGCGACCATGACCCAATTTCGGCTGAGCCACGCGATACGAATTATTGGCCCGGCCTTCCGCGCGCTTTAAGCTGCCGGAAGGTCCGGGTTTTTGGCGTCTCGTTCACGAGGCGCTTTCCGCCGCCGAAAAATCCCCGTATGGCTGCGCCAGTTGAGGCGTAAGACGCCCGAGACACCGAGGCAATTGTCACGACTATGACCGATACCGCTGAAAAGATGGATTACTCCAAGACCCTTTACCTGCCGGAAACCGATTTCCCGATGCGCGCCGGGCTGCCGCAGAAGGAGCCGGAACTGGTGAAGCGTTGGGAGGAGATGAACCTCTATAAGAAGCTGCGCGCCTCCGCCGCTGGCCGCGAAAAGTTCGTGCTGCATGATGGCCCGCCCTATGCCAATGGCCACATCCACATCGGCCATGCGCTGAACAAGATCCTCAAGGACGTCATCACCCGCTCGTTCCAGATGCGCGGCTATGACAGCAATTACGTTCCGGGCTGGGACTGCCACGGCCTGCCGATCGAATGGAAGATCGAGGAGAAATACCGCGAGAAGGGCAAGAACAAGGACGAGGTCCCGGTGAACGAGTTTCGCCAGGAATGCCGTGACTTTGCCGCCGGCTGGATCAAGATCCAGTCCGAGGAATTCAAGCGCTTGGGCATCACGGGCGATTTCGACAATCCCTATCTGACCATGAACTTTCATGCGGAATCCCGCATCGCTGGCGAGCTTTTGAAGATCGCCCGTACCGGTCAGCTTTATCGTGGCTCCAAACCGGTCATGTGGTCGGTGGTCGAGCGTACTGCGCTCGCCGAAGCTGAAGTCGAATATGCCGATGTCGAGAGCGACATGATCTGGGTGAAGTTCCCGGTGGCTGAAGGCCCGGCGCATCTCGCTGGCACCTTTGTCGTCATCTGGACCACCACCCCCTGGACGATCCCCGGCAATCGCGCGATCGCATACTCCTCGCGCGTGTCCTACGGACTCTATGAGGTCACGGAAGCCGCCAATGATTTCGGCCCGCGCCCGGGCGAAAAGCTGATCTTTGCCGACAAGCTGGCAGAGGAATCCTTCGCCAAGGCAAAGCTGCAATACAAGCGCGTGAGCGACGTAACCGCCGCCGATCTGGCCGCACTCACCTGTGCTCATCCGCTCGCCTCTCTCGGCTACGGCTTCAAGGTGCCGCTTCTTGATGGCGATCACGTCACCGATGATGCCGGCACCGGCTTCGTGCACACGGCGCCCAGCCACGGCCGCGAAGATTTTGACGCCTGGACGTCGCATGCCCGCGATCTTGAAAAGCGCGGTATCTCCTCCGCCATCCCGTTCCCTGTCGACGACGCGGGCTTCTACACCGCCGATGCCCCGGGCTTCGAAGGTGGCCGTGTCATGGACGACAACGGCAAGAAGGGCAATGCTAACGACCTCGTCATCAAGGCGCTGATCGAGACGAACACGCTGTTTGCCCGCGGTAGGCTGAAGCATTCCTATCCGCACTCCTGGCGCTCGAAGAAGCCGGTCATCTTCCGCAACACGCCGCAATGGTTCGTCTATATGGACAAGGACTTTGCCGACGGTTCGACGCTGCGTTCGCGCGCCCTGAAGGCGATCGACGATACCCGCTTCGTGCCGGCTGCCGGCCAGAACCGCCTGCGCGCCATGATCGAGCAGCGCCCCGATTGGGTCCTGTCGCGCCAGCGCGCCTGGGGCGTGCCGATCGCGATCTTCGTCGACGAGCAGGGCAACATCCTGCAGGACGATCGTGTGAACGCCCGTATCCTCGAGGCTTTCGAGCAGGAAGGCGCCGATGCCTGGTTTGCCGAAGGTGCGCGTGAACGCTTCCTCGGCGAAAAGGCCAACGAGGCCTGGACGCAGGTCATGGATATCCTTGATGTCTGGTTCGATTCCGGTTCGACCCACACCTTCACCCTGGAAGACCGCCCGGATCTGAAATGGCCGGCTGACCTCTATCTCGAAGGCTCCGACCAGCATCGCGGCTGGTTCCATTCGTCGCTGCTCGAAAGTGCCGCGACGCGTGGCCGTGCGCCATACGATGCCGTCCTCACCCATGGCTTCACCATGGATGAGAAGGGCGAAAAGATGTCGAAGTCCAAGGGCAACGTCACTTCGCCGCAAGAGGTGATGAAGGATGCGGGCGCCGACATCCTCCGCCTTTGGGTCATGACGTCGGACTATTCGGAAGATCTGCGCGTCGGCAAGGCCATCATCCAGACCAATGTCGATGCCTATCGCAAGCTGCGCAACACCATCCGCTGGATGCTCGGCACGCTGGCGCACGACAAGGGCGAGGTGATCGCCTATGCTGACATGCCGGAGCTGGAGCAGCTGATGCTGCACCGTCTCGCCGAGCTCGACGAACTGGTGCGGGAAAGCTACGACGCCTTCGACTTCAAGCGCATCGCCCGCGCTCTGATCGATTTCGCCAATGTCGAGCTTTCGGCCTTCTACTTCGATGTCCGCAAGGATGCGCTTTACTGTGATGCTCCGTCGAGCCTGCGCCGCCGCGCCTCGCTTGCCGTCATCCGCACGATCTTCGACTGCATGGTGACGTGGCTGGCGCCGATGCTGCCTTTCACCACGGAAGAGGCATGGCTGTCGCGCAATCCGTCTGCGGTCTCGGTTCATCTCGAGCAGTTCGTCACCATTCCCGTTGAGTGGAAGAACGAGGCGCTGGCCGAGAAGTGGAAGAAGATCCGCGCTGTGCGCAGCGTCGTCACCGGCGCGCTGGAAATCGAGCGCAAGGACAAGCGGATCGGCTCCTCTCTGGAAGCTGCTCCGGTCGTCTACGTCGCCGATCCCGAGCTGCTGAAGGTGCTCGAAGGCCAGGACTTCTCGGAAATCTGCATCACCTCCGATATCACCATCCTGGGTGAGCAGGGCCCTGCGGATGCCTTCCGCCTCGACGACGATGCCAAGGTCAGTGTCGTGCCCAAGCTCGCGGAGGGCCGAAAGTGCGCCCGTTCCTGGCGCATCACGACGGATGTCGGCTCCGATCCGGAATACCCGGATGTCTCGGCGCGTGACGCCGCGGCACTGCGCGAACTTGCCGCTGTCAACTGAAGAAAATTGCCGGATGAATTGCCTTTGCGGCGTTCATCCGGTAAAAGCTGCCTGAAAATGGCCAGAATTTTACGGCAGTTGCCGTTGAATGGGGTCCTATTGCGTTTATTCCGGCATGGCTGGGAAGGGTTTTC
Source organism: Rhizobium sp. BK491 (assembly GCF_014194925.1). Taxonomy (NCBI): domain Bacteria; kingdom Pseudomonadati; phylum Pseudomonadota; class Alphaproteobacteria; order Hyphomicrobiales; family Rhizobiaceae; genus Rhizobium; species Rhizobium sp. BK491. Next base: position 661,299 of record NZ_JACIAR010000002.1, read on the forward strand.
ATGAGAGCGATGCATAAGGTTCGTGTCGGCGTCAGCTTGGCGGCACTTGTGGTTGGCTGCGGCGCCATGTCTGGTTGCCTTAGCAGCCCGACTTACGGCACCGATAAGACGGCCGGCGTCCAGCTCCTGGATGACCTCGGCGACATCGCCTCCGTTTCGGCCGCTACGCCGAAGGACAAGGGCGTGAAGTATCCGAACCGCCCCGGTCTGGTCGTTGCCGGAAGCAAAGACACTCTGACCGCTCCACAGCAGTCCCTGGCAAGCAAGGACAACCCGGCCTGGCTCGAATCGCCGGAAGACGCCCGCAAGCGCCTTGCCGCGGAAGCCGACGAGAAGAAGAACGACGTCAACTATCGCTCGCCGCTGGCTCAGGCTGATAGCGCCAAGAATCACATGAGCGAAGCACAGCAGACGGCAGCCTATCGTGCCGCGCGCCAGGATCAGGCCGGCAGCTATATCGATCAGCGCCGTTACCTGATCGACCCGCCGCAGCAATATCGTCAGGTTGCCGACCAGGCTGCCCTCAACGATCTCGGTACACCCGAGTCGAAGAAGGAAAAGAAGCGCAAGAAGGACGCCGAGGCCGCGCAGCAGACGAGCAACAGCAGCTGGTGGAAGCCTTTCCAATAAAAGCCCTCAAGGCGGCGGCATCAAAACCGCCGCTTTTCAGTCTTCGGAGCGTTTCGCCTGAAAGAAACCTCTGAGGATGTCGGCGGATGCGGTCTCGCCGAGGCCGGAATAGACCTCCGGCGCATGATGGCAGGTCGGCTGGCGATAGAAGCGCACGCCATTGTCGACACCGCCGCCTTTGGGATCCTCGGCGCCATAGTAGAGACGTCGGATGCGCGCGAACGAAATGGCCGCCGCGCACATGGTGCAGGGTTCCAGCGTCACATAGAGATCGGCGCCCGCAAGACGTTCCTGGCCCAATTCCTCGCAGGCCAGGCGGATGGCGACGATTTCGGCGTGGGCGGTGATGTCGTTGAGCTCGCGGGTACGGTTGCCGGCAGTGGCGATGACTTTGCTGTCGAGCACGACTGCTGCGCCGATCGGCACTTCGCCACGCTCTCCGGCACGGCGCGCTTCGGTCAAAGCAAGCTCCATGAATTGATTTGTAGCCGCCATTCAAGTTTTTCCACTTAACCGCAAGGGCGTGACCTGATAGGGACACGCGTTAAAAATTCAGGCAAACAACAAATGACGATGAATGACAAGCCCAAGCGGCCTGGGTCTAAACCCTTTGCTGGCGACAAGAAGACGATAAAGCGCGATGGCGCGAAGCCTGCGAAGGCCGCAACCGTCAAGGCTGCGGATGAAACCGCAGTCGAGGATGGAAAGGCCGAGCGCATTTCCAAGGTGATGGCGCGCGCTGGTGTGGCATCGCGCCGCGATATCGAGCGCATGATCCTCGATGGCCGCGTCAAGCTGAACGGTGTGCTCCTCGATACGCCGGTGGTCAACGTGACCCTGACTGATAAGATCGAGGTCGACGGCGTGCCGATACGTGGCATCGAGCGCACGCGACTGTGGCTCTACCATAAGCCGGCCGGCCTGGTGACCACCAATGCCGATCCTGAGGGACGCCCGACCGTTTTCGATAATCTGCCGGAAGAGCTGCCGCGCGTTATGTCGATCGGCCGCCTCGATATCAACACCGAAGGCTTGCTGCTGCTGACCAATGACGGCGGCCTTGCCCGTGTTCTGGAATTGCCGACCACCGGCTGGCTGCGCCGTTATCGCGTGCGCGCTCATGGTGAGATCGATCAGGAAGCGCTCGACAAGCTGAAGGAAGGCATTGCCGTTGACGGCGTGCTCTATGGCTCGATCGACGCGACGCTCGATCGCACGCAAGGGTCCAACGTCTGGATCACCATGGGCTTGCGCGAAGGCAAGAACCGCGAAATCAAGAACGTGCTCGGCGCGCTCGGCCTTGAGGTCAACCGCCTGATCCGCATTTCCTATGGCCCGTTCCAGCTCGGCGAGCTGCCGGAAGGCCATGTGCTCGAGGTGCGCGGCCGCACGCTGCGCGACCAGCTCGGCCCTCGCCTGGTCGAGGACGCCAAGGCGAATTTCGATGCGCCGCTCTATAACGCCCCGGCCATTGCCGAACCCGAAGAGGCGGAAGCCAAGCCGGCGCGGACGGCCCCGGTTCGCGCGGGCAAGGAAGAGCGACCGCGTCGGGAGCGTCCCGAGGATAAGCGCGAACGTGCGCTCAGCCGTCTCGATACCAAGCGGGATGCCAAGCGTGATGATCGTCGCGAAGGTGGTCGCGATGGTGGGCACAAGGACGATGACCGTCAGAAGCGCCAGCCGCTCGGCCCACGCCGCAGCGCCAATGTCTGGATGGCGCCCGGCGCCCGGCCGCTCGGCGAAAAGGCAGCCGCGAAGGCGGCCAAGAATGCAAAGACCGCCTCCCGGCGCGGCGAGCCCGAACGCCCGCAGCGCAGCGGCTTCGACCGTCCGGACGAAGGCCCGCGCGTTCGCATCAATCGCGTCGACGAGGGCGATGGCGAGTGGATCCGTTCGAGCGAGGAAGCTCCGCGCCGGTCGCGTGGCGATGATGAAGGTTTTGACCGCAAGCGCTCTCGCGGCGATCGGCCGCAAGGTGATCGTCCCCGCGGAGATCGTCCGTTTGGCGATCGTCCGCGTGGTGAACGTGGTTCGCGGCCAGAGGGTGGCGATCGTCCTCGTGGGAAATCCTTCCAGGGGGAGGCCCGCTCCGAGCGCTCCTTCGGAGATCGGCCCGCGCGTGGCGACCGGCCTTTCGGCGATAAGCCCCGTGGTGATCGACGTCCGCGCGCCGAGGGAGACGAGCGTCCGCGCAGCAAGTCTTTCGGCGGCGAGCAGCGCTCCGAACGTCCCCGCGGCGCTCGCCCGCAGGGGGATCGTCCGTTTGGTGATCGTCCGCCCCGTGGTGACGGACCCTTCGGTGATCGCCCGCAAGGCGAGCGTTCTTTCGGCGATCGGCCGGCCGGCAAGCCCTTCGGCAAGAAGCCAGGCGGCGGCAAATCCTTTGGCGGGAAACCGGGCGGAAAGCCCGGTGGCTCGCGCGGCTTTGGCGGCAAACCCGGCGGTGCAGGTCGCCCGTCTGGCGGTCCGCGCGGTGGTTCCGGTCGGGGTGGCCCCGGCAGGGGCGGTCCCAAGGGCGGCAGGGGCTGACGCGCGGTGAGGATCGTCGGCGGGGAGTTTCGCGGTCGCTCGCTTGCAACGCCGAAGTCGAACGACATTCGTCCGACGGCGGATCGCACGCGCGAAAGCCTGTTCAACATTCTGAACCACGCCTATCCCGAAGCCATCGACGGCACGCGGATGATGGATGTGTTTGCCGGCACCGGCGCCGTCGGGCTGGAGGCAGCCTCGCGCGGCTGCCGGCATGTGCTCTTCGTGGAGAGCAGCGTCGAGGGCAGGGGTCTCCTTTGGGAAAACATCGATGCCCTCGGCCTGCATGGCCGCACGCGCATGCTGCGCCGTGACGCGACGGATCTCGGCAGTGTCGGCAATCTCGAGCCCTTCGATTTTCTCTTCGCCGACCCGCCATATGGCAAGGGGCTGGGTGAGAAGGCTTTCGCGGCCGCTGCCGCCGGTGGCTGGCTGGTGCCGGGCGCTCTGGCGATCCTCGAGGAGCGCGCCGATGTCACAGTTGCCGCGCCGTCGGATTTCCTGTTTCTGGAGGAGCGAACCTTCGGTGACAGCAAGATGCATTTCTTCCGTTACCAGCCGTTGGCGGCCTGACGGAGGAAGGAGAACAATATGGGCGATTATGCTGATTTCGTCGGCAGCGACTATCCGCCGGCCGCTTCCGGCACGCCGAGCGTCGCAGTCGCCTTCGGCTGCGGCGGTGCGCGCGGTCTCGCCCATATTCACATCATCGAGGCGCTGGACGAGCTCGGCATTCGCCCCGTCGCCATAGCAGGCTCCTCCATCGGCTCGATCATGGGCGCGGCCATGGCCGTTGGCATGAGTGGCGCTGAGATCCGCGATTATACGCTGGCAACCGTCGGCAACCGCCCGGCCGTTCTCAACAAGATCTGGAGCCTGCGGCCAGTCAGCATGCGCAGCATCCGCTTCGGTCAGTTCAATCTCGAACGCATTCTGCGAACCTTCCTGCCGCCGGCCATTCCGGAAAGCTTTTCCGAGCTGAACATCCCGCTGAAGGTGGTCACGACCGATTATTACGACCAGGCGGAGGTCGTCATCGAGAAGGGCGAACTCTTCCCCGTGCTCGCCGCCTCTGCCGCCATTCCCGCCGTGTTCATGCCGGTCAAGCTCGGAGACCGCGTGATGATCGACGGCGGCATCATGAATCCGGTTCCTTATGAACATCTGGCCGGGCTTGCCGATATCATCATCGGCATCGACGTCGTTGGTGGGCCGGAAGGCAGCGGTCGACAGGTTCCGAACCGCATCGAGAGCCTGTTCGGTGCCGGCCAGCTGACCATGCAGTCCAATATTGCCCTGAAGCTGCGCCTGCAGGCGCCGCAAATCTTCCTGCGCCCTGCCGTCGGCCGCACCGGCGTTCTCGATTTCCTGAAGGCACGCGATATTCTCGCCATGTCGGCTGGCGTCAAGGACGAGTTGAAATTCGCCCTCGACCGGGTGATGACAGCGAAGAATTAGTATTTAGCCAGTAGCCGCTGACTGTGTTTCCGCCAGGACCGTACGAAGATTAAGCCCGCTCCGGCTCCTCCTGCGGCAAGGCAACGAGATCGTCTGCATCGCTGTAGGTTTCGGCCGCACGCTTCGGCTTGACCAGCGGCTCCGGCTTGACGGGGCGCGAGTAGAGCATGTCGGTGCCGGCCTGCAGCCCCTCGCTGACCTGCAGCACGAGCCGCTGCTCGTCGCGCTTGCGGATATCCTCGCCGATCTCGTAGGCTTCCGCCTCGCTGACCCCAAGCGCTTCCAGGGTGCGGCGGCCGAAGAGCAAACCGGATTCCAGCGTTTCGCGCAGCTCGTAATCCACGCCCTTGTGTCGCAGCTCGATCGAGTGAATACGGTCATAAGAGCGGACGAAGAGGCGCGCATGCGGATAATCGGTCTGCACGAGTTCGACGATCTTGTCGGTCACCTCGCGCAGATGCGTGCTGACGACGACGATCTTGGCGCGATCGATGCCGGCGGAGCGCAGTACGTCCTTGCGGGTGCCGTCGCCGAAATAGATGCGGAAACCGAAGCTCGATGCCTGACGGATGCGATCGGCGGAGAAATCGATGACGGTCACGTCGCGGCCGCTGGCAAGCAGGATCTGCGCGGCAATCTGGCCGAAACGTGAAAAGCCGATCATCAGCACGTCGGAGCCGGCGCCCTCGAAATCCTCGTCCAGCTCTTCCTGCGCGTCTCCCTTGACCATCCGCTTCGCCAGCGCGGAACTCAGCGGCGTCAGCGCCATCGACAGCGTCACGATGGCGATCAGCATCGATGCCGTGTTGGTGGAGAAGAGCCCGCCGCTGGCGCTGGCCGCGCTGAAGAGCACGAATCCGAATTCGCCGCCTTGTGGCAGGAGGCCAGCGATACGCACGGCATCGTTATGCGGGGAGCCTGTGACGCGGCAGAGCGCATAGATCACGATCGCCTTGATGAACATCATCACCGGAACAGCGAGGACGATCAGCACCCAGTTGTCGAGGATCACGTCGAGTTTCAGCGACAGGCCGACGGCGATGAAGAAAATGGCGAGCAACACGCCACGGAAGGGCTCGATATCCGCCTCCAGCTCATGCCGATAGGAGGATTCGGCCAGCATTACGCCGGAGAGAAAGGCACCCATCGCCATGGAAAGGCCGGCAAGCTGCATCAGCGTTGCCGATCCCATGACGACGAAGAGGGCGGCCGCAATCATCGCCTCGCGGGCGCCGGTGCGAGCGATCACCTGAAACAGCGGCGTTAGCAGATAGCGCCCCGCGATGATCATTGCCGCCACCGCACCGACGGCGATTGCCAGGCTCGGCAGGGGATTGGCGGTTTCCTGCGCGCCGTCGAGAACGGTGATCAGCGCCAGCAGCGGCACGATGGCGAGATCCTGCAGCAGCAGCATCGAGAAGGAGCGCTGGCCGTATTTCGTGTTGACGTCGCCCTGCTGTTCGAGGATCTGCATCGCGAAGGCGGTCGAGGAAAGCGCCAGGCCGAAGCCGATGATGATGCTGCCCTTCCAGCCCGTAATGCCGCCGAAATATGCGGCCACCATCAGCGCAAGTCCGCTGAGAACCACCTGTGCCGTGCCGAGGCCGAAAATATCCCGGCGCATCTGCCAGAGGCGTGACGGCTTCAGTTCCAGCCCGATGATGAAGAGCAGGAAGACGACGCCGAGTTCGGCAACCGCAAGCACGGCCTCGCTGTCACTGATGCTGTGCAGGATCGGGCCTATCACGACGCCTGCGGCGAGATAGCCGAGCACGGTGCCAAGCCCCAGTTTCTTGAAGATAGGCGCCGTGACGACGGCACCGCCGAGCAGCAGCAGGGTTTCGGTGAAAAGCGTATTGGGGGCGGACATCGTCTGTTTCTTTCCGTGGGGCAGGCGGTGTTGCGACGCTTGGCCATGATAAACAACCATGCGTGAAGGGATTAGAACAAGAATCGGCTTTGCCGCACTTGATGCTTTATGTAGTGCACAATAAATGGAACGCGAAGGAAAGGCCAAGTCATGACCTCTGAAATCGATTCCGCCGCTCTGCTTTCCCGCGCCAGCCAGTTGATCGATCTTGCCCGGAAAGCCGGCGCGGATGCGGCCGATGCTGTCGTGGTGCGATCGAGGGCCCATTCCGTCAGCGTACGCCTCGGCAAGGTGGAAGGCACGGAATCCTCCGAGAGCGACGACTTTTCGCTGAGGGTCTTCGTTGGCAATCGCGTCGCCAGCGTATCGGCCAATCCAGGCTTCGATCTGAATGCTCTTGCCGAGCGCGCGGTCGCCATGGCCAAGGTTTCGCCGGAAGATCCCTTCGCCTGCCTTGCCGATGAGGCGGATCTCGCCAAGAGCTATCCCGATCTCGAACTGTTCGATCCGACCGAGGTTTCCACGGAGCAGCTACGCGAAGCGGCGCTTGCGACCGAGGCGGCAGCTCTTGCCGTTTCCGGCGTCACCAATTCTTCCGGGGCCGGCGCCTCGGCCGGCATGGGCGGCCTTGTGCTCGTCACCTCGCATGGTTTTTCCGGCCACTATATGGGCTCGCGCTTCGGGCGCTCCGTCAGCGTCATTGCCGGCGAGGGCACCGGCATGGAGCGCGACTATGATTTCGACAGCCGTCTCTATTTTGCCGATCTCGATGCGGCTGAGGAGATCGGCCGCCGCGCCGGCGAGCGGGTGGTCAAACGCCTCAATCCGCGGCAGGTTCCGACCGGCAAGAATGTCACGGTCGTTTTTGACCCCCGTGTCGCGCGCGGCTTCGTCGGCCATATCGCCGGCGCCATCAATGGCGCGTCCGTCGCCCGCAAGACCAGCTTCCTGCGCGACAAGATGGGCCAGCAGGTGCTGAAGGCAGGCCTTTCGATCACGGACGATCCGCTGATCGTGCGCGGCCCGTCCTCGCGCCCCTTCGACGGCGAAGGCGTGTCAGGCAAGCGGCTCGTCATGATCGAGGACGGTGTGCTGAAGTCCTGGTTCCTGTCCACGGCGACGGCGCGGGAAATTGGCGGCGGGCTGAAGACCAACGGCCGCGGTGTGCGCGGCGGCACGTCCGTATCGCCCGCATCCACGAACCTTGCGCTGGAACCCGGCGATATTTCGCCCGAGGAACTGATCCGCAGCGTCGGTGCGGGCTTCTATGTCACCGAGTTGATCGGTCAGGGCGTTAATATGATCACCGGCGAGTATAGCCGTGGCGCCACCGGTTTCTGGATCGAGAACGGCGAATTGACCTTCGCGGTTTCGGAGGTGACGATCGCCTCCAATCTGAAGGACATGTTTATGCGCGTGACGCCGGCGAACGACATCGACCGCGATTTCGGCATCGCCGCTCCGACGCTTGCCATTGAGGGCATGACGCTCGCGGGCCGCTAAAAACGAGCGGAGATTGGAATTAGTCAATGATCGATAGCAAGGCCGGCCAGTTGAGCGACGTGGACCTGATCGTGGGTGCCGCGCTCGAGGCGGGCAAGATCGCTCTCGGTTTCTTCCGGCAATCGCCGGAAGTCTGGTGGAAGAATAACGGCCAGTCCCCGGTCAGTGCCGCGGATTTTGCCGCGAACGAAAGCCTGGCCGCCACGCTTCGCATCGCAAGGCCCGATTATGGCTGGCTTTCCGAGGAAACCGATGATGACGCCGAGCGTCTGAAGCACGCGACCGTCTTCGTCGTCGATCCGATAGACGGCACCAGAGGTTTTCTCTCCGGCCTGGATCTATGGTGCGTCAGCGTTGCCGTCGTCACTGACGGCCGGCCGGTGGCGGGTGTCCTCTATGCGCCGGCGCTGGACGAACTCTTCGTGGCGACGGCCGGCGGGCAGGCATTGAAGAACGGCGAGCCGATCAGCGTTTCCCAGAGGGTCGGCGACGATATCAATCGTCTTGCGACCGGCGAGGAGATGCTGAAGGGCTTCGATCCGGATTTTCGCAAGACGGTCGAGCGGGTGAAGCACGTGCCGTCGCTCGCCTACCGCCTTGCCATGGTGGCAGACGGCAGGCTTGAGGGAACAATCGTCAAACGTAACTCCCACGACTGGGATCTCGCCGCCGCCGATCTCATTTTGGAGCGAGCCGGCGGCGCTCTCGTGGATCTCTCCGGCAAGACCTTGCGCTACAACCGCGCCGAAGTATCCCATGACGAACTTTGCGGTGCGTCGGCAACACAATTACCGGAGTTCCTCCGTCAACTATCGAACCGACGAGACGGTTGACCTTTCCGTCAAAATCCCGCAGATGAAGGACGGAGGGGGACGACAGTAGAAAGAGACGAAAATGACTGATACCAGCGGCAAAAAGCAGCTCCTGCACCTTGTCTTCGGCGGCGAATTGGAAAACCTCGAAGAGGTCCAGTTCCGCAATCTCAATGAGCTCGATATCGTCGGCATGTATCCCGATTACGCGAGCGCGCTGGTGGCGTGGAAGTCCAAGGCACAGCAGACTGTCGACAATGCCCATATGCGTTATTTCATTGTCCACCTGCATCGCTTGCTGGATCCGCAGGAAAAAGCGGCATCCTGAGGTCGCATTACTCCGAATTTTGCATTTGATATCTCTATCCGGGAAAGCGTTGTCGCTTTAAATCCGGCCATGAAGCAGTATCTTTGACACAATAAGAACGAAAATTCGGCTGCTTATTCGGCCGCGTGGTTATCGGGATTTGGCATAGATGATGATCAGCTGGGATGGGAGGCGGTCGAAATGAGTAGCCTCAGGGCGCGTCTTGCCTTGAGCGCCTATCGTTTCGGCGGAATTGCCGTTTATCCGTTCATCGGGCCTTATCTCGCCGTGCGCGCGGCGAAGGGTAAGGAAGATGGCTCCCGCAGGCTGGAGCGCTCGGGTTATGCCAGTGCCAACCGCCCGCAGGGACCGTTGATCTGGTTCCATGCCGCAAGCGTTGGCGAAACCTCGGCCGTCATTCCGCTGATCCGAGAAATCCGTCGCCGCGACATTCACGTCATCCTGACGACGGGTACGATCACCTCTGCCAAGGTCGCGCATCAGCGGCTTGGCGACGAGGTGATCCATCAATACGTTCCTCTTGATCTCAAGCCTGCCATCAAGCGGTTCCTCGATTATTGGCAGCCCGATTGCGCCATTTTCGCCGAATCCGAGATCTGGCCGACAACGATCATGGAGCTTGGCCGCAAGCGCATTCCGCAGATCCTCGTCAACGCCCGCATGTCGGATCGATCCTTCGCGCGCTGGAGCCGGCATCCCTCGCTTGCCGAGGCGCTGTTCGAAAATCTGGCGCTGGTCGTGGCACAGTCCGACCTCGATGCCGAGCGCTTCCGTGATCTCGGCGCCCTGCAGGTTCTCAAATCAGGTAATCTCAAGGTGGATACGGACGCGCCGTCCTATGACGCGCCGACGCTTGCCGACTACATGAAGCAGGTCGGCGACCGCAAGACCTGGGCAGCCGTCTCCACCTTCGAGGGCGAGGAGGGTGCTGCAGCCACCGTCCATTCGATGCTCAAGGAGCATAACGGTCAGCTCACCATCATCGTGCCGCGCCATCCCGAGCGCTGCGATGCGATCGAGGCGATGCTGGTCGAACAGGGCCTGAAAGTGGCGCGCCGCACCCGCAATGACATCCTTTCGCCCGATGTCGATGTCTTCCTTGGGGATACGATCGGCGAGATGGGGCTTTACCTGCGGATGACGGAAGTCGCCTTCATGGGTAAATCGCTATTCAATGAAGGCGGCCAGAACCCGCTTGAGCCGGCTATGCTCGGCTGCGCGATCCTGACGGGCGGCCATGTCCAGAATTTCCGTGACTCTTATCAGTTGCTCGCCCGCCGCGGCAGCGCCCGCATGGTGCGCGATACCGAGATGCTGGCGCGCGGCGTGCATTATTTGCTCACGAACGACACGGCACGACGCGGTATGATCGACGCCGGCTTCGCAGCCGTGCATGAAATGCGAGGCGCGCTGGCCGCAACGGTCAAGGGCCTGGAGCCCTATATCAATCCGCTTTCGGTCAAGGCGCGGCTGATGCCGAAGACGATGGCGAACGGATAAGAAGGGAAGGGTATGACAGCGGCGAAGCTGGGAGCGATTGGGGGCATCCTTTTCGACAAGGACGGCACGTTGCTCGACTATGACCAGAGCTGGCTGCCGGTCAATCGCGAGCTTGCCAGGATTGCTGCTCAGGACGATCCCATTCTCGCCGATCATCTTCTCTCCGCCTGCGGCATGGACCCGATCACAGGCCACATCGTGCCGGATAGCCTGCTTGCGGCAGGTAACACCCGGCAGATTTCCGAGGGCCTGGTGGCTGCCGGCTCGAAAGTGGATGTCGCGGAGCTGGTGGAAAAACTCGACGCGCTTTTTGCGCATGCGGCCGATTTCTCCTCGCCCGTCACCGATCTCGCGGCCTTCTTCCAGCGCCTGCATGAGCGCGGATACAGGCTCGGCGTTGCCTCCAGCGACAATGAGCGCTCCATCCGCCAGACAGCGCGCCGCTTCGGCTTCATCGACTATATCGATTACATCGCCGGCTACGATAGCGGCTTCGGTACTAAGCCGGAGCCGGGCATGGTACTCGGCTTCTACGCCGCGACAGGCCTTTCGCCGGCACAGGTCGCTGTCGTCGGTGACAACAATCACGACCTTCATATGGGGCGCAACGCCGGTGTCGGCCTGACCGTTGGCGTGCTGACGGGCACCGGCTCGCGCGAAACGCTGACGGCCGCATCGGATTATTGTCTCAACGACATTACCGAGCTTGAAAACCTGCTCATGCCTGTGGCGCAATCGGCCTGATCCCGGCAATGGCTTGCTTTTTCATGCAATCTGCCCTTTCTTGCCGCTTGGTCGCAGGCACAGGAATAGGGCTGGATTAGACGCATGGTATCGGAAGCCCCACCTTTCTGGTGGCGAAAGCCGGATTGGCGTGCCTGGGGGCTCTCACCCTTTTCTTTCCTGTATGGCCGTATCGCCGGACATCGCATGGTGCATGGCAAGCGCGCCTCCGTGCCGGTGCCGGTCATCTGCGTCGGCAATTTTACGGTCGGCGGCGCCGGCAAGACGCCGACGGCGCTCGCGCTCGCCCAGGCCGCGAAGGCGAAGGGGCTGAAGCCGGGGTTCCTCAGCCGCGGCTATGGCGGCTCGCTTGATGTCACGACAGTCGTCGATCCCACGCATCATCATGCCACGGCCGTCGGCGACGAACCGCTGCTGCTCGCCCGCGAGGCGCTGACGGTCATTGCCCGTCGCCGTGCCGATGGTGCGGAAAGGCTCGTGCGCGAGGGTGCTGATCTCATCATCATGGATGACGGCTTCCAGAGCGCGCAGATTGCGATCGACTATGCCCTTGTGGTGGTCGATGCCGGTAGAGGCATCGGAAATGGCTACCTGGTTCCAGGCGGTCCTGTGCGCGCACCCCTGCGTACGCAGCTTCTTTATGCATCCGCTCTCTTGAAGGTCGGTGAGGGCAATGCCGCCGATCGCGTTGTGCGTCTTGCGGCAAGGGCGGGGAAGCCTTTCTTTTCAGCGAGCGTCAGAGTGCGCGGTCAGGAGGATTTGCGCGGACGTAAGGTGCTTGCCTTCGCCGGCATCGCCGATCCCGCCAAGTTCTTCCGCACGGTCGAGACGCTGGGGGCTGAGATCGCCGTCCGGCGCAGCTTCGGAGACCACGAACATCCCGTCGAAGACGACGTTTCCGACATGCTCGACATAGCCGCGCGCGAAGGGCTGGAGATCGTCACCACGTCGAAGGACTACGTGCGCCTGATCGGCCATCATGGCCGCGCCGACGAACTGCTGCAGCGCTGCCGGGTGATCGAGATCGATATGGTCTTTGACGATCCCAATGCCCCAGCCCTGATCATCGACAGGGCCATTGCAGCCGCACGAGAGCGGCGCTTGCGGGAAAAGCGCAATAGCAAAGCGGCTTAGGGCCACGTCTGGTTATTCAGGAAGAGAAATCAACGCTTCTGATTGGGCAGCGCGCCGGCGCGCTTTTCGGCTTCGAGCGAGGTGATGACGTCCGCATAGGGTTCCTGCCGGGCAACGCTCCAATAGCGCAGCTCATCGAGCGCAATATGCTTGCCGGTCATGGCGCAGACTACATAAGAACCCGGCATCAGGATTTGGAAATCGCCGTCGAGGTAGCGAATTTTTGCCTCGCGATTTCCATGTCCCTCGAAAAGATTCATCTGATGCCGTCCTTGATCTGTCTCATCCGTTTGCCATACCGCACTACAGCGCCATGCGTCAAATATGACACGCAAGGTCGCTACGGCGTGCGTGACTTTCCTGACTATTATTTCGCGGAAAAGTTCCTTTTGGAAACGGCTTCGGTCAGCTACGCCCGAAGAGCCGTTCGATGTCTGTGAGCTTCAGCTCTATATAAGTCGGCCTGCCGTGATTGCATTGTCCGGAGCCCGGCGTTGCCTCCATCTGGCGCAAAAGCGCGTTCATCTCTTCCGGGCGCAGGCGCCGGCCGGACCGTACCGAGCCGTGGCAGGCCATGGTCGCGGCCACATATTCCAGCTTGGCGGCAAGGCCCGAGGCCGTATCCCATTCGGCAATCTCGTCGGCCAGCTGCCGGATCAGGCCCTGTGCGTCGACCTCGCCGAGCATGGCCGGCGTCTCCCTAACGGCGACCGCGCCTGGGCCGAAGCGTTCGACAGCAAGGCCGAGTTCGCCGAGCTCTTCGGCAAACACCATCAGCCGGTCGCAATCCTCCTCGGGCAGATCGACGATTTCTGGAATCAGCAGCACCTGCGAGGGCAGGCGCTTCGAATGCAGGGCCTTGCGCATAGCTTCGAACACCAGCCGCTCATGCGCCGCGTGCTGATCGACGATGACGAGCCCGTTTTCCGTCTGGGCGACGATATAGTTCTCATGCAGCTGAGCGCGGGCAGCGCCTAGTGGAAAGCGAGCGGGTTCCTCGGCCCGTACCGGCTCCACCGGCGGTGCGACTTCCGCGCGAGCCGTCGGCATGGCAAGTCCGTCGAAGGCGGCCTGCGGTCTTTCGGCAAATCCATATCCCGCCGCTGCGGCGGCTCGTTCGTAGGGGCGAGATGGCGAAGTTTCCGCCGTCCATGGAGCCGCTGCCGGCGCGGGTCGCCAGCCCGATTGGAAGCCGGAGCGGCCAGCGGTGAAGGCGCGCAGCATGCCATCCGCGCCTGTCGTGGCGGCCCGGTCGCCCTCGCGCGCCAAAGCTTCGCGAATGGCACCGACGATCAGGCCGCGCACGAGACCGGGATCGCGGAAACGTACATCGGATTTCGCCGGATGCACGTTGACGTCGACCAGCGCGGGGTCGAGCGTCAAGGAAAGGACAGCGACAGGATAACGGCCGGAGGGGATGGTTTCTGCATAGGCACCGCGGATTGCCGACAGGATCAGCTTGTCCTGCACCGGCCGTCCGTTGACGAAGGCATATTGATGTGCCGAGTTGCCGCGATTGAAGGTCGGCACGCCGGCAAAACCGGTGAGGCTCACATCTTCGCGCACCGCGTCTAGCGCGATGGCATTGTCCTTGAAATCGGCACCCAGTATCTGCGCCATGCGCGCGAGATGATCATCTCCGGTCGCGGGAAATTCGAGCGTCGAGCGGTCGCTGCCCGACAGCACGAAGCGCACGCGCGGAAAGGCGATCGCCATGCGCTTGACGACCTCGGTGATCGCTGCTGCCTCCGCCTTCTCCGTTTTCAGGAATTTGAGACGCGCGGGCGTCGCGAAGAACAGGTCGCGCACCTCGACGATCGTGCCGGGATTGGCGGCCGCTGGGCGCAGATGCAGAACCTTGCCGCCGGCAACGGCGATCTCGGCGCCGCTGCTTGCTCCCGCTCTGCGGCTTGCAATCGAAAGCTTCGCCACCGAGCCGATGGAGGGTAGGGCCTCGCCGCGAAAACCGAGAGTACGGATATCCTCCAACGTGTCGGAAATCTTCGAGGTGCAGTGGCGCCGGACTGCGAGCTCCAGATCCGTCTCTTCCATGCCCGAGCCGTTGTCGGTCACTCTCAACAACGCCTTACCGCCGCCTGCGGTGGCGATCTCGATGCGGGTCGCACCGGCATCGAGCGCATTTTCGATCAGCTCCTTGGCCGCGCTTGCCGGGCGCTCGATGACTTCGCCGGCGGCGATCTGGTTGATCAGGGTCTCGGAAAGTTGCTTGATGGCCATGGCTGCATTCTCGTGGATTCGCGCCGGTGTGGAAAGAGGAAAGGCGATCCGCACGCGCTTACCCACTCGTTTCCCGCCCGTGCTTTGTTGAGAAATTTAATCAATGTTTAAGGGAATGATGACAGGTTGCCGAGACAGAACTTGAAATGACCGCAGGTGGCGCGTTTCGTGCATGCTGACGGCTCTCGATGGCAGGTTGGTGGCCATCACTCGAATGGAGCCAGGTGCCATCTGCTTCAAGTGCCAAGGCCAGCATGCAACTTCCACGAATTTGCCTTGCAGAGCGAATGCCGCTTTGTCGATTTGCCGTGTTGTGAAACTGGTTGAGCGTAGGAATCCGACGAATGACTGCCGAGATTGAAAAGGCAGCTTTGGCAATGACGACGGCTGATGCCCCTTTCGGCGGCAGTCTGCAGACGATGTTCTTCGATGCCCTTTGCGATGGTCTTTCCAGCGCCTTTTTCGCCTATGACAAGAACGACCAGCTGTTGTTTGCCAGCCGTCAGGTTCTGAACTTCTTCCCGATTGCACCGGAATTCCTGCAGCCCTCCACGCGGCTGCGCGATTTTCTGGGCGCCGTCTTCGATACCGGTGTACGCTATCAACGCCATCAGACAAAAACGGCCGCCAGCCGTGACGATTGGATATCGCAGCGCATAGCCTCGCATTGGCGCGAACGCTTCGAGACCACCGAGCACTTTGCCGACGACCGCTGGGTGCGCGTCCTCAACCGGCGGCTATCCTCGGGTATTGGCTTCTGCATCATCTCCGATGTGTCCGAAGCCAGGAAACGCGAAGAGCAATGGCGCGTCGACATGGAGCGCGTGCAGCTGACCGAGGATATTCTCGACAACCTGCCCTTTCCGGTTTTCGTCAAGGACCAGAATCTCGTCTATGTCGCGGTCAACCGGGCATTCTGCGACAAGTACCAGACGGCGGCGGACGAAGTGCGCGGCCGCAAGAGCATCGATATCTTCTCCACCGACCTCGCCAATCGCTTTCATGAGAGCGACCGGCATGTGATCGAGACCGGCGAAATGTCGATCTCCCGGCAGCGCCAGATTGCGCGTGACGGCGTCGAGCGCGACATCGTCACCCGCAAGCAGCGCATCGGCAAGCCCGGCCGCTATTTCCTGGTCAGCACCATGCAGGACCTCCCCAAGGATGGCGGTGATTTCGACGAGTTCGCACTGGCATCGAGCATCCGGGAAAACAGCGATCGCTCCTATCGCCGCGCCTATGTTCCGATGGTTGCGCTGCAGACCATTTCTCGCCGTCCGGCCGCCATGGAAACCTTCGTTCCGGAGAATTTCAACGGCCGCAAGGTGCTCGTCGTCACGCCGGATTTCGCTGCCGAAACGGCGGCTCTGAAGACGCTCGAGAAATATGGCTTCGAAGCCTGCGTCGTTCACAACGAGAATGAAGAGGCGGCTTTTCTGGACGTGGCGAGCGCGCATGGCGTCAAGATCGACCTGGTCATCGTCGACAACCAGCTCGGCAAGCGCGGAATTGAGCTGGCCGAACGGCAGAACCTTACCGCGCTGTCGTTGGATGGATCGCAGCTTGCAACCGAGCTTGCCTTCCTGATCGCGCGTCATTTCAATCGCAACATCCGTGGCGAACTGGGCGAGATCGTCGAACCCGGATTTGCATCCGAATGGCGGCGTGCGGCCGGTGAGGAGCGCCGGGCGCAAATCCTGGTCGCCGAAGACAATGACATCAATCAGATCGTCTTCTCGCAGATCCTCGAAGGGTTGGGATACAGCTATGTGATCGCCGCAAGCGGTGACGAGGCGGTGCGCCTGTGGCAGGAGCATCGTCCGGAACTGATCCTGATGGACATTTCGCTGCCGGGGCTGAACGGTTTTGAATCCACTCGGCTGATCCGCGGCGCGGAAAAGGGCAGCGGCACCCATACCCCGATTATCGGCGTCCTGACCCAGGCTTTCGAGCGGGACCGCAAGGAATGCGCCGAGGTCGGCATGGACGACGTCATTCTGAAGCCGGTAAGCCCCGACATCATCGAGACCGTCTTCCAGAAATACATGCGCGGTGCCCTGAAGGCGCAAAATAGATAAATGCTACGATGATATCACCACCGACGGCAACTTATCGCCGGTGCCGAATGACCGTCTTCTTGGCATCCTTTATTAAGACTTCCCCGGCATGCTTTTCCCCCGGGTGGAGAAAAGGTCGGAACCAAATATGAAGTCGACTGAGATGCTGCCGGGGCCAGCCAGTCAAGAACCGCAAGCAATTGCCTATACCGATCCGCTCACGGGGCTCGGCAATCGATATCGCATGCGTGAACGCGCGCGTGCGCTTTCGCTGGAACGTGCCGACGATCCCGCACCCTTTACGATCGGAATCGTCAATCTCGATGCCTTCAAGCCGATCAACGACCTGTTCGGCGTTGAAGCGGGTGACGAGATACTCTGTCAGGTTGCCCATCGCCTCAAGGCTTGCATACCCGATGGCGCGCTGGTGACACGTCATGACGGCGATGAGTTCGCCTTTGTGCTGCCGCTTGTTTTCGAACGGGTCGGTGCCGAGAAATTCGGACAGATGATCCGCGAAGTGCTGTCGGCACCCTATGATCTCGGCGATCGCAATGTCCGCCTTTCCGCCTCCTTCGGCTTCGCCATCCATCCTTTCGCCGGAGAGGAGTTCGACGATCTCCTGAAAAATGCGGATACGGCGCTCTATCGCTCAAAGCGTCGCGGCCGCGGCCAGATCACCGTCTATTCCCGGGAGATTGCACAGGAAATGAGGCGGGCGACGCAGCTCGAGCAGGCGCTGCGTAATGCCATCATTTCCGATTCCATAGACGTGCACTTCCAGCCGATCGTCTCGCTTGCCAATAACATGGTTCTCGGTTTCGAGGCCCTGGCGCGCTGGAACGATCCGGATCTCGGCTTCGTCTCTCCCGCTGTCTTCGTGCCGCTTGCCGAAGAGAGAGGCTTCATCGACGCGCTGTCCGAAACCCTGCTGCGAAAAGCAGCAGAGGCAGCACTCTCGTGGCCGCGCGAATTGTTCCTGTCCTTCAATCTCTCCTCGGCACAGCTGATGGACCCCGGCACGAGCAGCAGCATTCTCGCGATCCTGACGCGCGCCGGCCTGGATCCGCATCGTCTCGAACTCGAAATCACCGAAACCGCGGTCATGAGCTCAGCCGAGACGGCCCATCGCATTATCACCGACTTGCGCGCGGTCGGCGTGCGCATCTCTTTGGATGATTTCGGCACCGGGCAATCTAGCCTTGGACGCTTACGCGAATTCATCTTCGACAAGGTGAAAATTGACCGGGCGTTCGTCTCACGCATGAATTCGGATAGGGCTTCCGAACATATCATCAAGGCTGTTCTTGCCATGTGCGAAGGACTTGATCTGCGTGTTGTCGCTGAGGGTATCGAGGACCATGCCGAAGCGGCGAAGCTGAAGGCGCTGGGCTGCGCCATGGGGCAGGGCTATTATTTCGGAAAGCCGGTCGACGGCGCTGCGACGCTTCGTTACCTGCAGACCCATTATTTCGATCTCAGCCACGAACGCGAAATCGCTTGAGTTTGAAAAAGGTCAAAGAAAGCGGCGATCCGTAAGGGTCGCCGCTTCTGTATTTCGCCAGACTTCGTCGATATTTACTTGTTGGTGGTCGACGAAGTCGTCGTGTTATCGGTTGCCGGCATTGTCGACGTTCCGGAGGATTGAGCAGCCTTTTCGGAAGCCTGCATCGAGAGGGTCTTGAACTCCGGTGCAGCCTTCAGGGAATCGGCCGTTTCAGTCGTCGTCAGCTTCACCGTCCCGTCCTGAGGGTTCTGGGTAGCGCTGATCTTATCAAAAGGAACGGCGACGTTTTTCTGGCCTAAGCCAAGGAAGCCGCCGACACCGACGATGGCGGCAACAACACCGCCCTGCTTCTGCAGGATCAGGTCGTTGATGCTGCCGATGCTTTCATTCTGACCGTTATAGACCGACTGGCCCATATAGGTCTTGGCGCTGATCTGATCCGCGGATTGTGTGGTCAGATAGCCAGCTTGGCCGCCCGTTGCGGGGGCAGGAGCCTGAGCACTTTTCTGTGCTGCCGAGCTAGCAGGCTTGGTGACGTCAGGCGTTGCCGGTGCGCTTTGCGTCACTGGCGCGTTATTGCCTGCGCCGCCGTTCGATGGCTGTTGCGCCTGGGCAAAAGCCATGGGTGAAAGCACGGACGCCGTAGCAAAGATGGCGCCTGCGGCAACGGAAGTGAAGAGTTTCCCAGTCATCGTGAACCTACCTTTCATTCTGATGGGCATGCTTCGTCATACGCGCATGCTTACCAGCGCGAGTGGAACTTTTGTGATGCCGGCCGTTATCGGACCGGTCCTAGAAGCAATGGCTCAGGGAGGTTTTGGTTCCGTCAAAAGTTGCAGAAATTGCGTCGTGCAGCTCGGAAACAAAAGGAATATGTTGGGGAATCAATAGCTACCGCGGCAAAAGACAACCGGAAAGATTACTAGATCGCAGAGAACGATCGAGTTTAGATTTCAATTTGTTTCGAGGCCGAACGTATCTTGCGCCCTGCATGACCCGGCAAAATAATACCGCCCTCAGCCTGATCGGCTAAAGGCGGCTTTCAATCAAAGCTTGTATGGGGGGTCGAAAACGCCCTTCACCGTCAGACCAAGCTCCAGAAGAGCACCGGCCTGCGGCTGCATCGAGCGGGCCTCCTCATCCAGCCCTTCCCAGGCGGTCGTCACGGCCAGCCGGTCCGCATTCTTGCCGATGAAGGCGGGGCAGGATGGCTGCATGGCGGGCACGCGATAGCGCTCGATGCGCAGGCCATCCGGGCTGTATTTGTCGACGAAGCCGGAGCCCCAGCGCGCGTTCCAGATATAGCCGTCAGCGTCGCAGACCGAGCCGTCGAGGCCGCCTGGATCTTCCATGCTGTCGACCATGACGATCGGCTCGCCCGCCGGAAGCCCCGTCTCGGGATCCACGAGCACGCGCATGAGCTGGCTGACGCGGGTATCGGTGAAATATCCGATCGTGCCATCGGGCGAGAAGCAGATGGAATTCGGAATACTGATCTGGTCGAAAATCTTGGTCACCTTGCCGCCGGCGACATGATAGATCGCGCCCGCCTGCATCTCGGCGCGCTTTCCCATGGTGCCGATCCAGAGCGATCCGGAAATATGCGTGCGTCCGTCATTGGAGCGGTTTTCGGGCTTGTCGGCTTCAATGGCCGCATAGAAGCTCAATTCGCCAGTTGCGATATCGCGCAGGAAGAGACCCTGTTCGGTCGCGATCATCTGCCGTTCCGCATCGACGCGTGCCAGCACGCTCGCCATCATCGGCAGCTCGTGAACCTGCTTCTTGCCGGTCGGCAGGTGCAATTCGTGCAATTCCTTGCCGAGGATGTTGAACCACCAGACTGTATCGGTATCAGGGTCGTAGGTTGGGCCTTCCCCGAGGACGGAGGAGGTGTTGCAGAGAATATTCCCCTGAAAATCATGAATATCGGTCATAGATCAGGCTCCTACGGCTGCATCATAGGCATAAATGGTGACCTTGGCACGTTCGGCAACCTCTGCAGCCGTCATTCCCGGCTTGTAGAGGCTGGTGCCGAGGCCGAAGGCGAGCACGCCGGCCTTGGTGTAATCGGCGAAATTCTTGTCCGAAACGCCGCCGACCGCCGCAATGACGAGTTCCGGCGGCAGCACTGCGCGAATGGCCGTGATGCCGGAGGCGCCGAGCACGCCGGCGGGGAAGAATTTAAGCCCGGTGGCACCGGCGCGCGCGGCCGAAAGCGCTTCCGTGGCGGTGAAGACGCCGGGCATCGTCACCATGCCTTTGTCGCGGGCGCGGCTGATGACCGCAGGCTCCACATTCGGTGTCACCAGGAGCTTGCCGCCGGCGCCATCAAGCCTGTCGACATCTTCGACCGTCAGCACCGTGCCGGCGCCGATCAGGCAATCGGTCGGCGCCATCTTGGCAGCGATTTCGATGGAGCGGAACGGCTCCGGCGAATTCAGCGGGATTTCAATTGCCGTGAAGCCTGTCTCGATCAGCGTGCCGACAATGTCAGCCGTTTCCTCGGGCTTGATGCCGCGAAGAATGGCAATGAGCGGGCGCTTCATGGGCGGAAAGGGGGTGCGAGTTGTCATCAGCTTTTACTTTCTTTCTTGAACCAGATCGCTTCGGCCGCAGCGGAAAGTCCGCGACGGACGGCGGCATCGGCGTCGATCGTCTTAAAGGGGAGGGAGACGGCGCGGAACGCGTCTTCGTAGAGCGCCTGGAGGCGGCCGGAGGCAACGAGCGTGATGGCCGCATTCTGCCCCGCAGAGGCGCGCGCGCCGGCGATTTCCGCGCCGATCAGTGTGCCCGATATGAGCGCCTGCGCGCCGGCTGCCGTCAGCCCGTTGAGAAGCTGGCCGGAGCGAGCGGTAAACAGTAGATTGGTGAGGAGCGCCGGCTTATCCAGGGCGGTCTTGAGGGCGGTCTCGAATGTCTTTGTGTCGGCCGGCATGTCTGCAGCACCGGCAACCGCGTGCGACAGGATGCTGTGCTTGGTAATGACGTCGAAAAGCTCGCCCGTCATGAAGGTGGAAAAGCCTGTCACCTGACCATCCAGCACGCGCACCCATTTCGAATGGGTTCCCGGCATGCAGACGAGTTGTTCGCCCGTGGCATCGGCCGCAATCGTTCCGAGCAGCTGCGTTTCCTCGCCGCGCATGACGTCCGGTACCTGTTGGCTGCGTTGCGCCAGGCCAGGCAGGATACGGATATCGCGGGATTGTCCGGGCACGGAAACAGCGGCGGTGAGGATTGCGGCAAGGGAGGTTGGCGTGTCGATGTAGCCGGCTTCCACCCAGCCCTGGCGCGCGCCGGCCATGCCGCAGACGATGACGGGAACGGCGTCCGGCGCCGATACGGCGTCGAGATGTGCCTGCAGGACCTTGTCAAAGCCGGTTTGCGCAGCCGTGGTCATGCCTTCGCCGCTACGGCGCTCCGCGAGAATGCTGCCGTCTTCGCCGATCAGCCACAGCCGAAAACTGCTGGTGCCCCAGTCCACGGCGACATATGCCGGTTTCGTCATAAGAAATGCTCCAAGTCTTGCGTCAGAAATCTTGAGATTAGAAAATACCGCCATCGACAGTGATGGCCTGTCCGGTCATGGCGCCGGAGCAGTCCGAACCCAGGAAGAGCACTGGACCGACCAGATCCTCGGGGCTCAGCACGCGCTTCAGGCATTGCCGGTCCATCATCTTCGCCATGCCGTCCTCCGTCAGCCAGAGGTCGAGCTGGCGCTGTGTGACGATCATTCCAGGCAGAACGGCGTTGACGCGGATATTCTCCGGCCCGAAGCGTCCGGCAAAGCTCTTGGTCAGCCCGATGATGCCGGACTTCGCGGTCGCGTAGGAGGACAGAAGCGGCGGGTTCATCTTGAAGACGATCGAGGAGAAGTTGATGATCGCGCCGCCGCCGGCTGCGCGCATGCCCGGTGCCGCCGCCTGTGAGACGAAGAAGACTTGCTTCAGATTGATCGCCTGATTGTTGTCCCAATATTCTTCGGTCGTGGTGTCGATGTCGTGCCGGTCGTCCCAACCCGCGTTGTTGACGAGGACCCGGACCGCCCCGAGATCGGCCTCGACGGACGCAACTGTGCTTTTGATCGCGCCGACATCGCGCAGGTCGGCATGGTAGAAGGCAACAGGATGGGCAAATTGACCTGAAAGCTTGGCCGCCAGCGCCTTGCTGGGTTCCTCGGCTATATCAATGAAGGCGACTTTCGCCCCCTGACGGGCAAAAGCCTCTACCAGGCTTGCGCCGATGCCGGAGCCTCCGCCGGTGACGAGAACCGTGCGATCTTTCAGATCGGGAAATTGCGCCTGAATATCGGCCAAGATGTCTCCTCCCAAGATCAATGAAAAGTTCCATTATTCGGAACGTAATTTGACTATATGGAATTATCGGACTACCCTTGCACAGTGTCAAGGACAGTGCGGCTTTGCCAGAGATAAATGAATGAGTATGGGTCTGGGTTCAGAGGCGGGAAAAAATAAAAGGCATCGCGATCGGGAAACGGGGACGCTCGGAAAGCTTGTCTCCCTGCTCGATTTCGTCGCGTTGGCTGATGGCCCCATGCGCTTTACCGACATTCTCTCGCTTTCCGAGCAGCCGCGCGGCTCGCTGCATCGGCAATTGTCGCATCTTGTCGAGGAGGGGCTTCTTGAGGTCGACCGCGACGGGCGCTATCGGATCGGATTGCGGCTCCTGACCCTTGCTTCACGCAGTTGGGCGCGCAACGAGTTTCGGGCGATTGCCGAGCCACATCTTCACTGTTTGCAGGAGGTGACGGGTGAAACCGTGCATCTCGGCGTCCTGCGGGGCGCGGAGGTGATCTATCTCGACAAGGTGGAGGGTCAGCAATCCGTGCGGATGTATTCGCAGGTCGGCAATGCTTCTCCCGCCTATTGTACCGGTGTCGGCAAGGCGGCGCTTTCTGCGCTCGACGACGCCGAGCTTGCAGAGAGAATCTCAGGTCTAGAATATCGCCCCTACACAGAGCACACCCTTCGCTCTGCCTCAGAGCTGCTCTCTGATATCTCGCAAATCAGGGCGCGGGGCTACGCCTTCGATCTTGAGGAACACGAAAACGGTATCTGCTGCGTCGCTGCGCCGATCCGGTCCGATGATGGTCATATGCTTGCCGGAATCTCGGTGACCGGCCCGGCCTATCGCGTCACGCAGCAGAGGCTGCAGGCATGGGCGCCACGGGTGGTCGTTGCCGCTGATTCGATCATGATGGACATGCGCAACCGCATGGGCCCCAAACGCTGATCCCAGCAGATCTGGCGCAACGACTGCGGGAACTCCGGGGGATTTAATGCCTCCGGCGCGGGATCTTAGCGCAATTGCTCGTTTATCTTGAATTTTACTGTTGAGATATGGCAAAGAACTGCCATTATCTTCAGGTGATTGCTGAAGCCGTAGAGGATTTAGCGAGGTGACGAGGGGGAGATAATAGTAACGGGCGTCGACGCGATCACGATTTTGGAAAACTTATATTGTGCCGAGCTGCCGATAGTGGCGCCGGGACGTTAATCGTAAAGGGCAGCGAGCGGAAGCTTCGTATTTTTGCCCTCTTTTACATAAAGAAGACTGATGATGGCGGCATTGGTACAAGCAGGAATGTCCCCTCGCGACGAGGATCTGATCGAGGAAATCACCAGGCTTAAAACGCAGTTCGATGTGTTCCGTTTCATGAAGGGATTGACGGAGGCCTACCGGTGCCGCGCCTTCATGGTCCTTAATCTTCCGCCGATCACATCCTCCGACCTGCAAAGCAGCTCGGTAATCAACAACTGGCCGGCCGAGCTGCTGTCGATCTATGATCAGGAAAGCCTGCTGTCGACCAGTCCCGTGTTGCTGCGCCTGCGCGCCTCCACGCTGCCTTTTCTTTATGACGTGGTGGCAAATCCCAATCGCGAAGAAAACAAATCGCAGCTTGTCGTGGCTTTGTTTGAGCGTTTCCGCATGACGCGTTTCGCTTATTTCCCGACCCATGATGCCTCGGGTCTTCGCGGCGCTGTTTCTTTGGCTGGCGATCGCGAACACTTTTCGCCGCAGGAGATCAAGGATCTCTTTTATATTGCGGTTCACGTTTTCGACCGGCTTGCCGAAATTCGTAACCTGGATGTTCGCGTCGTCGACACCCTTACCGACCGTGAGATCGATTGCCTGAATTGGACGGCCGCTGGAAAGACCAGCGCCGAAATCGCCGAAATCCTCTCCCTGTCGGAGCATACGGTCAATCACTACCTCAATCGCGCAACCAAGAAGCTCGACACTGTCAACCGTACGCAGGCCGTCGCCAAGGCCCTGCGTGTCGGATTGATAAAATAGCGAGGCCTTCCATTGCGGCGATGCCATGATACGGCGGTGATGGGAATTTGCGCAGCATGTGAATAATTTTTGTGCGCTGCAAATAAAATATGATGAACTCTGCAGCGACCATCCGCTCTCCTGTTCCAGGTGCGATTCAGATAACATGCTGAAGACTCGTCGCTTTCCGGATTTTTGGAAACTGGCACGCTTCCTGCTTCTTAGGAAACAGAGGTCCAGAGGGGACTTTGATAACAGCGCCGATGAAAACGTGCGCGGATCAAGCGACCGCCGCCGACACCTTCGCCATAGCTTCTCCCGGCGAAGGGATCGGCGGCGGTTGTTACTTATTTGGCACGCTGATTAGGTTCCGACGCAGTTTCGAGACGATTTTCGCGCCGTTGCCCTATATATTTCAAATGAATGATCTATGTCGGCCCGCGACCATGTCTTCCCGAATTGGGAGAGCGTTGCGGCTGGTAAGGGTTTTTCTTTATGGACCCGGCGGACCTGCCGGCCGCAACGAAGACGTTTTTATCAACGGCGTCCCGAATTTCGTTTGGCGAAGCCACGCCTCTCTACTATCTAAGCCAGAATGATTTCGGAAAGCGCCCGCGTATGCCGCGCTGCCGAAAAAGATTCTGCAGTGAGGATGAAATGGCAGACATCACCAAGGAACAGGTGCTGGAAACGTTGAAGACGGTTCGCGGCCCGGACCTGGAGCACAATATCGTCGAGCTCGGCATGGTTTCCGATGTGTTCATCTCCGATGGTAAGGTCTATTTCTCCATCACCGTTCCCGCCGAGCGCGCCAAGGATCTGGAGCCGCTGCGTCTTGCCGCTGAGCGCGTCATCAAGGACATGCCCGGTGTCAAGGGCGCCCTGGTCGCGCTGACGGCCGACAAGAAGGCTGGTGCTCCGGCGGCGAGGCCCGCACCTGCACAGGCTGCCCCGCACGCCCATTCCCATTCGCATCCTCATCAGCACGCGCCGCAACAGCCGCCCCGCGCCGCCAAGATCGGTGTTCCGGGCGTCAAAGCCATCATCGCGGTCGCCTCGGGCAAGGGCGGCGTCGGCAAATCGACGACGGCGGTCAATCTGGCGCTGGGGCTGCTTGCCAACGGCTTGAAGGTCGGCATTCTGGATGCCGATATCTACGGCCCTTCGATGCCGCGCCTCTTGAAGATTTCCGGGCGCCCGACCCAGATCGATGGGCGCATCATCAATCCCATGGAGAATTACGGCCTTAAGGTCATGTCGATGGGTTTCCTCGTCGAGGAGGAAACCGCAATGATCTGGCGCGGGCCGATGGTGCAATCGGCGCTGCTGCAGATGCTGCGCGAGGTCGCCTGGGGCGAGCTCGACGTGCTTGTTGTCGATATGCCGCCCGGCACCGGCGACGTGCAGCTCACCATGGCGCAGCAGGTGCCGCTTGCCGGTGCCGTCATCGTCTCGACGCCACAGGATCTGGCGCTGATCGATGCGCGCAAGGGCTTGAACATGTTCCGCAAGGTCGAGGTTCCGGTCCTCGGCATCGTGGAGAATATGAGCTACTTCATCGCCCCCGATACCGGCGCGCGCTATGATATCTTCGGCCATGGCGGCGCTCGCAAGGAGGCGGAGCGCATCGGCGTGCCTTTCCTGGGCGAAGTGCCGCTGACCATGGGCATTCGCGAGACCTCGGATGCGGGAACGCCGCTTGTCGCCGCCGAGCCGAACGGGGTCGTTGCAAATATTTATCGCGAAATCGCGGCCAAGGTCTGGAAGCAAGTCGCAGATAGTCCACAGCGCGCGGCGCCATCGATCGTATTTGAATAATTCACCAGGACGGATCTGCTTTCCCCGTGGCGGCGGATTGTCTTGTCGGCATCCTGTGCTATGACTTCGCAGGATTGGCCAAACTGCGGCGAAGCATGCGATGAAGAGGTTGTGACTTGATTCTTTGCGAGCTTTGCTGCATATGCGCCGCCTGCGTGGAACTGGTCGGTCGTTTCCGATGACCAATCTCCGCCAAATGGTGGTTTTATTTCGGCCGCGCAGGCGTCTTCGCCCGGACGGACGAGGGATTGGTACAGCAGCGCAATGGAACATGAACACGGATTCCCGGCCGGACGGGCGGGATATGACCGGGGTTTTATGAGCTTTTTTTGTCGGACATTGGTGAGATCGCAGAGGATGCGGGCAAGGTGTCCTGACGCCGCCTGCATCCGCGCCGCCGCAGGAGCGCGCAGTTGATAACTGCCTATTGCTCAGGTTCGAAGCCGCTCGAGCTTCCCGATCTTTCGGCCATCGATCGGTTGCCCGACGACGCCGTGTGGATCGACATGGTCGATCCGTCGCGCGAGGAGGAAGCCAATATCGAGCGGCTGCTTGGGCTCGAAGTGCCGACGCGTGAGGACATGAAGGATATAGAGCCCTCGAGCCGGCTCTATATCGAGGACGGCTCGGTCTTTTTGACGGCCTCGCTCCTGTGCAAGGCCGATACCAGCCTACCGATGTTGACCGACGTCGCCTTTATCCTGGCGGGACCTCGGTTGATCACCATCCGCTATGCTCAGCCGAAGTCCTTCGCGCTTTTCATCGCGGCGCTTCAGCGTATCCCACAGGATCGGCGCACAGGCGTGGCGCTCCTGGCGAAGCTGCTCGAAACGATCGTCGACCGGACCGCCGAGGTCCTTGAACAGACGGTTGCCGGTGTCGATATATTGTCGGTGCATGTATTTGGCGATCGCGTGAAGAAGGTCCGCCGGCCGGGGAACTATCTCGAAGAAAAGCTCAAGGACATAGCGCGCTATCACCGTACGCTCAGCAAGATACGTGACAGTCTGAGTTCGCTGTCGCGCCTGCTGACCTTCCTTCAAGCTATCCCCGCCATGCAGCAGGACCACGAAGCAAGGGATCTCTGCCGCAATGTTTCGAGAGATGTTCAATCTCTTTCCGAGCATGCGTCCTTCGTCGCGGGCAATATCACCTTCCTGCTCGACGCATCGCTGGGGCTGATCAACATTGAGCAGAACGCCATCATCAAGATCTTCTCGATCGCTTCCGTGGTGTTCCTGCCGCCGACGCTTGTCGCCTCCGTCTATGGCATGAATTTCGAACATATGCCCGAATTGCATTTTGCCTTCGGCTACCCTGCATCGCTGTTGTTGATGGTGGTTTCCGCCATCGTTCCGTTTTTCTTTTTTCGCTGGAAAGGCTGGCTCTGAGAGTCTAGTGATCCTGAATGTCTAACGAAACCCATCATTCTCCCGACGGGAAAATGGACGCTCGCAAGCTCGCCTACCTCGCCCTCGGTTCGGTCGGCGTTGTTTATGGCGATATCGGTACGAGCCCGCTCTATGCCTTTCGCGAAGCATTGAAGCCGGTGGCCGCCGACGGCCTGACGCGCGGCGAAGTCATCAGCGTCGTCTCGCTGATGTTCTGGACGCTGACGATCATCGTCACGATCAAATATGTCCTTTTTCTGCTCCGCGCGGACAATGACGGCGAAGGCGGCACGCTCTCGCTCCTGGCGCTGTTGATGAAGACGGCGAACGGCCACACCGCCATCCTGATGTTGCTGGGATTGCTGGGTGCCGCGCTTTTCCTCGGCGACGCGATGATTACGCCGGCGCTTTCGGTCCTTTCGGCGGTCGAAGGTCTGAAGCTCGTGACCCCGCAATTGTCGGATTATATCGTGCCGATATCGGTGGCCATTCTGGCATTGCTTTTTGCGATCCAGTCGCATGGTACTGGTGCCGTCGCCCGTTTCTTCGGCCCGATCACCGCGCTGTGGTTCATCGTCATGGGTCTTGTCGGCATCATGCACATTTCTGATGATTACAGCATTCTGGCAGCGCTCAATCCCTGGTACGCGGTGACCTTTCTGATGCGCGAGGGCTTCCTCGGCGTCGTCGTTCTCGGTGCCGTGTTCCTGACGGTGACGGGCGCGGAAGCGCTCTATGCCGACCTCGGGCATTTCGGCCGCCGCCCGATCCAGTGGGCCTGGTTCGTGCTGGTGTTTCCGTCGCTTACCTTAAACTACTTCGGTCAGGGCGCGCTGGTGCTGCGTGACCCCATGGCTATGTCGGACCCGTTCTTCCTGATGTATCCGCACTGGGCGATCCTGCCGGTGGTCATTCTTGCCACGATGGCGACGATCATCGCCAGCCAGGCTGTCATCACGGGTGCTTTCTCGTTGACCCGCCAGGCGATTCACCTCGGCTTCCTGCCGCGCATGGAAATCCTCTTCACCTCCGAGACCAATACCGGGCAGATCTTCCTGCCGTCGGTCAACACGGTCCTGTTCTTCGGCGTCATCTTCCTGGTGCTGGCCTTCAAGACCTCGGATGCGCTGGCGACCGCCTATGGCATCTCAGTGACCGGCGCGATGGTCGTTACCTCGATCATGGCCTTTGAATTCGTCCGTGTCCGCTGGAACTGGACGCTGCCGATGGCGGTTGCCGTGCTCACGCCGCTCTTGCTGCTGGAATTCGTCTTCCTCGGCGCCAACCTCTTGAAGATCCACGATGGCGGCTACGTGCCGGTGATGATCGCGACGGCCTTTACCGTCATCATGTGGACCTGGCGCCGCGGCACCGCGATCCTTATGGAAAAGACACGCCATACCGATATCCCGCTCTCATCCTTCGTCAGCTCGATCGAGCGCAAGAGCGATCACTCGCCGGCGCATGTGCCGGGTACGGCGATCTTCCTGACGAGCGATCCGGAATCGGCTCCCGCCGCGCTGCTGCATAATCTGAAGCATAATCACGTCCTCCACGACAAGAACGTCATCCTGACGATCCGCACCATCAACAAGCCGCGCGTCGCCCAGGAGGATCGTTATACCGTCGAGAAGGTTTCGGACCGTTTCTCGCGCGTCGAGTTGCGCTTCGGCTTTATGGAATCACAGAATGTCTCGCAAGCGCTGGCGACCCTGCGCAAGACCGGCTTGAAGTTCGACATCATGTCGACCTCCTTCTATCTCGGTCGCCGCAAGCTGGTGCCGGATGCGAAATCGGGCATGCCGCACTGGCAGGACCGGCTCTATATCGCCCTCGCCAACGCCGCGACCGATCCCTCGGACTACTTCCGCCTGCCGGCCAACCGCGTGGTGGAACTAGGCTCGCACGTCATCATCTGACGCGGATATTCTTGCAATTGGTTCAGAAGACCCGGTGGATATTCCGCCGGGTCTTTTGTTTTCGGTTCACCGCCTGCATGACCATAGATTCGCCCGAATTAACCATCCATCAAGGTTAATGGGAGATTATTCCGGCTCCTGGTTTCGAGTGCCGTTTGGAGTCCGGTGTTGTCTCGCTCGCGTTATGTCAGCCGCAAGTCGCGGTTCCTGCCACAAAATTGGACCTCTCCAGCTGTCTTCGGGCTCTGCGCCTGGCTTATTTTTCCGTCGACGGCCGCCTATGGCGATCTTGCCGGCCTGCTTGCGGGTATCGATAGGGAAGGAGCCAATTGGCGCATGGTGATGACAGATTCGCCGGCCGGCTCCACCCATCAGGCGGAGCTGGCCTTTGGCGATGCCAAGGCGTCGTCTGCCATTGGAGACGGCGGTCTGATATTGCCGGATGGACGGCGCGTCGCGTTCCAATCCGAAGGCAAGGGCAGCGATCCCCGGCCCGATGAGGACCGT
Source organism: Rhizobium sp. BK491 (assembly GCF_014194925.1). NCBI lineage: Bacteria > Pseudomonadati > Pseudomonadota > Alphaproteobacteria > Hyphomicrobiales > Rhizobiaceae > Rhizobium > Rhizobium sp. BK491. The sequence continues at coordinate 691,538 of NZ_JACIAR010000002.1, forward strand.
ATCAACAGGCAGAGCAAGAAGGGCAGGGTGGTGGCCATCACGCCGATGCTGCCGCCGAAGGATTTTTCCGCAGGCTCCGTGCTGCAGCGTCAAAGCCTGCTGCTTCGGCCGGAATCGGCAACCGGCGAACGCACGGCATTCCTGAAGCCGAACCTCGGCGGCAAGGAAATCCAGATTGCCACCGCCTTCTACAAGAAGGAGCCGCCAAAGCCGGACGAGAGCATGCCGGCCTATATCGCCAATCTGGTCACCAACCAGAATGCCGATGTTCTGGCCGCCGCCTATGCCTCGCCGGCGCCGGACTATGCCCGTGTCTCGCCCTTCGATTCCATTCTGGCCAAGGATCAGGACGACGAGGGGCGTTTCGTGCCGCAGATCGGCCCGAAGGATCATGCCTGGGCCGCCAATGTCCTGCCGCCATCGGTCTTTTCATCCGACGAGCAGCAATGCCTTGCTACCGGCATCTATTTCGAGGCGCGCGGCGAGTCCGTGAAAGGACAGGCCGCTGTCGCCCAGGTTATTCTCAACCGCGTCCGCAACCCCGCCTATCCGAAGACCATCTGCGGCGTCGTCTACCAGAATGAGGATTGGACCAACGCTTGCCAGTTCTCCTTCGCCTGTGACAACGTCAAGGAGCGCGTCAATTCGCCAGAACACTGGCGTATTGCCCGCCAGGTCGCCATGGCGGTCACCGCCGGCAAGATCTGGCTGCCGGAAGTTGGTTCCGCCACTCACTATCATGCTGTCTATGTCCGGCCGAAATGGGCAGCCGAAATGGTGAAGGTCGGCCGCATAGGTATGCACATCTTCTATAGGACCTATGGCGGCGGCTGGAGCTGAGGCGACTGGTTCCGGCAGATTGACACCAGCGGCAGGGCCGCTTCCCCCGGCAAAAAAGCCACGGGAAAGCATGGGCTGAAGAGGATTCTTCAGCTCAGTTTTCGGTCAATATGGCTCTTTCGCTCTAAACTCATGATTTAATTGGGCTAATTTATGGCTGGACAGATGGTGTCTACGCCTTGACTATGCTTTTTCCTAAAACTATGTTGCGCGCGACTTCAAAACGGGCCGAAAGGTGGCGAAACCTGCTGTTCGTTTACGCGTTGACCGGGGTACAGGGATTGCGCGCAACGAAAATGGGGAGGGTGCCACCATGACGGATGACCGCGACGAGGGTCTGGAACAGCGGCGGGCGCAGCTTGGAGCCGAATTGGCGAACAAGCGCGCTGCGGTGAGAGAGGATGAACGCGGGGAGGTTCGCGCCGAGGAGAGCCGCAAGGGCTACGCTCAGGCGATGAAGCTTTCCAGTGAGTTCATTGCTGCAATCATCGTTGGAGCCGTTCTGGGCTATGTCCTGGACCGTTTTCTCGGTACGACGCCGTGGGGCATGATTATTTTGCTGCTTCTCGGATTCTGTGCCGGCGTGCTGAATGTGCTACGCTCTGCAGGCAAGGTGGCGACGCCGGAGCCGCAGGGGCGTGAGCCTGGTAAGAAATGAGCGGAAGCGACGCAGCGGCGTTGTTTCCAGATGAGAAGCATCTGCTCGGTGGAGCGGAATAATGAAAGAGAACAAGCGGTGGCAAACGATCCTACCCATCAGTTCCTGATCTTTAAGATTATCCCGATCGATATCGGTGGAATTGATTTTTCGTTCACCAATGCTTCGCTGTTCATGGTTGCCTCGGCAGTGCTGTCCGCGGGCTTTCTGTATTTTGCCAGCGCGCCACGCGCCGTTGTCCCGACGCGCTTGCAGTCCGTTGCGGAAATGGCCTATGAGTTCATCGCCTCGATGTTGAAAGAGGGGGCGGGGACGAAGGGAATGAAATTCTTCCCCCTGGTCTTCTCTCTCTTCATGTTCGTCCTCACGGCGAACCTGCTCGGCCTCGTTCCTTACTTCTACACCGTCACCAGCCAGATCATCGTCACGCTGGCGCTCGCACTGCTCGTCATCTTCACCGTTATTTTCTACGGCTTGATCAAGCATGGTTTCGGCTTCTTCAAGATTTTCGTTCCTGAAGGTGTTCCGGGAGTTCTCTTGCCGCTGGTAGTGGCGATCGAGATCATCTCGTTCCTCTCCCGCCCGGTTTCACTCTCTGTTCGTCTTTTCGCCAACATGCTGGCCGGTCATATCACGCTCAAGGTGTTCGCAGGCTTTGTCGCCTCGCTCGGAGCCCTCGGCGCGCTTGGTATCGGCGGAGCTGTTCTTCCTCTTATCATGACCGTCGCCCTCACCGGTCTCGAGTTCCTTGTCGCCTTCCTTCAGGCTTACGTCTTTGCGGTGCTGACTTGCATGTACCTCAACGACGCAATCCATCCGGGCGGCCACTAAGGATAAAGACATTGGCGTCTAATGGCGTCAGTCATTCACCGCACAACCATTTCAAAGGAGTTCAACATGGACGCGGAAGCAGCAAAGTTCATCGGCGCAGGTTTGGCTTGCTTTGGTATGGCCGGCACGGCTCTCGGCCTCGGCAATATCTTCGGCAGCTACCTGTCCGGCGCACTGCGCAACCCGTCGGCTGCTGACAGCCAGTTCGGCCGTCTGGTATTCGGCTTCGCCGTTACGGAAGCTCTGGGCATCTTCTCGCTGCTCGTCGCTCTCCTCCTGCTCTTCGCCGTCTGATATCAGCGGCGTCATAGATCACGGTTCGCGAGCAGCGAGCCGTGATTCTTTGTATTTGCAGACCACCTGGAGGTGAGCATGTTTGTGACCCCGGCATATGCTGAAGAAGCACCGCCGGCCGCCGGAGCGGTGCACACGGAAACGGGTGCGCCGAATGAAGGCCATCACGGCGGCGTATTCCCGCCGTTTGACCATACGACGTATCCATCACAGCTGCTTTGGCTGGTGATCACCTTCGTCATCTTCTACGTGGCCATGCAGAAGATCGTTATTCCGCGCGTCGGCACCATTCTGGAAAGCCGGCACGACCGGATCGCCCAGGATATCGAGGAAGCCTCGCGTCTGAAGGCTGAAGCCGACGCCGCCGTCGCGACCTATGAAAGCGAATTGGCTGCTGCGCGCGCCAAGGCAAATTCCATCGGCGCCACCGCTCGCGATGCCGCCAAGGCCAAGGCCGAAGAGGATCGCAAGACAATCGAGGCGAGCCTGGCTGAGAAGCTCAAGGCCGCAGAAGGCCGCATTGCTGAAATCAAGGCGAAAGCCTTCGGTGATGTCGGTGCAATTGCCGAAGAGACCGCCGGTGCTGTCGTCGAGCAGTTGGTCGGAAATGTTGCCGGCAAGGCCGATGTCGCCTCTGCGGTTGCGGCAGCCGCCGCAAAGCAGGAGGGCTGATCCATGGAATTTTCTTTCGACAACACCTTCTTCGCGTTTGTCAGCCTTCTCATCTTCCTAGGCCTGATCGTTTACCTCAAGGTTCCCGGCATGATGGCAAAGTCGCTGGACGACCGCGCCGATCAGATCCGTAACGAGCTGGCCGAAGCCAAGCGCCTGCGTGAAGAGGCACAGCACCTGCTGGCCGAATATCAGCGCAAGCGCAAGGAAGCCGAGGCTGAAGCAGCACATATTGTTGCCGCAGCCGAGCGCGAAGCGGAAATGCTGACGACCGAGGCTCGCAAGAAGACCGAGGAGTTCGTCGCCAACCGTACGGCTCTGTCCGAGCAGAAGATCAAGCAGGCCGAAGCCGATGCGATGAAGGCGGTCCGCTCCGCTGCCGTCGATCTGGCAATCGCCGCTGCAGAATCGGTGCTTGCCAAGAAGGCCGATGGCAGCGTTCAGTCCGGCCTCTTCAACGACGCTGTCAAGGAAGTGAAGACGCGGCTGAATTAAGCCCTCGCAATATCGAATTCGAAAGAGCCCTGCTTCCGCGGGGCTTTTTTGTTTCATGCTCAGTCATGATTGATCATCGCCACAGTGGGAGGCAAGATCAGTGCATGAGGGGAGAGTGGATGCAGTCAACGACTGGCAGCGAACCGTTTCGTCAAGACGATCTCATCGTGAGACCGGTGGCCACCTGGACACGGGGCGTCCATGCATTGCTGGCTGCGCTACATCGGTATGGTTTCGATGCAGCTCCGCATCCGGCTGGATATGACGAGGTCTGGGAGCAGGTAACCTATCTGCCCGGAGATACCGGCGATCTCGATTGCCACGCCGCTATGCGCGGCGAAAAGGCGCTGCGGTCGGCTGCATCTCTACTGCGTCGCTATCACGATTGCTCCGCCCTGTTCGCAAAAAGCCTCGCGGCTAGCTACGCATGGCAACTGCCGGCCCGCTCGCCTTGCGAGGTAATCTGCCATGGGGATTTTGCCCCCTACAATGTCGTCCTGAACCATGGCGAAGTGAGCGGTATCATCGATTTCGAGGCTGCGCATCCCGGTCCGCGAATGTGGGATCTGGCTTATGCCGTCTATCGCTGGGCGCCGCTGTCCTTCGGCGTCGCTATCAAGGGAATGGACACTCTTGCCGCCCAAGTCGGTCGCACCCGTATCTTTATCGATGCCTATGGCCTGTCCGTTAACGAGCGTAGCTCATTGCTTGACGTCATCGTCGAGCGGCTTGAGGCGCTATTGATTTTCATGGAACGGGAAGCTGCCCGCGGCATCGAGAGATATCGCCGGAATCTCCAGGAAGGACATGATCGCATCTACAGGGAAGACATCGCCTATATCAGAAAATGCTCGACTGAAATCGTCGCCGGACTGACGGGCTGAGTTTCAAACGGCCTCTTTACGCAGCGGACGGAAGCTCATGCGGTGCAGCGGGCAGGGACCATGCTCCTCGATGCCAGCGCGATGCTGAGGAGTGCCATAGCCGGCATGGGCTGCGAAACCATAGGCTGGAAAGACAATGCCCGCGCGCGCCATCATCCGGTCGCGGGTCACTTTGGCGACGATCGATGCGGCAGCGATGGAGAAGGAGCGCGCGTCTCCTTTGACGACGGCTTTTCCCGGGCATGCAAGCCCGGCTGGCACATCGAGCCCATCGGTCAGCACATAGCTTGCCGGCACGGCAAGTCCGCAAATGGCACGGCGCATCGCATCGAGGCTTGCCTTGCGGATATCGGTCGTGTCGATACGACCGGCACTCGACGAGGCGATAGAGACCGTTGCTGTTGCGAGAATCTCCACGAACAGCTCTTCGCGTCTGGCCGCGGTCAGCTGTTTGGAATCGTTGAGCCCTTGCGGGATCCGCTCAGGGTCGAGAATGACGGCGGCGGCGACCACCGGTCCGGCAAGCGGGCCCCGGCCAGCCTCATCGGCCCCGGCGACAGGCCAATGGCCGGCTCGGCGCGCAATCAGCTCCAGCTCAAACGTGGGAACGAGCGGGGCGTCCTCGAAAAGCATTGGAGAATCGGGTGATGTGCTGCGTGTCATGCGGCGAAGCTCGCACACCACCCGATCTCCTGCAAGCCCCCGGTGGATCAGGGCGGCGAACCGGGGGGCTTTTCCAGCGGGGTCAGGGAAAACCCGCAAGGAATATCAAAGCAGCGACAACTGGACGCCGCTGCCGTCTGGCGGCACGAACAGATCGTCGCGCAAAGCGATATTGCGGCGCGTAAGCTCGAGCCGGCGCGTCGCCATTTCGAATCGGCGGCTGATCTGCCAGGCATAAGGCCCGGCGCCCTTCATGCGCTTGCCGAACTCCGCATCGTAATCCTTGCCGCCGCGCATCGAGCGGATCAGCGACATGACGTGGCGATAGCGATCTGGATAATGCTGCAGCAGCCAATCGCGAAAGAGCGGGCTCACCTCAAGCGGCAGCCGCAAAATGACATAGCTTGCTTCCTGCGCGCCGGCGGCCTTGCCGGCGTCGAGGATACGCTCGATTTCATGATCGTTGAGGGCAGGGATAATCGGCGCCACCATGATCGCAGTGCGGATGCCGGCCTCGTTCAAAGCCTGGATCGCCTCCAGCCGCCGTGGCGGCGTCGCCGCCCGGGGCTCCATGGTGCGCGCGAGCTTGCGGTCGAGCGTCGTCACCGACAATCCCACCCGCACAAGGTTCTTGGCGGCCATCTCCTTTAGAATATCGATATCGCGCATGACCAGCGCAGATTTGGTGACGATAGCAACGGGATGGTTCGCCCGGTTCAGCACTTCGAGGATCTGGCGCATGATCCGCCATTCCTTCTCAATCGGCTGGTAGGGATCAGTATTCGTCCCTATGGCGATGACGCGCGGCTTGTAGCCGGGCTTTGCTAGTTCGCGTTCCAGAAGCTTGGCCGCATCCGGCTTGGCAAACAGCTTCGATTCGAAATCCAGCCCTGCCGACAGGCCCATATAGGCATGCGTCGGCCGCGCGAAGCAGTAGATGCAGCCGTGCTCGCAGCCGCGATAAGGGTTGATCGATCGATCGAAGGGTATGTCGGGCGATTCGTTGCGTGTAATGGCCGTGCGCGGCTTCTCCACCTGCACTTCGGTTTTGAAAGGCGGCAGCTCTTCCCAGCTCTGCCAGCCGTCGTCGAAGGCCTCGCGCTGCTGCGGCTCGAACCGGCCGCTCGGGTTCAATCCGGCGCCGCGTCCGCGCCGACGCTCGACATCGACCCTGAGACCGGAATCGGCGATCAAAGCGTTGGCAACATCTGCCGTATTGGCAGGCGCGAAAGCGGCCTGCCCTGCAAGGGACTGCTCGTTCATCGGTAGCTCCGGGCGGCTTATGCCATCGCACGCCGCGTCTAAGATGATTAAATTCCTATCCGATAAATGAGAACATTGCAAGAACAAAAATCCGAAATCACCATTTTCCACCTCGTTGAGAGGAGGTGTTTGGCGATACCGGCGGTGAGTGTTTCCGGCGGCATATGATGCTTTTCTTAAACGTTTGGAGCCGAAGGTTGGGTGCTGGCAATAAATTATGCGCCGCTCTATAAATGGCCAATGTTGACGGTCATCATCGAATGCCAGGATCACGAACCCGAGCTGGCGCAGACATTGGCGGCATTGGTGGCAGGCGCGGTCGAGGGGCTGGTCAGCGACGTGATCGTGCTCGATCACGGTTCGAGTGATGGCACATCGAAAGTGGCGGATGCTGCCGGCTGCCGCTTTTACTCGCAGTGGGATATCAAGGACATATTGCGGGCGGCCCGCGGCGAATGGCTGTTGCTGGTCGAGCCGGGCGCGCGGCCGCAAGCGGGCTGGATCGACGAGGTCGCCGAATATGTCTCCCTGAACAAAGGCCCGGCGCGGTTTACCGCGTCGCGCGGCTATCGGCGGCCCTTTCTGAAGCGGATCGGCCGCCGTTCGCCGCCATTGGAGTTGGGCCTGCTGCTTTCGAAGCACCAGGCCATCGCGATCGCCAGGTCGGGCATGCAGCTCGCGGAATTTGCCAAGGGCCAGAAGGGCCGCAGGCTTTCAAGCGAACTCATTCCGTCCTGGGTGGCGCGCGCGGCGCGATAGGGTTTCACGTTTCGCAGATTCCATTTGTAAACGCGGGAATAGCTGCGATAATTCGTGTGTGGCGGCACCCTACGCGTGTCGCGTTAGTGACCGACCATGAAGATGCCGATATCAGGCGGAATTGGTCATCGGAATTCTCCTTTTTCGCCGGGATTTCGGCGAAAGGAGGTGCGTTATGAAACGCACGATGCTCTACCGCCTCATGGCAACTCTCTTCGTTGCGAGTGCAATTCTTTCCCCCGGCAATGCCGCCGCTCAGGTAACCTTGGCCTGTGCCAGGCGCGTCGATATCGTCGCGTTTCTTGGCGACCATCTTTCGGAAAAGCTTTCGGCTGTCGGCAAGCTCGATCAAAGCACGATCGTTGAGATCTATGCTGCTGAGAGCGGCAACTGGACACTGCTTATGAGCGACGTATCCGGCCGGAGCTGCATCATACTCAGCGGCGATTCCTGGGAATCAATTCCTGTCCTGCCGAAGGCATGACCGCCACGCAATATCGCAGCGAGCAGAAGACCTATCTCGAGCCGGCGCCGCGCTTTAGATGCTCGTCGAGGCGCGGCATGATCTCCACGAAATTGCAGGGCATGTGGCGATAGTCGAGCTGCGCCTTCAAGATGCCGTCCCAGGCATCCTTGCAGGCACCGGGAGAGCCCGGCAATACGAAGATGAAGGTGGCATTGGCCACACCGCCTGTGGCCCGCGACTGGATGGTCGCCGTGCCGATCTTGTCATAGGAGATGCGATGGAAGACTTCCGAAAACCCATCCATGCGCTTTTCGAACAAAGGCTCCAGCGCTTCCGGCGTGACGTCGCGGCCGGTAAAGCCCGTGCCGCCGGTGGTGATCACGACATCGACCGTATCGTCCTTGGTCCAGGCTTCCACCTGCGCGCGGATGCGCTCCCTGTCGTCGGGAACGATGGCGCGGGCAGCAAGCCTATGGCCGGCTTCCGCAATGCGGGCAACCAGCGTATCGCCGGATTTGTCGTCGGCGAGCGTGCGCGTATCGGAAACGGTCAATACTGCGATGCCGATGGGAATGAAGGATCTTTCGTTGACCGGACCTGCCATCATGCCTCTCCCGCGATCGTCTCCGTTACCTGGAAATACCAGTCCGGCTTCTGTCTGTGAAGCGAGGCGGCGGCTTTCTTCGCCCGTTCGGCATCCGCGAAGATGCCGAAACAGGTGGCGCCCGAGCCGGACATGCGCGTCAGGATCGGAGATTCGCTTTCGATCAGGCCGGAAAGCACGCCAATCTCGCCGCAGATCGAGCGCGCCGGCGGTTCGAGATCGTTGCGCAGGGCCTTGATCGTGTCGATCCATTCGCCTTGACCCTGCGGCATTTGCGACGGAAACAGCAATGGCGGATTATCCTTGCGCGACAATTGGCGGAACACGTCAGGCGTGGAGACGCCGACGAGCGGATTGCCGAGAATCATCGGAAAAGAAGGAAAGGAAGGCAGCAAATCTATCGCCTCGCCAATTCCACGCGCAATCAGCGGCCGGCTCGAAAGACACATCGGCACATCGGCGCCAAGCTTCAGGGTGATCGTTTTGAGGATGCCTTCAGGCAGGCTGAGGCGCCAGAGCCGCATGAGCCCACGCAATGCCGCCGCCGCATCCGCCGAACCGCCGCCGATGCCCGATGCGATCGGCAGGTTTTTTTCCAGATGAATATGGACGGCGGGAGCATCGAGACCGGATGAATTGGCTGCCTGGCGCAAGAGATCGCGCGCCTTGAGCACGAGATTGTCGCCGGCCTCGGCATCGGCCGAAAGCAACGGGCCGAACCGTCCCGAAAGGCTGAAATCGTCATCCGCACTTGCGCGAAAGAAAAGACGATCGCCGTGGCGGGCAAAGCTGACGAGCATGTCCAGCAGATGATAGCCGTCGGCGCGGCGCCCCGTGACATGTAACGCAAGATTGATCTTTGCGGGCGCTTCTTCCGTAAGGTCGAAATCACCCGCTGCCAAGATCGTGCTCATGGAAGTCTTAGGACTTCTTGTCGACCGGCGCCGGAGCGTTCGTGTCGGACGAGGGGGCGGGCGCCGGATCGGGCTGCTTGCTCTTGTCGACGGTCTTCGGATCGTTGTCGCGCGGCGGCAAGCCCTTCTCGACCTTCTCCTTGATCTTCGGAATATCGGCCTCTTCCGGCTTCGAGGCGAGCGCCCGATTCCACTGATAGACGGCTTCGAGTTTACGATTGACTCGCCAGTAGGCGTCGCCGAGGTGATCATTGATCGTCGGGTCGCCGGCCTTGAGCTGTGCTGCCCGCTCCAGTTCGCTCACGGCATCGTCGAAACGGTTGAGGCGGAAATAGGCCCAGCCAAGCGAATCGACGATATAGCCGTCGTCAGGCCTCAGATCGACGGCCTTCTTGATCATGTCCAGACCCTGGTCGAGGTTCATGTTCATATCGACCCAGGAATAGCCGAGATAATTCAGCACCTGCGGCTGATCCGGATTGAGCTCAAGGGCCCTCTTGAAGTTCGGCTCGGCATCCGCCCACTTTTTCAGCCGCTCATAGGCAATGCCGCGCTGGAAGAACACCGCCCAGTCGCTGCGCTTTGGCACGGGGCCGATGATCTGTACGGCCTTGTCGTAATTGTCGGCCATGGCCTGGAAGTCCTTGGCATCCGAAAGGACGCTGCCATAGGCGAGATAGCTGCGGACATCGTTGGGATCGGAATCGATCAGCGCCTTCAGATGCTTGCGTGCATCGTCGACTTTACCCGCCTGGGCGAGTGCGAGGCCGAGCTGCAGCTCGGAGATGCGGGCCATTGGCGAGTCATCAGGCACCTTCTTGTAGAAGCCGATCGCACGATCGGTCTGCTCCTGCTTTTCGGCCAGCCCGCCGAGCAACACCAGCGTATCGGCCGCTTTGGGGTCGAGAGAATTGGCAATCTGCAGATAAAGCGAGACGACATCCTCGGCCCCGTCGCGGTTCAGCGCGGCACCGATGGTGAAGAGAACGGCGGCCGCACCCTCGCTGGCATTCGTGACCTGCTGGTCCGGCGTATCGCCCTTGCTGATGCTGTCGCGCAGCGCATTCAACGGAGCATAATTGCTGACGAGATTGTCGCCGACGGAGATTGCATCCAGGGCCTTCTGCTTGTCGCCGGCCTTGGCTTCGAGGCGCGCGAGCGCCATGACGGCGCGCATGAACGTATCGGGAGCCGTCGCTCCGCCGGTCTTGTCGAGGATCGCATCGTTGAGGTGCGAGCGTGCCGATTTCAGGTCGCCTATCGTCAGTGCAATGGCGCCGGCATGATAGTTCTTGAAGATGTTGAACCAATCCGGGCCCTTCATCTTGTCGATCATCGAGATGGCCTCCTTGCCGCGGCCGGATCCGGCGCGAGCCCAGGCGGCGAGCAGATTGGTCATCATCCGGTCGAGATCGTTCGGACCGCTATACTTGAGGATTTCCTGGGCGGTACGGTATTCGTGACGACGGATGGCATCCATGCCGCGCACGATGGTGGTCACGCGTTCGACGGAAGGGTCGCTCTTCAGCTCGTTGGCGTATTTGACGCCCTCTTCCAGATTGCCGTTCAGCAGCAGCGAGATCATCAGCCGCTGGCGAATTTCCGGATTGCTCGGGTCGATCATCAGCGCCTTTTTGTAGAGCGCGATGGCAGTATTGTAGTCGTGATCGACATCGGCGGTACGGGCGGCGAGGAAAGCGCCTGCGAAGGTATCGACACTATCCGTATCGAAGGCGACCGCGGCGCTGGCCTCCGGTGCTGCCGCCGGCTTATCATCGGCGCGCGCGACATTCAGGGCGGACACCGAAAGGACCGCCGCCAGGGCTACGCCCGAGAGGAAACGGATGGCAAGTCTCTGCCGCATTAGAAAGCCTTTCATCAAGGGACAGCCGGCGAAGACGCCGGCGGCATAAAGCGTTCGTGTCAACTGATTCACAACAGGATGGCTTTTTTGAAGCGGCCCTGCAACAAATTCAGGCAGCCGCCATCAATTAACGCGTTCGATGCAGAAATCGATCACTTCCAGAAGTGCCGATTTCCAAGGCGTTTCCGGCAGGGGTGCCAGGGCGTCACGCGCGATGGTGCCGTAATGGACGGCACGGGCAATTGTGTCGGCCAGCGCGCCATATTTCGTGATCAGGCCGAGAGCCTTCTCGAGATTCTCGTCACTGTTGTTGCCGGTTTCGATGGCCTCGCGCCAGAAGGCGCGTTCCTTTTCGGTGCCGCGGCGATAGGCGAGGATGACAGGCAGCGTGATCTTGCCCTCACGGAAATCGTCGCCGACATTCTTGCCGAGATCGGCAGCCTTGCCGCCATAATCGAGCGCGTCGTCCACAAGCTGGAAGGCGAGGCCGAGATTGGTGCCGTAGGACTTCAGCGCGTTGCGCTCCCCCTTGCCGGCATTGGCGACGATCGGGCCGACTTCAGCTGCAGCGGCAAAGAGCGCTGCAGTCTTGGCGCGGATGACCGAGAGATAATCGTCTTCCGTCGTCTCCATGTTCTTGGAAACGGAAAGCTGCAGCACCTCGCCTTCGGCGATGACGCAGGCAGCCGAGGACAAGACGTCGAGAGCATCGAGCGAGCCGACTTCCACCATCATGCGGAAAGCTTGGCCGAGCAGGAAATCCCCGACCAGCACGCTTGCCTGATTGCCCCAGATCATCCGGGCGGTGGACTTGCCGCGACGCAGATCGCTTTCATCGACCACATCGTCATGCAGCAGCGTCGCCGTATGCAGGAATTCGACCGATGTCGCGAGCTTGATGTGATTGTCGCCCTGATAGCTGTAAAGAGCGGCAGACGCGATGGTCAGCATCGGCCGCAAACGCTTGCCGCCAGAGGAAATGAGGTGCTCTGCAACCTCCGGGATCATCTGCACATCAGAGCCGGCCTTGGACAGGATGAGCTGATTGACGCGTTCCATATCCGCCTTGGTCAGGTCCACCAACGGCTTGATGGATGCCAGTTTATTCTTGCTTTCTTCCAGCGGTATCACGACGCCCAACGATCCGGACTCCTGTTCATTTTCTGCAAAGCACAATAAGAAGGGGCGAAACGGGCGGCAAGAGGCGAATTGTCTCGTCGCGTAAATTTGACAGGAATTCTAAGGCCTATGCACGAGTTGATCCGTACCAATGACCCGGTCCTTCTCTCATTCGCTGAGAGCCTGATGAAGGATGCGGGAATTCATTGCTTCATTGCGGACCAGGCCATGAGCATTCTGGAAGGCTCCCTCGGGATGCTGCCGCGCCGTTTTTTGGTGGAGGAGGAGCGTGCCGATCAGGCCCGGCGGATCCTCGTCGATGCCGGCCTCGGCGACGAGTTGCGCCCGGCCCGGTCCTGAGGTTCGCCATGACTGAAAGCCTCTCCGAAACCATTGATGCCTTCCACCGCGGCGCCTTCCATGTCGTGCAGCCGAAGGGCCGGGGGCACCGCTCCGGCATGGATGCCATGCTGCTCGCAGCGCTTGTCGCAGATGAGCGTACGATCCGGGTGGCGGATCTCGGCGCGGGCGCCGGAGCAGCCGGAATCGCTGTGGCCTCGAGACTTGACCGAGCGGAGGTCGTGCTATTCGAGCGCTCGTCCGATATGGCCGAGTTCGCGCGCAAGAGCCTCCTGCTGCCGGAAAATGCGCGTTTTACCGGCCGCGTCTCGGTAATCGAAGCCGATGTCACGCTGACCGGCAAGGACCGCAACGAAGCGGGTCTCGTCGACGACAGTTTCCACCACGTCATCATGAACCCGCCCTTCAACGATGCCAGTGACAGGCTGACACCGGATGCGCTGAAGGCCGAAGCGCATGCCATGACCGACGGGCTGTTCGAACGGTGGATCCGCACGGCAGGCGCGATCATGATCCCGGGCGGCCAGCTCTCGCTGATCGCGCGGCCAGAATCGATCGGCGAGATCATCGCCGCCTGCGGCCGCCGCTTCGGCGGCATTGAAATCACGCCGATCCATCCCCGCGAGGGTGAGAGTGCGGTGCGCATTCTGGTGACGGCAATCAAGGGTTCGAGGGCCAGACTGGCGCTTCGGGCACCATTGATCATGCATGGCGAGGGAACGCATAAATTCACCGATTTCGTCGATGACATGAACAACGGCCGCACTTCGTATCCGCGCCGCTAGCCATTCGGCGCGCTCAGCATCAGGGCATCAAATACGATCCGCAATATTGTGTTTGGCGTTTCCATGCATACATCACGGGCAACAAACATCATGAAACAGGGATGACGAATGGTTGGGTTCTTGAGACGCATGCTTCCGAAGCGCTTCCGCAAGGAGGAGGTGATCGTACCCGTCGTCCGTCTGAGCGGCGTCATCTCTTCCGGTGGTGGTCCGCTGCGGCAATCGCTGAATCTCGCCGGCGTTTCGCAGGCGCTTGAAAAGGCCTTCAACGTGAAGACGGCGCCGGCCGTCGCCATTATCGTCAATTCGCCGGGCGGCTCTCCAGTGCAGTCGCGGATGATCTACAATCGCATCCGCGATCTGGCCGCCGAGAAAGATAAGAAGGTCCTGGTCTTCGTTGAGGATGTCGCAGCCTCTGGTGGTTACATGATCGCGCTCGCAGGTGACGAGATCATTGCCGATGCCACCTCCATCGTCGGTTCGATCGGCGTCGTTTCCGGCGGGTTCGGTTTTCCGGAGTTGTTGAAGAAGATCGGTGTCGAGCGCCGCGTCTACACAGCCGGTGCGAACAAGGTGATCCTCGATCCGTTCCAACCGGAGAAGGAAAAGGACATCGAATATCTGAAGAGCCTGCAGCTCGAAATCCACAAGGTCTTCATCGACATGGTGCTCGATCGTCGCACAGGAAAGCTCTCGGCGGACGAAGCGGTATTCTCCGGCCTGTTCTGGACCGGCAGCCGCGGGCTGGAGCTTGGCCTGATCGACGGCCTGGGAGACATGCGTCAGGAGTTGAGGAAGCGCTTCGGCGACAAGGTCAAGCCAACGCTGATCACCACGCCGCGCAGCCTTTTCGGCCGCAAGGCTCCCGGCATTTCGCTTGGCGGCGTGGATGGCCTCGGCGCCGGGATTGCATCCGGGCTTGCGGAAGCGGCAGAGGAAAAGGCATTGTGGGGGCGGTACGGATTGTAGGCGGGAGCGCTGGCTAATGTCCCGGATCATCTTCTTCATCATCGCCGTCGGCGGGATTTGGTTCCTGTATCGACGTTTCGTGCGCGATGCCCAGCGGCTCGCCGAAAAATCCCGCCGCGCCGAAACGGAACGCCGTACCGGCGCGATGGGAACCTTGGTCAAGGACCCGAAAACCGGCGAGTATCATGTGAAGCGCGAGGATGAGTAAGTCAAATTGCTTCGTTCGCGAGTTTTGATATACTTTGTATAATGTATATCATTGGAGTGTTTCATGCAGGTCGCAAAATGGGGGAATAGTTTAGCCATCCGCATTCCTTCTGCGGTTGTGGATGCGCTTGATCTGAAGGAGGGCGACGATATCGTCGTGCGTGTCGGCACGGGAAACGCCTTCGAGATCGAGCGCGACGACAGGCGACAGAAGGCCCTGGAAAAGGTCAGATCGTTCAAGCTCAAACTCCCCAAGGATTGGAAGTTTGATCGCGAAGATGCCAATTCTCGCTGATGCGTCCCGCTTCGGATTTTCTCGACACCAACGTTCTCCTCTATGCATTTACGGAGGACGAGCGGGCCGAAAAGGCACAAGCGTTGCTGGCCAAGCCATTCGTCATCAGCGCCCAGGCGCTGAACGAGTTTGCCAATGTTGGACGTAAGAAACTCAATATGCCGTGGGCTGACATTCGCGAGGCGGTTGATGCTGTCGTCGCTTTGTCGGCCACCATCGTTGCGGTAAGTGAGAAGATCACGTTGGCGGGGCTGGATCTTGCCCAGCGCTATCGGCTTTCTTTCTATGATGCGACTATGATGGCGGCAGCGATCGAGGCTGGCTGCGAGCGGTTTTATTCGGAAGATTTGCACGCCGGCCTGATAGTCGAGAAGCAGTTGACCATCGTCAATCCATTTTGATGCCCCCTGGGATCAAGGGCGGGTAATGTCCCTGCACTCCGCAGAGTAAAAACTTGACCCATTCGCCCCGGCGTGGCACCTGTCCGCCAAACAATTCGCTAGTGGAAGAAATCAGTTCCCATGACTGCCAACGTGCCCGACCATATGAACCCGAAGCGCTCCTTTCAGGCGCTGATCCTGACGCTGCACAATTACTGGGCCGACAAGGGTTGCGCGGTTCTGCAGCCCTACGACATGGAAGTCGGCGCCGGCACGTTTCATCCGGCCACCACGCTGCGTTCGCTGGGTCCGAAGCCTTGGCGGGCTGCCTATGTCCAGCCGTCCCGCCGTCCGTCCGACGGTCGCTATGGCGAGAACCCGAACCGCCTACAGCACTATTATCAGTATCAGGTCATCCTGAAGCCCAATCCTCCGAACCTGCAGGAGCTCTATCTCGGCTCGCTGAAGGCGATCGGCCTCGATCCGCTGCTGCACGATATCCGCTTCGTCGAGGACGATTGGGAAAGCCCGACGCTCGGCGCATGGGGTCTCGGCTGGGAATGCTGGTGCGACGGCATGGAAGTCTCGCAGTTCACCTATTTCCAGCAGGTTTGCGGCATCGAATGCGCACCCGTCGCCGGTGAGCTGACCTACGGTCTGGAGCGTCTTGCGACCTACGTTCAGGGTGTCGACAGTGTCTATGACCTGAATTTCAACGGCCTCGAGGGCGAAGACAAGATCACCTATGGCGATGTCTTCCTCCAGGCCGAGCAGGAATATTCCCGGCATAATTTCGAATATGCCAATACCGAGATGCTGCACCGCCATTTCATCGATGCCGAGAAGGAATGCCAGGCGTTGTTGGCAGCCGGCGCGCCGGGCGACAGTGAAAATCATCGCCTGCACAAATGCGTCTTTCCGGCTTACGACCAGTGCATCAAGGCGAGCCACGTCTTCAATCTGCTCGACGCCCGCGGCGTCATCTCCGTGACGGAGCGCCAGAGCTACATCCTGCGCGTGCGCACGCTTGCCAAGGCTTGCGGCGAGGCTTTCCTGCTGACCGATGCCGGCGGCATCAACTGGAACCAGCAGGCCGCCTGAGGCAAGCTTCCCCGGGATTGGGCATCGCCACAGCCTATCTTGGCTCTGCGCCGCCATTAAAGCCGGGTGACATTGGCACAAAATCTGCCTAGTGTCCCTTGGGTTGCAGTCGCCACGGGGGATTTCAGATGCTTGTTCTTCTAGCGATCATAGTGCTGGCCGCGCTCTATGTCGTCTTCGCCTATAATGGGCTCGTCCGTGCACGCCAGGTGGCGGAGGAGGCTTGGTCCGGCATCGACGTGCAGTTGAAGCGCCGCGCCGATCTCATCCCCAATCTGGTCGAGACGGTCAAAGGCTATGCCGGCCATGAACGCCAGACCTTGGAAGAGGTTGTCGAACTGCGCAACAAGGCGCAGGCCGTGCCGTCTGGGGATGTCGCCGCCCGCGGTCAGGCGGAGGGTTTGTTGTCGCAGGCGCTGGGCCGCGTGATCGCGCTCGCCGAAGCCTATCCCGATCTCAAGGCCAACACGAACTTTCTCGAGTTGCAGCGCTCCCTGGAGGGCGTCGAGGGCGAAATCCAGATGTCCCGCCGCTATTACAACGGTGCCGCGCGCGATCTGAACGTCAAGGTCGAGACCTTCCCGAACAATCTCATCGCCGGCCCCTTTGGCTTTACCAAGAAGGCCTATTTCGAGATATCAAACGAAGCGGACCGTGCCGTTCCAACGGTAAAGTTCTGAGATTTCCGCTATCAGTTTTTCATGTGAGGCGGTAAAGGATGCCGACCGCTGGCCATCGGCCGCTTTCCTGACTGACCAAAGAGAATGATGATGGGTAGAGCCAAACTCACGATTATCCCGCCGGGCAAGCCTTTGACCGGGCGCGCCATGCCGCCGGGATCGAAGTCGATCACCAACCGCGCACTGCTGCTCGCGGGCCTTGCCAAGGGCACGAGCCGGCTGACCGGCGCGCTGAAGAGCGACGATACCCGCTATATGGCCGAAGCGCTGCGCGCCATGGGCGTAGTCATCGACGAGCCCGACGACACGACCTTCATCGTGACCGGCAGCGGCAAGCTGAAGGCGCCGGCTGCCCCGCTTTTCCTCGGCAATGCCGGCACGGCGACGCGCTTCCTGACGGCAGCTGCAGCGCTGGTCGACGGCAAGGTCATCGTCGATGGCGATGCCCATATGCGCAAGCGGCCGATCGGCCCGCTCGTCGACGCATTGCGCTCGCTCGGCGTCGATGCCTCCACGGAAACCGGCTGCCCGCCCGTCACCATCAACGGCACCGGCCGCTTCGAGGCAAGCCGCGTGCAGATCGATGGCGGCCTGTCCAGCCAGTATGTTTCGGCTCTGTTGATGATGGCTGCCGGCGGTGACCGCGCTGTCGACGTCGAACTGCTCGGCGAGCATATCGGGGCTCTCGGCTATATCGATCTGACGGTTGCTGCCATGCGCGCTTTCGGCGCCAAAGTGGAGCGTGTGAGCCCGGTTGCCTGGCGCGTCGAGCCCACCGGCTATCATGCCGCGGACTTCGTGATCGAGCCCGATGCCTCCGCTGCGACCTATCTCTGGGCAGCTGAAGTGTTGAGCAGTGGCAAGATCAATCTCGGCACGCCGGCGGAACAATTCTCGCAGCCGGATGCGAAGGCCTATGATCTGATCTCGAAGTTTCCGCATCTGCCCGCCGTCATTGACGGCTCGCAGATGCAGGATGCTATCCCGACGCTTGCCGTTCTCGCCGCCTTCAATGAAACGCCGGTGCGCTTCGTCGGCATCGAGAACCTGCGCGTCAAGGAATGCGATCGCATCCGCGCCTTGTCGAGCGGCCTGTCCCGCATCGTGCCGAACCTCGGGACTGAAGAGGGCGATGATCTCATCGTCGCATCCGATCCGAGCCTCGCCGGCAAGGTGCTGCCGGCAGAAATCGACAGCTTTGCCGATCACCGCATCGCCATGAGCTTTGCGCTCGCCGGCCTGAAGATCGGCGGCATCACCATTCTCGACCCTGATTGCGTCGCCAAGACCTTCCCGTCCTACTGGAACGTGCTGGCGTCTCTTGGTGTCGTTTACGAAGACTGACGCTCCGCCATCTCAAGGGAGGCTGAGCGCAGGCATGTTCCTGACGTGAAGCGGCGCCGGCAACGGCGTCGCGGCCATCCTTTGGGGGGAGTGATGACACGGCTTTGCGGGTTCTTCCTGGCTTTGTGCCTGCTGCTTTGTGCAACGGCGGTGACGGCAGCCGAGCTCATCACCAACTTCGATCAAGCGATCGCGCTGCATCGTGACGGCTCCATGCAGGTCGTCGAGACGATCTCCGTCAATGCCGAAGGCCAAAACATCCGCCGCGGCATCTTCCGGGATTTCCCGCTGACAATGACCGATGCCAACGGCCGCGAGATCGAGGTGGATTTCAAGGTCGTCTCCGTCGAGCGCGATGGGCAGCCGGAGGATTGGCATAGCGAGCGCATCAAGGGCGGCGTGCGCATCTACATTGGTAACGCCGACAGAAGTCTCAACCCAGGCCCGCATTCATTCCGCCTTACCTACGATACCAATCGTCAAATGCGCTATTTCGGCGATCATGACGAGCTTTATTGGAACGTGACTGGCAACGGCTGGCTGTTCCTAATCATCAATGCCAAGGCGGCCGTCACCCTGCCGGAGGGCGTACAGCCGCAGCAGCTTGCCTTCTTTACGGGGCCGCTCGGCGCTACCGGCAAGAACGCAAGTGCAAACCAACAGGGCAATATCGTTACTTTTGCGACGACAAGGCCGCTCGCAGCCGGCGAAGGTCTGACGGTTGCCATCAAGCTCGCGAAGGGCGCAATCACACCGCCGAGCGACAGCCAGCAATGGGGCTGGTTCCTTCGGGATCATCTCGATACGATCATTGCCGTCGGCGGGTTGATCCTGTTGTTCGCATATTACCTGCGAAGCTGGATCGCCGTCGGTCGCGATCCTCCGCCGGGTGTCATGGTTCCGCGCTGGGACCCACCCGAAGGCATCTCTCCCGCGCTCGTCAATTATATCGACAATAGGGGCTTTGCCAGCTCCGGCTGGACGGCATTCTCAGCGACGGCGATCGATCTCGCCGTGCGCGGCTATGTCATCTTGGACGACCTGAAGGAAAAGGTCGTTATGCGCCCGACGGGCAAGGCAGGCAGCGATCTCGGTGGCGGCGACAAGGTGATCATGCAAGCCGTCGGGCCATTTTCTCCACTTGTCATCGACAAGGAAAATGGCGAGGCGGTGCAGCGACTCGGTGCGAAGTTCCGCAGCGCGATCGAGCGCAACCATCGCGACGAATATTACAAGGCCAATGCGCTCTATGTTATTGCTGGTATCGCACTGTCGATCCTCATCCTGGCTTCCATTGTCATCTTCGGCCGCCTGCATGAAAATGCCCTGCCGCTCATCATCGTGCCGGGCTTCCTGTCGATTTTCGTAACGCTTTTCGCCAGCTCGATCGGCCGCAGGTTTCGCAGGCATAGTGCCAGCCTCGCCCAGCGCATCATTTCGGTGCTGATTTTTGCCTTCTTCGGCTTCGTCTTCGTCTCGATTGCCGTTAGCGGTTTTGCCGCCGCGGTCGTGCCGTTGTGGGAAGCGGGCCTGTTGCCGCTGGTCGCCGCTATCGTCGGCATTTTCGCGCTCAACGTCGTCTTCTATTTTCTGATGGGTGCGCCGACGCCACTCGGGCGCAAGATGATGGATGGCATCGCCGGCCTCAGGCAATATCTGACGCTCGCCGAGCGCGACCGAATGAACATGCAGGGCGCGCCGCAGATGTCGCCACAGCATTTCGAAAAGCTGCTGCCCTATGCAGTCGCACTCGGTGTCGAAAAGCCGTGGTCCAGCGCCTTTGAAACCTGGCTCGCCACCGCTGCGGGTGGCGCGGCGGCCGCCTACGCACCGCTCTGGTATTCCGGCAATTTCAACCCCGGCAATATCGGCGGAACGATCGGCGACTTCTCGTCCTCCATGGCGTCCACCATCGCTTCAACCATCCCCGCACCCGTCTCCAGCTCGTCCTCCGCTTTCGGCGGTGGGGGAGGCGGCGGTGGCGGTTTCTCCGGCGGGGGTGGCGGCGGTGGTGGCGGCGGCGGATGGTAGTGAACACCTCCCCCTTGGGGGGGGAGGTCGCCGCGCAGCGGCGGGTGGGGGTGATAATTGTTTGGCTGCGGAGTTTGCCATGATCACCCCACCTCGGCACTTTGTGCCGACCCCCCTCAAGGGGAGGGTGTACCTCACGACTCATCAACTTCGCTGTTTCAGCCACACGGAGATTCTTCTGCCCCAAAAGCCCTCCAAGCTCGACCGCTTCAAAATCGCCAACGGCTGGCGTCTGCGCGCCTATGCGACCGATGCGGAAGCCAAGCTCTGGAAACAGCTGTGGCGCATTCCGATTGAGGGCACGCATTTTCGCCGCCAGGTTTCGATCGGGCGCTACTTGGCCGATTTCGCCTGTCATCAGATCGGTCTCATCATCGAGCTCGACGGCAGCCAGCATGCGGAAGAGGCGCCAAGACGTTATGATGCTGAGCGCACGGCCTATCTCGAAAGCCAAGGCTACGATGTCGGCCGATTCTGGAATGCCGAGGTCATAGATGAGGTCGAGGCTGTCCTGGATACGATATTTGCCATTGTGCAGCAGCGGCAAATTTTGCTAGCAGAGGCCGACCGTTTTCACCCCACTCCGGCACGCCGTGCCGACCCTCTCTCTCAAGGGGAGGGTGAGGAACCTTGACATGCCCGATCTCCTTCTCGAACTCCGCTCCGAGGAAATTCCCGCCCGTATGCAGCGCAAGGCTGCCGGCGACCTGAAGAAGCTGGTGACCGATGCCCTGGTCGAAGCGGGTCTTTCCTATGAGGGGGCCAGGGAATATTGGACGCCGCGTCGCCTCACGCTCGATATTCGCGGTCTGACGGCGCGCTCGGCTGATGTGCGCGAGGAGCGCAAGGGTCCGCGCACCAATGCCAACGAGAAGGCGATCGAAGGTTTTCTGCGCGGCGCCGGTCTCTCCTCCATTGCCGAAGCCCAGGTGCAGAGCGACCCGAAGAAGGGCGATTTCTACGTTGCGATCATTTCCAAGCCCGGCCGTGCCGCGGAGGAAATCGTCGCTGCGGTGATGCCCGACATCATAAAAAATTTCCCCTGGCCGAAATCCATGCGCTGGGGCAAGGCCTCGGTGAAGCCCGGCTCGCTGCGTTGGGTGCGCCCGCTGCAGTCGATCGTCTGCACCTTCGGCACCGAACATGAAGAAACCACCGTCATCCCCTTCGAGATCGACGGCATCGTCGCCTCGAACGTGACCTACGGCCATCGCTTCCATGCCCCCGGCCCAATCGTGGTCAAGCGTTTCGAGGATTATGCCTCGAGCCTGGAAAAGGCCTATGTCGTTCTCGATGCCGAACGCCGCAAGGACATCATCCTGCATGATGCCCGCGATGTCGCTTTCGCCAATGGCCTCGAGCTAGTCGAAGATGAAGGTCTGCTGGAGGAAGTCTCCGGCCTTGTCGAGTGGCCGCAGGTACTGATGGGTTCCTTCGAGGAGGATTATCTCTCGATCCCGTCGGAGATCATCCGCCTGACCATCAAGACCAACCAGAAGTGTTTCGTCACGCGGCCATCGGCCGGTGAGACGCTGTCCAACCGCTTCATTCTCGTTGCCAATATCCAGGCGACGGATGGCGGCAAGGAAATCATCCACGGCAACGGCAAGGTCGTGCGTGCCCGTCTGTCCGACGCGCTGCACTTCTGGAAGCGTGACCAGGGCGATCTGCCCGATCTCGAAACGCTGGAAGCCTCCGCTAAAAAGTTCGGCCTCGATCTGAAGAAGCCGCTCGATCAGCGCATGGCGAAGCTCGACGCTCTGAACGTCACCTTCCATGCCAAGCTTGGCAGCCAGGGCGAGCGCGTCGCCCGCATCCGCGCGCTGGCGGCTGACCTCGCCAAGATCACCGGCGCCGATGCCGCTCTGGTCGACCGTGCCGTGGTGCTCGCCAAGGCCGACCTGCGCACCGAAGCCGTCGGCGAATTCCCCGAGCTGCAGGGCGTCATGGGCCGCAAATACGCATCGCTGCAGGGCGAGAACGCCTCGGTCGCGACGGCGATCGAAGATCACTATAAGCCGCAAGGCCCGTCCGACCGCGTCCCCGAGGACAAGGTTGCGATCACAGTCGCGCTTGCCGACAAGCTGGATACGCTCGTCGGCTTCTGGGCGATCGACGAAAAGCCGACGGGCTCGAAGGACCCTTACGCGCTGCGCCGCGCTGCCCTCGGTGTCGTCCGTATTTTGCTGGAGCGGGGCGTGCGCCTGCCGCTGCTTGCGACCACCAAGGATGCCGATCTGCTCGCCTTCTTCCATGATCGCCTCAAGGTCTATCTGCGCGATCTCGGCGCCCGCCATGACCTGATCGATGCCGTGCTGACGCCGGAAGCTGACGATCTGCTGATGGTTGCCCGCCGTGTCGAGGCGCTGACCGCCTTCATCACCTCCGAGGATGGCAAGAACCTGCTCGCCGGCACCAAGCGCGCCACGCAGCTCCTGGCCGCCGAGGAGAAGAAGGGCACCGTCGTTGCCGATGGAGTTTCAGAAGCCTTGCTGAAGCTCGACGCGGAAAAGAATCTCTTCGCCGCCGTCAAGGCCGCCTCCGCCGAAGCTTCCGATGCGATCGCTAAGGAAGACTTCCGCTCGGCCATGGCCGCGCTTTCCAAGCTGCGGGCACCCGTCGACCGCTTCTTCGAAGACGTGCTCGTCAACGACGAAGACGCCGCCATCCGCGCCAATCGCCTGGCGCTGCTGCGGCTAATCCGCGAGGCGACCGGCACTGTCGCCGACTTCTCGAAGATTGCGGGATAAGGCATGGGGGCGCGATGACCGGAAAGATCCTAGTCAGCGCTTGCCTCATGGGCCATGCCGTCCGCTATGACGGACGCTCCAAGCCTCTTGTCCACCCGGCGATCGATCGCTGGCGCGAGGAGGGGCTGTTGGTGACGATCTGTCCGGAAATGTCTGCGGGTATGGCGGTTCCAAGACCGCCTGCCGAGATTGCTGGCGGCGCCACGGGCGCGGACGTGCTTGCCGGCACCGCAAGGGTAATGGAGATCAGCGGCGGTGATGTCACGGCGGAGTTTCGTCAGGCGGCGGAAAATGCGCTGGCGCTCGCAACGGAAACCGGCTGCCGCTATGCCCTCCTGATCGACGGCAGCCCGTCCTGCGGCTCCGGCTTCATCTATGACGGCACGTTTTCCGGTAGTCGGCAGAGTGGCCGAGGCGTCACGGCGGCGCTGCTGCAGCAGGCCGGTATCGAGGTCTATTCCGATCGCGAGATTGAGAAACTGGTCGAACGGTTGAAGACCGCAAACTGAATTAGCGATTAATCTCAGCGCAAAGAAAAACCGCCGGACGCATGCCCGGCGGTTTTGTGTTTCTGCCTTATGTGGCTCAGGCGGCCCGGCGACGATGATCCGCAGCCGGGTGGCCGTCGTTGACACGGAAGCCGCGGATGAGGGCGAGGAGATCTTCCGTGTCGGCGGCGAGTGTCTCGGCAGATGCCGTCGTCTCTTCGGCCATGGCGGCGTTCTGCTGCGTGGCGGCATCGAGCTGGTTCATCGAAGAGGAGATCGAGCGCAGCGTCGTATCCTGCTCGGAGGCGCTGTGGGCGATCTTCGAGACGATTTCGTTGGCTGCCTTGATCTGACCGGAGATGCGCTTCAGCGCTTCGCCTGCCTCACCGACAAGGCGGACACCCTGATCGACCTGGCCGGAAGATCGGGCGATCTGGTCCTTGATCTCCTTGGCGGCTGCGGCGGAGCGCTGGGCAAGTTCACGCACTTCCTGGGCGACGACCGCAAAGCCCTTGCCGGATTCGCCGGCGCGAGCCGCTTCGACGCCGGCATTGAGCGCCAGAAGATTGGTCTGGAAGGCAATCTCGTCGATGACGCCGATGATCTTGCCGATTTCTGCCGAGGACTTCTCGATGCCGCTCATCGCTTCGATCGCCTGGGCAACCACGGCATCGCTGCGCGATGCTTCGGCGCTGACGGCATGAACACGCTTGCTGGCTTCATCGGCGCCTTCCGCGGTCTGGCGGACAGCGACGGTGAGTTCGTCGAGCGCGGCGGAAGTCTCTTCCAGGCTGGCGGCCTGGCGTTCGGTGCGCTGCGACAGTTCGTTGGAGGCGCGGCGGATTTCTTCCTTGCTGAGGCCGATGTCGTTGCCCTTGGCGTTGACGCGGCCCATCGCGGCTTCGAGATGCGACAGCGCCTCGTTGAAGTTGTTGCGAAGGCCGGCATAGCTGGCGCCGAGATCGCCGCAACGCACCGTCAGGTCGCCGCGGGCGAGGTCTTCAAGCGCCCGGCCGATGACCGAGACGACGCGCGCCTGTTCGTGGGCCTCGTCCTGCTGCTGGCGCAGGTTCTGTTCGCGCTCATTGCTGATTTCGAGTTCCTGTGCAGCCTGGCGGTCGGCCAGCACGTGGCGCTCGCGGATCTTTTCCTGCAGCGCCTGGGTCGCTTTCGCCATCAGGCCGATTTCGTTGCGCATCTCGGCATGCGGAATGGCCATCTTCACATCTTCGTCGGCCACGGCCTTCAGTGCGGCATGGACGTCGGTCAGCGGCTTCGTGATGCCGCGGATGAAGTAGAAGGCGGCGCCAATGCCGATCAGGAAGACGATGCCGCAGATCATAAGCGCACGCCACATGGTGGCGTTGATCTGCGCCTCGAGGTCATCCATGTAGACGCCGCAACCCAGGACGATCTGCCAAGGCGCGAAGGCGGCTGAATAGCTGCCCTTGAGGAAGAACTCGCTGTCGGAGCGACCCGGCTTGTTCCAGTAATAGATGGTGCGTCCGCCGCCCTTGATGCCTTTCTCGACCATTTCCTTGCTGAAATGGGTGCCGTTCTTGTCGACCTGCGAAGACATGTCCTTGCCGATATTGACCGGGCTCGGATGAATGCGCTGGATCACATTATAGTCGAAGCCGAAGAGATAGCCTGCCGGCGCGAAGCTCACATGCGACAGGACCTTGAAGGCTTCGGCCTGGGCTGCCTCATGGGTCATCTCGCCGGATTTTTCGCGCTGATAATACTGGTTCAGAACCGAGATGCCGGATTCGACCTGCGTGCGCAGCATGTCGAAGCGGTCGTCGTAAATGGAATCGGCCTGGGACCGGATCTGGAAATAAGTGGCCACTGCGAAGGCGGCCATCAGGACGCCAAGCAGGGCAAATAATTGATGCGAAATCTTGAGATTCTTCATGGTGCCTCCCACAGGGGTGAATACCGGTGCGGTTTCCTACCGCCTGTGCGATCGCCTGAGAGAATCCCAATACGCTTGCCGCCGCTTAAATGACATGCTGCTGTCCGGTGGCAGTAAAATCGCTGTTTATGTCTAAGAAAGCTTTAATTGTAGGGATTTGGTTGTATTTAATTCGGAATTAAACCGGAGATGTGTGCAGGAATTGTAAGTAATACGAAGTTTTACTTGCTTATGCCGTCGAGGAGACTTCGAGATTTCCGGCAATTATTTAGATTTATCGAATATTATGAGGATATATTTATAAGTTTGAATATAGTCGGCATTCCGCAAGCGGCCAAGCGTTACCAAGACGGCTTGCGGGGCTTATTGGCGAAGCTGGAAGCCGGAGATATCGAGCGGCGCGGGTTCGCGAGCGGTGGATGAGTTCGGCAAGGCCGCCGTCCGAGCCGTGATGTCGATGCCGTCGACGGGCTCACCGGCGGCGGCGAGCGCTTCTGGCGTCGGCTTGCTGACGAAGTTAACGGGCGAGCCACCCATCCAGGCTTCGGTGCGGACGACCTTTTTCTGTCCGTCGATGTTGCGCACGACGACGGATTGCGTGCCGGGCTCCAGCGTCGGCACGGTGTATTCTCTTTCTGTGACGGGGGGCTTCAGCGGAGGGCATTCGGCGCAGCTTTTGTTGATAATGCTGCCCCTTCCGCCGATCATCGTGCCATCGATCGGCTGGATCGACGAGGCCATGGCGGAACCGCCGGCCGCTACGCATGCCAAGGTCAGAAAGAAGGAACGCATAACCAGTAACTCCGCCTATAGTGACGGAGACACTAGTGTAGCTTTATTTCCATCTCGTCAGGAGATTAGGTAAAATTTTAATGGACCTGGGCTTGTAGAGCTAGTGTGATGTTTACTTTTCGCGTTCGACTGCACGCCAGCCGATATCGTGGCGATAGAAGCCGTTGTCCCACTTCACCTTGTTAGCCAGCGCATAGGCACGTTCTTTTGCCTCGCCTACAGTCTTGCCCGTTGCAGTGATGTTGAGGACTCGCCCACCCGTCGCAACGAGCGCGCCGTCCTTCAGGCCTGTGCCGGCATGAAACACTTTCTCGCCTTCGCTGTCGGCGGGCAGCGCCGCGATTGGTGTGTTCTTGGCGTAGGAACCGGGATAGCCCTTCGAGGCCATGACGACCGTTAGCGCCGGATCCTCGCTCCATTCGGCCGTCACCTGATCCAGCGTGCCGTTGGCGCAGGCATAGAGCATTGGCAGCAGGTCGCTTTTCAGGCGCATCATCAGCACCTGGCATTCCGGATCGCCGAAGCGGACATT
Source organism: Rhizobium sp. BK491 (assembly GCF_014194925.1). Classification (NCBI taxonomy): domain Bacteria; kingdom Pseudomonadati; phylum Pseudomonadota; class Alphaproteobacteria; order Hyphomicrobiales; family Rhizobiaceae; genus Rhizobium; species Rhizobium sp. BK491. Next base: position 718,493 of record NZ_JACIAR010000002.1, read on the forward strand.
GTATTCGATGAGTTCGGGACCCTTGGCGGTGATCATCAGCCCAGCGAAGAAGACGCCGCTGAAGGCGTGGCCGTTTTCGGCCATGCCGCGCATCGTCGGCTCGATGATTTCCTTCATGGTGCGCTCAACTAATTCGGGCGTCATCACGGGGGCAGGGGAATAGGCGCCCATGCCGCCAGTGTTCGGGCCGGTATCGCCGTCGCCGACGCGTTTGTGGTCCTGTGCGGTCGCAAGTGCCAGCGCATGCTTGCCGTCGCAAAGGCAGAAGAAGCTTGCCTCTTCGCCATCGAGATAGGCTTCGATCACCACCTCCGCGCCGGCCTCGCCGAATGCACCCTCGAAGCAATCGTCGATCGCGGCAAGCGCTTCGTCGATCGTCATCGCGACGGTGACGCCCTTGCCCGCCGCAAGGCCATCCGCCTTGACGACGATCGGCGAGCCTTGAGCGCGGACATAGGCTTTCGCCTTCGGTGCATTGTTGAAGCGTTGATAGGCGCCGGTGGGAATATTGTAGCGGGCGCAGATATCCTTGGTGAAACCCTTGGACCCTTCGAGCTGGGCGGCGGCTGCAGAAGGGCCAAAAACGGCAATATCGGCGGCGCGTAGCGCATCGGCAATGCCGGCGACCAAGGGCGCTTCCGGGCCGACGACGACGAAGTCGATGGCCTTGTCCTTGCAGAAGGCGACAACAGCGTCGTGGTTGTCGATATCGATCGGCGCAAGCGTCGCATGCTCAGCAATGCCGGGATTGCCGGGTGCGGCATAGAATTCCGTCATGAGAGGCGATTGCGCCAGTTTCCAGGCCAGTGCGTGCTCGCGTCCGCCCGATCCGATCAACAGAACTCTCATGGCTTGCCCTTTCGTTGCGTCCTTTTGCGCGGTTAAGCGGGGATGAGCCAAAGGTCAAGCGGCAAATCCTGTGGAGGCAGGGCTGGCAACATTGCCATGCCTTTTTATCCCGTTAAAGCGGAAGCGGCTTCGCCCTCCACGCTATCTCCGCGCCCGGATTGGCGTGTTCCGTGCCGAAACCGCTTCTTATGTCCGCGGGATCATGCTTATGGTCCCCTTTACGATTGTCCAGTTCAGAGAGACACATGTCCGCCGATATCCGTTCCCTTGCTGCAACCATCGCCGCCGAGATCAATGCCCGCCCGGATCAGGCCAAGGCCGCCATCGAGCTCTTGGACGAAGGTGCGACCGTGCCCTTCATCGCCCGCTACCGCAAGGAAGTGACCGGTGGCCTCGACGATACGCAGCTTCGTACTCTGTCGGAACGTCTGGTCTATCTGCGTGAGCTGGAAGCGCGCCGCGCCGCTATCATCGAATCCATCACCGGCCAGGGCAAGATGACCGACGAGCTGATGAGCAAGGTTGCAACCGTCGGCACCAAGGCTGAGCTGGAAGACCTTTATCTGCCCTACAAGCCGAAGCGCCGCACGCGCGCCGAAATTGCGAGGAAACGCGGCCTCGGCCCATTGGCCGACACGATCCTTGCGGATCGCTCCAAAGAGCCCGCGGTTCTCGCCGAAGGCTTTATCACGGCCGATGTGCCCGACGTGAAGACGGCGCTGGAAGGCGCGCGCGATATCATCGCCGAAGGCATTGCCGAAAATGCCGACCTGCTCGGCAAGCTGCGCAATTACATGAAGACCAACGCGACGCTGAAGGCCGCCGTCGTCGACGGCAAGCAGGAAGCGGGCGCCAAGTTCTCGGATTATTTCGCCCATCAGGAACGCTGGGCGACGGCTCCCGGTCATCGCGCGCTTGCCATGCTGCGCGGCTGGAACGAGGAAGTCCTGACACTGAATATCGAAATCGATGCCGAAGCCGTCTCACCCAACAAGTCGGTCGAACGCATGATCACTGCGGCCTATGATATCGGCACCAGCCGACCCGGCGACCGCTGGCTGACGGAGGTCGCAAGCTGGACCTGGCGTGTGAAGCTTTCGATGTCGCTGTCGCTCGACTTGATGCGGGAACTGCGCGAACGTGCCGAAGAAGAAGCGATCCATGTTTTCGCCCGCAATCTGAAGGATCTGCTGCTGGCAGCGCCTGCGGGTTCGCGCGCCACCATGGGTCTCGATCCGGGCATCCGCACCGGCGTCAAGGTCGCCGTGGTCGATGGCACCGGCAAGCTATTGGAAACGACGACCGTCTATCCCTTTCCGCCGAAGAACGATGTGCGCGGTACGCAGGCGACCCTTGCGGCATTGATCCGCAAGCACAAGGTCGAACTGATCGCGATCGGCAACGGCACAGGCAGCCGCGAAACCGAAAAGCTGGTGGCCGACATGCTGGCCGAACTGCCGGCGCCGAAGCCGACCAAGGTCATTGTTTCCGAAGCCGGCGCATCGGTCTATTCCGCGTCGGAAACCGCGGCGCTGGAATTCCCCGGGCTCGACGTCTCGTTGCGCGGCGCCGTCTCCATAGCTCGCCGCCTGCAGGATCCGCTGGCCGAACTGGTGAAGATCGAGCCGAAGTCGATCGGCGTCGGCCAGTACCAGCACGATGTCGACCAGCAGAAGCTGTCGCGCTCGCTGGATGCCGTGGTCGAAGACGCGGTGAACGCCGTCGGTGTCGATCTGAACACGGCGTCTGTGCCGCTGCTTGCCCGCGTCTCCGGTCTCGGGCCTTCTATTGCTGAGGCGATCGTTCGGCATCGTGATGGCGAAGGCGCTTTCGAGACGCGGCGCGATCTCCTGAAGGTCGCCCGTCTCGGCCAGCGCACCTTCGAGCAATGCGCCGGCTTCCTGCGAATTCCCAACGGCAAGGAGCCGCTCGACGCTTCCTCGGTACACCCGGAAGCCTATGGCGTCGCCAAGAAGATCGTAGCCGCCTGCGGCCGTGACCTGCGCACGCTGATGGGCGACACCGCGACGCTGAAGGCGGTCGATCCCCGTCAGTTCATCGACGACAAATTCGGCCTGCCGACCGTGCGCGACATCATCGCCGAACTGGAAAAGCCGGGCCGAGATCCGCGCCCGAGCTTCAAGACCGCGACCTTTGCGGAGGGGGTCAACGAGATCGGTGACCTCAAGCCGGGAATGCTGCTGGAAGGAACTGTCACCAACGTCGCCGCCTTCGGCGCCTTCGTCGATATTGGCGTCCATCAGGACGGTTTGGTGCATGTCTCGCAGCTGGCGGATCGCTTTATCAAGGATCCTCATGAGGTCGTGAAGGCCGGCGACGTCGTTAAGGTCAGGGTCGTGGAAGTCGACGCGAAGCGTAAGCGAATCGGCCTCTCCATGCGCAAAGATGGCAGCACTGTGGCAGCCCCGTCCGGGCGGGACACACGCGAACAGGGTGGTCCGCGCAGCGCTGGCGTTAAGGGAAATACCCCTCCGAAGGCCGAACAACAGGGTAGTTTTGGAGCAGCGTTGGCGGACGCACTCAAACGAAAATAATGGCTTAGCGGAACTTCGTGCAAGAATGTCACACTCTGGCAGCGTTGTTGTCAGAGTGCCAATGACTGTGGAAAGGTGCGCTTGCCACAATGCTGTGAGGCGTTAAAGTTGCCTTAATGTCATGTCATAACATTCGGGGCGTCCATGGCGTCGACACTCTTTTCTCTCGTCAAGAAAATCATCCGTAAAGGTTCACTCAGGCTTACGCTCGCATCCGGCGAGACCCATATGGTCGGCGACGGAACCGGAGAGACGGTGGCCGTCCGTTTTGCCGATCAGCAGGCTGAAGATGCGGTTGCCCGCGATCCGACGCTCAAGCTCGGCGAAATGTATATGGAGGGCCGCTTCATCCTCGAGCAGGGGGACATCTACGAGTTCCTGTCGCTGGTGAAGCAGAATACCACCAATGAGATCTTCGATTTCCGCATGGCGGCGCTGCTGCTCGGCCGCATAGCCTGGCAGCAGATCAAGAGCCGCTCGCCAATCAATCGCAACAAGCACAATGTTGCCCATCACTATGATCTGTCGGCGAAGCTCTTCGATCTCTTCCTCGATGAGGACTGGCAATATTCCTGCGCCTATTTCAATCCGCCGGGCATCAGCCTCTTCGAAGCGCAGGCCGCCAAGAAGCGCCATATCGCCGCCAAGCTGCTGGTCGAGCCTGGCCAGAAGGTATTGGAGATCGGCTCGGGCTGGGGCGGCATGGCCATGTATCTTGCCGAAGCCTATCCAGGCCTCGACGTGACCGGTATCACGTTGAGCGAAGAGCAGCTCAAGGTATCGCGCGAACGGGCAGCCAAGCGCGGCCTCTCCGATCGCGTGCGCTTCGAGCTGCAGGACTATCGCTACCTGACGGGCAAGACGTTCGACCGCATCGTCTCGGTCGGTATGTTCGAACATGTCGGCATCGGCGACTACGGCAAGTTCTTCCGTAAGGTTTCGGAGCTGTTGGATGACAACGGCGTCATGCTGCTGCACTCCATCGCCCGCCCGAAGCCGAGCTTTGCCACCAACGCCTTCATCGAAAAGTATATTTTCCCCGGCGGCTACATCCCCTCGATCGGCGAGACCACGCCGCCGCTGGAAAAGGCAGGTTTGCTCACCAGGGACGTCGAAACCCTGCCGATGCACTACGCCTATACGCTGAGGCATTGGCGCAACCGCTTCGTGGCGCGCAAGGCTGATGCCGTCGCTCTCTACGATGAGAAGTTCTTCCGCATGTGGGAGTTCTATCTGGCCGGTTCCGAAATGGGCTTCCGCTGGGACGAACTGTTCATTATGCAGCTCCAGATCACCAAGAACCAGTTCGCCGTGCCGGATAATCGCAATTACATCGCGGAGCGCGAGGCGAAACTGAAGGAATTCGAGGCAGGGCGCACGCCTTTGGAGAAGGTGACGTTCTGAGCCTAGAGCAATTCCAGGAAAAGTGCGCAGCAGTTTTCCGTCCGGAATTGCGTGAAAAAAGGAAATAGAGCGGTTCAGGGATTCCGCGAAAAGCTGAACCGCTCTAATGCCGCCGTTTGATAGGGCCGGACAGTGGAAAGCCACGGTCCGGCCTTTCTATTTCATGCCCGCACGTCGCTGCGGCCGCTATCTGCCAACATGGACGGTAAAGGTGCCGTCTTGCACCGTACCATCGGTATTCAGCCCCGTAAGACGCAGGGTGAACTGATCGGTGCCTGCAAAACCAGGGTTTGGCGTGTAGTAGACGATGTTGCCTTGGACCGTCTTGCCCGAGCATAGGTAGGCAGTACTGTCTTTCGAAAACTTCGCTGTGACCGGCCCGTGCTCGACGTCAACCTTGCCGTGGGCAGGCTGCTTGATGACGCCCATATAGGGAAATCCTGCAAAGGTGCAGTCCTGCTTCACAAGCGAAGCAGTGGTCACCTTCGTCTTTTTGCCAGGCGCCGCTCTTCCCGAAAACTGGCTTTGCTTTGCTCCGCCGATCGGAGTGCCGACGCAGCTGGAAAGCGCCATGCCGGCAGTCAGGATCAGACCTAGGGAGATCAGGGATATGCTCTTCATTCGTTTCTCATCTTTTGAAATGGGGGGCTATGAGATGGCGGGCATTTGGCCATCGCGACCATTACCCGCGATTGAGTATCTATACAGAAATTAAATCAACGCGATAGGCTGCCACATGTCGAGCGGGGGGCCGGATTGGGGCAACCGGAATTTGATGTTCTGATCGAATTCGGCGTGTTGTGGTTAAGGGAGCGGTAACGCGATCCGCATAATTTGCAGCAACTCTTGGGTCGGACGGCCCTTTGTATTGCGTATCATGGAGTTTCGTTGTGTTTGCAAAGTTAAGGTTCCTTTTCATTGGCGGCCTCTCCGCTGTCGCTTATGCCGGCGCTGCCGAGGCGGGAGATGGCCAGCATTTGTGGTCGGGTGACTGGTACTTAAGCGTAGGTGCGGCCGGTTTCTCCGCGCCGAAGTTCGAAGGCGGCAAGCACAACAAGCTGCAATGGTCGCCGCTTGTGTCCATCGGCCGGCAAGGCCCAGGCCCGCGCTTTTCCTCGCGTAACGACAATCCGTCCTTTGCCCTGATCGAAAGCGATGCGTTTCGCATCGGCATCGTCGGCAAGTTCGTGCCGAGCCGCGACAGCAGCGATGGCCGCGAGCTGAGGGGATTGAAGAAGGTCAAGTGGGGTGTGGAAGCCGGCGGTTTTGCCGAAGCCTATCCCACGGATTGGCTGCGCGCTCGCGTCGAAGTTCGCCAGGGTATTCGTGCCCATAGCGGCATCGTCGCCGATGCCGCGGTCGATGCCTTTACCGACATCACGCCGGAGCTGCGCGCCTCCGCAGGTCCACGCGTGACACTCGCCAGCAGCGATTATTTCGACACCTATTACGGCGTCAATGCGCGCCAATCGGCTGCCTCCGGCCTCAGCGGCTACAAGCCCGGCGGCGGTGTCAAATCCGTCGGCTTCGGCGGCGCACTGACCTGGAAGGCCTCGCAGAACTGGACCACCAGCACCTTCCTCGAATATACCCGGCTCACTGGTCCCGCCGCCGACAGCAGCCTCGTGCGCGAGCGCGGCGACCGCAACCAGCTGCTGATCGGCGTTTCCGCCAGCTACAAGTTCAATTTCACCATGAACTGAGCAACGGGCGAGGTCATGTTTCGTTATGGCTCGCCGCTTGACCTCCGGTGCCGGATGTCACTACTACTCGCCTATGCAAAAGACAGGCGACATCAACGGGCGCGTCGCTGACGCGCCATCCGGCAACTGGGTCTACCGCGTTCTGCCCCCGACGCTATGGCCTTATGCTCAGCTTGCACGCTGGGATAGGCCGATCGGCTGGCAGCTGCTGATGTGGCCATGCTTCTGGTCCGTGGCGCTTGCGGCCAATGCCTCCGTCGCCTCGGGGCAGGGCTCTCCCGGATTCGTGGTGATCTATCACCTCTTCCTCTATTTCGTCGGCGCCGTCGCAATGCGTGGCGCCGGCTGTGCGTATAATGACCTCGTCGACCACGAGATCGACATGTCAGTGGCGCGCACGCGCTCGCGCCCGCTGCCATCGGGCCGCGTCACGCGCCTGCAGGCCAAGGTATTCATCGCATTGCAGGCTCTGATAGGCCTGCTGGTGCTGCTGCAGTTCAACTGGTTTGCCGTCGTGCTCGGTGTCCTGTCGCTCGGCATCGTCGCGCTCTATCCCTTTGCCAAGCGCTTCACGGACTGGCCGCAATTCTTCCTCGGCCTTGCCTTTTCTTGGGGCGCCCTGATGGGCTGGGCAGGTCTCTTCGGCGGCCTGTCCTTTGCCTCGATCGTGCTCTATCTCGCAGCCATTCTCTGGACCATCGGCTACGACACGATCTACGCGCATCAGGACAAGGAGGATGACGAGCTGATTGGTGTGCGCTCGACCGCCCGGCTTTTCGGCGATCAGACGCGCCTTTGGCTGGTCGGGCTCTATGGAGTGACGTTGCTCCTGATGCTGCTGTCCTTTGCGCTCGTGGGTACAAGCTGGCTGGCCTATCTCGGTCTGATCGTCGCCGGCGGCATGTTCGCCTATCAGATCGCCGTGCTCGACATCAACGACGGTGCCCAATGCCTTGCGCTATTCAAATCTAATAACCGCGTCGGCTTGATCATTTTCGCCGGGCTCTTCCTGTCGTTCCTGCTTCTTGCTCCCTGAAAACTCAAAGATTTCGGCCGCGGGATTGGTTCCCACGGCCGGTTTCCGGCGATATTCGGTTTTCGAGCCTTATCGGCTTAATGTCTGGCGATGATCTCGCGGCCCTGGATCTTCATCTTGATGCCAAGCTTGCCCGTCGTGCGGCGCACGAGGAAGCGGGGACGGCGGTTTGCGAAGTAGGAATGGCGGCGACGCGGCTGGCTGTCCTGCGAGCGGACGCCGCCGAGATGTTCTTCCAGCGGACGGGCAACGCCGTCGGCTTCGATCATCAGCATCGGAATACGGAAGGCTTCCGACCAGGAGCGCCAGTCGGCGGCGATATCGCTCAAGTCATGAGCGACGAGAAGGGGGATGCAGAGATCCGGATCGGAGTGATGCAGTTCCAGCGTGACGGTAACTTCGCCATCGCCATGGTCGATGGCGCGGGCTGCAACACCCTTGAATGCACGCTTGGGCAAGGCGACGGACAGCGGCAGACCGCTGGACGGCAGGATCTTGCGCAGCACGGCGCCGCGCTCATCGATCGTAATGGTGACGTCACCCTCGGCACCTCGCATGGCATAGCTGACCTGTTGCGGGAAGCGCGCCGGATCAAGCCGCAGTGTGGTTCCAGCCCAGTCGGGCTTCAGGACGGTATTAGTCATCGATTTCTCTACCCTTGCTTTACCTGAGAGCCGGTTGTTCCGGTCTTCTCTCGGAGAACTTTTGTCCTCTCGTTGTTGGGCAGATTAGGCGCCGTCCCTTCCAGACAGCTTAAAAATCGAGGTTAAGAAAACTTTGCGTCCTCAAATGGTTAGCAAAGTTGAATGCATCAGGGTTTCCATAAGGTGAATACAGGGCAGGGTGGTGCATCAATATAGTGCACGCATTGGATGAGTGCCTGTAAGTCTCAGGTAAGGTTTATATGAAATAATGTCAGCTAGATTCGCCGCTTTTATTAGAGATCTATTGGGATTCTGCTGATGATTTCCACTTATCTTGGTTATACGATCGCAACCAGAGATATGACGACGTCGCTCAATCAGGTGGCGCAGCAGTCGCAAAACAAGCGTTCGATCGACTATTACAATGCCAACATCGGCAAAGTAAAAGACGTCGACAGCTTCCTGAATGACTATCAGTTATACAGTTATGCGATGGAAGCCTACGGGCTTTCCGACATGACCTATGCCAAGGCCTTTATGAAACAGGTCTTGACCAGCGACCTCAGCGACTCCAGCAGTTTCGCCAATAAGCTCACCGATCCGCGCTATAAGGAATTCGCTGCGGCGTTCAATTTCGGCACGAGCGCGACGGGCACGTCGAATACGGCACAAACCAGCACGCAGGAAGACGACCTCATCGGGCTTTACCAACAGTCGTTTACGAATGAGGAGACGTCGGCGGCGACCGAAACGAGCTATTACAGCCAGAACATCAGCTCGGTAAAGACGGTCGATGATCTCCTAGGCAATACCCGCCTGCGCAATTACGTGCTGCAGGCCTACGGCGTCGATCCGACCTATGTATCGAATTCGGCTCTGAAGCAGATGCTGACGAGCGATCCCAGCGATCCGAACAGCTACGTCAATCAGAACGGCAGCGCCGCCGACAAGGCTCTGGTGGCGGAATTCAATTTCAATGCCGACGGCACGGTCAAGACATCGACGCCGGACGGCGACACGGCCTATTACCAGGCCAATATCGGCAACATCACGTCGGTCGACCAGCTGACGTCCAATCCGCAACTGTTCCAATACGTCAAGACGGCTTTCAATATCCCGTCCTACATCACCGCCGATCAGTTCAATGCATCGGCCAAGGATGCCGCTACCGCGAGTTCGAACGGGCTGACCGCCGTCATGGCCGAGTTCAATTTCCAGAGCGATGGCACCGTCGCATCCGGCTCGCAGGTGCAGACGTCAGGCCAGATAAGCGCCACCACGGCCGGCTATACCGCGAACTACCCGGGTGGGCCGCAGACGCTCAGCCAGCAGGCCGATGTGATGAGCGCCTATAATTTCACCGTGCCCTCGTTCGTTACGAGCGTCGGCGCGGCCGATAACGATCTCTATTACAAGAATCATATCGGCTCCATTACGTCGGTCGACCAGCTGACATCGGACACGCGTCTCTTCGATTACGTCAAGACGGCTTACGGCATCGATCCGACGACGCCCGCCGCCGTCTTCAAGAATGCCTTCGCCGATCCGACGACCGCCGCCATCTTCGGTCTGACCGACGCTGTCTCCCAGTTCAATTTCCAGTCGGACGGGACGCTAGCTTCCGGCCAGACGGCGCAGTCCCAAAGCGAGATCGACGCGGCCTCCAAGGCCTATATGAGCAACTACCAGTCGTCGCAGTCGAACCTGAATACGGATGCGGTCAACAACTATAAAAACCGCATCGCTGACGTGAAGACCATCAAGGATTTCTTTGCGAGCAACACCTCCGACAGCAGCGCCGCCAATGACAGCGCGCCGGAGCTCTATCAGATGGCGCTGCGCGCCTACGGTATCGGCGAGAACGAAGTCACAAAGTCACAGCTGACCAGGATCCTCGAAAGCGATCCCTATGATCCGAAGAGCTACGTCAACTCGCTGAAGGATTCCCGGTTCACGGCCCTTGCCAAGGCCTTCAATTTCGACAGCAAGGGCAATCTGAAAGCGCCGGTGCAGGCTCTGTCGCAGACACAGATCAACAGCTATATCTCGCAATATTCCCGCCACAGCACGGCGGGGCTGTCGGGTGCCGAACTGACCAAGGCCAACAACGACGCCAAGACAGCCGCTACTTATTTCGCCACCAACATCGTCAAGGTGACCAGCGTCACGGATCTGCTCGCCGACAGCAAACTTACGAATTTCATCCTGACGGCTAACGGTATCGATCCGAAGACGGTCGATACGGCGACGCTGAAGAAAGCTTTTGCCTCCGATCCATCCGATGCGAAGAGCTTCATCAACACGGCTGACGGTGCAAAGTTCAAGAGTATCGTCGAGGCGTTCAATTTCGGCACCGACGGAAACCTGACCGACAGCAAGCTCGGCACGGCGCAAAACCAGGGCGCGCTTTCAGCGACCAATGATCTCTTCCTGCATCAGACGCTGGAAGATCAGCAAGGTGACAGCAATCCCGGCGTGCGCCTGGCGCTTTATTTCCAGCGCAAGGCGCCTGATATCAATTCGATCTACGACATCATGGGTGATGCCGCCCTTTATGAGGTCGTTACGACCACCTTCAATCTGCCGAGCTCGATCTCCAACATGGACGTCGATACCCAGGCCAAGATGCTCGGCAATTTCATCAATGTGAGCGACCTGCACGATCCCGACAAGCTCAATCGGCTGCTGCAGCGATTCTCGGCCATGTACGACCTGCAGAACAATACGACCTCCTCGGCATCCCCTGCGCTTTCGATTCTGACGAGTTCCTCCCCGGGCGTGGGTATCAGTGCCGACACGCTGCTTTCCATCGCGCAGCTGTCCTCATCGCGCTAACGGGTCCGACAAAAAATTTAACCTGTCTCATTGCCGCACTTCCGTGCGGCTGAGCTGCGTCATGCCCTTGTTTCCACAGAGATTTCGAGAATATTCGGACATGTTTTCCGGGTGCGGAATGGCTGCTTTCCACAAGCGCAGGAAGGAACTTATTAACCATCCTTGCCCTATTCGATTTGAGAAGCCAACGGCAATATCAATGACTGGGTTGCAGGTCTCATGCGTCTTTCCCGAACGACACTTTCCAATGCCTCGCAAGGCGTCCAGCCGGAGGGCGATCTCGACCCGGAGCAGGCGGCCGAAGAGGCGCGCCGCGCCGAGCAGATTGCCGCTCGCCGCGCGTTTCTGGAAGAGAAGATCCGCAACGCCCGCGAAGCCAAGCGCAAGGCTGAAGAGCAGCGTCACGCCGAGGAAAAGCGCCTTGCCGAAGAGGTGAGGAAGCGCACCGCCGCAGCTCCGCCGCCTGTTGTGGAGGCATTGCAGGCTGCTGCGGTTGCGAGCGAGCAGGAAATGCCGGTTCTGCCGCAGGGAATCTCCGCGGAAGATCTCGCGTCTCCCGGCTGGCAGAATGCCTTCCTGATGGGGCCGAACGTGCGCTTCACCCGCACCCGTGAAAATGAAATTATCAGCCGCCGTCCGCCTGTCGAGCCTAAGGCTGAGATCCGGCCGCAGGCTTCCGCGCACGCCGCGATGCGGGTCATGGAGCCGCCCGCCGTCGAGGCTCCGATCGCCGTCGTCATTCAGCAGCCGATGCAATCATCAGAGTTCCATCTGCCAGCGCTCGAAGACATGCCGCTGGTGGTGGAAGGCTATATTCCGACAGTAATTCAGAATTCCCCGGCAACCGAGCCGGACGCATTGGAGATGACCGTTATCGCTACCGCATTCTCGAAAGCTCCCGCGATCGCGCTGGATGCTTCCCCTGTTCAGTCAAGTGTTCCCGAGTCCCGAGCCGCGCCTGTGGTCGAGTCGCGTCTTGTCCATCTTTCCGATTTTGCATTCTGGGATGCGATGCCGTTCGATGGCGAATTCGTCTCTGCCCTCAAGGGCGAGCCGAAGCAGCCGGCGACGCCCAAGCCGGAAGTCGATGCCGAATCGATCATCGCCAAGTTCCGCGTCGTCGAGTGCCGCCGCCCGGCTGCCGCCGTCGAGCCGCAGCCCGTTGTCGTGCAGCCTCCGGCAGTCGAGATCGCAGCTCACGTCGAAACCGCTTGCAGACCGTCAGTGGTAGATATCAGCACGCCGGCCATGGACGAGCTTGCCGCGCTTGAGGCTGCCGTTCTGGCCCCCGTCGTCGAGGCGGCCCCCGTTATCGTTGAAGCACCTGCTGCCGAGCCGCAGACTGTGGTGGCGCCAGCCGAAACATTCGTGCCGCCCGCTTTCGTAACCGCCGTCTATGGTGCAGACGCCGAAACCCGGCCCGCGCCTGTCATGGTCGTGGCGCCGATGCCGACGAAGGTCGCCGCGCCGGCTGTTGCCCAACCGGTCGCCAAGGCTGCGCCGACGATCCCCGCAGTCGAAGCCGCCGCTCAGCGTTTGATCGACGCACCGCCATCGCGGATCTCGCCGCGCCGGCCCGCATCGCTGACGCCGCCCGAATGGCGGCCGATCGCCCGCTCCGCTGACGGCGAATACGAGCTGCCGCCGCGCGAACTGCTACAGGAGCCCACCGTTCGTTCCGGCGTGATCATGACGCAGGAAACGCTGGAGCAGAATGCCGGCCTTCTGGAAAGCGTCCTCGAGGATTTCGGCGTCAAGGGCGAGATCATCCATGTCCGGCCCGGCCCGGTTGTCACGCTCTATGAGTTCGAGCCGGCACCCGGCGTCAAATCCTCCCGCGTCATCAACTTGGCAGACGATATCGCCCGTTCGATGTCGGCCCTCTCGGCCCGCGTCGCCGTCGTACCCGGGCGCAACGTCATCGGCATCGAACTGCCGAACGTCAACCGCGAGACTGTCTATTTCCGCGAAATGATTGATTCGCCCGATTTCGAGAAGAGCGGCTACAAGCTGGCGCTCGGCCTCGGCAAGACAATCGGCGGCGAGCCGGTCATTGCTGAACTCGCGAAGATGCCGCATCTGCTCGTCGCTGGTACGACCGGTTCGGGCAAGTCGGTCGCGATCAATACCATGATCCTGTCGTTGCTCTATCGCATGACGCCAGAACAGTGCCGCCTGATCATGGTCGATCCGAAGATGCTGGAACTCTCTGTCTATGACGGTATCCCGCACCTGCTGACTCCTGTCGTCACCGATCCGAAGAAGGCCGTTATGGCGCTGAAATGGGCGGTGCGCGAAATGGAGGATCGCTACAAGAAGATGTCGCGCCTCGGCGTTCGCAACATCGACGGCTATAACAGCCGCGTTGCCTCCGCCAAGGAAAAGGGCGAGACGATCCATGTCATGGTCCAGACCGGCTTCGACAAGGGCACGGGTGCCCCGATCGAAGAGCAACAGGAAATGGATCTGACGCCGATGCCCTATATCGTCGTCATCGTCGACGAGATGGCCGATCTGATGATGGTCGCCGGCAAGGAGATCGAAGGTGCGATCCAGCGTCTGGCACAGATGGCGCGTGCCGCCGGCATCCACCTGATCATGGCGACGCAGCGTCCCTCGGTCGATGTCATCACCGGCACGATCAAGGCGAACTTCCCGACCCGCATCTCCTTCCAGGTGACTTCGAAGATCGACAGCCGCACCATTCTCGGCGAGCAGGGGGCGGAACAGCTGCTCGGCCAGGGCGACATGCTGCATATGGCCGGTGGCGGCCGCATCTCCCGCGTTCACGGCCCCTTCGTTTCGGACGAGGAAGTCGAGAAGGTCGTAGCGCACCTGAAGCTGCAGGGCCGTCCGGAATATCTCGATACGGTCACCGCCGACGAGGACGAAGAAGACGAGGAAGAAGATACGGCCGTTTTCGACAAGGGCGCGATTGCCTCGGAAGACGGCGACGATCTCTACGAACAGGCGATCAAGGTAGTCATGCGCGACAAGAAGTGCTCGACCTCCTATATCCAGCGCCGCCTCGGCATCGGCTACAACCGCGCTGCCTCGCTCGTCGAGCGCATGGAAAAGGACGGCCTGGTCGGCCCCGCCAACCATGTCGGCAAGCGCGAGATCATCTCCGGTAACCGCAATGGCGGTGGCAATTCGGGTCAGGACGATTTCGATTGATCGGGCGCGCCGCAAAGCCGGCGCGACATGGGAACCAGGGTATGAGGCGGCTTTCCAACGGAGGCCGCTTCTTTTTTATCAAACACGCTCAAGCTTGACATGCGGCAGCGGCGGCAACTCGACGTGAATGGCGTCATCTCGCTGTATGCGGCCGCCCTGCACGACAATGCTCATGATGCCCGCCTTGCGGACCAACTCGCCATCGGCATCCTTGTCGAGCACTGCATACAGCAGGCCCTTCTGAAAATTATCGATCTGCTTGCAGGGATTGCGCAAGCCCGTCACCTCGACGATCGCTTCAGCGCCGATATGCAGGCGTGTGCCTTGCGGCAGCGAAAGCAGGTCTATCCCTCGGGTCGCGATATTCTCGCCCATATCGCCCGGAGAAACGGAAAATCCCTTTTCGACAAGCTCGTCGAACAGCTCTTCATGGATGATGTGCACCTGACGCAGATTGGGCTGGGTCGGATCGACCGCGACGCGCGAGCGATGCTTCACCGTCACCCCCATATGCGCATCGCCTTCGACGCCAAGCCCAGTCAGTAGTTGAATATGATCCTTGGCCTGCTTGCTGAACCCGTGCACGCCGCTGCTGCTGACCGTTGTCACATATATGCGCTTGTCGCCCATGCCGAACCCTTCCATAAACGATCTGGATCTTTATAAATTGGTATATACCAATTTCAAGGTGACAGATTTGTGATGGAAGAGAAAAATCGAAAGTCCGAAGGTGTAAAAACTGCTGGAGGCTGGGCGACTGTCGCCGCGGAGCTGCGAAACGCCATCGATGCGGGCAGACATGCGCCTGGCAGCCGCCTGCCGAGCGAGCGGGCCTTGTCCGAACAATTCGGCGTTTCCAGGGTGACGATGCGGCGCGCGATTGCGCAGCTTGAAGGGGAGGGCTTGCTACGGATTGCGCGCGGAAGCGGCGCCTATGTCCGCGCCGACATGCCCGTTCGCTTCAAACTCGGCAATAAGGTGCGGTTCAGCAAGAATTTGACCGCAACGGACGCAAACCTCACGCGCAAGATTTTCTCGGCGAAGGAGGTTCCGGCAGCCGCCGATATCGCCGCGAGGCTGAATTTGCAGCCGGGCGAGACGGTGCTGGAAATGTGTGTGGTCGCCTATGCCGATGCGCTTCCCGTCTCGGTCGTCATGCGCAGCTGCTCGGCTGAGCGTTTTCCCGGCCTGACGGAGAAGTTCGCCGCAACGAGCTCATTCACAGCGGCGTTCACGGAGTATGGCGTGGCCGACTATTGGCGCCGCTCCACTGACATCACGGCGCGCATGCCGACGGAGACCGAAGCGCGCCTGCTACAGCAATCGCGGCTGACGCCGGTGCTTGCCTATGCTGGCGAGGACATCGATGCCGATGGTGCGGTCATTTCCTGCCAGATCGGCTGCTTCGCTTCCGAGCGGGTCGTCGTCACGGTCTAAACCTCAGACCTTGAGGACCTTCCCCGGATTCATGATGCCTGCCGGGTCGAAGGCCGTCTTGATCCGGCGCATCAGGTCGATCTCGATCTCCGAGCGGATGGAGGCCAGTTCATCGCGCTTCAGCTGACCGATGCCATGCTCGGCGGAGATCGAGCCGCCATGCTGCAACACAAGCCCATGCACGATCTTGTTGATCTCGCGCCAGCGGCCGATGAACTCGGCCTTGTCGGCGCCGACGGGCTGCGAGATGTTGTAGTGGATATTGCCGTCGCCCATGTGGCCGAAGGCGCAGACGCGGGCGCCAGGCATGGCGGCGACAACGGCCTTTTCGGCTTCCGCCATGAATTGCGGGATCTGCGCCACTGGCACGGAAACGTCGTGCTTGATCGAGCCGCCTTCCGGCTTCTGCGCGTCCGACATGCTCTCGCGCATATGCCAGATGGCTTTCTGCTGCGCTTCCGAGCTGGCGATGGTCGCATCCTGGATCAGGCCGGTCTCATAGCCCTGTTCGAGCAGCGTCGTCATCATCCGCTCGGCCGTCTCAGCCGAATCGGAGGTGGAGATGTCGATCAGCACATACCAGGGATGCACCGTCTCCAGCGGATCGCGCACGCCCGGTATATGCCGCGTGGTGAATTCGACGCCGATGCGCGGCATCAGCTCGAAACCGGTCAGTGCCGTGCCGCAGAGGCTGGAGGCATTCTTGAATAGCGTTAGCGCGTCATCGACCGATAGCAGGCCGGCAAAGGCGACCTGATGGCCAAGCGGCTGCGGAAAGAGTTTTAGCACCGCACCGGTGATGACCCCGAGCGTGCCTTCCGCGCCGATGAAGAGATCGCGCAGGTCGTAGCCGGTATTGTCCTTCTTCAGGCGGCGCAATCCGTTCCAGATCTCGCCCGTGGGCAGAACGACTTCAAGGCCGAGGCAGAGCTGGCGCATATTGCCATAGGCGAGAACGGCCGTGCCCCCGGCATTGGTGGAAAGATTGCCGGCGATGCGGCAAGAGCCTTCCGAGCCGAGCGAGAGCGGAAACATGCGGCCATGCTCGGCTGCCGCCTTGTGGACATCAGCCAGGATGCAGCCGCCATCGACAATCATCGTATTGCCGACAGGATCGATATCGCGCACGCGGTTCATGCGTTCCAGCGATAGGATGATGTCCGAGCCGCCCTCGCGCGGCGTCTGCCCGCCAACAAGCCCGGTATTGCCGGTCTGGGGCACGATGGCCGTTCCGGTCTCGCTGGCGAGCTTGAGGATGGCCGAAACCTCTTCCACCGAGCCGGGCTTCAGCAGCATAGGCGAAGCGCCATGATAGAGCCCGCGGTTTTCCACCAGATGCGGCGCAATTTCCGCCGGGTCCCGCACGGCATGTTTTTCGCCGACGATGGCGGCGAAGCGATCGAGGAGGTCGGAAGAGGAGGCGGAGCTGCTCATGGCGTTTCCTTTGCCTGATGGTGTCGGGCCGATTTAGTCTCTAGGCGCGGCCGCGCGGCGCAGCCGGTCGTTGATAGCCTCGCCGAGGCCCTCGTCGGGAATATGCGAAAAGGCAATTGTCGTTGCACCGGTGGCATCGGCGCGCTTCATGAAGTCGAAAAGGTTTGCGGCAGCTTCCGAAAGATCGCCGCGGGCGCTCAGATCCAGCACAGCGACGGCATTCTCGCTGCCGGGAATGTTTGGCGTGCCGAAGCGAATCAGCGCCTCGCTTGCGGAAACCTCCGTGGCGTCGAGCCGCACCGCCGCTCCCGGCGCATAATGCGAAGCAAGCATGCCTGGCGCCTCGATGGCAGCGGAGGCCTTCTTCTTGCGCTTCAGCGCCTTGCCGGCTACCCGTTCGATCTCGCTTGCCGCCAGCCCGCCGGGCCGCAGCAGGCGCATCTCGCCATCCTCAACCTTGACGATGGTCGACTCCACGCCGACGACCGAAGCCCCGGCGTCGAGGATGAGCGTGATCCGCTCTCCGAGATCGTCGTCCACATGATCGGCGCTGGTGGCGCTGATCTTGCCAGAAGTATTGGCGCTCGGCGCGGCAAGGGGGCGATCAAAGGCGCGGATCAGCTCGCCGGCAAAGCCCTGGGGCACGCGGATGCCGACCGTGTCGAGGCCGGCGGTTGCCAGCGGATGGATGCCGCTATCGGGCTGGAGCGGCAGCACCAGCGTCAGCGGCCCGGGCCAGAAGGCTTCCGCGAGCTTGCGCGAGATGGGGTCGAAGATCGCATAGCGCTCGGCCATGGCGAGATCGCTCATATGGCAGATCAGCGGATTGAAGCGCGGCCGGCCCTTCGTCTCATAGATCCGGGTAATGGCGGCGGGATTAGTGGCATCGGCGGCAAGGCCGTAGACCGTCTCTGTCGGCAGCCCGATCGGCAGACCCTCGGCAAGGGTCGCCGTCGCCACTTCTATTGCCGTTTGCGGATGTTCGAGAATGTCTATGTGTCGTGCCATGGCCTGCCTGCTTGCAGTTCAGGCCGTTTCTATGCTCTTCGAGTTTTCGGATCAATCGTCAAAGCTGGCGAATGATGTCGCGGAGCTGCTCGTTGCGGGCGCCGAGGAGAAGAACATTGCGGATGGCGATCTGCGGATCGTGGGTGTGGAACAACACTCCGTTGCCTCTGACATCGCGGTTGATCGTCAGCTTCTTGTCTTCGGCTTCCTTGTCCGGATGGATGGCGACAGCGAAATACATCCGCGAATATTTGAGGCTGATGTCTTCGAAGAAGTTCGCTTCCTGGCCGATCCGGGCAAAGAAATTGGCGATATAGAAAGCCCAGTTCACGTCCTCATAATGCGCGAACTGCGTCCGCGCCGCGGTAACGTGGCAATAGCCGAGATGCGGCGTGTCCTTCAGCGTGTGATGAAAGATGAGCTTCGGAAAGCGGATGGACCTATGGAAATTGTTGAGCCGGTCATGGGTCTTCTCGCCGGCGTCCCTGAGCTTCAGCGCCGTGCGTTCGGCCACCTGTTCGTGGGTGAGGTATTCCCGCTCTTCCGCCAGCCAATGCGGCCTGTTGCGGTTGATACGGCCGGTACGCAGGAATTCGGTATACCCCGTCGATATCGGCTGTGCCGGTTCGGGCTCGGCGGGCTTCCCAGCGTCGAAATATCTGAGTTTGGCCATGCCGGATCTCGCTATAAAACTCTTTGGTGACATGATGAACCACGAAGCTTGAGCCGAGCTTGATCGTGCCGGATTGAAGGCGCCCCGATAGCGGCTCCGTTGGCGCTTTCTGCCGCCCAATTATTCCCCTGATTACCCGCCATTCGCTGACCTGTCGCAATCAGGATAAAGCGTCATTGGCGGAATGGATATGCGATGCTTTGACCATCTCCGATGCAAGCGCCCAAGTAATTGAATTGCCTGTCAATATTCTCACGCCATACAACCGTCCTATCGTCCGGTTTTACCTGTCGTCAAATTCGAAGCCGATGTCGCATTGCAGCGCAGCGGCAGACGCGGCCGAGAGCTATGATGATATCAATCTCAAGGTGCCGCCTGCTAGGGAGACGGAGAATTGGGAAGCCGGTCAAAATCCGGCGCTGCCCCCGCAACGGTGGTGGAGTGAGGCATGGCGGATAAAGCCACTGGGCCGATTGGTCTGGGAAGGTGCCATGGGGTCCTGGCAACAGGGCCGCTCCAGAGCCCGGAAACCAGCCTTGGGCACATATGGTTTACTGACCGCGGCGGGCGGTCGGGGGATTGCTTTCGGCCGTTCCCAACGGCCTTGCATGTCCTCTGCTCGTCTTCCGGTATTGCGCAAGGATAGGCAAATGGATATCGGCAGCAAAGTTCTGCGGCAACTGAAGAACCACCGGACGGGTTTCAGCCTGGAGCAACCCTTCTACACTGATCCGGAATACTTCAAGCTCGACATGGAGACGATCTACTATCGCGACTGGCTGTTCATCGGCCATGATTGCGAAGTGCCGCGTGCGGGCAATTACTTCACCGTTCAGATCGGTGATTATCCCGTCGTCATCGTCCGTGGCCGCGATCAGGTCATCCGCGCCTTCCACAATAGCTGCCGCCACCGCGGCTCGCGCGTCTGCACGACCGAGCGCGGATCGTCGGCAAAGCTCGTCTGCCCGTATCACCAGTGGACTTACGAACTCGACGGCTCGCTGCTCTTTGCCCGACAGATGGCAGAGGATTTCGATAAGAGCCAGTATTCGCTGAAGCCGGTTCACTGCGAAAGTGTCGGCGGCTACATCTTCATCTGCCTCGCGCAGAACGCTCCCGATTTCGCACCGGTTCGCGCCACGATCGAGCCCTACATGGCCCCGCATCGTATCAGCGAAGCCAAGGTCGCCTTCCAGAGCACCATTATCGAGAAGGGCAACTGGAAGCTCGTCTGGGAAAATAACCGCGAGTGTTATCATTGCGCGGCCAATCACCCCGAACTGTGCCGCACCTTCCCGGAAGCGCCGACCGTGACGGGAGTACAGGGCGCGATGAACGATCCCGTCATCACCGAGCACTGGGCGCGCTGCGAAGCCGCGGGTCTGCCGAGCGAATTCAAGATCTCTCCTGACGGACAGTTCCGCACCGCTCGCATGCCACTGATCGAAGGCGCCGAAAGCTACACCATGTCCGGCCAGAATGCCGTCAGGCGGCCGCTCTCGCCCGACGTGACGATCAACGGCATCGGCACCATGCTGCTCTTCCACTATCCGACGACATGGAACCACATGCTCGGCGACCACGCGATTTCCTTCCGTGTCCTGCCGATCAGCGCCGAGGAAACCGCCGTCACCACGAAGTGGCTCGTTCACAAGGATGCGGTCGAAGGCGTCGACTACAATCTCGAGGAATTGACGCACGTCTGGACCGAAACCAACGATCAGGACCGCCGCATCGTCGAGGAAAATGCCTTCGGCATCCGCTCGCCTGCCTATGAGCCCGGTCCCTATTCGGAAATCCATGAAGGCGGCGTCATGCAGTTCGTCGAATGGTACACGACTTTCATGATCAACCGGCTGCAAGGCGACCAGGCCAAGCTGTCGGCAGTTGCCTGAGCATGAACATGGCCGTCTCCCTTCCGCATCGCCATCTCGACCAAATGCAGCCTTGGAGCGACAGGCAGCATCTGCTCGAATGTCTCTCAGTCACGCCCGAAGCGCCCGATGTGATGACCTTCACCTTCGGGTCCGACAAGGACAACTGGTTCCGCTATCTGCCGGGCCAGTTCGTGACGCTGGAGCTGCCGGCGGCTCCGGAGCCGGTCATGCGCACCTATACGCTGTCGTCCACGCCGTCACGGCCCTTCTCGGTCGCCGTGACGGTGAAGGCGCAGAAAGATAGCATCGGCACGCGCTGGATGTTCGAGAACCTGAAGCCGGGCATGCGCATCAAGGCTTTCGGCCCGCTCGGCGATTTCAGCCACATCCGTCATCCGGGCGAGAAATATCTCTTCGTCTCGGCCGGCTCCGGCATCACGCCGATGATGTCGATGACGCGGTATATGTCGGACATAGCACCACTGTCTGACATTACTTTCGTCAATTGCTCGCGCAGCCCGACGGACATCATCTTCCGCTCCGAGCTCGAATATCTCGCCCGCTTCATGCCGAACCTCGATCTCGGCTTCATCGTCGAAGGCTGCGGCCGCACCGATCTCTGGTCGGGGCTGAAGGGCCGCATCGACAAGGCGAAGATCGGCCTGCTGGCGCCCGATTTCATGGATCGCACCATCTTCTGCTGCGGCCCGGAAGTCTTCATGGATGCCGTGCGCTCGATGCTCGAAGCGCATGGCTTCGACATGTCACGCTACCATCAGGAAAGCTTCCAGCCAGCGAATGCGGCGACACCGCTTGCGGAAGTCTCTGACGATGCTTCCGGCGAGGCGGCGACCACGATCCGCTTCACGATGGCGGGCAAGGATGTGGCCTGTGCGGCGGGCCAGACCGTGCTTCAGGCGGCGCGGGGCGCCGGCGTGCGCATCGGTGCAGCCTGCGAATCCGGCCTCTGCGGCACATGCCGGGTCATGAAGCTTTCGGGCGAAGTCGAGATGAGCCACAATGGCGGCATCCTCGATGATGAGATCGACGAGGGTTACATCCTCGCCTGCTGCTCGCGCCCGAAGACGGATGTGCAGATCGAGGCCTAGAGCCGGATGATTTTAGGTCTATTCGACCTAAAATCTGAATCCGCTCTAGCATCAAAGAAGTAGAGCGTGATGTCGTCCGGAAACCGCCCACACTTTTCGGCATCACGCTCTAGAAATCCTGGTAGTTCAGCTCATTAATCTCGACCGGCTTGGTTTGCGGGGTCGAGGCCGTGACGACGGGGTCGATCTCGAGCATGAGGGAAACGAGCATCTGCCGCGGCCCACTGCACATCTGTGCGAGCGCGATCGTCAGGTCGGGCGCGGGTAGCGGTTTCGCCGGCAGGAGATCGCCCTGCGGCCAGATCCTCGCGAGCTGGACCTTTGTCATCGGCACGACGTTGACGTCGATATCGGTAAGCGTGCCCGGGACCCGATAGGGGCAGCTTTTCTCCGAGCAATTGTCCGACGAAGCAAACTGCCAGATGGCATAATTGTCCCAATTGCCGAGTGGGAAAGTGCCTTTGACATCAGGCTTGTAGCGCGCATACCACAAGGGCAGCCGTGACAGCAGCGGATAGGTACCCCGGTGGTCGGCTATGTATCGCGCCGTGTTGTGATTGACGTAGAGAATGGGATAGCGGCCGGTTCTGACCTTGATGTGGGCGACGTAGATCTGCGCATCGTCGAGCGACATGAATTGCGTCGCATCCATGCCGTCGATGTCGAGCACCATCAGCTCATCGGGTTGCGGATCGGCATAATCGAGAAAATGATTGGCCTGGTCGATCGGATTGCCGGGCCGCCCCAGATGATAGGCGCCCCATAACAGGCCATTCGATTTTGCCAGCATGCGGCGCGTTTGAAACAGCTCACGGCTGACGGCGTATTTGCGCCACATCGTCCTGCAATGGGCCACGGTATCGCCGCCATGGTCGCCGGTGCAACTGAAGCTTTCAGGAAGTCCGTCGGACGCCTTTGAGATGAAACCGGCAATCCGCTTGTCCTGCAGGAATGCGGCCCAGTCGATGGTGTTCAGCTCGTAAGCATCGACAATCAGGGCGTTTTTCGGGTCGCCCCAGGGCTGGCTCTCACCGGCCGAGGGCTTGGAGACCGGCCCCATCAGGGCCAGGATCGTCAGCAAGCTGTAAATGAGGAGGTTACTCTTTCGGTATCCTTTCATGAAATAATAGTAAGGATTGCTGGTTAATCTTGGGTTAAGAAAGCAATCACTATAAATTCATCGTGGAGCCCCCCGTAACTCCTTAAATCGGTAGGGATTTGAGGAACTAAATAACGCGCTGCAGCGTTTCTTGTCGTCTATTCGGATATGCGACGAAGCAGGCAGCGAAACCTTGCTCGGGAAGCATTCCCGACATGAAACGCTTACAGGCTTGAGTAGCAAGCCGAACCAGGGAATGGAGATGAAAATGCTTGGTTTCCGTGCAAAAATCGCGACAGCCGCCTTGACTGCTGCCGTCGCCCTGACGAGCTTCACACCGTCTTTCGCCATGCAGATGCCCGCCGCACCGGTCGTAAAACAGTCCGCGCCCAGCCAGGCCGCGCCTGATAATGTCGAGCAGGTACAGTGGCGTCATGGTGGTTACTATCGCCGCGGCTGGTATGGCGGCTACCGCGGTTATCGCGGCGGCTATCGTCATGGTTATCGCTATCATGACGGCTATTGGTTCCCGCTGGCTGCCTTCGGCGCCGGCGCATTGATTGGCGGCGCAATCGCCAGCCAGCCGCGCTATTACGAGCCGGCTCCGGCCCCGAGCGCCGGCATCAATCCGCGTCATGTCGAATGGTGCGAGGGACGCTATCGTTCCTACCGCGCTTACGACAATACGTTCCAGCCGAACTCCGGCCCGCGCCGTCAGTGCTACTCGCCGTATTTCTAAGCGGCGCTTCCAGAACTGCCAATGTCAGCCGTCCGATTTCCCGCCGGGCGGCTTTTTCATGCTTTGACGTCAGAGAATATTGACCCGCTTGAGCAGCCACCATGCCAGCAGTATGGAGGCGATGATGAAGCCAACCGCATATCCCGTACCGCTCGCTCCACCCGCCAGCGGCAGCCCCGATGTATTCATGCCGAAGAAGCCTGTCACCAGCGTCGGCGGCAGCAGAAACGCTGTCATGATCGACAGGATATAGAGATGCCGATTGATCTCGGAGGCGAGCTTGGAATCGATTTCTTCGTGCAACAGCCTCGCCCGTTCCTGCAGCGCATAGACGTCGTGTTCGACCGCTTCGAGGCGCCCCGTCAGCCGGCCAGCGACATCCTCGAAGCCGAGCGGCATTTCCTCATCGTCCGAGGCGGCGGCATGGCGCATCAGCGAGAGAACGGTGCGCAGATGGCGATGCAGACGCACGATGGTCCGGCGGATGGGCGGCAGCTTGGCACGCTCGTCGTGTGTCGTATTGCCATGCACGAAATCCTCGATGGCATTCAACTCTTCGCTAATCTCGATGACGACCGAGATCAGCGTTCGCTGAAATTCGACGACGATCAGCTCGAAGATATCGATCGGGCCAGAAAATCGCGCAGCATTCTTCTCGATCAGCACACGGGTCCGGTCGAGGCTGCGCAGCGGCTGCAGCCGGGTAGTGATCAGCATGCGATCGGTGAGGGCAAAATGCAGCCAGCCGATATCGTGTGTATTGTGGGCGAAGTCTCGCTGGAAATCGACCAACGTGCCGAAAAGCATCTGCTCGTCGACCGTAATGGTCGCATGGGTCTCATGCGTGGTCAGAGCGATGCGGGCGGCTTCGTTCAATCCGGGTGCATCCTCGAGAAAGGCGGGTACGCGCGCATCGACGAGATTGAGATGCAGCCAGAGAAAACCGTCATCGCTGAAGAGAGTCGAGCGATGGGTATCGTCGGGCAGACGCTCCGGCTTTGCTGCACCGGAACGGAGACGGTATGCCCAGATAAAACCGGGTATGATATTGACTGACGTGAGCGTGTTCATGGGGGCATCGTTCGCTTTGTCTGAACAGTTGCCATAGTCTTCATTCATGACGGTTGTTTATGCAAGTCCGAGGTCCGATGGAATAATCGCGGACATTGGCGGCGCTGTCACAGCGATGCGGCGCTTAAGACCTAACTGAAAGCGGGGGTGGGGGTGGAAATCAACATTTCCGCGGTTCGAGAAAATTGACGTTTACGTAAAAATAAACTAGCTGTAACCAGAATATCATCG
Source organism: Rhizobium sp. BK491 (assembly GCF_014194925.1). Taxonomy (NCBI): domain Bacteria; kingdom Pseudomonadati; phylum Pseudomonadota; class Alphaproteobacteria; order Hyphomicrobiales; family Rhizobiaceae; genus Rhizobium; species Rhizobium sp. BK491. Next base: position 743,374 of record NZ_JACIAR010000002.1, read on the forward strand.
ATGATCCGGGTGAGGCGGCTCATTGTCAGCAAAAGTGCGGAGGAAGCAGCATGTACAAGGCGCCAGTCGAAGAAATCGCATTCACGCTGAAGCATGTCGCGGGCATGGAACGCGCAATGGAAGAGGGCATTCTCGGCGATCTCGGCACCGATCTTGTCGACGCTATCCTGTCGGAAGCCGGGCGTTTCGCCGGTGAAGCGGTGGAGCCGCTTGCCGAGAACGGTGACAAACAAGGCGCAAGATTGGTCGACGGCAAAGTCGTGCTTCCCGATGGCTGGGAGAAGCTCTATCGCGACTGGATCGCCGGCGGCTGGAACGGCCTTACCGCACCGGAGGAGTTCGGCGGGCAGGACTTGCCGCACATGCTGAATATCGCGACGCTGGAAATGTGGAATTCCGCCTCCATGGCCTTCGGTCTTGCCCCGACGTTGACCATGGGAGCGATCGAGGCCTTGCACGCCCACGGCAGCGACGATCTCAAGAAGACATATCTGGCAAAGCTCGTTTCCGGTGAATGGTCCGGTACGATGAACCTGACCGAGCCGCAGGCCGGTTCCGATGTCGGCGCTTTGCGCACCCGCGCCGAACGCCGCGATGATGGCACCTATCGTATCTTCGGCCAGAAGATTTTCATCACCTGGGGCGATCACGAGGCAGCCGACAATATCATCCATTTCGTCCTCGCCCGCCTTCCGGATGCGCCTGCCGGCACGCGTGGCATTTCGCTGTTTCTCGTGCCGAAATTCCTTGTGAATGAGGACGGCTCGCTCGGTGCCCGCAACGATCTTTTCGTGCATTCGCTGGAACATAAGCTCGGCATCCATGGTTCACCGACCTGCACGATGATCTACGGCGATGGCAAATATGGAGCCGAAAAGGGCGCCGTCGGCTGGCTGGTGGGTGAGGAAAACAAAGGCCTCGCCTGCATGTTCACGATGATGAACAATGCCAGATTGGCTGTCGGCATCCAGGGTGTCGCGATTGCTGAAGCCGCGACCCAGAAGGCCATCGCCTATGCCCGGGAGCGCACCCAAGGTCGCGCGCCGGGTACGACATCCTCGGGCATGAGCCCGATCATCGAACATCCCGATGTCGCCCGCATGCTGCTGACGATGAAAGCCCTTACGCAGGGCTCGCGTGCGATCTGCTACGCCTGTGCGCAGGCGATCGACATGTCGCATCGCGATCCCGAGAGAGCAAAATATTGGCAGGAGCGCGCCGCATTGCTGACGCCGATTGCCAAGTCCTTCTCCACCGATGCCGGCGTCGATGTCGCTTCGCTTGGCATCCAGATCCATGGCGGCATGGGCTTTATCGAGGAGACAGGCGCCGCGCGCCTGCTGCGGGACGCGCGCATCGCACCGATCTACGAGGGCACTAACGGCATCCAGGCCATCGATCTGGTGACGCGAAAGCTGACGATCGCCAACGGCGACCACATGCGCGGCTTCATGACCGAACTGCGCGAGATCGCCGATTCCGTCGCCAAGTCCAATCTGGATGGTTTCGGCGAAACGGCGCCGCGGCTACAGGCGGCCATTGCCTATCTGGAAAAGACGAGCGAATGGCTCCTGTCGAAACAGGCAGAGGGCGCCGTTGCCGAAGCTCTGGCGGGCGCCACGCCTTACCAGCGGCTTTTCGGCCTCGTGCTAACAGGCTCTTATCTGGCCAAGGGTGGCCTTGCCGATGCAGGCGACGGCGAGGGGGCCAAGCGCATCGCACTCTGCCGCTTCGTTGCCGAAAACCTCTTAACCGAGACTGCCGCTCTCTCCGATCGGGTCATCGCCGGCGCATCCAGCCTCGAAGCCGCCCGCGCCGCACTAGAGTCGGATGATTTTAGGTCTATTCGACCTAAAATCTGAATCCGCCCTAGAATCAAAGAAGTAGAGCATGATGTCGTCCGAAAACCGCTCACACTTTTCGGCATCATGCTCTAGCCTAAGGGAAAGCCATGACCGACCACATCCTCATCGAACGCCCCGAGTCCGCGCCGCATATCCAGATCATCCGGTTCAACCGGCCGGAAAAAAAGAACGCCATCACCCGCGCCATGTATCAGACGATGACCGACGCGCTGAACGCGGCGGAAGCTGCGCCGGATATCCGCGTCCATGCCTTCCTTGGCACGGAAGGCTGCTTCTCTGCCGGCAATGATCTCGCCGATTTCCTCGCTTTCGCCATGAGCGGCAATATGGGGCGCGAAGTCATTGATTTTCTTGTCGCGCTGGCGAGCACGAGGAAGCCCGTCGTCTCCGGCGTCGACGGCCTGGCGATCGGCATCGGCACAACGATCCATCTGCATTGCGATCTGACTGTTGCCTCCGACCGCAGCCTGTTCAAGACACCCTTCGTCGATCTCGCGCTGGTTCCCGAAGCGGCCTCGAGCTTGCTTGCACCGCGCGCCATGGGCCATCAACGCGCCTTCGCGCTGCTTGCGCTCGGCGAAGGCTTTTCCGCTGCCGAAGCGAAGGAGGCGGGCCTAATCTGGAAGGTAGCGTCACCGGAAGCGGTGGAGACCGAAACGCTGGCGCTGGCGGCCAAACTCGCCGCCAAGCCGCCCGAGGCCCTTCGGATCGCACGCGACCTGATGCGGGGACCTCCGGATGCCGTCCTCGACCACATCCAGAAAGAGGCCGAGCATTTCGCCGCCCAACTGAAAAGCGCCGAAGCCCGCGCGGCTTTCGAGGCCTTTATGAAGCGGTGAAGGCTTACTTCTCCAGCGCCGCAACCACCTCGACATGTGAGGTCCACAGGAACTGGTCGATCGGCGTTACCCGGGTAATGCGGTAGCCGCCCTCGACGAGGATAGCGAGGTCACGGGCGAGGGTCAGCGGGTTGCAGGAGACGGCGACGATCTTCTTGACCTGCGATCGAGCCAGTTCCTTGCTCTGGAATTCCGCGCCGGCGCGCGGCGGGTCGAACACGACGGCGTCGTAGACCTTCAATTCCTGCGTCATCAGCGGTCGGCGAAAGAGATCACGGCGCTCGACACTGACGGGCTTCAGCCCCTGTGTCGTACGCGCTGCTTGGTCCAGTGCCGCGAGCGGCTTTTCCTCGCTTTCCACCGCCTGCACGCGTCCGATCCGCGCCAGGCGAAGCGAGAAGGTGCCGCTGCCGGCGAAGAGATCGGCAATGCGCTTTGCCTTGCCGACATGGGTTGCAACCAGCTCGGCCATGGCGTCCTCGGCCTGCTTGGTTGCCTGCGTGAAGGCACCAGGCGGCGGTGCGACCTGGACGCCGCCGAAATCGATCATCGGCTTTACCGGTTCGACCAGGATCTCGCCGTTCAGTGAAACACGGGCGATGCCGCGAAGCGACAGAACCGTTTCGATGGTGCCGCGGCGCTGCTTGTCCGAAAGCGACTTAATGCCGTCGACCGCAAGATCGAGGCCGGTCTGCGTTTCCAACACGGAAATGCGGAAGGCTTCGGCATTGACGGCAATTGCAGCGGCGATCGTCTTGATCGCTGGCAGGCGGGCCATGATGCCGGCCGAGGCGATGGGACATTCCTCGATGGCGACGATATGGTGGCTTTCGGCTTGATTGAAGCCGATCAGCATATCCTTTTCAGTCTTGCGCGCGGCGAAGACAACCCTGCGCCGCTCGCCCGGATGCGCGGCGACGATATCGTCCACCTCGGGCGTCAGGCCCTTGGAGCGAAGCGCGTCGACGACGAGCTGGCGCTTGAAGGCGCGATAGGGCGCATCGGCATAATGCTGCAGGGTGCAGCCGCCGCAGGCGCCGTTGACGCCATGCGGGCCGAAGTGCCGACAGTGTGGCTCCTGGCGATCCGGCGAGGTGGACGCGACCGACATCAGCGTGCCCTGGCTCTTCACCCGCGCGATGGCGACGCTTTCGCCCGGCAGCGTGAAGGGTACATAGATCGGTCCATCGGCGCCCTGCGCGATGCCGTCGCCCTGGGCGCCGAGCTTCTGGATGGTGACGGTTTCAGTGCTCATGGCTTGATCCCTGCGAGAAGAAATTCCTGGTTGCCGTCGCCGCCTGTAATCGGCGAGGCGATGAGGCCGAGGCTTTGCCAGCCCATGTCTTCGGTGAACCAGCGCTCGAGTTCGGCCGCCACAGCCGGAGCGGAGGAGGGGTCCTTCAGGAGACCCGCCTTGCCGATCGCATCGCGGCCCGCCTCGAATTGCGGTTTTACGAGCAGTGCCGCCCGCGCGCCCGGTTCGGCAAGCGCAAGCGCCGGCGCGAGAGCGAGCTTGAGCGAAATGAACGAGACATCGGAAACGACGAAGGAGAAGGGCTCGCCTATATCCCCGGCGGTCAGATTGCGCGCATTCAGCCCTTCGATATTGGTCACGCGCGGATCGGCTTCTACGCGCGGATGCATCTGGTCGTGGCCGACGTCGATCGCCGTGACATGGGCAGCGCCTCGCTCAAGCAGCACCTCGGTGAAACCACCGGTCGATGCGCCGACATCGAGACAATGCTGTCCGCGCGGATCGAGGTCGAAATGATCAAGCGCCGCCACCAGCTTCAGCGCCGCGCGGGAAACATAATCCTGCGCCGGATCGTCGATGCTGATCTGTGCGTCTTCGGTGAAGAGTGCCCCGGGCTTCGTCACGATCTTGCCGTTCACGGTGACCGTGCCGCGCTGGATCGCATCGCGAGCGCGCGAGCGGCTGGCGAAGAGCGAAAGGGTGACGAGAAGCTGGTCGAGACGTTGTGGTTCTGACATGGGCTGTCCATGCCGGGCAATCGGCTGTGTTGCAAGCCTTTTATGCTGATATCGGCGTTGACGCAGGATTGCGACAGGCGATAATCGCCGACATCAACGGTGAGGGGCACCATGCGAAATATCTGTGGCTATGCAGCGCTGATGGCGACGATCGCCGTTCCGGCTATGGCAAATGATACGATGGCCGAGCTGAAGACGGGTGGTCTTGCCTATGTCCGCACTGGCGATATCAGCATGGATCAGGAAAAACTGTTCATCTCGCAGACCGAAGTGCGCGTCGATTACGTATTCGAAAACACCTCCGACAAGGATGTCGAAAGCGTCGTCGCCTTCCCGATGCCCGATATCAAGGGTGACATAGACAGCATGGTCGATACGGGAAATGTTGATTCCGACAATTTCCTCGGCTTCACTGTGACCCAGGATGGTAAGGCTATTACGCCGACCCTGCAGCAGCGCGTATCGGTGGCCGGCGTCGACATGACGGATGAATTGAAGGCTCATGGCGTGTCGCTGCTGCCGCTCAGCAAGGCGGCCATGGATGCCGTCGCCAAGCTGCCCGTCGATCTACTCGAGGACTGGACTGCCCGCGGTTTGATCGCCGACGACGAATACGACAATGACGGCCAGGGCATGAAGCATCATCCGACGCCGATGTGGACGCTGCATACCACCTATTGGTGGCGTACGAAATTTCCGGCCAAGGCGAAGATTGCGGTCGAGCATCGCTACAAGCCAAGTGTCGGCGGCACGGTCGCCATCACCTTCGCCGGCGACGAAGATTACCAGAAGCAGCAGCTCCAAGCCTATCGTGGCAAATATTGTCTCGACGAGACTTTTCTGAAGACGGCGGTGAAACTTGCCGCGGTGGCCGACAAGGGTGGCCGCGGCTATACGGAGAGCTGGATCTCCTATGTGCTGACGACCGGAGCCAACTGGTCCGGTCCGATCAAGCATTTCGAGTTGACGGTCGATAAGGGCAGTCCTGAAAACTACATCAGCTTTTGCGGTACGAATGTGAAGAAGATCGGCGCGACGACATTCCAGATGACGGCGCAGGATTTTTACCCGGAGCACGACCTGGATATCCTGATCCTAGCTGCAGCTGCCGTGAACTAGCGGCGCACTCACTGTCTCTCAAATTAAATAAATTTAAAGCCGAAGCCTCTATTGATGCCCGTGATTGCGGCGATCCGTTTCAAGATCGCCGCCTGCCATGAAGGCTTCGCGCGTCAGCGTCCCAATCATGCCCCCTCCCTGAATTCTTCGAGCATAGCCGCGCCTCTTCCTCGCGCGGTCCTTAAACATGCTCGCCAGGACCTGCGCTCCGGAGGCGCCCCGCTTATGTCCGCGAAAAAGCTCTCTTTGAATGGCAAGCTTGCCATCACATTTACGGCCCTGATTGCCATTTTCGCCTGCGTTTCCGCATTCGTCTATTCCAAGCAAGAGGTTTCCGCCGGTGCTGCCGTCGAGCAGGAAAGGTCGCAGCAGCTCGTCAGCCTGATCGATGATTCGCTACAGGCCATGTTGGAACAGGCCGTCAATCTGCGGGGCTTTCTGCTTCTGCGCAGCAACAGCACCTATGACGATATCTTCAACAATCGCGAGCGGATGCTGAAGAGTATCGCTGCTGCAAAGCAGTCGGCTGCCGATTCGCCAGATCTGCTGCAGGCGATCGACAACATGCAGAAGGCGGCCGATCTCTATTTCCACCAGCTCGCGGAGCCGCAGGCCAAGGCGCGTAAGGAAACCGAGATGCCGCTCGACCAGATCGTCAAGATCGGTCAGAACGAAACCAAGGGCCAGCTTGACGGCTTTCGCGATGCCGCCGCCAAGATCAAGCAGGCTGCGCGCGCCAAGGCAAGCAGTCTCGCAGCGATGCAGGACGATGCCAATGGCGATCTGCGCTTGACCCTCATCATCGGCGGCGTCTTCGCCTCGCTTGCCGCCGCTGTACTTGCCTGGCTGCTTTCGCGCATTATTGTCCGTCCAATCGTCGGCATGACGGCGGCCATGGGCCGTCTGGCAAACGGCGAGCATGACGTTGAAGTCCCGGCTGTTGGCCGCGGCGATGAAATCGGCCGCATGGCGGATGCCGTCCTCGTCTTCAAGCAGGCTGGCATTGAGAAGCTGCGTCTTGCCGGCGAGACCGAGCGTATGCGTGGCGATGCCGAACGTCAGCGCCTGATGAACGACGAGCAGAAGGCGCGTGAAGAGGGCGAAATCCGTTTCGCCATGGAAGCGCTCGCCGGCGGCCTCGCGGCCCTGTCGTCGGGCAATGTCGCAACCCGTCTTAATGATAGCCTCGCGCCGCAGTTCGACAGCGTCCGCGCCGATTTCAACAATGCAGTCGAAAAGCTCGAAGCGGCCTTGCGGTCCGTTGGCCAAAATGCCTCCGCCATCAATGCCGGTGCTGACGAAATCCGTTCGGCTGCCGACGATCTGGCGCACCGCACCGAGCAGCAGGCCGCCGCCGTCGAGGAGACTGCCGCAGCACTGGAAGAGGTCACGATCACGGTTCGCGACTCCGCCAAGCGCGCCGAGGATGTCGGCCATCTCGTCGAACGCGCCCGCCTCGGCGCGGAACGGTCGGGCGAAGTGGTTCGCAAAGCCGTTTCGGCCATGCAGCAGATCGAAAAATCCTCGGGCGAGATCAGCAACATCATCAGCGTCATCGACGACATCGCGTTCCAGACCAATCTTCTGGCGCTGAATGCCGGCGTCGAGGCCGCCCGTGCCGGGGATGCAGGCAAGGGCTTTGCGGTCGTTGCCCAGGAAGTACGCGAGCTTGCGCAACGCTCGGCCAATGCCGCCAAGGAAATCAAGTCGCTGATCACGACGTCGAGCGATCAGGTCAATACCGGTGTGTCGCTGGTCGGCGAGACCGGCAAGGCGCTGGAACTGATCGTATCCGAGGTGCAGGAGATCAACCGCCATGTCGGCGCAATCGTGACTGCGACCCGCGAACAGTCGACTGGCTTGCAGGAGATCAACACCGCCGTCAACAACATGGATCAAGGCACGCAGAAGAATGCCGCCATGGTTGAGGAGCAGACGGCGGCCAGCCATGCGCTCGCCCGCGAAGCTGCAGCACTCAACGAGCTGCTTCAGCAGTTCCGTCTCGGCAATACCGCCAAGGCTGCACCCGCCAGGCCCATTGCTGCGACGGCGCGTTCTAAACCCGCAGCCTCTCCGGCTCGCGCCCTGGGCCGCACCATTGCCCAGGCTTTTGCCGGAAAGACAAGTGCTAACGCTGCCGCCGCAAGGGATGATTGGGAAGAATTCTGATCGCTCCACGGCGGCTTCGTGGCGCCCCCCGGAGGCTTTCACGGCGAACTACCCTCGTAGACCTATCGGCGGCCCGTCCCTTTGCGGCGGGCCGCTCTTTTCACAGCTTTCAGAAGAGCATCATTTTCAGCGACCTGTCCGACTTTGGGGCAGCGCGCTGTCGCTGGAGCGCTCTTTTCTTGAGGAAAAGGCTCCTGGCTATCGTCTGCTTCTCGGCGGACCATCCTTTGGTCAAGATTTATTAAATATTTGATCAGCGGCAGGGTTGCCGTGGGCGGCGAACCTCCTTGTTATAGAACGCATGGTGATGCTGAGGGAGATCTGAATGGGGCAGCTCGTCCGAGTTCCGGCCAATGAGACACAGAGACTTTTGGCCGTGCGCTCCCTGAATGGAGTTCATAGCAGTCCGACGCCGGAGCTTGCGACCCTCGCCGAATTGGCAAGAGGCGTGTTCGAGACACCCTATGCGGCAATCAACATTATCGACGAGGACTGGCAACGCATAGCAGGCCAGGCGGGGCTGAAGATCGCCGAATGTTCGCGCGATATGTCGATCTGCACGCGGGTGGTTTTCGATGACGAACTGCTGGTCCTTCCGGACCTTATGGAAGAACCGGAGCTGAAGGCTGCCCCCTTTGTTCTCGATGATCCCTATTTTCGCTTTTATGCAGGCGCTCCAGTGCGACTGGAGAACGGTTTGCCGGTAGGAGCCTTCTGCATCCTCGATCAGAGGCCGAGGCAGTTTTCCTCGAGTGAGGAGCAAAGTCTGAGGCGCTTTGCCCAGATCGCAAGCGCGCTTCTGCGTCTGCAGAAAACGAACTTGCTGATGGGAATAGCCGAGAATGATCTGCGCGCGGCGGCTATGACCGATCCGCTGACCCGTTTCTTCAATCGGTCGGCGCTGGAATCTATCGTTGACGGTGCATTGAGCACTGCCATCACGAAAGGCGGCAATTTCGGCGTCCTCTATCTCGACATGGACGGCTTCAAATCGATCAACGATCGCTTCGGTCACAATGTCGGCGACGAAGTTCTGTGCGAGGCATCGCTGCGTATCCGTTCGGTCCTCCGCGCGGACGACATCGTCGTGCGCATGGGCGGCGACGAGTTTGCGATATTCGTCCCGGATTCGCCTGACAAGCATGCGCTTGTGTCCCTGTCCGAGCGGCTGCTCGCAGCTTTCAGAACGCCCTTCGCAGTCGATGGAGTATCCGTTTTTGCGAGGCTCAGCATCGGCGCGGCCCTCGCGCCGCATGATGGCGCCACGCGCGTGACGCTGCTGAAGAATGTTGATGCTGCCCTCTATCGGGCGAAGGCAGAAGGTCGAGACCGCGTAGCGGTCTTCAATGCACTCGATGCCTGATATGCGAAGATATTTGGGATCAGGCAGCCGTAGGGCCGCCTGATTTTCGCGCCTTATCCGGCGGCTCCAACGATGCGGCCGCGGCCGAGCGCGCGGAATACCGTTTGCACGATGCCGGCACGATCGAGGCCAGCCATGGCGTTCATGACCTCAGGCTTGGCCTGTTCCATCCAGATATCGGGCATGACCAGCGAGCGGATTTTCAGGCCGCTGTCGAGCAGACCTTCATTGGCAAGGAACTGCATGACCTGACTGCCGAAACCGCCGACCGAGCCTTCCTCGATGGTGATCAGGATCTCGTGATGGGCGGCAAGCTGGCGGATGAGATCGTGGTCGAGCGGCTTGGCGAAGCGTGCGTCCGCAACCGTCGTCGAAAGCCCGGCAGCGTCCAGATCTTCGGCGGCGGCAAGGCTATCGGCCAGGCGCGTACCGAAGGAGAGCAGGGCGACCTTCGTGCCCTGCTTGATGACGCGACCCTTGCCGATTTCGAGGATTTGACCGCGCTCCGGCAGATCGACGCCGACGCCTTCACCGCGCGGATAGCGGAAGGAGATCGGGCCGAGATCATAGGCGGCGGCTGTGCGCACCATATGCTTGAGTTCCGCCTCATCGGCTGCGGCCATGACGACGAAGCCGGGCAGGGCGGCCAGGAAAGCGGTGTCGAAAGAGCCGGCATGCGTGGGGCCATCGGCGCCGACGAAGCCGGCGCGGTCGATCGGGAAGCGCACCGGCAGGCCCTGAATGGCCACATCATGCACCACCTGGTCATAGGCGCGTTGCAGGAAGGTGGAGTAAAGGGCAGCAAAGGGCTTGTAACCTTCGGCGGCGAGGCCGGCAGCGAAGGTCACGGCATGCTGCTCGGCGATACCGACGTCGAAACAGCGCTTCGGAAAGAATTCCTGCAGCTTGTCGAGGCCGGTGCCGTTCGGCATGGCGGCGGTAATGCCGACGATCTTGTCATCGAGGGTCGCCTCCTGCACCAAAGCGTCCGCAAAGACGCTTGTGTAGCTTGGCGCATTCGGCTTCACTTTCGTCTGTGCACCCGTGATGACGTCGAACTTGTTGACGCCATGATATTTGTCTGCGGCCGCCTCGGCGGGCGCATAGCCCTTGCCCTTCTGCGTCACGACGTGGATCAGCACCGGGCCTTGCGCATTGTCGCGCACATTGCGCAGCACCGGAAGCAGATGCTCGAAGGAATGGCCGTCGATCGGGCCGATATGGTAGAAGCCCATTTCCTCGAACATGGTGCCGCCGGTCACATAGCCCCGTGCGTGCTCGACCGCCCGGGTGATGGCGCGGTCAACCTTCTTGCCGAGATAGGCGGTCAGTTTCTTTCCAAAGTCCCGGAAGCCCATATAGGTGCGGCCGGAGGCGAGGCGCGCGAGATAGGCGCTCATCGCTCCCGTCGGCGGGGCGATCGACATATCGTTGTCGTTGAGGATGACGATCAGCCGCGCATCGAGCGCGCCGGCATTGTTCAGAGCTTCATAGGCCATGCCGGCCGACATGGCGCCGTCGCCGATGACGGCGATCACGCGGCGGTCGGTATTATCGAGCTCGGCGGCAACCGCCATGCCCAGACCGGCCGAAATGGATGTCGAGGAGTGCGCGGCGCCGAAGGGATCGTATTCGCTCTCGGCTCGGCGCGTGAAGCCGGAAAGACCGCCTTCCTGGCGCAGCGTGCGAATGCGGTCGCGGCGCCCGGTCAGGATCTTGTGCGGATAACACTGGTGCCCGACATCGAAGATGAGGCGGTCGTTCGGCGTATTGAAGACGCTGTGGATTGCAATGGTCAGCTCGACCACGCCGAGGCCGGCGCCAAGATGTCCGCCGGTGCGCGATACCGCATCGATCATCTCATCGCGGACTTCGCGGGCGAGTTGCGGCAATTCCCGGTCCTCCAGCTTTCGCAGGTCGGAAGGATATTGGACCCGGTCCAGCAGGGGCGTCTGTGGCATTTGTGTCAAGGCTGAAGCCTCTTTCTTGCTATTCTTGGGCGGTTGTCCGCCTTTACGTCAAAACAGATTGCGACAAAAGGCGCCGAATTCAAGGTACTCCCGAACAAGAAACATGTGGGAATGTTATGAACCCGTTAGCCCTCCGGCAGGGGAATGAACTCTTCCTCGTCGCCCGGCACGATATCGAAGCGGCCTGTACGCCATTCTTCCTTGGCCTTTTCGATACGCTCCTTTGAGGACGAGACGAAATTCCACCAGATATAGCGCTTCGAATTGAGCGCTGCACCGCCAAAAAGCATAAGATGACAGCCTTTTTCGGCGGCCTCCAGCGTTATCGCATCGCCGGGTCGGAAGACGAGGAGCTGATCCTGTTCGAAACGGTCGCCGGCGACGACAAGCGAACCGGAGAGAATGTAGACGGCACGCTCCTCATGCGCTGCCCCAAAAGGAAACGTCGTGTTCGGCTGGAGCTGAAGATCGACATAGAGCGTATCGGTGAATGATTTCACCGGCGATTTCAGGCCTTCGAAATCGCCGATGACAACGCGCCCGCTCACGCCGCCGTCGGCGATCGTTGGTAAGTCATCCTTTTCCGTATGGGCGAAGGAGGGATCGATCTCCTCCTTGTCGTCGGGCAGCGCCAGCCACGTCTGCAAGCCGGACATGGAAAACGGATGGTCGCGCAGGTTCTCCGGCGTGCGCTCGGAATGCACGATGCCGCGCCCGGCCGTCATCAGGTTGATGTCGCCGGGGCGGATCACCTTGGCGGTGCCGAGGCTATCCATATGGCGGATTTCGCCGTCGAACAGATAGGTGACGGTGGAAAGGCCGATATGCGGATGCGGGCGCACGTCGAGCGCCTGATCCGGCCGTAAAATGGCAGGCCCCATGCGATCGAAGAAAATGAACGGCCCCACCAGTCGCCGCCGGCTGCTCGGAAGTGCGCGCCGCACGGAGAAGCCGCCGAGGTCGCTGGTGCGCGGTATAATCAGATTTTCGATCGCGTCGCAGGCGAAGGCATCACCGGCCTGCGGATCGTTGCCTGGGAAGAAGGACATAACGGCTCTCCTTTCGGTCGGAACGCAACCTACCGGGCCAACCTACCGGCAATGTCACCCAAACTCAAATTTTCCCGCTTCGTCTCAAGCGCCATCCAGCGCTTCTGTGCCTTGAGGCTTGCCGGCGCGGTCGAGCCTGATCTTCTCGATGCGGTTTTCCGCGGCCGAAAGGAGTGCCTCGCAATGCTTCTTCAGCGCTTCGCCCCGCTCGTAGATCGAAATGGATTCGTCGAGCGCCACGTCGCCGCGCTCAAGCCGGGCCACGATGCTTTCAAGCTCCGCCACGGCCTTCTCGAAGGAATAGCCTGATACATCTGCCTTGGCGTTCTCGCTCATCGTCAACCTCTCATCATGCGCAGAATATGCATTCCCGCCGACTCGGCGAGACCTTCCAGATCATAGCCGCCTTCGAGCAGGCTGACGACCCGGTTCTTGGCGCTTCGGTCAGCGATCTCGAGCAGCCGCCCCGTCGCCCAGTCGAAATCCTCGCCCGTCAGGTTCAATTGCGCCAGGGGATCGCGGTGGTGGGCGTCAAACCCGGCCGAGATGATGATGAGGTCGGGGCTGAAGTCGGTGAGCGCCGGCAAAACGCGCGACTTGAAGGCCTCGCGGAAATGATCGCCGCCGGTATTGGGCGACAGCGGCGCATTGACGATGGTGTTGTGCGTGCCCCGCTCCTCCTTCTTGCCCGTGCCCGGATAGAGCGGCATCTGATGGGTGGAGCAGAAGAGCACGGACGGATCGTCCCAGAAGATGTCCTGCGTGCCGTTGCCGTGGTGCACGTCCCAATCGACGATGGCGACGCGCTCGGCGCCGTGGGCCTTTTGTCCATGGCGGGCGGCAATCGCGGCATTGTTGAAGAAACAGAAGCCCATGGCCTTGGTCTTCTCGGCATGGTGGCCGGGCGGGCGGGCCGCGACGAAGACATTGTCGGCCGCACCGGAGAAGACGTCGTCGACCGCCGCCATGGCGCCGCCGACGCCATGCATGATCGCCTGCAACGTCTTCGGGCTCGCATATGTATCGGCTTCCAGCTGGTTGATCTCGCCGTCGTCGCCCCTGTCCGGCATCGAGCGCAGCACGAACTCCAGATGCTCCTCAGGGTGGGCAAGCAGGACTGCATCCTCATGCGCGGCAGGCGCTTTTCGCCGATCCAGCCGCTCGAAATTTGGATGCTCCAGCGCGATGTTCAGCGATCGCAGCCGATCCGGCCGTTCGGGGTGACCTGCTGGAACGATGTGTTCAAGGAAGATCGGATGTTCGTAAAGACGTGTGCTCATGGGGCCAATCTATAAATGAGGTGTGACGCCTATTACAGGACATGGACCATGTCACTACAATGTCAACAATCCATCTTAACCACTTTGGAATGGCGCCCGTTTACTTATCGAAGCGTGGTGTTAAGCTTTCGTTAAGGTCAGTATGGCGTCGGCCAGGGTTATTGCGTCATGGCAAGAATAGAGCGATCCGATGTCATCGAGGTAAGGGTGCCGCCGCGCGATGTCGACCGGCACGGCCAGATGTTTATCGCATCCTATATCTCACAGGCAGAGACCGCGCTCTCGAACTTCTGGCGCACGAGGCCGCTTGTCGACGACGAGCCCGTCTACATCGCCAAGAAGGTATCCTGTTCGCTGCACCGTGCCTTGCACTATGATGAACTCGCCCGCTACTCGATCAGTGTCAACAAGATCGGCGGCAAGTCGGTCGGTTTCGTCGTGGCGGTCGAAACAGGCAACGAACTGGCGGCGGAAGTGGAAATCCTCTGGCTTGCGGTGCGCGGCGACGAGCATGATCCCGTGCCGCTGCCGGAAGACACGCGCGACTGGCTCTATAAATATCTGGCTTGAGCCGAGTTTTAGCTGCGCTGCGGCAGAAGCGGATAGCCGACCATGACGGCGCGGCCGACCAGGGCCGCGACCACGGCCTTGACGATATCGCCCGGCACGAAGCCCAGAGACCCGATAAACGCCTTGCCGAAGCCGATATTGATGGCGAGCCAGGCAATGCCCAATGCATAGAGCACCACGACACCGCCAATGACGGCAGCGATGAAGAAGCCGACGCCTTGAACGAGGCCGCTCTGCTCCGGCTTCACCAATCTCTCGGAGAGATAGCCGGTGACGAAGGCTGCGAATATCCAGCCGACGAAGAAGCCGGCCGTCGGGCCGGCAAACACTGCAAGACCGCCGCGTCCGCCCGACAGCACCGGTAGGCCGATGCTGACAAGAACGACCACGAGCAATACCGCGATCGCGCCACGCCTTGCGCCTAGCACGACACCGGCAAGCATGACGCCGAGAGATTGTGCCGTGATCGGAACCGGAATGATGCCGATCGGGATGGGCGGCAAGAGGCCGAGCGCCACGATGATGGCGGCAAACAGCGCCGAGAGGACGAGATCGCGGGTGTTCATGGCGGTTCCTTCCAACAAAGTCCCATGTTCATTGACGCCGAATGCCGCGCGCGTCAATCGCCGCCGCGATGTTGTCCGCATCGCGCAGTGTCAGGATGATCAGCGGCGCGAGCGTGGTTGCGAGGCGAATCTTGATCCCGCGGGCCTGATGCGCTTCACGGATTGCGCGGTAGCGATCGAGAATTTCAGGCACAAAACGGATGACGAGGCCGATCGCAAGGCCGATATCAGCGGCTTTCAGCAGGCCGAGCCTTTCGAGCGGCGTGGCAAGGGCGGTGATCTCATCAATGAAAGCAGCCATCGATGTCGTCGCCGTCACCGTGGCGGCAAATAGCGCCAGCGCGGTCAATCGCAGCGCCATAACGATGACTGCGTGCAGCGGGCCGACGATTGCCGCGAATATGGCCAGGACGGCAATCGAGACGAGGATAGGTCGTAGCCGCTTGAGCGCCTCTGCAACTGGCAGCCCACTGCGAAGATAAAGGGCGGCACCGACAAGGTTTGCGCAGGCAAGCACCGGGATAGACTGGGTCAGGAACAGCAGGAGGCCGAGTGCGGCAAGCGCCAGCAGCTTCACGCGCGGCGAAAGCCGGTGTAGCCATGTATCGACATCGACATGCAGTGTCTGCATCAGCCTGCCATCTCCTTGTAGCGGGCGATGGCCTCCATTGCGGGCGCGTCGGCAACAAGCCGGCCCTGGTCGAACAGCAGCACACGGTCGAAATCCTCAAGTAGCGGCAGGTCGTGGCTGATGACGATGACATTCTCTGGAAGCGTTGCCATGGTCTTCTGAACGAGCGCCCGATTCTTCAGATCGAGCTGATTTGTCGGTTCGTCCAGAATGAGGATATCCGGGCCGGTGACCAGTACCGAGCAGAGTGCGGCCATCTGCAACTCACCACCGGAAAGCTCATGTGCCCGCCGCGCGCTGAGATGGCTAACGCCAAAACGGTCAAGAATGCCCTCGACCGCGGTTTCGATCTGCGCCTTGTCATATCCGCGCGCCTTGAGCCCAAAGGCGATGTCGTCGCGCACGATGGGCAGGATGATCTGGTTCTGCGGCGACTGGAAGATATAGCCGACCTTGCCGAGCACTTTGGCAGCGTCACCGACGGTGTCGAGCCCGTCGACCACGACCCGCCCGCTCGTCGGCTTGACAAGCCCGTTGATCAGCCGCGCAAAGGTTGTCTTTCCGGAGCCGTTGAGACCGATGACGCCAATACGACGCTCTTGAAGCGTCAGGCTCAGCGGAAACAGCGCAGTGCGCTTGCCGTAATCGACGCCGGCATTTTCGAAGCGGATGTCCAAGCGGCTTCCTTGTTCGGTAAGCTGGAGCGGTTCAGCGTTTCACGGAACCTCAGAGCCGCTCCAGCCTTTTATTGTCTCGCAATCCCGGACGGAAAACCGCTACGCACTTTTCCTGGAGTTGCTCTATCGCGGAGCTATAGCGCATCGCCTCGATTTATCAAATCGGGGCCTCTTTGAAAGCATGGGAATTTATGCCTATGATCCGCGTATGACGAATCTGCTCTCGAATCGTGACGCCCGCCGCGTGTTCCTTGCCAAGCAGGGGCTTGCCAATCCGCCGAACCGCGCCTTGACCAAGGCCGGCCTGCTGCAGCTCATCCATGACATCGGCTTCGTGCAGGTCGATAGCATAGGCACCGTCGAGCGTGCCCATCACCAGATCCTGTTTTCGCGCAACCAGACCTATCGGCGCGAGCACCTGACGGAACTTCTGGAAAAGGACGGCGCGCTCTTCGAGAACTGGACGCACGACGCCTCCATTCTACCGAGCGCATTCTTCGTCTATTGGAAGCACCGTTTTCGCCGCGAGGAAGCGGCGATTATCGAACGCTGGCGGAAATGGCGCGGCGAGGGGTTCGAGGCGGCTTTCGAGGAAACCTACGAGCGCGTGCTGAAGAACGGCGCGATCACCGCCCGCGAGGTCAAGGCGGAAGATCATGTCTCCGGTGGCTGGTGGAACTGGCACCCCAACAAGACGGCGCTCGAATATTTCTGGCGCACCGGCAAGTTCGCGATCGCCGGCCGCACCAATTTCCAGAAGGTCTATGACCTCGTGGAGCGTGTGCTGCCGGCCCATTTCCATGAGCCGGAAGTGGAGCATGACGAATTTGTCGATTGGGCCTGCCGCAGCGCGCTGCAGCGTCTCGGCTTTGCGACCTCAGGCGAGATTGCCGCCTTCTGGGATCTGGTGACGCCGCAGGAGGCCAAGAGCTGGGTCGAGACGCATCGCGACGAGCTGACCGAAGTGCTGATCGAGCCTGCCGCTGGCGGCAAGCCTCGCCCTTCGCTTGCTTTCCTCGACTTTCATGACACGCTCGACAGTCACGCCGAAGCGCCGGCGCGTATCCGCGTCCTCAGCCCCTTCGATCCCACGCTGCGCGATCGCAATCGCACCGAACGCCTGTTCGGCTTCTTCTACCGCATCGAGATTTTCGTGCCGGAACCGAAGCGTGAATACGGCTATTACGTTTTTCCGCTCCTCGAAGGAGACCGTCTGATCGGACGGATCGATATGAAGGCCGACCGCAAGGCGGGAACGCTTGACGTCAAGCGCCTGTGGCTTGAACCGGGCGTCAAGGCATCGGCCGGCCGGCTGGAGAAGCTGGAAGCTGAGCTGGAGCGTATTGCCCGTTTCACCGGCGTCGAGAAGGTCGTGTTTCTCGAAGGCTGGCGGGGATGACCCTTGCTTTTCGAGAGATCGGTGGTGAGCGGCATCCGGGGAACGGCCGCTGATTTTTGGGGACAGCGATCGCATGGATAATGTTCGGATTTTCGATGGGCATAATGATGCGGTCCAGTTCATGCTGGACTATAGACCCGACGGCCGTGATTTTCTGGTTCGGTCCGAGACAGGGCATCTCGATCTTCCGCGGGCGCTCGAAGGTGGCTTGGCTGGCGGATTGTTTGCGATGTACGCCGCGCCGGACCAAGAGCCGGTGGATGACCTGACGATCACCCATGATGGCTACGAGGTTCGCTATGCTGAAGCTTTGCATCCGGACCATGCCCGCCGGCAAATCGACGGACAGCTTTCGGCCATAAAGAAGCTGATTGGACGTTCGGGCGATAAAATACGCCTTGCAACGAGCGCCGGTGAGATCGAGACGGCACGATATGACGGCGCCTTTGCCATCGTGCTCCATATGGAAGGCGCCGACGCCATCGGCCCCGATCTCGGCTATCTGGACAGCCTGCACAATGCCGGCCTTCGATCCCTGGGCATTGTCTGGAGCCGCCCGAATATCTTTGGTTACGGCGTTCCGTTCGCCTATCCGAGATCGCCAGATACTGGACCCGGCCTCACCGATTTGGGAAAGAGCCTGGTCAGAAGATGCAATGAATTGGGGATCATGATCGATGTTTCCCATCTGAACGAGCGCGGATTTTGGGACGTGGCCGCATTGAGTACCGCTCCGCTCGTCGCCACCCACGCCTGCGCCCATGCCATATGTCCGTCGACCCGAAACCTCACCGACCGGCAATTGGATGCCATCCGCGATACAGGCGGCGTCGTCGGGCTGAATCTTGCCGTCAACGATATCCGCGCGGATGCTAATCTTGACGAGGACACCCCGCTCGAGGCCGTTATTCGCCAGATCGATTACCTCATCGCTCGCGTTGGACCCGAGGGGGTCGCTTTGGGATCGGATTTCGATGGTGCCGTCATGCCCCGCGAGATCAAGGACGCAAGCGGCTTGCCGCGTCTCCTTGACGCCATGCGCAAAAGTGGTTTCGACGAGCTGACCTTGCGAAAATTCGCGTATGACAATTGGCTTCGCGTGTTCAGCCTCACATGGCCGGATCGATCATGAGCTTTGTCACCTCCTCCTTGAGAGGACATGGCTAACTAAGTCCAATAGGCAGAAGAGCATCCGAGGAGGAGAGTTCATTGTCGTCGCTGATTCTAAAAGGCCGTAATGTCAGGCTCCGCCCGCCATGTGCCGAGGACGCCGATGAGCGCCTCCTCTTGGGCACCAATGCCGAGATCGCGGAAATGTATGGCGTCAACAAGGAGGATATCAAGCCCATCACTCGGGAGGCTGCGGTCAGATGGGTTCATGGTATTGCCGATCACCCTCACGCATGGGTTATCGAGATCAATGGCGCCTTTGCCGGCGAAATCAGATTGGACAACATCAATCTTCAGGACAAGCGCGCGACGATGGCGATCGGTATCAGTAATCCCGCCTTGCTTGGCAAAGGGTTTGGCACGGAAGCGATCACTCTCCTGTTACGCCATGCCTTCAGCGATATGGGGCTGCACCGCATCGGAATACGCGTGCTCGCCTACAATCAGCGTGCCATCCGCGCCTACGAGAAATGCGGCTTCGTTGTCGAGGGAAGGGAGCGGGAGACGGCCTATGTCAACGGCAGCTGGCACGATGACATCATGATGGGGCTGCTCGATCGCGAATTTTCGGCACCTTCCCCGTGAAGGGGGGAGGTCGCCGCAAAGCGGCGGGTGGAGGTGACAATTGTTTGGCTACAAACATCGACGCGATCACCCCACCCCGGAGCGCTGATCTTTCACCCTCCCCATCAAGGGGAGGGTGAAAGATCAGCAGATCTCCGTCTTGGCGATCTTGATCCCGAAACCTTCCAGGCCGACATAGTGCCGCTCGCGGCTGGTGAGCAGCTTGATCGAGCTGACGCCGAGATCCTTCAGGATCTGGGCACCGAGGCCGATTTCCAGCCATTCGCTATCCCGCGTCTGCGCTTCGGCATGCGCCTCGCGGCCGGCCTGGCGCGATTTGCGGCCGTTGTCGAAATGGCCGACGCCGACAGAGCCCTCACGCAGATAGACGATGATGCCGCGGCCCTCTTCGGCGATCTTTTTCATGTAGAAATCGACCGGGCTGTTCTTGCCGAAAATATCCTCGGCAACGTTCTCCGGATGCAGGCGGACCGGAATGTCGATACCGTCGCGGATGTCACCGAAGACAACGGCAAGGTGCTGCATTGGATCCCAGGGCAGCGAATAGGTATGGGCGCGCGCCTTGCCGAACGGAGTCTCGACATCAAAGCTGGCGCCGAGTTCGATCAGCGTTTCCTTCCGCTGGCGATAGGCGATGAGATCGGCGACCGAAACAAGCTTCAGCCCATGCTGCTCGGCGAAGCTCACCACCTGCTGACCGCGCGTGACGGTGCCATCGTCATTGACGAGCTCGCAGATGACGCCGATCGGCGGCAGGCCGGCAAGCTTGCAAAGATCGACCGCAGCTTCCGTATGGCCCGAACGCATCAGCACGCCACCTTCGCGGGCAACGAGCGGGAAGATATGGCCTGGGCGGACGAAATCTGTGGGACCGACATTCGGGTTGGCGAGGTTGCGCACCGTCAGCGTGCGGTCGTCGGCGGAAATACCGGTCGTGGTCCCATGCTTGAAGTCGACGGAAACGGTGAAGGCCGTCGTATGTGCTGAGTCGTTTTCTGCGACCATGGCATTGAGGTTGAGCCGCTTGGCTTCTTCGCGCGGCATCGGCGTGCAGACGATACCAGAGGTGTGGCGAACGATGAAGGCCATCTTGTCGGGCGTGCAGTGTACGGCGGCAACGATCAGGTCGCCTTCGTTTTCGCGGTCGTTATCGTCCATGACGACGACGATCTCGCCGGCTTCGAAAGCCCGGATGGCATCGACAACGCGCTTCTGGTCATACGGCATCTCGAAATTCCTATCTCTGCTGGCCTGTCTGGCCGCGATCTCTCAGATAATGGTCGGCAACCGCGCAGGCAACCATGGCTTCGCCGATCGGCACCGCACGAATGCCGACGCATGGATCGTGGCGGCCCTTGGTGCGCACATCGACGTTGTTGCCATCGGCATCGATCGACTGGCGTTCCGTCAGGATCGACGAAGTCGGCTTGATGGCAAAGCGTGCGACGATGGGCTCGCCTGTGGAAATACCGCCCAGGATGCCACCGGCGTGATTGGACAGGAAAATGCGCTTGCCGTCATTGCCCATCCTCATCGCATCGGCATTTTCCTCGCCTGTGAGTTCGGCGGAGGCGAAGCCTTCCCCGATTTCGACGCCCTTGACGGCGTTGATCGACATCAGCAGCGAGGCGATATCCTGATCGAGCTTGCCGTAGATCGGAGCGCCAAGCCCGGCCGGCACGCCTTCGGCCACGACTTCGACGACTGCGCCGATCGAGGAGCCTGCCTTGCGGATGCCGTCGAGATACTCTTCCCACACCGGCACGATTTCCGGATCAGGCGCAAAGAAAGGATTTTGGTCGACCTGGGCCCAGTCCCAATTGGCACGGTTGATCTTATGCTTGCCGATCTGCACCAGCGCGCCGCGAATGGTCGCGCCGGGCACGACAAGACGGGCGATGCCGCCGGCGGCAACACGCGCTGCTGTCTCGCGGGCCGAGGAGCGCCCGCCGCCACGATAATCGCGAATGCCGTATTTGACGTCATAGGTATAGTCGGCATGGCCGGGACGATAGCGTCGGGCGATTTCGCCATAATCCTTCGAACGCTGGTCGGTATTCTCGATCAGCATCGAGATCGGCGTTCCGGTCGAGATCATCGTCTCGCCGTCCTCATCGAGCATGACGCCGGACAGAACCTTCACGAGATCGTCCTCGCGCCGCTGCGTGACGAAGCGCGATTGCCCCGGCTTGCGCTTGTCAAGCCAGGTCTGAATGTCCTGCAGTTTGAAACGGAGGCCCGGAGGGCAGCCGTCGACGACGCAACCAAGCGCCGGGCCGTGGCTTTCGCCCCAGGTGGTGACGCGGAAGAGGTGACCGAATGTGTTATGCGACATGTAAAACGACCGGATTAGCGCAGCCTGACGGCAGGCCGCGTCTTGTCACTTGCAATTGCGGCCCACTCATAGGCCAAAATTCTGACAAGACAAAATCTTTCTTTCAGTTGCCTCGGAAACGGCGCTCAGCCATTTTCTTCCTCAAGCATCGGCATGGTAAACAAAGATTAATCCGAATTGTGGATTGTGACGATGCATTCACCAATTGGGCGGGCGAAGTCATTATTGGGGGCAACTTCCGCCATATTCGACGTGTTTTCTAGGCCGCATAAGAAATCATAATCAATTTACCTGAAGGGTGACGACGATGCGCTTCTTTGTAGCGACGCTTTTGGCCACGGCAAGCCTGCTTGCTCCTGTCGCTGGTTTTGCTGAGAGCGCGGATGTCGAGGCCGTCATCAAGAAGGTCGATGCGAAGAACTTCAATATCACGCTGGATGACGGCAAGAGCTATCAGGTGCCGGAGGATTTCGATTTCAGCGGCCTGCAGGCCGGTGTGAAGGTCGTGGTCTTCTATACGGAAGTCGACGGCAAGCGCGTCGTCAACGATCTTGATATCGTTCAATAAATCCCGGCTTCGCCAGGCACTCACCCGGCGCAGGTGAAATCCAGAGCTTTCGATCGATCGATTTTAAGCGTTCTCCGAAAAAACGGTCCCCGGCCTAATCCCAAACCGCGTTACATCCAGCCGATAATCTTCATTTCCGGATCGACTTTCAGGATCTGGTCCTGATGGATGGGGATTTCGGCCGCCTCTTCCTTTTCGACATCCCCGATCAGGCGAAACAGCGTGCGTATGACGCCGCCATGCGTGACGCAGACCGTCGGACGGTCGATGGACGTCAGCCAGGCGCCAACGCGCCAGGAGAGGATTTCGTAGCTTTCGGCATCATCGCCAGGCGGGATGAAATCCCATTTGTTGGCCTTGCGCTCGGCAAGACGGTCAGGCTCGGTCGCCTTCAATTCCTTGAGAGTAAAGCCTTCCCAGGCCCCGAAGGACACTTCGACCAACCTGTCGTCAGTGCCGTAGTCCTTGGGCGGCAGCCCCATGGCCTGCCGAACGATTTCCATGGTTTCGCGGGTACGCCGCAACGGGCTTGCGACGAAATCGAAGGGGATGCTTTCGAAGGCGAGGATTTCCGCAAGATCGACGCCGTTCTGCCGCGCCTGTTCGCGACCGATGGCGTTCAGATCGATATCCTTCTGCCCTTGCAGCCGGCGCTCGGCATTCCAGTCGGTCTGACCGTGGCGTATCACATAGAGTATGGGTGACACGGTCAGATTCCTGTTGGTCAGTCCTTCGCGACGGAAATGTCGGGCGCGTCCACGGCCTTCATGCCGACCGTGTGATAGCCGGAATCGACGTGGTGGATTTCGCCGGTCACGGCCGTCGACAGATCCGACAGCAGGTAGAGGGCGGAATTGCCGACTTCGTCGATCGTGACAGTCCGCTTCAACGGTGCGTTGTACTCGTTCCACTTCAGGATGTAGCGGAAGTCGCCGATGCCGGACGCTGCGAGCGTCTTGATCGGGCCTGCCGAGATCGCGTTGACGCGGATGCCGCGGCTACCGAGATCGACTGCGAGGTAGCGTACGCTTGCTTCGAGAGCGGCCTTGGCGACGCCCATGACGTTATAATGCGGCATGACCTTCTCCGCACCGTAATAGGTGAGGGTGATCATGGAGCCGCCGTCATTCATGATTCGCTCGGCGCGCTGTGCAACCGCCGTGAAGGAATAGACGGAGATGTCCATCGTCTTCGTGAAATTGTCACGGCTGGTATCGAGATAACGGCCGGTCAGCTCGTCCTTGTCGGAAAACGCAATGGCATGCACGACGAAATCGATCTTGCCCCATTTCGCCTCGAGCGTGTCCATGACGGCATCGATCGTTGCCGGCTCGGTCACGTCGCAATGGCCGGCCATGAAGGCGCCGAGTTCCTGAGCGAGCGGCTCGACGCGCTTCTTCAGGGCATCGCCCTGCCATGTCAATGCAATTTCGGCTCCGGCATCCGAGCAGGCCTTGGCAATACCCCACGCTATCGAACGGTTGTTTGCTACGCCGAGGATGACGCCGCGTTTGCCTGCCATGAGGCCAGTGGCTTGAGCCATATTATGCTCCCTTGAACTTTAGATGAACCTGCCTATGGCATAGGCCGACCCCCGGTTCAAGCATCGTAAAGATCATCAACTGTTAGGGATCGTAACAAAGGGTGCTGTTGTCACCAAAATTTCACAGGAAAAACCCTTCGCGCATACTCCGCATGAGATCCGTGACCTTGTCGTCGGGTTTTTCCCAGAGCATCAGCCGCAATTCGACAATGAGATCGCCTTTTGCGCCATTGCCGTTGGGCAATCCCTCACCGGAAATGCGAATGATCTGATCCGAACCGGACCATGCCGGCACCGTGATCCTGACCGGCCCGTTCAATCCCTCGACGGTTGTCTCGCAGCCAAGGACCGCATTTTCGATGCTGACAGGCAATATGGTGCGCACATCGCTGCCTTCGAGCGTGAAGCGCCCGTCGGTCGACAGATGCACAGTGACGGCGACATCGCCGCGCAGCATGCCCTGCAGTTTCAGCCCCTGGCCCTTGAGGTGCAGCACCTGACCGTTGGAGATATCCGTCGTTGCCTGAAAGCGCGCCTCGCGGCCATCGGGCAGCGGCACGATGATCCAACGGCTCTTCAGCATGTCGTCGAGCGTCACCGTGGCTTCGGCAGCGACCTCCGGGGTTTTTTCCGGTGGCTTTTCGGGCACAGTGCCGCCCGTGATGCGCCGCACCAGAGAGCCGAGGATGCCGAAGGCCGAGCGCGAGCCGGCCGACGCGGAGACCGCTGCGTACTGCTCTTCTTCCATCTGCAGCTCTTCCGATGCTGCGGTAGTGGGCTGTTCCCGCGGCTTTTCCGCCTGTTGTGTGCCGACATCAGCCGTGGCTTGTGCTTGCTGCGCCTGGCCGGTCTTCACTCCGAAAATACGCTCGACCATATCTTCCGGCGATTCGGCGGCATTACCATGTTGGCCGGATGCCGCCGAGGCTGCTGCCTTGCGGGCATTGGCCCGGGCGAGCTCTTCCATGATCTTGTCGGCATTGGCACGCGCGGCCTTGGCTCGTTCGGCGGCCTCCCGTGCCGCCTGCCGTTGCTGTATGATCGTCTGTTCCTGGCTCTGGCCCTTCGCCTCGGCCATACGCGCGATCTGATCGTAGCGGCTGCGCTTCTGGGGATCCTTCAACGTCTCGTAAGCACGGCCGATTTCGGCAAATCGCTCCGAAGCCGTCGGATCGCCAGGATTGTGATCGGGATGAGCAGTCTTTGCCAGATTGCGCCAGGCGGATTTGATTTCGTTCGCCCCCGCATCCTTCCTAACGCCCAGCACTTTATACGGATCCCGCATCTTTCCCGCCATCATTCGTGGGTGTGCCCAGCCCCATCGCAGCACCCCAAGCAAAGAACCAATTGATAGCGCTTCGCCGTCCTGCTTCCTGTCATGGGAGGCAAGGGTGATGCGCCGATGAGCCGATCCTGCGGGAAGAGTTGCTAATCAGGCGTTACGGCGGAGAGGGGCAGCAGATCCCCATTTCGGGGCATGGTTAGCCAATCGCTAACAGGCGGTGCCAAAATCGCAGTCGGACGGAGAGCGCAGATGTCAACATCACGCGTACGGAAGCAAAAATGTTTTGGAGGCGATGGAAACAGGAGAAGGGCGATCAGCCCGCCTGCTGGAAGCTCAGCAACTGCCATTCGCCGAGGCCGACAAGGCAAGTCCTGCCAGAGAAGTTGGCAACACCCTGATAGGAATGCCGGCTCGTGCGGAATTGGCGGCAGACCACGCCGGATGCATTGCTTTCGACAATCGTGTCGATGACGCCGGCGCTGCCGGTCGAGGTGTTTGCCCAGGGTATCGGCTGTCCGTTGAGCTTATTGAGATCCGCCGAGGTGACGGCATTGCGCACTGTGGTCTCGTCGGAGATGCTGTCCGCTGTCACCGGTGCCGTCGGCACGGTGCCTGTCGATACGCTGCGATCCACTTTGGCCGAGCTCAGGTAGTCCATGCCGCCGCCGACGCAGCCGCCAAGGGTGAAAAGGGAGATGAGGGCGACAGCCATCGTTACGCCTTTTGCAAGCTTGCGCTTTGTATGAACGATCGACTTTGCTATGACTTCCACCCGAACTTCTTGGCCAGCCAGAGGGGCCGGCGGTTATTAGGAATTGCGGAGCTTTTGAATTAATATGTCGGAAAACGAGTTAACAAGCGGTGACTTCACCGAGCAGAACGAACCTTTCAGCCTCTTTGCGTCCTGGCTGCGTGAGGCGGAGACCACCGAACCGAACGATCCGAATGCGGTAGCGCTGGCAACGGTGGATAAGGATGGTTTGCCAAATGTCCGCATGGTTCTTCTGAAAGGTTTCGATAGCGACGGATTCGTATTCTATACAAATTTCGAGAGCCAGAAAGGCCAAGAAATTCTTTCCCAGAAGAAAGCCGCCATGTGCTTCCACTGGAAGTCGCTGCGTCGCCAGGTGCGTTTGCGTGGCCTGGTTGAAGTGGTGAGCGATAAGGAAGCCGACGAATATTATAAGACAAGACCCCGCGGCAGCCGCATCGGGGCATGGGCCTCAAAGCAGTCGCGCCCTCTGGAAGGCCGCTTCGCGCTGGAAAAGGCCGTTGCCGAATATACCGCTCGTTACGCGATCGGCGATATTCCGCGCCCGCCTTATTGGTCCGGCTTCCGCATTCGGCCGCTGTCGATCGAATTTTGGCACGACCGCCAGTTCCGACTGCACGATCGTATCGAATTTCGTCGCGATGTGCCCGAAGGCGCCTGGCAAAAGGTGCGGATGTATCCGTAAACCTTATGCCGGCTCCCGGCGCCCCATCAGCCGCATGGGGATGCCGGATGCAAGCGCCGACGCATAGCGGGGCTTCTGGTAATGGCCGTTCAGCGATAGCCGCGGCAGCAGCAGCGGTGCATTGCCATTTGTCGTCGTGATCGTGCCGGGGCGCGTGGTGACGCCGACGGAAAAGCCGAGCTCTGCCGCAAGCCGGCCCTCGCGCGGCGAGACGGCCTCGTTCGTGCCATAGGGGTAGGCGATTGTGGTTGGCCGCTTTCCGGTAATGTCGGCGACATAATCGGCCGAGAGTGCTATTTCCGCGGCCGCCTCCGCCTCGGGGAGCCTTGCCAATGCTCGATGGCTCACCGTATGGGCGCCGAGCGAAGCAAGCGGATGGCGCGCGAGCTGCCGCAATTCGTTCCGATCCATGATCGATGCACGGACGATGTCGAGCGGCTCCAGGCCATGACGCCGGGCAAGCTCATCGATCCGGCCGACGGCTTCGCTTTCTTCGTCGCTGTGGACGAAAGCGGCGAAGCGGGCGAATGCGGCATGCCTCTGGCTGTCCTTGCCGAGTGGCAGAAACTCGTCTCCTGATCCGAAATCGAATGTCACCCGATCCAGCCGGCTAAGCAGCTCGGCCAGCGTCTCCCACCATATGCTATGGGTCCGCTCCGAAAGCCCCTGGGCGATGAAGACGCTAAAGGGCACCTCGTGGCGCGCGAAGATTGGCAGAGCGTGGTCAAGATTGTCCCGGTTGCCGTCATCGAGCGTGAGGGCGACGAAGGGTGGTCTGCCGGCAGCCTCTTTTGCCCGTGACGGAAGAGCGTCGAGTGCGATGAACTCGTAACCGTCCTGTTTCAGCCGGGCGATCGCCTGATCGAGAAAGTCGGGCGAGACCTCCAGATGCGCATTGGGCGCAAAACGGCGGGGGAGGGCGGGGCGGACGTGATGAAGGGTGAAGATAGTGCCGAGGCGGGCAACGTCGCGCATTAGTCCCGCACCCTTCAAGATTGCGGCGGCTTCAAGTCCGCTTGAGATCATCGTGCGCTTGAGGCGGACCTTGATGCCCTGTTCCATGCGGCTCGACCCGGTTGACCAATGTCAACGCTGTAGCGCATCCCCGTTAAACCTTACTGAATCTTTGTCATAATTTCCAATGCGTTAATGCTTATTTTACCAGGAAAGGCAAAATTGAAGAACTATCGAGGCTGTTGCCTCAATATCGCACCGGTATCAGGCTTTTTGTCGCAAAATCGTACAGGGATTGATGCGGTGTGTTGGCATTCTTTCGGTTGGGGACAATTATGAAACGACTTCTGATGGCTTTGTCTGCGGCCGTCTTGCTGTTGAGCGCTCCCGTGGCGAGCTTCGCTGGCAGCGCCTATTTCATCATGGATGCAAAGACCGGCAACGTGCTGGCATCCAGCAATGCGGATGACCTCAACCATCCGGCATCGCTGACCAAGATGATGACACTATACATGACCTTCGAAGCGATCCACCGCGGCAAGCTGAGCTGGAATACCCGGATCCCGGTTTCGCGCTTCGCCTCTGCCAAGCCGCCCACCAAGCTGGGCCTCAAGCCCGGCGGCACGGTGACCGTCCGCGAAGCCGTCGATGGCATGATCATCAAGTCCGCCAACGACGCCGCAACCGCCATGGCGGAAGCACTTGGCGGCAGCGAAAGCGGCTTTGCGCGGATGATGACGCAGAAGGCGCGCGAACTCGGCATGCGCCGCACCACCTTCCTGAATGCCTCGGGTCTTCCGAACATGCAGCAGTGGACGACGGCGCGAGATATGTCGACGCTCGCCGTCGCGCTCATCAACAACTATCCCCAGGAATACCGGCTCTTCTCGCAGACGAGCTTTAACTACCGCGGCCATTACGTGCGCGGCCATAACAATCTGATGTATCGCTATGAAGGCATGGACGGTATCAAGACCGGCTATACCAATGCCTCCGGCTTCAACCTCGTCAGCGCCGTGCGCCAGGGCAATCGCCGCGTGATCGGCGTCGTCATGGGCGGCGCCACCGCGCGTGGCCGCGATGCGATGATGGCATCGCTGTTGGATCGTTATGTGCCCAAGGCAAGCCCCGTCGCGACATCGCGTCTGCTGGCGAGCGTCGGCGGGGGCAAGATGGCCAAGCAGATTGAAGTGGCGTCTGTATCGGACGATGTTGCCGTGGATGTCGACACGCAGACCACCGCAGCCACCCCGCGCAAACGCGCAGAGGTCGTTCCGATGGCATTCGCTGCCGCCTCGAACGTCACCGTGCCGATGGATCGCCCGGCTGCGATGGACGAGATCCTCGTCGACAACAAGCAGCCGGCAACCGCCAGCAAGCCGGTCGTATCCGGAAGCTGGCAAGTGCAAATCGCGGCGACGCCGACCGCCCAGGCTGCCAAGGATCTTCTCTCGGAAGCGAAGTCCAAGGCCGGCAATGCCCTCGCCAATGCCTCGCCCTATACCGAGGCCGTCGGCAAGGGTGCCAGCACGGTCTATCGCGCCCGCTTCACCGGCTTTGCAAGCCGCGACGATGCGAATTCCGCCTGCTCTGCTTTGAAGCGTAAGGACTTCGATTGCATGCTGCTGCCGAGCAAGGGCTGAGCGTAATCTTGAATTGGATAAACACGAGCCGGCGGAGCGATCTCCGCCGGCTCGACTTTTTGACGGGAATCGTTCATTGATGTCTAGAACATAAAGGGAACGATTTCGATGCTGAAAGATCTGATGGAGCAATTCGAAACGGCTTCGGCACGCTACGCCGCCGATAACGGCATGGAGCGTGACGACGATTGGTTCGTGCTGAAACTCCAGGAGGAGATGGGCGAGCTGATCCAGATCTGGAACAAGGTCACCGGCCGTGGGCGGCGCAAGGGCATGAGCGATGCGGAACTGGCGACCGCACTTGCCGACGAAACGGCCGATGTGCTCGGCCACATTCTTTTATTCGCGCATCGCAACGGCCTGGATTTGACCGCTGCGGTGGAGCGCAAATGGCGTTTTCGTCCCGAGGCGTGATAAGCGCCTCAAGAACGATTAGGTCTTGGTGCCGCCCACCGTGATCTGGTCCATGCGCAAATGCGGCTGACCAACGCCGACCGGAACCCATTGGCCGGCCTTGCCGCAATTGCCGATCCCGGTATCGAGCTTCATGTCGTTGCCGATCATCGAAACGCGCTTCATCGCATCCGGGCCGTTGCCGATCAGCATCGCGCCCTTGATCGGAGCGCCGAGCTTGCCGTCCTCGATGAGATAGGCTTCGGTGCAGCCGAAGACGAACTTGCCTGAGGTGATATCCACCTGGCCACCGCCGAAGGAAACGGCGTAGATGCCCTTCTTCACCGAGGCAATGATTTCCTCCGGCGTCTTGTCGCCGCCGAGCATGTAGGTGTTGGTCATGCGCGGCATCGGCGTATGGGCATAGCCCTGGCGGCGGCCGTTGCCGGTCGCCTTCATGCCCATCAGCCGCGCATTCTGCCGGTCCTGCATGTAGCCGATCAGCTTGCCGTTCTCGATCAGCACGTTGTAGGCCGATGGCGTGCCTTCGTCGTCCACGGTGATCGAGCCGCGGCGGTTCTCGATCGTGCCGTCATCGACGACGGTAACACCAGGAGTGGCCACCATCTGGCCCATCAGGCCGGCGAAGGCCGACGTCTTCTTGCGGTTGAAGTCGCCTTCGAGCCCATGCCCGACGGCTTCGTGCAGCATGACGCCCGGCCAGCCGGAGCCGAGCACGACGTCCATTGTGCCGGCGGGTGCCTCGATCGCCTCCAGATTGACAAGCGCCTGACGCAGGGCCTCGTCGGCGCCGTAGTGCCAATTGTCCGCTGAGACGAAATCACCGAAGCCGATCCGGCCGCCGGTGCCGAAGGAGCCGGATTCCTGTCGGTCGCCGTCACCCACGATCACGGAGATATTGACGCGCGTCATCGGCCTCACATCGCGAACGCGATGACCGTCAGCGCGCAGAATGTCGACCACCTGCCAGCTGGCGGCGATGGATGCCGTCACCTGACGCACCTTGTCGTCCTTGTCGCGCAGATAGTTGTCGATCCGCTGCAGTAGCTTTGCCTTCTCCTCGAAGCTCGGCGTGCCGATCGGGTTCTCGTCGCCATAGAGCACCTTGTTGGTGCGCTGGGGCGCGGCCGCGTAGGAGCCGGCATAGCCCGATGTCACCGCGCGCACCGCGTCGGCGGCGCGCTTCAATGCGGCCTCGGAAAGATCCCCCGCATGGGCATAGCCCACCGCTTCGCCGGCGACGGCACGAAGGCCGAAGCCCTGCTCGGTGTTGAAGCTGCCGCCCTTCATCCGGCCATTGTCGAATGTCAGCGATTCCGCCTGGACATGCTCGACGAAGAGCTCGCCGTCATCGGCGCCGGAAAGAGCTTCGGCAACGATGCCGCGCAGCTTGGCTTCATCGGCATCAAAAAGTGTAAGGAGATCGGTATTCATGGATCAGGTGCTCCGTTCAGAGCCGATGTAGGCTTCGCACCGCGCAAGAGCAAGCCCATCCGGTCAGGGAAGGGCGTCGTAGCCGTCCGCAAAGCCCTTCAAATCCACAGGGATGCCGATGCCTTCTTCCGGCGACTGGAAGACGATGAAGGTTGCTGTGGCGCCGCTGCGCAGCGTCTTCAGCAACTGGTCCTCCAGCACAACTTCGGCATAGCAGCCATCGGAGAAGCAGCGCACGAAATAGGCGCGGCCGATATCCTTGCCGTCGATATTGAGGCCGAGACCGTTTGGCAGCAGCACGCCGAGCGGCGCCAGCACGCGCAGGATCTTGGACTTGCGGTCAGCCGTCTTCAGCACGACGACGGACAGACCGATTTCCGGACGATCCTCGGCGATCACGTTCTGCATCAGCGCGCACTGCTCAGTCGCCGCGCCTGCCGGCTTGTCGCACACGACGGACCATGCACCGTGGCTGGACCGGACCGTACCCGGCGGTTGCGGAACCTGGCTTGTAGGCACCTGCTGCGTATGCGGCTGCTGCTGGCCCGGCTGGTCCGGCTGCAACTGTTGGGTCTGCTGCGCCGGCGGCTGAGTCTGCTGGCCCTGCTGCGCCCATGCGGGTGCGGCAACTGCGGCAGCGACGCTGCCGGTAACGAGCAAAAGCCGGGCGAGGGAACGAAAACCCATGGAAACCTCTAGATTCGAATCAGTGCCGCTATTGTTGAAGCCCAGGCCGGCAAATGAAAAGCCCCGGCTGCTGGATTCCAACCGACTACGGCGGAAATACGACGTCTACTCCATTTTGTCCCGGCGGCGCCATGGACCGCGATGCAATTTTTCGTATGATGATGAAATGCTTGCCATGTCCGCGACAAGCAGAGGGGGATATTCGCGCAAAAATGCCGCACTAACAAATGTCGTGAGTTGTTGCGGAGCACCCCAAACTGTGGTTTGAAGCGCAATGGATTGTAGGGATACTGCGTTTGAGGAAGATCTGGGATCAAACGCTGGAGGGAGAGACATCGTGATGAAAAGAGCTTACGCGGCTCTGGCGGCTATGATCTGTCTGCTTTTTGCGACAGGTAGCTACGCCGATCAGCCGAGACCTTGGGAAACCGGTATGCAGCAGGCGGCGACCGGCAACATGCATCAAATCCGCTGGTTTGAGGCATACACGCTTTGGTTTATCATTCCGATCACGCTGCTTGTTCTGGTCCTGCTGGTGGTGGTCATGGTCAAGTTCCGGGCGTCCAAGAACCCGGTTCCGTCCAAGACGAGCCACAACACGCTGATCGAAGTCGTCTGGACCATCGGACCGGTCCTCATTCTTCTCTTCCTGGCTATCCCCTCCTTCAATCTTCTGACCGATCAGCTGACGTTCCCGGAAAAGACGGATGTCACCGTCAAGGCGACGGCGACGCAATGGCAGTGGAATTATGAATATGAGGGCAGTGGCGCGACGCCGGTCGCCTTCGATTCCTTCATGCTGAAGGAGCAGGACCGCGCCGCCGCCGGCAAGGACGACAAGTCGAAATATCCGCGGCTGCTCGCCGTCGATAACGAAATGGTCGTTCCCGTCGGCAAGAACGTGCGCCTTCTCATCACCGCCGCACCGACCGACGTCATCCATTCCTTCGCCTTGCCTGCATTTGGTGTCAGGATTGACGCCATTCCGGGCCGTCTAAACGAAACCTGGTTCAATGCCGACCGCGAAGGCCTGTACTATGGACAGTGTTCCGAGCTCTGCGGCAAGGATCACTCTTTCATGCCGATCGCCATCCGTGTCGTCTCCGACGATCAGTACAAGCAGTGGCTTGCCGCTGCTGCAACCGATGTCGGCAAGGCGAACAAGGCTCTGATGGCCGCCGTCGACCAACCGACGACCGTCAAGGTCGCGGAAAACACGGCGAAGTAAGAGGGTAGGAACAATGGCTGGATCCAAGGCACACGACGATCACTCGCATGATCTTCACGACGCCCACGCGCACGACGATCATCATGCACACAAGCAATCTTTCGCTGATCGTTGGCTATTTTCGACGAATCACAAAGACATCGGCACGCTCTATCTGATCTTCGCGATCTTTGCGGGCGTGATCGGCTTCCTCCTTTCCGTTGCTATCCGCATGGAATTGCAGGAACCCGGCATCCAGATCTTCAGCGGTCTGGCATCGATGGTCTATGGCTTTTCGGGCGATGCCGCCATCGATGGCGGCAAGCAGATGTACAACGTCTTCGTCACCGCCCACGCGCTTATCATGATCTTCTTCATGGTCATGCCGGCGATGATCGGCGGCTTTGCCAACTGGATGGTGCCGATCATGATCGGCGCGCCGGATATGGCTTTCCCGCGCCTCAACAACATCTCCTTCTGGCTGCTCGTTCCGGCCTTCCTGCTGCTCATCCTCTCGATGTTCGTCGAAGGCCCGGCAGGCGCTTACGGCGCGGGTGGCGGCTGGACGATGTATGTACCACTGTCAGGTACGGTCGGCCATCCCGGCCCGGCGATCGATCTGGTTATCTTCGCGCTGCATATTGCCGGTGCCTCCTCGATCCTCGGTGCGATCAACTTCATCACCACGATCCTGAACATGCGCGCTCCCGGCATGACGCTGCACAAGATGCCGCTGTTTGCCTGGTCGGTTCTGATCACCGCCTTCCTGCTGCTTCTGTCGCTCCCGGTTCTCGCCGGCGCCATCACCATGCTGTTGACCGACCGCAATTTCGGCACGACCTTCTTTGCGCCGGAAGGCGGCGGTGACCCGCTGCTCTACCAGCACCTCTTCTGGTTCTTCGGCCATCCGGAAGTCTACATTCTGATCCTGCCCGGTTTCGGCATGATCAGCCACATCATCTCGACCTTCTCGCGCAAGCCGATCTTCGGCTATCTCGGCATGGCCTACGCCATGGTCGCGATCGGCGCCGTCGGCTTCGTCGTCTGGGCCCACCACATGTATGTGACCGGCCTGTCGCTCGACACGCAGCGTTACTTCGTCTTCGCGACGATGGTCATCGCGGTTCCGACTGGTGTCAAGGTCTTCTCATGGATTGCGACGATGTGGGGTGGTTCGATCCAGTTTCGCACGCCGATGATCTGGGCACTCGGCTTCATCTTCCTGTTCACGCTCGGTGGCGTCACCGGCGTCCAGCTCGCCAATGCCGGCCTCGACCGCGAACTGCATGCGACTTACTTCGTTGTGGCACACTTCCACTATGTTCTGTCGCTTGGCGCCGTCTTCGCCATCTTCGCCGCCTGGTACTACTGGTTCCCGAAGATGACCGGCTACATGTACAATGAACGGATCGGCAACTGGCACTTCTGGATCACCTTCGTCGGTGTGAACATGGTGTTCTTCCCGCAGCACTTCCTGGGTCGTGCGGGCATGCCGCGCCGCTACATCGACTATCCGGATGCCTATGCCGGCTGGAACTTCGTCTCCTCCATCGGCTCCTATGTCGCAGCCGTTGGCCTTTGCTTCTTCTTCTGGGGCGTTATAGATGCCTTCGCAAAGAAGCGCGTCGCAGGCGATAATCCCTGGGGTGAGGGCGCAACCACGCTCGAGTGGCAGCTGTCGTCGCCGCCGCCGCACCATCAGTGGGAAGAGCTGCCGCGCATCAAGTAGCTCATTTCCGGACGCCGTGATAAGCG
Organism: Rhizobium sp. BK491; assembly: GCF_014194925.1. Taxonomy (NCBI): domain Bacteria; kingdom Pseudomonadati; phylum Pseudomonadota; class Alphaproteobacteria; order Hyphomicrobiales; family Rhizobiaceae; genus Rhizobium; species Rhizobium sp. BK491. Next base: position 777,900 of record NZ_JACIAR010000002.1, read on the forward strand.
GCGTCCGGTTCAACGGATAATTGGAAGAAAGAATGACGGTCATCGACAATCACGAAGCGCTCGCAAAGCAAGGCGAAACCGGCCTGTCGGAAGCGGGTGCGCGCGATTATTTCGAGCTTCTGAAGCCGCGCGTGATGTCGCTGGTCGTCTTCACCGCCTTTACCGGCCTCGTATTGGCTCCCGGCCATATCAACCCCGTTCTCGGTTTCATCGCCATCCTCTGCATTGCGGTCGGCGCGGGCGCATCCGGCGCCTTGAACATGTGGTACGACGCCGATATCGATGCCGTCATGACCCGCACCAAGAGCCGGCCGATACCTTCGGGCCGTATCAATCCATCGGAAGCGCTGGCCTTCGGCCTGGTGCTGTCGGGCTTTTCGGTGACGATCCTCGGTCTTGCGATCAACTGGCTTTCCGCCGGCATTCTCGCCTTCACGATTTTCTTCTATGCCGTCGTCTACACGATGTGGCTGAAGCGCTCGACGCCGCAGAATATCGTCATCGGCGGTGCTGCCGGCGCTTTCCCGCCCGTCATCGGCTGGGCATGCGTCACCGGCAGCGTGCCGGTCGAAAGCATTGTGCTCTTCCTCATCATCTTCCTGTGGACGCCGGCCCATTTCTGGGCACTGGCACTCTTCAAGATGGGGGATTACGAGGCCGTCGGCGTACCGATGCTGCCGAATGTCTCCGGCATCCCAACAACGAAGAATCAGATCGTCGTCTATGCGGTGCTGACCGCCATCTTCGGCGTCGTGCCGGCTTTCATAGGCTTTGCGAGCTTCGGCTATGGCGTCGTTGCAGCGGTGCTCGGCGCGATCTTCGTGCACTGTTCCATCGCCGTCTGGCGCATGGCCGATGGCGACGTGAAGATGGTGCCGGCAAAGAAGCTCTTCGGCTTTTCCATTTTCTATCTCTTTGCGATCTTTTCCGCGCTGCTGATCGACCGGCTCGTTGCCGTGCTGATGTCGGGTGGTGCCGGAGGCTGGCTATGATAGAGCTCGTCAAGCTGACTGAGGCGCAGAAGAAGTCGCGGCGAGGGCGCAACATCGCGCTCGGCCTCGTGCTTGCCGGTCTGGTGGTGCTGTTCTACGCGATCACCATCATCAAGGTCGGTTCCGGACACGTTTGAGGAGGCGTCATGGAGGGGGAGGTCACAAAAAGCACGAGGAACGGCACCCGTAGCAACGGGATGATCGTTGCCATGTGCCTGAGCTTCGTCGTCGGCATGAGCGCCATGTGCGCCGCCGCCGTGCCGCTCTATCGCATGTTCTGTCAGGTGACGGGCTATAACGGCACGACGCAGCGCGTCGAGCAGGTGTCGAACCTCGTCCTCGACAAGCAGATCCAGGTTTCCTTCGATGCCAACGTCGCGCCCGGCCTGCCATGGGATTTCAAGCCGCTGCAAAAGTCTGTAAGCCCGAAGATCGGCGAGACGGTCGAGGTCAAGTTCCAGATCGAGAACAAGTCGGACAAGATGGAGCGCGGCCAAGCGATCTTCAACGTCACGCCGCTCGAAGCCGGGGTCTATTTCAACAAGGTCCAGTGCTTCTGCTTCAACGAGACGGATCTCGCGCCCGGCGAAAAGCGCGAGATGTCAGTGGTTTTCTATGTCGATCCCGAGATCGCCAAGGCTCCGGAAACCAAGACGATCAACGCGCTGACACTGTCCTATACCTATTATCCACGGGAAGGCGCAAAGCCCGTGGCATCCAATGACGGCGTTACGAAGCCGGTGGAAAAAAAGCTTTGATGGAGAGTGCTTTTCGGTCTGACCGGAAGCAATATGGGAAAAAGTTATTCGGGGATTGCTGATATGGCCGAAGTGCATCAGAGAAAACACGATTATCACATTATCGATCCCAGCCCGTGGCCGATCATTGCGGCCTTTGGAGCCTTCGTGATCACCTTTGGCGGTGTCTGCTTCATGCGCTACCTGAACGGTGGCGCGCTGCATCTGTTCGGAATCAATTTCGCCCAGCCCTGGCTGTTCTTCATCGGTCTCGCCGTGGTCCTCTATGTCATGTATGGCTGGTGGGCCGATACGATCAAGGAAGCACATGAGGGCGCGCATACCCGCGTCGTCTCGCTGCATCTGCGCTACGGCATGATCATGTTCATCGCCTCGGAGGTGATGTTCTTCGTCGCCTGGTTCTGGGCCTATTTCGATGTCAGCCTGTTCCCGAACGAGGCGATCCAGGCATCGCGTACCGCCTTCCTCGGCGGCCAGTTTCCGCCGAAGGGCCTTGAGGTGCTCGATCCCTGGCATCTGCCGATCTACAACACGATTATCCTGCTTCTGTCGGGCACCACGGTTACCTGGGCGCACCATGCGCTGCTGCATGGCGACCGCAAGGGGCTGATCCAGGGGCTGACGTTGACAGTTCTGCTTGGCGCCTTGTTCTCCTGCGTCCAGGCATACGAATATGCGCATGCCCCCTTCGCGTTCAAGAACTCGATTTATGGCGCAACCTTCTTCATGGCGACCGGCTTCCACGGTTTCCACGTTCTGATTGGCACGATCTTCCTGCTGGTCTGCCTGGTCCGCGCAATCCGCGGCGATTTCACGCCGAAGCAGCATTTCGGCTTCGAGGCGGCCGCCTGGTACTGGCACTTCGTCGACGTGGTCTGGCTGTTCCTGTTCTTCTGCATCTACATCTGGGGCAGCTGGGGCGCACCGCTCGCGGCCGGCTGATCGCTATCGATCTTTCGAAAGCAAAAGGCGGGCGCTCAGCGTCCGCTTTTGTCTTGTACCCTCAATACCTTGAGGCAATTCTCTCGAATGCAGTGGGATGGGGCGGGTCTTCGGCAAGCAATTGGCGGATTTCTTCGGCGCAGGCTCTAGGGCTACTCATCGACGTATCGACTTCCAGATCGTAGATCCCCGGTCGATGAACCTGCTCCTGCCAGGCAATGACCGGCGCGGGGGCTGGCATGCCAGCCTCGACCTTGACGTAAGTGCCCTGTCTTTCCGGACTTTCGGCGAGCCGCCGCTCCATCACGACATCGAGTGGGCAGCGCACGCCGACGAACAGGACGGGCAGACCTGCCAGAAGCCGGGCGCAGTCGGGGAGAATGCCGAGCGGTTGCGAATAGCTGTCGTGATGACCGAACTCGGCGATGACATTGAGCCCCATGCGGCTATGCGCGGCGATCGACGCATAGAGTGCGGCATAAAGGCGCGCAACCAGCGGCTCGAGCTCAGGCCGCTCGCCGCCGGGACGCAAGCCGATACCAGGACGGTAGCGTGGAGGCGTGATATGCCGCACATAGGTGTCGACGCCGAGATTGAGCCAAACGCCCTCGAAATCAGCCTGTATCGCCCCGACGATGCTGCTTTTTCCGGATCGCGGCGCGCCATTGAGAATGATGATCTGACCAAGAGGCGAGCCTTCGCTGGTTGCCATGAATCCAATCCTTTCTGCATACTTTTCCCGGGCTGCTGGCGCGGCGTATCTGCGCTTTTCGATTGGACGGACGCGCACATCGCGGTTACTGATAGTGACAGGGGCGAGATCGATAGGTTAGCCCGCAATGGCAGACTGATCGAGACAGAACTTTGACCTCAGAGCAAGACAAGACGCCGGACAAGACATCCCATAGCGACAGCGCTCTCTTTGCACCCGTCGATCCGTTCAAGGTCGGCATACAGGGATGTTGTCCGCGTTGCGGCCAGGGCAAGCTCTTCGACGGATTATTGTCGCTCAAGCCGCGCTGTGCCGCCTGCGATCTCGATTACGCCTTCGCCGATGCAGGTGATGGCCCTGCGGTCTTCGTAATCCTGATCGTCGGTTGCATCATCATCGGTTCGGTCTTGTGGATGCAGATCAATTATGCGCCGCCGATCTGGGTCTACATAGTACTGTTCGCCCCGCTGACGATCATTCTTTCGCTATTGTCCCTGCGCTGGTGCAAAGGCATCCTGATCGCCCTGCAATATCGCAATAATGCAGCCGAAGGGCGCGTCCACCGTGACTGAGTCCGCAGTGCCTGTGCGCCGCGCCGATCCCTTGCGGCAGATCGCCAAGGCACTGCTTCTGCTCGTTGCCTTCGTCATCCTGATCGGGCTCGGCACCTGGCAGGTCGAGCGACTGCAGTGGAAGGAAGGCCTGCTGGCCGATATCGCCGCGCGCAAGGATGCACCCGCCATACCTTTGTCGGCGATCGAGGCCATGGCGGCATCCGGCGGCGACATTGAGTATCGCGTCGTCACGGCGACTGGTCATTACCTCAACGATAAGGAGCGGCATTTCCTCGCCACCCACGATGGCGATCCCGGCTATCACATCTACACGCCTTTGCAGCTCAACGATGGCCGCTTTATTTTCGTCAATCGAGGCTTCGTTCCCACCGAGGCGAAGGACCCCGAAAGGCGCAAACAGGGTGAATTGACGGGTGAACAGACCGTTATCGGCCTCGCTCGGGCAAAACTCGTGGACCGGCCCGACGGCATGCCGGACAATGATCTCGGCAAGAACATCTTCTTCTGGAAGGATCTGGACGCCATGGCCTCCAGCGTCGGCCTGCCGAAGGACAAGGTGCTGTCCTTCTTCATCGACGCCGACAAGACGCCCAATCCGGCAGGTCTGCCGATCGGCGGCGTCACCATCATCGATCTGCCGAACAATCACCTGCAATATGCGGTGACCTGGTATGGGCTGGCAGCGGCGCTGGCAGCGATCGTCGCCATATCCTGGTGGCGCAAGCGCCATCCGGACGCGCCCCGACAATAGAGGCATGCAATAGAATAGCTTCATTTCGATGGAATATTCGGCTAGAGCATGATCCCAAAAAGTGCGCAGCGGTTTTTAGATAAGATCATGCGGACTGAATGGAGCAGGCGGCAGGGCAGCCCTATCTATGGCTCAGCCATCGTCGCGCATTTCGGAAGAGATATGAACATAGCTGTTTCCAAACCTGACCTGACCATCCGGCTCTGCGGGCCGCGCGGCTTCTGCGCCGGCGTCGACCGCGCCATTCAGATCGTCGTTCTGGCACTGAAGGCCTATGGCGCGCCGGTTTATGTCCGCCACGAGATCGTCCATAACCGCTATGTCGTCGAGGGGCTGGAGGCCAAGGGCGCCATCTTCGTCGAGGAGCTGGATGAAATCCCGGCCGAACATCGCGCCCAGCCCGTCGTCTTCTCCGCGCATGGCGTGCCGAAGTCCGTGCCGGCCGATGCCGATGCGCGCAATCTCTTCTATCTCGATGCCACCTGTCCGCTGGTCTCAAAGGTGCACAAGCAGGCCATGCGCCACAATCGTCTCGGCCGCCATGTCATCCTGATCGGACATGCCGGCCATCCGGAAGTGATCGGCACGATGGGCCAGCTGCCCGAAGGCGCCGTGTCATTGATCGAGACGGTCGAGGATGCCGATGTCTACGAGCCTGCCGATCCCGATAATCTCGGTTTCGTGACGCAGACGACGCTCTCGGTTGACGATACCGCCGGCGTCATCGCGCGGTTGCAGGAGCGCTTCCCCAATCTCACGGCACCGGCTGCCGATTCGATCTGCTACGCCACGACGAACCGCCAGGAAGTAGTGAAGGAAGCCGCTCCGGGCTGCGATCTCTTCATCGTCGTCGGCGCGCCCAATTCCTCCAATTCCAAGCGTCTCGTCGAAGTGGCGCTCCGAGCAGGAGCGAAGAAATCCGTTCTCGTCCAGCGCGCGGCCGAGATCGATTGGGACAATATCGGCGATATCCAGACGGTTGGCCTCTCGGCTGGTGCATCTGCGCCAGAAGTCATCGTCAACGAGATCATCGAAGCTTTCCGCGCTCGCTATAATGCCGTGGTGGAACTCGCTGAAACTGTGAAGGAAACGGAGAATTTCCTCGTCAATCGCGAGCTTCGCAGTATAGAGCTGACGACAGCAGACATGGCTTTCGTCAACGGCGAATAGCCGACCCAAGGCGCTCAAGTTCAGGACTGTTTCGTGGCCGTTTATACCGATATTACCGAAGACGATTTGAAGTGGTTCCTGACCGAATATGATGTCGGCGAGTTGCTCTCTTACAAGGGCATTGCCGAAGGCGTCGAGAATTCGAACTTCCTGCTGCATACCAGCCGCGATCCGCTGATCCTGACGCTCTATGAAAAGCGCGTCGACAAAGGCGACCTGCCGTTCTTCCTGGGGCTGATGCAGCATCTGGCAAGCCGCGGCCTGTCCTGCCCGCTGCCGCTGCCCCGCCGTGACAGCGAATTGCTCGGCCATCTCTCCGGCCGCCCTGCCGCCCTGATCTCTTTCCTTGAGGGCATGTGGCTGCGCAAGCCCGAAGCGCATCATTGCCGCGAAGTCGGCAAGGCGCTGGCCGCCATGCACATTGCTGGCGAGGGCTTCGATATCCGCCGTCCGAATGCGCTATCCCTCGAGGGCTGGCAGACGCTCTGGGAAAAATCCGAGGCACGCGCCGACGAAGTCGAAGCCGGTCTGCAGAACGAAATCCGCAGCGAACTCGATTTCCTAGCAAAGCATTGGCCGAAGAACCTGCCCGAGGGTGTCATCCATGCCGATCTCTTCCCGGACAACGTCTTCTTCCTGGGCGACATGCTGTCTGGTCTGATCGATTTCTATTTCGCCTGCAACGATCAGCTCGCCTATGACGTCTCGATCTGCCTCAATGCCTGGTGCTTCGAGAAGGATCATGCCTACAACATCACCAAGGGCATGGCGCTGCTGGAGGGCTATCAGAGCGTGCGGCCCCTGAGTGTAACAGAAATCGCCGCCCTGCCGACGCTGGCCCGCGGTTCGGCGCTGCGCTTCTTCCTGACGCGGCTCTATGATTGGCTTACGACGCCCGCCGGCGCTCTCGTCACCAAGAAGGACCCAATCGAATATCTGCGCAAGCTGCGCTTCCATCGCCAGATCGCCTCCGCTGCCGAATACGGGCTGAAGGCATGAAGCACGTCGATATTTTTACCGACGGTGCCTGCTCGGGCAATCCCGGCCCCGGTGGCTGGGGCGCGGTGCTTCGCTATGGCGAGGTGGAAAAGGAACTCTCCGGCGGCGAGGCGGAGACGACCAACAACCGCATGGAGCTGATGGCGGCGATCTCCGCACTCGGCGCCCTGAAGAGCCCATGCGAGGTCGATCTCTATACCGACAGCGTCTACGTCAAGGATGGCATCACCAAGTGGATCTTCGGCTGGAAGAAGAACGGCTGGAAGACAGCGGACAAGAAACCGGTAAAGAATGCCGAGCTCTGGCAGGCGCTGGACGAGGCCTATAACAGGCACAAGGTGACGCTGCACTGGGTCAAGGGCCATGCCGGGCACCCGGAGAATGAGCGCGCCGACGAGCTGGCGCGCAAGGGCATGGAGCCGTTTAAGCGGAAATAAATCTCTTATATCCTCCGTTCCCGCTCGCAAGTGCACAGCCGCCTACGCGTCTGCAAGTACGGAATTGCCAACCGACGGGAGATGAAAAATGGAAATCCGCTCAGAGCAGCCGAGAGACGCGGAAGCGATTCGCCGTATAACGAAGATGGCCTTCGCCTCGATCGAGCACAGCAGTCAAACCGAAGCGCAAATCGTCGATGCTATTCGCAACGCCGGGGCGCTGACGATTTCCCTCGTCGCGATCGAGGATGGAGAAGTCCTCGGACATATCGCTTTCTCGTCTGTTACGATCGATGGAAAAGATTGCGGCTGGTACGGGCTTGGCCCGCTCTCGGTGACGCCTAGTCGCCAGAAACACGGCATTGGCAGTGCGCTTGTTCGCGAAGGTCTTTCGCGTCTGACGAAGATAGATGCCAGAGGCTGCGTCGTTCTTGGTGATCCGGATTACTACAAGCGTTTCGGTTTCGACAATGATCCCGGCCTGGTACTCAATGGAGTACCTGCCGAATATTTCATGAGGCTGGTCTTGAATGGGGGCGCCGTGCTCTCGGGACGCGTCGACTATCATGAGGGCTTCAGTGCGACTTGATGCTGGCTGTGACCGGAGCGGACGGGACGACTTTCACGCTCATAGCCATCAAAGCGGATAGTTCGAATAGATCATCTTGAGACTTGGATCATTGGCGATACTGACCGGAGTGACCAGGCTCTGGTTGAGAATATATCGGTAGCACTGATCGAAATCAAAATCGCGCTCCGTGCATTCGCTGTCACGCTTCCATCGTGACTGGACCAGCTTTCTGACAAGCATATTGTTGATGTTCAGCTCCGATATTTTCTGCACCTTGCCGATCTCCATACCTACGGCCTTGTAAGCGAGATAGGGCAATTCGCTGCAGTAGATCGCGTCGTTGTTGAAGGAGAAGAAGAGGTCGTAGGGTTTGCCGTAAAGCGTGCTGGAATAGGATAGGAGTTGCCGAGCTATTTCAGGCGTGAGGCGTTGATCACGATAGATCGCAACCCGCTTCAGCAGACCGCGATTTACCCAAGCGTGTAGGGGCGTTTCCCTGACCTTTGCTGCGGCCTCGATGACCGTGATAACGCCATGCTCATTCTTTATGATGCCCATATGCGAAAAGGCTGAACCGGTCGCGAATATGATGGCGCTTGATTGGTCGCTGGTCGATGTCTGAAAAATCAGATCACCATCCTTGAGAGGTGGATAGTTGCCACCAGCAGTGGCATAGAGTGTTCCTGCGACAAGGCAGACGCACAGGATCGCGGCGGCTATCGGTTTCTTCATGCCATCCCCGGAACCGATTGAAAGTTTTTGATCAATTTGCCTTCGTGAAAGAACCCTTCGCGCTGAAAAATGGCATCTGGAAGGCCGGCAACAAAGCAGATGACGATTCCGCCGCAATCCCGGCGAGAGTCATCGAGTGGATACCCCTAGAGGCGCGGATATAAGGCAGAGATTGCCGCGTCGCACAGGACTCGATCACATCAGAATGTGATCGAGCGCGCTTCTTACTTTCAGCTTTTCGGCGGCGGGTAAAGGCAGGATCGGGCGCGGCGGATCGATCCTGCAAAGATCGAGCGCTTCCGCAATCGCATACATAACGCGGAAGCTGCCGAACTCTTTGAACAGGCTCCATAGCGGCTGGAATTTCTGATCGAGCCGTTCGGCTTCGGCGGTGTTGCCTGCTTGGGCCGCCCTTGTGAGCGCCAGCGCTTCGACGGGCAGAAGGCCGGCGACGACGCTGTACCAGGCGTCGGCACCGGCTAGCAGTCCGGCCGCCGCTCCCCAGTCGCCGCTATAGCCAATGGAGAAATCCTTTGGCGTTTCCTCGCGCAGAAGTGCCATCTCTCCCTTGAAATCGTTCTCCGGCGGCAACGGCATCTTCACCGCCGTGATATTCGCCACTTTTGCTAGCCGCGTAATCAGCGCATGACTGAATGTGAATTTCGTCGTGCCGGGATTGTTGTAGATGCAGAGCGGCAGATCGCCCGCATCCGCGACTGAGATGAAGTGCTGGTAGACCTCTTCCTCCGTGAGTGGTGTATAGGACATGGGGGCCAGCAGCAGCCCATCTGCGCCAGCCGTCTTGGCATCACGCGCCAATACCTGAGCTTCGTCGGTTCGCAGCGCTCCAACCCCAACGATGACGGGGATCTTGCCGCCGACGCTTGTCATTGCCGTCTGTACGGCCCGCCGGCGCTCATCGCGTGACAGGAAGGCGTAACCGCCGGTACTGCCGAGCAACCCGATGGAATCAACGCCCGCCAGTTGGATGCGTTCGAGCAGGCGGGCGAGCACTACAATATCAACGTGTCCGGAAGCATCGGTGGGGGTAATCGGAAAGGCCGAAAGGCCGGTAAAGAGTGTCACGATTGTTTCCTTCTCTGTCAGGCTTCGACCCGCGATAGCGCTCGAAAAGCAGAAGCTGAAATCGTCCTACGCTGAGCGTCGTGTGACTGTCCATGAATATGCCGCAGAAATCATACTCCGCGCAGCAGCTTGGTGGCGATCATCCACATCGTAAGAGCAATGAGCGTTTCCAGAATGCGCCAGGACGCGGGTTTCGCGAAGATCGGCCTCAGCCACCTCGCGCCAAAGCCGAGCGAAAAGAAGAACAGAAAGGAGCCCGTCATGGCACCCGCTGCAAATGAAGCCTCGTTCCCCGGAAACCGGGTCGAGATCGTGCCAAGCAATACGACAGTATCGAGATAGACATGCGGGTTGAGCCAGGTGAGCGCGAGGCACATAGCGAGCGTCTGCCGGAAGCTTGATGATTTCGCCTCTCCGGCGGCCAGCACCGCGGACGAAAGAAAGGCGGAGCAGAGGCTCTTGGCTCCGTACCAGATCAGGAAGGCCGCTCCTGCATAGCGCATGACTGGATCGAGCCAGGGCAGCAGCGCGGAGATCTGGCGGAAGCTCGTCACCCCGAGGATGATGAGCGCTGCATCGGAGAGCGCGCATGCGAGGCACACAGCGAATACATGCTCGTTGCGAAGGCCCTGACGCAGGACGAAGGCGTTTTGCGCGCCGATCGCGACAATCAGGCTGAGCCCCATCATCAGGCCGGTTAGATAGTTCGAAAAATTCATGCTCAGAGCAATTCCAGGAAAAGTGCGAAGCGGTTTTCCGTCCGGAATTGCGCAAGAACGAAAGGCTCTAGCGAAATGCTCCAAAACGAATGAGCATTTCCGGTATCCGCATATGAAGATTTAGGCTACTTAATGCTGCTAACCCTGATTAAGAAAAACTAATCTATGCTCGACTATTCCGCTCTCCGTGCCGTTTCCATGGTCGTCCAGACCGGCAGCTTCGAAAAGGCGGCAGCCATTCTCAACGTCACGCCTTCGGCCGTCTCGCAGCGGGTGAAGCAGCTTGAAGAACGCCTGGGCATCGTCCTGATCGTCAGGGGCAATCCCTGCACCGCGACGGAAAAGGGCGAATGGCTCTGCCGCCATATGGAGAATGTCGGCATGCTGGAAGACGAGCTGTTCGGACGTTTGCCGGCGCTCGTCGATCCCGGCGAGCCCAAACAAAGGGTCACACTTCACATTGCCACGAATGCCGATAGTCTCGGGACGTGGTTCGTGGATGCCATATCCGGTTTTGCCAAACGCTCTTCCTATCTGCTGAATATCGCCATCGACGACCAGGATCATACGGCCGAATGGCTGCAGCGGGGGCGGGTGATCGCGGCCGTCACCGGCCTGGAAAAGCCAATTCAAGGCTGCCGGCGTATGTCCCTCGGCGCGCTTCGCTACCATGCGACGGCAAGCCCCGCTTTCATTGCCCGGCATTTTTCAAAAGGTGTTACCCCGGAAGCGATCCAGAACGCGCCAGCCCTGACCTTCAACCAGAAGGACAGGCTTCAAAGCCGCTGGATACGCCAGACATTCGGAGAGGATTTTGCCTATCCGAGCCACTGGCTGCCTTCGACCCAAGGCTTCGTGGATGCCTGTCTTGCGGGCATGGGATGGGGCATGAATCCCATCCAGCTTGTGCGGGAGCATCTGGAGGCCGGACGCTTGGTCGAGCTGATCCCCGACACGCCGCTGGACATTCCATTATATTGGCAGGTGAATCGTCTCGCAGCCGACCGGCTTGCGGAATTGACACGCGAAATCACTGCCACAGCCAAAGCCCATTTGTCAGCGTGAGCTGTGATTCGAGCTGAACGCGTTGCCATTCGCTTGGCTGCCGGAACGCAATGTTCGCGAATTGATGCCTTGCCCGGTTGCCCTTTCCCTCTATGCTGCCGCCGACTTCCAGGGAGATTGCATTATGATCTTGCATTGCGTTTTTCTTAGACTCAAGTCCGCCCTGACACAGGACGAGAAGGCGGCGCTCTTCGACTCCGTCGTCGCCTTGCAGAAGGTCATTCCGGGTATTGTTGACGTGAAATATGGGCCGAACGTCTCGCCTGAGGGCCTGCATGGTGGCTTCGCCGATGGATTTGTCGTCACCTTCGAGAGTGTCGAGGCGCGCGATGCCTATCTGGTGCATCCCGATCATGTCGCCGTCGGCGAGCGGATCGTTTCGTCCACGGACGGCGGTCTGGCCGGCCTGATGGTCTTCGATTTCAACATTTAAGTGAGTGGTCGCAGGCAGTGTACGCCTGCGACCATACTCCTTGAATGATCAGCTCGACTTCGCCATGGCTGTGGCGAGTTGATCAACGTTATAACGGAACATTTTTTCGTAAGTCGAAGCTGGTCCGTTGGCCTTTGACAGCGATTCGACATAGAGCTCACCGCCAGGCTCGGCGCCGGTTGCCTTGGCGACCTGCTTGACGAGGCGCGGATCGTTCGAGTTTTCGAAGAAATAGGTCTTCACATGCTCGGTCTTGATCTGCTCGATCAGCTTGGCGACGTCGGCAGCCGATGCTTCCGTTTCAGTGGAGACGCCGAGCGGCGAGAGGAAGCTTACCTTGTATTCGCGGCCGAAATAGCCGAAGGCATCATGGCTGGTCAGCACCTTGCGGCGATCGTCGGCGATCTTGTCGAACTTGCTGTGGGCATAGGCATCAAGCTCGGTCAGCACCTTGGTATAGCGCTCGGCATTGGCCTTGAAGTCAGCCGCATCGGCCGGATCCGCCGCAGAAAGCGCCTTCTCGATATTGGCGACCCAGACCTTCACATTGACCGGGCTGTTCCAGACATGCGGATCGGTGACCGTCTTGCCGTCGTCGACCATGGTGCGCGTGTTGATGCCGTCTGAGGCGACAACAGGCGTTCCCTTGTAGCCGGATGCGCTGATCAGCCGGTCCATCCAGCCTTCCAGCCCTTCGCCGCTGACGAAGACGACCTTGGCGGCGTTCAGCATCTTGGCATCGGCCGGCGAGGGCTCGAATTCATGGGGATCGCCGTTCGGGCCGACGAGGCTCGAGACCTTCACATGGTCGCCGCCGACATGCTTGACCACATCGGCAAGCACGGTGAAGGACGCGACCACATTGAGGGTTTCGGCGGAAGCCGGTGCGGCGACGCCGAAGGCGACGAAGGCTGCTGATGCCGCCGAGAGAAGCAGTCTCTGTTTGTTCATGCGAGTCTCCTTGTTCGGATTAGCCCCGGAGATGGGGACGGGGGAAGAACCGCCGGGCAAGGCCCGAGGGCGCGAAGAGAATGGAGAAGCCGTAGATCAGGCTGGCGGTGATGATGATGGTCGGGCCGGAGGCAAATTCGAGGTGATAGGAGGCGATGAGGCCGATATAACCCGACGCCATCGCAGTACCCGTCGCGATTATCATCATGGCAGGCAGGCTGCGCGACCATAGCTGCGCCACGGCGGCCGGCAGCATCATCAGCCCGACGGCCATCAGCGTGCCGAGCGCCTGGAAGCTGGCGACGAGATTGAGCACGACCAGCAGCAGGAACAGGAAATGATAGAGCGGCCCGCGCCCGCCGACGGCACGCAGGAAACCGGGGTCGAAGCATTCCACGACCAGCGGCCGGTAGATGACAGCGAGAGCCAGGAGCGTCACCGTCGTAATCGCACCGATCTGGTAGAGAGCCGGCGCATCGATTGCGAGAATGGTGCCGAAGAGCACATGCAGCAGATCGATATTGGAGCCACGCAACGACACGATAAGAACGCCAAGCGCCAGCGAGGTCAGATAGAAGCTGGCAAAGCTCGCATCCTCCTGCAGTACAGTCGCGCGGCTGACGAGGCCGGACAGCAGCGCCACCGAAAGGCCGGCGATAAGACCGCCGAGCCCCATGGCGGTCAGCGAAAGAGAGCCGGCAATGAGATAGCCGATAGCGGCACCAGGCAGGACGGCATGGCTCATGGCATCGCCCATCAGGCTCATGCGCCGGAGCATCAGAAAGACGCCGATCGGGCCGGAGCCGAGGCCGAGGCAGACGCAGGCAATCAGGGCGCGCCGCATGAAGCCGTAGTCCGCAAAGGGTGCGAGGAAGATGTCGTAGACGGTCATTCGGCCGGCTCCCGCTTCACGAGGCCGCCTTCGTCATGCTCTTCTTCGGGCAGGCATGTCGCGGCCTCCTCATCCCAGCGCTCTGCCATGGCGCGCGCCTTGATGAGGTTCCTTGGGCTCATGACATCCTCCGTCCTGCCCCATCCCACGAGTTCGCGGGCGATCAGCAGTGTCTCGGGAAAATAGCTTCGCACCTGCTCGAAATCGTGCAGGACGGCGATGACCGTGCGTCCCTCCCGATTCCATCGCAGCACGAGTTCGAGAAGATCGCGCGTTGTCCGCTGATCGATCGCGGTGAAGGGTTCGTCCAGGAGAATCACGCGGGCATCCTGCAGCAGTAGCCGCGCGAACAGCACGCGCTGGAACTGGCCCGCTGAAAGCGAGCCGATATGCCTTTTTTCGAAGCCCGAAAGTCCGACGATGCCGAGCGCCTCTTGTGCCCGCTCGGCATCGTTGCGCGAGAACCGGCCAAAGGCGCCAGCATTCTTCCAGGCGCCGAGCATGACAGTATCGGCCACCGAAATCGGAAAGCGTCTGACGATATCGGCCGCTTGCGGCAGATAGCCGAAATCGTTGCGCGTCAGCGCCCCGCGATCGATCGAGCCTTCCGCCGGCCGCAGTTCTCCGACGATTGCCTTGAGCAAGGTCGACTTGCCGGCACCGTTCGGCCCGGCAATCGCCGTCAGGCTACCGGCGGCAAAGCCGCCCGAGATGTGGTGAACGGCCGGATGGCGTTCATAGGTCACGGTGAGATTGTTGAGGCGGATCAGATCGTTCATGCCAGCGCCACCGCCCAGCCGATAGCCGCCCAAAGCACAGCTATGCCAACCGCTACATAGGCCAGGCGCATCAAGGCCGAGCGCCCCATGAGGGACAACGCGAAGGGATCACGATCAAAAGGCATTTCGGGGCTTTCAATTATGTAATAACATAACACGTTGTAACCGATGAAATGAGGCGAAAAAGAGGCGAAGGGTGAATTGAGGGTTTTGACTACCGGTAATTGGCGCTCTCCACCGTTGATGCTATATATAGCGCATTATCTGTTATTCGACGGGTCATCGAGGCAGCAGGAGGTGACACATATGAATGTTTCTATCGGTGAACGCTGGGAAAAATTCGTTGAGAAAACCGTGGAAGAGGGGCGTTACAGCTCCGCCAGCGAAGTTGTGCGCGAAGGTCTCCGGCTCGTAGAGGAGCGTGAGGCGAAAATAGCAGCGTTACGGCGTACTCTGGAAGCATCGATCGATCGTGGGGGCGATATATCTGACGAGGAGCTTGGCGCCGCTTTGGAAGCCAAGGCTGCCGAACTGGCAAAAGAAAGCCATTGAGTGCCTCGGCTTCGTTATACAGCCGCCGCTCAGGATAACATCCTGGATATTCTTGTATTTATAACGCGTCAAAGCGGCAGCCCAAAGGTCGCTTTGAAATTCACAGGAGAGCTACGCCGCAAGTGCGCAAGTCTTGCGGCCCTACCCGGTCAAATGGGCCGCCTAAGGCCGGAACTGAGAGACGATATGCGAAGCTTCGCATTTCGTGGGTATGTAATCTTTTTCCGCTATGTTGAGGATGTTTTCGAGGTTTTGAATGTGCTCGAAGGACATCGAGATTTCGATACTCATTTCAATGAGGAAGAATAAAACAAAGGGCGCTTTTGAGGCGCCCTGTTTCTTCCGTCCATCAAAACCCTAAAGCTGCTCGATCATCGCAGCGGCGCCTGAAACCGTTGCCTGGCCGGGGCTTTCCTCGATATTCAGCGTCTTCACCACGCCGTCTTCCACCAGCATGGAATAACGCTTGGAGCGAATGCCAAGGCCGCCGGCGGAAAGATCGGCTTCAAGACCAAGCGCCTTGGTGAAGGAGCCATCCCAGTCGGCGAGGAAATGGATCTTGCCGAGGCCACCGGACGATTGTGCCCAGGCGCCCATGACGTGCCAGTCATTGATGGAAACGACGGCGATGTCATCGATGCCCTTGGCAAGAATGGCGTCGCGGTTTTCGAGAAAACCCGGCAGGTGATTGAGCGAGCAAGTGGGCGTAAACGCGCCGGGAACGGCGAAGAGAACGACGCGCTTGCCGGCAAAGAGCTGCTCGGTGCTGATCTCGACCGGGCCGTCGGCGGTCTTTTCCTTGAAGGTTGCGGCAGGCAGTGTGTCGCCGATCGCGATGGTCATGGCTCTCTCCTTGGGTCGTGTTTCGGGGCGCTCGAATGGTCGCCGATGGCTTGAAGACGGTCAGGGAACTATAGGCCGCGCCTATTCAAGTGCAAGGGTGGTTTCCATCGCCCGATCGCCATCGACGACGAGGATGCCCCAGCTCTTGCCCTTCGGACTATAATCCTTCGGCAGCTTGCCGATCTCGATATCGGCGGAGAAGGCGGTTCCCTCCCGCTTTGCATTTGCTTGCTGAAAGAACACATAGCCTGACGGCCCCGTGACGTAGATTTCAGGTGCCTTTCCACTCGCTTCCGGCAGTGTTAGTTGCAGCGAAAGGCTCTTGGCGTCGGCGGAGATCTGATGGCTCTGGATGGCGAAATCCGCAGAAGGAGCTTGGGGCAGCACCGCCTTTGCCGCATCGAGCAAGGCCAGCTCACGCGAGGTCGGCTGTGCATTGATCGGCAAGGGCAGGGAGTATTCGGCCTGGAAAGGGATGCAGATATCCTTGCAGAGGCCGATGAAAGCTGTCAGCTCAAGCTTTTCCGGCGCCTTGCCGGCGACGCGAAGATCGAGCGGAAACGTCACCGGCGCGTCGTAGCCGATTTCCTGGATAGGGCCGACGCTGATCGGTTTTGGTGCCGGGTAGGCCGCCCTTTCCAATGTCACGCCGCTGCCAGGTGCCGGCGTAATTTGCGGCGGAATTCCACCCTGACCTGGCTCACGCCAGTAGGTGATCCAGCCCGGCTCCGGTTCGACCTGCAGGGCGGCGCGGATATGCCCTTCGGCGTCCGGCGCCAGCGCGATCAGACGCATCCTGCCGCCCTCATTGTCTACCCAGTCGCTCGTCGCGGCATGGACTGCCGCGGCGCTGAAAAACAAAGTAGCGAGAAGGGCCGACAGCCGGCCAACGGTACTGAATTCGATCATGCGACAAGGATTTAGCCGATTGAGTTGCCTGGAGCCAGCACAGCCGAAGAAGCAAATGATCATTTTCAGTTGATTGATTTATGACATTGCCCCATCTTGATTACAGGCGGTGCAGTTGCGGACTGCGGTCAGGAGGCACGATGTCCCTATCGACGCTGAAGAATAGACGCGAAAGAGGTTTTCTCGACGGTCAGTTCCTGATCGCCATGCCGGGCATGGAGGATCGGAACTTCCATCGAACGGTGATTTATATCTGCGCCCATTCCGATGCCGGTGCCATGGGCTTCGTCATCAATCGCGCTCAGAAGCTGACATTCACCGATGTTCTGCTGCATCTCGAAATGATCAAGGACGACGATGCCATCGTGTTGCCGCAAAGGGCGCGCGATTTCCCTATCCAGACCGGCGGCCCCGTCGAAAGCGGCCGCGGCTTCGTTCTGCATTCGGACGATTACATCAGCGATAGCAGCATTCCGGTCAGTGATGACATCAGCCTGACGGCGACGCTCGACATCGTGCGGGCGATTTCCAAAGGGAGCGGCCCGAAACGCGCCACCATGTTGCTCGGCTATGCCGGCTGGGGGGCCGGCCAGCTCGAAGCCGAGATCGGCAATAATGGCTGGCTGAACTGCCCGGCAAACGAAGAAATGATTTTCGATCGCAGCCTCGACAACAAATATGATCGCGCGCTGGCTCTGATGGGCATCAATCCTGCGATGCTGTCGCTGCAGGCGGGCCATAGCTAAGCCGATTTGCGTTACTTTGGAACGAAATAGCTGTGGTGACGTTTTCCTGACAGAGCATCGGCAATTCCGCCGGGCCAGACCAGGAGGCGCCAGATATGAGCAGCACGACCGACAAGGTATCCGGTAAGGTGAATGAAATCGCCGGCAAGGCAAAGCAGGCAGCCGGCAAGGCGACCAATGATAGGGAAATGCGCGCGAAGGGCGCCGCCCAGGAAGCTAAGGGCAAGGTGCAGACCGCCGTTGGCAAGGCCAAGGATAAGGTCAAGGGCGCAGTCGACCGGATGTGACTGCTGAATTTTTCAAATCCATGGTCGCCGCTCCATCGGAATTGATGTTGTAGCGGCGATGTTGGGAGGAAGGGCCTGTTACGGAAACGTGGCAGGCTCTTTACTATCGGCCAATGATTTTTCGAGGGGAGACATGCGGCTTTTCACTTGTGACCATTGCGGCCAGCCCGTCCACTTCGATAACAGGCAGTGCGTGCGTTGCGGCCATCAGCTTGGTTTTATTCCCGACCGCTTGGCGATATACGCCTTGGAAGCTGAAAATGCTGCCAGCTGGCATCCGGTGTCCGAGCCGGCACAACACGTTCGGTTCTGCGCGAATGCCGAACTCGATATATGCAATTGGCTGATCGATGCGGACGACCCGCAACCCTATTGCGTCGCCTGCCGGCACAATCGTCTCGTGCCGAACACCGGCACGGAACAGGGCATAGACCGCTGGCGGCGCATCAGTCAGGCGCAGCGGCATTTGTTTTATTCGCTTTTGCGCTGGAACCTGCCGCATCCCGACCGTCAGCAGGACCCCGAAGGTGGGCTCGTCTTCGACTTCCTCGAGGACGAGGTGCAGGGCGGTACCGTGGTCCCGGCGATGACGGGTCATGAGGAGGGACTGATCGCTATCCGCGCCGCCGAGGCGGACGATGTCACGCGCGAACAGGCGCGCACCTCGATGAACGAGCCTTATCGCACTTTGCTCGGCCACTTCCGCCATGAGACCGGCCATTTCATCTGGAACAAGCTTGTCCGCGACCGCGGGCAATTCGATGCCTTTCGCGCCGTCTTCGGCGACGAGCGCGCCGATTATGGCGCAGCACTTCAGGCTCACTACGAGAACGGGCCACCGGCGAATTGGCAGGAAAGCTTTATCAGCGCCTATGCCAGCTCCCATCCCTGGGAGGATTTTGCCGAATGCTTCGCGCATTATCTGCACATCGTCGACACGCTGGAAACGGCACGCTCCTTCGGCGTGGTGATCGATCCCCATCGCTATCATGACATGGCGGCCGAGATAGATTTCAATCCTTACAGGGCGGAAAGCGCCGAGCAGCTCGTCAGCGCCTGGATCCCTTTGAGCGTGGCGATCAATTCCATCCAGCGCAGCATGGGGCAGCCGGATTCCTATCCCTTCATCCTCTCGCCGCCGGTAGTCGCTAAGCTCGACTATATCAGGGAATTGATCGACAGCGCGTGATCGACTACTCAGGCGCGCTTCGTCAGCGGAAAGCGTTCCTTCAGCAGGCGTATCACCGAATCCGAACCCATCGGCGGGCCGAAGATGAAACTTTGGCCGTAGCTGCAGCCGATCTTGGCGAGCTCCAGCGCATCCTCTTCCGATTCGATGCCTTCGGCGACCACGCGCATGTTGAGTTCACGCGCCATGGAGATGACCGAACGCAACAGAACCGCCTTCTTGTCGCTATCGTCGCGGACCATCGCCTTGTCGAGCTTGATCGTATCGAAGGGGAAACGGGTGAGGTAGGCGAGAGAGGAATAGCCGGTGCCGAAGTCGTCGAGCGCCAGGCCGATGCCGGCATCTCGCAGCTTGTCGAGCACGAGCCGTGCCTGTTCCGGATTTTCCATCACCTGCGATTCCGTCAGCTCCAGCTTGATCCGGTGCGGATCGCAATGGGTTTTGGCGAGCAGGGCGCGGATATCGTCGTAAAGCTCGTTGTTGAGCAACTGGACGCTGGAAAGGTTGATGGAGACGAACAGCGGCAGGTCGCCGGTCTGTCGCTGCCATGCCATCAGATCGTTCGTTGCCTGCTCGAGCGCAAACATGCCAAGCGGGCCAATGATATCGGAAGCCTCGGCGATCGGGATGAATTCCGATGGCGGAATATTGCCGCGCTTTGGATGCTCCCAGCGCATCAGCGCCTCGAAGCCGGCAACCTCCGCATCTTCGAGCCGAACGATCGGCTGATAGACGAGCGAGAGTTCCTTGCGTTCGACGGCCCGGCGCAAGTCGGTTTCCAGCTGCAGCCGGTCCGTCCCGAAGCTGCGGAAGGCCGGCTGGAAGGGTTCGACACGATTGCCGCCGGCGCGCTTGGCGCGGTACATGGCGAGCTCCGCATCGCTCAGCATACCAGTCGCATTCTCCTGCTGATCGACCCAGGACGTCAGTCCGACCGAAGCCGTCAGGATGATCTCGCGGTTGGCGAAATTGATCGGCACCATGATCGCCTTGCTGATTGCATCGGCGAAGTCGGCGACCTTGGCTGGATCGCGTTCGGAAACGAGGATGAGGCCGAACTGGTCGCCCGAAAGGCGAGCGAGCGTATCCTGCGGCTTCATCAGCCGGCGAAGACGCCGCGTCAGCGCGATCAGAATATTGTCACCAGCGGCAAAGCCAAGGGTATCGTTGACGAGCTTGTACCGGTCGATATCGATAACGATGACCGTCGGCCTGAGCTGATTGCCATCCGAGGCAAGTGTTAGAACCGCCTGCAGGCGATCGAGGAAGACTTGGCGGTTCGGCAGTCCCGTGAGATTGTCGTGCACTGCATCGTGCAACAGCCGCTCGATCGAATTCTTCTGCTCGGTGATGTCGACGATCGTACCGACGCAGCGAATGATCTCGCCGTTGGAACCAAGGACCGGCCGTGCGCGGATCGACAGCCAGTGGAAATGCCCGTCTTCGGCGCGAATGCGGAATTCATGGTTCAGCCGGCCGCGTCGATGTTCCAGAAGCACGTCGAGCGTCGCGCGGAAGCGGTCGCGATCGTCGGGATGCAGCCGCGGCAGCCAGTTGCGCGCAGCGCCGTGCATGGTGCCGGGAGAAAGGCCGAGCTTCATCGAGATATCGGGCGTCGTCACCACGCGGTCGCGCGCCACGTCCCAATCCCAAACGGTATCGCCGGAGCCGGTGAGCGCCAGGGATTGCCGTTCCAGATCCGAGAACAGGCCCTGCTGAAATGCGCCGCCGGCAAAAGCGTGCTGCATGACTGTAAAGCCGATCAAGAGCACGATCAGCACAAGTCCGCCGCCGAGTGCCGGCTGGATGATGTCGTTGTCGAGCTTGCCCATGACGGTCATCCAGGCCCCGAACAGCCAGACGAGGATCAGCGCCCAGGCGGGCACGAGCAGGATGGCCCGATCATAACGGCTGAAGCCGAGATAGATGATAAGCAGCAGGCCTGCCGTCGCGGTCAGCGCCAGCGACAGCCGCGCGATGCCGGCGGCAATCGACGGATCGTAGATCGCCACACCGAAGAGCAGCGCGAGACCGAGTACCCAGGCAAGCGTCACATAGCCGAGATGGGCGTGCCAGCGATTGAGATTGAGATAGGTGAACAGGAAGATCACCAGGCTCGACGCGAGCGCCACCTCCGCACAGGCGCGCCATATTCGCTGGTCGCTTGACGTGATGCTGATGAGCTTGCCGAGAAAGCCGAAATCGACGCAGATATAGCCGAGCACCGCCCAGGCAAGCGCCGCCGTCGCTGGCAGCATCGAGGTTCCCTTGACCACGAAAAGGATGGTCAGGAACACCGCCAGCAAGCCGGCAATGCCGAGCACGATGCCGCGATAGAGCGTGAAGGCGTTGACCGTATCCTTGTAGGCGTTCGGTTCCCAAAGATAGAGCTGCGGCAGGTTTGGTGACGAAAGTTCGGCAACGAAGGTGACGACCGCGCCGGGGTTCAGCGTGATGCGGAAGACATCGGCTTCGTCGCTCGGCTGGCGATCGAGCGCGAACCCTTCGCTCGGCGTGATCGCGACGATGCGCTGCGAGCCGAGATCCGGCCAGAAGACTTTCGAATTCACCAGGCGGAAATGCGGGGCGACGATGACGCGCTCCAGCTGCTCTTCGGACACATTAGCCAGTGCAAAGACGGCCCAGTCACCCTGATGGTTCGGCGAAGAGGATCGTACCTCAATGCGGCGTCGGATGCCGTCGGTGCCTGCGGCTGTAGAGACCTGAAAGGCTTCTCCCTGATTGGTATAGATCTCCGTCGTCGCCGTCAGGTCGAGAGCGGTATCGTCGCGCGAGATCTTCACAGGCTCGGCTGCGTCAGCCACTCCGGTGAGCAGCAGCAACATCACGGCTGCGAGCGTTGCGATCAGCGCGCATAGCCGCCGGGCCATCGGCCACGTCTGCATCATTCCGGCGATCATCGCTGGTCGAAGCTTCGGTTCGGGTTGGTGTCGGATGCCAACCTTGAAAACATCACATGGTCGCGCCACTGACCGTTGATTTTAAGATAACCGCGCAAATGACCTTCCCGTTGGAAACCGGCTTTTTGCAAAAGCCGCATGCTACGCTCGTTATCCGGAATACAGGCTGCTTCAATTCGGTGCAACTCAAGTCCGGAAAAGATATAGGGTATAACCAACTGAAGTGCGGCGAACATATGGCCCTGACCGGAGTAGCGCTCGCCCATCCAATACCCGATCATGCAGCTCTGCGCGGCACCTCGGCGAATATAGCCGATCGTGATGCCGCCAACCAGCGTCGTGTTTTCCCTCAGAAAAATGAAGAGCGGTATGGCCTGGCCGGAGCTGTATTCCTGCTTGCCCCGAATGATGCGCGCCCGATAGGCGGCCTCGGTCAGCTCGTCATGTCGCCAGGTAGGCTCCCAAGGTTCCAAAAAACGGCGGCTTTCAGCCCGAAGCCTGTGCCATTGGTTGAAATCGGAGTAGCGCGGCAGCCGCAGCAAATAATTGTCGTTTTCGAGTTCAACCGCGTCCGAATGACGTGAGAGAAACCGAAAGACAGATTTTTGCATGCCGCCAAGCACTCCCCCGAGAATTGCACCCATAGGCCTGCGGCGTGCCCTTAGCCGCTTGCGCTTCTGGAAGCAGGGACCGGCGACGACAGCGAAGTGACGATGTCCTCCATCGGCGCGAGCTGCTCCAGCGGCCCGATCGCAGAAAGCGTCGGTACTGTATCGAAGAACAGGCGGCCGGCAAGATCCGTCAGGCGCTCGATCGTGATACCTTCCAGGCGCTCCAGCATCTCCTGGTTCGGGATGGGGCGGCCATAAAGCATCATCTGCCGGGCGACCTGACCAGCGCGAGCGGCCGGGCTTTCCTGACCCATCAGCAGCTGTGCGCGGATCTGAGCGCGGGCGCGCTCGATTTCCTGCTGCTGAATGTCATGGGAGGATTTGTGCAGCTCGTCGACGATGACGGGCAGCAGTTCCGGCAGGTTCTCGCCACCGGTCGCGGCATGGATGCCGAAAATGCCGGTATCGGAGAAGCCCCAATGGAAGGCATAGACCGAATAACAGAGGCCGCGGAATTCGCGCACTTCCTGGAAAAGGCGCGAAGACATGCCGCCGCCGAGGATGTTGGCGAGAATCTGCGAACAGTAGAAATCGCGGGTGTGATAGGCGCGGCCTTCAAAGCCGAGCAGGATCTGCGCATCCATCAGGTCGCGCGTTTCGCGAATGTTGCCGCCGATATAACGCGCCGGTTCGATAACGGGCGGAGCGGACGGTTTGGTCGGAAGGCTGGAGAAGCGCTCCTCGACCTGACGCACGAAGCTTTCATGGTCGACAGCACCCGCCGCCACCACGAACATGCGGTCGGTCGTATAGTTGCGGCCGAGATAATGGCGGATCTGTTCCGGCGAGAAGGAGACGACGGTTTCCGGCGTGCCGAGAATCGCGCGTCCCAGCGTCTGACCGCGATAGGCGACCTCGGAAAACTTGTCGAAGACGACATCGTCGGGCGTGTCGTTGGCGGCATTGATTTCCTGCAGGATGACCTGCTTTTCGCGCGCCAGCTCTTCCTCGTCGAAGGCCGACTCCGTCAGGATATCGGCAAGGATATCGACGGCGAGCGGCACATGGTCCTTCAGCACGCGGGCATAATAGGAGGTGGTTTCCGTCGAGGTGGCGGCGTTGACTTCGCCGCCGACATTCTCGATTTCCTCGGCGATCTGCCGGGCCGTGCGCCGCGCCGTACCCTTGAACGCCATATGCTCGAGCAGATGCGCGATACCGTGTTCTGCTTCGGTCTCGTTACGCGAACCCGACTTGATCCAAACTCCGAGAGCCACGCTTTCGAGGTGTGGCATCGATTGGGTCGCTACTGTCAGCCCGGACGCTAGCCGGGTGCACTCCACTGTCATCGCCTGTCTTTCCGCGTCTGCTATTCGCCGGTCCGGATATGCTTGCCGATAAAGCTTTCGACGGCTTTAAGTTCCGGATCGAGAATGTCGAAACGCTCCTCCCTGGTCATCAGACCAGCAAGCCACGTCGGAAGCGCCGGGTCAATACCGGATGCGGATTTTACTGCGGCAGGGAATTTTGCCGGGTGGGCGGTCGCCAGTGTCACCATCGGGCTGCTGGGACGCTCGTTCTTGTTCGCAATGAAGACGCCGATCGCCGTATGCGGATCGAGCAGATACCCCGTATCGGCAAGGGTTTTGCGGATCGTTTCGGCCACCTGCTTCTCGCTGGCGCGGCCGGCGCGGAAGTCCTTCTTGATGAACTTCAGAGCCTCTTCGCTGACCGAAAATCCGTTCGACTGCTTCAGGCTTTCCATGGCGGCGCGCACCTTGGAGGCGTCCCGACCGTTCGCTTCGAACAGTAGCCGCTCGAAGTTGGAGGAGATCTGGATATCCATCGACGGCGAGGTCGTTGCCTTGACCGAGCGCATCTCATAGCGGCCGGTCTTCAGCATGCGTGCCAGGATATCGTTTTCGTTGGTGGCGATGACCAGCTTTTCGATCGGCAGGCCCATGCGCTTGGCGACGTAACCGGCGAAAATATCGCCGAAATTGCCTGTTGGCACAGTGAACGAGATTTTCCGGTCAGGACCGCCAATGGCGACAGCTGTCGTGAAGTAGTAAACCACCTGCGCCATGATTCGCGCCCAGTTGATGGAATTGACACCCGAAAGCTTGACCGTGTCGCGGAAGGCTGCATCGTTGAACATGGCTTTGACGAGGTTCTGGCAATCGTCGAAATTGCCCTTGATCGCCAGAGCATGCACATTTGCTGCCGTCGAGGTGGTCATCTGGCGCTGCTGCACAGGCGAGACTTTTCCATGCGGGAAGAGAATGAAGATATCGGTGCGCTCGCGTCCGGCAAAGGCGTCGATTGCAGCGCCGCCGGTATCGCCCGAGGTTGCGCCGACGATGGTGGCTCGCTGGCCGCGCTTCTCCAGCGCATAGTCCATCAGCCGCGCCAGCAGCTGCATGGCGACATCCTTAAAGGCGAGCGTCGTGCCATGGAAAAGCTCCATGACAAAGCTGTTCGCTCCCGTCTGGACGAGCGGCGCCACGGCCGGATGCCGGAAGGTGGCATAGGCATCGTCGATCATGCCGCGAAAGACATCGGCCGGGATTTCCCCGTTGGTGAAGGGCGAAAGGACGGCGAAAGCGACATCCTGATAGCTCTTGCCGCGGAACGCGCGGATTTCCTTCTTCGTCAGGACAGGCCATTCACGGGGAACATAAAGCCCGCCATCACGAGCAAGGCCGGCCAGGAGGGCGTCGCAGAAGCCAAGGGCAGGGGCTTCTCCCCGCGTTGAAATGTAGTCCACGGTCTAGAATTCCTTTGGTCGCAAAATTGCCTGAGTGATCGATTGAGAGGGTAGAGGAACGAAGCGACAGCGGCCGGTCTTTTTGCGTCGGATCAGCCGCGTGGTTTTCGCGTTTGCGCAAGGCGCGTGGGATCTGCGCCGGGCGGAGGCCGTTTGTGGCAATCTGTCGATCTCGAAAAGTGAGCCAAAACGGTGTCTACCCAATCGATTTTTCGCTGCGTCGCTGGTATAGACCATCGCCAAGTGTCATAAAAGGCCCGTTTGACAGGCTGCTGGCCGATAATGTGAAATATATGGAGAGGGTGGAATTATAGTGTTTGGCAAGGTTTCGCGTCGTCTTTTCTCCGCTTCGCTTCTGGCATTGCTGACGAGCTGCAGCACTCTCGGCATCGGCGGCAACAGTGAAAAACAGCCGGCAACGGATGTAACGGTGGCGCCGCAAACGGGAGCCGCAACAGCTGCTCCGACTGGCGGCCAGTCTTACGTCGCGGGCAAGTGCCCGCAGGCCGTTATCCGCGACGAGGATTCCGTCTATCGCACCTACGCCAAAGGCGCCAAGGACGACCCGAACCAGCTGATCTACCAAGCTTCGCTGGCGCAGGCGACCCGCCAATGCACCACGGACGGCACCAGCCTCGGCATTCACGTCGTGGCGCAGGGACGCCTGGTTGCTGGCCCCATGGGCAGCTCCGGAAAGATAACCCTGCCAATCCATGTTGCCGTCATGGACAACGACAACGCGCTCTATAGCAAGACCGTTATGTATACGGCGGAAATCCCGCCGGGCGAGACGACGGCGCAATTCCTCTTTACCGATAATGATATCCAGGTTGCCGGGGGCTCCGGCGGCTTCACTATTGTGCAGATCGGTTTCGATCAAGGCCCGCAGAAGCCCGTGAAGGGTGCGAAGCCGGTGCGCAAGAAGCGTCACTAAGCTTTTGATCGCGGCCCTCGCGCAGCGATGCAAGGGTGAGCGACGGTTGAAAAGAAAAGGCCCTGCCGATCGGCAGGGCCTTTTCTTTTGATCTGTATTTCAATCCGTCTTAGAGGACGCCGTCCCATTCGGCGAGCGCCATGACGACGCCCGGCAAGTCGGCCATGCGGCTGACGACGGTTTCGGCACCGGCGTCGGTCAGGCGATCGGCATGAGACGGATAGGTATGCGATGCCCCGGTAAAGCCGATGACGCGCATGCCGGCGGCGCGCGCGGCCTGAACGCCGTGGACGGAATCTTCGACGACGATCGTATTGGCCGGGCTGACATTCATCTGCTTGGCGCCATGCAGGAAGATGTCCGGTTTCGGCTTCACGCGGTCGGCACCGAGGTCCTTGGCGGAAAAGATGTTCGGAGCAAACAGCTTGATGTAGCCGACCTTCGTCAGCATCATCTCGAGGCGGGCGGAGCTGGAATTCGAGCAGATGCAGCGCGGCATCGGCAGCCGCGACAACGCCTGCGGCACGCCCGGGATAGCCTGGACATCACTGGCAAGCTTCAGGTCGAGCAGCTTCTCGGATTTGTCGAGCAGCGATGCAGAGAGCGGAATGCTGGCCTCGCGCTCGACTTCGAACAGGATGTTGCGCCAGGTCATTCCGGCGAAGCGCTCGCCCATCTCCTCGGTGCTGATCGGATAGCCCGCATCGGTCAGCAGTTTCGATTCGACCTCGGCCGCGATGATTTCCGAATCGACCAGAACGCCGTCGCAGTCGAAAATGATGAGGTCGAAACCATTGCTCATGAAATTACTGCCTTTGATCTGGCTGGGATCGGCACGCTCCAGGAAACCATCGGTGTTTCGGGAGGTACTCTGAAAAACGACCGCCGGGCTTTACACGATATGTCGGCAAAGCTCAACCAATTGGCGGGCATGGCTGCGCTGCAGTGAGCGAAAGGGTCGAAATGCACAAAAGAGGTGACGAGGGTTTCTTGTCGCTCGACATCGGCCCTCGACATCGGATGGGGCCGCCTTTAAGGATCGGCCATGGCCAAGGAGCGCGACGACACCATTGCCAGCCGCATCAGCCGGGTGCTTGCCGACCGCATCATCCGCGGCGAGATCGCGCCCGATGCCCGCCTGCGGCAGGATCACATCGCCGAAGAGTTCGGCACGAGCCACGTGCCCGTGCGCGAGGCGTTCCGCCGGCTGGAGGCGCAGGGGCTGGCAATCAGCCTGCCGCGTCGTGGTGTCCGTGTCGCCTCTTTCGATCTCAAGGAAGTCCGCGAGGTTGCGGAAATGCGCGCAGCCCTCGAAGGTCTTGCACTCAAGCATGCAGCCCCGCATCTGACTTCAGCTATTCTGGATGAGGCGGAACAGGCGACGCGCGATGGCGATGCCGCCGGTGACGTCCACGCTTGGGAGGAGGCCAATCGGCGCTTCCATCGCCTGATCCTGGCGCCCTGCGGCATGGCGCGCCTTCTTGCCGCGATCGACGATCTGCATGCCGTGAGCGCCCGCTTTCTCTTCTCCGCCTGGCAATCCGGCTGGGAGAAGCGCACGGATCATGACCACCGCGCCATTCTGGCCGCGCTCCGTCAGGGGCGGGCCGAAGAGGCTGCCGCGATCCTGCAGAAGCATGTGCAATGGATCGGCCGCGCGCCAGTGCGCACGCCTTCGGGATCGACACGCGACGCCTTCGCAATCGTCGGCTAAAAATTATAGATAATTTTAAGGTGAATGGCCGGAAGTGCTCTGGAAGCGGTGCTCCAAAGGAATGTTTGCTGCGTCAATGTCGCGGTATTTTGTTCGATGCTCGGCTGTCGGTCGCTGCCTCTCCCGAATTTTATTAGCCTTATTTTTCAACGAAATCCCGAACTTTATCGGAATTTTGTACCGCTACTACTTGCCTGATTTCGCGATCTCTCTCATAAAATAGATGAGACTCGAAAATTATCTATAATTTTAAAAGGAGAGCCCATGTCCCTGTTGCAGCATCATGATGAAGTCGCTTTCGATCCGCTCCGTCTCGGCCAGCGTTCGCTTGTTGCCAAGACCGTGTTCGTTCTCGCCGGAACGCTGATCCTGGCGCTCGCATCGCGAATCTCTGTGCCGATGGTGCCGGTGCCGATCACCATGCAGACATTCGCGATCACCATGATCGGCGCGCTCTATGGCTGGCGTCTTGGTGCGATCACGGTTTTCGCCTGGCTGGGCGAAGCCGCGATCGGCTTTCCGGTGCTGGCCGGCGGGGCAGGCGGCGTTGCGCCCTTCATGGGGCCAACGGCGGGTTATCTGGTCTCCTTCCCGATTATCGCAGCCCTTGTCGGCTGGCTTGCGGAGCGCGGCTGGAGCGGCAACCGCATCGTGCGCAGCTTCATCGCCCATCTCTCGGCCAACATTCTTTGCCTTGCCATCGGCGGTGGATGGCTTGCAGCGCTGATCGGCGCGCAAAAGGGCTGGCTGCTTGGCGTCGCGCCCTTCATTCTCGGCGCCGTGCTCAAGTCCGCGCTTGCAGCTGCCGTGCTGAAGACCATCCAGGTCTATAGCGGCAAGGCGCGTCTGAATTGACCGTCAGGCTTCGCGCCCACCATCTGCTCTGCATGCTGACATTCGTTGGTGAAGGCTATACCTCGGCCTTCACCGACAATTATCGCCGCATCGCCGAGCGGCTGTCGGAAGGGGAGGAGATCAAACTGGTCTCCGGCCCCGATGACATCTGCGCGCCGCTGCTCGGCGAGGAAGAACCGCACTGCCTCAAGGCTTCGGTCATCGAGCGGGATGCGGTAGCTCTCGCCGATATCTCGACATTGCTGGGCGAGGAGATCGGCATAGGTGCGGTGCTGGTGCCTGATGCCGGCTTGCTTGCAAAACTCCGTCGCAATTTCGCCGGCGGTGAAATCCGTCACGCCTGCCTCGGCTGCGAATGGGGTGAGCTCTGCAGCCGCATTGCTGCAACCAACTTCAGCGGTGTCCTGATCAAAGCAGCCTAGGGCTTATCATCCGGCTCAGGCTGCGAGGCGCCATCGCTTAGCTCAAGCGGAAAGAGCGCCAGAAAGCGGCGCTCGCCTTCGGGCGTGAAGAAGATCGAGCGGCTGTTTTCGGTTCGCCGCGCCCAACCCTTGTCGAGGAAATTCGAAAGCAGCGCCTTGCCGAGGCTGCCGGCGAGATGCGCACGGCGCTCGCTCCAGTCCAGGCAGGATCGGCAAAGCGGTCGGCGGCTCGAGCGCAACCCGGAGAGGTCGATGCCGATCGATCCCAGATGCTTTTCGCCGTTCGCCGTCAGGCTCAGACCTTCGCCCACGGCGGAGATCGACCCGGCCTCGATCAAACTATCGAGCATGCGCACACCATAGTCGCCGGCCAGATGATCGTAGCAGATGCGCGCCTTGCGCAGCGCCGGTTCCTTCGGGCCGGGACGATGGCGCAGATGGCCGCGGCTTGCGGCAAAGCCCATGATGCCCTCGAGCAGCTTGCCGACCCGATCGTCGGCCAGCGTGAAATAACGATGCCGGCCCTGCTTGCGCTGTGCCAGCAGGCCGCCTGCTTCAAGCTTGGAAAGATGCGCGCTCGCAGTCTGCAGCGTCACGCCGGCAGCCGCCGCCAGTTCCGTCGCCGTCAGCGCACGACCGCCCATCAGCGCCGTCAGAATATTCGCTCGCGCCGGATCGCCGATCAGCGAGCCGATCTGTGCTATGTCTGGACCTTCCTTCATACTTCGATCGTAACCGAACCATCTCCGTCCTGCAATGTGCGAAAACCTCTGCATCAGCAAAGGAGAAAGCCAATGATCACCTGTTTCATCCGCTACCAGATCGATCCGTTCAAGCAAGAAGCCTTCGCGGAATACGGCAAAGCCTGGGGCCAGGCCATCCCGCGCAACGGCGCCGACCTGATCGGCTATTTCGGCCCGCATGAGGGATCGCTGACGACAGCCTACGGCATCTACAATATCGAGAATCTCGCCGCCTATGAGGCCTATCGCAAGAGCCTCGCCGCCGATCCGCTGGCGCGGGCCAATCTTGATTTTGCCCGTCGCGAGCGTTTCATCTTGCAGGAGGATCGCATTTTCCTGAAGAATGTCTCGCTGCCGCACGCTTCGAGGGTATCGCCATGATCGCAGTCATTTTCGAAGTCGTTCCCCATCCCGACGAACGTCAGCACTATCTCGACATCGCCGCGAGGCTGCGTTCCGAACTGGAGACGATCGACGGTTTCGTCTCTATCGAACGTTTCGAAAGCCTCACTCAGCCAGGCAAGATCCTGTCGCTGTCCTTCTGGCGCGACGAGGGAGCCGTTCGCGAGTGGCGAAACCGCGAGGCGCATCGCGCCGCCCAGAAAGCGGGGCGCAAGACGGTCTTTGCCGACTATCGTTTGCGTGTCGCGCAGGTGCTTCGCGATTACGGGATGACGGAACGCGCAGAAGCGCCCGACGACAGCCACGCAATGCACGATATCTAGAGCTTTCAACGCGATAGCGCCTTTTGACGAGGCCTGCATTCTCGGCGGCTTCGTCGGGAATGCAGAAAATATGACGCTGCTTTAGCCTTTGGTAACCAAGTTAGGTAACCATAACACTCAGTTAAGAGCACCGAGTAAGTGTAACAGCGAGTATCACATGGCGTCAGTTTTCCCGCTTGCCGACCTCAGGACTTCAGCCGTTCCGGGGTCCTGGATCGACACGATCATCAAGGGCGATTGCGTGGCCGCTCTTGAGGCACTGCCCAATCAATCCGTCGACGTCATCTTCGCCGACCCGCCGTATAATCTCCAGCTTGGCGGCACGCTGCACCGTCCGGATCAGTCGCTGGTCGACGCCGTCGATGACGAATGGGATCAGTTCGCATCCTTCGAAGCCTATGATGCCTTCACCCGCGCTTGGCTGCTCGCCTGCCGGCGCGTGCTGAAGCCGACGGGCACGATCTGGGTCATCGGCTCCTATCACAATATCTTCCGCGTCGGCGCGACATTGCAGGATCTAAATTTCTGGATTCTCAACGACATCGTCTGGCGCAAGACCAACCCCATGCCGAATTTCAAGGGCCGCCGTTTCCAGAACGCGCATGAGACGATGATCTGGGCAAGCCCGAATGCCAAGGCGAAGGGCTATACCTTCAACTACGATGCCATGAAGGCCGCCAATGACGACGTGCAGATGCGTTCCGACTGGCTGTTCCCGATCTGCAACGGCAATGAGCGACTGAAGGGCGACGATGGCAAGAAGGTGCATCCGACGCAGAAGCCGGAAGCGCTGCTGGCCCGTGTCATCATGGCTTCGTCCAAGCCCGGCGACATCATTCTCGATCCCTTCTTCGGATCGGGCACGACGGGCGCGGTTGCCAAGCGCCTCGGCCGCCACTTCGTCGGCATCGAGCGCGAGCAGGATTATATCGATGCGGCAAGCGCCCGCATCGCGGCCGTAGAACCGCTCGGCAAGGCGGAACTGACCGTCATGACCGGCAAGAAGGCCGAAGTACGCGTTGCGTTCAACGTTCTCATCGAAAGCGGCCTCATCAAGCCCGGCCAGGTGCTGACCGATGCCAAGCGCCGCTATAGCGCCATCGTCCGCGCCGACGGCACGGTCGCTTCCGGCGGCGAGGCCGGTTCCATTCATCGCCTTGGCGCGAAAGTCCAGGGCCTTGATGCATGTAATGGATGGATGTTCTGGCACTTCGACGATGGGCGTTCCCTGCGTCCGATCGACGAACTCAGAGCTATCATTCGCAGCGATCTGGCCAAGGTGGAATAGCTTCAGCCATTTCCCCAAACATATCCGCCTTCTTCCGCCGTGTACCTCCAGTCAGGGAAGAAGGTGAAATGCGCAGGGCCTTGCCGGACGATCTATCCGGCAAGGCCCTGCGCGTCTTTAGTTTCAGATTTTAGAATTCCTGATAATCCGTGACGTCGACGCGCACGACGCGGCCATCCTCGTTAAAGGTGATGGTTTCCTCGCCCTCGCGGATCAGCGGCTTGCCCGTCTTGCTGTTGGTGGCGCGAACCGACCAGACGGCACGGCCGGAGAGCGGCGTCAGCGTTTCCACCAGGGAATTCGATGCCGTCTGATCGGGATAGGTGTCGAAATAGCCGCGGAAGGCTTCCATGATCGCCGCGCGGCCGGCAAGGCTTCCGACGCCGTTCGAGACGTAAGTTGCATCCTCGGCGAAGAAATTCTCAATCGCCTCGTAATCGAGGCGATTGATGGCGTCGTGGAACAGATCGATGCGTTCTGCGGGATCGAAGGTCATTGGCTCAAACCTTTATGCCATGGGCGGCGAGATCGCTGCGCAGCTTCTCGGCGCCTGTGAAGTGAACTGCATGCCAGCCGGCAGCCCGCGCGCCTTCGACGTTCGGATAGGAATCGTCGATGAAAATCGTCGAGGCCGGATCGAGGTCGAAGCTCTTGGCGTGGATATCATAAATCGCGACATCCGGCTTGATCAGCCCGATATCGCCGGAAACTGTCACGCCGCGCGGCTTCTTCAGGAAGGGATAACGCTCCTGCGCCTCGCGAAAGGTGTCCGAGGCGAAGTTGGTGAGCAAGGTGACGTCGCGTCCCTCAGCGATAAGCTGCTCCAGAATGGCGACGCTGTCGTCATAGGCATGCGGAACCATCTCGTGCCAGTATTTGCGGAAGCTGCGGATCTGTTCCTCGCGCTCCGGATGATCGGCAATCAGCAATGCCTCGGCATCGCTCCAGGTGCGGCCGCGATCCTGCTCAAGGTTCCATTCATGAGTGCAGACATTGGCGAAGAACCATTCGCGCTCTGCATGGTCCGGAATGATCCGGCTGTAGGGAAGGTTTGGATCATAGTGGATGAGAACCTTGCCGATATCGAAAACGATATGCCGTATTTCCGTCGTCATGAATGAATTCCTAATTTTTAGCCCAAACGCATTTTTGCGAACGCATTGGGAATAGCCTGCGCGATCGCTTTTTTCATGACTGTCGGCAGTGCTTGATCTTCAAGATTTGTAACCGGCGCCCACCATCCGTCATGGTTGTCATTCTGAGAGACCGACTTCGCGCGCCAGATCGACAGCCGCAGTTCGAAATGCGTGAAGACATGCGTGACCATGCCCGCCGGCTGCCAATCGGCCGGGAATGGGGCTGCCTCGATGCCGGTCTCGCCGTCGATCCGCGCCGTCCATCCCGTCGTCGGCACTTCCGTCATGCCGCCCAGCAACCCGCTTTCGACACGCCGCCGCAGGAAGATCTTGCCCTCATCATTGACGGCAACGAAAGCCGCACCCTGGCGCGTCGGCTTTTCCTTCTTTGCCGCCTTGACCGGGAATTGCTCCGGATCATGCGTGGCGAGAGCCTGACACGCGCCGTTGAAGGGACAGAGCGAGCAGACCGGGCGCTTCGGCGTACAGATCGTCGCGCCGAGATCCATCATTGCCTGAGCAAAATCGCCCGGTCGGTCGGCAGGTGTCAGCAGGGCCACTTTCTGCTTCATCAGCGGCTTGGCACCCGGCAGCGGTGCCGAAATCGCATAGAGGCGGGAAATGACGCGCTCGACATTGCCGTCCATCACGGCTGCCTGGCGATTGAAGGCGATGGCAGCGACGGCGGCGGATGTATAATCGCCGATGCCGGGCAGCGCGCGCAGGCCTTCCTCAGTATCTGGAAAACGGCCGCCATGATCGGCTGCCACCGCCTCGGCGCATTTCTTCAGATTGCGCGCGCGAGCGTAGTAGCCGAGCCCCGCCCAAGCCGCCATGACGTCTTCGTTCGCGGCGGCGGCGAGATCATCGACCGTCGGCCAGCGCGCCAGGAATTTGGCGAAATAGGATTTAACCGCCGGCACGGTCGTCTGCTGCAGCATCACTTCCGACAGCCACACGCGATAGGGATCGGGCTTGACGCCGCGCGCGGCCATCGGCGGCGAGACCCGCCAGGGCAGGTCGCGGTGGTGGCGGTCGTACCAGGCAAGCAGGGATGCGGCCGTGGGGGATTCTAAAGTCGTCATGATTTGCCGCGTCGAGGGGAAGTGCTCTATACTTGGCCAAGCTGCGTCGGGCGATCAAGGTCCGCGATGCACAAAGCATGTACCGGAAGCCGATTGAGATGAGTTATCCCCGAAAAGGCGAGAAGCAGATTTCCGAGCTGACCAACGGCATCGTCGATCCGGTGCTGGCAAAGCGTGCCGGCATCAACACGACGCTGCTCGGCTGCTGGGACGAAATCGCCGGCGAGGACTTTGCCGACTGCACGCGGCCGGAAAAGATCGCATGGGCGAAGCGAACCGGCCCCGGTATGGACGATCGCTATCAGCCCGGTGTGCTGACGATCGCCTGCGAGGGCGCCCGGGCACTCTTCCTGACCCATGCGCAAGGCGAACTCATCCAGCGCATCAACAGCTTCTTCGGCTTCTATGCCGTCAATCAGATCCGCATCGTGCAGAAGCCGGTATCGGTCGCCTCCAAGCGTTCCCGCACACCGCCGCCCTTGAAAGGCGAAGCGGCGCGCAAGCTGGCCGACATGATGGACGGCATCGAGGATGAGAAGATCAGGGCCGCCGTTCAGCGTTTGGGCACGGCCATGGTGTGGAAGCGGGGTAAGGCCTGATCCAGACTTGCTTTTGTTAATGACACTGTCATACTCAGGCGGAGTATTTGCAAGGGAACTGGATATGCGAAGCAGTAGGCCGATAACGGTTACACTGGGTAATCAGCAGCGCGGCGTCGATGCGAGACTGGAATCCGGAGCATACGATTCTGCCAGCGAAGTTCTGCGTGCTGCTTTGAGAGCACTGGACCGCGAAGAAGAAGTCATAAATCAAATCATGCGCGCAAAGATCCAGGAAGCGCTTGATGACCCGCGGCCCGGCAGAGATGCCGACGAGGTTTTCGATAGAATTAAAAGAATACATGCCGAACGAATGAAAGCAGCTGGACGTGAATTATAGGATTGTTTTCAGCGCTCTTGCCGAAGACGATCTCGTAGGTATCTATGAATTCATAGCGAAAGATAACCCGAGCCGCGCATTGTCGTTTATCCAACGGCTTCAGCAGCAGTGCAAAACACTTGAGACGATGGCCGATCGAGGTCCTCAACGTGAGAATTTAGGGCCAGGTGCTCGGATATTGGTGTTTAAGCGGCGGGTTACCGCCGCTTACCATATCAAGAACGAGCAAGTCGTTATTCTGCGTCTCTTTTATGCTGGTTAGAATATCCCATCGACCTTGCTCGACGAGGACTGAACTCGCGTGCGTCTCTATCAATTCCGATGACAATTTTAGCTTTTTGTCTTTCCCAGGTCACAATTCTTTGAAGAAAGTTGGCCAACCGTGCCTTGTTAGCGGCAAGCTGCCGTTATATCGCATGAAACATTCGAAGACCTCTTTCAACGACGGGTGACTCTATGCCGATGTCCGACATGCTCTTGACCAAACGCCACCTGCTGGGCGGCTCTGCCGTTGCCGCCCTCTCCGTGGCGTTCTCTGCCGTTGCCGGCACCACATCCGCCGCGACTGCCGAAGATGAAGTGCCGCCGTCCGACGGCAATGTCGACATGAACGAAGTGCTGAAGCCCGGCCCGCTGCCGGAGATCGCGCTCGGCAAGGAAGATGCGCCCGTCAAGATCGTCGAATACATGTCGCTGACCTGCCCGCACTGCGCGCATTTTGCCGTCACGACTTTCGACACGATCAAGCAGAAATACATCGATACCGGCAAGGTTCGCTTCATCATCCGCGAATTCCCGTTCGATCCGCGCGCTGCCGCAGCCTTCATGCTGGCGCGTTGCGCCCCGCAGGAACAATACATGCCGATGGTCGAAATGCTTTTCAAGCAGCAGATCGCCTGGGCCTCGCCCGACGTCGACGGCCGCGCCGCATTGCTCCAGATGTCGAAACTCGCTGGTTTTACTGAGGATAGCTTCACGAAATGCTTGACGAACCAGAAGCTTCTGGATGATGTCAACTCTGTACGGGAACGCGCAGCCAAGGATTTCGGCGTCAACGCCACGCCGACCTTCCTGATCAATGGCAAGCGCTATGCAGGGGACATGTCTATTGCTGCCATGTCGAAGCTTATCGACAGCCTGCTCTGATCCGCGCCTTTTTACATCACAGGCGGGCGGCTGGGGCCGCACGCCTGTTTTTTATGACCTCCTCCTGGGAGGAGGTTGCGCGGACTGCGCGAATGAGGATGATTTCCGGGGTGAACGCTTGATCGTTCCACCTCCCACCTCCAGTCCGATCCGCCCTCTCAAGGGAAGGGTGGAGATCAACCTATGAAATTCAACAGGCTGAGACTCGTCGGCTTCAAATCCTTCGTCGAACCGGCAGAATTCGTCATCGAGCGCGGCCTGACCGGCGTCGTCGGCCCGAACGGTTGCGGCAAGTCCAATCTTGTCGAAGCACTGCGCTGGGTGATGGGCGAGAATTCCTACAAGAACATGCGCGCCTCCGGCATGGACGACGTGATCTTCTCCGGATCCGGCAACCGCCCGGCCCGCAACACCGCCGAAGTCGGCCTCTATCTCGACAATAGCGACCGCACCGCGCCAGCCGCCTTCAACGATAGCGACGAAATTCAGGTCACGCGCCGCATCGAACGCGAGCAGGGCTCGGTCTATCGTATCAACGGCAAGGAAGCGCGCGCCAAGGATGTGCAGCTGCTGTTTGCCGATGCTTCCACAGGCGCCCGCTCGCCCTCCATGGTGGGGCAGGGGCGTATCGGCGAGCTGATCCAGGCCAAGCCCCAGGCGAGACGCCAGCTTCTGGAAGAGGCAGCAGGCATTTCTGGCTTGCATTCGCGCCGGCATGAAGCCGAGTTGCGCCTGCGCGCCGCCGAAAGCAATCTCGAGCGGCTTGACGATGTGACGTCGCAGCTGGAAAGCCAGATCGAAAGCTTGAAGCGTCAGGCGCGCCAGGCCAACCGCTTCAAGATGCTCTCGGCCGATATCCGCGCCCGCGAGGCCATGTTGCTTCATATCCGCTGGGTGCAGGCCAAGGAGGCCGAGGCCGAGGCCGATAGCGCGCTGAACCAGGCAACCGTGCTGGTCGCCGAAAAGGCGCAGATCCAGATGGAAGCGGCAAAGGCGCAGGGCATTGCCAGTTTCAAGTTGCCGGAACTGCGAGACGAAGAGGCGAAGGCTGCGGCCGCTTTGCAGCGTCTGCAGATCGCCCGCTCGCAACTGGAGGAGGATGTCAACCGTATCCTGCGGCGGCGGGATGAATTGATCCGTCGCTTGGCACAGCTGGCGGAGGACATCAGCCGCGAACAGCGCCTTGTCGCCGATAACGCGTCCATCCTTGCCAAGCTGGACGCAGAAGAGGCTGATCTTGCCGACATCCTCGCCGATTCCGGCCGGCTCGCGGAAGAGACACGTATCGCCTTCGAGGAAGCCGCCGCCAAGCTCGCCGACAGCGAGCGGGTTTTTACTGTTCTGACCGCAGAACGCGCCGAAGCCGCTGCCGCCCGCAATCAGCTGGAGCGCGCCATCCGCGATCTCGCCGATCGCAAGATGCGGCTCGAGCGGCAGGTCGACGAAGCAAACAACGAGCTTGCCGCCATCGACGAAAAGATGGCGGATCTGCCCGACCCAAGCGAAAAGCGCGACATGGTCGAAGCGGCTGAGAATGTCGTCGCCGATGAGGAGGGCGAGATCCAGCGCGTCGAAGCCGTTCTTGCCAAGGCGCGCGAAACCGAGGCGCTGTCGCGTGGTCCGGTCGAGCAGGCGCGGGCGCGCCTGAATGCGCTGGAAACCGAAGCGCGCACCATTTCCAAGATGTTGGCGGCGGGCGATACCTCCGGCGCCTTTTCGTCTGTGGCCGAGGAGCTGCGCGTCGACCGTGGTTTCGAGACGGCACTTGGCGCAGCGCTCGGGGACGATCTGGAGTCCTCGCTCGATTCCAAGGCGCCGGTCTATTGGTCCGACAATGGCAGCGGTGCCGGCGACCCGGCTCTGCCGCAAGGTGCCGCCCCCTTGATCACCCATGTCGGCGCGCCGGCGGCATTGACGCGGCGCCTGCGTCAGATCGGCATTGTTTCGGTGGAAGATGCGCTGCGACTGATGCCCGAGCTGAAGCCGGGACAGCGGCTGGTGACCAGGGATGGCGCAGTGTTCCGCTGGGACGGTCACGTGACTGGAGCGGATGCACCGAGTGCGGCTGCCCTGCGGCTCGCCCAGAAGAACCGTCTTTCCGAGTTAGAGGCCGAAGCCGAGCTTGCGCGTGATGTGCTAGCCGAGGCCGAAGAGCGCCTTGCGGCAGCCGCCGATGCGATCCGGGCCGAAGAGGGCCGTCTCGCGACCGCCCGCGACGCCAGCCGCCTTGCCGCCCGGCATCTGGCCGAGGCGCGCGAAGCGCTTGCTGCAGCGGAGCGCGCGTCCGGCGATCTCATCCGCCGCCGCGATGTGATTGTCGAGGCCGTCAGCCGGCTGCGGGAGCAGCTGGAAGATGTGGCCGTGCAGGATGAGAATGCCCGCATCGAACTGGAAGATGCGCCGAATCTCGACGCTATCGATCTGAAGCTGCGCGACCAGCAGGCTGAAGTCGCGACGGATCGCGGCGTCCTGGCCGAAGCTCGGGCGCGCCACGAAGGCCTGAACCGCGAAAACGAGGCGCGGCAGCGCCGTCTTCTGGCGATCCGGCAGGAGCGCGATACCTGGCGCCAGCGCGCTGCCAGCGCCGAGGAGCACATTCAGACGCTACGCGACCGTGAGGAGGAAGCGCGCGAGGAAGCGGCCGAACTCGATTTGGCACCCGATGAATTCGATGACAAGCGCCGCGCCTTGATGAATGAGCTTCAGAAGGCGGAGGAGGCTCGACGCCATGCTGCCGATCGTCTTGCCGAAGCGGAGGTCGTTCAGCGCGAGGCCGATCGTCATGCGACCACGGCCCTCTCCGAACTGGCGGAAAGCCGTGAGAAGCGCGGCCGCGTCGAGGAGCGGCTGGTGTCGGCTCGCGAGCGGCGGCAGGAAAGCGAATTGCGCATCCGCCAGTCCCTCAACGTCGAGCCGCATGAGGCCATGCGCCTGACCGGCCTTTCGCCATCGCAGAATGTACCTGATCTCCGTGAAGTCGAGCGCGAGCTGGAGCGCCTAAAGATCGAGCGCGAGCGTCTCGGTGCCGTCAATCTGCGCGCCGAGGAAGAGAGCAAGGAGCTGACGGAGCGGCTGCAGGCGCTGATCAAGGAGCGCGATGACGTCATCGACGCCATCCGGAAGCTGCGCGGCGCGATCCAGAGCCTCAATCGCGAGGGGCGCGAACGTCTGATCGCTGCCTTCGACGTCGTCAATGCGCAGTTCCAGCGCCTGTTCACCCATCTTTTCGGCGGCGGCACAGCGGAGCTGCAGCTGATCGAGTCAGACGATCCGCTGGAGGCAGGTCTTGAAATCCTCGCCCGCCCGCCGGGCAAGAAGCCGCAGACCATGACGCTGCTTTCTGGCGGCGAGCAGGCGCTGACGGCCATGGCGCTGATCTTTGCGGTGTTCCTTACCAATCCCGCGCCGATCTGCGTTCTGGACGAAGTCGATGCGCCGCTCGACGACCACAATGTCGAGCGTTACTGCAATCTCATGGATGAGATGGCCGCCTCCACGGAGACGCGCTTCGTGGTCATCACCCACAATCCGATCACCATGGCCCGCATGAACCGGCTCTTCGGTGTCACCATGGCGGAGCAGGGCGTCTCGCAGCTCGTCTCCGTGGATCTGCAGACCGCTGAACGGCTGCGCGAAATCGCTTGAGCGTCGTTCCACGCCTGGATTGAGAAAACTGTTCCCGTTTTGACAAGAAATTGCTGCGTCGGCTGCCGCGGTTCATGAAAGCGTGCTAGTTTCGTTTTTCGATCAACAACATGGGCGCTGATCCGCCCGGAAGGGAAGTATGTCTGGTTCGACTGGCGGTATTTTCGATATCCTCGGAATACTTGCCGTATTACTGCTCGTCGCTGCCAACGGTTTTTTCGTTGCGGCGGAGTTCTCTCTGGTGTCCGTCCGCCGCAGCCGCGTGACGGAGCTTGTTGCCGAAGGGCGGATGAACGCCAAGGCGCTGCAAAAGGCGGTCGACAATCTCGACGCCAATCTCGCGGCCACGCAGCTCGGCATCACCATTTCGTCGCTGGCGCTTGGCTGGGTCGGCGAACCCGCTCTTGCTCATCTGCTCGAGCCGCTGCTCGATTTTCTTCCTGGAACATGGGCCGCGGCCGGATCGCATGCGATCGCCGTCGCCATTTCCTTCATCATCATCACGGCGCTTCATATCGTGCTTGGCGAGCTTGCCCCAAAGAGCCTAGCATTACAACGCAGCGAAGGCACGGCTCTCGGCGTCGTGCGTCCGCTCGGCCTGTTTCTCTTCCTACTGCGCCCGGCAATCAGCGTGCTGAACGGCCTTGGCAATCTCGTGCTTCGGCTCTTCGGCCTGCGTCCCGGCGCGGGCGAGGGTTCGCTGCATTCGCCGGCCGAAATCAAGCTTCTGATTGCCGAAAGCCAGGAAGCTGGCTTACTGGAGCAGGCGCAGCAGGATCTGGTGGAGCGCGTCTTCAATATCGGCGACCGCGACGTCTCCGATATCATGACGCCGCGGCTCGAGGTCGAGTGGATCGATGCCGAGGACCCGCCGGAGGAAATGCAGAAGACTATCCGTGAAAGCCGCTTCGAGCAGCTTCTCGTCGGCCGCGGCTCGATCGACGAGCCGATTGGTATGATCCTGAAGAAGGATTTGCTCGACCAGCTTCTGAACGGGGAACCGCTGAACCCCATGGCCGTCATCCGCCAGCCGCTGGTCGTTCATGAATCCACGGCCGTCTTCAAGGTGCTTGAAAACTTCAAGCGCGCGCCAGTCCGCCTCGCCATGGTGATCGATGAATATGGCAGCCTCGAAGGCATCGTCACACAGACGGACCTGCTGGAAGCGATCGCCGGCGACTTGCCCGATATGGACAACGACACGCCCGATGTCGTCGAGCGGGCCGACGGATCGCTGCTGATGGAAGGCATGATGCCCGTCTATGACGCCTTTGCGCGGCTGGGGCTTCGCTTCAGCGAGGAGGAGGTCAATTTCCATACGCTCGCGGGCTTTGCACTCTATCAGCTCGGCCATCTGCCCGAGGTGGGTGAAAGCTTCTCCTTTGGCGACTGGCATTTCGAGATCGTCGATCTCGACGGCATGCGCATCGACAAGATTCTGGCCCGGCGCGAACCGCAAGCTTAGCCATCAAGTCGCTCTGGATGGACCCGGAGGCTCTCGATTTCGATCAATCGATTGAAATCGAGAGCCTCCGGGTCATATTTATTGTGCAGTGCAACATTTTGCCGTATTTGTCGATTTCCATTTGTGTTGCAGTGAATTAAGTTCAACCGGAGGAGTTGGACGGAGACGATGACGAATTGGGTCTATACATTCGGCGACGGCAAGGCCGAGGGGGGCGCCGGCGATTTTGAGCGGCTCGGCGGCAAGGGTGCGAATCTTGCGGAAATGTGCAATCTCGGCCTGCCGGTCCCGCCGGGCCTGACGATCGTCAGCGACGTCTGCACCTTCTATTACAAGAACGGCCGCAAGATTCCCGAAGAGCTGAAGCCGCAGGTCATGCGGGGTTTGCAGCGGATGCAGGCCATTACCGGACGCAGGTTCGGCGATACAGCGCGGCCGCTGCTGGTTTCCGTGCGTTCCGGCGGCCGTGCCTCGATGCCGGGCATGATGGATACCGTCCTCAATCTCGGCCTCAACGACGCCACGGTGCAGGCTCTCGGCCATGATGCCGGCGACGCTCGTTTTGCCTGGGATAGCTACCGCCGCTTTATCCAGATGTATGCCGATGTCGTCATGGGCCTCGACAACGAGGTCTTCGAAGAGATTCTGGAGGATGAAAAGGCGCGGTTCGGCCATGAGTTCGATACAGATCTCACCGCCGTCGAATGGCAGCACGTCGTCTCGATCTACAAGAGCGTCATCGAGGAAGAGTTGGGCGAAGCCTTTCCGCAGGAGCCGGAGGTTCAGCTCTGGGGCGCTGTCGGTGCCGTTTTTGCCAGCTGGATGAATGCGCGCGCCGTCACCTATCGCCAATTGCACAATATTCCCGAGGCATGGGGAACCGCCGTCAACATTCAGGCGATGGTGTTCGGCAATCTCGGCAATTCGTCCGCGACAGGCGTTGCTTTTACGCGCAATCCATCGACGGGGGAGAAGGAGCTTTACGGCGAATTCCTCGTCAATGCGCAGGGCGAAGATGTCGTTGCCGGCATCCGCACGCCGCAAAGCATCACGGAAGTCGCCCGCATCGCCTCCGGCTATGAAAAGCCGTCGATGGAAAAGCTGATGCCGGAAGCCTTTGCCGAGTTCCGCAGTATCTGCGCGCAGCTGGAAGCGCATTACCGCGACGTGCAGGATCTGGAGTTCACCATCGAGCGCGGCAAGCTCTGGATGCTGCAGACCCGCAATGCCAAGCGTACCACCAAGGCGGCGATGAAGATCGCCGTCGACATGGTCGACGAGGGGCTGATTACCGAGGATGAGGCGGTTTCCCGCATCGATCCGACGTCGCTGGATCAGCTTCTGCATCCCACGATCGATCCGCGCGTCCCTCGCGAGGTCATCGGCTCCGGCCTGCCCGCATCTCCAGGGGCTGCCACGGGCGAAATCGTGTTCACCGCAGAAGAGGCGATCGTTGCCGAGGAAGAAGGCCGCAAGGCTATTCTCGTACGGATCGAGACGAGCCCTGAAGATATTCATGGCATGCATGCCGCCGAGGCGATCCTGACCACCCGCGGCGGCATGACGAGCCACGCGGCCGTCGTTGCCCGCGGCATGGGCATTCCCTGCGTCGTCGGCGCCGGCACCATGCGCATCGACATTCGCAATGAAAAGCTGATCGGCATCGGCGTCACCTTGAAGAAGGGCGACATCGTCACGATAGACGGATCTACCGGCCAGGTGCTGAAGGGCGAAGTGCCCATGATCCAGCCGGAGCTTTCGGGCGATTTCGGGCGCATCATGGCCTGGGCAGACCGCTCGCGCCGCATGACGGTGCGCACCAATGCCGACACGCCTGCCGATGCGCGCGCCGCCCGCTCCTTCGGCGCGGAGGGCATCGGCCTTTGCCGCACCGAGCACATGTTCTTCGAAGGCGACCGTATCCATGTGATGCGCGAGATGATCCTTGCGGAGGACGAAGCGGGGCGCCGTGCCGCCCTTGCCAAGCTCATGCCGATGCAGCGGCTCGATTTCACCGGCCTGTTCACCATCATGCATGGCCTGCCGGTGACGATCCGCCTGCTCGATCCGCCGCTGCACGAATTCCTGCCGAAGACGGATGAGGAAATCGCCGAAGTGGCCGGGATCATGGGCATGGAACCTGCCGCGCTGCGCCAGCGGGTCGATGCGCTGCACGAGTTCAATCCCATGCTCGGCCATCGCGGCTGTCGGTTGGCGATTTCCTATCCGGAGATCGTCGAAATGCAGGCACGCGCAATTTTTGAGGCAGCGGTTCTGGCCGCGCGCGAAACAGGCGCGGCGGTCGTGCCGGAAATCATGGTGCCGCTGGTCGGCCTCCGCTCGGAGCTGGATTACGTTAAGGCCTGCATCGACGAGGTGGCGCGCGCCGTGATGACCGAAGCGAAGATGAAGATCGACTATCTCGTCGGCACGATGATCGAGCTGCCGCGCGCGGCCTTGCGCGCCCATATCATCGCTGAGGCTGCCGAGTTTTTCTCCTTCGGCACGAACGACCTGACTCAGACGACATTCGGCATGTCACGCGATGACGCCGCTGCCTTCATTCCGACCTATCAGCGCAAGGGCATCATCGAGCATGACCCCTTTATTTCGCTCGATTTCGATGGGGTTGGTGAACTCATCCGTATCGCGTCGGAGCGTGGCCGCCGCACGCGCAACGACATGAAGCTCGGCATCTGCGGCGAGCATGGCGGCGATCCCGCCTCGATTCACTTTTGCGAGGATATCGGGCTGGACTACGTGTCCTGTTCGCCGTTCCGCGTGCCGATAGCGCGGCTTGCGG
Organism: Rhizobium sp. BK491; assembly: GCF_014194925.1. Taxonomy (NCBI): domain Bacteria; kingdom Pseudomonadati; phylum Pseudomonadota; class Alphaproteobacteria; order Hyphomicrobiales; family Rhizobiaceae; genus Rhizobium; species Rhizobium sp. BK491. The sequence continues at coordinate 822,189 of NZ_JACIAR010000002.1, forward strand.
CGGCGCAGGCGGCGATCAAAGGGCGCGCTTGATTTTCCAAGTCTGGATGTTCGTGGATCAGTGGCGCCAGTAGCCGCGATGATAGTAATATCCAGGACCGCCAACGACGACGGTCGGACCCCAGAAGAAATCATCGTTGCTTTCCATGAAAGCCCGCTGGTCCGCGCGCCGGCTGAGATCCTGATTCATCAGGCAATTGGCGAAGCTCTGAGTGCCCGGTTTGAAGCCGTAGCCGCTGCATCTGGATGAGTCCGCGGCGCGGATTTCCTCGGCCGTCTGGCAGGAGGAGAGCGCAAGCATGATGGCGAGGAGAGATAGTACGGAAGCTTCGATACGCATGACATGTTATCCTGAATGCGGATTTACAGGCAAAAACTATAGCGCCGCGCGTGGTGGCGCGAAAGGCGTATTCCGCCGCAGGCAGGGTTGCTTACGCCGCTTCCCTCGGCTTTGCCGGCATCCGCTGCAAGAGATCGACGAAGGCATCGGCGAAGCGCAGCAGGTGCTCGGTCTCCCCGTCGGGTTGCAGGAGGCGGATTTCCGCGCCATCTTCGTCCAGCGCGGCAAAGAGGGTGCGCATCGTCGCGTCTCCTTCCGGAATTCGCAGCACCGCCAATCTGCGGCAATCCGGTATCAGCCCTTCAGCCGGCAGATCGAACAGGAAATCGCCCTGTACGGCCGAAGCCGCCTTGCGCACGGCTTCGCAGAAGCCGGGCTCGCCACCGGAAAAACCCTCGAGCGAAAGCTCCAGTTCAAGCAGTTCCAGCGGCAGAAACGGGTCGCTCGCTTCGGCTCCGGTAATCGTTGCTCCCGGCAGCGACTGGGCTGCGACGTCTTGAGAAAGCATCGGTTCCATCTCATCAAGTCCTTTCACAGCCTCGATAAAACGCTAAAGAATGGCCTTTTTTAGGAATTTAAGCAAGTGCTCACGTTTTTGGTCTAGGCGTTACTGGTTTGAGCTTCGACAAAACATTGGACGACGATGCCGTGACATTCGATTTATTTTCGGCATTTCTTGATCTAAACATAAGTCGCTTTCCGGGATTCGGTGCATCCGGCTTCCGATCCGACGCGCCGACGAGCCTTTGATGACCATTCGTTTCGACCGTCCTGTCTCACATGCCGCCCGTGCCGCGCGTTTGATCGCTTCGTTTGCATTGGTGCTCTGTGGCGTGACGCTGATCGGCCACCGTTTTGCGCCGCTGGAAACGCCTTATTTCGTCCTGCTGCTACTGATTTCTGCCGGCTGCGCGATCCTGGCGGTGCTACTGGCGCTGGTCGGTTTGGCCCAACTATGGCAGAGCGCTGCCATTGGCGGCGTCTCCGCCGTCAAGGCACTTGTCTATGCCGCTCTGCCGCTCGCCATTCTCGGCCTCGGCGCCGAGCGCTACTGGACGCGCCCACATATCTACGAGATTTCGACCGACCTCAACGATCCGCCTGACTGGCTGGCGACCCCGGATGCGCGGCAACTGTGGCTGCCGCCGCGCCATCTGGTCACGCAGCAGGAGCGCGAGGTACAGTTCGAGGCCTATCCCGCCTTGATTAGTCGGCGCTACGAAGGTGCGTCCGACCGCGTGTTGGAAGCGGTGCGCAAGGTCGCGCGTGATCGCCACATCACCATCGTCAAGGCTGAAGGCGCCGATGTCACGGACCCGAACGGCAACGTAAAGCCGAAACGCCGTACACGCCCGCAGACCGCCAATCCGGCGCAGCACGGCAGCGCAGCCGGCGATGTGCCCGCCATCGTTCCCGTGCCGACCCCGCGCCCCTTCCGCGATGGAGTTGCGGAACTCATCCGCCAGAATACCGACGTCATCCTGCAGGGTGAAACGCGAACCCGCATTTTCGGCCTGCCATGCGATATATTGATCCGCATTCGCGAGGAGGCGGAAACGACGCTCGTCGATATTCGCGTCGCCTCCCGCTACGGCCAGGATGATCTCGGCGTCAGCGCCGATCTGGCCGATGACTATTTAAAGGCGTTGGATGCGGAACTGCTCGGCATCGCCGGAAGCTGAGTTTTCCAATCTCTCCTTCTCCCCTCGGGGAGAAGGTGGCCCGAAGGGTCGGATGAGGGGACTTGCCGCTTTGGATGCGGGAATTTTCGTGCTCTTGACATCCCCTCACCCTGCCCTCTTCCCAAGGGGAGAGGGGGAACCGTGCCCGTCATCAAATTTCTGAAATCGCCGATAATCACCCGTCTCAGCTCAAGCCGGACGATAGGCGCCCAGGAGCGACGGCGGTCCATCGGTTTCCACCTGACCCTTCTCGACCAGGTCTTCTAGGTGTGCCAGCACCGAAAGGGCGGCTGCGCCGTGCAGGCGCGGGTCCGTATCGCGATAGATGGCTTTCACCATGTCCGGGATCAGCCGGTCGCCGGCCTTGATGCGCTCCAGCACGGCGCGCTCGCGCAGGCGGCGGTGGGTTCTGAGGCCGCGCATGAAGGAGGCTGGCTCCTTTACCGGACCGCCGTGACCGGGCAGAAACAACCGGTCGTCGCGTGCAAGAAGACGTTCCAGCGAGGTCATATAGTCCGCCATCGAACCATCCGGCGGCGCGACGATCGAGGTCGCCCAAGCCATGACATGATCGGCCGAAAAGACGATGCCGGTGCCGTCGAGTGCGAAGCAGGCGTGGTTGGCCGTATGGCCCGGCGTCAGCAGCGCCGTCAGCTGCCAGCCGTCTCCGGCGACGCTTTGACCATCGGCAAGCACGATGTCAGGCTGAAACTCCATGTCGGAGCTTTCGGCAAAAGGATTAACCTCGCCCTGATGGAGCGGGCGCGCAGCACGGTGCGGCCCTTCGCCGACGGTCAGCGCCCCCGTTGCCTCCTTCAATCGCTTGGCCAGCGGCGAGTGATCGCGATGGGTGTGGCTGACGAAGATATGCGTGACCTCGCGCCCCTTCAGCGCCGCCATCAGGGCAGCGAAATGCTCGTCATTCTCCGGACCGGGATCGATGACGGCGACGGAAGGGCCGCCGACGATGTAGCTGTTGGTGCCGTGGAACGTGAAGGCGCTGGGATTGTTGACCGTCATCCGCTCGATACCGGGCGCAATGGGAACGGCCCGGCCATAGGCGGGTTCGAAGGCGAGGTCGAAGTCAGGCGTACTCATGATTGCTTGTATTCGATTTCGATAAAGGACATCGGCTCGGTGCCGGCATTGACGACATTGTGCTCGGCGCCTGCCTCACGCCGATAGGCGGCACCCTTGGCGATATCGACCCGCCTGTCGCCGCCCGGCTCCTCCAGCAGAAACTGGCAATCGGTCATCGGCACCACGACATAGCCGAGGCCATGGACATGATGCCCGGTATCGGCGCCCGGCTCGAAATCCCAGCGCGTGATGCGGCAGACCGCGTCATCGAGAAGCACGGTAGGCACAGCCGGAGGGCGGGCGCGAAACTGGCTCATCAAGCCTCCTTATTTGGAATGCAGTGCAAAAGACCTATCATAGCCGCCTGGAAAGCACACAGAAATATGCGTCCGTGCATCACTTAGTCATTGTAGCGCGATGCGACCTTTGCTAATCAGACGCCGGTTTGGCTGGCGTGACAGCCATTTCCCATGTTGGGGCGTCGCCAAGCGGTAAGGCACCGGTTTTTGGTACCGGCATTCCCAGGTTCGAATCCTGGCGCCCCAGCCACACACTGCTATTGACAAAGCAATTGATTAGTTGACCTTTTTCGGTTTAACGACCGGAGGCTCAACAGGTGTCGATCCTACCCATGCAAGCTTGTTCACGAATGCGCCGCAAGTCTGCATGTCGCCAACCAAGATCGACGCGCCTACGAAGTTCCCGTTCACCCTGTCGCGAGCCTTCCTAACGTCCGCTTCCGTCGCGCCGAGTGCTTTCGCCTGGGCAAGGTTCTTTTCCGCATCGGCGCGCATCTGTGCCACCGAGCTGTATCCGCCATAAGCCGGACAGTTCGTAGCAATCGTTTCTGCGCCAGCATAGCGGTTAAGATAAGTTTCCATCGGCGATCCGGGGGTGGTTGCGCAGCTTGCGAATGCAGATACCACGGCTAATGCCGCAAGAGTTTTCAACTTCATATTAGCACCAATAAAAGTAAATTAACGCTGAAGTTGTAATCAATGACATAAGTTTTGAGATGTCTATAGTGAAATAACGAAGAGTGAGGGGGGAAATCTCTTAGGCGCGTGACTTGCAAACACAAACAGGCAGCCCTCGCAGGCCGCCCGCTGATATGATCTCGGGATGACGCTTTTGGCCTTAGTCCGTTTGTTCAGCTTTTGCAGTCTTTTCCGGCGGAGCCAGAAGCTCGGCGCAATAGGACGAACCGCTGACGCCAGGCTGGTCGCCGAGAATCTTGACCGAGCGGATTTCGTAGCTCTGGTTGGTGACGATGTCGGCCTTGCAGCTGAGGGAGCGCTTGCCGGCTTTCTTGCCTTCCTTGTTGACGACGGTGACGTTCTTGTAGCCGCCACGCCAAGTGTAGACGCGATTGCCGCCTTCGTCGCGGTCGGAGAGCGGCGGTCCGTAAGCCGCGAAGAAGCGGCCTGCAGACTGGCCCTGCCAGCGATCCTGAACGGGGTTCTTCGCAAGCAGCGGCAGGGCTGCTGTCGTTGTTGTCGTCGTGGTGCTGCAACCGGCCAGCGCCAGCAACAGTCCAGCCGCGGTGATCATGCGGATATTCATCTTGTCGTCCTTGAGCTTCTGTCACGCAAAGGTCGCGGAAAAGCCGCGCTGTCCCACGACGTTTCCACCTGTCCCGCTTAGGGCTTTAGCGCCAAAGCCGGCAAAAGAAAATTCCTATCATTGTGTACAAACGGGATTTTACTTGATCTGTTGCGTCTTTTGCACGCCGGCATTTTCGGCCGCTGTTTCCTGCCGATTTTCTAGGCAGATGCGGGTGTAATTTTTTCGTCAAAAATCAAAAGGTTTTTTGAGATTGGTGCTTGTGCATCAAAAATGGCTGGTCTATAGAAGCGCCGCTGGTCACGGAGTGTAGCGCAGTCTGGTAGCGCACCACGTTCGGGACGTGGGGGTCGAGTGTTCGAATCACTCCACTCCGACCAGCTTAAAATACTGATCCTGTTCCCGAAAAATCCCCCGTTTAAGAATACTGTCTGGCTGGCTTGCGCAAGGCCGGAGTGGTTCCGCCAATATCGTCGCAGCATTTCTATCACGCCGTACCGCTCCCCGCTGCGGGCCGTATGGAGTTTTGCTACAATTCTTCTGGTGCCCGTCGGCCGTTTCCCCAGTCCATCGGCTCACATCCAAACCACGTCTTAGATATGCTTTTGCAAAACCGGCTCTTTTTGTCGCCCGAAGCACCATGTACAAGGTAGAGGGACGTGCATCCGACTCAGGGCGAGAGTTCAGCTGGCAGGTGCTGGAGCGGAGTAACGGAATGGATCTTATGGACGGGGTGGCCAGATTGGTTGGGGAGACGATCATGGGGTGGCGCCAGCGTAGCGATGCTTTGCGCGGTGATGCTGTCGGGAAGAGATTGAGTATCGCAACCTTCTTTGGGGTGCCGGCGTTGAGCGCCGCGTTTCTTCTGGGTTCCGGCGGTAGTGCCCTGCGCGCCGGCGATTGCGGCAATGTCGCCGGGCCGGGACTGGATTGGAGTGGCTGCAGCAAGGCCAATATCATGCTGCAGAGCAGCGACCTGAAAGGCGCCAATCTGGCCGGCGCGCATTTCGACAGCACTGATCTCAGCGACACCAACCTGACCTCGGCCAATCTCGAAAAGGCTACCCTCGTGCGTGCCTGGCTGAAGAATGCCAAGGCCGATGGCGCCAACTTCGCCAAGATCGAGGCATACCGCTCCGATTTCAGCAACGCTACCGCTAACGGCGCGTCCTTTGCCAATGCCGAATTGCAGCGGGCCGAATTTGCCGGCGCACAGCTGAAGAACGCTGATTTTCAGAAAGCGGAACTCGGCCGCGCCGATTTCGACAAGGCCGTACTGACGGGGGCGAATTTCTCCTTCGCCAATCTCTCGCGCGCCACCTTGAACAGTGCGGTGATGGACGGGTCGACCTCCTTCAGCGGCGCCTTCATGTATCTGACGCGCATCGAGGGTCTCGATCTGTCGAACGCAAGCGGTCTGCAGCAGGCCCAGATCAATCTGGCTTGTGGGGACAATACGACCATATTGCCGTCTTGGCTGAAGGCGCCGTCCAGCTGGCCTTGCCCTCCCGACGATAAGGACTGATAGTCTCTCCAGGACGGAAATTCGAAAGACCAAGTCAATGTTTGCAGAAAAAGCGGTCCAGCACGACAGCAAGCCCGAATTCTATCGAGAACTTGCGGATCAGCTGAAGGCCTTGCTTGACGATGAGCACGGTTGGATTGCCAACGCGGCCAATACTTCTGCATTGATCTACCAGATGCTGCCGGACCTCAATTGGGCGGGCTTCTATTTCCTTCAGCAGGAAGACGAGCTTGTGCTGGGGCCGTTCCAGCGCAAGCCAGCCTGCGTCCGCATTGCCGTCGGTCGCGGCGTCTGCGGGACGGCGGTCGAAAGGGCGCAGTCGATCCTCGTCGAGGACGTGCATGCCTTTCCCGGTCACATTGCCTGCGATGTGGCCTCGCGCTCGGAGCTGGTCGTGCCGCTCCTTCGCAATGGAAAGGTCTTCGGCGTCATCGATCTCGACAGCCCGCTTCCCGGCCGCTTTGATGGTGACGATCAGGCCGGCATCGAGGCGCTTGCCGCGATTTATGCTGCCTCAAGCGAAGCGAATAAGTAAGGCGCGGGAAGGGCGAGGCGTCACGCCGTCGTGATCGATATGGCAAATCGATCATGCGATGCCTATATTGGCTCTGCAACCACTCCCTTAGCGCTGATCGAGCTTATTCCGGCCTTCTCCAGTCCTCATTGAGGGCGTCAGGCCAAGCTCGGAAGGCGTGCCAAGGGGCAAGGAGAACAACAATGGGCAAATACAGCAAGACGGCAGAGGCCATCGCCAAGCTTACCCCTGAACAGTATCGCGTGACGCAGCAGAGCGGCACAGAACGTCCCGGCTCCGGTGAATATCTCTATAACAAGCAGCCGGGCATTTACGTTGACATCGTCTCCGGTGAGCCGCTTTTTGCCTCGGCCGACAAGTTCGATTCCGGCTGCGGCTGGCCGAGCTTTACCAAACCGATCGAACCCGCCAATGTCAGCGAATTGACCGACAAGTCGCATGGCATGATCCGCGTCGAAGTACGCTCGGCCAATGGCGATAGCCACCTGGGCCATGTTTTCCCGGACGGGCCGATCGATCGCGGCGGCCTGCGCTATTGCATCAATTCCGCCTCGCTCCGCTTCGTGCCGCGTGACCGCATGGAGGCAGAGGGCTATGGTGCCTATATCGATCAAGTGGGGGATGTAAGATGACAACGGAACGTGCAGTTCTCGCCGGCGGTTGCTTCTGGGGTATGCAGGATCTCATCCGCCGTTACAACGGCGTCATCTCGACGCGCGTCGGCTACAGCGGCGGCGATGTCCGCAACGCCACCTATCGCAACCATGGCACCCATGCCGAGGCGATCGAAATCATTTTCGATCCGCAGAAGATCAGCTATCGCGATCTGCTGGAGTTCTTCTTCCAGATCCATGATCCCTCCACGCGCAACCGCCAGGGCAACGATGTCGGCTTGAGTTACCGCTCGGCGATCTTCTACACCAGCGAAGAGCAGAAGCAGGTCGCCTTGGATACGATCGCCGATGTCGACGCTTCCGGCCTGTGGCCTGGCAAGGTCGTCACCGAGGTCGCACCGGTCGGCGACTTTTGGCAGGCCGAGCCGGAGCACCAGGATTATCTGGAGCGCTATCCGAACGGCTATACCTGCCATTTTGTCCGGCCGGGCTGGAAACTGCCCCACCGGCAGGCCAACGCAGCACAGCGCGCGGCCTCATGATGAAAGGATCGGCCGGTACTGACCGGTTGAACCTCTATCTCGGCACATGGGAGGTGAAGCGGCGAATCCTCGATCGCTTCAACTGCTCAGTGCTCACATTCGAAGGGCAGGCGTTCGTCACGCCTGTCCAGTTCGAGGAGCACGGGGATACGCGACGCGATCACGCAACGCTGAGAAGTAGCCGCACCTATCGGCTCGATGCCGCGTACGACCATCTCGTCGTGCGCTTCCCCAATCTTTCGGAATTCATTCGCATCGGAGACAGTGCCTCGCAGCGCGTCACCCATCATTGCGGTCCCGATCTCTATCGGGGCCATCTGTTCTTTCGCTCGCCGGATACTTGGGCGGAGATGTGGCATGTGCGCGGGCCTAGAAAAAACTATCTGAGCCTCGCGCACTACCGGCGCGTTTAACCTGAACCTGTCTCCCGAATGAGAGACGGCGTTAGCGTGCCTGGCGCCGTGCCTGAACGGCCTTTGCCAGGTCTTCCAGCGTACGGACCGAGGTCGGCCAGTCGATACAGCCATCGGTGATACTCTGGCCATAGACCAGCGGCTTGCCCGGCACGAGATCCTGGCGGCCGGCCACCAGATTGCTCTCCATCATCATGCCCTTGATCCGCCGGTCGCCGGCTGCAACCTGCTCGGCGACTGATGTGACGACGAGCGGCTGGTTTTCCGGATTCTTGCTGCTGTTGGCATGGCTGGCATCGATGATGATGCGCGGCTCGAGCCCGACCTTGAGGGATTGTTCCGCCGTTGCCTGCACGCTTGCGGCATCATAATTGGGCTCTTTGCCGCCGCGCAGGATGATATGGCAGTCCTCATTGCCGCGGGTGGAGGCGATCGCAGCAAGGCCTTCCTTGGTTACTGCCGGAAAATGATGCGGTTGCGATGCCGCGACGATCGCGTCGAGCGCGATGCGCACATCGCCATTCGTGCCGTTCTTGAAACCGACAGGGCAGGAGAGGCCGGATGCCAGCTGACGATGCACCTGGCTCTCCGTCGTCCTCGCGCCGATCGCCCCCCAGCTCACCAGATCGGAAATATATTGCGGCGTGATCGTATCGAGATATTCGCAGCCTGCCGGCAAGCCGATCTCGTTGACATCGAACAGCAGCTTGCGGGCAATGCGCAGACCTTCTTCGATGCGGTAGCTGCCGTCGAGATGCGGGTCGTTGATCAGGCCCTTCCAGCCCACCGTCGTGCGCGGTTTCTCGAAATAGACGCGCATGATGATTTCGAGATCGTCGGCGAAGCGATCCCGCTGTTCTTTCAGTCGCGCCGCGTAATCGAGCGCTGCGGCCGGATCGTGGATGGAGCAGGGGCCGATGACGACGATCAGCCGGTCGTCTTCATCACGCAGAATGTTGTGAACGGCGTTGCGCGCGCCGGTAACGGTCGCCGTCACGGCTTCGTCGCGAGGGATTTCGTCAATGATCCGAGAGGGCGGCGTCAGCGCCGTGATCTCGACAATGCGCAAGTCGTCGGTGGAATTCAACACGGTATCGGTTCCTTTTGGGGTCATACCGTGGCGACAAAAAAGCCGCCAGGTAGACTAGCGGCTGGTTCGGGTCTTTTGCTGTCGTGTCTCTTCTAACTACGCACAGGCCCGCCTCCGCTGAGAGCAGCGGTACGAATAAAATCGCGAGGCATATGCGAAGGTCAAAGACATTGGTCGTCTCTACGATAAAAAATGCCTGATGTCGATGAGGGAGAATGAGAATTGAGAGGGCAGCGTCAAGACGCCTTCATTCGGGAACGAAATGCCTGTCTGCCCGCTCCCGCACCCTTCTCGCCGAAGCCCCGGTAAGTTAATCCCCAGGCTCGCCGGAGAGAAATAACGAACCCCTGGCTCGGAAGGATCGGCCCCACTTCGCTGGAAGTCAGGCCGATCCCCATCCGATCAGGGGTCAAGTCAGATCAGATCTCGTAAACGAGCTATTAGAAGCTGCGCTGGAAGCGGAGAACGCCAGCCCACTGGTCCTGATTGATGGAGTCCCAGTTGGTGTAGGAAACTTCCGGCGTGATCTGGAGGTTCTTGACCGGGTTCCACTTGACGTTTGCCGTCGCTGCGAAGATCTTCGAGTCGGTGTAGGCAACCTGAGCGTTAGCCTGCAGCTTTTCGTTGATCGGAACGGTGACGCCGCCCCAAACAGCCCAGTCGCCCCAGCCGATATTCTTGGCAGGGCCGGCACCGTTGGCGTTTGCGTACTTGTTCAGCTTGTCGCCATCGGTGTTCCAGCCGCCCATCAAGAAGGCCTTGAAGACGCCGAAATCGGCATCGACGCGAGCCTTGATGGCGCCTTCTTCGACGATCGAGTCGTAACCGCCGACGATCTTGAAGCCGAAGTTGCCAGCCTTGTAACCAGCACCGGCAACAACGTCAGGGATGTAGTGGTTGGTGCTGTCTTCGCCGTTGACGCCCTTAGCGCCCGAACCGGAATTGCTGTCTTCAACCGAGACCACAGCCGTGAAGCCGTTGCCGGCGTCGTAGTTGTAGGTCAACTGGTTGAGTTCGTACGGGCCGTCATTGACCACGTCGTCGTTGATGACGCCGCCAGCGTAACCGATGTACGAGTTGTATTGGGAGTCAGCCTTACCGACGAGGAACCCGCCGAGGCTGATGTTTGCGAACAGCAGCTTCGTGGTGGTCGCGCCGCCATCCTGCCAGTCGAAGCGGATGACCGTGTTGGTCTTCAGCGGACCGTATTCAGTGTCGGTTGCCGTGTCTAGGCTCAGATGAGCACGCGTGTGCCACAGCGTACCGTTATGGCTGTCCGGGTTGTAGGCATCGTACCACTTGCCTTCGGTACGGACATAACCGCCGATCTTGAGGCAGGTTTCCGAGCCCGGGATGAAGAAGTAGCCAGCGCCGTAGGCGTCGCAGATGCGAACGTATTCGAGCGGTTCCGGCTCAGCAGCGACGATCGCGTCGGCTGCGTGAGCGCCAGAAACTGCTGCCAGGGCAGCAGCGGAGCCGAGAAGAAGGCTCTTGATGTTCATAAAAACTCCAATCCAATATAGATTGGGCACAGGCTATCGCGCCGAAAATCGACGTGCCCTTACCCTATCCCTGTTTAAAACCCCGACTCGGGAGAAACGGGCCCCACCCGCTTCTGGTCGCTATTAAAAGCGATTTCCTGCAAAGTTATATGATATATTTTTCCCGGGATGACTTTTTCGTGAAATTTAAGTTTCAGTTGCAAGAAAGCAACATTCAAGCACAAACATAATAAGAGCAGCATAATATTGGCTGCGTAATAGTCACTTCGAGGTATGATAGAGGGCTGTGCCCTTCGAATATTATTTGATGATAATATTGCCGGCGTCCGGATATTCGGGCGCAATTGTCCATTTGACCGCCGGAGCATTACCGCCACGAAGACATATGCTCGCGATTGATATTGCGTTTCCCGTGGCGGTAGTATCAGGCGGGTCGCTTCGAAGCCGAGGTAAGGAGCTTGCTCAGCATTGAGCCGATCATGATGCCCCAAAGCCCGCTGGTCATGCCAACGATAATGTCCAGCGTCGAACCAAAATTCCCGTTCGCCAGGAGATGCGAAACGGAAAGCGCCAATACGCTACCGATCATCAAAAGGCAGGTGAAAGAGGGGGATTGCGGATAGGCGAGGCGCGCAAGCATGCCTGCGACACAGAGTGCGGCGGCGCGAAAAATGTCGAACGGATTGCCGAATGCGGCCTGCCAATTGAGATGTGCGAGCGTCACGCCGACGAGCGCCGCTATATAGGTCCAGGCAATAATCTTCAAAAACCGGTCTGATATCATGGGGATATGATATAGCAGCGGTGGATATAAACGCCAGCCTGACACTGCTTTGTAGAGCGTTCGCAGATGGATCCGATGCGCACATTTTATGTGGTTTCGAAACATTCTGTTGCGGCGCGGTAATTTTCGACCGTTCTCGATCTTCACTTTGCCTTCTCGCCATGCCTAGGCCGAGGCGAGCTGACCGGGCAATTTTCCGGCCAGCCGCCACTGTTGCTTAAGCCTTCGATATGCGCAGCGTATCTTCATCTTCTTCCATTTGTTCCGCATCTGCTGCAACGGAGCTTGCCGACGATCGGCCGAGGAAGGAGAAGACGACGACGGCCGTCAGAACGGTAATGCCGGTCAGGAGCCAGAGCAGCGTGCTGAAGGCGTCGCCATAGCCCTGGATGAGAGCGTCGTGTCCTATTGCCGGAATACTCGATGCTGCGGCGGCCAAATTGCCTGTCACGAGCTGCTGCGCAGCGCTCGCGGCGTACGTACCTGACAATGTGCCTAGGTTCGACTGGATAAAGGCGGAGAGGACGGCGCTGACGATGGCAAGCGCGACCCCTTCGCCGGCGACACGGGTGGTGCTGAAAATGCCGGTTGCCATGCCGGCTCGCTCCTTGGGAACAACGCTGACGGCGAGCCCATCCATCAAGCCCCAGGGCAGGCTGATGCCGACGCCGATCGTCAGCAGCGGGCCGATGAGGACAAACGGAGCCGAGCCTGCTGCAAAATGGCTGAGCCAGAAAAGGCCTGCCGCCGAGATGATGAGGCCGGTGCCGCAGATCGTTGCGGGGCTGAACCAGCGGGTGAGAAGTCCTGCAACGATCGGCAGGATGAGCAGCGGCGCCGACAGCGCGACCATCATCCGCCCGGCGGCGATCTCGCTCATGCCTTCGATGCCGACGAACCGCACGGGCAGCAGGATCAGCAAAACGACGAAGGCATAGGCGGGCGCTGCCGCCAGAAGCTGTACGCCGACGAAACGCGGATAGCGAAAGAGGCTGAGATCCAGCATGGGCCGTTTCACGACGCGCTCGACGATGCCGAAAGCAAGGAAGAACAGTGCTGCGCCGGCCAGCAGGGCGAGGACGAGCGGATCGCTCCAGCCGGTTTCCGGCGCGCGCAGCACGCCATAGGTGAAGAGCGTCAAGGCAAGCGTGAAGCTCAGTGCGCCCGGCCAATCCAGCCCCGCCGCGTCGGGATCTTTGGATTCGCGCAGGAAGCAGGCGCCGAGGCCAAGAGCGAGCAACGCGAGGGCGACCACGAGAATGAAGATGGACGGCCAGCCGAAGGCATCGATCATCAGGCCGGACGCGATTGGCCCGAAGGCGAGACCGACGCCGAAGCTGGAGCCGACGATGCTGAAAGCACGCATCCGCGCCGTGGCGTCGAACTCCTGCGCCAGCGAGGCCATGCCGCCGGAAAAAGCGGCGGCTGCGCCAAGGCCCTGCAGTGCCCGCAATATATCGAACCAGACGATGTTGCCGGCGAGTGCCAGCCCGGCCGAGAACAGCGCGAAGCAGCCGACACCGCTGAGGAAGATGCGCCGCCGGCCAAAGCTGTCTGCCAGCGCGCCGGATGCCATCAGGCAGCTGCCAAAGGTCAGCATAAAAGCGTTGGTGACCCAGTTGAGTGCGATCGGGCTGCCGCCGAGCGTGCGGCTGATGGCCGGTAGGGCAACAGCGGGGCCGGTGAATGTCAGCGGCATCGCCGCTGCAGCGCAGCAGACGGCGACAAGGACGAAGAATTTCTCGGTCGGACTTGCGACCTTTGTCTGGGGAGAAGTCATCGGAGTACCGTGAGGTTTGAGCAAAGGGGAAGTGGCGGGCAATCCTGGGAGTGGTGCTGGCCAAAGGCCGGCGCCCGCGCGCTTCAAATGACTCATGCAGGATATATTTGCTGTAATCGGATGATAATTGCGCTAGTTTTCCATATATACCGGAATAAAACTCTCGAATGGAATGCGCGCATGGATCGTTTGAGCGGCCTGACGGCCTTTGTTCGCACTGCGGATCTCGGCAGCTTTGCCGCTGCCGGACGCGTGCTCGGCCTTTCGGCATCCGCCGTCGGCAAGGCGGTCAGCAATCTGGAGCATCAGCTTGGCGTCCGGCTGCTGCAGCGTTCCACACGCAGCATCCGGCTGACGGAGGAGGGGCGTCTCTTTCACGAATGCTGCCGGCGGGTGCTCGACGATCTCGAGGATGCGCAGGCCTCGCTTGCGCAGGCGGTTGCCGTGCCACGCGGGCGTTTGCGCGTCAGTGTGCCGATCGTCAGCTATCACTTCCTCTTGCCCGTCGTGCCGGAATTCGTGGCCCGTTATCCCGAGGTCGAACTCGACATCGATTTCAACGACCGTATCGTCGATATGATCGAGGAGGGGGTTGATGTTGCGATCCGCAGCGGCGACCTGCCGGATTCCCGGCTGATATCGCGCACCTTGCGTCCGTTTCAGATGCTGCTCTGCGCCGCGCCCAGCTATCTCGAACGCTTCGGTATTCCCGGTTGCCCGCGCGATCTCAACGAGCATCTGGCTGTCAGGTTTCGCTTTCCCAACAGCGGCAAGCTGCAGGATTGGCCGCTGACGATGCCCGAAGGCGAGCCGGATCTGCGCATGCGAACGGCCTTCTCCTGCAACAATATGGAGGCGGTGCGCGGCGCGACCGTTGCCGGCCTCGGCATCGGCTGCATGCCGGATTTCCTCGTGCGCAGTACGCTTGCGGAAGGAAAGCTCAGAACCGTTCTCGATGATTTTATCGACGAACCCGGCCATTTTCATCTGCTTTGGCCGTCCAATCGCCATATGTCGCCCAAGGTTCGGGTTTTTGTCGATTTTCTGAGCGAGCGGTTGTTTGCAAAGAGCTGTGATGATTTGCCGGCGACGACCGCTGCCTGAGACACAGATCATCGTATCGGCTTGAGGCCCGCTTGCCTGCCGAGCGAGATAATTTCAGAATTGCTCGGGAGGCAGTTGTCGCAGGAGCTGGAGTTTGCAACGGTGTTTGCTCATATGCAGACTTGCCGCACGATCGGTCTGTAATCGCTAACTTTGGAAATCACCATGAGCCGCTTCTGGAGCCCGATTGTTCATTCCTTGACCCCCTATGTCGCCGGCGAGCAGCCGACCACGGGTGGAATAATCAAGCTCAACACCAATGAGAGCCCTTACGGTCCTTCGCCGCTTGCCCTGGAGGCGATCTCGAAGGCTACAGCCGACACACTGCGGCTCTATCCGGATCCGACGGCGCGGGAGTTGCGTGTTACAATCGCCGAGAGTTTCGGGCTCGACAAGGACGAGGTCTTCGTCGGCAACGGATCGGACGAGGTTCTGGCGCACACGTTCCAGGCGCTGCTGAACCATGAAGAGACGCTGCTTTTCCCCGATATCACTTACAGCTTCTATCCGACCTATTGCCGCCTCTACGGGATCAAGTTCCGGCAGGTTCCAGTCGATGCGGACATGCGGGTTCGCCTTGACGATTATCGCCAGCCTTGCGGCGCGATTATCCTTCCCAATCCCAATGCGCCCACAGGGATCGGTCTGCCTCTGGTCGATATCGAAAGCCTTCTCAAGGCTCATCCCGATCAGGTCGTCGTCATCGACGAGGCCTATGTCGATTTCGGCGGCGAGAGCGCGGTTCCACTTGTCCGGACATATCCGAACCTCTTGGTAATTCAGACCCTGTCGAAGTCGCGCGGGCTCGCCGGCCTGCGCGTCGGTTTCGCTGTCGGGCAACGGCCGCTGATCGAGGCACTGGAAAGGGTCAAGGACAGCTTCAATTCTTATCCTCTCGATCGGCTTGCGCAGGCAGGTGCGGTAGCGGCCTGGAAGGATCGGGACTGGTTCGAACGCCATCGCGCCATGATCATCGCCAGCCGGGAACGGCTGGCCGCCAAACTCGGGGAGCTGGGCTTTCACGTTCTGCCGTCATCCGCGAATTTTCTGTTCGCGCGGCATCCGAGCAGGCCGGGTGTGGAACTGGCGGCAGAGCTTCGGAGCAGGAACATTCTGGTAAGACGGTTTTCCGCCGAGCGTATCGACGACTTCCTGCGCATCACGATTGGAACGGATGAGGAGTGCGACCGCCTGGTGGCGGCTTTCGGCGAGATATTGCAGTGACACTGGCAGCTCGGGAGGATTGCTTCAAGACTGTCAAAAAGGAACGAGTGGCCTCTACCGTGGCCGCAATGGCGCCATTAAGCAGCAAATGAAAAAGGCGGCGGAGCCGAGCCCGCCGCCTTCTGTTATTACATGTGATAGCGATCAGATGTCGCTTGCCGCGTTCGCCCAGATTTCCGCGGCCTGTGCGGCGGTCACGCGGCGCACATCCGTTTCATCGCGGCGGCTGGCGAAGAGCTCGCTTGCCATGATCTGCTCGGCGAGATCGGCGGGCAGGGACAGGAGGACGCGCTGGCCATCCTTGTGAATGCCGCCGACATCGGAATGCTTGCCGGTGATCATCCCGCCCGCAACCGTGTTGTTGCTTTCCGGATCGATCAGGATGAAGGAGCCGGTCGAGCGGTTCTGCTCATAGGGATCGAAGATGGCGCTCTCATCGAAGGTCAGGCGAACCTTGCCGATCGCGTTCATCCAGAGCGCCTGCGCCGGAGCCCATGCGCCGGTCTTCAGCTCAAGCTGGGCGATCGGCTGAACCTGCACGCGCTGGCGGCGGCTGCCGCTCTTCAGCCAGTAGCGCTTGCCAGGCTCGATGCCCTCAGGCTGCAGCGCGACGATTTGCGCGTCGAAGGAGAGGCCCGTCTGCGGCTGGCTGTCGATGGCGACGATCATATCGCCGCGCGACACGTCCACCTGGCGGTCGAGAACGAGCGTGATGGCATCGCCGGCGACCGCCGCGTTGCGCACGAGATCGAAGGTGACGATCTTCGAGACATTGGCGACCATGCCCGACGGCAGGATCATGACGCTGTCGCCCGGCTTTACCGAGCCGCCGGCGACCGTGCCCTGATAGCCGCGGAAGCTCTCACCCGGGCGGGAGACGCGTTGCACCGAAAGACGGAAGCCAACCGTCTGGGCGGAGCGAACGGTCGCCAGTTCTAGCGTCTCGACCAGCGTCGGGCCGGTGTACCACGGCATGGCAGCCTGGCCGGAATAGACTACGTTTTCACCCTTCAGCGCCGACATCGGAATGGCGGTGATCTGCTTGACGCCGAGCGACAGTGCGAATTCGCGGAAGTCGTTGGAAATCTTCTCGAAGCCGGCACGGTCGTAGTTTGTCAGGTCAATCTTGTTGATGGCCAGAACGAACTGCTTGATGCCGAGCAGCGACGCGATCGTCGCATGCCGGCGGGTCTGCTCAAGGATGCCCATGCGGGCATCGACCAACAGCACGGCGAGATCGGCGGTGGAGGCACCGGTTGCCATGTTGCGCGTATATTGCTCGTGGCCGGGTGTGTCGGCAACGATGAAGGAGCGCTTGTCGGTCGAGAAATAGCGATAGGCGACATCGATTGTGATGCCCTGCTCGCGCTCTGCCTGCAGGCCGTCGAGCAGCAGAGCGAAGTCGGGGAGGCCGAGATCGTTCTGCTTGCCGGTGGAATCGCGCTGAAGCGTGGCAGCCTGGTCTTCCTTGACCGCCTTGGTATCCCAGAGGAGACGGCCGATCAGCGTCGATTTGCCGTCATCGACGCTGCCGCAGGTAATCAGGCGAAGCGGGCGCGAGTCGCGAAGGGCTTTAGCCGGTTCGGCGGCGGGCCCGACAGCAGGAATTGTGACGACGTTTGCGTTTACGGTCATCTCAGAAATATCCTTCGCGCTTCTTCTTTTCCATGGAGCCGGACTGGTCGCGGTCGATGGCGCGGCCCTGTCGCTCGGAAACCGTGGCGATTTCCAGCTCTGCAATGATCTCTTCAAGGGTCGTGGCGGTGGAGCGGATGGCTCCCGTCAGCGGGAAGCAGCCGAGCGTGCGGAAACGGATGAGTTCCTCGCGCTTGGCTTCGCCGGGCAAGAGTTCCAGCCTTGGATCTGCCGCCATGATCATCATGCCGTCGCGCTCGACGATCGGGCGTTTCGCCGCGAAATAGAGCGGTACGATCGGAATTTCCTCGGCCTGGATGTAGCGCCAGATATCGACTTCCGTCCAGTTGGAAAGCGGGAAGACGCGAACGCTTTCGCCCTTGCGGATCTGGCCGTTGTAGATGTTCCAGAGTTCCGGGCGCTGGTTGCGGGGGTCCCAGCGATGATCCGGTGTGCGGAAGGAATAGATGCGCTCCTTGGCGCGCGAGGCTTCCTCGTCGCGGCGGGCGCCGCCGAAAGCCGCGTCGAACTGGCCGGCATCGAGCGCATGACGCAGCGCTTCCGTCTTCATGATATCGGTGTAGCGCGCCGAGCCATAGGTGAAGGGCGTGATGTTCTCCGCCTTGCCACGCGGATTGATGTGCTCGATCAGGTCGAGATCGTACTTTTTCACGATCTCGTCGCGGAAGGTGATCATCTCGGCGAATTTCCAGCCGGTGTTCACGTGCAGCAGCGGGAAGGGGACGCGGCCGGGATAGAAGGCCTTGCGTGCCAAATGCAGCAGCACCGACGAGTCCTTGCCGATCGAATAGAGCATCACGGGACGCTCAAATTCGGCGGCGACCTCGCGGAAAATGTGGATCGCCTCGTTTTCCAGCGCTTTCAGATGCGGATCGAGCGGCGGCTTGACGCTTTGCGGATTGGAGATTTCCGTATCCGGACGGCTATCGGGCATTGATGACTCCAGAACTTTCAAATGTCCCGACCGAAACTTGGCCGGAAAGAATGGATGCGTTGGTTCCCTAGATATCGGCGGCGCAGGAGACGCGCTTCGGATCGATGCCGGGAGCCGGCGGGTGCTTTATTGTGCGGGTGCGGCAGCACCTTCTTCGTGGACATGCAGACCGCATTCGCGCTTTTCGTCGTTCTCCCACCACCAGCGGCCGGCGCGCTCCGGCTCGCCCGGCTTGATGGCGCGGGTGCAGGGCTCGCAGCCGATCGAGGGATAGCCGCGCGCATGCAGAGGGTTCACCGGAACGCTGTTGTCGGCGACATAGACGCGGATGGCATCGATGTCCCAATCGGCGAGCGGGTTGATCTTGATCAGATTGCGCTCGGGATCGAATTCGGCGAAGGGCGTATCGGCGCGGTTGGCGGACTGGCCGCGGCGCAGGCCGGTGATCCAGATGCTGGCGCCCGAAAGTGCCCGTGCAAGCGGCTTCAGCTTGCGCACGCCACAACAGGCATGCCTGGCTTCGACGCTCTCATAGAAACCGTTCAGACCGTATTTTTCCGCATAGGCGTCGATATCGGCCTGTTCCGGCTCGTAGCGGACGATCTTGATATCATATTGGCTTTCCGTCTCGTCCATCAGAGCGAGCGTTTCCGGGAAGAGGCGACCGGTCTGCAGGGTCGCCACCTCGATCGGCAGGCGGTGATTGCCGATCTCCGCCGTGATCACCTGATCCTCGATCCCGAGCGACGTCGTGAACACGGCACGGCCACCGAGCCCGGCCACGAGAGATAGACGGCCGGCAAGATCGAGCGATGCAAGCTGGCTGTTGAGCGTCGCGGCATCTTCAATGAGGGTAATGGCAGTCATGGGGGATCCTGTCCTGATGTTGCCGGGAGTATCGCAGTTCGCAACGGCAGCGGACAGAAAAATAGATTTCGAAACGGAGCGGCTGGAGAGTAAATATCTCCATGAAGCAGCGCCGATAAGGAAAAGCGACCGCCTCGGCTCCTAACCAAGGCGATTTGCCACCGATGGCGGCCCTTCGGAAGCACTTGATATGGCTCGCCATGTTTAAGTGCTTGCTTTAATGTCTATAGAAATAGTAGAGTTACACATAGCTTGTCAAATGGAAATCGGAAGTGATGCCCAAAATGATGCGCTGCGATGGATTTTGCGCTAAACTATTGGCATAGCGACGAAGAATGACAACAAGTTTGGGTTGCTAACGTTTCCTGGCCGTGCGTCAAGGGTGTGGGTGCTTCGAAATTGCCTCGGGGACGAGGGCTGAGGAGTTCTGTAGCGGACCGGCCGAATCTCTCGACCGGACGTATCGCATGTGTGTGTGAAGCGGTTCGAAATGATTACTCAGAAAGCAAAATACGCGCTGCGGGCGCTGTCTGCCTTGGCCCAATCCGAGGCGGGTGAGCCGATGATGATTTCCGACATCGCCGCCCAGCAGAAGATCCCGAAGAAATTCCTGGAACAGATCCTTCTCGACTTGAAGCATCAGGGCATCGTCATCAGCCGCCGCGGCAAGCAGGGCGGCTACCTCTTGCGCAAGCCGGCAAACGAAATCACCTTCGGCGAAATCCTGCGGGTCATCGATGGGCCGCTGGCGCCGCTGCCCTGTCTGTCACTGACAGCCTATCGTCGCTGCGACGATTGCGACGGCGAGCAGACCTGCGAAATCCGCCACGTCTTTGCCCGGGTGGCGGACGCGACCCGCAAGGTGTTGTTCTCGACGACCATCGCCGATGCCATCGCTCAGCCGGAGGACGCGGAAGTTGCCAGGCTGATGGCCTAACTGATCAGGTCCAAGGGAGCTAACGGGTCTTCCTCGCAGCGCTTCGACAATCAGTGGGCGGCGTGTTCCTCGCCGCTTTCCTTGTCCATGGCGCGCCGGGCGCGGATTGCTGCGGCGATGAAGACGCGGGACAGCCCATGATACAGTGGCTCGCGCGAGAGCAGCCGCGACGTCACATAGCCGATCATCGATACAGCCATGATCGGGATGACGGCTTGGTGATCGCCGGTCATTTCCAGAATGATGACGAAGGCGGTCATCGGTGCCTGAACCACGCCGGCGAAATAGCCGGCCATCCCGAGGATCGCCGCAAGTGCGATGCTGCCGCCGATCAGCGTGCCGACCGTGCTGCCGAAACCGGCGCCGACGGCAAGCGAAGGCGCGAAGATGCCGCCAGGAATACCCGAGATCATCGACAGGAAGCTTGCCAGTAGTTTCTCGACGAAGAAGAGCAGCGGCAGGGCATGTCCTTCCACGGCGCCGCGGGCTTGCTCGTAACCGGTGCCGAAGGTTTGGCCGCCGGAGAGCACGCCGACAGCGGCAACGACAAGGCCGCAGAGGCCGGCAAGGATCAGCATGCGTTTCAACGGCTGAGGCTGCGCCCAGCGGCGGATGCGGATGCCGGCATAGAGCGCCAATCCGCTGAAAGTGGCGCCGAGCGCGCCGCCGCCCACACCGCAGATCAGCATGACGATCCAGTCCCGAAGCATTGTTGGGGCCACATCGGCCGTACCGAAATAATTGTAGCTGCCGGAAAGACCGAGTGCGGCAAGGCCGGAAAGAATGACGGCCATCAGGACCAGGCCGTTGGCGCGGGATTCATAGGTGCGGCTCATCTCCTCGATAGCGAAAACGATACCCGCAAGCGGCGTATTGAAGGCAGCGGCGATACCGGCGGCAGAACCGGCGAGGATCAGGCCCTTCGCCTGCGCCATGCCGCCGAAGCGGGCAACCGCCAGCATGAAGGACGCGCCGACCTGCACTGTCGGTCCCTCGCGGCCGATCGAGGCACCGCTTAAGAGCCCCAATATGGTCAGCACGATCTTGCCGAAAGCTAGCCTGAGCGACAGCAGCTTCGTTCGATCTTCCTCATGATGTAGGTGCCGCGCGGCGATCGCCTGCGGAATGCCGCTCCCCTGCGAATTGGGAAACAGCGTCGCTGCAAGATAGGCCGACATAACGAAACCGAGCGGTGTCAGCAGGAGCGGCAGAAGCCACATCCACTCACCCGATTGCGTCACGCCGGTAAAAGCCCGCTGCGCCAGATCGGCGAGCTTGGCGAAGCCGACGCTGATGACGCCGATCGCCAGAGCGCCCGTCCAGAACACCAGACGTGGCCGCCAGAGATTGAACGAGCCCCAGATGACACGGGAGCGGCGGAGGAGCTTGGACTTGCGGTAGATAGGGGGCATCTGACATGTGACCGATAGGCTGGCTCGCATAACTTTTCGAGATATTCTTGCGAGCGGCTCACCATAAAGCGAATTGCGATATCGATCTTTCTTGCAGAATTTCCTTTTGCGGCCAAGGCTTAATCCACGTGTTGACCGTTTCGAGCGATCGAATAGAATGTATCGCAATTGCAATGCAAAGGAGCCGGTGAATGAAATCCGCTTCCATTCCTCCCTTGAGGGTCGATCCCGCATTGCGCGCCGCTGCTGAAAGCGTGCTGCGAGAAGGTGAGACCTTGTCAGCATTTGTGGAAAGCTCGCTGCGTGCGCAGATTGAACACCGCCGAACGAAGGCTGAATTCATTGCTCGCGGTCTTGCTGCGCAAGAGGATGCGAAAAAAACCGGCGTGTATCACAGCGCTGACGACGTGCTGGGAATGCTGAAGGGCAAGCTTGAAGCCGCCAAAGCTTCCAGGCACAAATGACATTTGCCGTACGCTACTCTCAAGGCGCGCTCGAAGATCTCGAACGGCTGTATGATTATCTGCTTTTGAGAGATATCGAGCTTGCGGAAAAAGCCTATGACGCCATCGTCAAGGCAACGGAATTTCTCGAGAATTTTCCGTTCAGCTGCCGCAAAGCGTCGGCGGACGCGTTTCTCCGCGAACTCGTTATCCCGTTCGGCTCTTCCGGTTGTGTCGCTCTATTCGAGATCGAAGACAGCGAGACGATAACGATATTGGCGATCAGGCATCAGCGCGAAGAAGACTATCACTGATACCTGCCCACCTTACCGATCGCTCGTCTCCCACCGCGGATTGATCCAGGGCTCCTGGTTCGAACGCGCCAGCCGCGGCTTGCCGAGAATGTGGTCGGCCGCCTTCTCACCGGTCATGATCGAAGGGCCGTTGAGATTGCCGTAGGTGACATGCGGGAAGATCGAGCTGTCAGCGACGCGCAGGCCGTCGATGCCGATGACGCGGGTATCGGGATCGACCACCGCCATTGGATCATCCTTCGAGCCCATCTTGCAGGTGCCGCAGGGATGATAGGCGCTTTCCAGGTGCTCGCGCAGGAAGGCATCGATCTGATCATCGGTCTGAATATTCGCCCCTGGCTGGATTTCCGTGCCCCGGTACTCGTCGAAGGCCTTCTGCCCGAAGATCTCGCGGGTGAGGCGAACGCAGTGGCGGAATTTCTCCCAGTCTTCCGGATGGCTCATATAGTTGAAGCGGATCACCGGATCGGCCTTCGGGTCGGATGAGCGCAGCGTGACGTTCCCACGCGATTTCGACAGGTTGTAGCCGACATGCACCTGGAAGCCGTGGCTCTTGGCCGCCGCCTTGCCGTCATAGCTGATGGCGACAGGCAGGAAGTGGTACTGGATATCCGGCTGCTTGACGCCGGGTGCCGAGCGCAGGAAGGCGCAGGCTTCGAACTGGTTCGAGGTGCCAAGGCCTTTCTTGAAGAACAGCCACTGCGCACCGGCAATCCCCTGCATATACCAGGGTAGCCAGGAATAGAGTGACACCGGCTTCAGGCTCGTCTGCTGGAAATAGAATTCCATATGGTCCTGCAGGTTGGCGCCGACGCCCGGCCGGTCGGCCTTCACCTCGATCCCCATGTCGCGCAGATGCTGCCCAGGTCCGATGCCGGACAGCATCAGCAGCTTCGGAGAGTTGAACGAGGAAGCGGAAACGATCACTTCGCGGTTCGCTCTGATGATCTCGATCTTGCCATTGCGCTCGACTTCGACGCCGGTCGCGCGGCCGTTTTCGATGACGACCTTGCGGGCAAAGCAGCGAACGAGGGTCACATTCGGCCGCTTCAGGGCAGGCTTGAGATAGGCTGTCGCCGCAGACCAGCGACGTCCCATCCAGGTCGTTTGCTCCATCAGGCCGAAGCCTTCCTGCTTGCTGCCGTTATAATCCTCCGTCGCCTCGAAGCCCGCCTGCTTGCCTGCTTCGATGAAGGCGTGGAAGAGCGGATTGCGGGCATCGCCGCGCCGGACATGCAGCGGGCCATCCTTGCCGCGCCATCCTTCTTCGCCGCCATGTGAATGCTCCATCCGCTTGAAGTAGGGCAGCACATCGGCATAGGCCCAACCTTGGGCGCCGAGCTCCTCCCAGCGATTGAAATCCTCGGCATGGCCGCGCACGTAGACCATGCCGTTGATCGAGGACGAGCCGCCGATCACCTTGCCGCGCGGGGCGGTGATGCGCCGGTTGTTGAGCTGCGGTTCCGGCTCGGAGAGATAGCCCCAATTGTAGCGGTCCATGCTCATCGGCCAGGCAAGTGCCGCCGGCATCTGGATGAACGGCCCGAAATCACTGCCGCCGAATTCTAGGACGATGACCGAATGCTTGCCATCCTCTGACAGGCGATAAGCCATGGCGGAGCCAGCCGAGCCCGAGCCGACGATGACGAAATCTGCTTGCATGACCATGTGCTCCAAGTGGTAAGGGGCGTAAATCGAGGCGGTTCTGCACCCTCCCCCCGAGGGGGAGGGTCGGCCGCAGGCCGGGGTGGGGTGATTGCTGCTACACGCGCTGCGGCTGGTCACCCCACCCGCCGCTAAGCGGCGCCCCTCAAGGGGGAGGTGGATCAATAAGGCGCCTGTACCGGCCCCATGCCGACATAGACGGTCTTCAATTCCGAATAATGCTCCAGCGCCGCCAGCGAATTCTCGCGGCCGAATCCGGATTGCTTGGAGCCGCCGAAGGGGATTTCGACTGGGCAAAGATTGTAGGTGTTGATCCAGAGCGTGCCGGCCTCCAGCTGGTCGACCACGCGGTGGGCGCGGGTGAGATCGGCGGTGAAGACGCCGCCGGAAAGGCCGAATTCGGTCGCATTGGCGCGGGCGACCACCTCGGCCTCGTCATCGAAGTCGAGCACGCACATGACCGGTCCGAAGATCTCTTCACGGGCGATCGTCATGTCGTCGGTGACGTCGGCAAAGACGGTCGGCTGGATGTAATAGCCTTCACCGGAGACATTGTTCGGGATGCCGCCGCCGGTCAAAAGCGTCGCGCCCTCGGCCTTGCCCTTTTCGATGTAAGAAAGCACCTTTTCGCGCTGCGTCCAGGACACCATCGGGCCGATCTGCGTTGCCTCGTCCATCGGGTCGCCGATCAGCATCGCGTCGGTGCGGGCCTTCAGGCGCTTCAGGAATTCAGACTTGATCTTGCGGTTGACGAAAACGCGGGTGCCGTTGGAGCAGACCTGGCCCGTCGAATAGAAATTGCCGAGCATCGCGCCGCCGATGGCGCTGTCGATATCGGCATCCTCGAAAACGATCAGCGGCGACTTGCCGCCGAGCTCCATGGTGACATGCTTGAGATTGCCGGCGGCCGAAGCCGCCACCTTGCGGCCGGTCGGCACCGAACCCGTCAGCGATACCTTGGCCACGTCGGGATGGTTGATGAGCAGCGGCCCTGTTTCGCGGTCTCCCTGGATGACATTGTAGAGTCCCTTCGGCAGACCGGCCTCGATGAGGATTTCAGCGATCTTCAGCGCGCCGAGCGGCGTGTTTTCCGAAGGCTTGAACACCATGGCGTTGCCGACGACCAGTGCCGGCGCGCCTTTCCAGCAGGCGATCTGCTGCGGGTAGTTCCATGCGCCGATGCCGACGCAGACGCCGAGCGGCACGCGCTTGGTATAGGCGAAATCGCCGCCGAGCGGGATATAGGAGCCGTTGAGACCGGCCGCCGCGATGCCGCCGAAGAATTCGAAGCTGTCTGCGCCCGAAGTCGAATCGGCGACGATGGTTTCCTGGATCGGCTTGCCGGTATCCAGCGTTTCCAGCTCGGAAAGCTCGCGGTTACGCTCGCGCATGATCTCGGCTGCTCGCTTCAGGATGCGGCCGCGAGCTGTCGGGCTCATGGCGGCCCATTCGGGCTGCGCCCGCTTTGCGGCCGCGATCGCCTTTTCGACGATGGCGGGCGTTGCCGCGTGCAGGCGGGCGATCACCTCGCCGGTCGCCGGATAGATGCTTTCGATAAGAGTGCCGTCGGTGTCCTCGACATATTCCCCGTCGATGAAATGCGAGGCTTTCGGTTGTGCGCGCATTATAGAACCCTCAGTTCTTCATAGGACACCATGACATGCTCTTGAAAAGCAGGTCGTTCGGTGAGGTTTTCATAGTATCGCTCAAGCCGTGGATGGGCAGGGCGCTGGATATCGATGTCGAAATAGCGATAGAGAACGTGCCCGAACTGGATGTCGGCCAACGTCAGATTATCGCCCGCAAGGAAGCGATGCCGTCCGAACTGCGACTCGGCGATGTCAAGCTTCGCACCGAGTGCTGCAACAGCCGCAACGATCGCCTTCTCGTCCTTGAGAGCAGGGGCCGTGCGCACCACCCGCCAGAAGATCGGGCCGGTGAAGCCCTGAGCAATGTTGATCTTGGCCCACTCAGCCCATTTGTCGATCTGAGCGCGATGGCGCGCATCGTTCGGCCAGAAGGCATCGTCGCCATATTGTGTGGCGAGGTAACGCAGGATGGCGCCCGTTTCCCAGAGCGGCTCGTCATCACCGTCGCGTAGCACCGGTACGGTGCCGTTCGGGTTCATCGCCAGGAATTCAGGCGTGTCGTTGACGCCGTAGGTAAAGCCTGCATCGATGCGCTCATGGGCAAGACCGAGCTCACTGATGCACCACATCAGCGCCTGTACATTCGATGACGATTTGCGGCCCCAGACGGTCAGCATGACGTCAGCCTTTCAACGCGTTGAGATGGGTCGTCAGATAGCCTTCGGTCAGCGCGATCGACGCCTCGGTGCTGATCGGCGCCGATTTGAGGCTCTGACGGATATAGAGCCCGTCGATCATCGCGGCCGCACCCTCCGCAATCCGCCCGGCATCCTCGGCCGGGCACAGCGCCTTGAGATTGGCAACGAGATTCGAATGCAGACGCCGCGCATAGATGACGAGAAAGCGCCGCGTCTCTTCCGAGCGCTGCGCCTCGGCATAGAAGGCGAGCCATGCCGCGATCGTTTCCGGCGCAAACTGATCGGCCTGGAAACTGACGCGGATGACGGCGGAAAGCTTTTCGCGGGGTGTCGTGGCGGCCCTAAGCGCCGTCACTACGCTGTCGCGCAGCCGCTGTAGATGGACGCGGACGGTTTCGATCAGCAGCTGTTCCTTGCTGCCGAAATAATGATGCGCAAGGGCGGGGGAAACGCCGGCCTGCTTGGCGATTTCGGACATGGTGACGGTCAGCGAGCCGTGATCGCCGATCACGCGCATTGCAGCATCAACCAGCGCCTTTCGGCGCACCGGTTCCATTCCGACTTTCGGCATTGCGTCAATCCCCAAGACTGAAGACGAGTGTATTTTTGATTGACTGATCAATCAATAAAAAAATCACGTGACCAGCCCTCCCTCAGGAAAAATCCGCAACCTCTTTCCGCAAAGCATTTCTGTGCCATAATTCCGAAGAGGAGGAGGTGCAGTCATGGTCGATATTCTTGATGAAGTTCCCCCATCAGCGATGCGCGACAAATGGGGTTGGTTTGTCGGGCTTGGAATCTTGCTGCTGATCTGCGGCGGTATCGCGCTTGGCAATCTGTTCATCGCCACCGTCGCTTCGGTCTATTATGTCGGCATGCTGATGCTGATCGGCGGCATCGTGCATCTGGCCCATGCCTTTCAGGTAAGGGGCTGGGAGCACATTTTGTTCTGGGTTCTCAGCGGCCTGCTCTATACGGTTGCCGGCGTGCTTGCCTTCGCCAATCCACTATTGGCGTCGGAAGCCTTGACGCTATTCCTCGCCATCGCATTGCTCATCGCCGGCACCTTTCGCGTCTGGGTCGGTCGCAAGCTGAAGCCGGAGCGTGGTTGGGTCTGGATTGTCATCAGCGGCCTTGCAACCGCCGCCGCCGGCATTGCCATTGCAGTTGGCTGGCCGGTCAACAGCCTCTGGATTCTTGGCCTTTTCCTGGCCTTTGACCTGATTTTCCAAGGATGGACGCTGGTGGCCTTCGGCCTTGTGCTTAGGCGGTAGGGCACCGCCCGAAAGGGGTAACGGACTGCTACTTTTTGACAAGGAGCGTGAGCGGCGTTACTCTTACCGCCTCTGCCATGTCGGGCAGAACGGCGTTGCGTTGATGTAACGACAGTGTCTTCATCCGAAATGCGTGTGTCGACAGACATGCGTGAAGAAACTGGTCAAAGCCGCGGAACATGCTTCCAGACAAATTTCCGCGTAACGACGTCAAGGGAGGAATATCATGCCGATGGTAACGGTTTCCATCTCTCCGCTTCAGGCTGCGGGCATCCGGGCAGCGGTCGATACCGGCACTTATGCCTCGAGCAGCGAAGTCGTACGGGAAGCCCTGCGCATGTGGGATGCAGCCCGCAGGCGCGGCGACATTTGCGATGTGCCTCATGCCGCCAACGATGGCGGGGAGACGGCAAAGAGCGGCCGCTGTGTCGCTGACATGTTTGCCGACTACGAGGCGGAGCGGCACTCGAGCAATCAGCACTGAACCCCCTCATCACGGCAGCCTCTCGGCTGCCGTGATGAGGGGTCTGCGGCCCGACAAATGGTTAATATTGCTTTACCATTCATGAAACTTTCACATAGGGGAAAGGTTTCGTTGACGCTTTATGACGCATCCTCGGCCGAAAATGCGGTAAACCCAAAGTTTTACTCAAATAAATTAGATTAGAATCCGCAAGTGGAGATGGGTATGTCCCTGACTGCCGCAGCCGAACCGGGCGTCTTGCGCCGATACGCCAGCGATCAGATCGTTACTCTCGCCAAACTCGTGATCGAAAACGCATTTCAGCCGATCGTGGAGGCCGGCACGGGCGCCGTTTTCGGCTATGAATCCCTCATGCGCGGCCAGGAGCGCATCGGTTTCGACAGCCCGGTCGATATCCTCGACGAGGCGGAGCGCAGCGGCCAGCTTCTTGGGCTCGAGCAGATGGTCAGCAGCCGCGCGCTTGCGAAGTTTGCCACTCTCCCCAATATGGTTGCCGCTACGCTTTTCCTCAACCTGGATGTCCGGTTGATCCCGCAGGGCGCCGCCTTGGTCGATGGCCTGCTGCAGCATATGAGAAAGGCCGGCATCGCCCCTTCCTCTGTTTGCTTCGAATTCTCCGAACGTTTCGACAATACCCTCGTGCCGGAGTTTTCGGCGCTGGTTGCCAAGATGCGCGATGCCGGTTTCAAGCTCGCCATCGACGACTTCGGCGTCGGCCACGGTGAAATGAAACTGCTGTCCGATTATCCGGTCGACTATCTGAAGATCGACCGGCATTTCATCGTCGATATCGATCGCAGCGCCCGCAAGCGCCATATCCTTCGAAATCTCGTCAACATCGCCCATGTCCTCGGTACGCGCGTCATCGCCGAAGGCATAGAGACCGAGGCGGAATTCCTGACCTGCCGCGAATTCGGCGTCGATCTCGTCCAGGGCTGGTTCATTGCCCGCCCGACCGTACTGATCAACGAGTTGAAGCCGAGCTTTCCGCATTTGCAGGATCTCGGCAAGACGGCACGCAACAGCCAGTCGCTCGATGAAATCCTTATCCGCAAGCAGATTGAAGTGCTGCCGACCATCCGCGAGAGCGACAGCATCGACAGCGTCTTCGAGCTCTTTCGCCGCAATCCGCGCCGAGCTTATTTCCCGGTCGTGAATGCCAATGACGAGCCGCGCGGGATCATCCACGAATACCAGCTGAAGGAATATATCTATCAGCCCTTCGGCCGCGACCTTTTGAAGAACAAGGTTTATAAACGGTCGATCTCGCATTTCGTTGAAATGGCGCCGATCGTCGGCCTTGATTCCGATGCCGACACGCTGATGACGATCTTCGCCAATATGGAAAGCAGCGATTGCCTGATCGTCACCGAAGGCACGCATTATGCGGGCATCGTCTCCGCTGCCTCTCTCATCAAGGTCATCAACGAAAAGCAGCTGAAGATTGCCCAGGACCAGAACCCCTTGACCGGCCTTCCCGGCAACAGGGCGATCCATGATTTCATGCAGAGCGCCGGCCGCGATGGTGATGAAGTCAGGCATTTCTGCTATTGCGACTTCGATAATTTCAAGCCGTTCAACGATGCCTATGGTTTCCATCTCGGCGACCATGCCATTTCGCTATTTGCCGCATTGATGCGCCGCTATTTCTTTGCCGAGCGCCATTTCCTCGGTCATGTCGGCGGCGACGATTTCTTCATCGGTGTCACCGGTTGGAGCATGCAGGAGCTGCGCGAAGTTCTGGACCGGCTGCTTGCCGATTTCCATGCCGACGTGCTCGATCTTTACTCGGCCGAGGATCGTGCCGCAGGCCGCATTCGCGGCCACGACCGCGCCGGCGCCGAGGCCGAGTTCCCGCTGATGCGCTGCTCGATCGGTATCCTGCAGTTGCCGGAGGGACTGGTGATCGACAATATCAATCGCGTCAGCACCTCCATCGCCGGCATCAAGACCAAGGCGAAGGAAAGCGCTGCCGGCGTCGCATTCCTCGGTCTGGCCGAGACGAATTGACGCCTTTCCGCCGTGCCATCTTTTCAAGCGCGCTGCGCTAAACTATCTCCACTGCTTTGCTGGGAGAGGAGATTGCGCCATGCCCTTGCCGTCTGAAATGCGTTTCGTGGATTTGCCATCCTTTGGCGGACCTGAAGTCATGACCATCGCCCGAAAGCCTCTTCCGGTGTTGAAGCCAGGTGAGATCCTGGTCCGCGTCGAGGCTGCCGGCGTCAACCGGCCGGATGTGGCGCAACGGCAGGGGATCTATCCGCCGCCGAAGGAAGCAAGCCCGATCCTCGGTCTCGAAATATCCGGCGAGGTCGTCGATGTCGCGCCTGGCGTGACCGAATTTGCCATCGGCAACAAGGTCTGCGGCCTAGCCAATGGCGGCGGCTATGCCGAATATTGCGTGCTTCCCGCCGGCCAGGCGCTGCGCTTCCCGAACGGTTATGACGCCGTCCGCGCGGCCGCCGTCCCCGAGACCTTCTTCACCGTCTGGGCCAATCTCTTCCAGATGGCGGGGCTGATCGAAGGCGAAAGCGTATTGATCCACGGCGGCTCCAGCGGCATCGGCACGACGGCGATTCAGCTTGCCCACGCTTTCGGTGCAACGGTCTATGCGACCGCCGGGTCGAAGGAAAAATGCGAGGCCTGCGAGAAGCTCGGCGCCAAGCGGGCGATCAATTATAAAGAGGAAGATTTCGCCGAGGTCATCAAGGCCGAGACGGAACATGGCGTCGATATCATTCTCGACATGATCGGCGCCGCCTATCTGGAGAAGAACCTCGCCTCGCTTGCCCGTGACGGCTGCCTTTCCATCATTGCCTTCCTTGGCGGCGCTGTGGCGGAGAAGGCCAACCTTGCGCCGATCATGGTCAAACGGCTGACCGTGACCGGATCGACTATGCGTCCACGCACGGCTGAGGAAAAGCGAGCCATTCGCGACGACCTTCTTTCCCAGGTCTGGCCGCTGCTCGACCAGGGCACCGTCGCCCCGGTCATTTATCGGACCTTCTCTTTCGACGATGTGGCCGAGGCGCATCGTTTGATGGAAACGAGCGACCACATCGGCAAGATCATGCTGAAGCTGGCTTGATCGTGAAGGACAGGATGACCGCGATCAGGCCGGGTATCGCCATCAGCGCATAGAGCCATGTCGCGGCAGAGAGGCCGCCGGCAATGCCACTCGGATGGGTCAGGCCCGCTCCATTGACGATGACGCCTGCGAGCGCTGCACCGAATGCGCCGCCCAGCGACTGCGTCATCGAGATCGCCGCCGAAGCCTTGTCCTGTTCGGTCCTGCGGGCGATGCCGATGATCCGGGTCACAAGATGCGCCCAGCCGAGACCGACGCCGAATCCCATCAGGAACATCGTGATGACGGCGGGCGCAAACCTGGCGACGGTATCAAAAGGCGTGTTGGTTGCCAGGAAGGGGATCAGTGATGCGGTCGCGGCCGTTTCCAAAATGCAGCCGCTGATGATGGCAATGGCGGCCTGCTTGCCGGAAAAAGAGGCGCTGAAGAAGGCTGCTATGGTCCAGCCCAATGCGACGAGCGCAACGAGATAACCGGAGACGAGCGGCGTGACACCGTGCAGGGTCTGTAGGAAATAGGGAATGTAAATGTCGCTCGTCAGCACAAGCATCATCGTGAATATCGTGAGATAGAGTCGCGAAATCGGATTGCCGAGCATGACGGAGCCATAGGGCAGGAGGCGCACTTCGCTCTTGCGCTCGATCACAACCATCGTCGCGACAAAAATGATGGAAACCGCAATTAGCACTACCTTGTAGGTTCCGTGATCGACGGTGCCGGCGATGCTGACGAACAGGACGGCAGCCAGCAGAAGCCCGATCTGGGCGAGCGGCGTCCTCGTATCGATCCGGTCATCCGCAACATTGGGCAGCAGCCGGCGCGCGGAAAGCGCCATGATCACGGTCAGCGGCACGAGGATGATGAATGCCTCGCGCCATGCGCCTCCGGCGGCGAAGAGGCCGCCAAGGGTCGGCCCAAGCACGGTCGCGACACCCCAGATGGCGGCATAGAGAGTAGAGGCCTTGCGCCACAATATCTCCGGATAGACGAAACGGATGAAGGCATAGGCGAGGCCGGAGAGCATGCCGGCCCCATAGCCCTGGATGGCGCGACCCGCAAGCAATACCGGCATCATCGGCGCGATAGCGCAGGCCAGGCTGCCGATGCCGAAAGTAAGCGCCGCCCCGACATACACCGTGCGCAGGCCCATGCCCTTCGGCCGCGTGGCAACGGTAATCGAGCCAAGCACGCCGGCGGCGACGAAGAGCGTCGTCATCCATGAGAATAGTTCAAGGCCACCGATGTCCCGCACGATCGAGGGCGCGATCGTGGCGGTGATGTAGGATTCGACGGCATAAAGCGTGACACCGCCGCCGAGCATCAGCGTCGCGGGCAGACGTTTCGGCGAAAACAATGTGAAGACGGAAGAGGATGAGGCAGGGGTGGTGTTTTCGATGCTGGACATCGGGCGATCCTCGGTATTTTCCCTAGCGGTTGATTATTTTCCAAGTTATAATTTGGAAAATTACATCCTTGTCGGATTAAAACAAGAGAAAACTTGGAAAAATGCGCCAGTCACCCGCCAATCGAATCCTGATCCTGTTGAAAACCGACGGGCCGCAACTGGCGGCAGCCGTCGGTGACGTGCTCGGCATATCGTCGGAGGCGGCACGCCAGCAGCTGACGAAGATGGCTGAGGAGGGGTTGGTCGAGCCGGTGGCGGAGGCTGCCGCCGGCAGAGGCAGGCCGCGCCAGTTCTGGCATCTGACGGCGGCCGGCAACAGGCAATTTCCCGATGGCCATGCCGATCTGACCGCCACCCTGCTTGCGACCATGGTCAGCCAATTGGGGCAGGGTGCCGTCGATACGGTCATCTCGGCACGTGAAACAGAGACGCTTCGGCGCTATCGAAGCGAAATCGACCTTTCGGCCGATCTGTCGTCGCGCGTCGCAAGCCTCGCCGCCATCCGCACGCAGGAAGGCTATATGGCCGATCACTGGCAGGATAAGGATGGCTCGCTGGTGCTGGTGGAGAACCATTGCCCCATTTGTGCTGCCGCATCTGCCTGCGCCGGCTTCTGCCGATCGGAGCTGGAGACTTTCCGCATGGTGCTTGGTGCTGATGTCGAACGGGATGAGCATATTCTGCTCGGTGCCCGGCGTTGCGCCTATAGAATCCGAGACGCAGCCTGAGAGATTCCTTTTTGATGTTGCCCGCCGGCATCGGTGATTGGCAATCCCGGGGGCAGCGGCTATCACAGGCCGTCTAGCAAATCAGAGGCTGCATTCCGTCATGTCCAATCCCGTCTGCGTCGAAGTCACCCGTGGCAATCTGGTTGAGAGCCGCCATCGCGGTTCCGTCGTTGTGGTCGATGGCGATGGGAAGCTGGTTTTCTCGCTCGGCGATATCGAAAGCGGCGTCTTTCCACGCTCGGCCTGCAAGGCGATGCAGGCCCTGCCGTTGGTCGAAAGCGGTGCCGCGGATGCCTATGGTTTCGGTCATAAGGAATTGGCGCTCGCCTGCTCATCCCACAATGGCGAGGATGAGCATGTGGCGCTCGCCGCCTCCATGCTGGCGCGCGCCGGCCGCGATGTCGGCACGCTCGAATGCGGCGCACATTGGTCTTTCGATCAGAAGACATTGATTCATCAGGTCCGCGCCATCGACAAGCCGACGGCGCTGCACAACAATTGTTCCGGCAAGCATGCCGGCTTCGTCTGCGCCTGCTGCCATCAGGACATCGATCCCAAGGGCTATGTCGGTTATGACCACCCGCTGCAGCAGCAGATCCGCGAGACGATGCAGAGCCTGACCGGCGCTGTTCTGGCGCACGACAATTGCGGCACGGACGGCTGCTCGATCCCGACCTATGCCGTGCCGCTCAAGGGGCTGGCGCATGGTTTTGCCAGGATGGCGACCGGCGCCGGTCTGGAGCCGCTGCGCGCCAAGGCATCACGCCGGCTGTTCGAGGCCTGCATGGCCGAGCCCTTCTACGTCGCCGGCACCGACCGCGCCTGCACCAAGCTGATGCAGATCGCTCCCGACCGCATCTTCGCCAAGACCGGCGCCGAGGGCGTGTTTTGCGCCGCCATCCCCGAGCAGGGTATTGCCATCGCGATCAAATGCGACGACGGCACCACTCGCGCGGCGGAGGTCATGGTAGCCGCAACATTGGCCCGCTTCTTCGAGAAGGACGGCCCTGTTCATGCCGGACTGATGGCAATGGCCGACCGATCCTTTAAGAACTGGAACGGCATCCAGGTCGGCGATATCAGGTCGGCAGCGGCGTTGGGGGCATAGCTTACTCCTCGCCTTAGCCGCTCGTTTTACGAGCCGGTACATGGTGCCGGACGACCTTGTATTCCTGCCAGATAAGAACCATCACCACGAGGTCGAAGATGGTGAGGATGATGAGCCCGATGCCATGCGTGTCGGTGAAGCGGTAAAGCTGGTAGGCGATGAAAAGCCCCAAGGCGGCAAGCGATGCCGGATAGGCCCACATCTTGCCCCGGAGCAGGCCGATGACCAGCAGCACTTTCACTAGCCCATGGCTCAAGAGGTAATAGGCATAGAAGTTCTTCGTACCGACCGAGAAATCCTGCGCCCACGTGAGCAGGTGCGTCGCGATGAAATCATGCGGGTCGTTGAGCAGCTCGGGCTGCGTGATCCGGTTCGCCAGCCGAAGGATCGAGTCGGTGCTGACTAGCGCCAGCACTATGCCGCCAAGACATTCGATTAAGGCATGCGCACCCTTCAACAGGACGCTGATTTCAAAAAGCTGGTGAATGCGGCGTTCGTTCATGGGTGATCGTAACCTCTGGCGCATATGGAGGTAGGCCCGATCGGCGATGGCGGCAAGGTGGACAGATGTAGCGTTGGCCTCAGGCCAGGAAGATCGGCATCTCGGCATGCCGGTAGGGCGCCAGGCTTTCCTCCGGAACATCCGATGATACGATCAGACCGGAAACGCCGTGCAAGGGCAAGATCTGGCACGGCGAGGCGGCGTCGAGCTTCTCGGTCGTCGATAATACGTAGGTTTCCGCCGAGCATTGCGCGATATGCCGCTTGATGGCCGCTTCCTCGAAGTCACCGGTCGAAAAGCCGCGGGCGGGATGGATGGCGGTGACGCCCAGAAAGAAAATGTCGGCCCTTATCGATGCGACGGCCGCCATGGCGACGGCACCCGTCGCGACCATCGAATGCTTGTAGAGCTTGCCGCCGATCAAGATCACTTCGGCCAGTCGCTGATGCTCCAGCTCGCCTGCGATCGTCGGGCTGTGGGTGACGATGGTGACGGGGAGATCCTTCGGGAGCTGGCGGGCGATCTCGGCATTGGTGGTGCCGCCATCGAGAAACACGGTCTGGCCCGGCTGGATCATGCTGACCGCATGCGCACCGAGCCGGCGCTTCTCATCGGATGAGACCGTCTGCCGCGCGGTAAAATCGGGCAGCTCCGGTGACAGCGGCAGTGCGCCGCCATGCACGCGCTTCAGCAGTTTCTCCGTCGCCATTTCCCGCAGATCCCTACGGATCGTATCCTCGGATAGCCCGAGATCATCGGCCAATGCCTTGGCGATTACCTGGCCGTCCCGGCGCAATCTTTCGAGGATGAGTGTTTTCCGTTGGCTGGTCAGCATGCCGATCTCTGCACGATATATCACGAATAATCGTGAATTTATCAGAATCGATTCGACATTCAAGAAAATATGCGCATATTCGTGCAAATTCCTGCAGCGAGCAGGAGCTAAAAACGGAGACAAGACATGTTGATCCTGTTCGCGGGGCCTTATCGCTCCGGCACTGGTGATGATCCGAAGAAGATGGCTGAAAACCTCAAACGCCTTGAGGAGCCGTCCTACGCACTGTTCAAGGCCGGGCATCTGCCGATGATCGGCGAATGGGTTGCCCTGCCGGTCTGGCACGCCGCCGGCGGCAAGAGCATCGGCGACGATCTCTATGAGGAGATTTTCCACCCAACGGCCGGCCGCCTGTTGCAGCTTTGCGAGGGCGTTTTGAGATTGCCCGGTGATTCCAAGGGCGCCGACAATGATGTCCGCATTGCCCGCGAGCGCGGCATTCCCGTTTGGTACAGGCTGGAAGACGTGCCCGGCTGCGCCTGAGATCGACCGCCCATCCCCATTGAGCCAGCCAATGGGGATGGGCATACCGGCCCGACCGATCAAAACCTTTTGTAGCGCCCATCAGCGTCAGCCACTTCCGTATCGGCCGGGTTCGCTCTAGCTTCCTCACGGACTTCAATCGAGGAACGGAACATGCTGACATTCTATTTCGCGCCCGGAAGCTGCGCGCTCGCCAGTCTCATCGCTCTGGAAGAATCCGGTCTCGCCTACGAGCGCCGTCGCCTCAACCTCGCCAATGGCGATCAGCGTCAGCCGGATTATTTGGCCATCAATCCCAAAGGTCGCGTTCCGGCCCTGATGACCGATCGCGGCGTCCTCACCGAGAATATCGCGATCATGGCCTACATCGCCCAGATCGTGCCGGCCGCGAAGCTGGCACCGCTCGACGACCCCTTCGAATTCGCGCAGATGCAATCCTTCAACAGCTACATCGTCTCCACCGTTCATGTGAACCATTCGCACAAGGGGCGCGGCTACCGCTGGACCGACGATGCGGCGGCCATCGAGACGATGAAGGCCAAGGTGCCGCAGACCATGACCGAAAGCTTCGCGCTGATCGAAGACAAGATGCTGAAGGGTCCCTGGGTAATGGGCGAGCAATATACCGTCGCAGACGGCTATCTCTTTACCATGGAGAAGTGGCTGCCGGGAGACAATGTCGATATCAAACAGTTCCCCAAGGTCAACGCGCATTATGAGCGCATGCTCGAGCGCCCGGCCGTTCAGAAGGCGCTTGCCATCGAACAGGCCTGATCAATCAGCCGAATGTTGCCAGAAGTTTTTTCGGGGCGCGGTATCGCCACGCCTCGATCAGGCGCAGCTCCAGTTCCTCGTCGCCGATTGCTTTGATCCGCAGCGGCAGGGAGGGCCAGCCGACGTAGTGATCCGTCTGGTAGTAGATCTCCGGCGCCATTTCCATCAGCTGCTCCTTCCGGTCGATCGGCAGCGACAGTACGATGGTCTCGTTGTTCTTGACGGTCACGAACGCCTTGCCACCAACTTTGAAGGCCGGCAGGCCGTAATGAAGGCTAGGTTCGACCTCAGGCAGCCGGGCTTGCGCCACCAGCCGCTGCAGTCGCTCCGCTACGGCGTCCATGCCTACGTTCGATGTCATGCGCGTTTGAGTGCAATAATTATCTCTCTCACGCGCATTCTTCCGGCTGAATGGTCCGCTTGTCCATAGGCCGCCCCAGATTTTCCGGCATCAGCGGTAGATCGGCCAGTTCTTCCAGCGACATGGCCGCAAGCATGGGATGCTGCAACGGATCGCTGTCCGGTTTGCGATCCTCTTCGAGAAGATGACTGAAGAAAAGCTTCAAGATCGACATGGTATGCCTCCTTGGATGCTCGCATCGATGCAACCATGAGGGCATTAGCTGAGCAAGCGGCGACGGTCTTCAATTTCATGGTGTGATAATCGCGCGAGCATGCGCTCAATGCAATTGAGAATGCGGAGATACTGATATAGATATTCTATAATGAGAAACCTAAACAACGTTCATCTGAATGGCTTGCGCGCCCTTGAGGCGGTCGGGCGGCTCGGTTCGCTGCAGGCGGCCGCCGACGAACTCGGTGTAACGGTCGGTGCGGTCAGCCAGCAGGTCATCAAGGCGGAGGCGCAGCTCGGTCGGTCGCTGTTCGAGCGAACTCCAAAAGGCATGATGGCCAGGGCATCGGGGCTGGCGATATTGACGAGGCTTAACGAGGGCTTCCAAGCGCTTACGGCCGCAGTCGCGCTTGCGCAGCACGAGGATGAGAATATCCTTACGATTTCGGTCGCGCCGGTCTTTGCGGCCCGCTGGCTCGTGTACCGGCTGGACCGCTTTGCCAGCCGTCACCCCGATATCCGTCTACGTATCGACGCCACCACGCGCCTGATCAATCCGGCGACATCGGATGTCGATATCGGCATCCGGGTCGGCAGCGGGCAATGGCCCGGCGTCAAGTCTGAGCTGCTTTTGGCGCAGGAAGTGTTCCCGGTCGTCACGCCGCAGATCGCTGCAGGGCTGCAGGAGCCCGCCGATCTTCTGAAAGTCCCCGCCGTCATCGATGGACATGCGATGTTCGGCTGGGAGGTCTGGCTGCGCAAGGCGGGACTATCGGGCCATTGCATGGAAGAGCGGCACATCTTCAACGACGCGTCGCTCTGTCTGGATGCGGCCATAGCAGGGCAGGGGGTGATGCTCGCCTGGCAGACGCTGGCTGGCTATGCTCTGCAGCAGAAATGCCTCGTCGATCCCTTCGGTATCCGCGTAAAGACGGGCTTCGGCCATTATTTCGTCACCGCCCCCGGCGTGCGGGAGCCGAAGAAGGTGACCGCCTTCAAGGCCTGGATTCGCGAGGAGATGGAAGAGAGCATGCGTCTCTTCCGATAGGGTCTATCAGACCGGCTCGTGACCGCGGGTCGCCTGCATGGCCTTGTAGGCATCGCGTGCCTGGCAGCGGTCGATCCAGGCCTTCATCTTCGGACGCGCATCGAACAATTCCTGTTCTGTCTGGGCATAGCGCATCACTTCCGCGAGGTTCAAGTCAGCGGCCGTGAAGCGATGGCCGACGAGATAATCCTGACTTTGCAGATGCTTTTCCAGCACGTCGAGCGGCTTCTTCAGCGAGCGGCAGGCAACGGCGATCCCGGCCTTGCCGGCCTCGCTGTTTTCCTGGGCATTGTCATAGATGCGAACGAGCGCGACGCTGTAGGGCTCCACTTCGGTTGCCGCCCACATGGTCCACATCGACATCTGCCCTTCTTCCTCCACCGTCTTGCCGGCCAGAGGACCGCCATACTTGCGCGCGAGGTAAAGATTGATGGCGAGCGATTCATGCAGGACGAGGTCGCCGTCCTTGATGCAGGGGATCATGCCCATCGGATTGACTGCCAGAAACTCTGGCGACATCGTGTTGATTGGCGCATCGGCAGCCAGCGGATTGGCAAGCCGGCTGGCCTGGATGACGGGCACGGATTTGAACTCGACGCCGAGCTCCCCAGCCATCCAATAGTTGCGCGAAGCGCGCGAGCGATAGACACCGTAGATCGTCAGCATATGCGTCTCCTAGATTCGAGTGAGCGCGACCTTAGGGGGTGAGTCGCATGCATAAAACCCCTTGCGGCTGATATCTGCGATGAAAGCTCGTGATGGATGCGCGTATGCGACGGGTCGAAGCACGAAAATATCTGTGAGCAGCCCAAATTCTTTACAAATCATGCGGCCGACGCCCCGCCTTCGTTCGGAAATTAGCGCGGGTGCATGTTAGAATTCCACAATGATTTTCGTTGGAAGCGGTAGGAGGTTTCCGGCGAGAAGAAAGCGCAATTGGTGACTGCGATCTCGGGAGGAGAGCAGATGCTTGCGACCAGTGTATCGCTAGACGACAAATATACCGCAGAGGAAGGCCGCGTCTTCATGACCGGCTTGCAGACGCTGGTGCGGCTGCCCATGACGCAGATGCGCCGCGACCGCGCTGCCGGCCTCAATACGGCGGCCTTCATTTCAGGTTATCGCGGCTCGCCGCTCGGCGGCTACGACCAGCAGCTCTTGAAAGCCAAGACTTACCTAGACGCATATGACGTCACCTTCCAGCCCGGGATCAACGAGGATCTTGCTGCGACGGCCGTATGGGGCTCGCAGCAGGTCGGCCTTTCCCCCGGCGCCCGCAAGGATGGCGTACTTGGCATCTGGTATGGCAAGGGCCCTGGTGTCGATCGCTCCGGCGACGTGCTGAAGCACGCAAACGCTGCGGGCACCTCCAAATATGGCGGCGTCCTCTGTATTGCTGGCGACGATCATTCCGCCAAATCCTCCACCATGCCGCACCAGACCGACCATGATTTCATGTCTGCAGTCATCCCGGTCATCTATCCCTCGTCCATCCACGAATTCCTCGAATACGGCCTCCTCGGCATCGCCATGTCGCGCTATTCCGGCTGCTGGGTCGGCATGAAGTTCATCGCCGACACCATCGAGACGACGGCGGCTGTCGATCTATCGGGCGAGAGGCGGCAATTCGTGCTGCCGACCGATTTCGAAATGCCGCCCGGCGGGTTGAATTTGCGCTGGCCCGATCCGCCGCTGGTGCAGGACGATCGTCTGCAGACCTACAAGGCCTATGCGGCCATCGCCTTTGCCCGTGCCAATCGCGTCGACGAAATCACGCACGATGTGCCGAACGCCCGCCTCGGCATCATCTCGTCCGGCAAGGCCTATGAGGATGTGCTGCAGGCACTGCGCGAGCTGGAGATCGGCCCACAGGAAATGGCAGCGATCGGCCTGCGTATCTTGAAAGTGCGCATGCCCTGGCCGCTGGAGCCCGAGGCTGTCAGGCATTTCTCCGAAGGGCTGGACGAGGTTCTCGTCGTCGAGGAGCGCCGCGAGATTATCGAGAACCAGATCAAGCAGCAGCTCTTCAACTGGCGGGCCGATGTCCGTCCGCGAATCGTCGGCAAGTTCGACGAACACGATAAGCCCTATCTCAGCCTCTCGGCGGCATTGACTGTCGGCGCCGTCGCCAGAGCGATTGCGGGGCGTATCGTCAAGCTCGATCTCGATCAGGGCCTGCATGACCGCATCGCCGCCAAGCTCGCCTATCTCGCCGAGCGCGGCCAGATCAGCCGCAGCCATGTGGCGCCGCTGAACCGCACTCCCTTCTTCTGCTCCGGCTGTCCGCACAATACGTCCACCCGCGTTCCCGAAGGAAGCCGCGCCATTGCCGGCATCGGCTGCCACTACATGGTCACCTGGATGGACCGCAACACAGAGACTTTCACCCAGATGGGCGGCGAAGGCGTGCCATGGACGGCGATCGCCCGGTATACCGACGAAAAGCATATGTTCGTCAATCTCGGTGACGGCACCTATTTCCACTCCGGCATTCTCGCCATCCGCCAGTCCGTCGCCTCCAAGGTCAACGTCACCTACAAGCTGCTCTACAACGATGCCGTCGCCATGACCGGCGGCCAGCCGATCGACGGCTACCTGACGCCGCAGCTGGTGACGAAGCAGCTGCATGATGAGGGCGTCAAGCCGATCTATTTGCTCTCGGACAATCCCGATGCCTATCACGCTTCCGACCTCGCGCCCGGCGTCAAGGTGTTGCATCGCGACCATATCGATCAGGTGATGCTGACGCTGCGCGAGACCGAAGGCTGTTCGGCGATCGTCTACGTTCAGACTTGCGCGGCGGAGAAGCGCCGTCGCCGCAGCCGCGGGCTGATGGAAGATCCGGCCAAGCGCGTCTTCATCAATCCGGCCGTCTGCGAGGGCTGCGGCGATTGCTCGGTGCAGTCCAACTGCATCTCGGTCGAGCCGCTGGAAACCGAATTCGGCCGCAAGCGCCAGATCAACCAGTCGAGCTGCAACAAGGATTTCTCCTGCGTCAAAGGCTTCTGCCCGTCCTTCGTGACCGTTCATGGCGGCAAGCGCCGCAAGCGAAAGGCGCTTGATCACGCCGATGTCGATGTGCCTATGCCCGAAATCCCCGTCATCGGCGATCGTCCGTGGAATATCGCGATTGCCGGCGTCGGCGGCACGGGCATCCTGACGATCGGCGCGATCCTCGGCATGGCCGCACATCTCGACGGCAAGGTGCCGATGATCCTCGACATGGCAGGCCTTGCCCAGAAGGGCGGCGCCGTCATGAGCCACCTGCGCATCGGCCACAATCAGGCCGATGTCACCTCCTCGCGTATCGTCAATGGCGGCGCGGATCTCCTGTTATCAGCGGACGAGGTGGTGGGTGCCTCCAAGGATGCGATCACGCTCTGCTCGCCGACGCGCACCACGGCCATCGTCAACACCGGGCTGATGCCGGTCGCCGATTTCGTTCGCAACCGCGATTTCGATTTCAAGACCGGTTCGATCCAGCACGCGATCGCAAAGACCGTCAGCGACAAGTCCATTTTCCTCGACTTCGGCCATGTCGCGACGGAGGTGACCGGCGATGCCATGTCGACCAATATCCTGCTGGCCGGCTTTGCCTGGCAGCGCGGCCTTTTGCCTCTCTCTTTGGAAGCCATCGAAGAGGCGATCGAGCTCAACGGTGTCGCCGTCAAGGCGAGCCTTTCCGCCTTCCGGTGGGGGCGGCTTCTGGCGCACGACCCGCAGGCCGTACATGCCATGATGGCTGAACCCCGGACGGGTAAGACGCTGACGGAGATGAGCCTCGATGAACTCATCAAACACCGCAAGGCGCATCTGACCGCCTATCAGAATGCGGCGCTTGCCGAACGCTATGCCGCCTTCGTGGCCCACGCCAATGCTCTGGCTGCAAGAGAGCGGCTTTCGGATAAGGTGCCTTTTGCCGTTGCCGTCACCTATGCACGCATTCTCGCCTACAAGGATGAATACGAAGTCGCTCGTCTTCTGACCGATCCCGCCTTCGAGGCGCATCTGCGCGAGGAGATGGAGGGGGATTTCAAGCTGGCCCTCAATCTCGCGCCGCCCATCCTTGGCGGTAAGGATCCGAACGGCCGGCCGAAGAAGCGCGAGTTCGGCGCGTGGATCCTGCCATTGCTCCGCGTCCTTGCGCCGATGAAGCGCCTGCGCGGCACGCCCTTCGACCCCTTCGGCTATATGGCGGAACGCCGGCTGGAGCGTCGCCTGATTGCTGATTATGAAGGGGTTGCCGAGCGGGTATTTGCCGGTCTGCGCCATGACAACGAGGCCGAGGCCCTTGCCATCCTCTCGCTATTTGATGAGATAAGAGGCTTCGGACCGGTCAAGGAGGAGGCCGCCCGCAAGATCATGGTGAGAATTGCTGACAAGCTGAAGGCCTATGAGGCGCCTGTGGAGACCCAGGGCAAACAGCCCATGCCTGCCGACGCCGCATGATGGCGATGGCCGAAACTTGAAGCGGGCATAAAGAGGTATAGGTTCGTAAGGATCGCGCGTTCGGGAATATCGGGAGGAGAAGCCGGATGTTTGCAGGGGGATTGAACTTCGCGCTGGGAGAGGACATCGACGCATTGCGCGAGCAGGTGCGCCGTTTTGCCAATAACCGCATCGCGCCGTTTGCCGATGAGATCGACCGCAACAACAGTTTCCCAATGCATCTCTGGAAGGAGATGGGCGACCTCGGCTTACTGGGGATCACCGTCGATGAAGCCTATGGCGGGGCGGGTCTCGGTTATCTCGCCCATACGGTGGCGATGGAGGAAATCAGCCGCGCGTCCGCCTCCGTCGGCCTGAGCTACGGTGCCCATTCCAATCTCTGCGTCAACCAAATCTACCGCAACGGCACGACCGCGCAAAAGGAGCGCTATCTGCCGAAGCTGATTTCGGGCGAGCATGTGGGGGCTCTCGCTATGTCGGAACCGAGCGCGGGCTCCGATGTCGTCTCCATGAAGCTGCAAGCGGAGAAACGCGGTCATCGCTATGTGCTGAACGGCAGCAAGATGTGGATCACCAACGGTCCCGATGCCGACGTTCTCGTCGTTTACGCCAAGACTTCGCCGGATGCCGGTCCGCGAGGGATCACAGCCTTCCTCGTCGAGAAAGGCTTCCCCGGCTTCTCCGTCGGCCAGAAGCTCGACAAGCTCGGCATGCGCGGCTCGAACACCTCGGAGCTGATCTTCCTCGATTGTGAGGTACCGGAGGAGAATGTTCTCGGTCAGGTGGATGGCGGCGTGCGCGTGTTGATGTCGGGTCTCGATTACGAGCGCGTCGTCCTCTCCGGCGGCCCCGTCGGCATCATGGCCGCCTGCATGGATGTGGTGCTGCCCTACATGCATGAGCGCAAGCAGTTCGGCCAATCGATCGGCGAGTTCCAGCTCATGCAGGGCAAGCTTGCCGACATGTATGTCACCATGAATGCCGCCCGTGCCTATGTCTATGCGGTGGCGGCCGCCTGCGATCGCGGCGAGACGACCCGCAAGGATGCAGCCGGCTGCATCCTCTATTCCGCCGAGAAGGCGACGGCGCTGGCGCTCGAATGCATCCAGGCGCTCGGCGGCAACGGCTATACCAATGACTATCCCGCCGGACGGCTGCTGCGCGACGCCAAGCTCTACGAGATCGGTGCCGGCACCTCCGAGATCCGGCGCATGCTGATCGGCCGCGAGCTGTTCGGCGAAACGGCCTGACTGCGAAATTCCATTCCCATCAACCGGTGAAGCGCATGACCGTCCTGAAATCAGAGATATCGACGCATTCGGATCGCTTCCGGGAAAATCGCGCAGCCATGTTGGAGGCGATCGGCATTGCCGAGGCTGCGGCGTCGCAGGCGGCAGAAGGCGGCGGCGTGCAGGCGCGTGAGCGCCATGTCAGCCGCGGCAAGATGCTGCCGCGCGATCGCGTTGCCGGCTTGATCGATCCCGCCACGCCGTTTCTGGAAATCGGCATGACTGCCGCGCACGGTCTCTATAGCGGCGACGCGCCGGGCGCCGGTCTCATCGCTGGTATCGGCCGCGTTTCCGGCCGCGATTGCATGATCGTCTGCAACGATGCCACGGTCAAAGGCGGCACTTACTATCCGATCACGGTGAAGAAGCATCTCCGCGCGCAGGAGATCGCCGCCGAAAACAATCTCCCTTGCATCTACCTCGTCGATTCCGGCGGCGCCAACCTGCCGAACCAGGACGAGGTGTTTCCGGACCGCGATCACTTCGGCCGCATCTTCTACAATCAGGCCAATATGTCGGCCGCCGGCATCCCGCAGATCGCCGTCG
Organism: Rhizobium sp. BK491; assembly: GCF_014194925.1. Taxonomy (NCBI): domain Bacteria; kingdom Pseudomonadati; phylum Pseudomonadota; class Alphaproteobacteria; order Hyphomicrobiales; family Rhizobiaceae; genus Rhizobium; species Rhizobium sp. BK491. The sequence goes on from NZ_JACIAR010000002.1 coordinate 867,068, forward strand.
TCATGGGCTCCTGCACGGCAGGCGGCGCCTATGTGCCGGCCATGTCGGATGAAACCATCATCGTCGAGAAGCAGGGGACGATCTTTCTCGCCGGTCCGCCGCTCGTCAAGGCGGCGACGGGGGAGGTGGTCTCGGCCGAGGATCTCGGCGGCGGCGATGTTCACACGCGCCTCTCCGGTGTTGCCGATCATCTGGCACGCGACGATGCCCATGCACTTGCGCGCGCCCGCCAGGCGGTCGCCAATCTCAATCGCCGCAAACCCGAGAGCGTCGAGCGTCGTACGCCCGAGGCACCGCTCTACGATCCTGAAGAAATTCTCGGCATCGTCCCCTCGGATCTGCGCACGCCCTATGACGTGCGCGAGGTTATCGCCCGCATGGTGGACGGCTCCCGCCTCGATGAATTCAAGGCGCGCTACGGCGCGACGCTGGTCTGCGGCTTTGCTCATATCCATGGCATCCCAGTCGGCATCATCGCCAACAACGGGGTCCTCTTCTCGGAGTCGGCGCTGAAGGGCGCGCATTTCGTCGAGCTTTGCTCCCAGCGCAAGATCCCGCTGGTCTTCCTGCAGAACATCACCGGCTTCATGGTCGGCCGCAAATACGAGACGGAGGGCATCGCCAAGAACGGCGCCAAGCTGGTGACGGCTGTCGCCACGACCAAGGTCCCGAAGATCACCATGCTGATCGGCGGCTCCTTCGGCGCCGGCAATTACGGCATGGCCGGCCGCGCCTACTCGCCGCGTTTCCTCTGGACCTGGCCCAACAGCCGCATATCGGTCATGGGCGGGGAGCAGGCGGCGGGTGTGCTTGCCACCGTGCGCGGCGAGGCGCTGGCGCGTGCCGGCAAGCCTTGGGCGCCGGAAGAAGAGGCCGCCTTCAAGGCGCCGACGCTCAAGATGTTCGAAACCCAGAGCCACCCGCTCTACGCCTCGGCCCGCCTTTGGGACGATGGCATCATCGATCCGCGACAGAGCCGCGAAGTGCTGGCTCTGTCGCTTTCAGCAGCACTCAACGCACCGATCGAAGACACACGCTTCGGTCTGTTCAGGATGTGAGGATACGGAGATGAAACGCGATGCCATCAATGCCAAGAATGCGCCGCAGCCCCGCGGCGGTTATGCCCAAGCTGTAAAGCTGGAGAATTTCGAGCGACTACTTTTTATCAGCGGACAGATACCGACCGATGTCGATGACGCCTTGCCGGAGGGATTTAAGGCGCAGGCTCGCCAGGTCTGGCACAACATCGACGCCCAGTTGAAGGCGGCCGGCATGACGAAGGACGATATCGTCAAGGTCACCACCTTTCTCGCCGATCGACATCATACGATTGAGAACCGCGAGATTCGCAGCGAATATCTCGGCTCGCTCGCGCCGGCCATGACTGTAGTGATCGCCGGTATCTTCGATACGGCCTGGCTGCTCGAAGTCGAAGTCATTGCCGCGCAATAGGGTCTGCCGATGTTTTCGAAGATACTGATCGCCAATCGCGGCGAAATCGCCTGCCGCGTCATCCGCACAGCGAGACGTCTCGGCATCCGCACGGTCGCCGTCTATTCCGACGTCGATCGGGATGCGCTGCACGTGGCGCTAGCCGACGAGGCTGTCCATATCGGCCCCGCGGCGGCGATCGAAAGTTATCTTTCGAAAGAGAAGATCATTGCGGCAGCTCAACGCACTCAAGCGGAGGCCATTCATCCAGGCTACGGCTTTCTCTCGGAAAATGCCGATTTCGCAGAGGCGGTCGAGGCTGCCGGTCTGGTCTTCATCGGCCCATCGCCGAGCTCGATCCGGGCCATGGGCCTCAAGGATGCGGCCAAAGCGCTGATGGAGCGGGCGGGCGTGCCTGTCGTGCCCGGCTATCACGGCAATGGGCAGGAGGCCGGCTTCCTTGCCGATCAGGCGGCCGCAATCGGCTTTCCCGTTCTCATCAAGGCGCGGGCAGGCGGCGGCGGCAAGGGCATGCGCCGCGTCGACCGTCCCGAGGATTTCGAGGCTTCGCTGGAGGCGGCGAAGCGCGAGGCGAAATCCGCTTTCGGCGACGATGCGGTGCTCATCGAAAAATATCTCGTTAGACCGCGCCACATCGAGATCCAGGTCTTCGGCGACAGTCATGGCAATGCCGTGCATCTTTTCGAGCGCGATTGCTCGCTGCAGCGCCGGCACCAGAAGGTGATCGAGGAGGCACCTGCCCCCGGTATGACAGAGCAGATGCGCACCGCCATGGGCGAAGCGGCTGTTCGCGCCGCCCGCGCCATCGATTATCGCGGCGCCGGCACGGTTGAATTCATCGTCGATGTCTCCGACGGGCTGTCGCCGGATCGCTTCTTCTTCATGGAAATGAACACACGCCTGCAGGTCGAGCATCCCGTCACCGAAGCGATCGCCGGCGTCGATCTGGTGGAATGGCAATTGCGCGTCGCGAGCGGCGAGCCGCTGCCGAAGGCTCAGGATGAGCTCACCATAAACGGCTGGGCCTTCGAAGCGCGTATCTATGCGGAGGATCCGGCGCGCGGCTTTCTGCCGGCAACCGGCACGCTCTCTCGCTTACGCTTTCCCGAAGGTGATGTCCGCATCGATGCGGGCGTGCGCGAGGGCGATACCATCACCCCGCATTACGATCCGCTGATCGCCAAGCTAACCGTGCATGCGCCGGATCGGGCGGCGGCGCTGGCGAAGCTCACGCGCGGTCTTGAGCAGACACAGGTTGCCGGAACCACGACCAACCTCGATTTCCTCATTCGCCTCAGCCGTCAATCGGATTTCGCCGCCGGCCATCCGGACACTGGATTGATCGACCGTGACGTGGAGGCGCTGACTTCCGCGCGGCAGCCCGACGATGCGGCTCTTGCCATTGCCGCCATTGTCGAGGCGGGTGGGTTCGCGCAAGCCGCTGGCAATGACCCGTGGCTGTCGCTCGGCCCTTGGCAGCTCTGGGGCGAGGCGAGCCGGCCCGTCACGGTGCATTTTGCCGGCGGTCATCAGACTTGCCGCGTGACTGCAAGGGGTCGGTCGCTGTTCGGCGTCGCCTTTGATGATCGCACCATTTCCCTCCGCATGCTCGCGGGTGAGGGTCGTTCTCGTCACGTTGAGATCGACGGCCGTCAATCTCAACTGGATGTCTTCGAGATATCGTCAGGTGTGACTTTGTTCCTTGATGGGCAGACGCATCATTTCCATCGCCTCGATCTTCTCGACGGTGGAGAAGAGGCGGCCAGTGGCGGTGACCGCGTCATCGCGCCGATGCCGGGTCTCGTCAAGATCGTCCGCGTGCGCGAAGGCGACTCGGTGACCAAAGGCCAGGCCCTGATCGTCATGGAGGCCATGAAGATGGAGCTGACTCTGACGGCCGCCCGCGACGGCATCGTCGAAAGTCTGCATGTCGGCGAGGGCGATCAGACCAGCGAAAGCGCCGTGCTTCTGTCGCTTCGACCGGAGGATGCGCCATGATCAACAAGCCTTCCAATCATGTCACCATCGTCGAGATGGCGCCGCGCGACGGTCTGCAGAATGAAAAGCAGCTGGTCGATACCGCGCGGAAGATCGAGCTGGTAAACCGGCTTTCCGATTGCGGTTTTGAGCGCATCGAAGTGACGAGCTTCGTCAGTCCGAAATGGGTGCCGCAACTGGCCGATGCCGCCGATGTCATGGCCGGCATAGAGCGGCATTCCGGCATCCGCTATGCAGCGCTGGCGCCCAACATGCAGGGCTTCGAAGCCGCCCTCGCCGCCGGCGCCGATGAGGTCGCGATCTTTGCGTCCGCTTCCGAAACCTTCTCCATGCGCAACATCAACTGCTCGATCGCCGAGAGCATTGAGCGCTTCCGGCCGGTTGCCGCTGCCAGCCGGGATCGCGGTGTCCCGTTGCGCGGCTATGTCAGCTGCGTCGTCGAATGCCCCTATGAGGGTGCCATACCGCCGCAGAATGTCGTCAGCGTTGCCTGGCAGCTTCGTGCCCTTGGCTGCTATGAAATCAGCCTTGGCGACACGATCGGCAAAGGTACGCCTGGGGCTGTCGACCGGATGCTTGCCGCAGTGCTGGGCGAACTGCCCGCCATGGTTCTGGCAGGGCATTTTCACGATACGTCCGGGCGCGCACTGGAGAATATCGCCGTCGCTCTGGAGCGCGGCCTGCGCGTCTTCGATGCTTCGACCGGCGGCCTCGGTGGTTGCCCCTTTGCCCCCGGTGCCAAGGGCAATGTCGATACCGTGGCGGTCTGCGACTATCTGGAGACGCAGGGATACGAAACCGGTCTTGATAAAGACAAGCTTGCGGCGGCCGCCGCCTTCGCCCGCAGCCTCGGGAGTGCCGCATGATATCGCAAACGATCCGCATCACCACCGACGAGCGCGGTGTCGCCTATCTGACGCTGACGCGCGCCGAAAAGCACAATGCCCTGTCGGCCGAGATGATCGATGATCTCACGGCTGCAACGAATGAGCTTGCGCATGACAATGCGGTGCGTGTCGTCGTGCTCACCGGCGAGGGGGGCAGCTTCTGCGCCGGCGGCGATCTCGGCTGGATGCGCACCCAGTTCGACGCCACGCGGGACGGACGCATGGTGGAAGCGCGGCGGCTGGCCATGTTGTTCAAGGCGTTGAACGAGCTCCCCAAGCCGCTGATCGCCCGCGTTCACGGCAATGCCTTCGGCGGCGGCATCGGCATCCTCAGCGTCTGCGACATGGTGATCGCGGCATCGACAGCCCGCTTTGGTCTGACGGAAGTACGCCTCGGCATCATTCCCGCCACCATCAGCCCCTATGTCGTCGCCCGGATCGGCGAGACGAATGCCCGCCCGCTCTTCCTCTCCGGCAAGATCATCGATGCCTGGCAGGCACATGCAACAGGTCTTCTGTCACGAGTCGTGGCGGAGGAGGCGTTGGACGAGGCCGTGGAGGCGGAGGTCCGCCATTTTCTAGCGGCGTCACCGCAGGCTGCCGCTCGTGCCAAGGCCCTGACGCGCTCCGTCGGCAGGCCGGTTACCGATAGCATGATCGATCACGTCGTCGAGCAACTGGCGGATGCCTGGGAGACCGACGAGGCGAAGGAAGGCATTAATGCCTTCTTCGAAAAACGGCAGCCGAACTGGCGAACGGGTTAAACGAGCTTGTTGTTTTCGATGGTCAATTGTGGGAACTGCGCGCTTCCCTTGGTGAGGTCGTCCGATGCAGGCTTGTCCCAGCGAAAGCCCATGATCGCAGCTTGTTGCATCTCCTGGAAGAGATTGCCCGCAATCACCGCCGAGCCGGCACCATCCGCGACCGAGACGACGCAGCCGATGCCGGCATGTCTGACGATATTACCTGTCGCGACGACATTGCGGAGATATTGCCCCCAGCCGAGCCGCATGCCCCAGAGCGGCGCATTCTCAATGACGTTGTCGGCAACAAGCGTATCGGCCTCGGCCGATATACCGATGCCAAAGCCGCCATCCTGCGCATAGGGTGCCGTCAGCGAAAGATTGCGGATGACATTGCCCGTTACCGAGGCGAGCCTTCCGCCCTTGTCGAAATTGGTGACCGAGATGCCGTTCGTTGCGCCATCGACAAGGTTGTTGTTGATCGTGGCGCCGAGGAATTCGAATTCGCAGTAGATGGCCGTTTCGCCCGAACGCAGGCATTGATTGTTCGAGATCTGCACATTCGATGCCGAATTGGCGCGGATGGCGGTGAAGGCGCAGTCGGCGATCTGATTGCCAGAAACCGTGACGCCGTCGGCGCGGAAGACGTTGATGCCATTACCGTTCTGGCCGGTGCCGCCGCCATTGGCGCGAATGCGGGCAATGCGGTTGTTGATGACACTGCTCCCATCCTCGGCCTTGTCCCAACGATGGATGAGGATGCCGCCATTGCCGCAATCCTCGACGCGATTGCCTGCCACGGTCAATCCGGTTGACTGGACGGAGTAGATGCCAGCGTCCGCCGCGCCGGAGATGCGGTTGCGCTCGATCCGGCCGCCGCAACGTTCGAGCTGCAGGGCATGCTTGCGGCTGCCGGTAACTTCGCAATTGTCGATCAGCACCTCATCGACGCCGGTAAATTGCAGAAGGCCGCCGGCATAATCGGCAAGCCAGCGATTGCCGCCATCGAGCACGAGGCCGGAAAGCTCGATACGCCTGGCTTTATCCGCATTCATCAGATGGCCGTCGCCGCTATAGATGAGCCGCGAGGCGCCGGGAACGCCAGTGATGCGGGTATTGTCCGGCAGCGTCAGGTTGGAGATATTGTATGTGCCCGGCGGCAGGAAGAGCGGCATGTTGGCCCGTGCCGCATTGTCGATCATCGCTTGCAGCTTGCCGCTCTTGAAATCGCCGGCGCCCGGCGTCGTTTTCAGCGCAATGGCATCGATTGGTCCGCGTAGCTCGGCACCGGCCATCTTGGCGAGCGGCGCGGCGAAAACACGCGGCGCAAGCAGGCCGGTCGCTGCCGAGGCGGCGAGGGAAGCGACGAAGGTGCGGCGTTGGATCATTGCGAGCTCCTGGAACGGCTCTTACGAAGCAGAAATCGTGCCAACCCTGCCTGTGCCGTTTTGATACAGATGGCGCTCTTCAAACGCTTTCGGTCGGCCAAGAGCCTCGACCTCTTTCTATTTCATTTACCAGTCCTGTACAGGCGATGACCTGCACTTAATCCATTTGAGCTAGGGGCGACTCGCCGTGCATGTTACCCCTCCAGCATGCGGATCGCGGCCTTTCAACGTCTGGCACTTTTCGACGCCGTCGAGCAGGCGGCCGAGGTTTTGGCACGCGATCTCGCCTGGGCGGTAGCTGAAGGCATTGATCTCGCCCTCTTTCCAGAATGCTATCTGCAGGGGCACAGCTACAACGAAGCCATCGCCAGACGCCGCGCGCTTTCGTTGAACGATCCCGGTTTGAATGCGCTTGTCGCACGGTTCGCAGGGGGGAAAACGACAGCCGTCGTCGGTTTTTTCGAGCGGAGGGACGATGGGGTCTACAACAGTGCTCTAGTCGTCAAATCTGGTCGAATCATCGGGGTCTATGCCAAGGCACATCCGCTAGAGAAGGGTTGCATGCCCGGAACGGATTTTCCGATCTGGGAGGAGGGGAATTGGCGCTTCGGCATCAATATCTGCGCCGATCTCCGATATCCCTACACCGCGCGCCGCGTGGCCAAAAAGGGGGCAGGCCTCATCTGCAATCCCGTCAATCTCATGCTTCGGCCCCATAAAGCCGAGATGTGGCACAAGCCGGGGATCTCGGGGCTGCAGATCTGCGCCAGGCATACGAGCTGCTGGGTCATGGCGTCGGATGTCGTGGGCAGCAATGACGACGGCTGGGTGAGCTACGGCAGCACCGCTATCGTCGATCCGAACGGCGTCGTCGTCGCCAAGGCCAAGCCCTATTGCGAGGATGTTCTCGTCTTCGATCTGCCGTATCGGCAACCGATACCCGGATTCGATCAAAAAGCTGCCGCCATCGCTACCTAATCGTGCAAATCGCGCTATCCTCTTTACTCATGAGACCCGATCAACTGCTTTATCCGGCGCCCGAGGGCTTGTTCTGCCCGATCGGCGGCTTCCATATCGACCCCGTGCAACCGGTCGAGCGGGCTCTTGTTACGCATGGTCATTCGGATCATGCCCGCTCCGGCCATGCCCATGTGCTCGCCACGCGCCAGACGCTCGATATCATGCGCATCCGCTACGGCGATGATTTTGCCGGCTCGGAGCAGGCGGTTGCCTTCGGCGAGGAAGTGACGATCAATGGCGTCAAGGTGCAGTTCTATCCGGCCGGCCATGTGCTCGGCTCGGCGCAGATCGCCGTGGAGAAGGATGGGCTGCGCATCGTGGTCTCAGGCGATTACAAACGCCGGCCGGACCCGACCTGTGAAGCCTATGTCCCGGTCCCCTGCGACGTCTTCATCACCGAGGCGACCTTCGGGCTGCCGGTTTTCCATCACCCGGATCCGATGGCTGAGACGCGCAAGCTCCTGGGTTCGCTTCGCCAGTTTCCGGAACGGACGCATCTGATCGGCGCCTATGCGCTCGGCAAGGCGCAGCGCGTCATCCGCCTGCTGCGCGATGCCGGCTATGACAAGCCGATCTATATTCACGGCGCATTGGAAACACTCTGCGATTATTATGTGAGCCAGGGCATCGCGCTCGGCGAACTCAAGCCGGCCACCATCGAAAGCCGCGATCAGTCGATCTTCCACGGCGCCGTCGTCGTCGGCCCGCCTTCTGCGTTTCAGGATCGTTGGGCGCGGCGCTTTCACGATCCTCTGCCGGCTTTCGCTTCCGGCTGGATGATAGTGCGCCAGCGTGCCAAGCAGCTTGGCGTCGAGCTGCCGCTGGTCATATCGGATCATTGCGACTGGCCCGAACTGACCGAGACGATCTCCGATCTGAAGCCGAGCGAGGTCTGGGTCACCCACGGCCGCGAAGAGGCCCTGGTGCGCTGGTGCGAGCTGCAGGGTATCGCCGCCAAGCCGCTGCATCTCATCGGCTATGAAGACGAGGGCGATTGATGAAAGCCTTTGCCGACCTTCTCGACCGCCTGGTGCTGACGCCGAGCCGCAACGGCAAGCTGAAGCTGCTGACCGATTATTTTCGCGATACGCCCGATCCCGACCGTGGCTATGGTCTGGCCGCCATTGCCGGTACCCTCGAGGTGCGCAACGTCAAGCCCGCCATGCTGCGCGAGCTTGTTCTCGAGCGTATGGACGAGGTGCTCTTCCGCTACTCCTACGATTATGTCGGTGATCTCGCTGAGACGATCTCGCTGGTATGGGACAAGGAGAGTGACATCGAGCGCCCTGCCGGCGAGCAGCCGAAGCTTGGCGAAGTCGTCCGCAACATGAATGCGCTTGGGCGGACGGAGGTGCGCAGCTTCGTCCGCGATCTGCTTGATCGGCTGGATACTTCGGGCCGTTTCGCATTCTTAAAGCTCGCGACGGGTGCGATGCGCATCGGCGTCTCGGCTCGGCTTGCCAAGCAGGCGCTGGCTGAGATGAGTGGTAAGGATGTAACGGAAATCGAGACGTTGTGGCATGGCCTGCAACCGCCCTATGAAAGCCTGTTCCACTGGCTTGAGGGCAAGGGCGAGAAGCCGATTTTGGCGACGCCGGCGATCTTCCATTCCGTCATGCTTGCCAACCCTGTCGAACCGGGCGATCTTGAGGGTCTCGACCCCGGTGATTTCGCCGCCGAATGGAAATGGGATGGCATCCGCGTCCAGCTTTCACGCTCGGGCGCCACGAGCAAGCTCTATTCTCGCTCCGGCGACGATATTTCAGGCGCCTTCCCGGATATCGTCGATATCATGAACTTCGAAGGCGTGATGGATGGCGAGCTGCTGGTCGGCGGCACGGTGCGTTCCAACAACCCGACGCGCAGCTTTTCCGATCTGCAGCAGCGCCTCAACCGCAAGACCGTGACTTCGAAGATGCTGGACGAGTTTCCGGCCTTCATCCGTGCCTATGATCTCCTCTTTGACGGCGCGGAGGACGTGCGCGCCCGTGGCTTCCTGGATCGGCGCGAGCGACTGACGGAGATTATCGAAGCAGCACCGCACGACCGTTTCGATCTGTCGCCGCTCGTCGATTTCTCCTCCTGGGAGGAGCTCGACCGGTTGCGCTCCTCGCCGCCCGATCCGGTGATCGAAGGTGTGATGATCAAGCGCAGGGACAGCGCCTATCTCGCGGGCCGCGCCAAAGGCCCATGGTTCAAGTGGAAGCGCGATCCCTACAATGTCGATGCCGTGCTGATGTATGCACAACGGGGCCATGGCAAGCGCTCCAGCTACTATTCCGATTTCACCTTCGGCGTCTGGGCGATGACGCCCGAGGGCGAGCAGCTGGTTCCGGTCGGCAAGGCCTATTTCGGCTTTACCGATGCCGAGCTGGAAGTGCTCGACAAGTTCGTGCGCAACAACACGGTCGATCGTTTCGGCCCGGTGCGTGCCGTGCGTGCCGATCGCGATTTCGGTTTCGTCCTCGAGGTCGCCTTCGAAGGCATCAATCGTTCCACCCGCCATAAATCCGGCGTTGCCATGCGCTTTCCCCGCATTGCAAGGCTACGGCCCGACAAGCCGCCCTACGAGGCCGACAGGCTGGAAACTTTGATCGCGATGATTGACGCCAAGGCTCCGGTTGTCGATGAATAGGCGAGGGCGATTCCTCACCACAAAGTGAGTTGGCCTTGCCTTTCAACCCGTGCAGACTTGCGCTGCGCCGGGACATTTAGACAGAGCTCATGACCATGTCTGACGACAACGCATCTCGTCCCAATCGCCGCCGCGTTCTTGCCGGCATCGCCGTCACGCTTTTTGCGCCCGCAATCGTCAGGGCGGCTGATGACAGCACCACAGGCAGCAAGCCCGCCGAGACAAAGGCGATCGCCCGGAGCGATGAAAAGGCCGACGATGCCCCGCCGCTGCTTTCGGGTGACTATGCCAAAGAACGCCACTTGTTTCGAACCGATCTCCTGAGCAAGGGGCCGGCCCCCGATATCTACGAGAGGCTCATTACGCCATCGACGGCCGAACGGCTTTTCTATCGTAGCGGCGTTGGCGAGGAACTGGAGCTCGTTGCCTGGGTTTCCCGCTATACGCGCTCGGAGAAGCCGAAGCCGGCCGTATTGTTCCTGCATGGCGGCAACGCCATCGGGCAGGGGCATTGGCAGCTGATGAAGCCTTATGTCGAGGCCGGCTACGTCGTCATGATACCCTCCATGCGTGGAGAAAACGGCCAGAAGGGCAATTTTTCGGGTTTTTACGACGAAGTTGCCGATGTGCTGGCCGCTTCAAACCGGCTGCGGCATCTGCCGGGTGTCGATCCACACCGCATGTTCCTGGCCGGGCACAGCATCGGCGGCACGCTCGCCATGCTGGCAGCAATGTCGACCCATCGCTTCCGGGCGGTCGCGCCCATATCAGGCAATCCGGATGCCTACGCCTTCTTCGGCCGCTATCCGCAGGATATCCGCTTCAACACCGGGAACCCGCGTGAATATCAGATGCGCTCGCCGCTCTGCTATGCGCACAGTTTCAAAAGCCCTGTAAAGCTGTTCCACGGGACTGAAGAGGCGCATTTTGATTCGCGCTTGGCATTGCTTTCGAAGCGAGCGACAGCCGCAGGCGTGAAGATGGAGATGGCGACCGTACCGGGCAGCCATAATTCGGCGCTGCCGGGTGAGATCGCGCAGAGTATCGAATTCTTCAAGAGCGTGGCCGTCTAAATCAGCCCTTAAAAGCGGTACGGGAGATAACCGAACCTCTCCGCACGTCGCTTTTACGCCATCAGCTTCTCGATCAATGCCGTCGCCGCTTCCGCAATCACGGTTCCGGGCGGAAAGATCGCGTCGGCGCCGGCTGCCTCCAGCGCCGCGAAATCCTGCGGCGGAATGACGCCGCCGACCGCAATCAGAATGTTGCGGGCATGACGCCGGATGAGCGCCTCCTTCAATTCCGGCACCAGCGTCAGATGACCGGCGGCAAGCGACGATGCGCCGACGATGTCGACGCCTTCGCGCACGGCGACGTCGGCGACTTCCTCAGGCGTCTGGAACATCGCGCCGACGACGACATCGAAGCCGAGATCGGCAAAGGCCGTGGCGATGACCTTCTGGCCGCGATCGTGCCCATCCTGGCCCATCTTGGCGATGAGGATGCGGGGCTTTTCGCCGCGCATCTTGCGGAAGGCTTCGACCTTGGCGACAGCCTTGTTGAAGGCGGGGTCGGCGTCGCCGACTTCCTGGCGATAGACGCCCGAGATGGTCCTGATCTCGGCGACATGCCGGCCATAGGCCTTTTCCAGCGCCAGCGAGATTTCGCCGACGGTGGCTCTCGCCCTCGCTGCCTTGACGGCAAAATCGAGCAGGTTGCCGGTGCCGTTTCGCGCGGCATCCGTTAAGGCATCCAGGGCTGTTTCGACGACGGCCGTCTCGCGGGTGCCCTTCAGCTGCTGCAGCTTGGAAAGCTGGCGTGCCCGCACCTCGGAATTCTCGACCTTCAGGACATCGACTTCGATATCCTGCGCCGGTTTGGAAAAATTCACGCCGACCACGGTCTGATGGCCGCTGTCGATGCGGGCCTGCGTTCGGGCCGCGGCTTCCTCGATCCGAAGCTTCGGAATGCCTTTCTCGATCGCCTTCGCCATGCCGCCGATCGCCTCGACCTCCTCGATATGGGCGAGGGCGCGCGCGGCGAGATCATGGGTCAGCCGCTCGACATAGGCCGAGCCGCCCCAGGGGTCGATGATATCTGTCGTGCCTGATTCTTTCTGCAGCAGGATCTGCGTGTTGCGGGCGATGCGGGCGGAATGATCCGTCGGTAGCGCCAGCGCCTCGTCGAAGGAATTGGTATGGAGCGACTGCGTGTGCCCCTGTGTGGCCGCCATCGCCTCGACCATGGTGCGGATGATGTTGTTCATCGGATCCTGCGCCGTCAGCGACCAGCCGGAGGTCTGGCTGTGGGTCCTGAGCGCGAGGGATTTCTGATCCTTCGGCGCGAAATTCTTCTGCATCAGCGTCGCCCAGATCAGCCGCCCGGCGCGCATCTTGGCGACCTCCATGAAGAAGTTCATGCCGACGGCCCAGAAGAAGGAGAGGCGGGGGGCGAAGCTGTCGATATCGAGCCCGGCTGCGACGCCGGCCCGCGCATATTCGATGCCGTCGGCAATCGTGTAGGCGAGCTCCAGATCCGCCGTCGCGCCAGCCTCTTGCATGTGGTAGCCGGAGATCGAGATGGAGTTGAACTTCGGCATGCGCCGGCTGGTATAGCTGAAGATGTCCGAAACGATCCGCATGGAGGGCTGCGGCGGATAGATATAGGTGTTGCGGACCATGAACTCCTTGAGGATGTCGTTCTGGATCGTGCCCGACAGCTTGTCCTCGGAAACGCCCTGTTCCTCCGCTGCGACGATATAAAGCGCCATGATCGGCAGTACCGCGCCGTTCATGGTCATCGAGACGCTCATCTCGTCGAGCGGAATGCCATCGAAGAGCTGGCGCATGTCGAGGATGGAATCGATCGCCACACCCGCCATGCCGACATCGCCCGCCACCCGCGGATGATCACTGTCATAACCGCGGTGGGTGGCAAGATCGAAGGCGACGGAAAGGCCCTTCTGTCCGGCCGCAAGGTTGCGGCGATAGAAGGCGTTGGATTCTTCCGCCGTGGAGAAGCCGGCATATTGGCGGATGGTCCAGGGCTGCTGGACATACATGGTCGGGTAGGGGCCGCGCACAAATGGCGCAGCGCCAGGATAGGTGTCCAAAAACTTCAGGCCGGCAAGGTCGCTTTCGCGGTAGGAGCGCTTGACGCTGATGCCTTCGGGAGTTTCCCAGGCTGGGGCGTCGATTGTTGGCGCCGTTGCCCGCGGCTTGGCCCAGGGGATGGTGGTGAAGTCGGGGATACGGGTCATTGAACCGGTGCCTTCGTGAATATGGAGGCTGCGTTACCCCCCTCTGTCGCTTTCGCGACATCTCCCCCACGAGGGGGGAGATTGGAAACCCGCGGAGCCATTCCGCCCCAAACAAGCATTTTGTCTGCGGTGGTGGAGGTTGCAATAGTCGATGACGTTAAATCTTGGCGTGAAACGATCTCCCCCCTTGTGGGGGAGATGTCACGAAGTGACAGAGGGGGGTGTGCATTCTCCGCGAATTCAGCAATCGCCATCATGATACCCCTCATCCAGCCGTACCGGCATCAGACCCATGCCGCCGGCAATCGGACCCAAAGGCCCCAAGACCGTCACCGGCCGCTCGGTCTTCGTGGCAAACAGCGTCGTCCCCACGATCAGCTTGGCGATGCGGCTCGCGCGCGCCTCCGCAACCATCGCCGCCAGGCGACCGCTGGAAATGACCTTCGCCAATCCACCCTGGGCTTCGATCTCGATAAAGATATCCCAGGCCCGCTCGGCCAGTGCGTCGGTCAGCGTCTCGATGCCACCGGCTCCAGCGGCGGGATCGACGACATGATCGAGGTGGCTCTCCGCCACGAGGATCGTCTGCGTATTGCGCGCCAGACGCCGCGCCAGTGGATCGGGAATGCCGTGTGTCAGGCTGTGCGGCAGAACGCAGATTTCGTCGGCGCCGCCGACGCCGGCTGAAAAGACCGCGATCGTATTGCGCAGAATGTTCGTCTCCGGATCGAGGCGGGTCAGCATGCGATAGCTTGTTTCGGCGAAGAGATGCGCCGGCTGTGGGTTGGCGACGCCACAGGCCTCAGCGATCCGGGTAAAGATCAGCCGCGCCGCCCGCAACTTCGCGATCGTCGTGAACTGGTTCTGATCGGCCGAAAGGCAAAGGCTGGTTGCCGCAAGCGCTGCTTCCGGCGAAAGGCCGGCCTCTTCGAGCAATCGCAAACAGCCCACAATGCTGGCGGCCATCACCGCAAGCTCCTGAGCTTCGGTTCCGCCGGCATTGTGGACGGCGCGGCCATCCGCGTTGACTATCGTACCCGTGAGGCCGCGCTCGATGAAATGCTTGATATCTTTTGCAAAGGCGGTCTGCCCGCCGTCATAGGAAAAGACATCGAAACCGAGATGCAATGTCTTGGCCGTCGGATCTGCAATCGCAGAAACCAGAGCGTCGATGGTGTCAGGCGCGAAGCCGTCGAAACGCAAGATAGCGGTTTGGTGCGATATCGCCGCCAGCGCGCGGGGAAGGCCGGAGTCTCGCGCCTCGATGCCGATGCCGAAGGCCGAAGCAGAGGTTTTGGAAATGAGGCTGATACCGCTTGCGCCGTTGGCAAGATCGTCGCTGAGCTGCGTCATTGCTCGCTCGGGATCCGGATCGTCCATGCGCTGCGTCACCGTCCAGGGAAGGTCGGCCCGCCGACGCGAGAGCGGGGCATAATCGCGCCGCCGCTTGTAAAGCGGCTGGATGGCGATGCCATCATCCGTTCGCGATGCCAGCGCTTCCTCGAAATCCTTGCCTTTCAGCGCCCTTTCCACCAGCTTCAGCCACGCCTTGTGGTCGGTCTGGCCGAAAATGCTCGGGTCGAGACTGTCGATATTCATGCGATCCTCCGTCTGAGAATGGTCTAGCCCATGATGCCGCATGGGAAAACAGAAGTTTGGCGGATCCGCGCAATATCTTCGCTCGCGCTACCTGGTGCTCGACGCCAGCCTCGCTCCAGCCGCGGCGGTCATTATGCGGCCGATCCGATGTGTCCCAACTGGTTTCCGAGAATGGTCGATCTGCTGCCCGTTTCCTATCGCCTGCTCGCTCTTGCCTCTCTGGCAGCATTGTCCGCCTGCAGCATCATTCCTGATACGGGCGCCACCGACCCTGATCGTTTCGTGCAGGAAACCACCCCGGTTTTCTATCGTCCCGAGGGTATTGAGCCGAACAGGGTAAAACGCCTGCCGGTACAGCCCGTGCCGCAGGCGCGCGATCTCTTCCAGACGCAATTCCATCAAACCTATGGTCTGCCGACCTTCAATCCGGTGCATCAGGCCATGTATGCGCAGCGCAGCGAGGATGATTTCACGCTGCCGGCCATCCCGTATAAGCGCATCGACACGCGCTTCCTGCGGCAGGAAGTGGACTACCAGACCAAGGAGCGCCCCGGCACTATCGTTGTCGATACGCGCGACCATTTCCTGTATTTCGTCGAGCCGGGTGGCAAGGCAATGCGCTATGGCGTCGGCCTCGGTGCTGCCGGATATGCCTGGCATGGCAGGGGCGTGATCCAGTGGAAGCAGAAATGGCCACGCTGGACTCCGCCAGCCGAAATGGTCGCGCGCGACCCGCAGATCAGGCCGCTATCGGCCGAGCGCGGCGGCATGAATCCGGGGCCGACCAACCCGCTTGGCGCGCGTGCTCTGTACATCTATCAGGGCGGCCGGGATACGCTTTATCGGGTTCACGGTACGCCGGATTGGCAGTCGATCGGCAAGGCTGCATCCTCTGGGTGCGTTCGTATGCTCAACCAGGACGTGATGGATCTCTACAATCGAGTGCCTGAAAAGGCGGAAATTGTCGTTCTGTAGCAGTATTTTACCACAAATTTTCGTGATGTTGCATAAGTGCGATAGTCGGGATGATTAGCGCTCTTTAGTTTTGCCTCTGTCTCTGCGAACCTCTCGGGGAACCGAATCAGCCTGTTGATGCGGGTTTTCGCTTCCTCCACCAAAGGAACTATGCTGTCGACATGAGCCTTCCTTCATCCTTATCCCGACGTAATTTCCTCGCCCTTGCTGGTCTCGGCGCTGTTTCGACCCTTGCCAGCTGTGCCTCCACCATCAACAGCGGCCCCGTCGTCAGCCCGGTTCAATATACCGGCTCGCCGAGGCCGTTCCGCAGCTGGTTCTCCAGCTATGACGGCGAGCAACCCGATCCGGCCGTAATCTACGCTTCCGTCGAGGATGGCGGCTTCATCATTCCGGCGGTTCCCTACCAGCAGATCGATCCGCGCTTCTATCGTCAGCGGGTGGTCGACCCCACCGGCGAGGCACCCGGCAGCGTGATCGTCAACACAACCCAGCGCATGCTCTATGTCACAGAGCAAGGGGGCACGGCGATGCGCTACGGCATCGGCGTTGGCCGCGAAGGCTTTGCCTGGCAGGGCCGGGGCGTCATCCAGTGGCGCAAGAAATGGCCGCGCTGGAATCCGCCGGATGAAATGGTCGCCCGCCAGCCGGAGCTTGTGAAATATTCCATCGCCAACGGCGGCATGGACCCGGGCCTGAAGAACCCGTTAGGAGCGCGTGCTCTCTATATTTTCGAGGATAAACAGGATTCGCTTTATCGCCTGCATGGCAACCCCGACTGGCGCTCCATCGGCAAGGCCGTTTCCTCTGGCTGCGTCCGTCTGCTGAACCAGGATGTCATCGATCTCTATGATCGCGTTCCAGAGCGGGCGCCGATCCTGGTCACGGCCTGATACCGCATCATTGAAAAAAAGGGGCGTCACTGGCGCCCTTTTTTGTTTGCCGCCCTGACCGGAATTACCCGGTGCCCCAAAACCACTGCCAACTTGACCCTCGGCTGCCGGCGCTGGTCGCGTAGACCGGCTCTCCGTTATATCACACCATCGCTATCCTCGTATTAACGGCATTGTCGCATTCACTTTCTCGAGACAATTGCAAAATATATATTGCGCGCGATTAAATCGCGATGTATATAAAATCCATCCAACCGAAGGAGACATGACATGCCTATTCTCTATACGACCAAAGCTTCCGCCACCGGTGGCCGCGCCGGCCATGCAGTTTCCGAAAATGGCGTCCTTGACGTTACGCTTACTGTTCCTAAGGAGCTCGGCGGTGATGGCGCTACCGGCACCAATCCGGAGCAGCTTTTTGCAGCCGGCTATTCGGCCTGCTTCTTGGGCGCTTTGAAATTTGTCGCAGGCCAGCAGAAGGTCAAGATTCCGGAAGACGCAAAGGTCACGGCGACTGTCGGCATCGGTCCGCGCGCAGATGGCACCGGCTTCGGCATCGAAGTGTCTCTGGCCGTTCATATCCCTGGCATGGACAAGGCCGAGGCTGAAAAGCTCGCCGCTGCCGCCCATATCGTATGCCCCTATAGCCACGCCATGCGCACCTCGACCGAAGTGCCGGTTGCTGTTGTCTGACGCGAAACGCGCCGCCGGTCGATTGAAGGCCGGAAATACGGAATATATTGAAAAAGAGCGGCAGTTTGATCTGTCGCTCCTTTTCTTTTGCAAGAAAAAGGCTATATCTTTTCTTAGGAAAGGACGTAGCCATGATAAAGACCCAGGCAATAGGCCAGACGATGCCCGGCGAAGCACTCGTCATGACAAAGGCCGTCGTCAACGCTGCCGAAAGGCTGGGATTGAACGCCCGTATCCTGGCGGCCGTCATCGGCGTGTCGGAGGCGACGGTGTCGCGCATGAAGCGACAGGATCATCTGCTAGAGCGCGATAGCAAGCCTTTTGAACTTGCCGTGCTTCTTGTTCGTCTCTTCCGTTCGCTCGACGCTATCGTCGGCGGCGACGAGGCTGTGGCGCGGCAATGGCTGCGTAACGGCAATATCGCCTTTGGTGCAGCGCCGATCGACAAGATCGTCTCGATTTCTGGTTTGACCGATGTCCTTGCCTATCTGGACGCCCGCCGCGCTCTCGTCTGAGGCAAGGGCTATTTCCGGCCAATATTGGCGGCTGGTGGAGTCGCAGCATCAGGTCTCGACGCTGAAGCTCGTGGACACGTTGGAGGAGCAGGCGCTCCTAGAAAGCATCCTGGAAGAAAGTAAGCCGGTTCTACCGCCTGAATGCGCCGGGCTCGACTATCTCCTTGCCACGCCCTTCCGCTATGGCGCGATCTATCCCCACGGTTCCCGTTTCCGTCGCGCCGGCCGCACGCTCGGAGTCTTCTATGCCTCGGAGCAGGTGGAGACGGCCCTGGCTGAAATGAGCTTCTATCGGCTGCTCTTCTTCCGTGATTCCCCCGATACGCCGTTGCCCGCCAATGCCGCCGAATATACCGCCTTTGCTGCTGCGATTACGACGAAGGCGGCGATCGATCTGACTGCGTCTCCCTTGGATCGCGATCGGCAGCTGTGGACCGATCCGATCGACTATGAGGCTTGCCAGTCGCTTGCAGAGGCAGCGCGAACCGGCGGCATCGAGGCAATCCTCTATCGTTCCGTCCGCGATCCTCGCGAAGGCATGAACATAGCGCTGCTCACGGCCAGAGCCTTCTCTGCCCGCGAACCCGTTGAACGCCAGACCTGGCGCATCCGGCTGTCGCGCGTCGGGGTACAGGCGCTGTGCGAATTCCCACGGCGCCGCATCGGCTTCGAAAGACAGGATTTCGAGGGCGATCCACGGCTATCTGAGGCGCAATTCAAAGCAGAATAGCAAGATCGCTGCGCAGGCGGTCACCGCTGCCGTCGGGCAGCCGCTCTTCGAGCGCGGCGTGCGTCGTCTTCCAGATTGGCACGGCGGCGGCGAGTGCTGCCTTGCCGGATGGGGTGAGGCTGAGCAGGCGGGCGCGTCGATCTTTTGGATTCGGCATGATATTGACCCACCCCCGCCGTTCCAGTGGCTTTAAGGCCGCCGTCAGCGTCGTCTGGTCTATTGCCAGGAGTGCTGTGACCGATCCCATGGATGCCGGCACGGGCCGGTTCAGGGACATCATCAGGGAGAACTGGCCGTTGGTAAGGCCGAACGGCCGTAGCGCCTCGTCAAAGCGACGGGCAAGAGCGCGCGCTGCTCGCTGAACATGCAGACATAGGCAGGTGTCGCGCACTAACAGCGTGGTTTCAAAGGGGATTTCGACTGCGTTTGACATGCTTCATTAATATTGATATCAATATATTTGTCAAGATTTGGGAATGAAAACGCCGGAGGAGGGCGCGGACAATGAACCAGGTCGTTTCCAGGGATGTGTGGCTGGAGGCCCGCCGTCAATTGCTCGCCAGGGAAAAGGAGGCCACGCATCTTCGCGATCGCGTCAATGCCGAACGCCTGGCCTTGCCTTGGGTAAAGGTCGAGAAGGACTATGTTTTCGACACATCGGCCGGCAAGAGGACACTTGCAGATCTCTTCGACGGCCGCAGCCAGCTCATCATTTATCACTTCATGCTCGGCCCGGACTGGGATGCCGGATGCACCGGCTGCTCCTTCCTTGCCGATCATTTCGATGGAACGCTTCCGCATCTCAACCATCACGATGTCACGTTGGTCGCCGTTGCCCGCGCGCCAATCGAAAAGATAGAGGCCTACAAGAAACGCATGGGCTGGAAGTTCCCATGGGTGTCGTCCTTCTCCAACGATTTCAATTTCGACTATCACGTCTCTTTCACCAAAGAGCAGCTCGCCGGTGAAAAGGTGTTCTATAATTTCAACGATATGAACGCCGCCGACGGCAACGACGAGTTGCCCGGTCTCAGCGCCTTCTACAAGGATGAAGCCGGCAATATCTTCCACACCTATTCCAGCTATGCCCGCGGCGGCGAGGAAATGATCGGTACGCTGATGATCCTCGACAATGCGCCGAAGGGCCGGAATGAAGGCCACACCATGGATTTCGTGCGACGCCACGACGAATATCAGGAGGCGGCGAAGGCGGGCTCCTGCTGCCATTGAAGCATGACGAGACTGCCAAATTTACGCCATGCGGCGCAAGGGGTCGAATTATTTCTCCTTGCGCCTAGTTAAGACCTGGAGCCTGCTCGCCAGGAAGCGACGGATCAACCGATTGACCATCGTTCGGCCGTCACGTTCATCGGCCATCATGTACCTGCGTCGACATCAGGCTCAGGATGAGACGGATGACCGTCACAATCACAGTAGGGAGAGAGATCATGGCAGAGAAGGGATATTTTGTCTGGTACGAGCTGATGACGACGGACATGAAGGCGGCGGAAGCCTTCTATACCAAAGTCGTCGGCTGGGATGCGGCGGATGCCGGTATGCCGGAAGTCGGCATGGACTATACATTGTTCAGCGCCGGCGCCGGCCCCGTTGCCGGTCTGATGATCCTGCCTGAAGAGGCCAAGGCCATGGGCACGCCACCCTGCTGGACCGGATATATCGGCGTTCCCAATGTCGATGACGCCACCAAGACCGTTGTCGCCAAGGGCGGAAAGACCTATCGGGAGCCGGCAGATATTCCAGGCGTCGGGCGGTTCTCCGTCGTCTCCGATCCCTACGGCGCAGCCTTCTGCCTGTTCACGCCGCTGCCGGGCCAGGATTGGGAGCCGCCTGCTCCTGCGACACCGGGCTATTTCGGCTGGCACGAGCTCTATTCCAACGATGGCCCGAAGGCCTTCGATTTCTATAGTGAGATGTTCGGCTGGGAGCTGAGCTCCGATTTCGACATGGGGCCGATGGGCAAGTACAAGATCTTCAAGATCGGCGATCGCGACTTCGGCGGCATCATGACCAAGCCCTCGGAAATGCCGATGGCTGCCTGGAATTTCTATGTCAACGTCCCGGCGATCGACGCTGCAATCACCCGTATCACGGAAGGCGGCGGCAGGATCGTCAACGGCCCGATGGAGGTCCCCGGCGGCAGCTGGATCGTCCAGGCGACCGATCCTCAGGGAGCGTTCTTCTCGCTGGTCGCCCCGGTACGGTAGTTTTTATCCCCGTTGGGGGTAACACCTCCCCCTTGAGGGGGAGGTCGCCGCAAAGCGGCGGGTGGGGGTGATATTCGGACCTGCAAAGGTCGCCAAGTTCACCCCACCCCGGAGCTGCGCTCCGACCCTCCCCCTCAAGGGGAGGGTGGCTTTCCTACCGTTTCAGGCTGCCGAGGATGCCGCGCACCAGCGCCCGTCCCACTTGCGTTGCCACCGTGCGGGCCATGCTTTTCATCGTCGCTTCCAGGATCGTCTCGCGCTGATAGCCCGAACGGCCGCGGCTTGGCGGCTTGCTGCTGTCGCTGCCGAAGCCGGGCAAGGTCCAGCCGTCGCCGGCACTCTCGCTCTGCGGCGCAGCCGCCTTGCGTGCCCGCTCGGTCAGGATCTCATAGGCGGATTCGCGGTCGATCGTTTGGTCATAGACGCCGGCAACCGGACTGCCGTTGATGATGGCTTGGCGCTCGCCATCGGTGACGGGGCCGATACGGCCGGATGGCGGGCGGATCAGCGTGCGTTCGACGACGGACGGCGCACCCTTGCCCTCAAGCATCGACACCAGCGCCTCGCCAGTGCCGAGCGTGGTGATGACGGTGGCGCAATCGAAAGCCGGATTGGGCCGGAATGTCGAGGCTGCTGTCTGCACGGCCTTCTGCTCGCGCGGTGTATAGGCGCGAAGCGCATGCTGCACGCGATTGCCGAGCTGCGCCAGCACCGTTTCTGGTACGTCGAGCGGGTTCTGGGTGACGAAATAGACGCCGACGCCCTTGGAGCGGATCAGGCGCACCACCTGTTCGACGCGCTCGATCAGTACCTTCGGCGCGTCGTTGAAGAGCAGATGCGCCTCATCGAAGAAGAAGACCAGCTTCGGCTTTTCCGGATCACCGACTTCGGGCAATTCCTCGAACAGTTCTGAGAGCAGCCACAGCAGGAAGGTGGCATAGAGGCGCGGGTTCATCATCAGCTTGTCGGCTGCAAGCACCGAGACCTGCCCGTAGCCATCGTTGCTGACCCGCATGATGTCGGAGATTTTCAGCGCCGGTTCGCCGAAGAAGTTTTCCGCGCCTTGCTGCTCCAGAACAAGCATTGCGCGCTGGATCGAGCCGACCGACGATTTCGAGATCAGGCCGTATTTGCTGGAAAGCTCGCTGGCATTGTCGCCCATATAGTTCAGCAGCGCCTGCAGGTCCTTGAGATCGAGCAGCGCCAGGCCGTTCTCATCGGCGATCTTGAAGGCGATGTTGAGCACGCCTTCCTGCGCCTCGGACGCATCCATCAGGCGCGCCAGCAGCAGCGGCCCCATCTCGGCGATGGTTGTGCGCACGCGATGGCCCTTTTCGCCATAGAGATCCCAGAAGATGACCGGGAATTGATCGAATTCATAGGGTGAGAGACCGATTTCTTCGGCGCGCTTCAGCAGGAAATCCTTTGGCTCGCCCTTGACGGCGATGCCGGAGAGATCGCCCTTGATGTCGGCACAGAAAACGGGCACGCCGGCCTTGGAAAATCCTTCCGCTAGCACCTGCAGCGTTACCGTCTTGCCGGTGCCGGTCGCGCCGGTGACAAGACCGTGACGGTTGCCGAATTTCAGCGTCAGGAACTCGTCCTTATTGATGCTTTCATCGGGGTTGCGGCTCGCGCCGACGAAAATCTGTCCATCCTGCTGCTGCATAGTGTCGTCTCCCTTAGAGCATGATGCCGAAAAGTGTCACCGGTTTTCGGCTTTATGCTCTACCTATTTGATTCTAATACCGGATGATCTTGGATCGAATCGATCCAAGATCATCCGGTACTAGGGCGGCGGCACAGCAGCGTTTCAAGGCTGCCAGGGCCATTCATCGATTTGTCCTGACACTGTTATAAGAACTCGCATGAAGAGGGACAACCATTCGCTTCAAGGTTCCGCTTCTGGTAGAATGTTGACCTCCGGCGCGGCTTGTGTCGGTTGCTTCATTCAGTTACGTTGACGTTAACGTTATAAAGGCAGGAGGCCACAGTGAACGAAGTTATTGATCAGATCGCGACCAAAGCCGGCATCGCTCCCGACCTTGCGGAAAAGGCCGTTGGCATGATTCTCGGTTTCCTGCAGCGCGAAGCTCCGGATGGTCCCGTCACCAAGATGATCGAATCCATTCCCGGCGCCTCCGATCTCGTTGCTCAATATAACGGCGAGGAAACGGGTGGCGGTGGCCTGCTCGGCGGCCTGCTCAGCGCAGTCGGCGGCGGTGGCGGCCTGATGGCGCTCGGTCAGCAGCTGATGAGCAGTGGTCTCAGCATGGGTGAGATCAGCTCGCTTGCCAAGGAAACGATCGCAACCGCCCGCCAGCATGCCGGCGACGAGGTAGTCGACCAGGTCGTCAATTCCGTTCCGGGCCTGCATCAGTTCATCTAGGCTGCTATTGCCTTGAAAAGAAAGCCGCTGGCCAAATCCCGGCGGCTTTTTGTTGTTCAGAAAGCAGGACCGACCTCGCCATGTTGCGCCCCATAAAAGGCAGGCAGTCAGCCTCCATCCGCTGATCTTCTTCAGCGTTAGAATTTCCTGCTCTTCAGTGTCCCATCGATCTCATGCCATTTGCGGCCGTCGCGTTCGATGAGTTCGTCGGCGCAGGCCGGGCCGGTGCTGCCGGGGGCGTAAGGATCGGGTTTGCCGCCTTCGGCCCAGAGGTCGAGGAAGGGCTGCACGGCCGCCCAGCCGGCTTCGATGCCGTCGGCGCGCTGGAAGAGCGTCTGGTCGCCGACGAAGAGTTCGTAGAACAGGCTTTCGTAGCCGGTCTGCTTGCCGATGTCGAAACTGTCGGCATAACGGAAATCGAGCGAAACGGGCGCGGTTTTCAGCACCAGCCCCGGCGATTTGATCGAGATTTCCATATCGAGCCCTTCGTCGGGCTGCACCTGGATGATGAGCCTGTTCGGCGGCAATTCGGGGCGGGATTCGTGGCGCGGGAACTGGGCGAAGGGCACCGGCCGGAAGGTGATGACCACTTCCGTATCCCGCGCCTTCATCGCCTTGCCCGTGCGCAGGTAGAAGGGCACGCCGGCCCAACGCCAGGTATCGACTAGGAGTTTCAGCGCCACGAAGGTTTCGGTGTTGCTGTCGGGCGCGACATCGGGTGTCTGGGTAAAGGCCGGCAGATCCCTGCCGGCAATCGGGCCGGCCGTATAGGCGCCGCGTACGCCGTTCTTGATTGCTTCCTCCCGCGAGTACACGCGCAAGGCCTTCAGTACCTTGCCCTTCTCATTGCGGATGGATTCGGCATCGAAGCTGTTCGGCGGTTCCATCGCCACCATCGCCAGCAGCTGAAAGAGGTGGTTCGGCACCATGTCGCGTAGCGCGCCGGTCGCATCGTAGAATTTGCCGCGCGTGCCGACGTCCACAAGCTCGGCCGCCGTGATCTGCACGTGGTCGATATAGTTGTTGTTCCACAGTGCCTCGATCATCATGTTGGCGAAGCGCGTCGTCATGATGTTCTGCACGGTTTCCTTGCCGAGGAAATGGTCGATGCGGTAGATTTGGCTTTCGGATACATGGTTCAGCAGCCGCGCATTCAAAGCCTGTGCCGAGGCAAGATCATGGCCAAAGGGTTTTTCGATCGCGATGCGGCGGAAAGCCCCGGTCGCTTCGTTCATCAGTCCGTTTTCGGAGAGTTTCTCGGCGATATCGCCGAAGAAGCGCGGTGGCACGGCGAAATAAAAGGCTGCGTTGGCGCTGGCCGCATGCGAGAGATAATCCGAAATCTCCTTGTAGACGCCGTTCTGGGTGAAATCGCCGGAAATATAGCTGATGCGCTTGCGCAGGCTCTGCCATGCTGCCTGCCGCTCCGGATCGTCCATGTCGCCTGATGTCTTCAGGAACGATTCCAGGCGATCGAGCAGCATGTCGGCGCCGCCGGTCTCGATGCCGATGCCGAGAATATGCAAATCGTCGCCGATAAGCCCGCTGCGGGTCATGTTGATCAGCGTCGGGATCAGCAGGCGCCGGGTGAGATCGCCGGCGGCGCCGAAGATCACGAATGTCAGCGGCGGGGCCGGTGCGACGTCGGGGGTGGTCATGCACGGATCTCCTTCTGGAGGCCATATTCTGGGCTTCTGGACGACATCGACTATCTCCTCGGAGCTGTTGCTGTTTCAGCTTTGGCTTGTCATGTTCTAGCGCGGGCCGGCGCCGGTTGTCGATGGGATCGACGCACCGCCGCCAACAGGTATTTCGGGGCTGATAGATAACCTATTTCTTCACCGCGACCAGGAAGAGCCGCGGGAAGCGCAACAGCACCTTGCCGTCGACAAGCGGCGGATAGGCTTTCTCGATATGCTTCAGATATTCGGCGATGAAGGCATCGCGATGCTCGGCGCCGACATGGTCGAGATAGGGACGCAGGCCCGTGCCCTTCACCCATTCGACAATGGCTGCTGCGTTTTCCAGCACGTGATTGTAGTTGGTGTGCCAGATATCGACCCGGACGGACTTGCCGATCAGCCTGTTATAATAGACCGAGGGCGCAGGTAGGGGATTGCGGCGTACGCTCTTCTTAGCGAAGGCATCGCTCCAGGGACCGTTCTTTGCGGTTTCTTCCATCATCAGATGGCTATGCTCCGTCAGATTGTCGGGCATCTGCACGGCAAGCACGCCGCCGGGCTTCAGCCCGTCCATCAGGTGGTCGAGGATATCGAGATGATTTGGGAGCCATTGGAAGACCGCATTGGCAAAGAGCAGATCCACCGGTTCTTCCGGCTGCCATGTGGCGAGATCCGCCTTGACGAAGCTTGTGCCGGGCAAGCGCTTGCGCGCCTCCTCCAGCATGTTGTCGTCGCTATCGAGGCCGGAGACGCCGGCAGCACCATAGCGCTCGATGATCAGCTCGGTCGAATTGCCGGGGCCGCAACCGAGGTCGATCGCGCGTTCGATCCGATCCAGCGGTACCTGAGCCAGCAGGTCGCGCGAGGGGCGCGTGCGTTCATCTTCGAATTTCAGATATTGACCGGCAGACCATGCCATGAGCGTTTCCTCTTTCTGGATTGCCGTTTCTCTGGATGCGCATAGCACCGGGATATATCAGAACCGTGTAATGACGCTGATGCCCTTGCCTTCGGCTTTATCAAGAGACATCAGCGCCGGAACGGCTTCTTCCAGGCTGATACTGCGACCGATGAGTTTCTGGGGCGCTATCTTGCCGGCGGCGAGCATGTCGAGCATGGCATCGTAGCGCCAGGCCTGCATGCCGTGGCTGCCGTAGATTTCCAGCTCATGGCCGATGACCTGCGCCATCGGGATCTGTGGCGTCGCATAATCGCCGAGCATAAGGCCAACCTGCACATGCCGGCCGCGGCGACGCAGGTTCTTGATGGAATTGAAGCAGGTCGTGGGATGGCCGAGCGCGTCGATCGAGACATGCGCGCCGCCCTTGGTGATCTCGCGTACGGCCTCGGCCACATCGGCGACCTCGGCCGCATTAATGGTCGCGACTGCCCCACATTCGCGGGCGAAGGCGAGCTTCTCGTCGGAAATGTCGATGGCGATGGCGTTGGCGCCAAGGGCGCTCGCGATCATGATCGCCGACAGGCCGACGCCGCCGCAGCCATGAACGGCGATCCATTCGCCGGGACGGGTCTTCGCCTGATCGGCAACGGCACGGAAGGAGGTGGCGAAACGGCAGCCGAGGCTTGCCGCCGTCGCGTCGTCTACCGAGTCCGGCAAGTGGACGAGATTGGTGTCGGCATAGTCGATCGCGACATATTCGGCAAAGGAGCCCCAATGGGTGAAGCCGGGCTGGAACTGGCTGGGGCAGACCTGCTGGTTGCCGGAATGGCATTCGGCACAGTGGCCGCAGCCGGAGACGAAGGGAACGGTGACGCGATCGCCCACCTTGAAGCGGACGACGCCGCGCCCGGCCGCCACCACCTTGCCGGCAAGCTCATGGCCCGGCACATGCGGCAGCCTGATATCGGGATCATGACCCATCCAGCCATGCCAGTCGCTGCGGCAGAGCCCCGTCGCGCCGACGGCGATAACGACGCCATCTTCGCCCGGTGTCGGATCTGGCAGGGTGCGGATTTCGGGTGTTGCCTCGAAGGCCTCGTAATACATGGCTTTCATGGGGTTCTTCCTGTCTCTTGACGATTCCTACGGTTCATCACTTTTCCTGATGGATCTATTCGTCAAGTCGTTGTTTCGACGCATGAAAATTGCGTTATGAATGCGGTATCGGGCGCTTTGTTGCAAATGAATTTTACCGCGCAGTTTCCGCTTGACCCTTGGGTTGCAGGGTTATTTGCTCTTCGCCATCTAAAGCAATTCCGCCAAAGCGCGGTCACGGCTTTCCGTCCGGAATTGCGAGAAAACAAAAAGATGGAGCGGTTCGGCGATCCGGCGAAAGCTGAACCGATCAAAGGGAGGAAATACCATGTCCGTCGATACGTCGCCCCGAACCACCACCTGGACCTATGTCGAAGGAGAATGGCTTTCCGGCAATCCGCCGCTGATCGGGCCGACTTCGCATGCCATGTGGCTTGGTTCGACCGTGTTCGATGGTGCCCGCTGGTTCGATGGCATCGCCCCTGATCTCGACCTCCATTGCCAGCGCATTAACCGCTCCGCCATTGCGATGGGCCTGAAGCCGGTGAAGACGGCTGAAGAGATCGAGGCGCTCGCCTGGGAAGGCATCAAGAAATTCGACGGCAAGACGCCGATCTATATCAAGCCGATGTATTGGGGCGAGCATGGTTCGCCGGGCAGCGTCGTTGCCGTCGACGCGGAATCGACGCGTTTCGCGCTCTGCCTGTTCGAAGCTCCGCTTGGCGGCAATGGCGGCATCACGCTCACGGTCTCGCCCTTCCGCCGCCCATCGCCGGAGACGGCGATGACCGACGCCAAGGCGGGATCGCTCTATCCGAACAGCGGCCGCATGATCCTGGAGGCGAGGGGCCGCGGTTTCAACAATGCGCTCGTGCGCGACATGAACGGCAACGTCGTCGAGACGGCGTCGTCCAACGTTTTCATGGTCAAGGGCGGCATCGTCTATACGCCGGTCGCCAACCGCACCTTCCTTGCCGGTATCACGCGGGCCCGCGTCATCGGGCTATTGCGTCGGGAAGGCTTCGACGTGCGGGAGGAAACTCTATCCGTCGAGCAGTTCATGGCGGCAGATGAAATCTTCACGACCGGCAACTATTCCAAGGTCGTCAGCGTCAATCGCCTCGATGGCTGCGAATTCCAGGAAGGGCCGGTCGCCCGCAAGGCGCTGGAACTTTACATGGATTGGGCGCACGGCCGCAGCGCCAGCGAAGAGTAGTGAGGCCTGACAGGTTACAATCTACCGAGCTTCGAAAGCGTTCCTGGTCATCTGATAGGACGCAAAGGGCTGGCCGAGATACGTTGTCTCGCGCGTCGGGGACAGGCCGAGCTTTTCGGCGACGCGCATGGAAGCGGTGTTGCCGGGTGCGATATCGGCAATCAGCCGTTCGAGGCCAAGTGTTCCGAAAGCATGCGTGAGAACCGGCCTTGCCGCTTCCGTGGCATAGCCTTTGCCCCAGGCGAACCTGTTCAACCGCCAGCCAATCTCGATGTCTGGCCCGACCGCGTCGACGGGGATCAGTAAAATCCAGCCGAGAAATTGCTTCGGATCCTCCTTGGCGAAGATTGACCAATAGCCGAGGCCATCACCGAAATCAGCCTCCATGCGGCTCGTCAGGAATAGTCGGTGTGCCTCCGGATCGCCCCACGGCCCCGGAATGAGTCTCGTCACCTCCGGATCCCGATCCATGGCGAGGCAATCGTCGATGTCCGCCAAGGTGCGCGGGCGCAGGATCAGGCGGCCAGTTTCAAAAGTCGGAAGCACTGCTGTTCTCCAAGACTATCGAGATAAGGCGAAGATCCCAGACGGATATTATTGTAGCGCAAACCCAATCCAAATTAAACGGCGCGAAGGGGGCTTTTGTGATATTATGATCTCGGTTGGCAAAACCCTTAAGGAGGCCGCCATGAAAATCTCTCTTCCTGCCTCTGTCTATCTCTTCGACTATTACAGGGCTTTCCTCCAGCTCTGCGTCGTGTTGGCGATTGCCTTCGTCGTCTATTCGACGCTGTTCGGATTGACCTGGTGAAGTCGGAAGCAATTGAAACCGTCGGCCTTAATCAGGCCGCCGGGTCGGTTTTGTTTCGAGGTAGTTGACGATGAGCCTGAGCTTTCCCAATCGCAGCCGCAGTTACGACGCTTCGGCGAGGCGTATCCGTTTCACCGGCTATGACGGCATGTTCGAGGTTTCGTTTCTGGTCGACGCGGATGTCTTCCCGGGTTCGCATACCGAAGCTGGATATCTTGCCGCCTTCGATGACGGACGAGACGCGATCCAGAAGGTCGCCGCCAGAGCCTACGGCCATGCCCGACGACGCCTGTACGTCCTGACCGCTAGCGATTTTCGCTGACGAGACTATTCCGCCTCTTTCTTCGGGCTGACCCACCAGCAATAGACCGCCCCGATCGCCAGTAGAACGCAGGTTCCGAGGAACACGGCGCGCATGCCGATATGACCACCGACGAAGCCGCCCAGGACCGGGCCTGCCACCTGACCGACATATTGCGAGGAGATGGAGAGCCCGAGAATGCTGCCGGTGGCCGCATCGGGCACATTGTGCCTGATAACGGCGGTGATGCAGGGCAGGAGGCCGCCGAGCGCCACACCCATCAGGAAGCGCAAGCCGATCAATTGCCAGGCCGAGGTGACGAAGGCCTGCGGTATCAGCAGCAGCGCAGCGGCGGCGAGGGCGACCATGATGACGCTCCAGTATCCGATGCGATCGGCGAGCTTGCCGAGCCACGAGGACGACAGGATGCTGCCGAGCGCCGCTGCGGCCATCACGACGCCCGACACCATCGTCACCCTGGCGTCGCTAACGAACTGCGCGACATAGACCGTTATGATCGGCTCGATCGACATATTGGCGAGCATCAGCAGCAGGCCGAGCGACAGCATGGCGATGACGGGGCGCTTGTCCGGAATGGAGGCCCAGCTGCTGCTGGCCTTCGCAGCCTTCTTGCGCGCGGTGGATTTCTCCTCCTTGATCAGGAAGGTCGTTGCCAGGAAGGTCAGGAAGATTACGCCGCCGGCCAGCAGGAAAGTGCCGCGAATACCGATAACAGGCGGCAGCGCGCCGCCGATCAGTGGCCCGACGAGATTACCCGCCATGATACCAGCCGAAAGCGTACCCAGCGCCCAGGCCGAGCGATGCTTCGGCGTCTGCGCGGCCACCAGCACCATCGAACCCGAGGCATAGCCGCCGGCGAGACCGGTGAAGAGGCGCAGCGCCACCAGTTGCCAGACATTGCCGGCCATGCCCATCAGAGAGATGGCGACCGTCATGCCGAGGCTGGCGCGGATCAGCATCAGCTTGCGGCCATAGATATCGCCGAGCCGCCCCCAGAGCGGCGCGACGAAGGCGGCGGCAAAGAAGGTGGCGCCATAGGCGATGCCGGACCATTGCACGATCGCGGCTTTGTCGCTGACGCCGAGTTCCTCGATATAGAGCGGCAGGAAGGGGAGTAGCAGCGTCATCGCGACGATCGTCGTGAACGAGCCGACGAGGCAGATGATCAGGTTCCGCATCCAATGCGCGGTTTCCGGCTCGGCGGGTGCTGCTACATCCCATCTCGTCTCGGTCATTTCTCGGCCTTTGCATTCAATGTGTAAAACAGTTCCTGGCTGCCCGATGCCAGGATATGACCCTTTGCTGCGGCGAGCAGGTCGGCACGGGTGAAGAGATCGGGAAGCTTCAGCCGGTCGACATCGAGCGCATAGACGGTGACGTGGTAGCTGTGAACACGTTCGTCATTCCAGGGCGGGCAGGCGCCCATGTAGCCGCCATGCGGTCCGTCCTTCAAATTGCCGCCGCCGGCGCCATTCTGGCCGCGTCGCCCATAGGCCGTGCGTTCGAGCGGTAGGCCATTGGCCGAAGGGCCGTTTCCGTCCGCGCCTTCGGCAAGGCTAGTGCGCGATGGAGGAATATCGGCCAGCACCCAGTGAACGAATTCCATCCGTTTGAAATCCTTCGAGATGGTTTTGTCCGCCTTGTTGAACAGCGAGAAATCGGCGGGCACGTCCGGGTCGACCATCGTCAGCGCATAGGATCGCGTTCCCTTCGGCCCTTTCGACCAGGAGACGGCAAGGCTCTTGTTAGGGCCGGGCGCCGATTTGTCGGACGCTGTCGAAATGCAGGAGGCGTTTTCCGGCAGCAGCATCTGGCCGCTGCTCTTGGCAAATGTCACCTTGAGATCGGCCGATAGCGCCGGCGTGGCGACGGCTACTGTAATGACGATGACGTTCAGAAGGTTGAGCATGGTTTTCATGATGTTGCCCTTTCGCGGTTCGCTCCTGTGAGCTTCGAGGGCAGGGTCTAACAAATTCGTGCCAGTCGGCTGCGCACCCAAACGCTCAAAATGCGGTCGGAAACGCTCACGCGCTGCGAAGTCGATCAGCGAAACGGCGCGGTGAGCGATAGCCTGTCGCAAGGGCGGCTTCCCGCAGCGACAGCCCGTCCTCCGCGAGAAGGGTCGTTGCCAGCGCCACACGTTCGCTTGCCAGTACCTCTCGCAGGGAAGCGCCCTCGCGTGACAGGCGGCGGCGTAATGTCGCGTTGCTCGTACCAAGCTCGGCGGCGATAAGATCGGCTGTCCAGGCACGGTCCGGCTGCCAGCGCACCAGCGCCCGCACCGCCTCGGCGGTTGTCGCCGGCGATCCGGGCAGGGCGCCACGCATGCCGAGCACCATGAGTATTTCCACGAGTCTGTGCTCGATCAGTGGGATCGGCAGGCTTCCACTGGCAATGCCTTCGCCGGCATGGCCGATGGCAGCGGCCAGTAACGAATCGAGCGGCAGGTCGATCTGCGATGCGGTTTGGGCTGGCGGAAAGGCTTTTGCCGCCCGCCGTGTCAATTCCTCGGGAAAGGTGATGAAGATCGCCCGATAGACGCCGGTCTGCGGATCGGGGTCGTTGACGATATCGCCGCTCCACCCAGCCGGCAGCACGAGCACCGTACCGGCCGAAAAATGCCGCTGCCGTCCCATGCTGACGATTTCCTTGGAACCTTCGAGGATGGCGACGATTGAAACCTGGGAAAAGGCGGAGCCAGCAATGCGTTCGCGTTCGCGCGTCACGAAGGTAAAAAGCGTGGAATAGCTGCCGATGCCGGTTGGCTCGACCGCCGGACGATTGTCTTTGGCCGCCAGCCGACGCAGCTTTTCCAACATGTGGTTATGAGCCTCGGACACTTGCGATGGCTTTCTGCTGATTGGGGTGTTCGAGGAGTTTGGACCACGCGGACGGCAATGCCAAGTCCGCAAAGCGCCTTGTCGGTTCGCCGGGCTGATGTTATAAACTGATTGCATTATGCAATCAGTTTATGGTTGGCGGATCAAACCCCGTCCTGATGCAAAGGAGGAGGTAGATTATGAACTCTCTCGAAAATGCCCGTTGCGATACGGTCCGGCGGCTGTTTGCAGCCTATGTCGCTCAGCATCCCGATATTGTCGACCCGATGCTGACCCGGGATTTCACCTTTTCCAGTCCGCGCGACGATCACATCGACCGGAAGCGGTATTTCGAGCACTGCTGGCCGAAGGAGAAGGTGTTTCGCGATATTCATATCGAACATCTGGTCGCGGATGGTGACGATGTGATCGTCGGCTATCGCGCCGAGAAGATGGATGGCGCCAGCTTTCGCAATGTCGAGCTGATCCGCTTCGCCGGCGACCGCATAGCCGAGGTGAACGTCTATTTCGGGCGGAATTTATAATGCTTCAGCTGCCCGTAATCTTCGCCATTGCGGCGGCAAGTGCGGTCGCCGGACCAGTCATAGGTTGCGGGCAGTTTTCCGGAAGAAGGTGAACGGCATCCGTCATCGAGGCTTGAGCGAAAGCGATCGTGACAGCGCTTTCGCCGCTGAACGCTTTCATCGCATCGGCAATAGCCGCAAGATAGGCCGAGAGATCCTCGGCCCGGAAGTGCGCCCATGCACCCGGCACCAGCCGAACCTCGATTTCGGCACTCGTCGCCTTAGCCGCCGCTTCGAAAAGTGCAGTCGTCGGGGCGATGGTCGTTTCGACGGTGCACAGCACGATAACCTTACCGCCCGCCTTGACCGCCTGCTCTGCCAACACTGCATCTGCCTGGATGATCGGGGCTCCGGCGCCGGCCGCGATCTTCGACGCTGCTGGGCCTAGTGTCGAGCAGTTGAGCACGACGGCATCGGCATCCTCCGCCAGATGCCAGAGAAGCGCTGCCGTTTCGGCCGAAATCTCATCCGTCAGGCGTCCCACCTTTTCGGCGGCGAGAAGAAGATCGGCACGGACATGATGATGCAGCATGCCATCAGGCAACCCGAGTGCCTTCGCCGCCGCTTCATAGACGGTGATATTGCTTTCGGCGGTGTGCAGGCAGGCGATCGTCACAGATGTTCCTCATCACGACAGGAGATCCGTAAACTAGCCTTGGGGCTATGCCTTGTCGATGTTTTGCCGCGGCAGTCCGCCCTGTATCGAAACATCATCATATGCAATAAGGTAAACTTCTAAGTCGATGCTATACCTATTTGAAAAGTAGGGCAATTTTTGCTCCTACGTGCAACTTTTTTGGCATGTCGCCGGTTGCTCTTCCAGGCGACGGCTCCTATGTTCCGCTTCACCTGCCGACGCAATTTTTTGCCAAGAGGAGATATGACCATGGCTTTCGAATTGCCTGAACTTCCTTATGATTACGATGCACTTTCGCCCTTCATGTCGCGTGAGACCCTCGAATATCACCACGACAAGCACCACAAGGCCTATGTCGACAACGGCAACAAGCTCGCTGCGGAAGCAGGTCTTGCCGATCTTTCGCTCGAAGAAATCGTGAAGAAGTCCTTCGGCACCAATGCCGGCCTCTTCAACAATGCTGCCCAGCACTACAACCACATCCATTTCTGGAAGTGGATGAAGAAGGGCGGCGGCGGCAACAAGCTGCCGGGCAAGCTCGAAGCAGCGTTTGCTTCCGATCTCGGCGGCTACGACAAGTTCAAAGCCGATTTCGCCGCTGCCGGCGCCACTCAGTTCGGCTCCGGCTGGGCATGGGTTTCCGTCAAGAACGGCAAGCTGGAAATCTCCAAGACCCCGAACGGCGAAAACCCGCTCGTTCACGGCGCCGACCCGATCCTCGGCGTCGACGTATGGGAACACTCCTACTACATCGACTACCGCAACCTGCGCCCGAAGTACCTCGAAGCCTTCATCGACAGCCTTATCAACTGGGACTACGTCCTGGAGCGCTACGAAGCCGCGACGAAGTAAGGTTTGCCGCATAGGCTGGCTTTCGCACCCGGCGTCTTCCTGGCGTCGGGTGTTTTCTTATGAGCAGCCTTATTGATATATCCGTGTGCCGCTTGGCGGCCCGGGAGATCGCCACAGGAGGCTGAATGCCATCAGCGCCGCTTTTCCGCTTCGGTGTCATCGCCGATCCGCAATATGCCGATCTCGCGCCCAATCTCACCCTCAATCGCTATCCCGCGAACAGTCTCGACAAACTTCGAGCGGCGATCGAGGAGTTCAATCGGCACGATCTCGCCTTCGTCGTCACGCTCGGCGATATCATCGACCGCGAATGGAAGAGCTTCGACGCCGTTTTGCCGGTCTACCAAGCCTTGCGTCATCGCAAGCATTTCCTGCTCGGCAACCATGATTTCGCCGTTGCTCCGCAACATCTCGGCATGGTGCCGGCGCGGGTCGGCATGCCGTCGGCCTATTACGATTTCAGTCTTTCCGGCTATCGCTTCATCGCGCTTGACGGCAATGAAATCAGCGTCTTTGCCCCGCCGGAAGGCGATCCGCGGCGGCAGGAGGCGAAGGATTTGATGAAGGCGCTGGAGATCGCCGGCGCTCTCAATGGCCAGCGCTGGAACGGGGCGATCGGCGAGACACAATATGACTGGCTTGCCGCGAAACTCAAGGAAGCAAAGGCGGCAGGCGAGAAGGTCGTCGTCATGAACCACTATCCCGTCTTCCCAGAGAATGGACATAATGCCCTGAACAGCGACCGCCTGCTGGCCCTTTTGGCAGAGCATGACCATGTCGTCGCTTACCTTAACGGTCACAATCATGCCGGCAATTTCGGCGTGTCGGATGGCACTTACTTCGTCAACTTCAAGGGCATGGTGGACACCGAAGACACGAGCGCCTACGCGATTGTCTCGGTCTGTGGGGACCGGCTGGAAATCAGCGGCTTTGGTCGCGAGACGAGCCGAACCCTGGCGCTACGCTGAACCTATTCCGCTGCGGCATGCGGATGCGAGGTGAGGTTGTCTGGTTTACAGGATCTGGCCTTACGATCGATGTTGCCAACGCCTCAGCCGGCGGCGGCTGGGGTGTTTATCTGCCAGCCATTCACCCAGATCTGCCTCAAACCGTCGCCTTCGCCCTTGAACCATAATCCCGTCGCCTCGCAGCCTTCGATCCGATCGCTGCGGAAGTTGCGGATAGCCTGGCGCAACTCGCACCAGGCGACGATGTTGGCCGTTTCGGCATAATAGATCAGCGCGATCGGCCGGATGATGCGTTCCGTGGCGCGGCCGAGCTCGTCACGATAGGCAAGGTCCAGCTTTTCCTCGTCGCGAATGGCGCGGCGCACCAGCGAAAGATCGATGGCCGCGGCCGAAGGTGCGGCAAAGCCCCAGGCATGCAGCGCATTGGCATCGAGCGTCTGGCGCAGCGGTGGAGGCACCGCGCCGGCTATCTTGGCGCTCACGCGCTTGGCCGCTTGTTTCAGCTCGGCGTCGCCGGTGCGCTCCAATAGCGCCAGCGACAGCACGATCGCTTCCATTTCTTCGATCGAGAACATCAGCGGCGGCAGGTCGAAGCCGGGCCGCAGGATATAGCCGATGCCGCGTTCGCCCTCGATCGGCACGCGCATCGCCTGAAGTGCGGCGATATCGCGATAAACCGAACGCACCGTCACCTCCAGCCGGGCGGCAATATCGGCCCCCGTCACCGGCAGCTTTGCCAGCCGCAGGATCTGGATGATCTCGAACAGGCGCGATGCCTTGCGCATTTCTTGTCCCAAAGATGAAGGCTACTGACAACACCCCGTCAGTTGGCTCATTTTATAAGACTGCCTATCGACTTGAAAATCAACCATTTCCTCTCCTGTCATTAAGGAGAGGGCGATAGGCAACTGACATGGGTTACGCAGAAAATCTCTGGCTCTTCTTCATCCTTCTTTTGGGCATCATAATCGTACCGGGCATGGACATGCTGTTCGTGCTCGCCAATTCCCTCACCGGCGGCAGCAACCGCGGCCTTGCCGCGACGGGCGGCATCATGCTGGGCGGCGCGGTGCATTCGCTGAACGGCGCCATCGGCATCGGCCTGCTGATGCATTTCGTGCCCGTTCTCTTCAATCCGCTGCTTGTGATCGGCGGAGCTTACATGGCTTACATCGGCTATACGCTGATGCGCAGCTCCATAACCGTTGGGGAGAGCGGGCCTGCCGGCAGCCGCTCCGCCTGGAAAGCCTTCCGGCAGGGAGCAGTGACTTGCCTCATCAATCCCAAGGCCTATCTCTTCATCTTTGCCGTGTACCCGCAATTCCTGAAGCCGGATTACGGCCCGATGTGGATACAGGCCGTCATTATGGGAGCCATGACCATCGCGACCCAATTTGCTGTTTACGGCGGACTTGCCATCACTGCCGGGCGCAGCCGCGAGCTGCTGGTTGCCAATCCCAGAGCAACTGCCTTTGCGGGCCGCGCAGCCGGGCTGCTGCTTGTCGCAGTTTCAGTGTTTACTGTCTGGGAGGGCTTGAAATTAGCGTGAGGGCTGAAGCGGCGAATGAGTGTGTCGCTAGCATGACACTGATTTCACTTGCATCTCACCACTTTGTGACTTCATTGCCGGAAAGGAAACCAGCAAACATGTCGCCGTAATCATGCGCCGGCCGCGCAAGCGGTCCGCACCATTTGCGAAGAGGTAGGAGAACGAAATGAAGTGGAAAGCGATTGTGATGGCGACGGCTCTGGCCGGCATCGCACTGGGTTCGGTCGTCGCGGCCGACGGCACGCATGACTCCCGCATCGGCATGATGAAGAAGATCGGGGGCGCAACGGGTGCTCTCGGCGCGATTGCCAAGGGCGACAAGCCCTATGACGCCGACATCGTCAAGGCATCTCTGACGACGATCGCCGAAACCGCCAAGGCGTTTCCGGATCAGTTCAATCCGCAGAGCGACAAGACCGATCCCGAGGTCAACCCGAAGATCTGGGACAATCTCGATGACTTCAAGGCGCATGCCGCCAAGCTTTCGACCGATGCCGAGACGGCGCTCGCCCAGCTCCCCGCCGATAAGGCCGGCGTCGGCGCGACGCTGAAGACGCTCGGCGGCAGCTGTGGTGCCTGTCACCAAGCCTATCGCATCAAGAAGGACTAGCGGTAGGTCGGCCTAGTTTGAATATCGATTTTGGCCTCCGCACAATTCTACCGCTGCGGAGGCTTTTGGCTTTGGAGCTGGGCTAAGGGGTGGAATGATGGCGCGGTTTATTCGGTGGCTGCTTTGCCTTTTTGGCGTGATCATTCTCGGCGGTGGTGCATTCTATGTCATCACCGCGCCGTCGCCCTTGCCCGCCAGCCATTGGGCCAATCTCGGTGACCCAGATGTCAAAAACGGTCAGCTGGTCTTCTGGGCCGGCGGCTGTACGAGCTGTCATGCGGCACCCGGCGCCCAGGGCGATGCCAAGCTGGTGCTTTCGGGTGGCTTGGCGCTGACCAGCCCGTTCGGCACCTTCCATGTCCCGAATATCTCGCCGGATGAGAAGGCGGGGCTTGGCAGCTGGACGCTCGCCGATTTCGGCAATGCCATGAAGCGCGGCGTCGGCAGAAACGGCGAGCACCTCTATCCGTCCTTTCCCTACGGCTCCTATACCCGCATGAGCGACAAGGACATCAACGATCTCTGGGCCTTCCTGAAGACGCTGTCGAAAAGCGACAATGTCGTTCCGCCGCATGAGCTGCCCTTTCCCTTCAATATCCGGCTCGCGCTGGGGGGCTGGAAGTTCCTCTATCTCAACGATCAGCCGCGCATCGTGCTTGCCAGTGCCGACGAGAAGGTCAAGCGTGGTCAGTATCTTGTGGAAGGGCCGGGACATTGTGGCGAATGCCATACGCCACGTGACAGCCTCGGCGGCTTCGTGAGTGGCCAATGGCTGGCGGGCGCGCCCAATCCGGAGGGCAAGGGCCAGATCCCAGATATTACCCCGGGCTCCAAGGCAATCGGCAGCTGGAGCGCCGGCGACATCGCCAACTACCTCGAAACCGGCTTCACCCCGGACTACGATTCTGCCGGCGGCTCGATGGCCGAAGTCCAGCAGAACATCGCCCACCTGCCTGCAGCCGACCGCCAGGCGATTGCAGCCTATCTCAAGGCACTGCCGGCGAAGTAAGCCGCAAGATGCTCAAGCCGCGTCCGAGCGCTGAGCGAGATAGAGATGCGTTTCATAATGCAGCTCGAATACGCCGCCATGCGCGTTGATGGCATCAGCAAGCTCGGAAAGCAGCGTTTGCCGCTGATCCTCGCTCAAAAGCCGGTAGCTGGAGAGCGTTCGCAAAAGGTCGGTATAGCTTTGTGCCGTGTGCGAGCGGCTCCAAGAATAGCAATGATGCGCAGGAGCTTCGAAGTGGTCGGACTGCCGCAGCTCCCAAGCAAAGGGACCGTCGGGCAGATACCAGGCTTCCACGGGCGGACCGGCGAGTTGCGGGGCATGGCGGGCGTAGATCCCCGCGAACTTTTCTGACAGGGGCGGTTCCGGCTTCATCGGCACATTGCCGAAGACGGCGAGTGTTCCTTCCGGCGCGAGGACGGCGGCCGTCCTGGCGAAGCGCAGTTCCGGCGAAACCCAGTGGAAGGATTGGGCCGCGAATATCAGCCTGAGGCTCTCCGGCTCGCCCGGCCATGCTTCGAAGGTGGTGTGCTCGAACCGCACTCGCGGAAATTCCACCAATCTTTCCTGGGCAACTGCAATCAGTTCCGCGCCGGGATCAAGCGCGAGAACGGAGAGGCCACGGCGAGCAAAGCTCTCTGTCGCTTGTCCGGTGCCGCAGCCGATTTCGAGGACCCGATCCTTGGCTTCCAGCCTGGCAAAATCGATGACATCGGCAAAAAGCGCATCGGGATAGAGCGGGCGGGAAGCATTGTAGAGGGTGGCGACGCTGTCGAATGTGAACCGCTGTTCCAAGTCGCATCTCCAGTTGCAGATCGAAGTCGACAGCCATTTTTCTAGCGCATTTCCGATCAAGCTTGTAGCCATGGGATTCGGCAACAGGAGAGTGTGGTCGTGGACGCGAGGGTGGCGCGGAGGGTTCCTTATTTCAGCCAATGGGAAACGCCTGACATGACGCTGGCGGTCGTCGCCGAGGGTGCACAATCAGCCTTGCTGAAGGACCCGCTCTGGGCGTCATCCGGCGCAAGCAGCGTCGAGGATTATGCGCGCTGGGCCGGCAATCTCTGCGGCATGGCCTGCCTGAAGATGGTGCTCGCCGCCCGCACCGGCAAAATCATCCCGATCATGGATCTGGCCATGGGTTGCCGGGAATATGGCGGCTATGTCGAGGAGGCGGATGGCCGGATCAAGGGATTGA
This sequence comes from Rhizobium sp. BK491, assembly GCF_014194925.1. Taxonomy (NCBI): domain Bacteria; kingdom Pseudomonadati; phylum Pseudomonadota; class Alphaproteobacteria; order Hyphomicrobiales; family Rhizobiaceae; genus Rhizobium; species Rhizobium sp. BK491. The sequence goes on from NZ_JACIAR010000002.1 coordinate 906,719, forward strand.
TCTATGCGCCGTTCGTCCCATTCGTTCGTGATCGCTTCGATCTGGATGCTCGGGTCGTCACCGGCATTTCCGTCGCTGACATCGCCGATATCCTCGATCAATCGGAGTTCTTCATCGCGTCGGTGCATCATTCGATCCGCTGGCCCGAGACCGAACCGCCGGCCAAGGGCGGCCATCTGGTGCTGGTGACGGCCATCGACGGCAATAGTATCCGCTTCCACAATCCATCCGGCCACGTCGATGCGACGCGCGAGAATGCCGAAATGCCGCTGGAGGTGTTCGAGAGGTTCTTTGCAGGCCGCGGGATCGCCATCGGTCACTGACATCGAGCGTTAGACGGCGATCCTCTTAAAGGCCGGCATCAGGCCAGAGCCTGAAGGTAGCGCATGCCGGTGACCGGACGCGGCTTGAAATCCATGTTTTCGTAGAAGCGGTGGGCCTGGAAATTCCCCGTCGCAGCGCCGACCGAAAGATAGCTGCAGCCCGCCTTGCGGGCGATATCGCGGGCGCGGTCGACGAGATGCTGCCCGACGCCATGGCCGCGATGGCCGTCGCGCACGAAGAGATGGTGCAGATCCATGCCTCGCTGTCCCTCTTGCGCCTTGTAGAGCGGCACGAGGATGGCGTAGCCGATCAGCCCCTGTTCGCCTTCGGCAACAAGCGCCGTGATCCACGGCATAGGACCGAAGAGATCGCGCTCGAGCCGTTCGGGTGTCGTGCCGGAGGGGTCGCCATGATGGGCGGCCAGCAGCCGGATCATGTCGTTGAGCTCAGGCAGGTCGCGTGGCTGGGCATTGCGGATGGTCAGAACCGGAGGGCGGAGAAGTGAGATGTCGCTATCGTCTAGCATGGCATTTTGCGTCCTTGTTTTTCAAATGAGCCGTCAGGACGCTGCCGATACAACAAAGCCGCCTGACGGCGGCTTGTTGACAATATGATCTGTCTTGGCCGCCCGTTACAGGTACAGCCAAAAATACGAGCAATTATGGAGCGCGTTCGTGATCATGAGCGCATCAATGATCCGGTTCAGCGTATTTGTCAATGGGGGCTCAGTGCTCGTGTTCGCATAGGCCGTGATCGGAAAGCGCGCGGATCACATAGCAGTCTTCGATGCTATGGCCGTCGCAATGCGAGACGATGCGCTCCAGCTCGTGCTCCAGCTTCTTCAGCCGTGTGATCTTGGTGCGAACGTCATCCAGATGTTCCTTGGCGATACGGTCGGCGCCGACGCAGGGGCGGTCCGGATGTTGGCTGAGCGAGATCAGCTCCTTGATCGCATCGATCGTCAGTCCAAGGTCGCGGCCATGGCGGATAAAGGCGAGACGCTCAAGATCAGCTTTGGAATAACGCCGCTGATTGCCTTCGCTGCGTTCCGGCTCCGATATCAGACCCATCTGTTCGTAATAGCGGATTGTCGGCACTTTCACGCCGGTCCGCTTGGATAGATCGCCGATGGTCAGCATTGTATGGCCCTCAAATACCTCTAGTCTCTAGAGAAATATATGAGGCCATTCGTCGAAATTGCAAGGCCGGGTAGCTGTGACCGCCGGCTGGGATACCGTCGGCCCACCTCATTGTCCGGTCGTCGCCACGAAATCTGGCTTCCAATTCATCATCATAAGTAGTATACCCCCCTATATTATAAATCGAGGCTACGATGTCCCATACCATTCGTCAGCAAGCCAAGCTTCTCTCTCGCGTCCGTCGCCTCAAGGGGCAGATGGAAGCGGTGGAGCGCGCGCTCGAGGCCGAGCGGCCGTGCGGGGAAATCCTGCAGCTCCTTGCCTCCATTCGCGGTGCCCTGACGGGGCTGACCGGAGAGGTGCTGGAGGACCATCTGCAGGAGCATGTGCTCCATGCCGAAACTGATGAGGCCCGCCGCCAGGCAGTCGATGAGATAGCCGACGTGCTGAAGACCTATCTGCGGTGACCAAAGCATGTCGCGCAAAAGTGTGCGGCGGTTTTGCGATAACGGCATGCGAAAAATCGAAGACGTAAAGCGCCAGAAGTGCATCTGAAAGATCGGGACGCGTTTTATGGTTTCAGGCGTTCAAAGAGAGACCAATGTCATGAGTATTTCCTCCGAAGCGGGGCACAGCCACGTTTTTCTGGGCTCCGACCACCAGCGCAACGAACGCCGCATCTGGCTCGTCATTGCACTCACAGCGGTCATGATGGTAGTCGAGATCGGCGCGGGCACGATTTACGGCTCGATGGCGCTGCTCGCCGATGGCTGGCATATGTCGACCCATGTCAGCGCCATGCTGATCTCGGCGCTCGCCTATCTCTACGCGCGCCGACATGCGCATAATGCACGCTTCACCTTCGGCACCGGCAAGTTCGGCGATCTCGCGGGCTTTGCCAGCGCGATCGTGTTGGCGCTGATCGCCCTGATCATGGGCTGGGAGAGCATACTGAGATTGCTCGATCCGGTGGCGATCAATTTCCGCGAGGCCATCGCAATTGCTGTTGTCGGCCTTATCGTCAATCTCGTCAGCGCATGGCTTCTGCGCGACGATCACAGCCATCATCACCACGGTCACGCCGGCCATGGGCACAGCCATGGCCATGGCCATGCCCATGACCATCATCATGAGCATGGCGACGATCATCACCACCACGACCATGGCCAAAAAGGTGGCAGGGATAACAATCTGCGCTCGGTCTATGTCCATGTCATCGCGGATGCGATGACCTCGGTTCTGGCCATCGCTGCCCTGCTGCTTGGCAGCCGTTTCGGCTGGACCTTCCTCGATCCCGTCATGGGCATCGTCGGCGGCCTGGTCATCCTGCAATGGGCCTGGAGCCTGCTGCGCGCTTCCGGCGCCATTCTCCTCGATTTCATTCCGCAAGGCGAGGATCTGCCTGAGGAGATCCGCGAGGCGATCGAAACGGACGAGGATCGGATTACCGATCTGCATGTATGGCAGGTCGGCCCTGGGCATCATGCCGCGATTGTCGCGGTCGCGACGCTCGTCTCGCGCGATCCGTCTTTCTACAAGGCGCGGCTTGCCAGTATTCACGAGCTCTCGCATGTAACGGTCGAAGTTACCGTCGACAAGGCAGCATAAAATCCGCTAGCAATCGGTAAGGTCAGAGCTTGCCATATTCCTCGCATAGCCCAAAATCTGCCCGATTGTGCTGGAGGCCTCTCGCATGCCCACATTGCTAACCCGCCGCCGCCTCATGGCAGGCTCGGCGCTGCTTCTTCCCGCCTTGACGCTCGGCCCCGATGCGCTTTTTGCACAGGATAGCGGCACATCACCCCAGACGCCTGCGACAACGGATAATTCGGCGGCACCCGGCGCCGGCAGCCAGGGAATGGAAAGCGACAGCGCAGCGCCGGATAATTCGCAGCTGTCCGACGATGTCGACAAGCAGCTTGCCGATCTGGAAAAGAAGACCGGCGGCCGCCTCGGCGTCTCCGTGCTCGACACTGAAACCAATATTTCTCTCGGCCATCGCGAGGAGGAGCATTTTCCCCTGTGCAGCACCTACAAGGCGCTTGCTGCCGGCTTTGTGCTGGCGCGCGTCGATCAGGGCACGGAAAAGCTCGACCGCCGCGTCACCTACGGCAAGGACAAGATCGTCACCTATTCGCCGGAAACAGAAAAGCACGCCGACGGCGATGGGATGACCATTGCCGAGCTCTGCGCAGCTGCTATCACGCTGAGCGACAATACGGCTGGCAATCTTCTGCTCGAAAGTTTCGGTGGACCTGCCGCGTTGACTTCGTGGCTGCGCACCACAGGCGACACCGAGACCCGCCTTGATCGCAACGAGCCGGATGTCAACCAGGCCGTCAAGGACGATCCGCGCGACACGACGACCCCGGATGCGATGCTGGATTCGATCGGCCTTCTGACACTCGGCAATACGCTGTCGGAAACATCAAGGGAGCAGCTGGTCAACTGGCTCGTCGCCAATACCACGGGAAATAATCGCTTGCGGGCCGGCCTTCCGAAGGAGTGGAAGGTCGGCGACAAGACCGGCACGGGCAATAACGGCTCCTACGCCGATATCGCCGTCATCTGGCCGCCGGACCGGGGTGCGATCCTGGTCACGACCTTTGTTGCTGAGGCGACCGCGCCTGCAAAAGATGTCGAGGCAGTGTTTGCCGAGATCGGCAAGATCGTCGTCGGCATGGTCGGGCAATAGCGAGATATCGATAATGAAAACAAGACGATAAGAGAGAAATGTGAATCAGGTCCGTATCGTCTTCAAGTGGTTTGGCAATTGACTCAGACCAGCGCCAATGCCGCAGCTGCGCTGTCCGTTTCCTGATCGCTATCATCATCAGTGTTGCCGGCTCCGAGCTTCTGTTTGATCTCATCGGCAATCTGGTCGTTGATTGCCTTCTGCTCGTCGGCCGGCAAGGACTTGAACGAATCTTCCGTCAGGCCATGCGCCTCGAGATATTGCGCGCGGATCTTCTGAGCCGGCGTCATGTTCGCCCATTTGGCAAACTCGTCGAGAATGTCCTGATCGGATTGCCCGCTTGACGATGCCGAGCTGCTTCCGTCCGCGGCCGCCACGCTATCCTGCTCGCCGCCGTCGGCCGAGGTCGAAGACGACGTGCTGCCGAACTGGCTGAGCCAGAAGCCGGATGAAATCGAGGAGGGGACGCCGCTGGACGAAATGGACGGTCCCTGCGAATCCTCCTGCTGGCCGTCGCCGTCGTCCGGCAGCGAGAAGGGTGTGCTGTCGTCACTGTCGCTGCTTTGCTGGCTGCGGATCGGCGTGCTGAAATAATTTTGGGTGCTGCTGTGCACTTTCATCGTCATGTCTCCCGGTGGGTTGCCGGGACGATGACTCTGCAAACCTGTCCGGAGCTTATGTGCTCAAGCTTCCTCAGGTGCCGCAGAAGGTCTGAAGCACCCGTTCTGCCGGCAATGGAGGATCCGCGTAAGGCGCAAAGGCCGGTTGATCCTGGTAAGGGGTCGCTAGCACCTTCAGCAGGGCCTCGAACAACGAGAAGTCACCATCCTCGACGGCAGCTTCGATGGCCTGCTCGATTCGGTGATTGCGGGGAATGAGGGCCGGATTGACCTTGCGCATCGCTTCAGCTCGCGCTGCCGGCGCCTGCGGATCGCGAGCAAGCCGCTCGCGCCAGCGTTCCAGCCATGGTGCAACAGATTGCGGATCGTTGAAACTGGCGGCGAAATCGCTGACGTCCCCGTCGCCGGCAAGTGCTGCCAGGCGGCGAAACGCGAGCGTGAAATCCGCATTCTGCTGCTGCATCGTCGCCAGCAGCGACTGGATCAGGTCCAGATCGCCGTCCTCTTCGCTCACAAGCCCGATCTTGGCGCGCATGCCGGCAAGCCAATAGGCCTGAAAGCGTTCGCCATAGGCTTTGATGACCGTGTTTGCCAGATCGATCGCCGCATCGACGGACGGGTCGATCAGCGGGATCAGCGTCTCGCCGAGGCGCGCAAGATTCCATTGGCCGATCGCGGGCTGATTGGCATAGGCATAGCGGCCGTTGCGGTCGATGGACGAGAAGACGGTCGCCGGATCGTAGGCATCCATAAAGGCGCAGGGACCGAAATCGATCGTCTCTCCCGATACCGTCATATTGTCGGTGTTCATCACCCCATGGATGAAGCCGACATGGAGCCAGCGCGCGATCAATGAAGCTTGCCGATCGGCCACGGCTTCCAGCAGTGCAAGATAAGGGTTCTTGCGGTCTCTGATTTCCGGGTAATGCCTGGCAACGACGTGATCCGCCAGGGTCCGCACGCTCTCCGTATCGCCCCGCGCCGCAAAGAACTGGAAAGTGCCGACGCGGATATGGCTCGCCGCCACGCGGGTAAATACCGCACCGGGCAATACTTCCTCGCGATAGACAGGCTCGCCTGATGTCACGGCCGCGAGCGCCCGCGTCGTCGGAATGCCGAGCGCATGCATGGCCTCGCTGACGATATATTCGCGCAGAACCGGGCCAAGCGCGGCGCGGCCGTCGCCGCGGCGGGAGAACGGCGTTGGCCCCGAACCCTTGAGCTGGATGTCCCGGCGCCTGCCGCTGCGATCCTTCACCTCACCAAGCAGGATCGCGCGGCCATCGCCAAGCTGCGGCACGAAATTGCCGAATTGGTGGCCGGCATAGGCCATGGCGATCGGTTGCGATCCCGGCAGCAGCTCGTTTCCGGAGAAAATCGCCGCAGCATCCAACCTCAAGGCATCGACGTCGAGCCCGAGTTCCCGTGCCAGCACCTCGTTGAACTTGATCAACTGCGGCGCAGCAACCGGCGTCGGCGCCTGGTCCGCAAAGAACTGCGGCGGCAGGCGCCCGTAGCTGTTGTCAAAGGCGATCGGCGGCGCCCGAAGCGCGGTGTCATCGTGAAGAGGAGAGCTCATGCTCCTAAGGTAGGGCCGGTGCGTGGTGGGCGCAAGGCGGATATCGTAATCGGCTTTGCTGTTGCCGATTTCAAATTCCGCTGTCCTCCAGCTCCCGTGCCATCTCCGCAAGTTTGCGCACCGTATTGAGATTTCTGGACGTGCCCGCCTTCAGGGCCGGCAGCTTCAGCTTCGAGCGTCCGGAGCCGTCGGGGTAATGCACGTAGATTTCGCGGCCGGCGATATGCACTTCCTCGCCCCCGGGTGCGACGAGCTTGGTGAGTGCATCTTCCGGTGCCGCCTCCTGTAGGAAAGTCACCAGCAGGTAGTTCGGCTTGGCGTGCGGGAAGGGCGAAGTATCAGCCGCCCTTTCTAGAGCCTCGCGGCTGCGTAGGATCACGCCCGGAGATTTGCCCATCTTAGCCGCCAGTGCCTTTTCAAGCCGAGCCTGCACCGTTGCCTCATCCTCCCCGGCGCGGAAGACCACATTGCCGCTCTGAATATAGGTGCGCACATCCTTGAGGCCGATCTCTTCGCACAGTGCCTTGAGATCGGCCATGGACAGCATGCCGGTGCCGCCGACATTGACGGCACGTAGCAGGGCGACGAAGACGGTCATGGTTTCCTCCCGCCGTTCCGTTTACATCTTTTCTGCGACCTTGACGGCGAAGGCATATTCGAACGCCACTTCCTCGAGCCGCTGGAAGCGGCCGGAAGCGCCGCCATGGCCGGCATCCATGTTCGTCTTCAGGAGAATAGGCGCATTGCTGGTGGTTTTCTCACGCAGCTTGGCGACCCACTTGGCCGGTTCCCAATAGGTGACGCGCGGATCGGTTAGGCCGCCGAGCGCGAGGATCGGGGGGTAGGGCTTCTCGCCGACATTGTCGTAGGGACTATAGGCGGCGATCTGCTCGTACTCTTCCTTGCTCTCGATCGGATTGCCCCATTCCGGCCATTCCGGCGGCGTCAGCGGCAGAGTGTCGTCGAGCATGGTATTCAGTACGTCGACGAAGGGCACGGCGGCGATGATGCCGGCGAATTTCTCCGGCGCCATGTTGGCGATGGCGCCCATCAGCATGCCGCCGGCCGATCCGCCCTCAGCGATGATCTTCGTGTAAGAGGTGAACTTCTCCTGATTCAAATAGTCGGCGGCTGCGATGAAGTCCTTGAAGGTATTGGTCTTCTTTTCCATCTTGCCGTCTTCGTACCAGGCAAAGCCCTTGTCCTTGCCGCCGCGGATATGGGCGATGGCATAGACGAAGCCACGGTCGGCGAGCGACAGGCAATTGGTGTTGAAACCGGCCGGGATGGTAACGCCATAGGCGCCATAACCATAGAGCAGACAGGGGGCCGAGCCGTCGAGGGGCGTGTCCTTGCGATAAAGCAGCGTTACCGGCACGGTCTCGCCATCCCAAGCGGGTGCGAAGACGCGGCGCGTCACATAGTCTTCCGGATTGTGGCCAGAGGGCACTTCTTGCGTCTTCAGCAGAGTGCGCTCGCGCGTCACCATATTGTAGTCGTAGAGCTGGCTCGGCGTCGTCATCGAGGAGTAGGAGAAGCGGATGACATCCGTATCGTATTCTGCCGCACCCTGCAGGCCGAGCGCATAGGCCTCCTCCTCGAAGGCGATCGCGTGTTCCTCGCCGGTACGACGGTCGCGGATGATGATGCGCGGCAGGCCGTCCTTGCGCTCCAGCCAGAGGAGATGGCGGGCATAGGCGAGATGGCTGAGGATCAGCGTGCCCGGCTTATGCGGCACGACTTCACGCCAGTTTTCCTTGCCTGGGTTCTTCGCCGGCGCTTCCATGATCTTGAAATCCTTGGCGTCACCGTCATTGGTGAGAATGTAGAAGACGTCGCCGCCTTCGCTGATCTCATATTCGATCTCGGTTTCGCGCTCGGCCACGATCTTGGGCTCGGCGGTCAGATCCGAGGTCGGGATGATGCGGTATTCGCTGGTCTCGTGATCGTGGATATCGATGAAGATGTAATCGTCGAGCAGCGAGCCGCCGACGCCCATGAAGAAGCCAGGATCCTCCTCCTCATAGACGAGCCGGTCGTCCGACTGCGGCGTGCCGATGATGTGATGGAAGATCTTCGAGGGGCGGTGGTTCTCGTCCTGATGCGTGTAGAAGAAGCTCTTGCCGTCGGGCGCCCATACGGCGTCGCCGCCGGTATTCTCGATCACGTCGGGCAGATCTGCGCCGGTCTCGAAATTGCGGATCTTCAGCGTGAAATATTCAGAACCCTTGTCGTCATAGCCCCAGATGCCGAGGCTGTGATCGGAGGAATGATCGAGGCCTGAAAGACGGAAATAGGATTTTCCCTCGTTCTCCTTGTCACCGTTCAGCAGCAGTTTGCGTTCGCCGCCGTTGCGCGGTTCGCGGAAGAAGTGGGGCTGCTCGCCGCCGGTGACGAAGAGCGTGCCGTAGGCATAGGGGCCATCCTTCATCGGTATCGAACTGTCGTCTTCCTTGATACGACCCTTCATTTCGCCGAAGAGAACCTTCTGCAGCTCTTTCGTGTCCGCCATCGCCGCGTTCATGTAGGTGTTCTCCGCCTCCAGATGCGACCGGATTTCCGGCGCCAGGATCGACGGGTCCTTGAACATGGCCTGCCAGTTGTCGGCCCGCAGCCACGCATAATCGTCGGTGCGGGTAATGCCGTGACGTGTATCGGTAAACGGCTTCTTCGGAGCGGCAGGCGGGGTGGGAAGATTCTTGAAAACTGACACGAGGGGCGCTTTCTCTGGAGTGAAAGTCGGATGTGAAGTGAAGAGAGAAATAGAGGGCAGCGACGTGAGGTTCAAGCGGCAAGTCTCTTCCTCAAGCTCCATGCAAGCAGCCGATATTAGTCTTGCTGAACCGTGCAGCTTGTGGGAGGCCGCATCGGGGCGTGCCTTGATGAGACCACATTCTTTCTCGAAGTCGGCATACAGTGCGTCGACACGTAGGCAATCAGCCTTCTCCGATGGAGCGAACGCACTCAAATCCAAAACAATGCAAGGGACCGGTTCTTCATGCTGAAACTCTTCGCCATCCTGATTCCATTGGCCAGCGTCGCTACCTCCGCCTTCGCCGTCGATGCGGCTATCAAGAAGCAGCTGGAGAAGCTCGATCCCTCGGAACGAATGGAGCAGGCGTGCGATGCAGAGGCCATGAAGCGGATCGGCACGGACAAGACGGGTTTCAAGCCGGACAAGGTGATCGCCTACACATTCGGCGATCCGGATATGCAGCCGGATGCCATGAATGCGCCCGGCGCCGTCTTTCGCAGCAAGGGTGACTGGTATCACCTCTCATATACGTGCGTGACCGGGCCGCAGCATATTCATGTCCGCGATCTGAGCTATCAGATCGGTGACAAGGTGCCGCGCGACGCCTGGCAGGAGCATTATCTTTACGATTGAGCGTCCGGGTGAGACACCAAGGGTCTCCGGACATCACTTCATGGCGGCCATGTTCTATCCTGAGCTAGCTCGCTGCCTTATCGCCGTCTCAGCGATTCCACACGGGTCAGCTCCGCTAGGATGTGGTCCTGCACATCGGGCGGCTGCCGGCATACGGCATCCGTCAGGTCGCGCAGTGTCGCCCTGAGGCTGTGAAGCTGATCCACCAGGTCCATGACGACATCGACGCCCGGTTCATTGACACCCATCGCGCTGGCGAGATCGAGGATGAGCCGGCCGCGCGCAATGTCGGCTTCGCTAAAGTTGCGTCCCTCATCCGTGACCTCGGGCACGACCCAGCCCTGGGATATCCAGACTTCCAGCACCGTGGTTTCGATCCGGAGATGCAGCCGAAACTCGCTCTCGTTCATCGCTTATCCTCCCATGGTCTTTCTGGGATCTTGCGCCTTGCCTGCCTCCCATTCGGAAACGAAGCGCGTCAGTTCGGGATCCGGCGCATCTGGAAGGACGATCTTCAGCGAGACATAGGCATCGCCATTGTCTTTGCCGCGGACAGGGGCACCCTTGCCCTTCAAACGCAGTACTTTGCCCGTATTGGAGTTCGGCGGCAGCGTCACCGTAACTGCGCCGGATGGTGTCGGAACCCGGATCTTGCCGCCAAGCACTGCCTCGCTCAGCGAAATCGGCACTTCCATCCGAATATCGTCGCCATCGCGAGTGTAGACGCTGTGCGGGCGGACACGCACCGCAATCAGTGCGTCTCCGGGCTTGCCGCCGTTGAAGCCTGGATCGCCCTTGCCCTTTAGCCGAAGCGTCTGCCCGTCACGTGTTCCCGGCGGGATTTGAACGTCCAGGGCGGGGCCGTCCGGCAGACTGATCTGCTTCTTGGCGCCGTTGATGGCGTCGAGAAAATCGACCTCCATCGTGTAATGACGGTCTTGACCCTGCATTTGCGATTGGCCCCGGCTGCGCCGCGAGAAGAAGCTGGAAAATATATCGTCGGCATCGCCAAAATCGGCAAAGCCGCCCGCATTCTGATAGGGACCGCGATGGCCTTCCTGTGCCGCATAATCACGGTAGTAGTTGCGCGGCGCCTGCTCGGCACCACTGTTGTCGATTTCGCCGCGGTCGAACCGTGCACGCTTCTCCTCGTCGCCGAGAATACCGTAGGCTGAGGAGACCTCCTTGAACTTGTCCTCGGCTTGCTTGTCGCCGGGGTTGAGGTCCGGATGCAGCTTCTTGGCAAGCTTGCGATAGGCGCTTTGAATATCCTTTTGCGGGGCGTCCCGCTTTACGCCCAAAACTTCATAGGGATCGCGACTCATACATGTCTCTCTTTGGGAGCACGGAAAAATACGCAGATAGTGTTACGCCAATCTCATATCAATCGTAGCATAGACGCGATGAGGTTGAAGCCCGTTTCACGCTAGATGCATTTCCGATGTGAAATGGCATAATGCCGCCAGTCTGCCATATTTCCGGCGTGTTGCCGGATGATGGCGGGCATTGCGGCTGGGAATGGCATCATCTTCCTGCCGCCAGATTTCGTTTGCTTGATCGATCCGGTGGCCGCCTGATGAAACGCCTTTTGCTGACATCCATGCTCTTGTTTGCCGCAAAGCTTGCTTTTGCCGCCCAGCCGGAGCAGCCGCCTGCCGGTTGGCCGCAATTGCCGCCGAAGGCCCCGGTTTCGAAGGTCAAGCTCGTCGAGCCGCATCTGCACGTCGATCGTGCAGGCAAGGGCACACCCCGCATTGCGCTTACCTTCGATGCCTGCATGGGCAAGACGGATCCCCGCATCTTGAGCACGCTCGTCGATCAGCGCATCCCGGCAACCATCTTCGTCACCGCGCGCTGGCTTCGGACCAATCCGGACGCTTTGAAGGTTTTCCTTGCCCATCCCGATCTCTTCGAACTGGAAAACCACGGGCAGAACCATATCCCCGCTGTCGATGTCCCGACCAAGGTCTATGGCATTGCCGCCGCCGGTTCTCCGCAGGCGGTTGCCCAGGAAGTTCAGGGCGGCGCCGATGCGATGACTGCCGCAGGTATCCCGCAGCCGCGCTGGTTCCGCGGGGCGACTGCGAAATACACACCCGCTTCCATCATGCAGATCCGCGGCATGGGCTATCGGATCGCCGGCTATTCCGTGAATGGCGACAGTGGGTCGCTGCTGCCGGCCAAGATGGTGGAAAAGCAATATGCCTCCGCGAGGGATGGCGACGTCATCATCTCCCATATCAATCAGCCGACGCACGCGGCGGGTGAGGGGGTAGCGGCCAGCATCCTTGCGCTAAAAGCAAAGGGCGTTAATTTCGTTCGCCTGCAGGATATCGCTGAAAAAGGCGATGACGACACGACGAACTGATCGCCAGATCGACCGGAATATTTCCGGGCACAGTGCGGGGCATTTTTCCGTGCGGGGCGGCAAAAGACAATGCTCTAACCCGGCAATTGCGGCTGTGCTTTTTCCTCGATGAAAAGCTCGTCGATGACGGTCATGACGATCAGAGACAGTGGCAGGGCCAGCATGGCGCCGACGGCGCCCCACATCCATGTCCAGAAGATAATGGCAAGGAAGACGACAAAGGGATTGAGTTCCAATTGGCGTCCCATGATTGCGGGAAAGACGAGGTTTTCCACGGCCATGTGCACCCCGAAGAAGGCTGCGGCCGGTGCCAGACCGAAAATGATGTCCGAATGGGTGACGATGCCTGCGATTGCGAGCGAGAGCGTCATCGTGGTCACGCCAAGGAACGGAATGAAGCTGGATACGAAAGCGAAAACACCCCAGAGAATCGGCAGGCTCATGCCGCCGACATAGGCGATAACAGTCATGGCCACGCCGATCCCGACATAGATCAACGAAGCGGTTGCGAAGTAAAATCCGAGCACCCGCTCTACGGCATTGATGATGCGGATCGCAGCCAGGCGGGATGCTCTCGTGGAAAAGGTCATGATGATGGTCTTGCGCAAGCTCACCCTGCCGGCGAGGAACAGCAGCAAGGCGGCAAAGAAGATCAGGATCTGTACGATTGCGGGCGTGAGGCTCGTGGATACTAGATGCAGCACATTGCCGCTGTTTTCGAGCACGGTGCTGATCGAGACAGGGCTGCCCTGAAATGTTTCGGACGAGACATGCAGCCATTTGAAACGGCCGAGATAGGGCATCAGCCGGTCGGAGGTCCGTTGGACGAAATCGGGCAGCTCCTGTGCGAGCGTGGCCACAGGTCCGGCAAGCGCATTGACAATGAGGAAGATAACCAGCGCGACGCCCGATGAAAGGAGGACAGCGTTCAAAACGCGAGGCACGCCGAGCTTGCTGAGCTTTTCTGCCGCAAGCCCAAGAATCATGCCGACGACGACCGCCAGCGTCACCGGAATGAGGATCAGCGACATCATGTAGACGCCCGCCAAGGCGAACATGAGGAATATGCCTATGGTCGCCCAGGAGGCGGCGACATCAAGCCTGCTGCGCCTCGAGCCATGGGACATGTCGAAAATACTGTCCTCGCCGCCGTCATCGTCGGATGCATTGCGTTCCGCGTCGGGCCTGCCTTCGCGTATAATTGTTGCTTCCGATCGCTGCGTGACGATTTTATCGACTTCCATGCCCTGCGGGTTCCTGAAGGCACGATCGCCTCACCATTTAAACGCGGAAAGGCTTGTTCCGGTTCCGTAACGGGCATGAAGCTATAGCGAATAGAAGCAAATCAGGCGATCAGGTTCAGCCCAATGCCCCAGGGGTCGCGCAGCGATATGCCGCCATCACGTTTCTCGGTCTTGATTTCGTGCTTCTCCAGAGCCGCTGCTGCCTTGTCGAGCGCAGCTTTGTCGTTGAACCGCAGCGTATAGTCGGAAAGGCCGGTCATATGCTCGCTGCGCACGCCGGCGCCCCGGCTGTTCCAGGTATTGGCGCCGAGATGATGGTGATAGCCGCCGGTGGCAAGGAAGGTCGCGCCCGGATAGCGCGCCGCCATGACCTTCATGCCGAGCACGTCGCGATAGAAGGCGTTCGCTTCGGCCACGTCGCCGACCTGCAGGTGGATATGGCCGATGGCCGAGCCCTCTGCCATGCCGTCCCAGCGATCCTGCGGGGCGCTTTCGTAGAGCTTCTGCAGATCGAGCCGGAGCGTTGCCATCTCGACCGTGCCGTCATCGTGAAACGTCCATTGCTCATGCGGCCGGTCGGCATAAATCTCGATGCCATTGCCTTCCGGGTCGGACAGGTAAATGGCTTCACTGACGATATGGTCCGAAGCGCCTTCCAGCACGACATTGTTTTGGGCGGCATGGCGAAGCCAGCGCGCCAGCTCGATGCGGCTCGGCATCAGGAAGGCGGTGTGGAACAGGCCGGCGGCCGTTGCCGGTGCACGCGTCGCGGCCCGATCCGTCGTCAGCGTCAGAAGGGGATGACCGGTGACGCCCAAAACCTCGCCGCTTGCCGTCTTCTCGATGACCTTCAGGCCAAGCATATCCTGGTAGAAGCGCGACACGAGCGGTAGATCGGTAACGACAAGATGGGATCCGCCGACATAGGCAGGACGGGTCAAGGCGTAGGAGGGGGCGGCTTCGGTCATGGGGTGAGTTCCAACCTCGATAATCTTGAAAAAGGCAACCGGCGTCGGCGGCAATGGCCGCCAGCGGCGGGCAGGAGGGTTTCGCCGGTTGATATGCCTCTTTGATCCCCTGGCCCGCTGTACTTGCACATTCATATGGCGGATTTCGATTGTTCACAGAAGGCCATAAATTGCGGATTGAGCGTTCGCTTTCCATTGACGGGGGCGAGCAGGCCGTCAGCACGCCATTCACGAAGATTGATCGATGCGCGCGTTTGGCGCAGTTGCGTCCTCTTCGCTCCGGTGCAAGGATCGATGCGCTACGGAAACGGAACCGGATGAAATGACCGAGTACAGAGGCATCCGTTGGGCCTATGACCGATATGAGATTATCGCGGACGGCATCGTCAATGGTGTCGGCGTGGTCTTCGCGCTGATCGGCGCCACCGTATTGATCTTCTATGCGACGGTTTGGAGCTCCTACGGCGGTATCGCCGCCGCCTGGATCTATGGCGTCGGTCTGGTCCTGACGCTCGGAATGTCCTTCACCTACAATTTATGGCCCGTGTCTAGGACGAAATGGTTTCTCCGCCGCTTCGATCATTCCTTCATCTATGTCCTCATCGCCGCCACCTATACGCCTTTTCTGGAGCGGGGGGCCGAAGATCCGCTGCTTTTGGGCGTGCTGATCGCCGTCTGGGTCTTTGCGGCCTTCGGCATCATCCTGAAGGTCCTTTTTCCGGGACGCTTCGATCGACTGGCGATCCTGCTCTACCTTGCGATGGGCTGGAGTGGCATCCTCGTCGCCAAGCCCGTTTCCATGCATATCCCGTTTGCCTCGATGCTGCTCATCGTCATCGGCGGCGTGATCTATTCGCTCGGCGTGGTCTTTCACGTCTGGGAAAGGCTGCGTTTCCAGAACGCCATCTGGCATGGCTTCGTCGTTACCGCGGCCGCCGTACACTATTCTGCGGTGCTGACCTGTTTCAGCCTGTCGCCGGAAAATTTTTGACGATCTCAGCTGTGGGCGCGCATTTCTTCGTCGAACGCAGGCTGCGCACCAGGCGCATGACGACGGCGTCGTAGCGCTGCATATCAGCCTTTGAATAATCCATCTGGAAAAAGGCGGCGCCTCCGTTGCAGAGCGCGACCCCACGCACATAAACGATGCGCCCCTGCCTCGTGCCGGAAAAGCTGATGCCGCGCGAGTTCGATTTCGAATAGGAAATTTTCCAGCCCTGGTCCCTGGCGAGCGCCACGCGCCCATTCGCCTCTGAAATGAAATCGCCATTGGCGATCATCGTGCCGAAGACCTGCAGCGAAGCCGAGCGATCTGCCGGCGATAGCGAAAGCCGGTCGGTATCCTCGGAAGGGGCGGTAAGACGGAATTCCGACGGCAGCTCGATCGCATAGCCAAGACCTGCATTGTCATAGGACCACCAGTCCGCGGCAGAGACCGGGATGGTCGAAAGGAGCAGGAGGCTAATGACGCGGGTGAGCATTGCGGTTTCCGGGAGGCAGGGTCTGCTAACCGGTCAAGAGTAGCGCTTTTTTGAGCGCAATTTCCATAGCGGTTCAGAAAATACCGATAAATTAGCGCAAATTCATTACAACTTCATTGCGAGCCATGCAGTAATGACGGGAATTCGGCAATGGTGCGATGTCCAAACCGGCATCGTGGGCTTCCGGACGATCCGTTATGTCCCGCAACCGCTAAGGCCGCTGGCAGCAAAAATCGATTTCAGTGGTTTAAGTCCGGTTTTCCCTCGGCAGGGCTTGAGGCCATGTGCCCTTTCGCCTATCCCTTCAAGACCGCTACGGCTTTGCCGGATTCTGCATAAACGTTCAGTTTGGGGGGAACATGGCCGCCGCCGCCGCGGGCCTGACATTCCTGGCTCTATGCCTGCCCTTTCTCGGTGCGCTGATCGCGCCGGTTGTCGTTCGGCGTTTGGGCCACAATGCAGCGTGGCTCCTGGCGCTGCTTCCCGGCTTCGCCTTCCTTCATTTTGCGAGCCTCCTTCCCACTGTCGCCGCCGGTCGCATCCAGCTTGGCGGTTTCGATTGGGTGCCGAGCCTTGATCTTAGGTTTTCCTGGCTGATTGACGGCCTGTCGCTCACTTTCGCTCTGCTCATCACCGGCATCGGCACGCTGATCGTCCTCTATGCCGGCGGCTATCTGAAGGGGCATGTCGATCTCGGCCGATTCTTCTCGTTCATCTTTCTTTTCATGGGCTCGATGCTCGGGCTCGTGGTTTCGGACAGTTTCCTGACGCTCTTCGTCTTCTGGGAGCTGACCTCGATCACCTCCTTCCTGTTGATCGGCTTCGATCATCATCGGGAAGCGTCACGGCGGGCGGCGCTGCAGGCGCTCGTCGTCACTGGCGGCGGCGGGCTTCTGCTGCTGGCTGGCCTGCTGCTGATCTGGCAGGCGACCGGTATCGGCGCAATGTCCAATCTCCTGAAGGCCGGCGATATCATGCGCGCAAGCCCGTTCTATCTTGCAGCCCTCATTCTTGTGCTCTGCGGCGCCTTTACCAAATCGGCGCAGTTCCCGTTTCACTTCTGGCTGCCGAATGCCATGGAAGCGCCGACCCCGGTCTCGGCCTATCTGCACTCCGCAACCATGGTAAAGGCAGGCGTCTACCTTCTCATGCGGCTCAATCCGGTCATGGGCGGGACAATGGCCTGGCAGACGATCCTGCCGGCCTTCGGCGCGGCGACACTGCTCGTCGGAACTCTACTTGCCATTCGCCAGACCGATCTGAAGCTGAAGCTTGCCTATACGACAGTCTCCTCGCTCGGCCTGCTCGTGATGCTCACCGGTTTCGGCACGGATTATGCCGTCGAGGCCGCCGTCCTCTATCTCGTCGCGCATTCGCTGTTCAAGGGCGCCCTGTTCATGGTCGCCGGCATCGTCGATCATGAAACCGGGACGCGCGATATCACCCGGCTTGGCGGCCTGCGTTCGGCCATGCCGCTGACCTTTGCAACCGCGCTTGCTGCGGCGGTGTCGATGGGTGGTCTGCCGCCGGCTTTCGGCTTCCTTGCTAAGGAAGAAATCTATGCCGCGCTGGCGCAGTCATCGCCGGCTGCGATCATCCTCGCCATCATCGCCGTGGCCGGCAATGCGCTGATGTTTGCCATCGCCTTTGCCGTGGCGTTGAAGCCCTTCATAGGGCCGCGAACCGAAACGCCTCACCAGCCGCATGAGGCGCCACCATTGCTCTGGCTGGGGCCGGCGGTGCTCGCTCTTCTCGGCCTCCTGTCGGCTTTGTTTTCGGCCCCTTGGCACGCGTATGTCTCTTCGCCAATGGCGAGCGCCGTTGGCGGTAAGGCACTGGAAATCTCTGTCTCTTTGAGCCCGCATATCGGCTTGCCCCTTGCACTTTCGCTGGTCACCGTGCTGATCGGTATCCTTGTATATTGGCAGCTCGATCGCGCCCGCTTCCTGATGTCCGTTGTCCTGCGCGCATTCGGGCCGGGACCGGATCGCGGCTTTGACGGCTTCATTTTCGGCCTGGTGCGGCTGTCGCATGGCGTCTCCCGTCTCCTGCAGCCCGGCCGGCTGGAAATCTATGTCACCGTCACCTTCCTCTGCCTGGCGGCAATGCTGCTGATTCCTCCTATGATCCATGGCGAACTGCCCGCCATGCCAGCCTGGCCGAATCTGCAATGGCATGAGGCGACGATCTTCCTGATCGCGGTCATCGGCGTTGCGGCGGTGGTCTTTGCGCGCGACCGGCTGACGGCGATCGTTTCGCTCGGCATCCAGGGCTTTGCCGTCGCCGTCATCTTCCTGCTGTTCGGCGCGCCGGATCTTTCCTTCACGCAGTTCATGGTCGAGACGCTTGCGGTGGTGATTCTGGCGCTTGTCATGACGCGCCTGCGGCTTTCTCCTTCCGATCGCCGGCCACCGCTCGCCAGGATCGCCCATGCCGTGCTTGCCACTGCCTGCGGCAGCGGCTTTGCACTCCTGCTGCTAAAGGTGACCCAGGCGCCGTTCGATCTGACGCTGACCGCCTTCTTCAATCAATATTCGAAGCTGATCGCGCATGGCGACAATGTGGTGAACGTCATCATCGTCGACTTCCGCGGCACGGATACGCTCGGCGAAATCGCCGTCGTCGCCATAACCGGTCTTGCGATCCTGGCGCTGATCCGTATCCGGGCGGGCGGCGAACGCAAACTGGCGACGAATGACCCTGATCTTGAGGAGAAGCTCGGTTTCGAGGAAGGGATGGAGGCCAAGCGCTCATGAATACGCTGATCTTCCGCACCGCCGCGCCGTTTTTGACGGCCCTGATGTTGCTCTTCTCCGTCTTCGTGCTGCTGCGCGGCCATAACGAGCCCGGTGGCGGCTTTATCGGCGGCCTGATCGCGGCTTCGGCGCTCGCGATCTATGGCATCGCCTGTGGTGTGACCGCGGTCCGGCGCGCGATTGTCTTCCATCCGCTGTCGATTGCCGGCTTTGGGCTGCTTGCGGCCACCATCGCAGGCATCCTGTCCTTGTTGGCTGGCGTGCCGTTCATGACGGGGCTGTGGATCTATCCGCATCTCTTCGGTGTCGAAGTGCCGCTTTCCACCGTCATGCTCTTCGACACAGGTGTCTATCTGGTCGTCGTCGGTGCCATCACCTCGATCGCGCTCGCGCTCGAAGAGCGGGAGGTGGATTGATGGAGGCCGTCTTCGCCGTCGTCGTCGGCATCTTCTTCACCGCTGCCATCTATCTCATGCTGTCGCGGTACTCCATCCGCATCATGCTCGGCATCGCGATCCTCGGCAATGCCGTCAACCTTCTGCTGTTCACGGCAGGCCGCGTCACGCGCGAAGTCCCGCCCATCATCCAAAGAGGGGCAACCACGCTCGATCTTGCAGCCGCCAATCCGCTGCCGCAGGCCTTGATCCTGACGGCGATCGTCATTTCCTTCTCGTTCCTGGCCTTTCTGCTTGTCCTGACCTATCGGGCCTATCAGGCCTTGAAAACCGACGACACGGACGAAATGCGGCTCGCCGAACCGGAGAAGCGGCCGCTGCCGCCCTTGGGGTACTGACGCCATGGCCGGACCCACGGATACCGCAGTTGATCTCTCCCAAGCGCTGGTTGCCGCGCCGATACCGATGGGACATTGGCTAGTCATTTCGCCGATCGTCTTGTGCATCGGGCTCGGTGCGATCCTTCTGATGCTGCGCAATCGCACCGAATGGCAGGCGGCGGTCGCCATTCCCGGCCTTGTGCTGCTGGTTCTGATCGATGCCGCCTTGCTCTATAGGGTTGTCAGCGACGGCGCCGTGACCATGGTCATGGGGCGATGGCTGCCGCCCTTCGGCATTGCCTTCACCGTCGATATTTTCGGCGCGCTCATGGCCTTGACGGCGGCGGTCGTCGCGCTCGCGGCAAGTTTCTATTCGCTTGGCGAAATCACCGGGAGCAGCCGGCGATATGGCTTCTTTCCATTCCTGATGCTGCTGCTGGCCGGCGTCAGCGGCGCCTTTCTGACAGGCGACGTCTTCAATCTCTACGTATGGTTCGAGGTGCTCCTGATCTCTTCCTTCGGCCTGCTGATCCTCGGCTCGGAGCCGGAGCAGATCGACGGCGCACTGAAATATGCCGTATTGAACCTCATCGCGACCACGCTCTTCCTCGTTTCTGTGGGTTATCTCTACGCTGTTTTCGGCACGCTCAACATGGCCGATATCGCGGTGAAGGTGCGGGCGGGTGACAGTAACGCGCCGCTGATGACGCTCGCCGGCCTGTTCCTGCTGGCTTTCGGTATGAAGGCCGCCGCCTTCCCGGTCAATTTCTGGCTTCCGGCTTCCTACCACACCCCGCGCATCACCGTTTCGGCTTTGTTTGCCGGCTTGCTGACCAAGGTGGGCATCTATGCGCTGATCCGGATTCTGGTCATGCTGTTGCCTGTCGAGCGGGGAGGGCTCGGCCCGCTTGTTACGATCATCGCCATCGTGACTATGCTTGTCGGGGTGATGGGTGCGCTAGGTGCAAATGATATCCGCCGAATGCTGGGCTACATCGTCATATCCGGCATCGGCACGATGCTGGCGGGCGTGGCTCTCGGCAGTGTCGATGGTCTCAGCGGAACGATCTTCTACGCCTTGCATTCGATGGTGTTGATGACGGCGCTTTACCTGATTGCCGGGCAGGCGGCGCATCTCGGCGGAGGCTTTTCATTGACAGTCCTTGGCGGCATCTATCGCCAAAACGGCTGGTTTGCCGGCCTCTCGCTGGTCCTGTTCTTCGCCATTAGCGGCCTGCCGCCATTTTCGGGCTTCTGGCCTAAGGTCGTACTCGTCAAGGCGGCGTTTGCGGCAGGGGCCTGGTGGCTCGCCGCGGCAATCCTTCTGGTTGGATTCCTGACGACCATCGTTTTCGGGCGGGTGTTTCTTCTTGCCTATTGGCGTTCCGCCGCAGCCAGCGCCACGGCGGAGCGGATGAAATGGCATGCTGCACTGCCGCTTCTTGGTTTGACCCTGCTTGTCGTGGGCTTCGGCTTGTTTCCGGAATGGCTCCTGCGCTTGACGCATGCGGCCGCTCTCGGCCTCGAACAGCCGACGGCCTATCTGCAATCCGTCTTTCCGGCGGCGGGAGGCGCTCAATGATCCTGTTTATCTTCAACCTGCTGCTTGCCATTGTTTGGGTGGCCATCACAGGCAGCGCCTCTTTCCTCAACCTCCTGTTCGGCTTCGTCCTTGCGGCAGTTGCCCTATCGATCGTCCGGGCGTCCTATGGAGGCGGACTCTATCTGGGCCGGGTGCGCAAGATAATTTCGCTGTTGCTGCTGTTTCTGGGTGAGCTTGCCAAATCGGCCTGGGCGGTCGCCGCGGCGGTCATGAGCCCGAAGATCGACGTGAAGCCCGGGATCTTTGCATTTCCGCTGACGGTCGACCGTGATTTCGAAATCACTCTTCTTGCCAATCTGATCACGCTGACGCCCGGCACCCTATCCGTCGATGTTTCCGACGACCGTAAGATACTCTACGTGCACGCGCTCGATTGCTCCGATCCGGAGGCCATCCGGCGCAGTATCGCGGATGGTTTCGAACGCCGGATCATGGAGGCTTTCCGATGATCGCCGTATCCGTTGTTTCGGCCGGTGCAATGGTGGCGCTCGGCATTCTGAGCGTGGCGTTCCTGCTGACCGTCTATCGTGTCGTTGCCGGCCCAACATTGCCGGACAGGGTCCTGGCACTCGACATGCTGGTCGCGATCGCCATCGGCTTCATCGCTGTCATTGCCATCAAGACCGGGTTCACGCTGTATATCGATATCGCCATTTCGCTCGGTCTTGTCGGCTTTCTCGCCACCGTCGCCTTCGCGCGGTTTATCCTGACGCAGGCACAATCGAATGCGGCCGAACGGGTCGGCGCCGTGCAGAGTGCGGACGTCGCTGTCGAGGGCAGGAAGATACGAAGGCGCAAACGAAAGAAGGGAGGCCGATAGTGGATATGCTTTGGGCCGTCATAGTAACGGCGCTTCTACTTTCGGGTGCGTTGTTCTCGCTTATCGCGGCGATTGGCATCGTGCGCCTCCCCGATCTCTACAGTCGCATGCATGCCGCGTCGAAGGCGGGCACCGTCGGCTCCGGCCTGTTGTTACTTGCCGTCGGCATCCACTCGCAGGACATGGCGATTCTGGCGCGGGCATTGGCCGGGTTTGTTTTTTTCATCTTGACGGCGCCCATTGCGGCGCATCTTCTCGCGCGTGCGGCACACAAGGCAGGCCATCGGCTAACGCCGCCTTCGGTACGGGATGAACTCCTCGCAAGAGAGCAAATCGCAGTACGAGGATATAGAAAAAAGGGCTAACAAACGCGGAAATTGTTCTATTAGGAATAACTTTTCGCGTTATTAGTTACCTGCTTTTTAATAGATGAATTTTTTGCAAAGAAATGTAGGGATTAAAAACTGGACATTTGGGTAAAGAGTGCTAATTCAGATTCAAGTAGAGTTCTGATGTTAAGTTAGTCTCGACCGGGTTTAAGCTCTCGATGCTTTTATCTTTCTTTGATGAAACGCTGAGCAAAACTTTCTTCCGGTAAGCGATTAAAGATCGTTATCGCGGGTCACTAATTTTGATATCAGGCGGCAAGGGGCGGTTTTCTCTCGCATGAGGTCTAGGGGTGGATTTCATGCTGCGGGAAATTTGGCTTTATCCACCGTTTTCTTGCTGTCGACTGCTACGAATACGGGCAGTGCGTTCGCGCGGATTGCTCGGCGCTGGGAGATAGCGAAATCAACAGATTTCTTTAGCCGGGCGCAAAATTATTTAGCAACGTTGCGTCCTGCGTGCTCTTCGTAGGCGTGGACGCAGCAGGCAAGCCGATGAACAGGAGAACACAATGACAGATGCGGCCCTCGGCAACGGGCAGGAGTTACTGGTTGAACTGACTGCCGACATTGTTGCGGCCTATGTCAGTAACCATGTCGTACCGGTCAGCGACCTTCCGAATTTGATTTCCGACGTACATTCCGCCTTGAGCAGCACCTCGGCTCCGGCACCTGCCGTAACCGTGGTCGAAAAGCAGAAGCCGGCCGTATCCGTTCGTAAATCCGTACAGGATGACCAGATTACCTGCCTCGAATGTGGTGGCAGCTTCAAGTCTCTGAAGCGCCATCTCATGACTCATCACGGCCTCTCGCCGGAAGAATATCGTGAAAAGTGGGATCTCGCTGCCGATTACCCGATGGTAGCACCGGCTTATGCGGAAGCCCGTTCACGCCTTGCAAAGGAAATGGGCCTCGGCCAGCGCCGTAAGCGCGGCGCCCGCTAAGGTCTTCATGACAGACTGAAGATAATCCGGCTTTCGGGCCGGGTTATCCGCAATGATTGCTGGAAATCCAACCTACGCCGCGGTCCTGACCCGAGCCTCTTCGCGAATACGCTTGATCATCGAGCGCAATCCATTGGCGCGCTGCGAGGAGAGATGCTCCACCAGGCCGATCTTGCCGAAGACGTCGAGTGCGTCGAGAGCGGCGATTTCCGAAGCCGGCTTTCCGGAATAGGTTGCAAGCACGATCGCCACCAGCCCACGCACGATATGTGCGTCTGAATCGCCTTCAAAGGTCAATATCGGATTGTCTGGATCGCCAGATGCATGCGTGACGAGCCAGACCTGGCTCGCACAGCCCTGCACCTTGTTTTCCAGCGTCCGCTTTTCCTCCGGCAGGTCGGGCAGCGCCTTGCCGAGCTCGATCACAAAGCGGTAGCGATCCTCCCATTCGTCCAGGAAGGAAAAGTCTTCGATGATCTTCTCAAGCGGTGTCATTGCAGCAGTCCAGATTGTCCATTGTCTTGGATATAGGCGAAACGGTGCCCGATTTGAACCCAGCACGACAAAGAACGCCACCGACCACAGGGATCGGCGGCGCTGAAGTTGGGGCCAATGGAAGAAATGTCAGATATGTGGGCGCGGCATCGGCAGCGGAATGGAGGATGGCAGCTTGACCGTGCCGGTAACGACGACGTCAGCCGTTTCTGTACCAGTGATGCGCTTGGCCGGCATCGGCTGCGCCATGGCGGCAACCTGATCGGTGCCCGTGTGAGCCGTGGCGACAGCTGCCTGCGGATTTGCGGCTTGATCCTTGAAGTGACGGCCGAGCATGTCGTAGGCGACTCGAGCGCCGTCGCCAACCTGATAGCCGAGCGCCGTCAGTGTTTCGCCGCCCTTAGCACAGACATCCGGCTTCTCATTGCACATGGCGCCGACATATTGCACGACACCGGAGGCGGCTGAAATCGCATCGGAAACCTGTAGCGTCGTTTCACCTGCCGGTCGGGGAGCACCCTCGGGCTTTGCAAAGATCGGCAGGAACATGAGAACCAGCGAAAACCAGAACCCTGCTCTAATCAGAAACCACATCGCCTAGCCCATCCTCTCTGTCGATCGGCTCGATCGCCGATTCGGACTTGCCCGCCCGATCTGGTTCGAACCTACCCGGCAGAGGACAACAGCGCTTTTCAAAACTCGGCAGCATTTTCTGCAATTTTGATTCAAATTTTAGCTTTCCGACTTTGAAGAACACTTTGGTTCAAATTGTAGCAATTGATGTTAAGCATGTCTCGCCCGATGCCGTTGATATGCAGGGCTTTGCGGAGGCCGACCTCGTCACAAAAGTTAACGCGCAGCGGAAATATGAATAAAATCCGTTGCTTACCTGCTGTTAACCACAAAAAGCAAAGGTCGCTCGTTCTGCGCCAAAACGGGATTTTGAAGGCTTTTCGGCCGCCCGGCCCGTTCCTTCTTTATTCTTTCCTTAAGCCGCCGGAGCCTATTGTGCAGTCCGATAAGTGACCGTTTTGACGGGTTGTAGCGTGCGCGTATTGAGTGACATTTCTGTCGGGGCTGAAGCTCTCGTGGACCGGGTAGGCCGAAGCTGGCTCTCCCGGACGAGCGGGAATGGCGAAGTCCGTGGGCAGGAACTGGCGATCCTGCGCCGACTTGCGCTCGCCTCTTCCGTCGCGCTGTTTGCTGTTCCGGCCGGCCTTTCCTTTATTACCAGTCCGGCCGTGGCGCTGCCTGCCGGTGTGGCCACAGTCTGCGCGGCCTTCCTCTTCTCGGCCGTCGGCAGCATCGCGCTGTCGCGCCAGCGGCCCGAATCTCGTCCGGCCGAGGCCGTTGTCGTCGAGCACCGCGACCTGATGCTGGAGTCGGCCTTCGGTCTCGTCCTGCTCTTCGATTCCCAAGGCAATGTGACGACGGTGGGTGGTCGTGACCGCGCAGAATTCCTGAGCTGGATGCGCGATCCCACCGGGCGTGGTTTCGTCGAGCAGATTCATGTCTCGGACAGAATCGTCTTCCTGCAGGCAATCGATGTGCTGCGCCAGGGCAGGGATGCCCATGGCGCCGATTTGCGGCTGGAGCGCTCCGCGGTCGTGGGTGGCGATCAGCAGTTCGTTCATGCGCGGATGGAATTGAGTGCACGCCGCGATGCCGAAGGGCATCTGACGGCGATCATCGGGCAATTGCGCGATATATCGCAGGACCAGCAGCTTCGCGATGATGCGGCGCGCAAGGCGGCCGAAGCGGAATCCGCCAACGACGCCAAGTCACGCTTCCTCGCTGCCGTCAGCCACGAGCTGCGCACGCCGCTCAACGCTATCCTGGGCTTCTCCGATATTCTGAGCGGCGAATATTTCGGCAAATTGGAAAATGACCGCCAGCGCGAATATGTCGGCTTGATCCGCCAGTCGGGCGCCCATCTTCTGTCGGTCGTCAATACTATGCTCGACATGAGCAAGATCGAGGCCGGCCGCTACGAACTGCTGCTCGAATCCTTCGCGATCGAAGACACCATTGCGACGTGCGAAGCAATGCTGGGACTGCAGGCGAAGGAGAAGGGGTTGACGCTGACAAGCCGTATCCAGCGCGGTCTCGGCGAGATCGTCGCTGACCAGCGGGCGATCCAGCAGATCCTCATCAACCTGGTCGGCAACGCCATCAAGTTTACCGATGCCGGCGGCGCGATCACCATTGACGCGGCGATGGCCGATGGCATGCTGAAATTGTCGATCGGAGACACGGGCATCGGCATTGCCAGCGAGCGCCTTGCCTCGCTCGGTCAGCCCTTCGTGCAGATCCAGAACGATTACACCCGTCGTTACGCCGGCACCGGCCTCGGTCTGTCGCTGGTCAAAGGCCTCGTCGGCCTGCACGGCGGAAACTTCTCGATTGCCAGCGCGCCGGGCGAGGGCACAGTCATTACCATTCTCATTCCGTTCGACGGCTCTGGTGCCGTGACGATGCAGCAGCCTGTGGATGTCAATCGCCCTGTCAATTTTCCGCCGCGCCTGAAACATATTGTGGAGATAGATGAAGGGCGAAATAAGGAACTGATGAATGGCCCCGCAAAAGCGAAAATCGCCTAAGGGAAGGGGGAAGGGCAGGCGCAAGCAGCCCGGCCTGGCTTCCCGTGGTGCGGTTGCCCTTGGCAGCCTGAGCCTGCGCGGCAGCACCGCGCTGGGCGGCCTTGGCCTTCGCGGTGCGGGTGCGCTCGCCGCTCTGATCGGCAGTGCAGTCGGCCGTCATCCCGCCATTGCTGGCGGCGTCGCGCTCTTCTTCGGGGTTTTCGGTTTCGTCACCGCCAACGCGCTCTGGTATCAGACGGGCGCGCATCCATCGCCCATATTGCGAACCCGTGATCCGGCGTCTCCCTATCAGATCCCCGGCCGCAAATCCTTTTTGCATGCACAGCAGGCCGACGCAGGCAATGTCACCACCTTCCGGATCGAGCGGCAGGATTCGGCGTCCGATCTCGCCCCGCCGTCGTCAACCGGCCAGGTCGCAGCACAATCGTCCAGCGCGCCGTCGAAACTCATTGCCGATATCCAGGGCGAACTTATCCGACACGGCCTTTATGACGGCGCCGTCGATGGAAAGCCGGGATCGCGCACGACATCGGCTATCCTTTTCTTCCAGGAGGCGTCGGGCCTCTCACAGACCGGCACGCCGACGCCGGAACTTCTCGCCGCCCTTAAGGTCAGCAATGCCGCAAACGCCCAGGCTGCAAGCTACAAAATGAATACGACAGCTGTTGTTCCCGCCGCACGCCCCGTCAATATTTCCGCTACGGCGGATGCGATCGACCCGGTTGCCGCCGCCATCCAGAATGCCGAGAAGAACATTAAGACCGGCGCCGTCGCGGCCAAGGCGACGCCCAGCGATGCGGTCAACACGGTCAACATGGTCATGCAGATCCAGAAGGGCTTGAGCAACATCGCCTACAGCAACGTCAGCATCGACGGTGTTGCCGGAGAGCAGACGAAGGCAGCTATCCGGCGTTTCCAGAAGCACTATCGCTTGCCGGAGACCGGGGAGCCGAGTATGGCGGTCCTCAAGAAGCTGCAGGATATCGGCGCGCTTTGAGCGTGTCGTCCGAACGCTTATCCCTCGAGTTGGCACAATCGGGTAGGGGACGGCTTCGATTGCCTTGGCGGCCCGCCGTCGTTATAGCTCCCCTATGAGATTGCGCAGCGACATCTTTGTTTCCGCTCTTGTCCGCCGCCTGTTCGCCAGGGGCGATTTTGCTGCCGTGGAGCGCAAGGGCGAGGAGCAGGCAGGCGCGATCTTCATCCGCCAGCGTTTCCGCGACGGATTAGAGACCCTCTACGCGCCGGCACCGCAGAGCCTCTTCGATGAGGAGGAGAGCGGCACGCGGCTTTTCGAAATCCGCGTCGACCGCAGGGAGCCGCAAGAAATCCGCGAAACCCTTGATCGCGAGCTGAAGTTCGATCCCGATTTGTGGATCGTCGAGCTTGAGACGGACGATATCGGCGATATCGTCCCCTTGGCCGGTTTCCGCGCCAATCCGTTGGATTGAGCCGTCCTTATCGACGGTTCGCCACGCGTAACGCGCGCGTGGACGCCGAATTCGGCCCGAACAGCGGTGTTGCAGGACGCTGGGAAGGTTTTTCCTGTAGCAGGTAGGTGTAGCTGTCGGCGCGGCGCCAGGCCTCGACGCGCGCCTGACTTTCCTCCGCATCGATATCATCGAGCACCAGCCATGCCCGGCTGACGCTGCCGTGCCGTTCGGCCAGGTGCGGATAGAAGCGCTCGAGCGAATAGACGGCATCGGCAATGCCCATGCCGAGGCTGACGAGCGTGACGGCGAGTTGTTGCCCCGAAGTGTCGAGCAGGATGCGTTCGGCGAGCCAGTAACTGGAGGAGAGGGCATCGGCGAGCGTCGTTGCGAACTGCACCGCATCGCGCTCGCGTGCAAAGCGGACGAGGAGTGCCTCCTGCGTCTCGCTGAGGCTGCGCAGACCGAGCCGGTCGCTGTCGTCGCGGGTCAGATGGCGCGCAGCCTGTTTGATCTGCTGCCGCAGGATTTCCTCACGCGATTGCCGTTCGGTTTCTGACGTCTGGGCCTGCGATGAAACCATATCAACTGGCTGCTCCGCCACTGTCATACCGCGTTCCGGCTCTGCCTGATGCAGACCGACGAGCGCGTCTATGACTTTCGGGGACAGGGACGAGCGGCGGACGATCGCGCGCGCGTGGGCGGCCCCTTGCGTGCGGGCAATGGTGATAAGCGTTTCGTCATCGATCGCTTGCGAGCTTGTCAGGAAGGGAGCGGCGATCGCGATCGGCTGACAGCCGATGAACAGGGCAACGGCCTGCGGCACCGTTTCGCATTGGGAAAGGGCGGCAACTGCCTGTCGCTTCGCTTCGTCGGAGGATGCCTGGAAAACGGGGGTGAAAAGCTCCGCGAACTGTCGAAGCTCCGATTTGGACGGATGGCCCATGCCCTCGAAGCTGGTGATCGTCGCCATCAGAACCACGTCCTTCTTGCGGACAGTCGCAGGCTCTTCAAGGTCTCGAAACCGATCACGCACGCCAACACCCATACTGATACGCCGAACAAAAAAGCAGGGAGCCCCAAGATCGACCATGGCTTCCGCTTCAATTCATTCCAGTCGAACCGGACGACTCTTTCGATAAAGAGGGCGTTCTCGGCGATGACTATCGAAACGGGTATGGACACGGTCGTCCTTATCTGGCTTTCGCGAAAGACTAAGGCCGGCAGGGTTAATGCTTCGTGAAAACTTTATTAAAATCCGAATAAAAATTGCGCGTTAAGCTTGCGCGAGGAGTGCAGCGGCATTTTGTCCGCATGGACGGCAGTTTGGGCGCAAGCGGGCCTGTGGAAAACCTTTCTCGGCATAGGTTCCCATAGCGAAATTCAACCTATGAGTGCTTCCGTTGCGGAGATAGTCAAAAGCGACGTCACTCGCTGCAAAAGCGGAGATCCGGCCTCTTGATGCTGATGGGATTCTTTAGATGCCCTTGTGCTCGCGCAAGGCCGCGAGCAGCTTTTCCGAGGTGTTGTAGCCGGATTGAAAAAAGCCGATTGCCGCCGTGGCCGCGAACTGGGCTTCCGTACTTTTAATATCGATCCGCTTTTCCAGGCACCACCCGTCCAACGCATTACGCAGGACCGTGACATCCTCCGGTGAAAAGACGGAACTGCCCGTCGCAAACATTGATTGCCCTCGAATTTCAATTCTTACATTACGTTAATTTTTCGTGAGCGCAAATAATATTTGTGTGACGCTTTTCTGCAACGCGATGCCTCCCGCTCTGTTTACGTGGAAGCTCATCGTCGCAGTTAAGTATATAATATTATTAGATTTTATAGGAAAGCCGGCAGTTGGAATTTTTCCACTGGTGATGAAACCAAAACTGTCGCCCGAGCGTTAATAGAGCATGGAGAACGATACCGGAAATGAGTCGCGACGAGAATTAGCATTCTGTTAACTGCGATATGTATGAATTCCGATTGACAGCAGCCATTGGCAGAATGTGATCGAGTGTAAAGACAGCATGGGAGCCAAAAATCGGTGCTCATGCCACGGTGTAAGGGAAATGCCGTGAGAAGGCGTAGATGCCTCCATCGAAGCCCTAGCAGAGAGGTTGGATGGAGGAAGCGCTAGCCCGCTTCAGCAGCGGGCAGGGTGAAATCCAGTCGCAGGTTCATCCGTCTCGAGACGTTAATGGAGACGAGAATGGCAAAGATCATATCTCTTTCGGATTGGCGTTTGCGTCTGCCGCCGCGCGCCCAGAAGGAACCGGTGGAGGCGAGAATACTCTTGTTCACCGGCGTGCGTTACGAACATCTTGATACGCCAACGCATCGGCCCGGCGCAGGACCGAAGCGGGCAAAAGGGAAATAATCACGTCAAACGAGCAAGTGCGCAGCGAATTCGCGCGCACTTGCCAGCTGCGGCCGCAATCAGCTGTTCCGCGCTCATACCGGCAGCTATCCCGGATCAACCTAGCTCCAGCCGCTTAATTGGCGGCCTGCGGTTCCAGCAATATCTCAGCCCAAGAATATCTCAGCCATTGTCGAATTCATCGCACCCGGCCTGTGAGAGAAATTCCCGCGCCGCATTGTCGAAGCTTGCCTGCGGCGCCATCGTGCGTAGGACCGCATAGCCTTGAGACCGCGGCACTTCCACCAGGATCGACTGGGCAAGGGCGGGCGGTAGTGCCTTGCGTATGCCCGTCAGCTGAACGGGGGATGCAAGCAGCAGATCGAGCGCTCCGCCGACCGATGTGCGGTCGCTCATGCTGAACACTTCATTGGATGCCGCGTCATAGATGGCAAGCGACCAGAACGGCACCTTGCCCTTCGCGGTCAAATGAACAGGCGTATCCTCGATGTCGAAAGCGCAGACGGCCGTGCGGATGTAGGGATCAGTGTTGGAAAGCCCCGCGTCATCGTCCTTGTTGTCGAGCATATAGAAATGGTTCTCGTCACCTTCGTCCGACACACGTGTATAGGCGTCACGATCGGAGAAGTGCGGCAGCGACAGAATGATGATGATATGCAGCAGTACCGCACCGAATAGGCCGGTCAGAATCGCAAAGACGAATCTAAACATTGCCGCATCCGATCTTCTCGAGTTTCGGCATACCGAGATCGATCAGGCCGGAATTGCTGGCCGCCGGCGAATCCAGGAGTGTCCATACCAGACGGAAATTCCCGGCCGTCGGCAAGGCAAGCCAGTTGCCCGCCTGCGCAGAGGATGAAACGGTGATGTTAAAAGTTGAATCCGGCTTGCGCAGCACCACCCAGGAATTGATTGTGGAGGGACGGCCGGCAGCATCCTCGATCGGCCGGCCGTCATTGCCGGCGATGAAGAGGGTCCATAGTCTCGCCGGCGGCGTCTGGCCGCTGATGCGGTAGGTGCAATTTGCGGTGAGCCGCGCTTTGCCGTCATCGTCGGAGGCAGTAAACACCAGCCCTTCGGCGGTGCCATAGAGCAGCCGCCCGGCACGCGCTCTATGGGATTTCGCATAAGGGTCCGCATCCGCTGTCTGCATTTCGGGGAAAGCCTGCCAGGCGCCAAGCTTGATCGCGCCGAAGCCGGAGGTGGCATCCAGCGCCAGAAGCGTGAACACGATCCCGCCGCCAAAGGCGATGACAAGCGAAAGCGCAACAAGAAGGGGAACTCGGAACACCTGGGATCGTCCTCGTGACAAATCAGTGCCGATTTATTCCTGATTCTGGCGATAGGGGGAAGGGTAGGCCACTATTTACGGCTGTCTTGAGAGCAATGGCGAAGATCGGAAACGGCAGCTGGCATCCAAAAACACCGGCTTCTGTCCTTCCGTTCGACGGCAGGGCTTGCCGCTGCCATCAGCGCCGCGCCGCCGCGCATTTCCTGGGGAACTGGTTATTCAGGCGCTGTCGTGCTGCGATGCTCCGCCGTCGCCACCTTCTGCGCCCCGAGGGGTGTTGCGGCCTTCAGCCTTTCGCCGATATCGCGCAGGATGCTTGTGGAGTCGACCGAAAGCGAGCGCGGACGCACCAATGGCGGCAGGCCGCCATTGGCAGGGTCGGCGGGCTTCTTGGCCGCAACCGTTTGTGGTTTCTGTACAGGGAAAGGGTTAGCGATGCCGGGGATCGGTTTCAGTACGATGCCCTGATTGGCGTAATCCATGATCTTCTTGAAGGTCATGGCCGGCAGGGTGCCGCCCGTCATGTTGTTGGTGGAGGTATAGTCGTCGTTGCCGAACCAGACCGCGCAGGTGTAATTGCCCGTAAAGCCGATGAACCAGGCGTCGCGATAGGCCTGAGTGGTGCCGGTCTTGCCGCCGACCACGATGCCGTTGTCGAGGGCTGCCTTGCGGCCGGTGCCGATCACCGGAACCTGCGTCAGCATCTGGTTCATGTAGGACGTGGCTTTTTCGCTGAGAACCCGTTTTGCAGGGAACTCGTCGTGACTGAAATCGTAGAGCACCTTGCCGTCATAGCCGGTGATCTGCTCGATGCCGTGACGCCGCGACTGCATGCCGTTGGCCGGGAAGACGGCATAGGCGGTCGCCTGGTCGAGAACGGTCACTTCCGATGTGCCGATCGGAATGGTCTTGTCGTTGCGGATCGGCGTCTCGACGCCCATGGCCTTGGCCATGTTGCGGATCGGCTGAATGCCGAATTTCTCCTTGGCGAGTCGTACGGGAATGGTGTTGATCGACTGCGTCAGCGCCTGGGTGAGCGTCACCTTGCCTTCGTAGCGGTTCTCGTAATTGTGCGGGCTCCAGTTGCCCCAGCTGATCGGCGCATCGACGATGGTGGATGTCGGCGTCATGCCGTTCTCCATCGCAACCGAATAGGTATAGATCTTGAAGGATGAACCGGGTTGGCGCAGCGCCTTGGTCGCGCGGTTGAATTGGCTTTCGCCGTAATCGCTGCCGCCGACCATGGCGCGCACGGCGCCGCCGTTTTCGATGACGACGGAAGCACCCTGTTTGGCCTTATAGCGCTCGCCGAATTCCATCAAACTGGATTGGACCGAATCCTCCGCCGCCTTCTGCAGCCCCATATCGATGGTGGTGCGCACGATCAACGAGCGCTCGGGGAACCGGTTTGAAAGCCGCTGTACCTCGTCAAAGGCCCAGTCGAGGAAATAATCCGGGGATTCGATCTGGGCGCGGTCGACCACTGAAGCCGGGTTGCGCCGTGCGGCGACGACCTGTCCCTCGGTCATCAGCCCGCTCTGCACGAGATTGGACAGCACGTCGTTGGCGCGGGCACGAGCGGCGGGCAGGTTAACATGCGGCGCATATTTCGCCGGCGCCTTGAAGAGGCCGGCGAGCATTGCAGCTTCGGCCAGATTGACGTCGGTAATGCTCTTGCCGAAATAGAATTGCGCCGCCGCCGCTGCGCCGAAGGTGCCGCCGCCCATATAGGTGCGGTCGAGATAGAGGCTCAGGATCTCCTTCTTGGAGAGATTGGCCTCGAGCCAGATCGCCAGGAAGGCTTCCTTGACCTTGCGTTCGATGGAGCGCTCGTTGCTGAGGAAGATGTTCTTGGCAAGCTGCTGCGTCAGCGTCGAACCGCCTTGGACGACGCCGCCGGCCTGCGCATTGACGGTGACCGCGCGGAACAGGCCGATGACGTCGATGCCGAAATGGTCGAAGAAGCGCCGGTCCTCGGTCGCCAGCACCGCCTTGATGAAATAATCCGGCAGCTGGTCGACCGGCACGGAATTCTCGTGAATGATGCCGCGATGGCCGATGACATTGCCGTAGCGGTCGAGGAAGGTGACGGCGAAATTGCCGCGGTTGCGCCAGTCGCCCTGTGTGGCCTCGAAGGCCGGCATGGCGAGCATCAGCATGACGACGGAACCGGCTGTTCCCAGCGTCAGGCCTTCACCGAGCAATTCGAAAAAGATACGTTTCCAGCCGCGAACGCGGAAGCGGCGGAAGAAGATGGTGATCTCTTCCCACGCCTCGGCGAGACCGAAGCCGGCATTCCATAAAGTGGAATCGATCCATGAATCGAGGCGCAAAAAGAAATAGCGCTTCCGACGCCGCGGCTTTTCGGCCCCGTTATCCCTAGGCGTCTCGGGCGCCATCTTCGGCCCGTTTTCTGGATTGGATGGGTCTTCCACGCTCTACTTCCCGACCACATTGCTGCCGCGTGTCTCCTTGTGGCACACGCAAAGCCCATTATCTCATAGAACGGCTAATTGAATAATTGGTTGATTTAGAGAAAAGAACAAGAGACATGCATGCCGCAGCCCGAATTCCCCTTGGCCGGGCGAGGACGATGATGATGACAGACGAGATACCCTTCTGGAAAAGCAAGACCCTGACGGAGATGAGCCCGTCGGAATGGGAGAGCCTTTGCGACGGCTGTGGCCTCTGTTGTCTCAACAAGCTCGAGGAGTGGGATAGCGGCGACGTCTATTTCACCTCGATCCGCTGCAAGCTGATGGATGGCGAGAGCTGTCGTTGCACCAGCTATCCGAACCGCTGGGATTTCGTGCCGGATTGCGTGCAACTGACGCCCGAGAAAGTGCCGGAGCTGCAATGGCTGCCGCCCACCTGCGCCTATCGCCTCGTCAACGAGGGCCGCGATCTCTATTGGTGGCATCCGTTGATCTCGGGCGATCCGGAAACGGTGCATATAGCGGGTGCCTCCGCCCAAGGGCGCACCATCAGCGAAAACGATGTCGCTCTCGATGATTTCGAGGATTATGTTGTCGACTGGCCGCTGACCGTCGAGGACGACATGATACCTAATCCTCCGGCAAAGCCATAGATTTCGGCGCTGTATTCCGCCAGGCCTGACGCATTAGCCTTCTGACCTCCTCGCTTCCGGCATCGCGATGGAAAAGTCGGGTCCACCCCTTCAGGCCCCAGCTGCCCGGCACGGCGGCGACATGTTCAGGCATGATGGTCGAAGCCATCTGCCGCTGGTCCGGCGTCAGCTTGAGGACGCAGAAATCCGGTCCGCGAAGTGTCATGAAGATCTTGCCCCCCACGCGAAAGTCACGGGTTCCGAAGTGTGAGCTCTCTGCTGCGTACGGCAGGCCAAGGGCGAGGGATATAAGGTCCTCATCGGTCATGGCCGCGATGATAACACGCCGCGCCGCCGTGCCGTAAATGGGCGCCTGCGTGACCTGCGACGAAACGGTTCGGGAAGCGAAGAGGCCCGTTTATTGAATTGCACCCACACGCATGGTATCGCGCGATGCCCCGCGCATATGTACAAGGAGCCGCCGCGTGATCCGTCATATCGTCTTCTTCACCGTTCCCGATCGCGCCAAGCTTGAGGAGGTCCGTTCCGGCCTCTCGATCCTCACGGCCATTCCGCATGCGCGGCTTTTGGAGATCGGCACGAACGTCAAGACCGATCAGCTCGGAACCGAAGTCGATCTGGTGGTCTACGGCGAATTCGACGACGAGGCGGCATTGGCGGCTTACAAGGCCCATCCGAATTACCAGCGCTCCATCGAGCGCGTTCGTCCGCTGCGCGAAATGCGCATTGCGGCAGACTATGAGACGGTGACGGCCGTCCGTGAACCTTTCTGAACGTCTGGCCCCGTAGAACCATTTCCCGCCAGCCCTTTCAACGGATTGAGCACGCTAGCGGAATCGGATTGTCGGCAACCGGATTCTCGGCTTGAGGTTCTTGAATCAACTTTTGAAGCTCCGGATTCAACTTGAGAAGAAATCGCGGCAAGCGATTCAAAGGACTCAAGGAAATCGCCACGCCTTATGTCGACAAGACGCTTGCAGGCCGGTTGCATTGGCCACGAAAGGCGACGTTTCATCCCGCCTCTATGAACCGATGATAAGCAAGAATGATTAAAAATGGCTAAGCCTGCGGCTCCGGGCGTGTGGTGCCCGCGAACGCGGATACGTATCGATTCACGCATATCGCCGATAGATTGTATGGATGCGGCGCTCCGGAACGACAGCCGGTTGCCGTTATCACGCTACGGCAGATGCGCGTTCAATAATTTCAAATGGTTAGAGCACCAGTCAGGTGACCCCGACGCATGGTCGGCCGAAAATTACAGCCCATTCATTTGCCATTCAGACGTGTTTGGGTAAATAATCGGCCAAGTTCATATCCCTGTGGGAAGCCCGAAGCATGGCCTCATTTTCAAGCATAGCAGCAGCGGCCCTCGTTCTGGCCGGCTCGTCTGTTCTGCCGGCGCCAGCGCCGACGTCGACCCTGGTCGCGCGCGCCAACAGCGATTGCAGTGAGGCCGCTGACGAGGTGGTCGCCAAGACCGGCGGTCAGCTTCTCTCGGTACAACCATCCGGTGACAGCTGCATCATCACTGTTCTCGTCCAGGGCAACGGCCAGCGTCCGCGCAAGGTGACGATGAAGGTGCCGATGTGATTCCCGCGCATTTTGATGCCACCTAACGCCTTGAATCTTACACGAAATCTTATTGTTTCCGTGATTCCACTGCGCCACGATTTGCGGTACTGTTTATCGAACCGGGGAAATTGGATTTAGAGATGCGCATTCTCATAGTCGAAGACGATATCAACTTGAACCGTCAGCTTGCCGAGGCCTTGAAGGAGGCAGGCTATGTGGTCGATACGGCCTTTGATGGCGAGGAAGGGCATTTCCTCGGCGATACCGAGCCTTACGATGCTATCATCCTCGATATCGGCTTGCCTGAAATGGATGGCATCACAGTGCTTGAGAAATGGCGTGGCGCCGGGCGCACTGTGCCGGTGCTTCTCTTGACCGCACGTGATCGCTGGAGCGACAAGGTGGCAGGCATCGACGCCGGCGCCGACGACTACGTCGCCAAGCCCTTCCATGTCGAGGAAGTGCTTGCCCGCATCCGCGCTCTCATCCGCCGCGCCGCCGGGCATGCCTCTTCGGAAATCGTCTGCGGCCCGGTGCGGCTCGACACCAAGAGCTCGAAGGCAACTGTCGACGGCAAGCCGCTAAAGCTCACCTCGCACGAATATCGTCTGCTTGCCTATCTCATGCATCACAAGGGGGACGTCGTCTCACGCACCGAGCTGGTCGAGCATATGTACGATCAGGATTTCGATCGGGATTCCAATACGATCGAGGTATTTGTCGGTCGTCTGCGCAAGAAGATGGGTGTCGACCTGATCGAAACGGTTCGCGGCCTTGGTTACAGAATCCAAGCTCCGACCAATGCGAATTAAGTCGCTCACCGCTCGCGTCCTGCTGCTGACCACGCTTTGGTCCGCCGTGGCGCTGGTGGTGATCGGCCTCGTCATCTCGAATATCTATCGCAAGAGCGCCGAGCGCGGTTTCCAGGACCTGTTGCGCGCGCAGCTCTATAACGTCATCAACTCGGTGACGATCGGCGACCAGGGCACATTGTCAGGCAGCCCGCAGCTCGGTGATTTGCGTTTTGCCCAGCCGAAGACCGGCTGGTACTGGATGGTCGAGCCGCTTGGCACCTATACGGCGACGCCACTGGTCTCGCCGTCGCTCGGCGCATCGAACTTGCCTGTTCTCTCCGTGCTGGAAGCGCCCTTCGACAAGAATTACGAACGCTATTACATCGTCACCGATGCCTTCGGAAACCGCGTCCAGGTAGCCGAAACGGAAGTCGTGCTCGACACGGACGGCCGTGCCGCACGCTTCCGTGTGACTGGCAATGTGGCCGTGGTCGAGGACGACGTCCGCAATTTCTCCCACAGCCTCTACTTCGCACTCGTCGGCTTCGGCGTCGGAAGCTTGATCGTCAATGCGCTCGCCATTCTCTACGGCCTGAAACCGCTCGACAAGGCGCGCGCCGCGCTGGAGCGCATCCGCGCCGGTGAAAGCGAACGCTTGCAGGGCGATTTCCCGCGTGAGATCCTGCCGCTTGCCAATGAGATCAACGCGCTCATCGAGAGCAACCGGCGTATCGTCGAGCGCGCACGCATGCAGGTCGGCAATCTCGCGCACTCGCTGAAAACGCCGATTGCGGTGCTGCTCAACGAATCCCGCGTCTTGGAGCGCTCACATGGCGATTTGGTGAAGAACCAGGCAGAAGCCATGCAGGGGCAGGTGCAATCCTATCTCAATCGTGCCCGCATCGCCGCCCAGCGCGAATCCGTGCTGGCACGCACCGAGGCCGAGCCGGCGCTGGAACGGCTCGTCCGTGTCATGCGCAGGCTGAACGCCGACAAGGAATTCGAACTCTCCGTCTCGCCCAATCTGGCGCTCGCCATGGAGCAGCAGGATCTGGAGGAGACGGTCGGCAATCTCCTCGAAAATGCTGCCCGCTTTGCCGAACACAAGGTGCGTCTGGTTGCAAACGAGGCGCCGGCCGAGATCAAGGGCATCGATCCGGCGCGGCGCCACTGGGTGGAACTGGTGGTTGAGGACGACGGTCCCGGGCTGGAGCCGGATCAGATCCGCGAAGCCATGAAACGCGGGCGCAGACTGGACGAGAGCAAGCCCGGCACGGGGCTTGGGCTTTCGATCGTCAGCGAGATCACCAACGAATATCAAGGCCGTTTCGAGCTCTCCCGGGGTAGCTGGGGCGGGCTTCGGGCGAGCCTAATTTTGCCGGGCCTGATGAAGGATGTTGCGTGAGGAACGGCATGATGCCAAAAGACGTTGTGGGTCATGATGATGCCGCAGCGCAGTACCTATTGGTTTTGCTTTTTGATACTGGTTCGGTTGTATGAAGCTTCGTACCTTTTTCCTGGTCGTCCCCTGTCTTTTCGCCGCATTCGCGCTTTCTGGTTGCTCGACCACGAGCAGCTTGGGAGGCGGCAAGAGCCTGTTTTCGTCTGCGAAGCCTCCGGCCTCCGCGACCTTCATCAATGCTCTTGATGGTGGCATCGTCGAGCGCACCGGCATCAAGCTCAGCGACAGCGACAAGCAGCGCGCGCTGGAAGCCGAATATCGGGCGCTTGAGACCTCGCCTCTCGGCCAACCCGTGGCATGGAAGGGCAGGAATGCAAGTGGCGAGGTTGTCCCCGCTGCGCCCTATCAGGTCGGCTCGCAGAATTGCCGGCAATATACGCATACCCTCACGGTCGACGGCAAACCGACGACCGCAAGGGGCGCGGCCTGCCGCAATGACGACGGCACCTGGACGCCGCTTGAATAGGCGTCTGCAATGAAAGGCGCGGCCAAACGCCTCAAATCTTCGTCAGATGGCCTTTCCCGGTTGGAATAAGCGCCCCGTTAAAGTATTGGGCGTCTATGCTGTTCTGGATTCTAGTGGCCGTTCTTACGGCGGTTGTCGGCGCTGTGCTGCTCTATCCTCTTCTGCGTGGTGCGAAGGAGGCGGAGGGCGGCCGTTCCGGCGAGACTGAGGTCTATCGCGATCAGCTTCGTGAACTGGAGCGTGATCTTGCCGGCGGCCTCATCTCCGCGCAGGAGGCAGGCTATGCCCGCGCCGAAATAGGGCGGCGCCTCATCGCTGCCGCCAAAGACGAGAAGACGGCGGCAAAATCGCCTGCGCGTGGTAACTATCGTCTTGCTCAGGCCTTCATCATCGTCCTTCTTCCGGCCGTTGGTCTCTGTCTTTATCTTATCAACGGCGATCCCGGCCTGCCGGCGCAGCCGCTGGAAGCGCGGCTGGAGAAGCCAGGAAACGATCTCGCCATCTCGATCGTCAAGATCGAGCAGCATCTGGCCAAGAACCCGGATGACGCCAAGGGCTGGGAAGTCCTGGCACCCATCTATTTCAAGACCAACCGTGTCGGCGATGCGGAGCTTGCCTATCGCAATGTCATCCGTCTGTTGGGGCCGAATGCGGCCCGACTTGGCGATCTGGGCGAGGTGCTGGTCGTCAAGGCCAATGGCATAGTAACGGCGGAGGCGCGGGGCGTGCTGCAGCAATCGCTTGCGCTCGATGCCGCCAATCCGCGCACGCTTTTCTATCTGGCGCTCGCGCTGGAGCAGGAGGGCAAGGCTGCCGATGCGAAGACCGCCTTCGAGGCTCTCGCCAAGCAATCGCCGCCTGACGCTCCCTGGCTTGCTGTCGTTGATCAACACATCGTCAAGAATGGCGGCCAGCCGACGGTATCGGCGAACGACAAGGCCCTTGGCAATCCGACGGCGGAGGACGCCGCTGCGGCGAATGCGCTGAGCAGCGGCGATCGCCAGCAGATGATCCGCGGCATGGTCGACAGCCTCGATGCCAAGCTCAAGGAAGATCCCAAGAATTTCGAGGGCTGGATGCGGCTAATCCGCTCCTATGCGGTGTTGAATGATCGGGAGCGCGCAGCGGATGCGTTGAAGCGCGGTCTCGCGGCCTTTCCGGCCGATGGAGGGGAGGGCCAGCAGCTTCTGGCGCTGGCGAAAGAATTGGGATTGCCGACGGAGGTGACGCAGCAATGACCCGCAAGCAGAAACGTCTGGCTGTGATCGCCGGTGGCATGGGTTTCATCGCCGTTGCCGTGCTGCTCGTGCTGTTCGCCTTCAGCCAGTCGGTCGCCTACTTCTATATGCCGGCGGATCTCGCCAAGACGCCGGTCAATGCCGGGACGCTGATCCGCCTCGGCGGGCTTGTCGGTGAGGGATCGATCGTGCGTGGTCAGGGTACGCAAGTGCAGTTCTCCGTCACGGACGGCACCGACACGATCAAGGTCAAGTATGACGGCATTCTGCCAGACCTGTTCCGCGAAGGGCAGGGTGTGGTGACCGAAGGCAGGTTCGAGCCGGGCAGCTACGTTTTTGTTGCCGACAGCGTGCTCGCCAAGCATGATGAGCGCTATATGCCAAAGCAGGTCGCCGATAAGCTGAAGGCCGATGGCGTCTGGAAGGGCGAGGAGGCCACCCGATGATCATCGAGCTCGGACACTATGCGCTGGTGCTGGCGCTCGCCACCGCACTCGTCGTCTCCATCCTTCCCGTGATCGGCGCCAGGCGCGGCGACGTGTCGATGATGGATATCGCCCCCGTCGGCGCGATCGTCATGTTCCTGCTGGTCGCCTTTTCTTTCGGCGTGCTGACCTATGCCTATGTCGCCTCCGATTTCTCCGTCCTCAATGTCTGGGCCAACTCCCATTCGCTGATGCCGCTGGTCTTCAAGATCTCCGGCGTCTGGGGCAATCACGAGGGATCGATGATGCTCTGGCTGTTGATCCTGGCGCTCTTCAGCGCGCTCGTCGCGCTCTTCGGGCGCAATCTGCCCGACGTGCTGCGCGCCAATGTGCTGGCCGTGCAGTCGTGGATCTCCTCGGCCTTCCTGGTCTTCATTCTGCTTACCTCCAATCCGTTCCTTCGGCTCAACCCGGCGCCGGCGGAGGGTAAGGATCTCAATCCCGTCCTCCAGGATATCGGCCTCGCGATCCATCCGCCGCTGCTCTATCTCGGTTATGTCGGCTTCTCCGTTTGCTTTTCCTTCGCCGTCGCCGCACTTTTGGAAGGTCGCATCGATGCCGCCTGGGCGCGCTGGGTCCGCCCCTGGACGCTGGCTGCCTGGAGCTTCCTGACGCTTGGCATCGCCATGGGTTCCTATTGGGCCTATTACGAGCTCGGTTGGGGCGGCTGGTGGTTCTGGGACCCGGTGGAAAATGCCTCCTTCATGCCCTGGCTTGCCGGCACGGCGCTGCTGCATTCGGCTGTTGTCATGGAAAAGCGCGATGCCTTGAAGATCTGGACCGTGCTGCTGGCAATCCTGACGTTTTCGCTGTCGCTGCTCGGCACCTTCCTGGTCCGCTCGGGCGTACTGACCTCCGTCCATTCCTTCGCCAGCGATCCGACGCGCGGCATTTTCATTCTCTGCATTCTTCTGATCTTCATTGGCGGTGCCCTATCGCTTTTCGCGCTGCGTGCACCGAAGCTTGCCGCCGGCGGATTGTTCGCGCCGATCTCGCGCGAGGGCGCGCTGGTGTTGAACAACCTGATCCTCACGGTTGCCTGTGGCACGGTGTTGACGGGTACGCTCTATCCGCTGGCGCTCGAAACACTGACCGGCGACAAGATTTCCGTTGGGCCGCCCTTCTTCAATATGACGTTCGGGCTATTGATGACCCCGATCCTCATTGCTGTGCCGTTCGGCCCGCTGCTCGCCTGGAAGCGCGGCGATCTGCTCGGTGCGCTGCAGAGGCTTTATGTCATTGCGGGCCTGGCCTTCCTGGCCGGCCTTGTCCTGTTCTATGTCGAGCATGGTGGGCCGGTGCTTGCCGCTCTCGGTCTCGCCGCCGGCTTCTTCCTGGTCTTCGGCGCCTTGGCCGATCTCTGGTATCGCGCCGGCGTCGGCAAGGTGGCGCCTGGTGTCGCCTGGCGTCGCCTGAGCGGGCTGCCGCGCTCTAGCTTCGGCACCGCACTTGCCCATGCGGGCCTCGGCATCAGCGTGCTCGGCATTGTCGCGGTGACGACCTTTGAGGCGGAACACATCACCAGCATGAAGCCGGGCGAGACAGCCGAGCTCGGCGGCTACAGCCTGCGCTTTGACGGCGTGCAGCCCGGCGTCGGCCCCAATTTCACCGAGGATCGCGCTCATTTCACCGTCAGCCGTGGAGGCGTTGTCTTTGCGGAAATGTCGTCCGCCAAGCGCGTCTTCACTGCAAGCCGCACAGCGACCACCGAATCCGGCATTCTCACCCTAGGTCTCAACCAACTCTATGTATCGGTTGGCGACGCCAGCAAGGATGGCGGCATGGTTGTGCGCATTTGGTGGAAGCCGTTCATTCTCTGCATCTGGCTGGGTGCGCTCATCATGGCGATCGGCGGTTTCGTGTCGCTCAGCGACCGTCGCCTGCGCGTCGGCGCCCCGAGCCGGAAGGCAAAACCAGCTCGTCCCGCGATGGAGCCGGCCGAATGATGCGTTTGACCGTCTCCCCCTCATCCGCCCCTCCGGGGCACCTTCTCCCCGAGGGGAGAAGGGGAGATTGTCGCTGTCGTACCGGTATCAAAGCAAAACCGGTCAATGAAGGCCGCAGCGGTTTTCCCTTCTCCCCTAGGGGAGAAGGTGCCCGAAGGGCGGATGAGGGGGTATTTCACCGCAGTAAGGGCAGTGCTCCTTCTTCCTCGGCTGCTGCTGCCGGCGACTTCCTGCCTAAAGGGGGGGAAGTATGGGTGATCCGCTTGCTTATGCTGCTGGCATTGCTCTTCGCCGCGGCGCCCGCCTTCGCGGTCAACCCGGACGAAGTTCTGCCGGATCCGGCCCTGGAGGCACGGGCGCGGACCATCTCCGCCGAACTGCGCTGCATGGTCTGCCAGAATCAATCCATCGATGATTCCAATGCCGATCTCGCGCGGGACCTGCGCTTGCTGGTGCGCAAGCGACTGACGGATGGCGACACCGATCAGCAGGTGCTCGATTACATCGTCTCCCGCTATGGCGAGTTCGTGCTGCTCAAGCCGCGCCTGAGCGAAAAGACATACATTCTCTGGGGAGCGCCGATCGCGCTCTTTCTAGCGGGCGGATTGGCCCTTGCCGTTTACGCGCG
Source organism: Rhizobium sp. BK491 (assembly GCF_014194925.1). NCBI lineage: Bacteria > Pseudomonadati > Pseudomonadota > Alphaproteobacteria > Hyphomicrobiales > Rhizobiaceae > Rhizobium > Rhizobium sp. BK491. The sequence goes on from NZ_JACIAR010000002.1 coordinate 949,681, forward strand.
CCGCCGCGCGGGCAAGCCCATCGGCAGCTCTCTGAACGCCGATGAAGAGGCGCAGTTGAAAGATATCCTCGGCAAGTGACGCGGCCGTCGTCTTTCGTCATAACGTTGCATCGATACCTTACATTACGAATTTTTCATGGGGCGGACAGTTCGTTGTAAGGTGCCGTGCCCTATATCTTCCTTATGGCGCATCATAGCCGGTTCCGTCCGGCGCAAATCTGACGAGAAACAAAAAGGTAATTCGCATATGTTCAGGAATATCAAGGACACTTTGTCCCGCAGCACTGCTATGAAGGCTTCCGTCGTCGCAGGCCTCGCTGTTGCTGCCTTGGCAACGGGTGTTCCGGCCGTGGTCCCGGGTGCCTATGCCGATGCCGTCAACGTTCAGGCGCCGCAGGTTCCCAGCTTCGCCAATGTGGTGGATGCCGTTTCGCCGGCCGTCGTGTCGGTTCGTGTCGAATCCCGTGTCAACTCGGTTGCCGACGAGGATGATTCTTTCGGTCTCGGCCGCGGCTTCGATGACCTTCCGGACGATCACCCGCTGAAGAAGTTCTTCCGCCAGTTCGAGCAGCAGCAGGGCCGCGGCCAGCAGCGCGGCCAGAACCAGCAGAAGAATTCTGACGACAAGGGCCACCTGCGCCCGGTCGCTCAAGGGTCCGGTTTCTTCGTTTCGGAAGATGGCTACATCGTCACCAACAACCACGTCGTTTCCGATGGTGCAGCTTTCGTCGTCGTCCTCAACGACGGCACTGAACTCGACGCCAAGCTCGTCGGCAAGGATAGCCGTACCGATCTCGCTGTCCTGAAAGTCGACCCCAAAGGCAAGAAGTTCACCTATGTGGGCTGGGCCGATGACTCCAAGGTTCGTGTCGGCGACTGGGTCGTTGCCGTCGGTAACCCGTTCGGCCTCGGTGGCACCGTGACCGCGGGTATCGTTTCGGCCCGGGGCCGCGATATCCATTCCGGTCCCTATGATGATTACATTCAGATCGACGCACCGGTGAACAAGGGCAATTCCGGCGGCCCGACCTTCAACCTCAACGGCCAGGTGGTCGGCATCAACACCGCCATTTTCTCGCAGTCCGGCGGCAGCGTCGGCATCGCCTTCGCGATCCCGGCAACCACGGCCAAGGATGTCGTCGCCGACCTGATCAAGACCGGCACGGTTTCGCGCGGCTGGCTCGGCGTACAGATCCAGCCCGTCACCAAGGATATTGCCGAATCCCTCGGCTTGTCCGAAGCAAGCGGTGCTCTCGTGGTTTCTCCGCAGGATGGTTCGCCGGGTCAGAAGGCCGGCATCAAGAACGGCGACGTCGTCACCGCAGTGAATGGCGACCCGGTCAAGGATCCGCGTGATTTGGCTCGTCGCATCGGCGCGATGCAGCCGGGTTCCAAGGTCGAGGTTTCTATCTGGCGCGCTGGCAAGTCGCAGTCGGTCACGGTTGAGCTCGGCACGCTTCCGGCCGATCAGAACCAGGCCTCGAATGACGACTCGCAGCCGAGCCAGCCGCAGCAGCCGTCCTCCGAGAAGGCGCTGGCTGACCTTGGCCTGACCGTCGGCCCTTCCGATGACGGCAAGGGCGTAGCGATCACGGCCGTCGATCCCGACTCCGATGCCGCCGATAAGGGCGTGAAGGAAGGCGAGAAGATCACGTCGGTTAACAACCAGCAGGTCTCCAACGCCGGCGATATTGCCAAGATCATCGAGCAGGCGAAGAAGGACGGTCGCACCCGCGCTCTGTTCCAGATTCAGTCCGGTGACGGCAGCCGCTTTGTTGCTTTGCCGATCAACGCCGGTTGATCCTTCAGACGGATGAAATGCATTGGGAAAGCCGCGCAGGCCACGGCTTGTGCGGCTTTCCCTTTTAGAACGTGTCAAATGACTGGTTCCAAGGCAGGTGAAAGATGACAACCGCTAGCCAACATGCCGTGAGTTCTCCCGATTCTGGTTGTGCCGAGGCAGCGTCGGCAGGTAATGTCGCTCACATGAAGATTCTGATCATTGAAGACGATCTTGAAGCGGCGGCTTACCTTACCAAGGCGTTTCGCGAGGCTGGCATCGTTGCCGATCACGCGAGCGACGGCGAGAGCGGTCTCTTCATGGCCACCGAGAACACCTACGATGTCGCCATCATCGATCGCATGCTTCCGCGTCGGGACGGGCTGTCTGTTATCAGCGAATTGCGCCGCAAGGGCGTGCATACGCCGGTTCTGATCCTTTCTGCGCTCGGCCAGGTTGACGATCGTGTCACCGGCCTGCGTGCTGGAGGTGACGACTACCTGCCGAAACCCTATGCCTTCAGTGAGCTTCTTGCCCGTGTCGAAGTACTCGGCCGCCGCAAGGGAACGCCGGAGCAGGACGTCCTCTATCGTGTTGGCGATCTGGAACTGGACCGCCTCTCGCATGAGGTGCGCCGTGGCGGCAAGGAAATCCTGCTGCAGCCGCGCGAGTTCCGTCTCCTGGAGTATCTGATGAAGAATGCCGGCCAGGTCGTCACCCGCACCATGCTGCTCGAAAATGTCTGGGATTATCATTTCGACCCCCAGACGAACGTCATCGACGTCCACGTTTCGCGCCTGCGCTCCAAGATCGAGAAGGATTTCAGCCAGCCGCTGCTGAAGACTATTCGTGGCGCCGGCTACATGATCAAGGACGAGGGATGAGTCGCTTCCGCGTCCTCTTCAAGTCCACCGCAGTCCGCCTTTCCGCCCTCTACATCCTTCTTTTCTCGCTTTGCGCCGCGACGCTGGTCTTCTATGTCACGGCCATGTCCGAACGGCTGCTGACGGGGCAGATACGCGATGCCGTCCAGCAGGAGGTCAGTCAGGTCAAGCGTGCCTATGACATCGGCGGCCTGAACCTGCTTCTGCGCACCATGGAGCGCCGTGCCCGCCAGCCGGGTGCTAATCTCTATGTCATTGCGGGTCCTTCCGGTGACATCCTGGCTGGCAACGTCGCTTCCGTACAGCCAGGCGTGCTCGGGCAGGCCGGCTGGACGGAGCTTCCCTTCTCCTACGAGCGCTACACCGACGCCTCCAACGATCCGGAGCGCCGTCATCTGGCAATTGCCAATATCTTCATTCTCGACAATGGCTTGCGTATCCTCATCGGCCGCGACCTCGGCGAGCCGGAGCGCTTCCGCGTGCTGGTGCGTCAGGCGCTGATGCTGGCACTGGCGATTATGGGGCTCGGCGCATTGGTCATCTGGTTCGGTATCGGCCGAAACGCGCTGAAGCGTATCGACCGGATGACGGATGCGGGCCGCAAGATCATGGCGGGCGATCTCTCGCAGCGCCTGCCAGTCGGCGGTTCCGGCGACGAGTTCGACCGGATGTCGGCGTCGCTGAATGCCATGCTCGAGCGCATCGAGAAGCTGAACGAAGGGCTGCGGCAGGTCTCCGACAATATCGCCCACGACCTCAAGACCCCGTTGACGCGCCTGCGCAACAAGGCGGCCGATGCGCTCGACAATGCCGACAGCGAAGGCCGCCGCACAGCGCTTGAGGGCATCATCGGCGAATCCGATCAGCTGATCCGCACCTTCAATGCGCTCCTGATGATTTCCCGCGTCGAGGCGGGTTCCGTGGCCGCAGAAATGACCGCGGTCGATCTTTCCTCCATCGTCGCCGATACGGCCGAACTTTACGAGCCGGTGGCGGAAGAGGCGGGCCTGGCGCTCACCGCCGAGATAGAGCCGGAAGTCGAAGTGCAAGGAAACCGCGAGCTGATCGGCCAGGCGCTGTTCAATCTCATCGACAATGCCCTTAAATATGCGTCGGGCTGCAACGGAAAACCGGCGATCACGTTCAAGCTGGCGCGCGCGAGTGACGCTGTGACGCTCGCCGTTGCCGATCATGGGCCGGGCATTCCTGCCCATCAGCGTGCCGATGTGGTCAAGCGTTTCTTTCGGCTGGACGAAAGCCGCTCCAAGCCGGGAACCGGGCTTGGCCTTGCGCTGGTGGAAGCCGTGATGGAGTTGCATGGCGGCCGGCTGGAGCTTTCCGATACCGATCCCGAAAATCCAGCCGCCAAGGGATTAACGGTCACCATGATCTTCCCCATGCAGAAACAATAGGTTAATCCTGCGGTATCCGCTTGCTGTTTGGGGAGAACTGCATGACGACGACGCAAAGCGATTTGCTGCGGGAGGTTTCTGCCGGGCGGCTGCGGGCGTTGAACCAGACGGAAACGAAGTCTGTACTGGCGGATCTCAAGCAGATCGCGGGAGGCGAGCCCGTCATTGCCGATCTGCTTGGGGGCGAAAGCGCGTTGCGGGATTTTGTCGTCGCTGCCCTCACTCTCTCTCCTCATCTGCGGGAAACCGCCAATCTCGAACCGTCTCTTCTGGTCGCCGCCATCGAGAAGCCGCTGTCGCCGCAGATCGAAGCATTGGTCCAAGAAGCTCGGCAAGCCTGGCTGCCGGGGGAGGACGGGGGAGTTTCGCCTTCCGAATCCGAGGTGATGAGCCGCCTGCGCATCGCCAAGCGCCGCGCTGCCTTTCTCATCGCACTCGCCGATCTCGCTCGCATTTATGATGGCAAGCAGACCACCCGTTGGCTGAGCCGGCTCGCCGAGGCCTCTATTTCAGCGGCCATCGACCATCTGCTGCTGTCGTCGCATGAGGCCGGCAAGATCACGGTTCCCGATCCCGCCATTCCGAGCGAAAATTCCGGCCTAATCGTGCTCGGCATGGGTAAGCTCGGAGCGGAAGAACTTAACTATTCCTCCGATATCGATCTGGTCGTCTTCTTCGATGAGACCGCGGGCATCGTTCCCGATCCCGACGATGCCATCGACATTTTTCCACGGCTGATGCGGCGGCTGGTGCGGATCCTGCAGGAGCGCACGGCAGATGGCTATGTCTTCCGCACCGATCTTCGTCTGCGCCCCGATCCCGGCTCGACGCCGCTCGCTATCCCTGTGGACGCGGCGATGATCTATTACGAGGGTAGGGGGCAGAACTGGGAACGCGCTGCCTTCATCAAGGCGCGGCCCGTCGGTGGCGATATCGCCGCCGGTCAGGCCTTCATCCGCGATCTCGTGCCCTTCGTCTTCCGCAAATATCTGGATTATGCAGCGATATCGGACATCCACTCCATCAAGCGGCAGATTCACGCGCATAAGGGACATGGCGCGATCGCGGTCAAAGGTCACAACGTCAAGCTCGGCCGCGGCGGCATTCGCGAGATCGAGTTCTTCGTGCAGACGCAGCAGTTGATTGCCGGCGGGAGAATGCCGGCCTTGCGCAGCCGATCGACGGAGCAGACGCTTGCCGAATTGACCGAGGCGAAGTGGATCGATGCGGAAACCCGCGACGAGCTGACATCGGCCTACTGGTTCCTGCGCGATGTCGAGCATCGTATCCAGATGGTGCGGGACGAGCAGACGCATCTGCTGCCGGAAACCGATGCCGAGCTGAGGCGCATCGCCTATATGATGGGCTTTGCCGATGTGTCGGCTTTCTCCGAAGCGCTGGTGACGACATTGAAGACGGTTGAGCGCCGCTATGCGCGCCTCTTCGAACAGGAAACCAAGCTGTCGAGCGAAACCGGCAACCTCGTTTTCACCGGCCAGGGCGACGATCCGGATACGTTGGAGACGCTGCGGCGCCTCGGCTTCGAGCGACCGTCCGACATCGCCAATGTCATCCGAACTTGGCACTACGGCCGGTATCGCGCCACGCAATCCGTCGAAGCGCGCGAGCGGCTGACGGAACTGACGCCGGAGCTGTTGCGCGTCTTCGGCGAAAGCAAGCGGGCCGACAAGGCTTTGTTGCGCTTCGACAGCTTCATCTCCGGCCTGCCGGCCGGTATCCAGCTCTTCTCGTTGCTCGGAACCAATCCGGCGCTTCTCTCGCTCATTGTCAACATCATGTCGTCGGCACCTAGGCTTGCCGAAATCATCGCGGCTAAGCCGCATGTCTTCGACGGCATGCTTGACCCAAGGCTCATGGCCGAGCTGCCGACACGCGATTATCTCGCCGTACGGCTGAAAAGCTTCCTTGCCCCGGCGCGACATTATGAGGAGACCCTCGACCTGCTGCGCATCTTCGCCTCCGAACAGCGCTTTCTGATCGGCATTCGCCTGCTGACGGGCGCAATTGGCGGAACGATGGCGGCGCGCGCCTTCACCTACCTTGCCGATCTGATCGTCGAGGCGGCGCTGGATGCTGTCATGAAGGAAATCCGAGCGGCGCATGGGGAATATCCCGGCGGCCGTGTCGCGGTCGTCGGAATGGGCAAGCTCGGCAGTTTCGAGCTCTCGGCCGGTTCCGACATCGATATCATCCTGCTTTACGATTACGACGACGCGGCCAGTGAATCCGATGGCCCGAAGCCGCTCGATGCCACGCGCTATTTCACCCGCATCACGCAGCGCCTGATCGCGGCCCTTTCGGCGCCGACGGCCGAGGGCGTACTCTACGAGGTGGACATGCGTTTGCGTCCTTCCGGCAACAAGGGGCCGGTCGCTACGCGCATCAATTCCTTCGAGAAGTACCAGCGCGAGGAAGCCTGGACCTGGGAGCATATGGCGCTTTCGCGGGCACGGCTGATCTGCGGCGACGAGGAGCTGGTGAACGATGCGGAGCGCGTCATCGGCGAGGTTCTTTCGACAAAGAGAGATGTCGCCAAGATCGCTAGGGATGTTCGCGAGATGCGCGGCATGATCGAACAGGAAAAGCCGCCGGAGAGCATTTGGGATCTGAAGCTTATCCCTGGCGGGCTGATCGATATCGAATTCATCGCGCAATATCTGCGGCTGATCGCGTCGGTTCACGGCGTTGGCATCGATGCAAACGGCCTTAGCACGGCCGAAGCGCTGAAACTGCTCGGCGGCAGCCTGATGGATCGCAACGATCTGGACGTCTGCCTGGAGGCTCTGCAGCTCTATACGGAAGTGTCGCAGCTTATCCGGCTTTGCATCGACGGTACGTTCGATCCGAAAAACACGCCTTCCGGCCTGATCGAACTGGTCTGCCGCGCCGGGGATTGCCCGGATCTCCGCACGCTGGAAGCCGAGCTGAAGCGCCTGTCGAAAGCGGTACGGAAAGTATTCCAGGCGACGGTGGGAAGCTGATCAGCTCTGATCCGGGATGCGGATTGCGATCACTGTGCCGATGCCCTCGCGGGAGCGGATGCGCATGCGGCCGTGATGCAAAGCGGTCAGTGAGCGCGAAATGGCGAGGCCGAGGCCGGAGCCTCCCTTGCTCTTCGCATATTGGCTCTGCACCTGCTCGAAGGGCTGGCCGATCTTGCTCATGGCCGATTTCGGAATGCCGATGCCTGTATCGGCGATAACGAGCATGACGGCATCCCCGATCCTGCGCGTGCGAACCGAGATACGGCCACCGTCGTTGGTGAATTTCACCGCGTTGGATAGCAGGTTGAGCACGATCTGCTTCATCGCCCGACGATCGGCGCTCAGCTTGATATCGGAAGAAATTCGCTGCTCGACGAGAATGTTCTTCTGCGCTGCCGGAATGCGGGTGAACCGTAGGCATTCCTCGATAAGCGGCGCGAGATTGATCCGCTCGCAGCTGAGTTTCATATGCCCCGCTTCGATCTTCGACATATCGAGGATGTCGTTGATGACGTTAAGCAGATGCTTGCCGCTGTCGTGAATGTCCTTGGCATATTCATTGTAGCGGGCCGAGCCGAGCGGACCAAACATCTGGTCCTGCAGGATCTCCGAGAAGCCGAGAATGGCATTGAGCGGCGTGCGCAGCTCATGCGACATGTTGGCCAGAAATTCCGACTTGGCCTTGTTGGCCGCTTCGGCACGTTCCTTCTCCGCAAGATAATTGGTGTTGGCAGTCGAAAGCTCCGCCTTCTGCTTTTCCAGAATCCGCCGTGATGCCGAAAGGTCGTTGATGGTCGCCATAAGCCGGCGTTCCGATTCGCGAAGCCGCTCCTGATTACGCTTGAGCTGGGTAATATCGGTGCCGACCGAGACGAGGCCGCCGTCGCGGGTGCGGCGCTCGTTGATCTGCAGCCAGCGCTCGTCGGCAAGCTGCACTTCCGTCGTCTGCGAGTGATTGGAGCGGCCGGGATCGACGATACGGCGCTCGATGACCGGCCGTGCGGCAGCGGCATTGACGACGGCGCGCTCGGTGCCCGGCACGAGCACATTGTCCGGCAGGCCGTATGCCTGCTGGAAATGGGCGTTGCACATGACCAGGCGATCGTTCTTGTCCCACAGCACGAAGGCTTCGGAGGTGCATTCGATGGCGTCGGCCAGGCGCTGATCGGCCTCTGCATAGCGCTGCGCCAGCCTGTGCTGCTCAGTCACGTCCATGGCGATGCCGATCATGTGGACACGGCCGGAATTGGTCCGGATCACCTGGGCGCGGGCGCGCATCCAGACATAATGTCCCTTGGCATGGCGGATGCGCAGGATTTGGTCCACCTGGCCGGCATTGCCGCGGGTGACGGTGCGGGCGAGCATATGCAAGCTGTTGTCGTCCGGGTGCATCAGCCGCGCCGCGTCCGTGAAGGCGAGCGGCCTGTCGGCGACCGGTAGCCCGAGCATGTCGTACATCGACCGCGACCAGAAGAACTGGCGGCTGGTGAAATCGAAATCCCAGAGGCCGCAGCGCCCGCGCGACAGTGCCGTTTCGACCCGCAGGTTGGATTCGAGAAAGATTTCATCCGCATCCCGGGCGCGCTTCACCTGGGTGTAGTAGGCATAGAGAATGACGAGCAGGATGGAGGATATGCCGGCAAAGAGCGTGACGTTCAGGGTCAGCTCGTCGCGCCAGAGCTTTTCGATCTCATCCATCGATGCGGCCGACAGAATGAAATCGCCTTTGTCGCCGATCAGGGAAATCGCGGCATAATAAGGCTCGCCGCCGATCATGGTTTCGATCACGCCGGCATGATCGCCGAAACTGCGGATGGCCGTCACTTCGGGAAAGAAGTCGGAGACCAGCATGCCGATATAGCCGGAGCCGGCGGCCGACGAGCCGAATACACGGCCGCTCGACTGCACCAGCAGGACGAAGGCGCCGCTGTCCAGCCGATCCTGCGGCAGGTAGGAGGCGAGTTTTCGCTCCGCGCCACGACGGTCGCCAGCTTGAAACAGGCTAGCATCGTTCGAAAAGGCGGCGGCAGCTGCTGCGATGGAAAGCGAGGTCGTTCGGCGGGCGGAAGCCGCCATGCGGCTATGTTCCGTGATCATGCCGAAGAAATGCGAGGCGGCAACGACCATCAGGAAGGAAACGATGAGGACGGGGATGATGCGCTTGAGAATATGTTCCGTCTGCGGAAAACGACGCGAAATCGTCTCCATCCGCACTCCGGTTCGATCAGTAACGCCGCTATGCCAGGATTTCAGACCGTCGAAATTAACACGCAGCCGTCCATCGGCCGCGGTTGCCCGCCGCACGTCCACCATCGCTTTAGCCTTGTCCCTCGTGTGATTCGCTGCGCCGCTCGCCCGAATCTGCCTTAATGAATCATTCGTGATTCGGCTTGTCCAGAGGGTGCGGTAAAACTTTCTTAACCATCTGCGATTTCAGCATATTTTACACACGCAGCGGTAAGTTGCACGCGTTTGGGACTCGTTGAAGCTGAAAAGGCCGACGCAAATCAGCCTTTGAAATCAGTGCGCCGGTGATCGAAATCACTCCTTAAGGATACGCTCGACGATGTCACGCACGTCGGTCGAAAGGCCGGCCGCACGCTCGATCCGCATCAGCGCCGAGCGGGCATGATCGGCGCGCACGGGTTCGAGCAACCGCCACGAGCGCATCGAGGTCAGGATGCGGGCCGCAAGCTGCGGATTGCGCTGATCGATCTCGAGGATTTCGTCGGCGAGGAAATGGTATCCGGCGCCGTCCGCCCGGCCGAAACCCGTGGGATTCGTAAAGACAAAAGTGCCAATAAGCGAGCGGACGCGATTGGGGTTGGTCCGTTTGAAGAGTGGGGTTTCCATGAGCAGTCGGATGCGCTCCAGCGCCCCAGCGCCCGGGATTGCCGCCTGAATCGCGAACCATTTGTCGATGACGAGCGCATTGTCCGCGAAGCGGTCACGGAAATGCGCAAGCGCTGCCGCCGTCTCCACTGTGTCGGGGAACCGCTGAGCGAGAATGGTCAGCGCGGCGCTAAGATCGGTCATGTTGTTTGCCGCATCATAGGCGGCCTTAGTCCTTGCCGGCGTTTCATCCAGTTGCGACAGATAGCCCAGTGCCGCATTGCGCAGGGCGCGGCGGCCGGCGCTTGCCGCGTCGGGGCTGAACGGTCCCGGCGTCTGCATGCCATCATAAAGCACGGTGAAGATGTCCTCTCCGGCTTCGGCGATGCGCTTAATGATTGTCTGGCGCGCTGCATGGATGGCATCAGGATCATTGTTGCCGCCAAGCTCGCGGGCAATGTCGGATTCACTCGGCAAGGCGAGCGCCTGAGCGCGGAAGGCCGGTTCCAGACTTTCATCGGCTGCGGCAGCCAGCAAGGCGTCGGTGAAGGCCGAGCCGCATGTTATGTCGGCACCCTGGCGGGCATCTCGCGCCGCCTGCAAGAGGTTGGGCAGGCCGAGATCGATCAGCGCCTGCCAGCGGGCGAAATGATCGGTCTCATAGCGGGCGATCAATGCGAGATCCTCAGTGCTCTGGCTGAACTGCAGATTGATCGGCGTCGAGAAGCTGCGATTGAGCGAGAGGACCGGCCGCTGGGGAATACCGTGGAACGTCACCGTCTGCGTCTGCTTCGTCAGATGCAATACGTCGTCGGTCAGCTCCGCTCCGCTGACGGATGTCGGCGTGATGGCGGTGCCGTCTTCGGCAAGCAAGCCCATGCGCAGCGGAACGTGCATCGGCTTTTTGACGGTCTGGCCCGGCGTTGCCGGCACCATCTGTTCGAGCGACAGGGTGAATGTCTTGGCATTGGCATCATAAGAGCCCGATGCGGTGACGAGCGGCGTACCGGCCTGATGGTACCACAGCGAAAACTGCGTGAGATCACGGCCGCTGACATCCTCGAAACACCTGACGAAATCTTCGATCGTCACCGCCTGTCCGTCGTGCCGATCGAAATAGAGATCCATGCCTTTCTTGAACAGATCGCGGCCAAGCAGCGTCGCGATCATGCGGGTGACCTCGCTGCCCTTCTCATAGACGGTCGTCGTATAGAAGTTATTGATTTCACGGTATGTGGTCGGCCGCACCGGATGGGCAAGCGGGCCACTGTCCTCCGGAAACTGTTCCGATTTCAGATGGCGGACTTCGGCAATCCGCTTGACGGGACGCGAGCGCTGGTCGGCGGAAAACTCGTGATCGCGATAGACTGTCAGGCCTTCCTTGAGGCAGAGCTGGAACCAGTCGCGGCAGGTGATGCGGTTGCCCGTCCAGTTATGGAAGTATTCATGCGCGATGATGGCTTCGATATTGGCGTAGTCGGCGTCAGTTGCCGTCTCGGGATCGGCCAGGACGTACTTGTCGTTGAAGACGTTGAGGCCTTTGTTTTCCATCGCTCCCATGTTGAAGTCCGACACGGCGACGATCATGAAGATGTCGAGATCGTATTCGCGGCCGAACCGCTCTTCATCCCACTTCATCGAGCGCTTCAGCGCGTCCATGGCGTAAGTCGCGCGCGGTTCCTTGCCGTGCTCGACATAGATTTTCAGTGCGACCTCACGGCCGGACATTGTGGTGAACGTGTCCTCCACAACGCCGAGGTCGCCGGCGACGAGTGCGAAAAGATAACTCGGCTTTGGATGCGGATCGAACCAGGCAGCAAAATGCTTGCCTTCGCCATAGCCGGCGCCACCGAGGAAATTGCCGTTCGACAGCAGCAGCGGGTTTGCTTCCTTGTCGGCGATGATATTGACCGTATAAGGGGCGAGCACATCCGGCCTGTCGGGGAAATAGGTGATGCGGCGAAAGCCCTCGGCTTCGCACTGCGTGCAATAGATGCCGCCGGTGCGGTAGAGGCCCATCAACTGGGTGTTGGCTTCCGGATTGATGACGGTCGTGATCGTCAGTTCGAAAGGGGCGCTTTCCGGCAGGTTGCGAACGGTCAGGCTTTCTGGCGTTGCATCATATTGCGTGGCCGGAAGTTCGCTCTGATCGAGCAGCAGGCCGGAGAGAACCAGCTCGTCGCCATCAAGCACGAGCGGCGCATTCGCATCGACACCCTCGCGCCGATGGAATATCAGCCGCGTCTCTACCTTAGTTTCTGTCGGATGGAGATCGAAGGTGAGATCCACGCGCTCCAGAACGAAGTCGGTGGGGCGATAGTCTGCCAGATTGATGATCTGGCCGGTGTCTGTGCGCATGGTCTATCCTGATCAGGCTATGCTTTGGCGGGCACGGTCCGAAGCTTTCCTTCGAACCGAAAGTGGCCGCATCATTACATCGAAATCTGAACCAAAGTTAAAGTCATATCGCAACATCAATTTGTTTTGTTATGGCACGGTAAGTATTTGCTCGATGTGCCGCTCCCGTTTCAGCTATTCGAATGAAAAACAGAAAATCTGAAGCTGCATTTGCAGGTCAACAGTAGAATTGCTAACATAATGTTTAGGTTAAACATCATGGTTGCATTACCGTCAAATGTTGACCGTTACGGTAAGGAAACGATAATTTAAAGTAAATTATCGTTTAACCTCTTGCGATATCGGCAAGCTTGCATAACTATAGCATGCTATTAGATATCGGAATTATGATCGATTCCGGCAAGTTTGTTCATAAAAATGAAACATCAACTTTCTGCTGCTTTTTAAGAAGGGCGCCCAGGGAGGCCCGATTGAGTTTTCCCATCGAGCAACTTGCTCGCCATCCCAAGTTCGTAGCGTCCTTGCGCTTTCTCTCCGAGACATTGCGTAACCGTTACGACAACGGTCCGAGGATTGCGCGTATGCTCGCCTCACATCAGCGCTGGCTGCTAAGCCAATCCGCCTATGCGCTCCATCTTGAACATGATCCGGAGCATCCCCGCTCCGGGCTGACTGTCGTCGCGCTGCGTGACCTCATCACTCATTATCGCATTGCCAGCCGCAATACGGTCTTGAGTTTTATCGAGGAGTTGTTGACCTATCGCTTTCTGGAGTTGGCACCTGGGCCGGCTCGCCGCCCGCGGCGTTACGTGCCGACTGAAACCGCCTATTCGGGAATGTTCGGTTGGTATCTCGCCAATTTGGCGGCGCTCGATCTGATTGACGACGGCAGCCGCGCAGCCGCGCTCGTTGCCTCACCCATGCTCCTGGACCTAGCGCAGCCGCGTATGGCGCGCACCTGCCTGGCAGCCGATCTTTGGCGCGAACCGCCGGAGAGTGTCGGTCTGTTTCTTTGGACGGAATCCGGAGGTCTGGTCGTCGATTACATCATGTCGAGGCTCGAACTCGACGGGAAGGCGGGCGATCGGATCGATATCGGTCACGTCGATGCGCGCGCTTTGGCGACCCATTTCATGATATCGCGAACGCATCTGCAACGTATCTTGCGCAAGTCGGCTGATCGCGGCGATGTCGGCTGGTACGAATCCAAGAAGACCCAGATGTGGATCTCGCGCAATTTTCTCGATCAATATTGCGGCTGGCAGGCCATAAAATTGGCGGCGGTCGATGAGGCCTTTGCCTGGGCGCAATCAGCCTCCCGAAGCTGATCCCGATCCTTAAAGTGGGATGCTGGCTGCCGCACTTCGTGCGTGGAAGGTGCCGTCTTTGCTGACGTTGCGCGCACGCTCGAATTCTTCGGCGGCGCGAACCGCCGCGCCGATATGGCCGACGGAATCGAACAGGGCGATGAATGGACGCAAACCCGAAGACATGGTGTCGTTCCTGATACTCAAACTTTTTAGCTGGATTGCTGGCCTAGTCGCGCCTGTCGGTTAGCAGGCGCGGAAATCGGCGAAGATCGTCGTCGGGCGGCTCACACGAGCCGACAGCCCGGTGCCTCGCGCGGTCATCTGCTCATTGGCAGCGATGCCGAGGTTGCGATGTCCATTTGACGCGCGCACAGGCTCCAGCGCGCGGCGCAGGGTATCAAACCCGCAGTGGATAGGACGAAAACGTGCAGTCATGGCCTTGGTTCCTTTCGAGATTCCTCCCAAGACACCAGCATATATTGCAATGCAACATTGATTCCGCAATGCACAACAGAGGAGAACTGCCATGCGAAAAATGCATGACCATGATCATATTTCGTTAGTAATTGGGAGAATCAGCCTAATATTTCAGCGGCGATATAATTCTTGAAGGTAAGAAGATCGCTCCAGGCCAGCCGCTTGTTGACCGGCGCGGTCAGTAATTCCTGGGGATGAAGGCTGGCGATGGCCGGTATTGTTCGACCGGAAACGCTTATTTCCCGCCACTCTCCACGCAATCCATGGATGGTTTCAGTACTTCCGAAAAAATGCCGGGCGGTGAAATTGCCAAGCAGAAGCACCGCCTTGGGCTCGGCCAGAGCAATCTGCCTTTCTATGAACGGACGGCATATCTCGATTTCGGGTGGGGAAGGGGCTCGGTTGCCCGGCGGCCGCCACGGAATGACGTTGGTCAGCAGGATCTCATCGCGCTTCAGGCCGATGGCGGCAAGCATTCTGTCGAGCAACTGTCCCGCACGGCCGGCAAACGGCGCCCCCTCACGATCGTCGTCGGCGCTCGGCATCGGCCCGATTACCATGATGCGGCCCTCTGGTGTACCGCTGGCAAAGATCGTCGAGCGTGCGCTGTTCTTGAGATTGCAGCCGTTGAAAGCTTCGAGTGCAGTTTTCAACTCGCTGAGTGACCGCGCGCTTTCGGCGGCGAATCGGGCCTGCTCTACAGCTTGCTCGTCAGGAATGGCGGGCGTCGCACGCGGCGGCGCTGCTGCGGGAGATGCCGCTGGCTTAGCTGCCGGGCGGCGCTCGGTTTGGGGCCGCGCCGCAGGTGCTGTAGCTTCAGGACGAGGCTGCGCTGCCCGCGCGCCCTGTCTAGCCGCGCGCATGGCCTCGAATTCGGCAAACCGATCCACCGGCTGATCTTCCAGCAGCCAGTCGACTCCGGCATCCGCATGGAAATGCAGAAGGGCGGCAAGCTCGGCCGGTGTGAGGTCGCTGGCGGAAATCATGCGCGAACTCTATCCAATGCGGCGCACGAGCGAAAGGGCAGGGTGGGCGCTATGTCAGGCCGTCCACTGGGCGATATCGTCGCGCTCGCCGATCAAGGCCAAACCATGGGCGATGGACAGCAGTTCGCCGCCCGTCTCGATCCGCTCCTGGCCGAAGCGTTCCGTGAAGATGCGCCGAACGGCCGGCACGAAGGAGGTGCCTCCCGTCAGAAACACTTTGTCGATCGCATCGGGTGATGTGTTCGTCGTTGTCAGCACGTCGTCCAGCGCCCCTTCGATGCGGGCGAGATCGTCGGCGATCCAGCTTTCGAAGTCGGCGCGGCGAACGTGCTTGCGGCCGGCCTTGCCGAGCGGCGGGAAGTTGAATTCGGCCTCTTCCTCGCTCGAAAGCGCCATCTTCGTCGCCGATACGGCCTGATAGAGCGGATAGCCTTCGTCATGCTCGACGAGCTCGATGAAGGTCTCCAGCTTCTCCGGCTCCAGGCTGCTGCGCACCAGCGTCTTCAGGTCGGCATATTCGCGCGAGGTCTTGAAGATCGAGAGCTGGTTCCAGCGGCCGAAATTGGCGTAGTATGAGGTCGGCACTTCCAAAAGCTTGTCGAAGCTCTTGAAGAAGCTGCCCTTGCCGATGGCCGGCGAGACGACGTTGTCGATCATCCGGAAATCGAAATGATCGCCTGCGATGCCGACGCCTGAATGGCCGATCGGCGTCGCCGTCAGCTTTCCGGCGTGGGTCTCGAAGCGGATCAGCGAATAGTCGGTCGTGCCGCCGCCGAAGTCGGCCACCAGCACGGTCGCATCCTTCTTCAGGTGTTGGGCGAAGTAGAAGGCTGCCGCTACCGGTTCGTAGACGTAGTGGATTTCCGGAAAGCCGAACCGGGCGAGCGCGGCATTGTAGCGCTCCGTCGCAAGGGCAGGGTTCGGATTGGCGCCGGCAAAATGCACCGGCCGGCCGGTAACGATGCGCGAAACATTCTCCGGCCACTCCTCTCCGGCATAGGCGCGCAGACGGCGCACGAAGATTTCCATCAGGTCTTCGAAGCTGTGGCGCTTGGCGAAGATCAGCGTGCCCTGGAAGAGGGCGCTCGCCGCAAAGGTCTTGATCGACTGCAGGAAGCGACAGTCACCGGGATTGTCGATGAACTGTTGGATGGCCGCGTGCCCGGCTTCGACCTTGAGTGCGGCCGCGCCCAATCCCGGATCCTTCATGAAAGAGAGCGCCGTACGCATGCTGTCCGCCGTGCCGGCAGCGCTGTTGAAGGCGACCGATTGTGTCGCGGGTCCATCGGCCATCGCCAGAACCGTATTCGTCGTGCCGAAGTCGAAACCAAGCGCCCGAGCCATGCCCGCACTCCCTTCCGTCCAAATTGTCTGGATTGGGGCCAAGCCCCTATGAGACGCTGACGCGCCCTGTCGCAAAGAGGGCGCGTCATGACATGGCTAAGCTTCAACTTCAAGCCGGGGTGATGCTTTTATTTTTGCCCGCAGCGACGTCAGCCGGCAGCCCTTCCGCACCCGGTTAACTGGCAAAAGAACGGGCGCCTTTTGGCGCCCGCTGACCTTATTCGGCGGCGATGGCCGCTGGCGGATCCTTGTGATGCGGGTCCGCCTCCTTGCGCTTGGTGAGACGGGCAAGGAAGTCGTTGAGGCGATTCATCTCCAGGAAGATGACGGGTGTGATGAACAGCGTGAGAAGCTGGGAGACCACCAGGCCGCCGACAACGGCGATACCAAGCGGCTGCCGGAGTTCGGAGCTCGCACCGCCGCCGACCGCGATCGGCAGGGCGCCGAGCAGCGCGCAGAAGGTCGTCATCATGATCGGGCGGAAGCGGCGCACGCAGGCCTCATGGATGGCCTCTGCGGGCGATATGTCTGTTGTCGAGCGCAGCGTTTCCAGCGCGACGTCGATCATCATGATCGCATTCTTCTTCACGATGCCGATCAGCATCAGCAAGCCGATGAGCGCGATGATCGAGAGATCGAAGCCGAACACCTTCAAGGCGAGAAGGGCGCCGAGAGCAGCAGCCGGCAGGCCGGAAAGAATGGTCAGCGGATGGATGAAGCTTTCATAGAGAACGCCAAGGACCACGTAGATCGTCAGCACGGCAGCCAGGATCAGGTAAGGCGTGCTGCCCTGCGACTGCTGGAAGATCTGTGCTGTACCGCCGTAGGACGTGAAGATGTCCGCCGGCATGTTGATGTCCTTCTTGATCTGATCGATCTTCGCCGTGGCATCGCCAAGCGCTTCGCCGGCCGGCAGGTTGAAGGAAACCGTCGTCGACACGAGCTGGCCCGTCTGGTTGATGGTGACCGGACCGGTGGTGCGCTGGACATGAGCGAAAGCGGACAGGGGAACCAGCGCGCCTTTTGATGAAGCAACGTGGATATCCTGGAGCCTTTGGTCGTCCCAGGGCTTGCTGGTGTCGAATTCGACCATAACGTCATAGCTGTCGCCCGTCGTCTGGATCTGTGCGGCGTCATAGCCGCCGAACGCTTCTTCCAGCGTGGTGCGCAGCTGATTGTTGTTGATTCCGTATTGTGCTGCCTTTTCGGTGTCGATGACGATGTTGGCCTGCAAAGCGTTGTTCTGCTCGTCCGAGGCGACGTCGGTAAAGCTCGGATCGCGGCGCATCGCATCCAGCATCTTGTTGGCCCAGAGGTTGGTCTGGTCGGCACTCAGCGCCTGGATAATGAGCTGATATTGGCTGGCGGTCTGCCGGCCGCCGAAGCGCAGGCTTTGCTGGGGCGTAATATAGGCCTTCAGGCCGGCGATGGTGCCGATGCTGGACCGCAATTCACGCAGCGTCTGATCGAGCGGTGCCCGCTGCTCCTTCGGCTTCAGCTGGACAAACATGGTGCCGTTGTTCAGCGGCTGGCGCACACTGCCGCCGACGATGGACATGACATGGTCGACGGCTGGGTTCTGCCTGACGAGTGCTGCGGCCTGGTTCTGTAGGTCGCGCATCGCCGGATAGGAGATGTCCTGACGCGCTTGGGTGGAAATCTGCAGGCGGCCGATATCCTCGGTCGGAAAGAAGCTGGCCGGCAGCACCATGAAGAGATAGACGGAAAGCGCGACCGAACCGAGGAAGCTCAGGAGAACGAAACCGCGATTGCGCAGGCACCAGGCGACGCCCTTGTCATAGCCGCGCTGCGTCCAGTCGAAGCCGCGGTTGAACAGGCGTACCGGATAGGGGGGCTGGTTATGGCCCGCCGAAAGACGCGAGCTGAGCATCGGCGTGACCGTGAGCGACACGACCGCTGAAGACACGATAGCGATGGCAACCACCATACCGAACTCGTTGAAGATACGGCCGACTACGCCGCCCATCAGCAGGATCGGGATGAACACCGCGATCAGCGAGATGGACATGGAAATGATGGTGTAGCTGACTTCGGCCGATCCCTTGATCGCCGCCTGCAGCACCGGCATCCCGTCTTCGACATGCCGCAATATGTTTTCCAGCATGACGATCGCGTCGTCCACTACAAGGCCGACAGCGAGCGTCAATCCCAGCAGTGATATGTTGTCGATGCTATAGCCGAGCATATACATCATGCCGAAGGTCGAAATCAGCGACAACGGCACGGCAAGGCCGGGGATGATCGTGGCCGTGACGTGACCGGTGAACAGATAGATTACCAGCACGACGAGGCCGATGGTCAGCATCAAGGTAAACTTGACATCCTTGATCGCGTCGCGGATCGGCTGAGCCGAGTCATTCATGATATGCGTCTGCACCGAAGCCGGAATTTCCGCATGGAGCTGCGGCAGCTTGGCGTTGATCGCATCGACCACATCGACCGTATTGGCGTCCGGCTGGCGCTGGATGGCGAGAATGATCGCCTGCTTGCCGTCATACCAGGAGCCGGCATTGGTGTTCTGCACGCTGTCCTGAACGTTGGCGACATCGCTCAGATGGATCGGCGCGCCATTGGGATTGGCGATGACCAGCGACTTGAACTGCGCGGCATTGGTATTCTGCGTGTTGGCATTGAGCGTCATGCTCTGCTTGTTGTTCTGCAGAGTGCCGACCGGAACCTGGCTGTTGGCATTGACGATGGCGGTGTTGACAGTATCGATCCCGATACCGCGCGCCAAGAGCTTGTCCGGATCGACTTCGACACGCACGGCATAGGTCTGGGCACCATAGACTGTCACTTCGGCAACGCCCGGAAGCGTCGACAGCGACGGTGAAATGATATCTTCGGCAATTTCGTCCAGCTTGCTGCGCGGCATGGTATCGCTCTGCACAGCAAGCAGCATGATCGGCGCGTCGGCCGGATTCGTCTTCCTGTAGCCCGGCGGTGTCGTCAGATTGTTGGGCAATTGACGCGTCGCATTCGAGATCGCGGCCTGAACGTCGGCCGCGGCGGCATCGATGCTGCGGTTGAGATCGAACTGCAGCACGATGCTCGTATTGCCGAGCGAGTTCGTGGCCGAGATTTCACTGATGCCGGGGATAGTCTCGAACTGCTTGATCAGCGGCGTGGAGACTGAAGTCGCCATTGTCTGCGGCGAAGCGCCGGTCAGCTGTGCCGAAACGTTGATGGTGGGAAAATCCACCTGCGGCAGGGCTGCGACGGGCAGGAGCTGATAGCCGGCGAGGCCGGCCATGACTACACCCAACGCCAGAAGTGTGGTCGCGACCGGTCGCTGGATACAGAATTGTGGGATCATTGCTGTGCTCCAACGGAAATCGTTTCACTCTTCTGGCTCGATTGATCGTTGGCGGCGGCCACCTTCTCAGGTTTTTCATCATTGAACTGCTCGACGACCGTCTGTCCGTCGATCAGCTGCACCTGTCCTTCAGTGACGACATGATCGCCTTGCGAAAGTCCCTTGGCGACTGCGGTGAAGCTGCCGTTCTGCCGTTCCACGGTGACGGGCGTCAAATGAACCTTGTTGTCCTTGACGACATAGGCATAGAAGCCATCCGGGCCGGGGCTGATCGCAACCGTCGGAGCGACGATCACGGGCTCGTTGTCGGTCAGATGAACGACGACGTTGACCGATCTGCCAGGCCAGATCGCGCCATTGGCATTGTCGAACTTTGCCTTGACGAGGATGGTGCCGGAGGCGGTATCCACGGAATTGTCGAAGAAGCTGACTGCGCCCTGGCGGGATTTGCCCTTGCTCGAATTAGGAACGGTGCTGACCGGCACGGTGCCGGCCTTCATCGCTTCCTCCAATTCCCGCAGCTGATTCTCCTGCATGTGGAATTGCACGTAGATCGGATTGTATTGCGTAATGGTCACGATGGCAGTACCCGGCGTCACATAGGCACCGGGGCTCGGAACGACATTGCCGAGACGTCCGTCATAAGGGGCGCGGATCTCAGTGTTTTCCAGGAGAACCTGGTCGGATGCGAGCTGGGCCTTGTCGGCATTGACGTCGGCCGCCGCGGTATCGCGGGCCGCCACGGCCTGATCGACGGTCTGCTGCGTTCCGGCATTGTTGAGCAGGCTCTTGGCTCGGGTGAGCGCGGCTTCCGCCGCCACGAGCGTCGCCTGATCCTTGACTATGGTCGCCTGGTCCTTGTCGACGGCGGCCTGCGCGGTTCGCGCATCGAGCTTGGCGATCAGGTCGCCGGCCTTCACCATCACGCCGTCCTGCGCTTCGATCGAGGTAATGATCCCGGATTCCTGCGCGGCGATGGTCGTCGTATTCTGCGCAACAGCCGAGCCTGTTGCTGTAATATCGTTGGGCAGAGTTCTCTTCTCAACCGCGGCCGTCTTGACGACGGAAGACAGCGCCTTGTGCTTTTGATTGCCTGCCGCCTTTCCGGCATCTTTGGTTTCTGCGGAGGCTTGATCGACAAAGGCGGAAAGGAAAGGAATACGGTCGCGATAGCTCCATGCTGCAAGGGCTGCGACGACAAGAAGGCCGAGGGGAAGCCAAAGTTTTTTCATATTTAAAGAACCGGTCGGGGCTTGTTGCAGGAAGCGCGGTGACGGTGAAGTGTATCTGCTGCGCCGCACAACAAAGACGCGCCTCGCTGCAGTTCATCACATAGCCGTCGCCGCTAACGTTCGGTAATTCTGTCCCTTTTTACGCGAATTCATGAACGCTGATGCCGTGCAATTTATCACAGTTCCGGAGGGCGAAAAATTAAAGCTTGGAAAGCTTTGGAATAGGTTCTGTTTGTGCAATGCAGCAAACAGTCAAATGACTATTTTTTGATTGCCATTGCGTAATATTCGGCAGGAAAAACAGCCTGAAGCAGCATTTATACTCCGCAGACGTGCTGCAGCGTGTAAAGAAGCGTCGCGCCGCTCACGGAATTGTGTTGTCAGGCCCTATTGCAAGGGCCTGCACTGTTCGCCGGTGGCGACCTTATAGTGAGCGAGCAGCTCCCCCATCGCAGCGAACCATGGTGCCCGTGACGTAGCTTGCCGGTTGGCTGCAGAGGAATGCTGCTGTAGCGGCGAACTCCTCGACGCGTCCGTAGCGGCCGGCCGGGATGCGCTGCTGGCGTTCGGCGCTGACATCTTCCAGGCTCCTGCCTCCGCGCTTGGCCGTCGCGGTATCGAGCTCCGCCAGCCGGTCGGTCGCAATGCTGCCCGGCAGCAGCATGTTGACCGTGACGCCATGCGCGGCCACTTCGCTGGCCAGCGTCTTGCTCCAGCCGGCAAGCGCCGGGCGCAGCGTGTTGGAAAGCGCGAGATTGGGAATGGGCTCGATGACACCGGATGAGGCGACGGTGAGAATACGTCCCCAGCCTTGTGTTTTCATGCCTGGTAAGAGCGCATTGGTCAGGGTGATGATCCGTGACACCATCGAGATGAAATAGGTCTCCAGCCGTTCGGCGGTCATATCTTCCGTCATCCCCGGAGTGGGGCCGCCGCTATTGTTGACGAGGATATCGATGCCGGCCAGCTTCTCTATGGCTGCCTTGGTGACGACACCCACGAAGTTCTCGTCATTGAGGTCGGCCCAGATCCAGTCTGCCCGACCCTTGCCTTCAGCATTGATGGCCTTGCAATTGTTCTCGAGCCTGTCGCCGCTTCGGCCACAGAGCAAGACATTCGCGCCCTCGCGGGCGAGCGCCACTGCAATGCCATGGCCCAGCCCCTTCGACGACGCGAGCACCAGTGCGCGCTTTCCGCCAATACCAAGATCCATCCTGATCACCCTTCATGCCATTCGGATTGTCTGATCGGCATTTATAGAGCCATCGGAGGACTATGGAAGGCGCACTTCGCAGGTGGTCGCAAATACCAGCGGAATATTGACGTTAACGTAAGAGTAATTTAACTTGTTTTACGTGTTGGGCGAATTGGAGGATTGCCTGTCGCTTCCCGGCTCGACAATCCCCTCCCATTTTGACAAGAGATAACCGAAACGGGGAAGACGCCCAAAGGGGATGAGGCCGTGGTCCGAGATCATCGGACGCCGGCCAAGCGGAGAAGATGAATGACAGACGCCAGCGAGCTGCCGGAACGCGAGAGCATGGAATTCGACGTTGTGATTGTCGGCGCAGGTCCTGCGGGCCTGTCGGCTGCGATCCGGCTGAAGCAGATCAATCCGGATCTGACCGTCGTCGTGCTCGAGAAGGGAGCCGAGGTCGGCGCGCATATCCTGTCGGGGGCCGTCGTCGATCCGATCGGCATTGACCGGCTGCTGCCGGGTTGGCGCGAGGAGCAGGGGCATCCCTTCAAGACCGAGGTGACATCGGACCACTTCCTGTTCTTAGGCCCCGCCGGCTCCGTCCGCCTGCCGAATTTTCTGATGCCACCGCTGATGAACAATCACGGCAACTATATCGTCTCGCTCGGTAACGTCTGTCGCTGGCTGGCCGAAAAGGCTGAAGCCCTCGGCGTCGAGATCTATCCCGGCTTTGCCGCGACCGAAGTGCTCTATAATGACGAGGGTGCCGTCATCGGCGTTGCCACCGGTGATATGGGGATCGAGAAGCATGGCGAGCCCGGCCCGAACTATACACGCGGCATGGCGCTTCTCGGCAAATATGTGCTGATCGGCGAAGGCGTACGCGGCTCGCTCGCCAAGCAGCTCATTGCCAAGTTCGATCTGGCGCGGGATAGCGATGTGCCGAAGTTCGGCATCGGCATCAAGGAACTCTGGCAGGTCAAGCCGGAGAACCACAGACAAGGCCTCGTGCAGCACTCCTTCGGCTGGCCGCTCGGCATGAAGACCGGCGGCGGTTCGTTCCTCTATCATCTGGAGGACAATCTTGTCGCCGTCGGCTTCGTCGTGCACCTCAACTACAAGAACCCTTATCTCTATCCCTTCGAGGAGTTCCAGCGCTTCAAGACGCATCCGGCGATCCGCGGCACTTTCGAAGGCGGCAAGCGCATCTCCTATGGCGCCCGCGCCATCACGGAGGGCGGATACCAGTCGGTGCCGAAGCTCACCTTCCCCGGCGGCGCGCTGATCGGCTGCTCGGCCGGCTTCGTCAACGTGCCTCGCATCAAGGGCAGCCACAATGCGGTACTATCAGGCATGCTGGCGGCGGACAGGATCGCTGAGGCGATTGCTGCCGGTCGCGGCAATGACGAAGTGATCGAGATCGAGAACGAATGGCGCCAGTCGGATATCGGCAAGGACCTGAAGCGCGTCAGGAACGTCAAGCCGCTCTGGTCGAAGTTCGGCACGGCAGTCGGCGTGGCGCTCGGCGGCCTGGACATGTGGACGAACCAGCTGTTCGGCTTCTCCTTCTTCGGCACGCTGAAGCATGGCAAGACGGATGCCGCCTCGCTGGAGCCTGCCGCCCAGCACCAGAAGATCGACTATCCGAAGCCGGATGGCGTCCTGACCTTCGACCGTCTCTCCTCGGTGTTCCTGTCGAACACCAACCACGAGGAAGATCAGCCGGTGCATCTGCAGGTCAGGGACATGGCGTTGCAGGTATCGTCGGAGCACGATGTCTTCGCCGGTCCGTCGACGCGCTACTGTCCGGCCGGCGTCTATGAATGGGTCGAAAAAGACGGCAAGGAAACCTTTGTCATCAACGCCCAGAACTGCGTCCACTGCAAGACCTGCGACATCAAGGACCCGAACCAGAACATCAACTGGGTTCCACCGCAGGGTGGTGAGGGACCGGTCTATCCGAATATGTGAGATGCGATGACGGAGATCGAACAAGGCGCCTGGACGATCCGCTCGGCCAGGGACGACGAACTGCATCTGCTCGCTGCCATCGAGATCGATGCCTTCTGGGCTCTGCATGGGGCCGGCGCGGTCGCCTGCGAGCCGACATCGCTGCCTCTCGACGTGTTGGAGCAATCCCTTGCGGAAGGCTTGCTGTTGGTTGCCGTCGACGATGAAGATCAACCCTTCGGCTTTCTGGCCGGCATTATGAAAGATGGCTCGGTTCATATTGCTGAACTCGATGTTGTCAGGCGTTGGCAGAAGCGAGGTGTGGGACGTCGGCTGATGGAGGCTGCGATTGAAGCGGCCAGGGCTCAAAATGCCGCAGGCGTCACTCTGACGACAGATCGGCAAGCGGCCTTCAACGCGCCGTTCTATGCCTCGATGGGGTTTCGCATACTGAATGACGATGACAGGCCGGCCGTTCTCACGCAGATCCTTGAGAATGAGATTGCCCACGGTGCCGATCCGGCGAGGCGTGTGGCCATGGCGCTTCGATTTTGACTCTTGTTTCGTAAATTGCAGGGGCAAATAGAAAGAGCGGCGCAGCACTTCGCTGAACCGCTCCATATCTCCGCAAGATGCGATTCAGTGCTGAATGGCCTTCCGAGCGAGCAGGCCTGTGGAAAGGGCAACGCCGATGCCGGTCACGATTGCGGCTGCAATGCCACCCATTCCGATTTCCTCACCGAGCAGAAAGCCGCCGCCGATCGTGGCAAGAACGGGGGTGATGGCGGTGAAGGCTGCGGCCTGCGTGCCACCGAGAGCCTGGACAGCAAGACCATAGGCAAGCGTGGCGGCAAGACCTGACAGCAGCCCTTGGCTGACGATCTGCAGACCGATTTCCGGTAGCGGCACCGAGGCAAGCGAGCTGCCGAAGATGGCGGCCAGTGCGACATGGATCAGGAACGACCAGACGGCGATGATGGCGCTCGACTGCACGGCGCTCAGCCCGGAGCGGCGGAAGGCGTGGGTATAGGTTGCCCAGAGCAGGGCGGCAAGCGGCAGCAGCGTAAAGCCCTCCCAGGAAATCTGCGCGCCATAGAGGCTGCGGGCAAGCAGGATGACGACGCCGGCGACGATGCCGCCAAGACCGAGCCAGCGCGTGATGTCGAGCCGTTCGCGGAACAAAGCCATACCGATCAGGGCTGCTGCCAGCGGCATGGAACCGCCGAGCAGAATGCCGGCCGACGATGCCGGCGTGAACTGGATGGCGAAGGTGGTGAGCTGGAAGAAGAGGGCGCCGGAGCCGCAGACCATCAGCGCCAGCAGCTTCAAAGGTACGCCCTTCGGCAGCAGGCCTGTCCGCCACCAGACAGGAGCCAGCACCAAGGCCGGCACGCCGTAGCGGATCAGGCCGAGATCGATCGTGCCCATCTGCGTTTCGGCTGTATGACGGGTGGCAAGAATCCAGTTTGCCCAGATCAAGACGGTCACGATGGCACCTGCATAGCCGACCATGGTGGGGGTTGCCTTGCGGGTGGAGAGAGACAAAGCGGTCATCGACATATCCTTTCCAACGATCCGGTTATCTTTCGAATGAAGAGAAGATAGCTCCGAAGGCCGAGGCATGTCCTTGCTAGTTATGGCTTAAAAATCATGCTATGAGCAATGATCTGCCAAAATTCATGATTGAGTTTCCCGGAAATGCCAAAACTGGATAAATTCGATATTGCGATCCTCAACTGCCTGCAGGAGGATGCGCGCGCCACCAATGTCGAGATTGCCGAGCGCGTAAATCTCTCGCCGTCTCCCTGCCTCAGGCGCATCCGAAATCTGGAAAAATCCGGGCTCTTGCGCGGCTACCGCGCAGATATCGACCGCAAGCAGGCCGGCCTCGGCCTCACGGTCTTCGTGGAACTCAAGGTCGGTCATCATTCAAAGGAGAATTCCGAGACGCAGCAGGCAGCATTGCTCGCCATTCCGGAAGTCGTGGCCTGCCATCTAATTTCGGGCACGGCCGATTTCCTGGCTGAAGTCGTGGTGGAGGATCTTGCGGCTTATGAAAAGGTGATGTCGGAAAAGCTGCTTGTTCTTCCCGGCGTGGTCGACCTGCGTTCGAACTTCGCCATTCGCACCATCAAAACCAATGGTGCGTTGAAGCTGCCAGTGCCGGAATAAATAAAAAAGGGGCCGTCGCCAGCCCCTTTACGATGAGAGTTTGATTATCCTCAGAGCATCGTGCCGCTGAGGATCAGCAATGCCACGGAGAAATAGATCACTAGGCCCGTGACATCGACCAGCGTCGCGACAAACGGAGCCGATGCGCTGGCCGGATCGAGCCGCAGCTTCTGCAAGACGAATGGCAGCATCGAGCCGGCGAGCGAGCCGAAGGTGACGATGCCGATGAGGGCAGCGAAAACCGTAAGGGCGACCAGCTGCCAATGCGGGCCGTAGTCGAAGAGGCCGATATTCTGCCAGAGCACGATGCGGGCAAAGCCGACAAGGCCAAGGATCGCTCCGAGCACGATGCCCGTCGGCAGCTCGCGGAAGGCCACACGCCACCAGTCCGAGAGCTTGAGTTCGCCGAGCGCCAGCGCCCGGATGATGAGCGATGTCGCCTGCGAGCCGGAATTGCCGCCCGAGCTCATGATGAGCGGGATGAAGAGCGTCAGCACGACAGCCTTTTCCAATTCGCCTTCGAAGTGCTGCATGGCGCTTGCCGTCAGCATTTCGCCCAGGAAGAGGGCTGCGAGCCAGCCGGCGCGCTTGCGGATCATGCCCGCAAAGCTGATCTTCATATAGGGCTGGCCGAGGGCTTCCATACCGCCGAATTTCTGGGCGTCCTCGGTGGTATCGGCGATCATCGTATCGATGACGTCGTCGACCGTGACGATGCCGAGCATGTGGCCCTTGTCGTCGACAACAGGAAGCGCCAGCAGATCGTGGCGGCGGATCAGGCGGGCGACATCCTCCTGCTTCATCAGCGGCGGTGCCGTGACGGGCACGCCCTTCTGGGCCACGGTCAGGATGCATGCATCCGGCTCACCGGTGATGAGGCGACGCAGCGTCACGACATGCAGCAGCACATGCGTCTCGTCATCGAGCACATAGATGGCATAGACCGTTTCGCGGGAACGCTCGACCTGGCGAACGTGGTCGAGCGTCTGGGCCACGGTCCAGCTCGCGAAAACGCTGACAAATTCCGTCGTCATGATGCCGCCGGCCGTGCGCGGCGGATAGCCCATCAGGCTCTGAATCGCCTGCCTTGCATGCTCGTCGAACGTTGCGAAGAGACGGGCGCGCGTGTCGACATCCATTTCGAGCAGCACGTCGGCGACGCGGTCGTTTGACATGCCATGCAGCAGGCGTGCGGCATCCGCATTGCCCATGACTTCGAGAATGGCGGGTGCGTTGCGCAGTTCCGGCCGGTCGAGAATGCGCACGGCGCGCTCTTCCGGCATTTTGGCGAGAATGCGGGCAGCCTCTGCCACGTCTGTTGCGTTCAGAGCCTCGACGCGTTCCGCAATGGTGACGGCGCGATTGTTATTGATGAATGCACGAGCGGCATGGCCGGCCCGCGCGGGAAAGCTGTTTATGTTCATTATAGCTCGCCTTTCCTGTCGATCCGCCGTCGTAGCGGATCGTGGCGAGCCGACAGGAGTCGGTTAGTGCACGAATGCTACTGACGGCAAAGGCAATCGACTACTACTGTCGCTAGGCATCGAAAGATGGCTCCGGTTAATCGGTATGGAAAACGCTGTTCCCCATGTGCGGAGAAGTCGCGCCGAAGGCATAAAAAGTCAAGAGGCGGATGTGCCTAAACGCTCGATCCTGCGATAAAAATTTGTTTAGGCGGCTGCAAATTTTTGCGATGCAACAAAACCTCGTGCCAATGCGTTAAAACAATGCGGCCGGACGACATTCGCCCGGCCTGATCTGTCGCGAATATTGGTCACTCAGAAACCGGCCAGAACGACCTTTCCCTTCATCTTGCCGGTCTCGACGAGGGCATGCGCCTTCTTGAGATTGGCGGCATTGATCGTGCCCGCGGTCTCGGTCAGCGTCGACCTGATCTTGCCGGCATCCACCAGTTCGGCGATCTTCGTCAACAGCTTGTGCTGCTCGATGATGTCGGCAGTGTTGTAGAGGGGGCGAGTGAACATCATCTCCCAATGGATCGATACCGCCTTCCACTTGAAGGGCACGACATCGAGCGTTTTCGGGTCGTCGATGAGGGCGAACCGGCCCTGGGGCGCGATGGCCTCCGCGATCGAGGCGATATGATCCAAGGTGTTGGTCGTCGAGAAGACGAAGGCGGGGGCGCCGATGCCGAGCGCCTCGATCTGCGGCGCAAGCGGCTTCGAATGATCGATGACGTAATGGGCGCCCAATTCCTTTACCCAGGCCTGCGTTTCCGGGCGGGATGCTGTCGCGATGATGGTGAGATCGGTCAGCGCGCGGGCGATCTGGATGGCGATCGATCCGACGCCGCCGGCGCCGCCGATGATGAGAATGGCATTGGCCGCGCCGGGAACCGGATCCTGCACCTTCAGCCGGTCGAACAGCGTTTCATAGGCCGTGATCGAGGTCAGCGGTAAAGCGGCAGCGGCCGGAAAATTCAGGCTTTTCGGTTTGGCGCCGACGATGCGCTCGTCGACCAGATGGAATTCAGCGTTAGAGCCGCCGCGATTGATGGCGCCCGCATAGAAGACTTCGTCTCCACGCTTGAACATGGTGACCTCGGACCCGACCGCCCTGACGATGCCCGCGGCGTCCCAGCCAATGATCTTGTACTCTCCCTCTGGCGGGGCAACGTTGGCACGGACCTTGATATCGACCGGATTGACCGAAACCGCCTTCACTTCGACCAGCAGGTCCCGGCCTTTTGCCTCGGGTGTCGGCAGCTCGATGTCGATCAGCGATGTCTCTGCGGAAATGGGTTGTGGCTGCTTGTAGGCGACTGCGCGCATGGGAGAAGCTCCTGGGTTGGTTGCACAGAGGCTAGATGCGCATTATCCTTAAGAGGCGCAAGAATGCACAATTTCTGTACGTAGGTACAAAAAGGATACTGTCGATGTCGGTTCCCCGCTCCAAGCTCGTCGGAAATTTTCCAGGTTGCCCGGTCGAGGCGACGCTGAGCGTGCTCGACGGCAAATGGAAAGGCGTGATTCTGTTTCACCTCATGGAGGGAACGCTGCGCTTCAACGAAATCCGCCGCAAGCTGCCATCGGTGACGCAGCGCATGCTGACCAAGCAACTGCGGGAACTGGAAGAATCCGGGCTGCTGTCACGCACCGTCTTTCCGGTGGTGCCGCCTCGCGTCGAGTATGCGCTGACGCCGCTTGGCGCCAGCTTGGGGCCGATCATCAAGGCGATGGCCGTGTGGGGTGAGGAGAATGTATTTTGCCATGACGGGCGCCAGCAGCTGGGCGTCCCAGGCATGTCATGCGCGCCCGGTGTGGCGCTCCAGGCCAACTGAAACGGCAAAGACGGCAAGACCGGCAACGGAAAGTACTGCGCCGACATAGCCGGTGGCCGCAGCCGTGAAACCCCAGGAGATCACCAGCCCGCCCAGCCAGGCGCCGAGCGCATTGGCGATGTTGAAGGCGGAGTGATTGGAGGCGGCGGCCAGCGTCTGGGCATCCGCGGCAACATCCATCAGGCGGGTCTGCACTGCCGGGCAGGCGGCAAAGCCGCAGCCGATCAGGAAGACGCAGATGCAGAGCATGATCGGGTTAGCCGCCGTCAGCGAAAAGAGCGTCATGATGACGATATTGAAGATCATCATGCCGCCGATCGTGCCCTTGATTGAGATGTCGCCAAGGCGCGAACCGACGATGTTACCGACATTCATGCCGATGCCGAAGAGAGCCAGCACGACCGGCACCATGGCGGAGCCTAGGCCGGCGACCTCGGTCGTCGTCGTGGCGACATAGCTGAAGATCGAGAACATGCCGCCGAAGCCGACGGCAGCGACGCCGAGCGAAAGCCAGACCTGGATGCGCTTCAGCGCACCGAGTTCACGGGCAATGCTGGCGCCTTCCTCGACCCTGTCCTTGGGAAGGAAGAGGGCGATCAGCAGCATGGTGGCGAGGCCGATGGCCCCGACCATCATGAAGGCCGCGCGCCAATTCAGAAGCTGTCCGAGGAAGGTGGCGATCGGCGTGCCGATCAGCGTCGCGATCGTTAGGCCAAGCATGACCTGGCCGACGGCGCGCACGCGGCGATGCACCGGCACCATCGAGGCGGCAACGAGTGCCGCGACGCCGAAATAGGCGCCATGCGGCAGGCCGGTGATGAAGCGCAGCGCCGTGAAGCTTTCGAAGGTCGGCGCAAAGGCGCTGGAAATATTGCCGGCGGCAAAGATCGCCATCATCAAGAGGAGCAGCGTGCGGCGCGCCATCTTGGCGGCAAGCACGGCAATGATGGGCGCACCGACGACGACGCCGAGCGCATAGGCGCTGATGACATGGCCCGCTTCCGGGGTTGTAACGCCAAAGGTGTCGGCCACATTCGGCAGAAGTCCCATGATGACGAATTCACCCGTGCCGATACCGAAACTGCCGACGGCCAACGCCAAAGTCACCAGCGCGATCGCGGTGCGCGACGGCGCTTCCAGGGCGGTTTGGGTGTCGAGGGCCTCGACGGCAATATCGCTCACGAAAACTCCTTGGGCGCCATACGAAGATCACATGCTGCGAATCAGACGGTAAACTCCGGTTGTGCGGCGTTCAGTGCATCAAACTGGAATATGGGACTGGCGAGGCACGGACATGCCTCGTTGATACTATCAATGACCGGAGCGCATCTGTCGCGTGCGTTTTTTGCAGTGCAGCATGTCGGATCGCGCATAAGTGTGCTGCAGTCGATATCGGCGAAACGGCTATAACGCTTGAAATCGTTCCATCCAAAACCATCTGAGAAGAAGCGCGCGGGGCCTCAGCCCCTGATACAATTTGCGGAAAGACCGAGAGCCCCCAATGAAGTTGATCGGCTTTTTCAATCGCGATGGCGGAACGTTCCGCACGACTGACATGGCTGCCTATGAAAAGAAAGCGGAACAGGTCTTCCGCGACGCCGGTCACGATTTCGAAGCTATTGTCGTCGAGGGGCGCAATGTCGTCTCGGCGATGGAGCGTGCTGCGCGTCGTGATGATATTGACGGGATTGTCGCGGGTGGCGGCGATGGCACCATTTCGGCGGCTGCGGCCATTGCCTGGAAAAACGGAGTCGCTCTCGGCGTCATTCCGGCCGGTACCATGAACCTCTTCGCCCGTTCTTTGCGCCTGCCGCTCGACATATGGCAGACGCTGAACGTTCTTGCGACGGGTGAGGTCGACAATGTCGATATCGGTAGCGCCAACGGTCGCGCTTTCATTCATCAGTTTTCAGCGGGCTTGCATGCGCGCATGGTCCGCTATCGCAATGGCTATACTTATCGCTCGCGCATCGGAAAGATGTCGGCCAGCACGCGCGCGGCCTTCGGCGTCATCGCCAATCCGCCGGAATTCGACGTCGACTTCGAAGCCGGCGGCATTCGCGAACGCCGGCATGTTTCGGCAATCTCCGTCTCCAACAATCCCTTCGGCGCAAATGCGCTGCTGTATGCCGATAGCCTGCGCAGCGGTGAGCTGGGCTTCTACATGGCAAAGCCGCTGCGCCCGCTCGGCGTCGCACGACTTGCCATCGATATGCTGCGCGGCCGGGTTCGCGAGAATGCCGATGTCATGGTCATGCACGCGCCGGAGGTGCATTTGCACTTCCCGAAGCTGCGCCAGCTTGCCAATTGCGTCATGGATGGCGAGTTGCTGCCCCTCGAGCGTGATGTGACGCTCAAGGTGCATCCGGGCGAACTCAAGGTGATGGTGCGGGAAGGGACGGCCGCCAGCGTTGCGCGCGAAGGCGCAGTCGACAGCGTCGCCATCTGATGGATTCAGAGGCGGGGTAGGTAGGTCCTGTAATCGAAATCGGAAACCGTGCGCAGGTGGCTGAGCGCTTCCTTATGCTTCGTCTCGCCATAGAGCTTCTGATACCGCTCGCTGAAAATGTCGGCGATGAAGGCCGAGGCGCGGAAGCGTTCGACGGCCGTCAGGAAATCATGCGTCAGCTTGGGCGCATCGGCCGGCACGTAAGCCGGCGTCGTCTCCTCACCGGGATCGAGGTCGTTCTCAAGGCCCAGCAACATACCGCCCAGGATCGCCGCCAGCATCAGATACGGATTGGCATCGGCGCCGGCGACGCGGTGCTCGATGCGCGCGCCCGGCCCGTCCTTTTCGGGGATGCGCACGGCCGTTCCGCGATGGCCGAAGCCCCAGGTGAGATCGACGGGGGCAAACGAGCCCGGCTGGAAGCGGCGGTAGGAATTGGCATAGGGTGCAAAGATCAGCTGCACATCCTGCAAGGTCTGTAGCAGCCCCGCGCAGATCGACTTCAGTCTCTTCGGCTCGCTGCCCGCAGCATCAAGGACATTGCGCCCTTGAGCGTCGATGATACTGGCATGCACATGCAGCCCTGAGCCGGCATGATCGGTATAGGGCTTGGCCATGCAGGTCGATTTCAGGCCATGCTTGCGGGCGGCTTGCTCGGCCACACGTTTCAGCATGATGCAGTCATCCGCGGCCGCCAGCGCGTCCGGGCGATGCAGCAGGTTGACTTCGAACTGGCCAGGGCCGAATTCCGCCGTCGTTGCGTCTGCCGGCAGGCCCTGCGCCCGCGCGTAGGCGCGCAGCGTTTCGAGATAATCGTCAAGGAGATCGACGGCATCCATGTCGTAGAGCTGAAAGCCGGTGGGCTCGCCCTGATAGGTCAGGGCAGCCGGTGGCGAGGGGATGCCTCTGTCGCGCCAGTCTCCGGCAAGCAGATAGAATTCCAGCTCGGTCGCGATGACGGGTGTCAGGCCGAGCGTCTTGTAGCGATCGACCACGGCCGAAAGAATGGCGCGCGGATCCTGAAAGCTCGGGCTGCCGTCAAGCTCATGCATGGTGGCGAGCACCTGCTTCGATCCCGCTGGCGCCCAGGGCATGTCGGCGAGCGTGCGCTGATCGGCGACGCAGGTCCCGTCCGGATCTCCGATCGTCATCGAAAGCCCGGTGATCTCGTCATTGTCGTAACCC
Organism: Rhizobium sp. BK491; assembly: GCF_014194925.1. Lineage (NCBI taxonomy): Bacteria > Pseudomonadati > Pseudomonadota > Alphaproteobacteria > Hyphomicrobiales > Rhizobiaceae > Rhizobium > Rhizobium sp. BK491. The sequence goes on from NZ_JACIAR010000002.1 coordinate 982,893, forward strand.
CAGATATCGAGCGATTGCGTCGAGGTCGGCAGCCGCACGGCGTCGGACCAAACCTTCTTTTCGGCTGAAATCGGGATCTGCTTGCCGCGCAGCCGGCCGTTCATGTCCGAGATCAGCACCTCGATGCGCGCGTTACCTTCGGTTGCGTTGTCGGCCGTCATGCTCTTGTAAATCCCCGATGCTCACGGCATGGTCGTAAACCAAGATTGCTTGCAGTCAAGTCCGGCTGCGTCGCGGCGTCGGTGGACTTGCCTGACAAATGCCAATTCAAAGAGGGTTCGAATAAGCCATGTCCGATACGTCCAGCCGCTCCAATCTCGCCGCCCTCGATGCCGCCCATCACCTCCATCCCTTTGCCGATATGCGCAAGCTCAACGCCGATGGCGCGCGCATCATCCAGCGCGGCGAGGGTGTCTATATCTTCGATGCGGAAGGACGGAAGTATCTCGACGGTTTTGCCGGCCTCTGGTGCGTAAATATCGGCTACGGCCGCACCGAAATCGCCGACGCTGTCGCCAGGCAGATGAACGAGCTGCCCTACTACAACACCTTCTTCGGTACCACGACCACGCCGGCGACACTTCTTGCCGAGACGGTCTGCGCCCATGCCGGACCGCAGTTCAACCATGTCTTCTTCACCAATTCCGGCTCAGAGGCCAACGATACCTGGTTTCGCATGGCGAGGGTTTATTGGGCTGCAGTCGGCAAGCCGACGAAGAAGACCATCATCGCCCGCAAGAACGGCTATCACGGCTCGACGGTCGCTGGCGCCAGCATGGGCGGCATGAAATACATGCACGAGCAGGGCGATCTGCCGATCCCTGGCGTCGTCCATATCGGCCAACCCTATTGGTATGCCGAGGGTGGCGATCTCTCGCCGGAGGAATTTGGTCTCACGGTCGCTCGCGAACTCGAAGCCAAGATCGACGAGCTGGGTGAAGACAATGTCGCAGTCTTCGTCGCCGAGCCGGTTCAGGGTGCCGGTGGCGTCATCATTCCGCCGTCGACCTATTGGCCTGAGATCGCGCGTATCTGCAAGGCGAGGAACATCCTGCTCGTCTGCGACGAGGTGATCTGCGGCTTCGGCCGCCTCGGCGCATGGTTCGGCTATCAGCATTTCGGTGTCGAGCCGGATCTCGCCCCGATCGCCAAGGGACTGTCGTCGGGCTATCTTCCGATTGGCGGCGTGCTCGTCAGCGACCGCATCGCCGATGTGCTCATCAATGAAGTCGGCGAATTCAACCACGGCTTCACCTATTCCGGCCACCCGGTCTGCGCGGCCGCCGCCCTTGAAAACCTCCGGATCATCGAGGAGGAAGGGCTGGTCGAGCGCGTGCGCGACGATATCGGCCCTTACTTCGCCAAGGCTTGGGGCAGCCTTGCCGATCATGACATGGTCGGCGAAGCCGTCAGCATCGGCTTGATGGGCGGCCTGCAACTCGCCGCCGATAAATCCGCGCGTCGGCGCTTCGAAAAGCCGGATGCAATCGGATCAGCCGTGCGCAATCATGCGCTCGCCAACAGCCTGGTCCTGCGCGCCACGGGCGACCGCATGCTGGCCTCGCCGCCGCTCGTCATCAGCCATGAGGAAGTAGATACCATGGTACGGATCGCGCGTAGCGCGCTCGATGCCGTCTGGGCGGAAAGCAAATCGTAGTCAGGGCTTGGGTTTCGGCACGTCCCACTTGCCCGCCTTGTGAAGGGCAAGCGTCAGCGCCGCAACGTGGATGACCTGGATCATCTTGCCTTCCAGCGCCAGTTCTATCGCCTGGCGGATCGGCATGCGGATCAGGCGGATGCGCTCGGTCGGGTCGTCCGCCGGCCTGCTTGCAAGCGCGACATTGCGGGCAATGACGATATGCGAGTGGTTGCTATGCGTGGCCGGGTTGGGCGCAAGCTTGCCGACATAATCCCATTCGGTGGATGAAAGGCCGGTTTCCTCGCGCAGCTCGCGCGCGGCCGCTTCGACCGGACTTGCATCATTCGCATCCACGGCTCCGCCAGGGAGCTCGAGCGCTACGACGCCGAGACCGTGACGATACTGCTGAACGAGATAGATATGATCCTCGGCATCGAGCGCGATGATCCCGACCCAATCGGGATATTCCAGCACGTAGTAGGGCGCGATCTCCACACCCTCCGCCGTCACGCAGTTATCCGCACGAACCTTCAGCCAGCGATCATGAACAAGGCGTGTCGAGCTTGTTGTCCGCCATGGTGGCAGGTCTGCCGTGTCCGATAGCTGGCTGTTGATGTCGTCTTTCGAGCTCATGCGCGGCTCAGCTCCTGTTGCCGATAGGCGCGGGCCTAAGCACGATAGGCTAGGCGTCCTGATGATCGCGATCGAAGATCTTGCGCACGATATAGTTCGGCGAGAGATCGTCGCGATAATAGATACGGGCGATCATTTCGGCGAGGATGCCTGTCGTGATCATCTGTACCGACGACAGGAGCAACACGACGCCGACCATCAGCAGTGGGCGGCTGCCGATATCGTCGCCGAAGATGAACTTGTCGATGAAGAGCCACAGCAGGATCACGCCGGCAAGCGCGCCGAGGCCGAGGCCGAGCGAGCCGAAGAAGTGCCCCGGCCGCGCCTTGTAGCGCATGAAGAACATCACCGACAGCAGATCAAGGATGACGCGGAAGGTGCGTGAGATCCCGTATTTCGATGTGCCGTGCTGGCGGGCATGGTGGGTGACCGGCACTTCGCCGATGCGCGAGCTCGGCACGACGCCGGCGACCCAGGCGGGAATGAAGCGGTGCATCTCGCCCATTAGCTTCACCTGCTTGATGATGGAGGCGCGATAGATCTTCAGGCTGCAGCCATAATCGTGCAGCTTGACGCCGGTGATGCGGCCGATCAGGTAATTGGCGCACCAGGAGGGGATCTTGCGCAGCAGGAGGCCGTCCTGGCGGTTCTTGCGCCAGCCGACGAGCAGGTCGAGCTGGCGCCGCTCCAGTTCGTCGACCATCGAAGGGATATCCTTCGGGTCGTTCTGCAGATCGCCGTCCATAGTGGCGATCAGGCGGCCGTTCGCCGCATCGATACCGGCCTGCATCGCCGCGGTCTGCCCGAAATTGCGCTGAAGCTCGACGATGCGCAGCGTCAAGCCTTCCTGCGAAAGTGACCGGCGGGCATTGACGAGCGTGGCGTCCGTGCTGCCGTCGTCGACCAGGATCAGTTCCCAGGATTTGGCAAATCCGCTCATGGCGGCGCAAATACGCTCGATGAGCGGTCCAACACTTTCTTCCTCGTTGAAGACGGGCACGACCAGCGAAAGCTCGAGAGGGCTTTCCCGATCGGCCTGGGGGAGGGTCGACTCTGCCGTTGTCTGCAACACTTCTTTCTCCTAAAAGACCGGCAGTACTTGCCGGACGAAACGAGCGAAAAGTCCGGTTTCAGCCTTCCGCTCGCATTTGGGTGCCCTAACTACATGAAGACTCCGACGGTTGCCAGCCGACAGAATTGGTTTATTCGCAACCGAATGACACTGCTGACGCTCGCAGTCGTCCTTGCCTATGCCGCCTTCATCGAATGGTTCTGGGGCTGGACCTCGATCCTGGCGCAATGGGGCAAGGTCGGCGCCTGGCCGATCCTTCTGGCGCTGGCGCTCCTGACGAGCACCTATTTCCTGCGCACCTGGCGCATCTACGATTACTTCCCGAAGGAAACCTCGGGCCATTTCGCGGCGCTGTTCCGTGTGACGCAGGTCCATAATCTGCTGAATATCATGATGCCCTTCCGAACGGGGGAAACCAGCTTCCCGGTGCTGATGCGCTCCGAATTCGGCATTCCTCTGGCGCGGGGAACTTCGGCGCTGTTCGTCATGCGGCTGCTCGACCTGCATGCGCTGCTGGCCGCAGCCGGCGTCGGCCTTGCGCTTGCTTCGCCCTATCATGTCTTGGCCTGGATCGTATGGGCGCTTTTCCTTCTGCTGCCGGTCGTAGGCTTTGCCTCCCGCCGGCCGCTGATCCGCCTTGCCGCCCGCGCCCTGCCGAAGAAGGCGCAAGGGCTGGTGCATGAGCTGGAGCGCGGCCTGCCGGTTGATGCCAGCGCCTTTGCGCGCGCCTGGCTGACGACGATCGTCAACTGGCTCGTCAAGGTCGTGGTGCTCGCTTGGGCGCTTGGCCTCATGAACGTCACGCCGCTTTCGGCAAGCTTCGGCGGCGCTCTCGGCGGCGAACTGTCATCAGTCCTGCCCGTGCATGCGCCCGGAGGCGTCGGCACCTATCCGGCCGGTATCACCGCCGGCGCCATGGCTTTTGGTGCTTCGAGCGCCAAGGAGGCAATCGAAAATCTCGCACAGGCGAGCATCAACGCTCACCTGCTGATCGTGGTTTCTGCGTTGACGGGGACTGCGATCGGATTGCTGATCTCGCGCAAACGCGTACCCATGGCTTAAAAATCGCAGCATCTTTAGTGCCGGATCTGATCGCCGAGCTCGACCAATCGCTTGCGCAGGAATGCCTGCTCCGGCGCCTGCTGGCATAGCGAAAGCGCCGTTTGATAGGATTGTCGCGCCTCATCCGTCCGGCCAAGCTGGCGTAGAAAATCGGCTTTTGCGGCGTGGGTGAGGTGATATCGCGCCATCCGTTCCTCTTGCAGCAGCCCATCGACGATGGAAAGCGCTGCCACCGGACCATCGCACATGGAGACTGCCACCGCCCGATTAAGCTCGATCACAGGGGAGGGGCTCGCCGTCAGCAGCAGGTCATAGAGCATCACCAGCTTTCGCCAGTCGGTATCCTCTGCGGTCATGGCGCGAGCATGTTCCGCGGCGATCGCCGCCTGCAGTGCATAGCTGCCGACGCTATCTGCCGCCATCGCTCTTGCTGCCAGCGCCAAACCTTCGCGGATCTGACCATGATCCCACAGCGCACGATCCTGATCGACGAGCAGAACGAGATCGCCGAAGGTATCGGTGCGCGCATGCCGCCGCGAATCCTGCAGCAGCATGATGGCCAGCAACCCCTCGACTTCCGAATCCGGCAATAGCTGCAGCAAAAGCCTGCCGAGCCGTATGGCCTCCGCGGCGAGATCGGCGCGCACGATCGCAGAGCCGGAGGATGCCGAATAGCCCTCGTTGAAGACGAGGTAGATGACATGCAGCACCTGCGCCAGACGCTCCGGCAGTTCGGCCTTGCCGGGTACTTCATAGGGAATATTGGCGGTGCGGATGCGATTCTTGGCGCGGACGATGCGCTGCGCGACTGTCGGGGCCGGAATCAGAAAGGCATGAGCAATCTCTTCCGTCGTCAGGCCGCAGACCTCCCGCAAGGCCATCGCCATCCGCGCCTCGGCAGGAATAAGTGGGTGACAGCAGGTGAAGATCAGTCGCAGCATGTCGTCCTCGATCTCCTCGCTTTGCGATGTCTCCATTATCTCGCCCTCCGGATAGAGGCTGTCGGCAATGTCGGCCTGGGCAGCGTCGAAACGCGTGCGCCGCCTTATATTGTCGATGGCGCGAAAACGTCCGGCGGAGACGAGCCAGGCATAGGGATTGGCCGGGATGGTCTCCTCCGTCCATTGCTGCGACGCTGCTGCAAAGGCATCATGAAGGGCTTCCTCCGCTCGGTCGAAATCGCCAAGCAGACGGATCAGCGTTGCCAGCACGCGGCGTGAATGGCTGCGATAGACGCCTTCAATGGTTTGGTTCAGCGACACGGCGTCAGCCTTCCTCGGCCAGGTCTCCCCGAAGGGTCAAGATACGAACCGGACGGATTTCGACGGCGCCATAGCGCGCCGAGGGAATGCGTTTGGCGATATCGACAGCGCCATCGAGGTCAGCGGCCTCGATGAGATAGAAGCCGGCCAGGTGCTCCTTGGTCTCAGCGAAGGGGCCGTCCGTGACCGAAAATCCGTCGCCGCCGTTCGGCCGGATGACGATCGATTTGTCTCGCAGCGCCAGTGCATCGGAAACGATCATGGTGCCGTCCCGCCGCAAGCCCTCGTCGAAGACGAAGTGCTCGCCAATCAGATGGTTCATCTCGTTCGGCGACAATCGTCCGTCAACATCGACTGTTGTGTAGATCAGGCATAGAAACCGCATGTCTTCTCCTCTCGTTGCTATTCGTTCGGAAAGCGGATGTCGAAGGCGGCGCGAACCTCGATCATGCCGTATCGGGCAACGGGGAAGGTAGCGGCAATTTTAGTCGCTTCCTCCATATCCCGGGCCTCGATCAGCACGAAGCCGCCGAGGTGTTCCTTGATCTCCGCGAACGGGCCGTCGGTAACGGCGGTTTCGCCCTGGCGCACGCGAACGGTTTTCGCGGTCTCCGGTTCGCGCAGGGCATTGGCGACGATGAGGTGGCCGCTCTCGCGCAGCCGGTTGTCATTGTCGACCGAATCCTGCGTCAGCTTTCGTCCTTCCTCTTCGGAAATCTTGGCGATTTCTGCGCTCTCGAACCAGACCTGGCAAAGAAACTTCATCTGAACCTCCTCAAGCATCCGGGCCGAAATTACAGATCGGCCGCACCTCGATGGCGCCGAGCTTGGCGAGCGGAATGCCGGCGGCAATCCGGATCGCATCGTTCAGATCCTTCGCCTCGATCAGGATGAAGCCGCCGAGATATTCCTTGGTTTCGATGAAGGGGCCGTCGGTAACCGCCATCTCGCCGTTGCGGACCCTTACCGTCACCGCAGATTTCGGCGATTGCAGCGCTTCGGCATGGATCATATTGCCGCTCGCCATCAGGTCGCGGTCATAGCCGAGCGAATCCGAATCGAGCTTGTGCTTTTCATCCTTGGTCATGACGTCGAGCGTCGTGCCATCGAACCAGACCTGGCAGAGATATTTCATTGCAGCGTCTCCTCTTTCAATTTGCTGACAGCCATAGACGAGTGGCCGCCAAGCAAATCGACATCCCGATCCACAGCATGACAAAAATTTTTGGTGCTGTCGAAAAAGCCTAAGCCCGGTCGACCAGTTCCGTCATCTCAAAAAGGAGAAACGGACATGTACAATCTTGAAGCAGCCCTTATCTACCATTGGCAGAAGAAGACCCTGTCGGACGAGGAGTTATTGCAAATGTCAAATCCGGGCGAAGTGATTGCTCGCACAGTGATCGGATTTGCCATTTTTGCCGTGATGATCCTTGGTCTAAATTTGTGGGCGACGCCCAACGACCAACGGCCGCAAGTCGCGGCCGCTTACCAGGTGCAATCGGTGTCGGCAGAAAAGCAATAGGGTGAAGCTCCATTGCCTTGTTGGCTCGTGGCTTACTGAAATGCCGTTTCGAAGAAGCTGCGCAGCTTGCGCGAATGCAGCGCTTCCGGCGGCATGGCGGCCAGTTTCTGGATCGCGCGGATGCCGATCTGTAGATGCTGGTTCACCTGGGTGCGATAGAAGGCCGTCGCCATGCCCGGCAGCTTCAGTTCGCCATGCAAAGGCTTGTCTGAAACGCAGAGCAGCGTGCCGTAGGGAACGCGGAAGCGGAAGCCGTTGGCAGCGATCGTTGCCGATTCCATATCGAGCGCGACGGCGCGGGCCTGCGACAGGCGCTTCACCGGGCCTGCCTGATCCCGCAGTTCCCAGTTGCGGTTGTCGATGGTGCCGACCGTGCCGGTGCGCATGATGCGCTTCAGTTCGAAGCCCTCATAGCCGGTGATCTCGGCAACCGCGGCCTCAAGCGCGACCTGCACTTCGGCGAGAGCCGGAATCGGCACCCAGACCGGCAGGTCGTCGTCAAGAACGTGGTCTTCGCGCATATAGGCATGGGCAAGCACATAGTCGCCGAGCCGCTGGCTGTTGCGCAAGCCCGCGCAATGGCCGAGCATCAGCCATGCATGCGGGCGAAGCACGGCGACGTGGTCGGTGATCGTCTTGGCGTTGGATGGGCCGACGCCGATATTGATCATGGTGATCCCGGCATGGCCCTTCTTCTTCAGATGGTAGGCCGGCATCTGCGGCAGCCGCGGCGCGGTCACATCGCCCTCGGGCTGGCTGGAGCCAGCCTTCGTGATGATGTTGCCCGGTTCGACGAACTCGGTATAGCCGTCGCCGCCGCTCGCCATCAGGTCGCGCGCCCATTTGCAGAACTCGTCGATATAGAACTGATAGTTCGTGAACAGCACGAAATTCTGGAAATGCGCCGCACTGGTCGCCGTATAGTGGACGAGGCGGGCCAGCGAATAATCGATGCGCTGCGCGGTAAACGGCGCAAGCGGTGATGGCTCGCCCGGCGGCGGGATATATTCGCCGTTGGCGATTTCGTCGTCCGTGGTGTTCAAGTCCGGTGTGTCGAAGAGGTCACGCAGCGGAATATCTTCGAAAATACTGGCGGTTGCTTCGACGTGAGCGCCTTCGCCGAAGGCGAAATGAATCGGGATAGGTGTCGTCGATTCCGACACGACCACCGGAACATTATGGCTGCGCATCAGGAGCGTCAGCTGCTCCTTGAGATAATGCTTGAAGAGCTGCGGGCGGGTGATCGTCGTCGTATAGACGCCTGGCGCGGTGACATGGCCGTAGGAGAGGCGCGAATCGACATGGCCGAAGCTCGTCGTCTCGATGCTGACCTGCGGGTAGAAAGCGCGATAGCGCGCAGTGATCGGCGCGCCTTTGGCAAGCTTGGTGAAATTGTCGATCAGAAACGCCGTATTGCGATCGTAAAGCTCCGTCAGCGCTTCGACGGCCTTGCCCGGATCATCGAAGGTCCGCGGCTGGAACGGGCTGGGAGAGGAAATGTCGAGGGGTGAAAAGGGAGAGATTCTGTTGCTCATGCGCCATTATAGAGTGTCGTTGGTTACAAGCAAACGACGTTGCAACAGGCGGCCCGGATTCTCGCAGCTATTTTTAGAGCCGCCCACTGGCCTGCGCGAGGATTACGCGCAGATGTTTGTTATTGTACCGTCGTGCAGTAAGGCGCGCCGGTCTGCACGCAGGTGAAGCTTGCGCCGAAGTGCGATTGTGCGCCGCTGCGGCCGGCGTGTTCGACCGCAACCGAGAAGCTGAATGCGAAGACGGCAGCAAACAGCATGATAACAACGAAGCGCCGTGCGATGATGATCGAGTCCATATTCCTGGCCTACCCGTGCCCTATACTGGACACTGTTTTGCCATGGTCAGGCTGAACACGTGCTGAGATACCGGTTCATCCGGCGTTCAGAAATATTACCAGTTTCGAATGGTCGCCGGCCTCTCCTCGCAGGCAAATAACAAGAGCCCCACCGACGTCAGGCGGCAGCCACGTCGAGTGCTTTCTGAGACAGGCAGGTGCTGTTTTAGAGCTTCGTCCAGGTCTGCGACTTGCAGAATACCTTTAGCACGCAGCCCTGCATCTTGATCTTGTTGCCGCTGACCGTGCCGGAGCCGCTATAGGTTTTGTCTTCGGAGGGGTCGGTAAGCTCGCCCGTATAGCTGTTACCTGTGCCCTGCATCTTGCCGATCTGCTTGCCGGCATATTTGCCTGTCTTCAGGGTCACGCAATAACTGTCGCCGCAGGGAGCGATGGCAGCCGTGTCGCCAGCAACCGTTTTCCAATTGCCGACGATCGGCTCTTCGGCAAGAGCGGCACTCGCACTCATCAGCAATGCGATCGCAAGAACGGTCGTGCGGATCATGGTGTCATTCCTCCCCCAAGGCGCATCCGGTTCTGTGACCGGGAATGCATTGAGATTATCTAACGCGAACGTAAAGGTAAATACGGTTTTCGGAGCTCAAATACCCATTTCGGCGGGTATTTGAGCGCCGTCGAAACACGACATCGAATTCAACTGCGCTCTTTTTGTGGTGAAGAAAGAGTTTAAATCCAAATCTTAACGGAAGGTTAAACTCGCCCGAAAATCCTTAATTTGCAAGGGAAGCGATGTTTAACAAAATCCCAAGTTTACCAAGCATTTGCACTTTGTTTGCATCGAATTAATCATGCATTTTAGGCGTTTTTTGAAAGCCATCTGCGATAGTGAAGCCATCAAACGAGCGGGGCAAACCCGCCGGCCGGAAGAACCGGAAAGCCGCGAATGACGGCAAGGTTCGGACGGAAAACAGGGCAGATACGAACAGAAGTCAAACAGGGATAATTGCAATGGCACGCTTTGAAACGCCGATGTCTGGAAATGCCATGATGGGTGGTAACAGCGCCGATGCCCTTTGCGAACTGGGCGTGAACTACGCGACCGGCAGGGGCTGCAATGCAGACCTCGTCGCCGCCCACAAATGGTTGAATATCGCCGCCATTCGTGGCAGCGAGCGCGCCGCCGAGCTTCGCGCCGACGTTGCCGCGACCTTGACCAAAATGCAGCTCGCGGCAGCGCTGCGTGCCGCCCGCGAATGGATGACCACGCACTGAGGCGTGCTATAGGCAATAAGACTTCCTGATCTCGAAAGAGGGGATGTCGGCGGCCGACGGAGATGCCAGCCGAATGATGAAAACCGCGACCGGCCGGAACAAGGCTGGCGCGGTTTCGTCGTTTAAGACTTAGCTGATCGCCTTCAGCACCTGGGGCAGCGCTTCAGCCAAGAGATCCAGATCTTGCTTCGGGCCGACGCTGACGCGGATGCAGCGGTTGAGCGGCGCAACCCCCGGCATGCGGATGAAGACGCCGTGCTGGATCAGCCCATCGACGATGGCGCGGGCATAGGTGCCGTCGCGGCCGCAATCGATGGCAACGAAATTGGTGGCGGAGGCGAGAGGCAGCAGCCCGTTGACGCGGGCGATCGTGCCGATCTCCTCGCGCGCAGCCCGGATCTTGCCGATTACTTCGGCAAGATAGGCCTGATCCTTCAGCGCGGCGAGCGCCGCTACAGTCGCGAGCCTGTTCATGCCGAAATGATTGCGGATCTTGTCGAAGGCCAGCACGGTCTCCGGTGCGCCGATGACATAGCCGACGCGGGCGCCGGCAAGGCCATAGGCCTTGGAGAAGGTGCGGGTGCGCAAGACATTCGGCAGGTCGATCAGGGCCGTGATATCAGGAAGTGAGCTGGCAGGCCCCGTTTCGCTATAGGCTTCATCGAGGATCAGCAGGCAGTTTTCCGGCAATGCATGGGCAAAGGCGACGATCTTGTCGGCATCCCACCAGCTTCCCATCGGATTGTCGGGATTGGCGAAATAGACGAGCGGCGCATTCTCGCGCTTCACCGCTTCGAGCAATCCATCGAGATCCTCGCGATCATTGACGTAGGGCACAGTAACGAGGCGACCGCCGAAGCCGGCGACATGGAAATTGAAGGTCGGATAGCCGCCAAGCGAGGTGACGACGGGTGTGCCCGGTTCGATCACCATACGCGCGATCAGGCCAAGCAGGCTGTCGATCCCTTCGCCGACGGCGATATTGGCGGATTGAACGCCGAGATGGGCCGCAAGCGCCTGCTTCAGCTCGAAATTTTCCGGATCGTTATACATCCAGATATCGCCGGCCCGCTCGCGCATGGCCGCGATGACGGAGGGCGCTGGTCCAAAGCCGTTCTCATTGGCGCCGATACGGGCCTTGACCGTCAGCCCGCGCTGACGCTCCAGCGCTTCTGGGCCGACGAAAGGAACGGTGGAGGGAAGGGCGCTGATCAGCGGCGTGAAGCGCGAGAAGGCGGACATGCTGGCTTTGTTTCCCGAATTCGGTTGCTGGGTGCGGCAGAATAGGCGCTTGGCGGGTGGTTGCAAGGGCGGAAAGATGCGGCCTTCGGATCGCGTCGTCGCACTCATTGAAAATCCGTATCAGTTGCCATTAAAGGGAGTCTCGGTCATCGCGATAGCATCGATCAACGAGGCGCTGATGGATAAGCTCGCAATAGCGTTCCTTGCATCAAACAATGGAACCTCATTTCGGACGGTCAACGAAGCCATCCGAGCGAACACAGTGAATGCTGCCGCTGTCGTGCTGGTTAGCAATAGGGCGTCGTCCGCAGCACTAGCCTATGCTGAGGCCAACGGTATTCCCTCGTTTCATTCCGACCAAGGACAGGGAAGCTGAGGCGGACAAACAGCTTCGCGACACGCTTGTCGCCTATGGAGCTGAACTCGTTATCTTATCCGGCTATCTCAAGAAACTTGGCCCGCTTACGCTAGCCGCGTTTGATGGGCGAATATTGAATGTTCATCCGGGGCTGCTACCCAAATACGGCGGATTGGGGATGTACGGGCGAAGAGTTCACCAGGCCGTGCTCGATAATCGCGAGACCGAAACAGGCGCAACGATCCACCTCGTAGACGGAGAGTATGACCACGGAAGAACTGTGGCCACGACGACCGTTCAGATCCATCCCGACGATAGCGTACTTTCGCTGGAACAACGGGTCATGGTTGCAGAGTGCGATCTTTTCACCGATCTCATCCGCCGCATATCAACAGGCGGACTGCGCCTGCCGTTATGAAATGAGACGTTCGCAAATGGCCGAACGCAGTCGCCGGACGCACTCCCAGGATCGACGGCTGCGCGTTCCATCTTGCTGCACCGTCGAAGTCGGAGCGGCAGCAGCTTTTGGGCTGCCACCGATTCGGGTTACAAGCCTGCTTCAGCCATCCAGAGTTCAGCATCCACACCGCCCGGAATTCGCAGCGGGGCGGATGAATCGGTGGCTGCCCGCCACACTGCCTTCGCCACGTCGGGCGCGTGGGTTACAGGACCGGTACCGTCCTGAACATTCTTGACGAATTGCTGAATGAGCGGCGCATAATCAGGATCGTCCAGACCACGCAAATGTGGACGCGCATTCTCCCCAAAGCGAGTTTCCGGCGACCGGCCTGGCAGGACAATATGCACCCGCACGCCAAATGGCTCCATCTCCACCGATAAGGATTCGGTGAAGGCGTTCACCGCTGCCTTGCTCGCCCGGTAGATCCCAATCACCGGCAGAGTCTTGACCGTCACCGTAGAGGTGATGTTGACGATGACTCCGGCCCGACGTTGACGCATCTGGGGCAATACGGCCTGAACCATCGCCAATGTGCCGATCGTATTTGTCTGGAACAGCGACTGCACCGTCTCCGGCGCAGTCAGCTCGATCGGCGAGGGCGCTCCGAAACCGGCATTGTTGACCAATACGTCTATCGGACCGGCGGCCTTCACGGCGTCCGCGATGCTTGCCGGATTGGTGACGTCGAGCGCGAGAATACGCAAGCGTTCGGAAACCGGTAGCAGCTCGGGTTTGGGCGTGCGCATTGTCGCGATGACATCCCACCCTCGTTCAAAAAACAGTTTCGCAGTCTCCAGGCCGAAGCCAGACGAGCAACCAGTAATCAATATCGTGGACATGAGTCTCTCCAAACAAAAGGAATGATGCCATGGTAGTGACCGGGCGAGAGACTTTATATATGCTATAGTCTCCATTTCTTTAGCGTTAGTCCTGATTATGACCGTCGATCCCCTTGCCGAAATCGTCACGCTGCTGCAGCCGGCCGCACGCTTTTCGAAGCTGGTGGAATGCGCCGGCGCCTGGCGAATTCATCGCGAGGCCACAGGTGAGCCATTCTACTGCGCAATCCTCGAGGGGCATTGCCGCGTAACGTTCGGAGGACATCAGCCTTTCATCCTCCGAGCCGGCGATTTCGTGCTCGCGCCGGCTATGCGCGACATCGTCAGTGAGAGTGTTGACGCACCGGCCACTTTGTCCGCCATGGTTCCGACGCAGTTGAGTGGCGGTCATTTCCGCGTCGGCCGCCTCGAAGGGCCGCCGGACCTGCGCATGCGCATAGGGCATTGCAGCTTCGGCGCGCCGGATGCGGCCTTGCTCGTTTCCCTCTTGCCTGATGTCGTTGTCGTTCGCGGCGAGCCCCGACTCGCGACGCTGATGCAATTGGTCGGTGAGGAAACGCGCGAGCGCCGGCCGGCACGCGAACTCGTGCTGGAGCGGCTGCTGGAGGTGTTGTTGATCGAGGCATTGCGATCCGGCACAGAAACAACCGTCACGTCGAGCTTGAGTCGCGGCCTTGCCGATGAACGCCTAGCCGCAGTACTTCACGCGATGCATGCGCGTCCTGCCCATCCTTGGACTGTCGCGGATCTTGCGACCGAAGCGGCCCTGTCCCGATCGGCTTTCTTTGCGCGTTTCCGCCGCGTCGTTGGCCTGCCGCCAATGGAATATCTATTGGCTTGGCGCATGGCTCTTGCAAAGCAGCTATTGCGCAGCCGCGAATTGGGGATGGATCAGGTAGCTGAACGCGTTGGCTACGGATCGGCAAGCACTTTCAGCGTCGCCTTCGCGCGATACGCAGGCATGCCGCCTGCACGATATGCCCGCGGCGACGTGCGAAGCGATTGAGGACGTGAAGCCGAATTTAAACCGGCCGCCTTCTGCCGCGCGCAGCCAGCGCTTCGACGTTGCCGATCATGAAATCGGCGCGCACGACGCGGCGAAGCGTCTCCGGTTCGATCAGGTTGATGAAGCGGACATGGACGCGGTTGTCGATGCGGCTGACCTCGGCGCAGGCTATGCGGTAGGCGAGACCGAGGATGTTCAGATAGTAGTGGGTCGGCAGGCCGACCGTCGTGGCGACGGTGAAGCTCGCGCCACCGCGCGAGATGTCGGTAATCTCGGCGCTGCGCACCGAAATGCCGTTGAGACAGGGACGAACAGCCACGAGACGCGCCGGCCGCTGGACGTAGAAACGTTCCCAGCTGCGTTCGTAGACTTCGGATTTGACTTTCGCCAGATGGGTTGCGCGAATCATTGTCATTCCCTGTTGGAAAACAGACCGAATTCATCTCGGTTACAGCATGAACCTTGCACGGAGATTTTGCAGAAGCGTCAATTGCATTGGTAGAATTTTAACGGGTTCGTCTTTTGTACCGATTTGGGCGCATCTTGACAGGAGCATCGGCTTCGATCATACGAACGAGCGGTTCGAGGCGCCTGCCGCTCGCGGATGAAAATCCAAGGTGAAGTCCTCGCTGTTTTAGGTCACGGCCATTCAGGGCATGCTGACTGACGGTAATGCGAGCTCCGTTCCACAGTCGTAAATGCGTGCCTTAGCAAAGGCTAATCCTATGACGACGTATCCGTCCATAGATGAATTGAAGGCTCAGGCCCGGCGTCTGCGTCAGGCGATGGCCGAGCGCGGCGACGACATGAGCCACTCGACAGCGCTGGAGCTGATCGCGAAGCAACACGGGCTGCGCGATTGGAACACGCTCTCGGCGCTTGCGGCAAAACCGAATGACGGGCCGGATGCGCCCCTCGATGTCGGCTCCGCCGTTCGCGGGCGCTATCTGAACAAGCCGTTCACCGGCAAGGTTCTCGCGATGTCCGCGAAATCCGGCGGGCTCTACAGGATCACCATCCACTTCGACGAACCGGTCGATGTAGTGGAGTTCGAGAGCTTCTCGGCATTCCGCCAGCGCATAAATGCCCAAGTCGATGCCGACGGCATTTCGCCGCGCAGGACATCGAACGGCGTGCCGCATCTGGTTCTCGACCTTTAATCTTCATCCCTGCTTGTCACGCCGCTATCTTTGCCGCTCGCGAGCGATTCCGTCCGGATACCACCATGACGCACACCCTCGAAAACAATATGTTTCTCACCGGCTGGCTGCCGGGCGTCTTTGCCAAGACAGCCACGCCGATCATCATCATCACGACAGTCAGCGGCCTCTTTGCCGTCGTCGACGCCTATTTCCTCGGCGTCTATGTCGGCGCCGAGGCGCTCTCCGCCGTCAGCCTCATCTTTCCCGCGCTGATGCTGCTGATCGCGCTGCAGACGCTGGTTTCAAACGGCATGGCGAGCATTCTCGCCCGCCGTCTCGGCGCCGGAAATCGTGACGCCGCGAAGTCCGTGTTTACCGGCGCCCATACGCTGGCGCTTGCCGTCGTGGTGGCGATCAACCTCGTCTACTGGCTCGCAGGCCGGCAGTTCATTGCCGTGGCAGCGGCGGGAAACGCCGATGTTATCAGCAGCGCCGAGGCCTTCATGGGCGTCATGGTCGCCTTCGCGCCGATCAGCTTCTTTCTTTCGATCCATCTCGACGGGCTGCGTTGCGAAGGAAAGCTCGGCTTCATGACGCTGGTGACGCTTGCCTCGACGCTGCTGAACATTCTGGCAAACTGGCTGCTGATGGCGGTCTTTCAGTGGGGCGTCGTCGGCTCCGCCGGCGGCTCGGTCCTGGCGCAATTCATCTGCCTAATGATCGTCATCATCTATCGCCTGCGTCGGCCGAACGGGCTTTGGGTCGACATGGCGCTGCATGTTCGCGAGTGGCGCGGCATCTTCGCCTTCGGCGCTCCGATGAGCCTCGGTTTCATCGGTATTTCGCTGAGCTCGGCGGCGATCCTCTTCAACGTGTCGATCTGGCATGAGGGGGATTATGTCGCGACCGTCGGCGCATACGGAATCGTCACAAGAGTAATGACCTTCGCCTATCTGCCGCTGCTGGGCTTGAGCATCGCGTTGCAGACCATATCAGGCCATAATCATGGCGCCGCCCTTCCAGCCCGCGTCGGTCATAGCGTCCTGATCGCCCTGATTTCGGCTCTGGTCTATTGCGGCGCCGTCGAACTCATCGTCGAGCTGCTAGCGAGACATCTGGGCTCAATCTTCGTCGCCGATCCCCTGATCGTCGCGGAAGTCGGCCGCATCCTGCCCTGGACGATCGGCGCCTACTTCCTCTTCGGTCAGGCGATCATCCTCTCATCTTATTTCCAGTCCATCGGCGATGCGAAGCGCGGCGCGATCTTCGGTCTGTCACGGTCCTATCTGTTCACCTTGCCGCTGACATTCCTCCTGCCGCTCGTCTTCGGCGAACGCGGGATCTGGATGACGCCGATCTTCGCTGAGATGGGAATGATCCTGCTCACCTGGCTGGTATTGTCGCGCAATGCAAGGGATCGCAAATGGCGCTATGGCTTGTTGCCGGCATGAGAATGGAAAAGGCCGCGCTTTCGAGCACGGCCTTTTCGCTATGAGCCTATATCAGGCGTCATTCAGGACTTGAGCAGCCATTCATGTTCCACGGCATTGTGGAATTTCCAGATCCGCTTAGGCCCGGCCATGACATTCAAGTAATAGAGGTCGTAGCCGTGGCAGGCGGCGCAGGGGTGATATCCCCTAGGCACCAGCGTCACGTCGCCATCCTCCAGCACCATGACTTCGTCCAGCGATCGGTCGTCGGTATAGACACGCTGGAAGCCGAAACCCTGTGGCGGATTGAGGCGGTGATAGTAGGTCTCCTCCAGGAAGCTCTCGTTTGGGAGATTGTCCTGATCGTGCTTGTGCGGAGGGTAGGACGAGGTGTGTCCGCCCGGCGTGATCACTTCCACGACGAGCAGCGAATGCGCCGCGCCATCATCTTCCGGCATGATGTTGTTGACGTGGCGGACATTGGTGCCCTTGCCGCGCGTCAGCGCCGGATGCGTGCCGGGCGGAATGGCGCGAGCTTCATAGGGGCCGCCGCCCGGGGCCGAGCAGACGGCCAGTTCCAGATCGGTCTCGGCAGTCACCGACCAGCTCGAGCCTGCTGGAATATAGAGCGCGTGGGGGGCGCCCTCGAAGGGGCTCATGCGCCCGCCGAGCAAGCCGAAATCCTTCGTCCCCGCCTTGGCGCTTCCCTTGCCGCTGACCCAGACGAGGCAGACTTCGCGATCGCCGGTTTCGGCCGAAGCGGTTTCGCCCGGCTTCAGGCGATGCAGGTCGAAGCCGACATAGGTCCAGCCGGCGCTTTCTGGTGTGACATGGGTGACGCGGCCATGCGAGCCGCTAGGTTTCACCTTCAGATTGGGCATGGTCTTGCTCCATTGCTTGGAGAGTGCCCCTCGCCAACCTGTGACGGAGGAGAGGGGTGCTCGTCTTCCGTTATCCCTTGGGAAAGCCTTCGGTTTCCACCGTGTAGCCTGCGGCCGTCATGACGCGCATCAGCTCGGCATGGCCGATCTCGGCCATGTTCTGCGGGGGCGCCTTGCGCGGGTCCTGTTCGGCCTCGACCACGAACCAGCCCTCATAGCCGTAATCGGCGAAGCGCTGGACGATCGCTCCGAAATCGAGCGAACCATCCCCCGGCACCGTGAACGCGCCGAGCGCGACAGCATCGAGGAAGGACTGTCGGCTGCGATCCAGCCCATCGACAACGGACTTGCGGATATCCTTGACGTGAACGTGGTTGATGCGGGCGTGATGATTGTCGATGGCGCGCAGCACGTCGCCGCCGGCAAAGGCGAGATGGCCGGCATCGAGCAGCAGCGGAATACCTGCACCGGAATTGCGCATGAAGGCATCGAGTTCCGGCTCGGTTTCGACCACGGCCGCCATGTGATGGTGATACGAAAGCGGCATGCCTTGGTCGGCACACCATTCGCCGAACTCGGTGACGCGGCGGGCATAGGCCTTCATCTCGTCATCCGAAAGGCGCGGCTTGGTGGCGAGCGGCTTGGAGCGGTCGCCCTGAATGGAGCGGCCGACTTCGCCATAGACGATGCAAGGCGCGTTGACCGCCTTGAATAGCTCGATCATCGGCGCGATGCGGTCCTTGTTTGCCGCAAGCTCCTCGTTGACGAGCGTGCCCGAGAACCAGCCGCCGCAGAGCGTCACGTCGGCGGCGCGCAGGATTGGCAGCATCTCATCAGGGTTGCTGGGGAAGCGCCGGCCCTGTTCCATGCCGGTGAAGCCCGCGCCGCGCGACTGGCGAAGGCATTCCTCAAGGGATACGTCGTCGCTGAGCTCAGGAAGATCGTCGTTCCACCAGGCGATGGGCGACATGCCGAGTTTGGCCTTCATCAATGGTCTCCTTGAAACATGGTTGGAGGAGCTGAAACGCTCCTCCAGAAATAGGACAGAAATCAATCAGCCGATGCACTGGGCGGCGCGGGCTTGTTCGTAAGCAGCGCGGGCCTTGTTGACCTCGGCGCGCGGGCTGACCTCGGGAACGGCGACATCCCACCAATGACCGCCTTCGTCCGTCGTGATCAGCGGGTCGGTGTCGATGACGATGACCGAGCTGCGATCGTTCTTCTTCGATGCTTCGATGGCCTGTTCCAGCTCAGCGATGGAAGCGACCTTCACGGCAATCGCACCCATGCTGGCAGCATGCGCCCGGAAGTCGATCTCCGGCATCACTTCGAACCGCGAGTCCTTCAAGAGGTTGTTGAAGTTTGCGCCACCGGTCGCCATTTGCAGGCGGTTGATGCAGCCATAGCCGCGGTTGTCGAGCAGCACGACGGTGATCTTCAGGCCGAGCATGACAGAGGTCGCCAGTTCGGAATTCATCATCATGTAGGAGCCGTCGCCGACCATGACGACGACATCCTTCTCCGGCCGCGCCATCTTCACGCCGAGGCCGCCGGCAATCTCATAGCCCATGCAAGAGAAGCCATATTCCATGTGATAGCTGCCGGGTGCGGTCGCCGGCCAGAGCTTGTGCAGCTCGCCGGGCAGGCCGCCCGCCGCGCAAACGAGAATGCTGTCCTTGCCGCCGAGCGTCCGCGTAACAGCGCCGATGACCTGGGCGTCGGAGGGCAGAGCGGCATTGGTCGTCGCCATAGCCTTGGCGGCAGCCTCCATCCAGACCTGCTTTTCTTTCGTCGCCTTTTCGGCCAGCGACGCCGGAGCGCGCCAATTCGCCAGGCCGGCGGAAAGCGCCTTCAGCCCCTCGCGCGCATCCGTCACCAGCGGGTGACTATTGTGCTTGAGAGCGTCGTAGGCCGCGATATTGAGGCCGATCATGGCCAGCTTCTCATTCTTGAACAGCGCCCAGGAGCCGGTGGTGAAATCCTGGCAGCGGGTTCCCACAGCGATCACCAGATCCGTGTCTTCAGCAATGGCATTGGCCGCCGATGTGCCCGTCACGCCGACGGAGCCAAGCGCCAGGGGATGCGTCTCGTCGATGGCCGATTTGCCGGCCTGTGTGACGACGACGGGAATACCATGAGCTTCGGCAAAAGCGGCCAGTTCCTTCGTCGCCCGCGAATAGAGCACACCGCCGCCGGCAAGAATGACGGGCTTTTCGGAGCGGCGGATCAATGCAATGGCATTGGCGAGTTCGTCTGCATCCGGCTGCGGACGGCGCGGCACCCAGACATGCTCCTCGAAGAAGCTTTCCGGATAATCGAAGGCTTCGGCCTGCACGTCCTGACACAGCGATAGCGTCACAGGACCGCAATCGAGGGGATCGGTCAGCACCTGCATGGCGCGCTTCAGCGCCGATATGATTTGTTCCGGCCGCGTGATGCGGTCGAAATAGCGCGAGACGGGGCGGAAAGCATCGTTGGCGGAAACGGTGCCGTCGCCGAAATCCTCGATCTGCTGCAGCACCGGATCGGGCGCGCGGTTGGCAAAGACGTCGCCGGGCAGGAACAGGACCGGGATGCGGTTGACGTGTGCAACGCCGGCTGCTGTCACCATGTTGAGCGCGCCGGGGCCAATGGAGGTCGTGCAGGCCATGAAGCGTTGACGGAAGCTCGCTTTGGCGTAGGCGATCGCGGCATGGGCCATGCCCTGCTCGTTGTGGGCACGGAAGGTCGGCAGCTCCTCGCGGACCTGATAGAGCGCCTCGCCGATGCCGGCGACGTTGCCGTGACCGAAGATCGCCCAGACGCCGCCGAAAATCGGCTGCTTCTGCCCGTCGATGACGGTCATCTGCTTCTTAAGGAAATGCGTGACGGCCTGTGCCATCGTCAATCGGATCGTCTTGCCCATCGGGCGCCTCCCAAATGCTTGTTTCTTACAGGCCGCGGGTTTTAAGCCACGCTTGCGTCAATTGCCGGAAGCGGCCGGCCATATCGGCAATCGCTTCCTCGTCGTTCATGCCGCCCGACAGCCACGCGCGGGCCGCATCGGAGAAGATGGTCCGCCCGACGGCGAAACCCTTGACCGAAGGGGCCGCCAGCGTCGCCTCGAAACTGCGGATCAGTTCCTCCGCCGGTGCCTCTAGGCCAAGCAGCACGATACCGCGGCACCATGGATCATTTTTGGCGATTACGGCATCGATTTTTTTCCAGGCAGCCGTCGATTCCTGCGGTTCCAGCTTCCACCAATCCGGCTTGATGCCGAGCGCGTAGAGCTCTTCCATCGCCGTTGGGATCGTATCGTCGGTCAGCGGTCCGTTCTTGCTGGCAATGATTTCGACCAGAAGCTCGCGGCCAACCTTGCGCGCGGCTTCGAACAGCGTCCGCAGCTTCTCCTGCTGCTCCGCCTTCAGCTCCTTCGGATCGTCTGGATGGTAGAAGCACAGGCATTTGATGCAGTGATTGAGCGGCCATTCAACGAGCTGCGAGCCGATATCCTGGCTGAACTCGAATTTCAGCGGCTTCGATCCCGGCAGCTCGACGGGGCGGCCGATCCAGGAGAAATTCTTGGTTGCCGCATCGAAGAAGGCGTCGCGCCCGAAGCGTTCATCGATCAGCATGCCATAGCCCTGGCGGCCGTCGGCCACACGCGCCGCAGCCTCGACCGCGAGCCGCTTGAAGGCGACGATCTTGTCGTAACCGACGCTTAGCTCATCGCAGACGCTGACGAGCTGCGAACGATGGTCGATCGCAAGCGCCATCAGCAGCGGGATTTCGTCGCCGCGACGGGTCGTTGCCCAATGAATGTGATTGATCGCCTCGTCCTTGCGCAGCGCCCTGTGCTTGCTGCCCGTCTTCAGGAAGAAGTCGAGTTCCGTCCAGGTCGGATATTCCGGTGAGCAGAGCAGGCGGGAGACGGCGAAGGCGCCGCAGGCATTCGCCCAGGTGGCGCAGGTCTTCAGCGGCTCGCCACGCAGATAGCCGCGCAAGAAACCGGACATGAAGGCATCGCCCGCGCCGAGAACATTGAATACCTCGATCGGAAAACCCTGGCCGACGATGCCGGCTTCGAGATCGTCGGAGATCGGGCCGTCATAGACAATGCAGCCCATTGCACCGCGCTTGAGCACGATGGTCGCTGGAGAGAGGCGGCGGATTTCCTTGAGCGCGCCGAGCACGTTGTCGACGCCCGAGCCGATCATGATCTCTTCTTCCGTGCCGACGATCAGGTCGCAATCCGGCAGCGTCTCCTTCATCTTCGAGGAAACGCGATCTGATTTCACATAGCGCTCGAAACCCTCGGCATGACCGGCAAGACCCCATAGATTTGGCCGGTAGTCGATGTCGAAGATCACCTTGCGGCCGTTCGCCTTGGCAATGCGGATCGCCTTGCGCTGCGCCGCTTCGGTATTGGGCTTGGAGAAATGCGTGCCGGATACCAGCACTGCGCCCGAGGACTTGATGAAGCCTTCGTCGATATCGTCTTCATTCAGCGCCATGTCGGCGCAGTCTGAACGATAGAAGATCATCGGCGAGACGCCTTCTGCCTCGACCGCCAGCAGCACCAGCGCCGTCAGCCGCTCCTTGTCCGTCGCGATCCCATCGACCGCCACGCCCTCGCGCGCCGCCTGTTCGCGGATGAAGCGGCCCATCTGCTCGTCGCCGACGCGGGTGATCAGACCCGATTTCAAGCCGAGTCGTGCGGTGCCGATGGCGATATTGGCCGGGCAGCCGCCAACCGACTTGGCAAAAGAGGCTATGTCTTCCAGGCGCGAGCCGATCTGCTGGCCGTAAAGGTCGACGGAGGAGCGGCCGATAGTGATCACATCGAGTTTTGTCTCCGGCTGTGTGCCAGGATTGTCGTGTGCCATGATGTCCTCCCGTCGGGGCATGACCTCTTCTGCTTTTCAGCATGCGCCGAGATCATGCGTTATTGAAAGTGCCGGTGCTCGTTTCGTCCCGGCTGCTATGGATCTGGCGGCCATCTCCCGCGGCCGTGATCTTGGTTGTAGTGAAACATTGGTTCCGAGATTTTGTCAATTCGGAATGTTTATTCCATTTTCGTTTTATCGGCTTTTGTCGCAGCTTTTCGCCGGCGCTCGGCAATGGCAACCGGAAAGGCCATGATCAGCGCCATCGACGCCGACAGCGAGCGGAAACCGGCAAAATCGGCTTCCGCCACTTCAAACCAGTAATCCGCGCAGGCGGTAAGCGGCGAGAAGGCCGAATCGGTAATGGCGATGACGGGCACGTTGCGCGCAGCAAGATCCTGCGTCTGCGCCAAGCTGTCGGCGGCATAGGGCGAAAAGCTCGCGGCGATCGCAGCGTCCTTCTCCGTGGCGAAGCGGGTGATCTCGCCGTCGATGCCGTTCGGCGAGGCGACGATCTGGTGACGTATGTTGAGCTTGGAAAAGGCATAGGTCATATGTGCCGTCAGCGGATAGGAGCGGCGCTTGGCGATCAGATAGATTGTCTCGGCCGCTGCAAGCACGTCGATGGCTTTGGCGAAGGTGTCGGTCTCGATGGTTGCGGCGAGCTTGTTGACGGATTGGCTCGCCGCAGAGAGGAAGCCCGAGAGAATACTGGCCTCTTCGTTCTCTACGCCGGAGCGTTCGAGCGTTACCAACCGCTCCTCATAACTCAGCGTCCGGTCGCGCAGCCGTTCGCGAAAGATGCTCTGAAGATCGGAAAAGCCCTCATAGCCGAGGTGATGGGCAAGGCGCACCAGCGTGGAGGGTTGAACTTCGGCGGCAGTGGCGATGCTCGCCGTCGTGCCGAAGGCGATCTCATCGGGATTGCCGAGCGCGAAGGCGGCAACCTGCGCGAGGCGCTTTGGCATGGCGCTCTTGCGCTCGATGATGATGCTGCGCAGGCTTTCGAAGTCGCGCGGCACCCTGGTTTGCGTCTCGACATTGTTGTCCATGCGCCGTCCTTCAGCTCCCCACATGCCCGCAATGAAACAGATATTCCATATTCGCAACGATACCGGATTTTGAATCGTTCGGCACGAATAATTTTAAGCTAATGAATTTACATATATAAATACGGTTTTCGTCATTTCGGATTGAAGTCGATACCATGAGTGCGCTTGTCAAAACGGTCTAAATATTCCAAAAATCGTCCACTTCGGGAGAATATGTGAGGAGGAAAGGCAAATGAAGCCATTGGGCGTTGGATTGATCGGCACCGGTTATATGGGCAAATGCCATGCGCTAGCCTGGAATGCGGTCAAAACAGTATTCGGTGATGTCGCGCGGCCGCGCCTGGTGCATCTCGCCGAGGCCAATGCCGATCTGGCAAAGACGCGTGGTGACGAATTCGGCTTCGAAAAGGCAACGGCCGACTGGCGCGTTCTCATCGCCGATCCCGATGTCGACGTCGTCTCGGTCACGACCCCCAACCAGTTCCACCCGGAAATGGCGATCGCAGCCCTTGAAGCTGGCAAGCACGTTTGGTGCGAAAAGCCGATGGCGCCGTCCTATGGCGATGCCGAGCGCATGCTGGCCGCAGCCAAGGCCTCCGGCAAGGTCGCCATCCTCGGTTATAATTATATCCAGAACCCGGTGATGCGTCACATCAAGGCGCTGATCGCAGAAGGGGCGATCGGCGCGGTCAATCACGTCCGTGTCGAGATGGACGAGGATTTCATGGCCGATCCGAACGGTCTCTTCTATTGGAAGAGCGAACTTGCTTCCGGTTACGGCGCTTTGGATGATTTCGCCGTGCATCCGCTTTCGCTTCTCTGGTTCCTGTTCGGCCACGTGGAAGCTGTGATCACCGATATGGTGAAGCCCTATGCCGAACGTCCCCTAAAGGACGGCGGCACCCGCGCCGTCGAAAACCACGATCTCGCCAATGTGCTGATGCGGTTTGGCGGCGGCATTTCCGCCGTGCTCATGGCCAACCGTTCTGCCTGGGGCCGCAAGGGCCGGATCGCCCTGCAGATCTTCGGCTCCAAGGGCTCGATCTCCTATGACCAGGAGCGCATGAACGAATTCGAGCTTTATCAGGCCGAGGGCAGGGACAGCGAGCAGGGCTTCCGCAAGGTGCTGGCCGCACCGGCGCACAAACCCTATGACCGCTTTATCCCGGCGCCCGGTCATGGTCTCGGCTTCAACGATCTGAAGATCATCGAGTGCCGAGAGCTGATCCGCTCCATAGCGGGCGAGGCTGCGTCAGTCGTGGCTTTCAAAGACGGCCTGCGCATCGAAAAATCGGTACACGCCATGGCCCAATCCTTCCACGAACGCCGCTGGGTCGAAATATCAAGCTGAGCGTTTGGCCTAATTTTCTCCCGATCCGGGGCGCAGGGTCAGCCGTGATTGACGCTTGCGGATGCAGGCGTTACCCCTGAAGTCCATAGGCAGCCTTCCGCGCAACGCGGAAGGAGCGCCAATAACATGGAGTACGGATCGTGACGGGCAGATTGGTCATTGTCGGGGCCGGGCAGGCGGGTTTTGCGCTTGCAGCCAAATTGCGCGGGTTGGGTGATTCGCGGCCGATCACCATCGTCGGTGCCGAGGAAAACCTTCCCTACCAGCGCCCACCTTTGACCAAGAAGTACCTGCTGGGCGAGATGGCTTTCGATCGCCTGCTGTTCCGGCCCGAACATTGGTACACCGACAATAATGTTGAGATTCGTGTGTCCACCTGGGTCGAACAGATCGATCGTGCCGCAAAGCAGATCGTCATGCAGGACGGCTCCAGGCTGGATTACGAGACCCTAGCGCTTGCGACGGGCTCGACGCCCCGCCGCCTGCCGCCCTCCGTCGGCGGCGCGCTCGAAGGCGTCTATCTCGCCCGTGACAAGCGAGACGCCGATCTTCTTGCTGGCGAAATGCGCCCAGGCCGCCGGGTGCTCATCATCGGCGGCGGCTATATCGGGCTTGAGGCTGCTGCTGTCGCACGTCATCGCGGCCTTGAGGTCACGCTCATCGAGATGGGCGACCGGATCTTGCAGCGCGTGGCGGCCAAGGAAACGGCCGATATTTTCAGAGCCATTCATCAAAAGCACGATGTCGTCATTCGCGAGAAGACCGGCCTGAAGCAGCTCATCGGGCGTAACGATCACGTCACCGCCGCCGAATTGTCCGACGGGTCTACCATCGACGTCGATTTCGTCGTCGTCGGCATCGGCGTCGCCCCGAATGACAGGCTCGCCAAGGAGGCCGGTCTCGAGGTCGGCAACGGCATCGTCGTCGATTCGTTCGCCCGCACCTCCGATCCCGCCATCTTCGCCGTGGGCGATTGCGTGGAGTTGCCCTGGGAGGGCGGCCGCATCCGGCTCGAATCGGTGCAGAACGCCGTCGATCAGGCTGAGGCCGTGGCGGGAATCATAGCCGGCGGCGAAAAAGCCTATGATCCAAAGCCGTGGTTCTGGTCGGATCAATATGACGTCAAGCTGCAGATCGCTGGCTTCAACCTGGGTTACGACGAGACCCTTCTGCGTCCGGGCCTCCGCGAGGGCGCAGCTTCCGTCTGGTATTTCAAGCAGGGCCGCTTCATCGCCGTCGACGCGATAAACGACGCGAAGGCCTATGTGACCGGCAAGAAGCTGCTGGAAACCGGCGCCAATCCATCCAGGGAGATCCTTGCCGACCCGGCCGCGGATTTGAAGCAGCTGCTGGCTTGATGTGAATTTTCGAGCCCGCCGGAGCATGGTTCGGCCGACAATCGCCTGTTGCTGAATCATGGAAAGAACGTACACAAGCGCGAAAAAGCGCTTGCGTCGATAAATGAATGGCCCTATCAGGGCCGCACCGGAGAGGTGGCCGAGTGGTCGAAGGCGCTCCCCTGCTAAGGGAGTATACCAGAAATGGTATCGTGGGTTCGAATCCCATCTTCTCCGCCATTTTCCCGATTATCCTACCCTGCATGCGACGGCCCGCGATCTTGGCGCTGCGCCAAGCCGATCAAGGCCAGCTATTATCGGGAATTTCGGCCTGCAAAGCCTTCGTAGCGCTTCAGATATGCTATGAGCGCGCGCAGCTTGGGAGCCATGTTCCGTCGGTTGGGATAGTAGAGGTAGAAGCCCGGAAAATAGGGGCAATATTCCTCCAGGATCGGCACCAGTTCGTTTCTGCCGATGAAGGTGCGGAAGCTTTCTTCCATCCCGAATGTGATTCCCGCTCCGGCGATAGCCAGCCTGATCATCACGGCCATGTCATTCGTCGTCACCTCCGGCGCGACCTCCACCCGGAATTCCTTGCTTTCCTCCGCAAACTCCCAGCGGTAGGGGACAGCCGTCGGTGAGGATCGCCAGCCTATGCATCGATGCATCGAGAGTTCTTTCGGATGCCGGGGGATGCCGAATCGGTCGCGATAGGCCGGGGAACAGACGGCCAGTTGCCGCTCGTCACCGGCGACCGGTACGGCAATCATGTCCTGCTCGATGACTTCACCAAGCCGGACGCCCGCGTCATAGCCTTCCGATACGATGTCGAATTCCTCGTCCGTGACGGTGATGTCGAGCTGAATTTCGGGATTGGCCTCCGCAAAGCCTGCGAGAAAGTCGCCGGCGAGAAAACGCTCCGCGATCGACGAGACGGCAAGCCGTAATTGACCGCGAGGTTGGGTGCGCAAAGTCTCCGTCTTTTCCATAGCGGTGCGTATGTCCGAGACTGCCGGCTCTACGTCCGCATAAAGCCGTTCGCCAGCCTCGGTCAGGCTGACGCTGCGGGTTGTGCGCTGCAGCAGCGCGATGCCCATGCTCTCCTCCAATCGCCGGATCGTCTGGCTGACTGCCGAGCGAGTGACGCCGAGCCTATCGGCAGCGGCGCGAAAATTGCGCTCTTGAGCGACCAGGATGAAGACGGAGAGGGCATTGAGATCAGGCCACATTGGTAACTTTTACTTTCCAAGCTGTCACTGAATGGATGTCTTATCACGACAATGAAGCACTGTATCCTTCTCGTATCCGGTTCTGGAAGAGAACCGTTCACATAAGAAGGAGTGATTGAATGCCCATCGACAAAGTGATCCTCATTACCGGTGCCTCCAGTGGTATCGGCGCGGGCATCGCCCGCGAACTCGCTTCTGCCGGCGCAAGGGTCATGCTGGGCGCCAGGCGCATCGACAGATTGGAAGCATTGGCGGCCGAGATACGAGAAAAGGGCGGCACGGTCATGACCCGCCGGCTCGATGTCACCGACAGGGCTGACGTAGCTGCCTTTGCAGAGGCGGCACGCCTTGCCTGGGGCGGCGTCGATGTGATCGTCAATAATGCCGGCATCATGCCGCTTTCCCTAATGGCCTCGATGAAGGTCGAGGAATGGGACAGAATGGTCGACGTTAACATCAAGGGCGTGCTTCATGGCATTGCGGCGGTCCTGCCGGAAATGACGGCGCGTGGTTCCGGCCACATCATCAATATCGCCTCGATCGGGGCGTTGGCCGTCTCTCCGACCGCCGCCGTCTATTGCGCGACCAAGTATGCCGTTCGGGCGATCTCCGATGGGCTGCGGCAGGAATGCCGCGACATCCGGGTCACCTGCATCCATCCGGGCGTCGTCGAGAGTGAGCTGGCCGATACGATCACCGATCCGGTGGCAGCCGAAGCGATGAAATCCTATCGAGCCGTTGCGCTGACTCCCGATGCCATCGGTCGGGCGGTGCGCTTCGCCGTCGAGCAGCCCGATGATGTCGATGTCAATGAAATCGTCGTTCGCCCGACGCGGGCGGCGCATTGATCCGCTCCCTTGCTCTCATCCTGGCAGGCATCCTGTTCGCTTCGCCGGCACTTTCCGAGGATCGAATCCAAATGAAGAAACCGACTCGCGCTTACGCCGGCATGTGGGTGACCGCAGACGGTCATATCCGCCATGAACTCCTGCCGAACGGCCGCTATATCGAGGCGCGGGGCAGCCGTGAGCGTGCCTATCAGGGGCGCTACGTGTTGACTGGGGATCATATCGACTACTGGGACGACACCGGTTTCACCGCAGATGGTGACTTTATCAATGCCGTGCTCCATCACGCCGGGATGATCCTCTATCGAAGGAAATGATGGTTCGGAGCGGCGTTTGGTACTCAGCGGCCCTTCCTTTTCCAATGGCTGCCTGCACTTGTCCGAATCGCTCATCCTGGAATCACCCGCGTCCTTGCTTCGTTTTGGGACGCGGGTGGAAGTCACAAGTGGCTATTGGTCCGGCGACGAAGCGAGGCCAGTGCCGCAAAGAGCTTGCCGGACCGCGCAAAAATCCGCCGGTTAGCCATGGAATGGCCATTTCCCCGCCTTTTTCCAGCTGACTGAAGCTATTCCAGCCGTTGGCGTAAGTACCCGTAGATTAAGACGTTTCTTAACGAAGTCTAAATAAATGCGGCCACCGTGTCGCCGACTTGTGTCCTTTCAGCAACAGGAATTGCGGAAGGCTTACCCAAATCCCCCTTTCGGAGAAGATGTCGATTGCGTGACAGGCCGCGTCTTGTATTTTCACTCTCGGAAGCGAGGGCGATTGATCGTCCACTTCTTGAAACACGAGGATGGGGCAGGGAATGCCTTCGGGTAGTTCTCATTCTCGAGATAAAACTTTGACTGGAGGTCAATATGAACATCAAGAGCCTTCTTCTCGGCTCCGCTGCTGCGCTGGCAGCAGTTTCTGGCGCCCATGCGGCTGACGCGATCGTCGCTGCTGAGCCCGAGCCGCTGGAATACGTTCGCATCTGCGACGCATACGGTGCTGGTTACTTCTTCATCCCGGGCACCGAAACCTGCCTCAAGATCGGCGGTAAGGTTCGTACCGAAGGCAAGTGGTACGATGCTTACGACGCAGACAGCCACAATGGCACTCTCTGGCACACGCGTGCTGAGCTGCAGCTGCAGACGGCAACCGACACCGAATACGGCCCGCTGAAGACCAACACCGAAATGCGTTGGGACTGGAATGACGGCAACGCGACGTCGACCAACCTGCTGCATGCCAGCATCAGCCTCGGCGGCTTCACCGTTGGTAAGGAAGACTCGCAGTTCAACGTCTTCACCGGCTACGCCGGCGACGTCATCAACGACGACGTGGTCTATGACGGTCCGTACGAACTCAACCAGATCACCTACAACTACGATGCCGGCAACGGCTTCACGGCTGTGATCTCGGTTGAAGACTCGAACTCCGGTAAGGGCGCAACTGGCGCAAACGGCGAAGACAGCACCAACCACTACCTGCCTGACGTTGTTGCCGGTGTTGGCTACAAGGCTGGCGCATGGGCCTTCAAGGTCGTTGGCGGTTACGATTCGATCGTCGAAGAAGGCGCCATCAAGGCTCGCGTAGACGCTGACTTCGGCGTATTCTCGGCCTTCTTGATGGGCGGCTGGAACACCGACGGCGACAAGCTCAACAAGTACGCTGGTGCAGGCAGTGAAGGCATCGGCTGGGGCGACTGGGCTGTCTGGGGCGGCGTTGGCGTACCGGTCAACGAAAAGCTGAAGTGGAACCTGCAGCTCGCTTACACGGACTCCAAGGTCTTCGCCGCTACCACGAACGTCAAGTGGAACCCGGTCAAGAACCTGCTCATCGAGCCGGAAGTCTCCTACACCAACTGGGACTCCATCAACAAGGACCAGTGGGCTGGTATCCTTCGCTTCGAGCGCTCGTTCTAATCTGATTTGACTTCGGTCATATGAGATTTCTCACTTCGGTGAGGAAAAGCCCGGTCGAAAGGCCGGGCTTTTTGCGTTCTCGGCAGCGGCATTTCTTTCTGATCGTGAAGATAGACGCGACCATCTTGGTATGGCGCATTTTTCTCTGCGGATATTGCCTATCGCGCGAAAGTTCTTTTCATGCAATTTTAGAGTTCGCTCCGGGTGCTTCGGAAGTATGACAGATTTGCGACGTGATTTTTGTGCAACGCACTCTTTTGAAACAGCTGTCACAATTGTTCATAGTTTGTCTCTGATATTGCTCTGAAAAAAACGATCTGTAGGTTCCAAATCGGAAGCAAGACTTAGCGTCTTGGTTCTCCCAGATCAGGGGTCAACTTTTAAAGCTAGGTGGGGTAGGGCGCGTCGTTTTTTGCGATGTGATTTCTCATACCTAATTGATATTGAAACTGGAGTTACTATGAACATCAAGAGCCTTCTTCTCGGCTCCGCTGCTGCGCTGGCAGCAGTATCCGGTGCTCATGCGGCTGACGCGATCGTCGCTGCCGAGCCAGAGCCGCTGGAATACGTCCGCATCTGCGACGCTTACGGTGCAGGCTACTTCTTCATCCCGGGCACCGAAACCTGCCTCAAGGTCGGCGGCCGCGTCCGTACCGAAGGCGGCTGGTACAATGCCTACAAGGCTGGCCAGGACGCTGGCGGCCGCGGTACCTACTGGCATACCCGCGCTGAACTCTCTCTCGACACCGCGACCGATACCGAATACGGCCCGCTGAAGACCAATACCGTTGTTCGTTGGGACTGGAATGACGGCAACGCGACCACGACCAAGCTGCTTTGGGCTAACATCAGCCTCGGCGGCTTCCTCGTCGGTAAGGCTGATTCGGTCTACTCGACCTTCACCGGCTACGCCGGCGACGTCATCAACGACGACGTGATCGAATACGGCATCAACGGCACCGACGAACTGAACCAGATCACCTACAAGTACGACGCCGGCAACGGTTTCACGGCTGTGATCTCGGTTGAAGACAGCAATTCGGGCACTGGCGCGACCGGTGCAAACGGCGAAGACAGCACGAACCACTACCTGCCTGACGTTGTTGCCGGTGTTGGCTACAAGGCCGGCGCCTGGCAGTTCCGCGTTGTCGGTGGTTATGACTCCATCGTCGAAGAAGGCGCTGTCAAGGCTCGCGTCGATGCCGACTTTGGCGTTCTCACCGCTTTCGTTATGGGCGGCTGGAACACCGATGGCGACAAGCTCAACAAGTATGCCGGTGCTGGCGGTGCTGGCCTCGGCTGGGGTGACTGGGCCGTATGGGGCGGCGTTGGCGTTCCGATCAACGACAAGCTGAAGTGGAACCTGCAGCTTTCCTACGACGATCTGAAGACTTTCGCTGCAACGACGAACGTCAAGTTCAACCCCGTCAAGGACCTGCTGATCGAGCCGGAAGTGACCTACGTCAACTATGACGCCGTCAACAAGGACACCTGGGCTGGTATCCTGCGCTTCCAGCGCACCTTCTAATTCGGTCGCCGAATCGAATTTGACAGATCTTCCGATCAGACCTCCGATCGGAAGAGGGAAGGCCCGGTTTCCCACCGGGCCTTCTTGTTTCATGAGGACTGAACGATTTCGGGCTTCGTCCTCAAAGCTCCGAGATGAAAGCGCCGATCGCTTCCGGAATGTCGCCGAGGTGCAGGATAGGAGCGTGTCCTTGTCCGCCGGCGATTTTAACGACGATGCCCGGATGGCGCTTTGCCATTTCATCGGTCGTGGATTGCGTCAGCAGCTTCGAATTCTCGCCGCGAATCACCATCAGCGGAATGCCCTGAAATCCTTGGAACTGCGTCCATAGATCGGGAATCGGCGATTCCAAGTCGAGCGCCTGCATTTGCGCGGCAATAGCGGGATCGTAATCGGCGACGGGTTTATCGTCGGCTATCGCGTAGATTGCTCGCGCCATGTCCTGCCAGTCTTCTTCGCCAAGCGCGATAAAGGCATTGCCATGGTTCTCCCGCAGGATCTCGACCGCCTCGCTCCAACTGGCGGGCTTGCGGTCGCGATTTAGATAGTCGCGAATATCTGCGAGCCCCGTCTTCTCCAGCACAGGGCCAATATCGTTGAGAACGACCGCTTTCAGGATGTCCGGTCGGCTGGCCGCGAGGATATGCAGAACCAGCCCGCCGCGCGAGGTGCCGATGAAGATGGCTTGCGAGATATCGAGAGCGGCGCAAACTGTCAGGACGTCCTGCGCTTCGACGGCGAGATTGTAGTGGGACTTGTCGGGATCTCGTTCGGATAGGCCACGTCCGCGGGCGTCGAGTGTAATCACCCTGTGTGGGCGTAAGGAATCCTCCGATAGAAGCAGCGCCAACTGGTGAAAATCGCGCGAGTTGCGTGTTAGTCCCGGCAGGCAGAAGACAGGCGGCCGGTTGTGCGCCGTCGCTTCGCTGCAGGCATAATCCCGCACATAAAGCTTCAAACCGTCCTCGGCCGCGATCGTTCTGGCAAGGAAGCCGCTTTCATCGTCGCTGCGCATGTATCACTCCCTCAAGTTTCGGATATCGCGAGGGATGTAACGGCATTTCCGCAGCACGCACAACTGGGGTTACCGGCTAGCCGCGACCGCTTATCAGATCGTGTACGATGTCGGCTTTCTGCCCCAGTCGCGCCTTGTAGACCTGATAGTTTTCCATCACGCGCTGCACGTAGTTGCGGGTCTCCGGGAAGGGAATGCGCTCGATCCAGTCGATCACGTCGTCGAGCGACTTGCCGCGCGGATCGCCATAGCGGCTGATCCATTCCGGCACCTTGTTCGGCCCGGCATTGTAGGCGATGAAGGTCAGGATGTAAGATCCGCCGAAGGTGTCGATCTGCTCGCCGAGATAATGGGCGCCGAGCGTGGCGTTATAGCCGGCATCCTGCGTCAGCTTGTCGGCGGAATAGGTTATGCCGTGCCGCCCGGCAACGGCCTTTGCCGTCTTCGGCAGCAACTGCAGCAGGCCGCGGGCATTGGCAGAGGAAACGGCGGCCGGATTAAAGGCGCTTTCCTGCCGGGCGATGGCATAGGCGAGTGCCTTGCCCGAGCCCGAAATATTGGCGTTGTCCGGAATGACGCCGATCGGGAAGGCGAGGGCTGCGACGTCGATGCCGCGCCCATAGGCGATCTTGCCGATCTGCAGCGAAAGCTGGTGATTGCCGGAACGCTCGGCGCGGGCTGTCAGCATGGCGACTTCGCCGGGGCTATCCAGCTGTTTGGCGAGAGCGCGATAGAGTGAGTCGGCACGCCATCCGTGCCCGGCCGCCTCAAGCCTGGAAATCGCCTGCACCGCCTCGCGTGTCTGGAAGCGCTGGCGATCCGTAGCCGAGGGCGAGGGATAGGTGACATCAAGGGTCCGGCGGCCAAGCTTCTCAGCGGCAAGCTGGCCGTAGAAAGTGCTCGGATAGGAGGCGGCCTTCGCATAGAAATCGGCAGCCTTACCCGGTCCGCCCGCCTCTGCTGCCCGGCCGAGCCAATACCAGCCGCGCGATTGCGAGATCGGGCCGTTCGAGACCTGCAGGATCTTGCGGAAATGGGCTGACGCGTTTGCGCCGTCCTGCAAGCCGCGCAGAGCGTACCAGCCGGCATGGAATTCGGCCTCGCCGATATCCTGCGGGCTTTCCGCAACGCTGGCGTCGACGATGCGATAGGCAGCCTTGAATTCACCCTGATCCACCAGTCCGCGGCTGACGATGCGCTGCTCGGCCCACCATGCGCCGGGGCTGACAAGCACGCTGCGGTCTTTCGGCATCTGCGCCAGAAGACTGGCGGCATCGTCATATTTGTTCTGGCGGCGCAGGTGCTCGATCCGCATGAAGAGATAGGCAGGGTCCTTGCGCGATTGCGCATCGACGCCCGCAATCAGCGCATCGGCTTTCGGCGAGCGGTCATTGACGGCCGCCCACGCCTTGTAGAGCGATTGCGCCTTGCCGAGGTCGCCGAAGCGTTTGGCCTGTGCCGTCCGGTCGCGGTAAAGCAGATAATCCATGCGGGCCTTGTGATCGGCAGGCGAAAGCAGGCTGGCGAATTCCGCAAGGATCTTGTCCTCAAGAGGCTTGTCCAATGGCTCATCGCGCCAGATCTTGCGGATCAGCCTTCCGGCCTGCGCCGACGCGCCGCGCGCCATAAGAGCACGTGAGAGGACGATGCTGCCTTCTACGGTCTCCGGCTGCGAGTTGCCGAAGGCGGCCAGGACCTGATCCGTCGCCGGATTTTCCGTGTAAAGCGCCCGCTCGGAATTGGCGCGCAGGCTACCAAGCCCCGGCCAGCCGACAAGCTCACGCGCGGCGGCGGCAATCTCGCCGGAGGGAATACCGGGCTGGCCTGAAGTGGCGATTGCCCAGGTCAGGATATGGCGGTCGAGCGTGCCTTCCCCCATGCCATTGCGAATGGCGAGCGCCTGCATCGGATTCTTGTTGGAAAGCGCGTCTAGGCCTGCCTTCAGGTCGCCGCTGATGGGGGCGATAGCGCCGCTGCGCGGGATCGCGGCCGTGCTCATGGGATCCGGCGCCATGGCGACATAGGCGTTGGCGCTCGTCGGTATCTGCTGGCCGGGAAGTTGCGAGGCGACGGCGCCCCAGGCGACCGCCAAGCCCGCGGCGGTCCAGATCATGACAGGTCTCTTCATCCGGCTACTCACAAAACAAAAGGCCCCTTCCATTTGCCAAATGCAATATTAACGAAACCTTACCGGTGGTCCGAATTTCAATCAATTATGATATCGGAAACTGCCCTTTACCATTCAAAGCGTGCTTGTCGCCGTCAAGCCTGCGCTTTATGGTGCGCGGATTCATAACCATGGATTGCGGCTGAAGCATGAATGCCGCACCGCTAGGAGACTTGCATGTTCCAGGGATCCATTCCCGCTCTCGTTACGCCCTTTACTGACGCCGGCAAGGTGGATGAGGCTTCCTTCGCCTCGCATGTCGACTGGCAGATAAAAGAGGGCAGCAAGGGACTGGTGCCCGTGGGTACGACGGGTGAATCGCCGACCCTGTCGCATGACGAGCACAAGCGCGTCGTCGAGCTCTGCATCGAGATCGCCAATAAGCGGGTTCCTGTCATGGCGGGCGCGGGTTCGAACAATACCCGCGAGGCCATCGAGCTGGCGCAGCATGCCGAAAAGGTTGGCGCCAATGCGGTTCTTGTCGTCACGCCCTACTACAACAAGCCGACCCAGAAGGGGCTTTACGCGCATTTCGCTGCGATCGCGGAGGCAGTAAAGCTGCCGATCTATATTTATAACATTCCCGGCCGTTCGGTTGTCGACATGACGCCGGAGACGATGGGCGCGCTTGCCAAGTCCTATTCCAATATTGTTGGTGTCAAGGATGCAACCGGCAAGATCGAACGCGTCTCCGAACAGCGTATTAGCTGCGGCCGCGATTTCCGCCAGCTTTCCGGCGAGGATGCCACGGCGCTCGGCTTCAACGCCCATGGCGGCGTCGGCTGCATCTCGGTCACCGCCAACGTCGCACCGCGTCTTTGCGCCGAATTCCAGGCGGCGACACTCGCCGGTGACTATGCCAGGGCTCTGGACTATCAGGATCGATTGATGCCGCTGCACAAGGCGATCTTCCTCGAGCCAGGCCTTTGTGGCGCCAAATACGGCCTCTCCCGGCTTGGCCGCATGAGCCGCAATGTGCGCTCACCGCTGCTTTCGACCCTGGAGCCGAGCACGGAGGCTGCGATCGATGCGGCCCTGCGCCACGCCGGCCTCTTGAACTGACGCTATTCGAGGCCATTGCCAAACTCTGCCGGACCGCTCTCTTCACAAGGAGGGCGGTCTCGCTTATTTAGGAACCAGGATGTGGCGCACCTCTGGTTGCTGCCGGAACGACGCAGGAAAAGAAGAAGAATTATGGCACCCAAAGGCAGCCAGCGCGTGGTGAACAAGGTCGTGGCGGAAAACCGCAAGGCCCGCTTCAACTACGAGATCATCGATACCTATGAGGCTGGTCTCGTGCTGATGGGCACCGAGGTCAAGTCGCTGCGTGAAGGCAAGGCCAATATCGCCGAATCCTACGCTTCGGATGAAGGCGACGAAATCTGGCTGATCAACTCGTATCTGCCGGAATACCTGCAGGCGAACCGCTTCAATCACGAGCCGCGCCGTCGCCGCAAGCTGCTGCTTTCCAGCCGCGAAATTGGCCGGCTGCGTTCGGCGATCAACCGTGAAGGCATGACCTTGGTGCCGTTGAAAATCTATTTCAACGACCGGGGCCGCGCCAAGCTGGAATTGGCTCTCGCCAAGGGCAAGAAGCTGCATGACAAGCGCGAATCCGAGAAGGAACGCGATTGGAACAGGCAGAAGAGCCGGCTGCTCAAGGACAATGGGTGAGGGTGAGGAGCGATCGGGCAACGCCCGAGCAATCGATCCAGTGAATCGATTGCAGCGACGAACGCCCTGAGCCCTAGCGAAGGGCCGGCTGTCGCGGCAAACGCAAAATGCTTCTACCGCGCGCAATCCCTGGGCAAAGACAGCTGCGCATGAAACGATTGCAGCGACGAACGCCCCTTCGGCAGGCTCAGGATGCCCTAGCGAAGGGCGGCTTGCCGCGGCAAACGCGAAACGCTTTCTGCCGCGTGCAGCGAACCCGTCTAATACAGTCCCTAACTATTCCTCGGATTCCGCAGCGGCGTGACCTCCCTCGTGCGCGCGCGGGGGCCGTTCCGAGGCTTCACGGCCGATCTCGGCCTTCAGCGAGACAAGGTCGATGAAATGGTCGGCCTGGCGGCGCAGATCGTCGGCGATCATCGGCGGCTGGGTCGACATGGTCGAGATCACAGAAACCTTGCGTCCGCGGCGCTGGAGGGCTTCCACGAGGGTCGTGAAGTCGCCGTCGCCGGAAAAGATCACCAGATGGTCGACGGTCTCGGATTGCTCCATGGCGTCGATCGCCAGCTCGATGTCCATGTTGCCCTTGATCTTGCGGCGTCCCATGGAATCCGTGAATTCCTTGGCCGGCTTGGTGACGACCTTGTAGCCGTTATAGTCGAGCCAATCGATCAGCGGGCGGATGGAGGAATATTCCTGATCTTCGATGAGAGCGGTGTAATAATAGGCCCGCAGCAGATAGCCGCGTTTCTGAAATGCCTTCAGCAGCTTGCGGTAATCGATATCGAAGCCGAGGCTCTTGGACGCAGCGTAGAGATTGGCGCCATCTATAAAGAGTGCAATTTTTTCGCGTGGGTCAAACATTGCTTACTTATCCACTGTTATAAAAACGTAATCACTTCATTCAAACGCTAGCTAAAACAATGCCTTGTAAGGCGTTGCAGAATAATTCGTATTACTTTATGAATTATTCATATAACCGAGATTTAGGGCACGCAATGGGATATTCCAAGCAACTTCCGGTGGAAATCGCCGTTTGTCTAGGGGAATTTTAGCACTTTCCCGGGGGCTGCAAAGGCGCTGAAACAGGAAAAACTTGAATTTGCCATCGTTTGCTTGTATCGGCGTGCTACTCCGAGACATGATGACGACATCACGACCGCAAAGGACAGGCAATGGCCCGTGTCACAGTAGAAGATTGCATTGATAAAGTAGAGAACCGGTTCGAGCTCGTGCTGCTCGCCAGCCACCGCGCCCGCCTGATCTCGCAGGGATCCTCGATCACCATCGACCGCGATAACGACAAGAACCCGGTCGTCGCGCTGCGCGAAATCGCCGACGAGACCCTGTCGCCTGATGATCTCAAGGAAGACCTGATCCATTCGCTGCAGAAGCATGTCGAAGTGGATGAGCCTGAGCCCGATCCGGCAAGCCTCCTGGCAGCAGGTGCTTCCACCACCAGCGAAGAGGAAGAAGACGCTCCTGAAGCCGTTACTTTCGACCAGATGTCGGAAGAAGAACTTCTGGCCGGCATCGAAGGTCTGGTTCCGCCGGAAAAAAGCGACGATTACTGATCGTCGATCTTGATGCTCCGGGCAGGAGCGATATGATGGCAAGATGCGTGCGCCGGTCGGATGACTGGCGCGCTTTTGTTTTTGCGGGAGTAGCTTCGGAATGATGCGGCAATACGAGCTTGTTGAGCGCGTGCAGAAATACAAGCCCGATGCCAACGAAGCTCTTCTCAACAAAGCCTATGTTTATGCGATGCAGAAGCATGGCCAGCAGAAACGTGCCAGCGGCGATCCCTATATTTCCCATCCTCTCGAAGTTGCTGCGATCCTGACGGATATGCGTCTGGATGAATCGACCATCGCAGTCGCTCTTCTCCACGATACGATCGAGGATACAACGGCGACGCGCGCCGAAATCGACGAGATGTTCGGCGAGGACATCGGTCGCCTGGTCGAGGGCCTGACGAAGATCAAGAAGCTGGATCTCGTCACCAAGAAGGCCAAGCAGGCCGAAAACCTGCGCAAGCTGCTGCTTGCCATTTCCGACGACGTACGCGTGCTTCTGGTCAAGCTTGCCGACCGCCTGCACAATATGCGCACGCTCGATCACATGTCGCCGGAAAAGCGCGCGCGCATTTCTGAGGAGACGATGGAAATCTATGCGCCGCTCGCCGGCCGCATGGGTATGCAGGACATGCGCGAGGAGCTGGAGGAGCTCTCCTTCCGCCATATCAATCCGGAAGCGCATGATACCGTCACCAAGCGCCTGGAGGAGCTGTCGCGTCGTAATGAAGGGCTGGTCAAGAAGATCGAGACCGAACTGCGCGATCTGCTTGTTGCCAACGGCTTGGCCAACGCCATGGTCAAGGGCCGGCTGAAGAAGCCCTATTCGGTCTTCCGCAAGATGCAGTCGAAGTCGCTCTCTTTCGAGCAGCTTTCCGATATCTACGGCTTCCGTCTTCTCGTCGACGATATTCCGTCCTGCTATCGGGCGCTCGGCATCGTCCACACCCGCTGGCGCGTCGTTCCCGGCCGCTTCAAGGACTATATCTCGACGCCGAAGCAGAACGATTATCGCTCGCTGCACACGACGATCGTCGGCCC
Organism: Rhizobium sp. BK491; assembly: GCF_014194925.1. Lineage (NCBI taxonomy): Bacteria > Pseudomonadati > Pseudomonadota > Alphaproteobacteria > Hyphomicrobiales > Rhizobiaceae > Rhizobium > Rhizobium sp. BK491. The sequence goes on from NZ_JACIAR010000002.1 coordinate 1,022,129, forward strand.
TTCCAGCCAGCGCATCGAGTTGCAGATCCGCACGAAGCGCATGCATGAGATCGCCGAATTCGGCATCGCCGCCCATACGCTCTACAAGGACGGCACGAATAGCAACGGCAATGGTGCGGATGGTGAGCTCCTGTCGCGGGAAAGCAACGCCTATTCCTGGCTGCGCCATACGATCGAGGCTTTGGCCGAGGGCGACAGCCCGGAAGAGTTCCTCGAGCACACGAAGCTTGAGCTGTTCCAGGACCAGGTCTTCTGCTTCACGCCCAAGGGCAAGCTGATCGCCCTGCCGCGCGGCGCGACGCCGATCGACTTTGCCTATGCCGTCCATACGAATATCGGTGACACCACGGTCGGCGCCAAGATCAATGGCCGCATCATGCCGCTCGTTACGCGGCTGAACAACGGCGATGAAGTCGAGATCATCCGCTCGGGCGTGCAGGTGCCGCCGGCCGCCTGGGAAGAAATCGTGGTCACCGGCAAGGCACGTGCCGCCATTCGCCGCGCAACCCGGCTTGCCATCCGCAAGCAATATGCCGGCCTCGGCCACCGCATTCTGGAGCGCACTTTCGAGCGTGCCGGCAAGGTCTTCTCGCGCGATGCCCTGAAGCCTGCCCTGCATCGCCTCGGCCAGAAGGATGTCGAGGATGCGATCGCCGCTGTCGGGCGAGGGGAGATGTCGTCGCTCGATGTCTTGCGGGCGGTCTACCCGGATCATCAAGACGAACGCGTGACGGTCAAGCCTGCCGGCGACGAGGGCTGGTTCAACGTTCGCAGCGCCTCGGGCATGATCTTCAAGATCCCCGGCAAGAACAAGGCCGAGGTTTCCGATGGCGCCGATATCGATGCGCCGCCGATCCGCGGCATTTCCTCGAACGTCGAGGTGCATTTCGCGCCGACCGGCGCGGTTCCTGGCGACCGCATCGTCGGCATCATGGAAAAGGGCAAGGGCATCACCATATATCCCATCCAGTCCCCGGTCCTGCAGCGGTTCGACGACGAGCCCGAGCGCTGGATCGATGTGCGCTGGGATCTGGACGAAGCCAACAAGTCCCGCTTTGCCGCCCGAATCCTGATCAATGCTCTCAACGAGCCGGGCACGCTTGCAAAGGTGGCGCAGACCGTAGCGGACGTCGACGTCAACATTCGCGTGCTCAATACCGTTCGGGTTGCGGCCGATTTCACCGAAATGGCCCTCGACGTCGAAGTCTGGGATTTGCGTCAGCTCAATCAGCTTCTGGTGCAGCTCAAGGAACTCGATTGCATTGCGACGGTAAAGCGCCTCTACGAATGATGTCGGCCGATCTCAAAGCATGCTGCATATTTTGTGATCATTTTATGACCAGATTCGAGCGCATTTCGGGATAGATATGCGCTATGCGCATGGCTGCGTATATTTCAAAGCGGTGGTAATTAACCTTTGTTGCGCCTATCTTCTGGTCATCGAAGAAACGAAGCTGAAATGAGAGAAGATAATGTTTAGCCCGATCAAGAAAATCGCCCGTGCCCTGCGTGTTCCGAGTGTTGAAGAACGCGAAATGGCTTATCTGAATGGTTCGCATGACCGATTTGACCTTGAATATCGTCAGCGTCAGGTCGACCGCGGTCTGTTCCGCACGCGTTAATAGCCGTTAATACTTGAAAGACCAGGAGGGGCGCGTCGTTGTTGCGCCCTTGGAGCATCCCGATCTTGCGGGATTGCTGCCTGCCGCTGAAGGGGAACGTCCATTTTCTGCTTCAATAGCAGCTGACGTTCCAAAAAAGAGCCGTACTTTCGGTTCTTAATCGGTGCATGATACGCTTGGCCGCTCTTGTCATGACGGCCCCCGTTGCACTAGATAAGCCGCATGCTGTTTCGCCGCCGAAAACCACTGACATTCAAGGAAAAACTGCGGGAGCACCTTTGGCCCCGCAAGGGCTTCATCCGCTCGTTCCAATATTTCGGCAAGCGCCTCGTTCGCCTTGCCGCATCGCCGCATTCGGTCGCGGCCGGCTTCGCCGCAGGTATTGTCGTGTCCTGGACACCGTTCATTGGCGTACATTTCGTCATGGCGATCATCATCGCATATCTGATACGCGGCAATGTCATCGCTTCGGCGCTAGGCTGTCTGGCCGCCGGTAATCCGATTACCTACCCCTTCATCTGGGCTCTGACTTGGGAAATCGGCCATCTGATCCTGTCACGCGATAGCGGCGGTCAGGGCGGCAGCATCGATCTGCCCGCGCTTTGGCACAAGGGCGATCTCTCGCAAATCTGGGACCCGGTGTTGAAGCCGATGCTGATCGGCGGCATTCCGCCTGCCATCGTGACGGGCGTGATTGTCTACGCGCTGACCTATTATGGTGTGAAGACCTTCAAGACCCGCCGCAAGGAGCGCCTTATGGAGCGCGCCCGCGAGCGGCTGGCGCTTGACGAGAACGCATCGAGCGTCTGACCCAGGCTTGACCTTGTCCGGGCCGCCAGGAGGGCCTTCCCATGATTATCGGCATAGGCAGTGATCTCATCGACATCCGTCGTGTGGAAAAGACGATCGAGCGCTTCGGCACTCGGTTCATCGATCGCTGCTTTACCGAAATCGAGCGCGCAAAGTCCGAACGCCGCAAAAACAGGGCGGCCTCCTATGCCAAGCGCTTTGCTGCCAAGGAAGCTTGCTCCAAGGCTTTGGGCACGGGATTGGCGCAGGGCGTCTTCTGGCGCGACATGGGCGTCGTCAATCTGCCAAGTGGAAAGCCGACCATGCAATTGACCGGCGGTGCCGCAGAAAGGCTGGTTTCCATGCTGCCGGCAAATCACCGCGCTGCCATTCATTTGACGATAACGGATGATTTTCCTCTTGCTCAGGCCTTTGTGATTATCGAAGCGCTGCCGGTGGATGCTTGAATCACGACTGTATGTCGCTTTTGGCACCCGCGCCATTGCCGCGATGATATGAAGCGAGTAGACAGTGCCTGAATATAAGTGCGCCGGTGGGGTGCGAAAAAGGAACAAGACTGCGTGTCCGAGAAAGCCGTAAAACAGCAGAACGCCCTATGGGAGAACATTAAGGTCATCGTTCAGGCGCTCGTCCTGGCCATGATCATCCGCACGGTTCTCTTTCAGCCATTCACCATTCCGTCCGGCTCGATGATGCCGACGCTTCTTGTCGGGGACTATATCTTCGTCAACAAGTTCGCCTACGGCTACTCCAAGTACTCGCTGCCGTTCTCGCCCGATCTGTTCAGCGGCCGCATTTTGGGCAGCGAGCCGAAGCGTGGCGATGTCGTGGTCTTCCGCTTCCCGCCGAATCCGGATGTCGATTACATCAAGCGCGTAATTGGCCTGCCGGGCGACCGCATCCAGGTCAAGAACGACATTCTCTATATCAACGGCCAGGCCGTTCCGCGCGAGCCGCATGGCACCTTCTCGTCCGACTACAGCCAGGAGCCGGGTGACCATATTGCCGTCTACAGCGAACGTCTGCCCGATACTGGCAAGGTCTTCGACACGCTGGATCTTTCGCCGAATTCGCGTGGCGACAACACCCAGGAATATGTCGTTCCGCCGGCCCATTACTTCATGATGGGCGACAATCGCGACAATTCCGACGATAGCCGTTTCGATGTCGGCTATGTCCCCGCTGAGAACCTGATCGGCCGTGCCAGCGTCATTTTCTTCTCGCTGGGTCACGACACCTCGTTCCGTGAAATCTGGAAATGGCCGACCAATATGCGTTGGGACCGTATTTTCAAGGTTGTCGAATGACGAAGGCACAGACGCTCTCCCAGGCGGATCGTGCCAGGCTTGAGGTCGTTATCGGCCACGAATTCGCCGAGAAGGAGCGTCTCGACCGCGCGCTGACCCATGCCAGCGCGCGTACGCACAAGACGGGCAATTACGAGCGCCTGGAATTTCTCGGCGACCGTGTTCTCGGCCTCTGTATCGCGGAATTGCTTTTCAAGACCTTCGGTGCGGCAACGGAAGGCGAGCTTTCGGTTCGCCTCAACCAGCTCGTGAGCGCCGAAACCTGTGCCGAAGTCGCCGATGAGATGGAGCTGCATCTCTATATCCGCACCGGCGCCGACGTGAAGAAGCTGACGGGTAAGCGGATGCTCAACGTGCGCGCCGATGTCGTCGAAAGCCTTATTGCAGCACTCTACCTGGATGGCGGACTTGAAGTCGCCCGGGCCTTCATCCTGCGCTTCTGGGAGCGCCGCGCCATCCGGCCGGAGGGCGCAAGGCGCGACGCCAAGACGGAGCTGCAGGAGTGGGCGCATGCGAAATTCGGCGTCACCCCGGTCTACAGGGTTGATGATCGCAGCGGACCGGATCATGATCCGCGCTTTACGGTGACCGTGGAAGTCAAGGGAACGGCGCCTGAAACGGGAATAGAACGCTCCAAGCGTGCGGCCGAGCAGATGGCGGCGACACGGATCCTGGAACGCGAAGGTATTTGGCAGCCTCAGTTGACTGAGAAGTGACTGCCGGGGAATAGTGGAAAATGACCAATCAGCAGGACACGCCCGCCGAAGACGGCGCGGTTGAACATATCGGCCCGACGCATTCGGGCTTCGTTGCCCTTATCGGCCCCACCAATGCCGGTAAGTCGACGCTCGTCAACCGGCTCGTCGGCGCAAAGGTCTCGATCGTCAGCCACAAGGTGCAGACGACGCGCGCCATCGTGCGCGGCATCGCCATTCACAACAATGCGCAGATCGTTTTCATGGACACGCCCGGCATCTTCAAGCCGCGCCGCCGTCTTGATCGCGCCATGGTGACGTCCGCCTGGGGTGGCGCCAAGGACGCCGATCTCATCATGCTGTTGATCGACAGCGAGCGTGGTCTGCGCGGCGATGCCGAAGCCATCCTGGAAGGGCTGAAGGATGTTTCCCAGCCGAAGATTCTCGTCTTGAACAAGATCGACCGCGTTCGCCGTGAGGACCTGCTGGCGCTTGCCGCCGCCGCCAACGAGAAGATCGCCTTCGAGCAGACCTTCATGATCTCGGCGGAAAGCGGCTCCGGCTGCGAGGACGTCATGGATTATCTGGCGAAGACCTTGCCGGAAGGTCCCTGGTATTATCCGGAAGACCAGATTTCCGACCTGCCGATGCGCCAGCTTGCCGCCGAAATCACCCGCGAAAAGCTGTTTCTGCGTCTGCATCAGGAGCTTCCCTATTCCTCGCATGTCGAGACGGAAAAGTGGGAAGAGCGCAAGGACGGCTCCGTGCGCATCGAACAGGTGATCTATGTCGAGCGCGAAAGCCAGAAGAAGATCGCTCTCGGCAAGGGCGGCGAAGCGATCAAATCGATCTCGACCGCATCACGCAAGGAACTCTCCGCGATCCTGGAGCAGCCCGTGCACCTCTTCCTCTTCGTGAAGGTCCGTGAAAACTGGGGAGACGACCCCGAGCGCTTCCGGGAAATGGGCCTCGACTTCCCGCATTGACGAGAGTTTGCGTTCCTGCAACGCTTAATATTACAGTGGCTTATTGGGCATATTCTGTTTGCCGCTGTAACTTGAGGGGTGTTTCATGGCGAAGGCAGCAGCGACGGTGCATGGACGACGCACGCCCTGCCAGCAATGTCCGCTGAGATCACTGCCGCATTTCCGGGAATTCGAGCGCGACGAGCTGAATTTCATCAGCGGCTTCAAGAAGGGTGAGCTTCTTGTCGATGCCGGTGCCACGATCTTCCTCGAAGGCGCGCATAGCGCTCACCTTTTCACCATCCTCTCCGGCTGGGGTTTTCGATACAAGACGCTGGAGGATGGCCGCCGCCAGATCCTGAACTACGTGATGCCCGGCGATCTTATCGGATTGCAGGGGTCGATCATGGGGGAGATGCAGCATTCGACGGAAGCGCTCTCGCCGATATCACTCTGTGTTTTCGAGCGCACGGAGTTGATGACGCTCTATAATTCTCATGCTTCGCTGGCCTATGATCTGACCTGGATCGCATCGCGTGAGGAGCGGATTCTCGATGAGCATCTGCTGAGCATCGGCCGCCGCTCCGCGATGGAGCGGGCCGCTTATCTCATTGCATATCTGCACCAGCGCGCCAGCACTCTGCGCCTTTTCAACGGCAGCAAGGTTATCCCCATCACGCAGCAGCATGTCGCCGATACACTCGGCCTTTCCGTCGTCCATACCAATAAGACTTTGAAAAAGCTGGCGGCCCGAGGTTTGCTCCTTTGGCAGGAGAGGGGCTGCGAGGTTCTGGATGGGAAGGGGCTTGCAGAACTTGCGGGCTGGGACGGTCTTGATTCGGGCAAGCGCCCCTTCATCTAGGCACTGCCTTTTTAGCAAACGCATGTCTTTTTTAAATGCCGGCAATAACTGTATCAGCATAGATTACTGTTATCGTCACTTTTCTACCAGTTTCACCTTTTACTAACCCCGGCGACAAAAGCGATTGGAGCATGGTGACGAGCCCATAGTGCCGCAGTGCAAAAAGTGCGAAGCGGGTTGGAGGCAAAGTCATGTCACAAGAGACTGAGCCATGGCGGATGGGGCAAACCATCCATTCAATACGGGCCGATGATTGGCGCCGGAGGGATAGATGCGGGACTTTTTACGGGCTGCGCCAGCTGGCGCATACGTGCAGGGATGGCGCTGATATGACGTTTCAGCGCGTGCTTATACTGGAAGATAATCTCATTATTGCAATGGAGACTGAGGAAATCCTTCGTCTTGTAGGTATTCAGCAGATTGAGATTGCTTCGAATCTGGAACAGGCGGTCAACGCGATCCATTCCGAACATTATGATTTTGCGATGCTTGACGTGAATCTTGGAGAGTCGACGAGCTTCGGCTTTGCCAGATTGCTGATGGAACGCGGCATTTCCTTCGGCTTCGTCAGCGGTTATTCCGATACGCTCGATTTTCCGGCCGATCTGCGGCATGTGCCGCTTTTGAACAAGCCCTTCGACGAGCAATCCATGCGTCTCTTTGTCGAGGCCCTGGCCGGCGGCTCCTCTCTTGCCATGTGACAGCCGCGGCCGTTTGCCCTAAACTCGAATCGCGGAAATTTTTCGGGGCAGCCGGCCGATGCAATGGCAGGACCATGCGATCATTCTGGGTGTCAAACGTCTCGGCGAGACCAGTGTCGTCGCCGAGGTGATGACGCGTGGCCGCGGCCGCCATATGGGGCTGGTGCGATCCGGTCGCTCGCGCGCCATGCAGCCGGTGCTGCAGGCCGGCAATCTCGTCGAGGTGACCTGGCGGGCCAGGCTGCATGAGCATCTCGGCGAGTTTCGCATGGAGCCGGTCACACTCCGGGCAGCGCGGCTGATGGAGACCGCGACTGCCGTCTATGGCGTGCAGGCAATGGCCGCATTGCTGCGGCTCTTGCCGGAGCGTGATCCGCATCCACATCTCTACGATGCGCTCGATGTCATTCTGGAAAACCTGCAGAACCCTGCCGATGCCGGCGAACTCTTCGTGCGCTTCGAACTTGCCGTGTTGAACGATCTCGGCTTCGGTCTCGATTTGACGGAATGCGCAGCAACCGGCGTACGTGAAGATCTGGCTTTCGTTTCGCCGAAGTCCGGGCGTGCCGTTTGCCGGGCAGCCGGTATGCCCTGGGCGGACAAGATGCTGGCGTTGCCGCCATTTCTCTCGACGGGATCGACGGTCGCCGCGGATCGGGAAAGCCTTTCCGCCGCCTTCCGCCTGACCGGCTTCTTCCTGCATCGCCATGTCTACGAACCGCGCGGCATCGAGATCGCCGCAGCGCGCGACGGCTTCATGCAAGCCGCGCTGAAGGCGGTTGCGGTCGCTTCGTTGAACGAGGGCTTGGTATCGCCGGGCCTTGTCGCCAAAGGCTGAGCAGCAAAAGGCCTGCCAGAGGATCAGTTTTAGCGCCGCTTGAGCGCCCAGCCCTCCGGGCGCTCCTCGAGCACCGTCACCGTATCGCCGATCTTCACCGAGCCTTCGCCGCGCGGCACGGCATTCCAGCCGAAGAGCGGGCCGGGCACGCGCCGGTCGGCTGACATGCGGATGCGGCCCATGGCGGGCATCGGGTTCGGCACGTCGCGCGAGCCGGTCTGCTGGTCCTGCGTCGTCATGATGCAGCGCGAGCAGGGCTTGACGAGATCGAGACGAATGCCGCCGATCTCGATTGCCGCCCAGCGATCTTCCGGCCACTCCTCGTCGATATCGATGACGATATTCGGACGGAAGCGCTCCATGCCGACCGCGCCTTCGCCGTGGGCGGCGAGATTGGCGTTGAGCGCCTTCAGCGAGCCGGTGGTGGTAACGAGAATCTGATAGCCATCGGTAAAGGTGACGGGCGTATCCTGTCCCGCCCATTCCGGATTGGCGATACGCTTGGCAAGCCTGTCGAAGAACACCATCCTGACCTCACGACCCATCCATGCCGACAGCGCCTTGTTGGTGTCCTCGTCGGCAACGGAGGCGTTGACGGCTGATTTCCAGACGACGATGTCCATACGGTTGTCGGGATGCGGCGGCGGCACGATGATGTCGGGCTTGCCCTCCATCTTCAGGCGCAAATGAGAGGGTGTCGGCTGGATGTCGATCCGGGCCAGTGCCTGCAGTTCGCGTTGGGTGATGAAGTTGCCCGAGGGATCGACCAGCATGGCGCGGCGGTCGCCGGCGAGACCGAAAGCATCGACGGCTGCCGACGGAATGGCGATGCCGCGGGCGCTCTTGAGGGGATAGATGAAAAGATCGCTGACGCGCATGGGTGGCCCTCAGATTTCGTCTATGAACATTGCCAGCACGGTCTTCAGCCGGTCATGCCGTGCTCCGGCAAACTTGGCTCCGGTCTCGGTCTGGAATCCATCCGCCAGTTTGAACAGCTTTGTCTCGAAATGGTCAATGGCGAAGCGCTTGTCATCAAGCGGCCGCTCTGTCGCAAGCGGATCGAAGGGATCGTACAGGCCGGAGCCGAGACGCCCGGCAATATAGAAACAACGCGCAGCGCCCACCATGCCGATGGCATCCAGCCGGTCGGCATCCTGCAGGATCTTCGCTTCCAATGTTTCCGGTGGCAGGTTGGCAGAGAAACTATGTGTGGTGATCGCATGCGCAGCAGCGGCAATGTCGTCGTCTGCCCAGCCAAGTTGCCGCAGAATGCCCGAAGCTTTCTCGGCCGCAAGCCGCGAGGCCTGCGCGCGATGCGGCGAATTCTTTTCGACGGCGACGCAATCATGCAGCAGCACGGCCGCGGCGAGAATGCGCGCATTGCCGCCTTCTTCGGCCTGGATGGCCATGGCATTGCGGAAGACGCGCAGGATATGGGCAATATCGTGCGAACCGTCATCGCCATCCGCGGCGTGGGGAATGAGATCCGCAGCCAGCACTTCGAACGGGGCGAAAGCCCGCGCCATCTTGTCGGTGTCCATAGCTGCACTTGCTCCGGGATGATCAGTCGGCAGGTTTTATTGTCCTATCGGGTCAATGTATCAGCCGCAATCATTCCGTCGCCTTCTTACGCGTCAGGATTTTTTGGTAGAACAGGCCGATACCGATCAGGACAGCGCCGAGGCCGATGAAGGACAGTGCCCGCAGGAAGCCTTCGAGATTCGCCATGTCCATGAGGAAGGCTTTGACGACGGCGATGAAGACCAGCACCGCCGAGGCGATGCGTAGGCTCCGGGCCTCGAAGCGGGCGCCGAGCCCGAGAAGTGCGATGCCGATCAGCAACCAGACGACAGAGTAGGAATAGAGCTCGCCCTGGATGAAGCCGTTCCAGAAGGGAATGTACTCGCCCTGCCAGAAGCGTCGCACCGACAAGGTCGCCCATGCGAAGGCCATCACGGCCGCCGCGACAGCCAGCATTGCGACATAGGGGAGAGGACGCCGGTTGCGAGCAAAGAGCGCCAATCCGCCATAGGCCGCGGCAGGCAGAAGATAGGCGAGTAGCAACAGGTTGAAGAGTGGGATGCGACCCGTGCTCTCGCCTGTCATGAACGGGTTCAGTCCCAGCAGATGCAGGGTGAGGATCATTGCGACCGAAATGACGCCGAGAGCCATGCCGCCGTAACGGAAGACAGGGCTCGCGGCGCTGAGATCGAGCGCCATCAGCGTTGCGGAAGCACCGATTGCCAGCAGCGTATAGATCGACTGTTCCCCGAGCGTTGGAGCCGCATCGTTCAGAACGCCGCCGTTCATGGCGTGGCGCACGAGAATGGCGATCGTTAACAGTACGAGGAAGCAGGCGAGCGCCTGCAAAGTGTTGCGCAGTCGCAGGCTCGGCGAATGACGCGTGATGAACGCCGCAAGGACGGCAAGAGCCGCCGGAATGCCGTAGCCGGCAAGCAGCATGTTAAAGAGCGGTGTCGTGCCGAGCTCCGAGGGGTCGACGATCGTCGGTTGCCAGGCGATGCGCCCCATAGTGATGACAAGCGCGGCAACCATGGTCCATGGCAGAACGGGCCAATTGCGCAGGCGTCCCGCCAAAAGATAGGCGATGCCGAGAACCGGCAGCAGGATCGTCGCGGTGGCATGATGCGCAAGCGTATGCAGGGCGAAGACTGCTGCGGCAAACGAACCGGCCGCGAGGATGTTCGTCGGCAGGTTCAGTTCTTCTCCGTCGCTGCGATCCTGCCATTCCGCAAGCCCGATGAGAACTAGCGCCAGTCCGATGCCGTAGAGCCCATGCAGCCAGTCGAGCGTCCAGTTGCCGAAGTTGACGAAGCTGATCGTCGCGATCGCCAAGGGCGTGGCTGCCATGACAAGGCTCCAGAGAGCGGCATAGGGCTTCTCCGCCTGGGCGAAGCGCCGGAGGAAGAAGGCGCCGATGACTACGAAGAGGGCGCCGAGGCCGAGGACCTCATAGAGCACCGTGCTCTGCAGGCTGGCGGTTCCATCCGCCGTGGATTCGATCCCGGCGATCCAGTTGGTCAGAATGCCGGACGTGCCGACCACGGCGACGAGCGCGGACAGGATCGTTGCCCAGGCTGCATGCAGGCGGCCGGCACCGAAGGCCGCAACCGCTGCGACGATCGCCGCAAACATGAATGTCGCATCGACGATTGGATATCCATATCGAAGGCTGAAGCCGACGATGCAGAGTGATACCGTGAGCGCACCGATCGCGGCCGTCAGCGTCATGCCGAGGGGCTGTCGGGCGAGAAATGCCGCCCATTCTATACCGGAGCTTACTCGCTGGGGCGTGTCTTCGGCCGGTGCCGTTGTTGCGTCTTCCTTCACCGCTTCTGAGACTGGATAGCGTCCCGGCCACAAGAAGATGGTGCCGCCGATCATCGCCAGCATGGAAAGCGTGACCGGCGCGAGATCGACGACCGGGCTGAAGGTAATGTAGAGCAGCGGCCACAGGCTCAGGAGCCCATTTGCGAGCGACGGCGCGATCAACCAGCGGCGCAGGCGCGACGCCAAAAGGGTCGCAAGCCAGGTCAGAACGAGATAGCCGAAGAGTGTCCAGGGACGTGGCGCGGTAGAAGCGATGAGGGCAGGGGTCGCCATCGACGCCAGCAGGCCGAGGCCGGCAAGCGCCTGCCCATGCAACAGCGATAGTCCGAGCGTGGCAAGCGAGATGAGCGCGAGAAGAATGAAGGCGGTTGCGGGGCCGATGAATTCGTAGATGGCATGCGCCGCATAGGTCGAGCCGAACAGGGCGACGACACCGGCTGCCGTCAAGACGCCAGGGATCATCGCATTTTGAAAGGCGCTGTTCAGAACCGGCGCGGTGCGGCGGCGGATCACTTCGCCTGCAGCAATCAGGGCAAGGCCGAAGAGTGCCGCAAGAGCCAGACGCACGCCGGGGCTGAGAAGGCCGCTCTCGATCGAATATTTGACCATGAAGATGCCGCCGAGTGCCAGGGCGATGCCGCCGACCCAGACGGCCCAGCGTGCGCCGATAGTGCTTTCCAGGCTTTCCTTCGGTGGGGTGGAGGTCTGGCTCGCAAGAGGAGTGTCTTCTTCCTGGCCCGCATCCGCAATGTTGCGTGCAGCGAGAGCGGGCTCCTCGATTTCGGGCGCGGAAGTATCTTCGGTCGCGACTTTCGGTTCGTCGTCCATGGGTTGCGCGACGGCATAAGCCGCCGGAATCGATTCGCCCGTATCCGGCGTCAGCACCTTGCCCTCGAGAGCATTTTGCAGCTCCTGAACGCGCGCCTCAAGCTGCTTTATCCTTAGGTTGTGGCCCCGCAATACCACGATACCGACAATCAGGATGACGAGCGGCAACAATTCCATCATGTCCCCTCCATGGGCAATCCGTCGCACCATATACGAAACTGTTCATCGAGTAAGGCTGGATAGCCGGATTAGCCTATGATTCCAGGGGATTATGCCCCGTCGCCTGACAAGGCATCACAAAACCAATATTAGAAAATCCGGATTTGCCGCTTGGGAACTATGGTTAATACTCATTAACAATTTGTCTTTACCGGCAGCGCGAAGCAGCTTAATACCAGTTCCTAGTTTAGCTCTGAATGTATTGAGTACAAACGACGTCGCATGAGGCGGCTCCTACCCTAGGAGGTTTGTATGTCCCATGTTTCTTCCATATCCAATAGCTCCTATCCGTATCGTGGCACGCTCTCGCGCCTTGATGCGAATAACGACGGTCTTTTGAGCGAAGGGGAGCGCGCGGCGGCCGAGCGCCCCGGCATTCTCGAAGCCGACGATCCCGGTGCCGCTGCCGATGGTTCCAACAGCGCTTTGGGTAACCTGATCGCTAAGCTCATGCAATTGCCGGGCGCCGACGCTGCCTCTACGGCAAAGTCGCCGGAATCCAATGCCGTCTACGATCTTAATCTGCTGTCGCCGATGGATGCCTACAACAGTACCTACGGCCAATATGATGCCGATAGCGTAGCGGCCTGATACGTACTTTCATCCGATGAAAGGGCGGCCTGCCGGCGCACCGGCAAGCTGCCTTATCATTTTGATGTAGGATCATTTTTTCCAGTTACCGGAACCGTCATGCCTGCCATGCGTTGGGCAACAGCCACGCAGAACAGGGAGGGTGGTCCATGAAGCGGATAATGATCGTTGCAATTCTCGCTCTTGCCGCAGCCGCGCCCGCGGCAGCACAAACCCAAAGTCAAAATACCGCTACTGCCGATTTTGTCGGCCTCGACGGTAAGCAGGCCGGTCGAGCGACGTTGACTGAAGGTAAAAAGGGCGTGCTGATCGAATTGGAAGTGTCCGGCATGCCCGCCAATCGCTGGGTCGCCTTCCATATCCATGAGAATAGCCGGTGTGAGCATACGCACGGCTTCGAGTCCGCCGGCGGGCATTTCAATCCCACAAAGGCGGAACATGGCTTTCTGGCCGCCAGCGGGCCGCATGCCGGCGATATGCCCAACCAGTATGTCGATCAGGATGGCAAGCTGCGCGCCCAGGTCTTCAACGGCATGGTATCGCTGAACGGCAAAGACGGCATTCGCGGCCGCACGCTGATGATCCATGCGGAGTCCGACGATTACCGCAGCCAGCCCGTCGGCGGTGCGGGCAAGCGTCTGGCATGTGCCGTTATTCAATAGGGGCCGGCGGCCAGACAATCGAGAGTGAATCCAGCTATCGACGCGGTCGGCATCCGGCAGCGATTGTTCTGCCGAGGGCGTGCCTGCTGGCGCTGATTTGATGGCCGTCGACGCGCTAGCTGTCCAAGGACAGTGTGAAAGGTGCATTGCCGTCGGCATCCGCGCCGCGGCCGATCTCTTTGACTGCGGCGATCAGGCGCCCCTGGCGTCCCAGCAGCTCATCACCGATGGCGACCAGTCGGGCGTTCGGCGTGACGAATGGCGAGCTTACCCGCAGCTGACGCACCAGCACTAAATCGTCTTGCTCGGGGTGAACGGTCAAAGCCGCGATCAGCGCCGCCGCCGGCGAGCGGGAGACGCCCATCCAGCAATGGATGAGCAAAGGCGCGCTTCGATCCCAGCCGGAGGCAAAATCGATAATCGCGCGAACATGCGCCTCCTGTGGAGCGACGAGATCGCCTGTCCCGGCAAAACTGATGTCGTTCATATGGAGCAGCAGATGCCGATCCGCCTGGATGACCGCTGGGCGGTGGAAGCTGTGCTCCTTGGCCATAAGGCTGATCATTTCGCGCGCGCCATGATGAACGGCCATTTCGGCAATGCGGGCGAGCGGCGATACGACGATCCTGGTCACGCCCCAACCCTCATGGCAGCGCGCTCCGCCTCGATCGCTTCGAAGCGCTTCAGAAACAGCCGCTGCGCCTCGATTGCCGGCATCGGCTCGATCGGCAGCATCTCGCGTGTGATGTCGCGCGGCTGGCCGAAGAACTTGCGGGCTTCATCGGGCGTGAAGCCTGCAAGCAGCGTCGCCTCGAAATAGGCAGAGATCGTGTCGGCCTTCTTGATCTTTTCCTTGAGCTTCGGCGCGCAATGCGGAGGCAGGGCGAAGCGCCGGTAGATGGCAGCTTCGAGCCGTTTCTCCACGACCTTGTAATCGCCGCCGACGACGGACTTGAACGGTGAGATCATGTCGCCGATCACATATTCCGGTGCATCATGCAGCAAGGCGGCAAGCAGTTCGTCCGGCGTTGCCGGGTTGAGATGACGAAAGATCGCTTCCACCACAAGGCTATGCTGCGCCACCGAAAAGGCATGGTCGCCGGAGGTCTGGCCGTTCCAGCGCGCGACACGGGCAAGCCCATGCGCAATGTCACTGATCTCGACATCGAGCGGCGACGGGTCCAGCAGGTCGAGCCTGCGCCCGGATAACATGCGCTGCCAGGCGCGCGCAGTCGTCGCCGATGTCATGCCGACGCCTCGTCGGCGCGCGCGGGGAAGGAGAGGCCCGACCAGGCCGGCAGAGACACGGTAACGTCGATATCGCCCGCCCTTATCGGAGCCTCTTCGGCAATGGCTTCGCCGGCCCGGTCGATACGGACGATTGCAAGGCCCATATTGCCGGCGGTCGAGCCGAGAGTTCCGATCGGCTTGCTGCCGACGGTCAATTCCGTGCCGGAGGCGGGCAATTCGGCACCGCCGCTGACGATGACGACACGCCTGCGCGCCGTGCCGCGGTGGTGCATGCGCGAAACCACTTCCTGGCCGATATAGCAGCCCTTGCGGAAGCCGAGGCCGCCGTTCAGATCCATCAGCACATCATGCGGGAACGCGTCCTGCAAGGCGAAGTCGCGGCCGGAAACGGCAATACCGTTGGCGATCCGCAGCGCGTCATAGAGCGTATCGGGGTCGCTGCCGTGCTCGCCGGGCGTCCGGCTCAGCACAATCCCGGCCTTGGCGAAGCGGCTGTCCTTTGGCCCGTGCGTCGCATTATCTCCCCATGCGACCGTGACCCCCTGGGTATCCTCTGCGACGAAATCGACCTTGGCGCGCAGTCGATACATGGTGAGCCGCTTCAGCAGACCTTCCCGCTGTGCCGTGTCGGTTTCGAGTAAAAACTCTGCACCATCCCGCCAGATCATGAAGTCGAACAGGATCTTGCCCTGCGGCGCCAGCAACGCGCCGGGGCGAGCCTCATCGGCGCCAAGCGAGACGAGATCGGTGGTGATGAGATTGTGCAGAAACGCTTCTGCTTCCGCGCCGGTGATGCGGATGAAGGAGCGCTCTCTGAGGAATACGGCTGGCATGATGGTTCCGCTGATTTGGCCTGAAGCACGGCGCGATCTCTAAGACTCGCTTCCGGCGCTTCAGGTCTTTGTTCTTGCGCATGTCGTTGTCGCAAAACCGCTGTGCACTTTTGCGCGACATGCTTCATCACGCAGAGGTAGGGCCTTCAGCGAAGAACCGCAAGTTCTCCGGTCGGATCATTCGCCCGAGGTGAAGAATTTCCAGCGGCCGTCCGGCGTGATGCCGACGCGATAGAAATTATAGCCGCCGAATTCCTGCATGTCGGCATAGTCGCCGGCCGTCACGATACGCATCAGATCGACCTTCTCCGGGGTGGAGAGGGTCTTGATGTCCTTTTCGGCGAAATAGGGCCAGACATAGACCTCATCCGGGGTTCCCTGGCCGACATGTGCAAAGCCTGACGACATGATATCGAGGAGAATGGACTGGATTTCTATGCCGTCGGGATCGCCCGAAAGGTCATGCAGCGTCTTTATCGGATCTTCGCCGGGATCGTCGGCCGTAACCTGGGTCTGTTTCAGGCCTCCTCCGATGTTCATCAGCGGGCGCAGACGCTCAAGATCGCCGGAAGCGGCAGCCTCGACGATCGCGGTACGGAGCTTCTTTACCGGCTCGGGCGCCTTGTCGATATCGAAGAGGAATTCGACCGATTTGCCGGTACTGGAAGCGCCACCGCTGCTCTGTGCAGCCTGCTTGTTGATCAAGGGCTCAGGCGCCGGCAGCGCATTGTTGGCGGGTGCTTCCAGCGCCTGCTCGATCGGTTTCTCGTTTTTTTGTTGCGCGGACTTTGCTGTATCTCTCGCCTGGGGGGCTGGCGGATTGAGCTGAGAAAAGGCGCTAGCCGGAATGGGCAGAGCCACGCTGCCCAAAAACAGGTTTACGGCAGCGAAGGAGGCAATGGAACAGATGAGCGCATTGCCTGGAAAGATACGCATAAGCAATCTCTGGTTGTTATTGCAGGGTCCGGTTCGGAGAGAATTCACCAGCGAGCATGCGTTCACGCAGCGATTCGAGCAAGGCTTCGGCGCCCTGTTCCCCCTGAATCCTGATCGTCTCGCGAATTGCATGGGCAATGGCGGCGTCGGCGATGATTTCAGGCTCGATGCCGTCAGCCATACCGTCTGCCCAGGCTTCGTTCTGGTATTCCAGCGCTGCCTGCATCTTTTCATGAACGATCATGTCGTCGATTTCGTTCAGGCTGGCTTCCATTGTTTCTTTCCTCGAGACGTTCATGTCCTTACCACTTGCTTAATAACTTTATCAGCCTTTTCTCAAAACGACACGGCTCGCTGTCAAAAGAGGTTAATAAATCGTCAATTTCCAAAGCGTGCGGTGATTTCTGTTGCCAGTGTTGCACCTTCGTTACGGTATCGCTCTTCCGCAGTGCGGGCCTGCGGCGTGCAATTCGTGTAAACCGACGCAAAGGACCGATACCCACGGTTGAAAGCCGCAGTCAGTCTTTCTCTTCGTTTCGGCTCGTTCTTAGTTTCCGTGTCGAGCAACTGCTGCATATCGCCCCGCCAACCATCCTCGCGCGTCGGACTGCAGAGATTGCGCAGATAGTCGATCGAGCCGAGGATTTCGGAGAGCCGCGACAGCTGTTCGTCGTAGGGTACCGGCTGCTCCGCACTCCCGCTATCCGGCACCTGTGCCGGCGGCCCGCTTGCTGCCGGCTGTGCGGCAGCGGGAAAGGCTGCGGCAAGCGCGATGCAGATCAGAAGCGGTCGGCCAAGGTTGTTATGAATCATGTAACCATGTTGACCGGACAAGCATGACGGGAACAAGGCGTGGCAGGTGGTTTCCACCCCGATATTGCTCAGCATCGTTAATTTCGGGGCCGAGCTATGCGTTTTCTGCAGCCAGCCGTTCCACGCATTCGAGCACGCTGGCCGGAACGGGCAGGGCGCGCACCTCCTCCACCGTGTACCAGCCGATGGCAGCCGCATCGTCGGCGGCCTCGGCGACGGCATCCTCATCGGCGTCCACGAGGAAGACCGAGAGCAGGAAGTGGCTCGTCAGGGTCCCGTCTGCCGCGTGGGAGCGCAGGTCGTAAGTCTCGAACAAGCGGGGATTGCGGGCTGAGATGCCGGTCTCCTCCTTGAACTCGCGCAGTGCCGCGTCGGCCGGCGTCTCTCCGTCTTCGGCCCGCCCGCCCGGAAAGGCGTACATATCGGCGGACGGCGGATTGCTGCGCAAGACTAGCAGGAAGCGGCCGTTGCGCTCGAGAATGGCAGAGGAGGCAGGGCGGGGATTGTAAGTCATAGATTGCTTTGCATTTGGATGGGAAGATCGGTGTGCAAGGATACTAGGTCATCGGCGACCAATCTCTATAGGAAACGCCGCTTGCTGTCCCGCGGGAAAGCCCATTAACTCGCTTCCGGCGGAAGCCGCGATTCTGAATGCATCGAATATGGGAACGATCGGGGATGATTTACGGGCTATATGCTTTGGCTGCTCTCGCCGAGATCGCAGGCTGCTTTGCCTTCTGGGCGTGGCTGCGTCTCTCGAAGCCGGTCTGGTGGCTCGCACCCGGCCTTGTCTCGCTGGCGCTCTTTGCCTGGCTGCTGGCACTGGTGCCGAGCGAGGCGGCGGGGCGCACCTTTGCTGCCTATGGCGGCGTCTATATCGTTGCCTCCATTCTCTGGCTCTGGCTCGCCGAAGGGCGGCTGCCGGACCGGTGGGATATTTCAGGCGCCATCATCTGCCTTGCCGGTGCGGGGATCATTCTCTTCGGTCCGCGCGGCTGACATCAGACTTGACCCTCCGCTTCTCGGGTGCAACACAGGCTTCATGTGCGGACGTTTCGCTTTGACATCGACGGCAGACCAGGTGGGCGAAGCGCTCGGCGTCCTGCTGAACGAGGCATTTCCCGCGCGCTATAATATTGCGCCGACGCAGCCGATCCTTGTCGTCATATCGGGCGATAGGCAGCGACCGGGCAGTAACCTGCCGGATCGCCGTGCTCTGCTCGTGCGCTGGGGCTTTATGCCCGACTGGGTGAAGGACCCCAAGGATTTCCCGCTGCTGATCAATGCGCGAGCGGAAACGGCCATCGGCAAGGCCTCCTTTCGCGCAGCCATGCGCCATCGTCGTATCCTCATCCCGGCATCCGGTTTCTACGAATGGCATCGACCGCCGAAGGAAAGCGGCGAGAAGTCGCAAGCCTATTGGATTCGTCCTCGCAGCGGCGGCGTCATCGCTTTTGCCGGGCTGATGGAAACCTGGTCGTCGGCCGACGGTTCCGAGGTCGATACGGGGGCGATCCTGACCACGGCGGCAAACAGCGCCATTCGATCCATCCATGACCGCATGCCCGTTGTTATCAAACCGGAGGATTTCGCTCGCTGGCTCGATTGCAAGACGCAGGAGCCGCGTGATGTCCTTGATCTGATGAAGCCGGTTCAGGAGGATTTTTTCGAGGCGATCCCGGTTTCGGATCGCGTCAACAAGGTTGCCAATATGGGGCCGGATGTGCAGACACCCGTAGTGCTCGATCCGGTCAGAAAACTGCCGAAGAAGGCAGATCCGGACGATGGCCAGCTAAGCCTTCTCTGAGCGGCCGCCATTCGGCGGCCAGTGATCGGAAATGCTTCCTGCCGGTATCGGTCGGCGGCGGGTGCAAAGCTATTCTCAGGCGATCTTCTTCTTGAGAGGCTTCGTCTTCAGCATCAGATGGGCTGCAAGAACGGCTTTCAGGCCCAGCGGACGATAATGCTTGCTGGGGTCGATCTTTGCCTGCGGTTGTGCCGGCTGGTCTTTCTTCTGCGTCATGTCCCACCCCTCACCATGCTCCCCCGGAGCATTTTTCGATTCACAGTCGAGTAGTGCTTTTTGTCGTAAATCATGACAAATCGAAGGCGTTTTCCAATCAGCTTTTGTAAACAACGACCATATTTCGAGAGATTAGCCCCGAAACCTCGTGTAGAATCCGCACTGCCGCAATGTTTGAATCTGCGGAAATATCGCGCCGCCAGCTCCCCATTGCGCCGCTGAGCGATCACCATGTCTCTGATTGACAAGGAAGGCTTACAGACTTGTGGTTGCGGCGCAGCGAAGCTGCCGAAGGGCTGCCGCGCGGCGATTTAATATGCCGTCATTAGATATGCCGGCCGATGTCGTCGTTGGAATCGTCGACATTGGGATCGGCGGGGCCGTTGATGGTGTAGGTGCCGTATTTCTTCGCCCAGGAGCGCGCACCGAAGGGCAGGGACAGCAAATAGATGACGACGGTCACGACCATGACATGCCACGTATAGCTCATCAGCAGCGCGACATAGACGACAAGGCCGAGCATGATCGGCAGCACCAGATCGCGCCTTACGCCGTTGCCTTCCGATTTGCCGGACCATACCGGCAGTCGGCTGACCAGCAGGAAGCCGATGAGAACCGTGTAGGCTGCGCCCCATAAGGCGAAGGTGCGGTCCGGCGTCACGCCGAGAAAGCCGAGATAAACAGGCAGCAGCACCAGCATGGCGCCGGCAGGCGCGGGTACGCCGACGAAATATTCCGACTGCCAGGAGGCCTTGTGCTCGCGCTCGGCCATGACGTTGAAGCGGGCGAGCCGCAGGCCGGCGGCGATCGTGTAGATCAACGCGGCGATCCAGCCGAGCGAACGGGCCTGATCGAGAAGGAAGACGTAGACGACGAGCGCCGGGGCAACGCCGAAGTTGACGATGTCGGCGAGCGAATCCATCTGCGCGCCGAACTTCGAGGTGGCCTTCATCAGCCGCGCGACGCGCCCGTCGATACCGTCGAGGAAAGCGGCGACCAGCACGGCCACGACGGCGAGCTCGTATCGGTTTTCAAAAGCGAGGCGAATGCCTGTCAGGCCCGAGCAGATCGCCAGCACGGTGATCATGTTCGGCACGATCAGCCGCAACGGAATTTCCCGGAGACGCGGTCCGCGTGCTTCGTCGTTGGGCCCGTGTGGCTCGAAAGGCGGAAAAGGCGTCTTCATCTCGCTCGTGTTCCTAGAGCAATTCCAGCAAAAGCGCGAAGCAGTTTTGTGTCCGGAATTGCGTGAAAACAATGGTGTAGAGTATTTCCGTACCTCAGTTTAGGGGGAAATACTCTCGGATTCAGCTGCGGCGGCTAAGGGTTGCGCCCTTGGCCGAGCCGAATTCGGCAATAACGGTTTCGCCGGCGATCGCCCGCTGGCCGACGGCAACGCGCGACGAAGCACCTTCCGGCAGGAAGACATCGAGGCGCGAGCCGAAGCGGATGAGGCCGATGCGCTCACCGGCATCCAGCGGCTCGTTCGGATGAACGAAACAAAGAATGCGCCGGGCAACGAGGCCGGCAATCTGCACGACGCCGATTTCGCCATGCTTTGTTTCGATCACGAGGCCGTTGCGCTCGTTCTGTTCGCTGGCCTTGTCCAGTTCGGCATTGAGGAAGCTGCCCTGGCGATAGGCGACATTGGCGATGCGGCCGCGCATAGGCGAACGGTTCACATGGCAATCGAAGACGTTCATGAAGATCGAGATACGCAGCATCGGCGCGCTGCCGAGGTTGAGCTCAGCCGGTGGCGTCACCATCTGCACGCTCGAAACCTTGCCGTCTGCCGGCGATATCGCCAGATCATCGTCCTGGGGCGTCATGCGTTCGGGATCGCGGAAGAAATAGGCGCACCACAGCGTCAGGATCAGGCCGATCCAGAAGAGCGGCTTGAAGATCCAACCGAGCACCAGCGACGCGACGAAGAAACCTGCAACGAAGGGATAGCCTTCCTTGTGTACGGGAACGATGACATTGCGTACGCTGTTCATCAAGCTCATCTATGGCCTACTCCGTTAGGGCATTCCCGCCAGGAACCAGGCTCCGGTTCTCCGTCAAGATCATGCCAGTCAAAAGAATGAGAACAAGATAAGCGGTCTTGCTCTGAATACCAGTCGAGCGTGACTACAGGCAAACTCTGTCATGGGCAATGCTTTCGCACGCTCGTCTTCAACGCAATCCTATTCTTGGCCGATGCGGATGCCTACAGGGCATCTTCCAGCTCTGCTCTCGTAAAGACGGGCAAGACGGAAAGGTGGGGAAGGCCCTGGACCGCGGGTACGCCATCTCCTCGCCAGATCGCACAAATGACGGCAAGAATCTCCGCCTGCGAGCTGATTGCCAGGTGATAGGCACCTTTTACGGCGCCACCTGTCGAAATCACATCTTCGATAAAGGTTACACGGCGGCCGGAAACGTCTTGTCCCTCGATTGCTTGACAGGTCCCATAAGCCTTTGCTTGTTTGCGGACGAACGCGGCCGGAATTCCAGTCTCCAGGGAGATCGCTGTGACGAGCGGGATGCCTCCGAGTTCCAGGCCGGCAATGATTTCGGTTTCAACGGGGATGAGCTCAGCCATTGCCTTGGCAAGCGGCTTCAGCAGTGAAGGCATGCCTTCAAAGCGGTATTTGTCGAAATATCGGTTGGAGATCTGGCCCGAGCGGAGTTCAAATTCGCCTTGCAACATTGCCACCTCGGCAATGCACCGAGCAAGATCGCTTTTCGTTTGAATTAACGCAGCTGCCATCATTCAATCTCCTTCGTCATACCGCCTCCCGTGTATTAGCCGGGAATCGTGCGACCGCAAACCACACAGTGCCCTTGGCGGGTGCGATGTGAAGCGCAGATTTGGGGAGGTTCGGGGACTGAGTAAAGGGAAGCCGCCGGAGACTATCCGGCGGCTCGTGCATTCGCTGCAGGTTGGAAATCAGAGGCCGAGAGCAGCGCGTAGCTCAGCCTTGGCGCCTTCATACTCGGTCTTGTAGTCGTCATGCGTCATGATGGTTTCGGCGATGACGGTACCCGCAATATGGGCGGCTTCGATATCGGAGGCGTAGTGGATGCCGCCGACGATGCGATTATGGCCGTATTCCCAGGCACGCGCCATGATGGCGGCGCGCTTTTCCGGCACCATATTCGCGAGCACGATGCCCATCAGCGTGCCGACAGTGGCATGGCCGGACGGATACGAGCCGGACTTGGAGAGCGGAACGATCGGCTTGACGAGGTCGCTGTAGAGATGCGGGCGCGGGCGCTTCCAGACATCCTTGGCGGGATCGACGACGGCGCCTTCGGTCTCGACGACGCGATCGAAGAAGGCCGAAAACTTCGGCAGGTTTTCCTTGGTGAATTTCGGATTGTCGATGACGTCGGAGAAGCGCCAGACGTTCTCTTCGGCATCGGCCACGGCGCGAGCCGCCATTTCCGGCGTGCGGGTCACCTGGATCGTCAGGATTTCGCCGAGCTCCGCCTTCATCTGCGCGGAATCATTGGCGGGTGGCGGCGGCAGCAGATCGAGAAGGTTGATCTCCTTGGCATCGGCGAAAGGCTTCGCATCTTCGGCGAAAACCGGCGAGGCCAGGCCGACGACGAGCAACAGGCTTAAAGCTTTGGCAAAAGTACGCATTTGGGGGCTCCCTTCAAAAGACCCTCGTACCTAGCAAGCTGTCATCTCAGTCTCGTGACAAAAATCGGTGCATAACCGCTACGCCTCGGTGCTGCCATGGGGAAAGGATTCAATGCATCCGCAGTTTTTCACCTTGCCGGCGCCAGGCGGTCGATAACGCCCAGGTCGTCGTTCTCGCGCACCTGCTTCAGATGCTCCTCGGCCTGCGTCGCCTCGCGCTGACGATTCCACATGGAGGCGTAGAGCCCGTTTCGAGCCAGCAGATCGGCATGGGTGCCGCGCTCGGCGATCACGCCGCTTTTGAGCACGATGATCTCGTCCGCGCCGATGACGGTCGACAGGCGGTGCGCGATAACGAGGGTCGTGCGGTTCTTGGAGACGACGTCGAGGGCGGCCTGTATTTCGCGTTCGGTCGTCGTATCGAGCGCAGAGGTCGCCTCGTCGAGGATCAGAACGGGCGGCGATTTAAGAACGGTGCGCGCGATCGCCACGCGCTGCTTCTCGCCGCCAGACAATTTGAGACCGCGTTCGCCGACCTTGGTCTCGAAGCCTTCGGGCAGATTGCGGATGAACTCACCGATCTGCGCGATCTCCGCGGCCGCCGTCACGTCCGCCTCGCTTGCGCCCGGCCGGCCATAGCGGACGTTGTAGGCGATGGTGTCGTTGAAAAGCACGGTATCCTGCGGCACCATGCCGATGACCTTACGCAGGCTCTTCTGCGTGACGGTCCGCAGATCCTGGCCGTCGATGGTGATCGTGCCGCTTTGCACATCGTAGAAACGATAAAGCAGGCGCGACAACGTTGATTTTCCGGCGCCTGAAGGCCCGACGACGGCGACGGTCTTGCCTGCCGGAACTTCGAAAGAAATGCCCTTCAGGATCGGCCGGGCCGGATCATAGGCGAAATGCACGTCCTTGAACGCGATCGCGCCATTACCGATGACAAGTTCCTTGGCGTCAGGCGCATCGACCACCTCGGGCTCGACCTCGAGCAGATCGAACATCTCCTCGATATCGGTCAGGCCCTGGCGTATTTCGCGATAGACGAAGCCGATGAAGTTGAGCGGCACGGAAAGCTGCAGCAGCATGGCATTGATGAAGACGAAGTCACCGACCGTGTGTTGGCCGTTCAGGACCGACAAGCCGGACATGACCATCATCACGGTCGTGCCGAGGCCGAAGATCAGTCCCTGACCGAAGTTCAGCCAGCCAAGTGACGTCCAGACGCTGGTGGCTGCCTTTTCGTATCGCTCCATCGATTGATCGAAGCGTTTGGCTTCCATCTCCTCGTTGCCGAAATATTTGACCGTCTCGAAATTCAGCAGCGAATCGATCGCCTTGGTGTTGGCGTCGGTATCACTGTTGTTCATCGTGCGGCGGATGGAGATGCGCCAGTCGCTCGCCTTGACGGTGAACCAAATGTAGAGCCAGACCGTGACGGCCGTGACTGCAAGATAGGAAAAGCCATAGCCGCGCCAGAAGATGATGGCGGTCAGCAGGAATTCGATGAAGGTCGGAAACGTGTTGAGGATCGTGAAGCGGACGATCGTCTCGATGCCCTTGGTGCCGCGCTCGATGATGCGCGAGAGGCCGCCGGTCTTGCGCTCCAAATGGAAACGCAGCGAGAGCTCGTGCATGTGCACGAAGGTTCGGTAGGCGAGCTGGCGCACCGCATACTGACCGACACTCGCAAACAGCGCGTCGCGCAGCTGGTTGAGGCCGAGCTGGATCAGGCGCGTCGCGTTCGTGGCGATGATCAAGGCGACAGCGCCGACGAGGAAGGCAGGCAGAATGCCCTGCATGTCGAGCTTGCCGTTCAGCGCATCGACGGACCATTTGAAGAAGTAGGGGACCAGCAGCAGGAAGAATTTCGAGACCAGCAGGAAGACGGTCGCCCAGACCACCCGCATCTTCAGATCCATGCGCCCGCTTGGCCACATATAGGGCCAGAGATTGACGATCGTGTTCAACGGATTGCTGGAATCCGCCGATATGGTTTTCTTCTGGCCTGCCATGTCCGTCTCCGGCGAATAATTGGGCAGCCGGGTGTGACAGCATTGCACAGCCGACTGGCAAGCCTTCGAAGCCAAGACATGGCCATTGCGTGAAGGCTATGGGGTTGGGCGACGCTTATACTATTTTCGTGCCGCATAAAAGCAGCGGCCAGGCGTTGATGCGCCTGGCGGCAATCAATGTTCTCAATGCACTATAGTTACTGCTAGAGATGCTCGCCCGAAAGCCGCTTGCGATGGAGTTCCTCGGCATTCGGCAATGCATCCTTCGGGAGGCCGAAGACCTGACCCGGCAGGATCCGGTCCGGATTGTTGATCTTGTCCTCATTGGCCAGATAGATTGTCGTATAGCGCACACCCGCACCGTATATGCGGCGTGAGATCTGCCACAGCGTGTCGCCGCGGCGGATGATGACGGCATTGCTATCCTGCGAGAGCGGCGCCTGCTCGAGCGTCTTCGGCTCGTTGGACGAGACTTCGGCATTCGGCTGTGCTGGCGCCGTCTGCGCCGGCGCCGTGATAACGGCGATCATCTGTTCGAGTCCAGGCAGGGCGGCGCCGACCGACTTCGGGTCCTTCGGCAAGGCGACGAGAGCAGCTAGCGCCTTGCCGGCCACGCTGGAGGCATCGGCCGCAGCCTTCTTGAGCGCGGCGCTGGCGTTGATGGTCGGCCGGAATTCGGAGAGCGACTTCAACGCGATTTCCGTGCCGGAGCGGGCGGCTGCGAGCTGTTCCGTATTCGGTTGCTTACCGTCGGTAAAGAGGCCCTTCAGCAGCGCAAAAGCCTTGCCGGCGCCTTCCTTGAGCTTGGCAAGCTCGCCCTCGTCGAGCGGTACCAGGTTTGCCGTGGTCGCTTGCGCTTGACCATTGGCGGCGGGCGTCTGCGCCGCAACCGTCACCTGATTGCCCTCGGGGCGCGTGAAGTTGACGCTGGTCCGCACCACGACTTTGCCGGCGCCATCGAGCACGTCGACGCGGATCTTGTGATCGCCGACGGCCAGAGGCATGGGGCCGTCTACGACGAAGTGGCCGTCGGCACCCGCGACGTTCTCACCGATGAGCTTGTCGTCGGCATAGGCGCGGACCTTGGCATTCGGCTTCGCGGTGCCGGCAACGAAGATATGGTCGTTTTCGATCTCCACCGCATTGACCATGACGTCCTGATCCGCTTCCGTCTTTCCTGCCGGCGGCGTTGCCGTGCCGGCTGCCGGATTGGCGGATGCGATCGCCGTACCATCCTGTTGCAGCTTGGCATCTGCCGTGGCTGCTGGCTTGTCCGTCGCTTTGGCCTGAGTGTCTGCTGCGGACGCGTCCTGTTCGCCGGCGGTCACCCGGCCCTGCTTGGCGGAAGGCGCGGTGATGATGCGGCTTGCAGCGCCTGGCTTGGACACCATCGCGAGGACCTGGGTGGAATTGTCTTTCGGCACGGAGACAGTGGCGACTTCCTCGGAATTGACGGCCTTGCCGTCCTTGCCGGTAGCGCGTAGTACCAGTTCGTGGTCCCCAGGCGGCAGCGGATTGTCGAGCACGGCGGCAAAGTCGCCGCTCGGGCCGGCATTGGTGGTGGTGACGACCTTTTCGCCGTCGACGATTTCCAGCTTGGCATTCGGCTCCGCCGAGCCTGCGATAACCGTCGAGCCATCCGGCTCGACGCGCAACACGTCGAATGAGGGTACGCGAGGATTGGCAGCCGCGTTGGTCTCGGGCGCTTGTTGGCCTGTCAGCGCTGCGAAAGCCTTGTCGATCGCTGCACTCGCTTCGGCGGCATTGTCGGGGAGAGACTGGATGATGGTGAGCGCCTTGCCAGCGCCGTCCTGTACCTTCTTCACAAGCCCCGTGGTCGCTGCGTCGATTCCCTCAGGAAGCGCGAAGCCGACGATCGATTGCAGGGCGTTGGTTGCCTTCGTCTTTGCGGCCGTGAAGGTATCCTGGGACGGTGTGTTGCCATCCTTGAACAGCGCCTTGAGATCGGCAAGCGAGGTGGTTGCCGCACCCGTAAGCTCGGTCAGTTTCTTGGTGAGATCTGCGGTGTTGGCGGCATTCTGCGCGGTTTTGGTCGCGTTCTGTGCAGTCTCGCCGGCCTTCTGCGCGTTTTGGTCGATAGTGTTCTTCACCGTGTTGCTGGCTTGATTGACCGCATCGCCGATCGGGGTCTTGTCGCCGTTGATGCGCGGCATCACGAAGAAGACCATCAAGAGGGTCGCAATTGCCAACACCAACAGAGCCAGCCACCCGGCACGGTTCTTCATCATCATTCATCTCCACGCGGCGAAGTCGTCGCAACTCCTGAAATTGCTAGCGATTTCGGCTGCTTTTACAAGCTTTCTCAGCCATTTTCGCATGTCCCGGCACAAGTTTTCCTTTGAAAAATCTTGACTGAGCATCTGCAGCATAGTTGTTTGCATCCATGACCGACGATTCCACGCCAATTCGAACCATTTGCGTCTATTGCGGCTCACGGCCGGGGCGCGATCCCTCCCACATGGCTGCCGGCCGCGAACTGGGCAAAAGCATTGCCGAAAACGGCCTGCGCCTGATCTATGGCGGCGGAACGAAGGGCATCATGGGCGCTGTCGCGAGCGGCGTGCTATCGCACGGCGGTCAGGTTACCGGCATCATTCCGGAATTCCTCGTCGATATGGAAGCGACGCGCCATTCGCTCGGTCAGCTCGACGAGCTCATCATAACGCCTGACATGCATGCGCGCAAACACGGCATGTTCGAACGCGCCGACGCTTTCGTGGCATTGCCGGGCGGCATCGGCACTTTGGAAGAGATCGTGGAGATCATGACCTGGGGTCAGCTCGGCCGTCACGAAAAGCCGATGGTCTTCGCCAATATCAACGGTTTCTGGGATCCGATGATGGAACTCATCCGCCATATGACGGAAGAGGGCTTCGTCCATACCGCCCACCGCGTCCAGCCGCTGGTTATCGACAAGATCGCCGATAT
Organism: Rhizobium sp. BK491; assembly: GCF_014194925.1. Lineage (NCBI taxonomy): Bacteria > Pseudomonadati > Pseudomonadota > Alphaproteobacteria > Hyphomicrobiales > Rhizobiaceae > Rhizobium > Rhizobium sp. BK491. The sequence continues at coordinate 1,050,031 of NZ_JACIAR010000002.1, forward strand.
TATCCCGGCTATCCGCAAGCACGCTGCGGAGGTTCCCGGAGATCGCGGCGGCGAAGAGGCCGTCATTTCCAAGCTTTGACTGGGGATCTGCTAACCAGGCCCGCTGGTTAACCTCCTCTACTCTGACGCAGCATCGACCAGCTGTAGAGCACGAGACCGGCCCAGATCAGCGAAAATGCAACGAGCTGCGTCGTGCCGAAGGGTTCCTTGAACAGAAAGACGGCGATCAGGAAGACCATGGTCGGCACGATGTATTGCATGATGCCGATGGTCGACATTCTCAGAAGCTTCGCGCCATTGGCGAAGATCATCAGCGGCAGCGCCGTCACGAGCCCGCAGCCGAGCAGAAGCGCGGTATCCGAAATGCCGGTCTGGTAAAAGTGGCCCTCCCCGCGCGCTTCCAGATAGAGGATGTAAAATGCTGCCGGGATGCAGAGCAGCAGCACCTCGATGAAGAAGCCCTGATTGGCTCCCACAGGCAGGGTCTTGCGGAAAAAGGCATAGAAGCCCCAGGAGAAGGTCAGCGACAACGCGACCCAGGGCAGGGTGCCGGCTTTCACCGTCAGAATGATGACGGCGGCGGCTGCAAGGCAGATCGCGACGATCTGCGTCGGCGCCAGCTTTTCCTTGAGCAGGATGGCGCCGAGCGCAATGCTGAATAGCGGATTGATGAAGTAACCGAGGGCGGCATCGAGCGAATGGCCGGCGCCGATCGCCCAGACATAGGTTCCCCAGTTGATGGTGACGAGCGTCGCCGTCAGTGACGCCATGGCGATTGTGCGTGGATTGCGAAACGCCGCCTTCACGTCCCCCATGCGTCCTAGCGCCAGAAGCACTGTGCCGGCGACGGGAACCGACCAGACGATACGATGGGCGATGACCTCGAAAGCCGGAATATGCGCCAGCGCCTTCATATAGAGCGGCAGTATGCTCCAGAAGAGGTAGGCCGTCATCGCAAAGCCGAAGCCCCGGACTGCATCGTTGTTCTTGATTTCAGGTTTGACCGCGTCGGTGGCCATGAATTTTCCCGTCATTCTCTGTTATTTAAGACGGGATTACCCCAATGCATGCGGCATGGCTAATTCATTTCATTGACGGCATCGTCAAGCTTTTTGATGGGCGGCGGATCACTCCGCCGCGATCCTGCCGGCCATGTGCCGGTTTTTCATCAGCTTGTAGATGACGGAATCCATCAGGGCCTGGAACGATGCGTCGATGATGTTCTCGGACACGCCGACAGTCCACCAGCGTACGCCGTCGCTATCCGTAGATTCGATCAGGACTCGAGTTATGGCCTCCGTACCGCCATTGAGGATACGCACCTTGAAGTCGGCCAGTTCCAGGTCGTCGATCTCGTGCTGGTATTTGCCGAAATTCTTGCGCAGCGCCAGGTCGAGCGCGTTGACCGGGCCGTCGCCCTCGGCAACCGACATGATGGTCTCGCCATCGATGATGATCTTCACGACCGCTTCCGAGACGATTTTCACCCGGCCGTGGGAATCGAAGCGGCGTTCGACCATGACGCGGAAACCATCGATTGCGAAGAATTCCGGGATGGTGCCGAGCGTGCGGCGCGCCAAAAGTTCGAAGCTCGCATCCGCGCCTTCGTAAGCATAGCCCGTCGCTTCACGCTCCTTGACGATCTGGATCAGCTGGTCGAGCCTGGGATCATCCTTGCCGACCTCGATGCCGCGCCGTTTCAGCGCATTGATGAAATTCGACTTGCCCCCCTGATCGGAGACCATGACCTTGCGGAAATTGCCGACGCTTTCCGGCGGCACATGCTCGTAGGTGCGCGGATCCTTCAGCAGTGCCGAAGCGTGGATGCCGGCCTTGGTGGCAAAGGCCGAAGCGCCGACATAAGGCGCCTGATGATCCGGCGAGCGGTTCAGCAGCTCGTCGAAGGCGTGCGAAAGGCCGGTCAGCCCGACGAGTCGCTCCGCATCGATCGTCGTCTCGAAACGTTCGCTATAGGCCCTTTTCAGCGCTAGGGTCGGGATCAGCGTGATGAGATTGGCATTGCCGCAGCGTTCGCCGATGCCGTTCAGCGTGCCCTGGATCTGCCGCACTCCGGCTTCGACTGCGGCAAGCGAATTGGCAACCGCCTGGCCGGTGTCGTTATGGGCATGGATGCCAAGACAGTTCCCCGGAACGCCGCAGGCAATGACGGCCTCGACGATGGCGCGCACCTCAGGCGGCTGCGTGCCGCCATTGGTGTCGCAGAGCACGACCCAGCGCGCTCCGGCATCATAGGCCGTCTTGGCGCATGCCAGCGCATAGGTCGGATTGGCCTTGTAGCCGTCAAAGAAGTGCTCGCAATCGACCAGGGCTTCCTTGCCCGCGGCGATGGCCGCCTTGACGCTTTCGGCAATGCTTTCGAGGTTCTCCTCGTTGGTACAGCCGAGTGCCACCTTGACGTGGTAATCCCAGCTCTTGGCGACGAAACAGATCGCGTCGGATTTCGCCTGCAGCAGGCTCGCAAGGCCGGGATCGTTGGAGGCGGAGATCCCGGCGCGCTTCGTCATGCCAAAGGCGACGAAGCTGGCCGATCTCGTGCGCTTCTCATCGAAGAAGGCCGTATCGGTCGGATTGGCGCCGGGGTAACCGCCTTCGATGTAGTCCAGGCCGAACTCATCCAGCATGGTCGCAATCGCAATCTTGTCCTCGACCGAGAAATCGATGCCGGGCGTCTGCTGGCCATCGCGGAGCGTCGTGTCGAAGAGATAGATTTTTTCGCGTGTCATACTGTTTCCTCCGGCGGACCGGTTCTTGATAATGGCGTGCCCCTCATCCGTCCTCTCTCGGTTTCGCCCTTGCTAAACCGTTTGAGTCCACCTTCTCCCCGTTTGCACGGGGCGAAGGGCTTTTGAGGTCGTTCCCTCTCCCCGCGCGCGGGGAGAGGGCTAGGGTGAGGGGCCTTACGTGGCCGATACCTTGCCTGCGAACTTGTCGGTGGCGCGGATGAGCTGGTCCAGAATGCCCGGCTCGGACGAGGCATGGCCCGCGCCTTCGATCAGGTGGAATTCCGCCTTCGGCCAGGCTTTGTGCAGCGCCCAGGCATATTTGGCCGGGCAGGGCATGTCGTATCGGCCATGGACGATGACGCCGGGAATGTCTTTCAGCTTGTAGGCGTCGCGCAGCAGTTGGCCCTCTTCGAGCCAGCCGGCATTGACGAAGAAATGGTTCTCGATACGGGCGAAGGCATGCGCATATTCCGCATCCTCGAACTGGGCGCTGACGGTGGGCTCCGGCAGCAGCGTGATCGTCTCACCCTCCCAGATCGACCACGCTTTGGCGGCCTCGAGGCGCGCAGCCTTTTCAGGGTGCGTCAGCAGCCGATGGTAGGCGGCCATCATTTCATGACGCTCTTCCGGTGGGATAGGGGCGATGAAACGCTCCCATTTGTCGGGAAACATTTCGGAGACGCCGAACTGATAATACCAGTCGAGTTCGGCCTTCGTCAGGGTATAGATGCCGCGCACGACCAGTTCGGAAACCCGCTCCGGATGCGTTTCGGCATAGGCGAGCGCCAGCGTCGAGCCCCAGGAGCCGCCGAAAACAAGCCATTTTTCCGCACCGGCCATTACCCGCAGCCGCTCGATATCATCGACCAGATGCCAGGTCGTGTTGGCTTCCAGGCCTGCATGCGGCGTCGAGCGCCCGCAGCCACGCTGATCGAACAGGGTCACGTCGTAGAGCCTGGGATCGAATACGCGGCGATGGCTGGGCGAGATGCCGCCGCCCGGACCGCCATGCAGGAAGACGGCGGGCTTCGCGCCGGGCGTTCCCACCCGTTCCCAATAGATCACATGCCCGTCGCCGACATCGAGGTGACCGGAAGCATAGGGTTCGATTTCCGGATAGAATGTGCGCAGGACTTCGGTCATATTTTTAGTCCCTCCGCCGGCCAGACATCCGTATCATGGTCGGGATGCTGGAACGATATGATCTGCTCCTGTCGCGAGTAGAAATCCGGGTCCTGATGGACTGGCTTTTCGAAAATCGTCTCCACCCAGGGCAGACGATAGGCGTGGTTGACCTGGATCTGAGGGGCGAGATCGTCGCGTTCGTCGAAGGCGCCGATGGCGATTTCGACGCCGCCCGGATGACGGTATGTCAGCGGCGTGCCGCAATTCTTGCAGAAGCCGCGATCGATGTTGACGGAGGACTGGAAATAGGTCGGTTCACCGCGTGTCCATTCCAGGCCATCTTCAGGTGCCGTAACGAGGGCGGAGAAGAAGTTGCCGAACTGCTTTTGGCACATGCGGCAATGGCAGATCGACGGACGGCCAAGCTCGCCGCGAATGCGAAATCGCACCGCACCGCATTGGCATCCTCCGCTTCTGATGGCTTCACTCATGGTGCTTCTCCTCTGGCCAGCTTCGGGTGTCGTAATCGGGATGTTGGTAGGATACGATGTCAAGCACGAAAGGCGCCTGCTCGGCGTCCTCTTCGGTCCGGTGTCCAGGCAGCAGATGCAGCCGATCGACGAAGCCGATCTTGGCTTCCGTGCCATATTGGACGACAGGCGGCAGTTGCGAGGGATCGTCGAAGGCACCGGCCGCAATTGCAATGCCATCGGGCGCCTCATAGGTCAGCGGCGTTCCGCAATTCCCGCAGAAGCCGCGCTTTACGAAGTTCGAGGATTGAAACGCCTTCCGCTGGCCACGTGTCCATGTAAGCTCGGCGCCGCGCACCGAAACCAGCGGCGCATAATAGGCGCCGAATGCCTTCTGACACATGCGGCAATGACAGATGGAGGCATCCTTCAGCTCGCCTCGCACCCGAAAGCGAACCGCGCCGCACTGACAGCCGCCGGTGTAGGTCATGCTCACCGCTTGATCTCCCAAGTCGTGATGCGCTCACCCGTCGCCGCATCCTTCCCATCCTTGAGCTGAACACCTCTTGTCGTCAGCTCCTCGCGAAGCCTGTCAGCCTCGGCGAAGTTCTTTGCCTTCAGCAATTCCAGACGCTGGCGCACCTTGGCATCGATCTCTGCGGCTACAGCTTCGTCGATCTCCGCCTTCTTCGGCAGCAGGCCGAGAAGATCGGCGCTGGCCGCGAAGACCGACAGGAGGCGGGCATCGGCATTGGCAGCTTGCGCCAGAGCATGCAGTGCCTGGATGGCGGCGACGGTGTTGAGATCGTCGCCGAGTGCGGCAAGCACGGTTTCATCCGGAGCCGCCCCGCTTACGTCGGCGGCCGGCCATTTGGCGATCAGCCGTTCGGCTTCTTCGAGGCGCTTGACGGAAAAGTCGATCGGCTCGCGATAATGCGTCATCAGCATCGCAAGCCTCAGCACCTCACCCGGCCACGTCCGGCCGCCGAGTTTGTCCGTCTGCAGCAGTTCGTGGATGGTGACGAAATTACCCTCCGATTTCGACATCTTACGGCCTTCGACCTGTACGAAGCCGTTATGCATCCAGACGTTCGCCATCGCATGCGTACCGTGCGCGCAACGAGATTGGGCGATTTCGTTCTCATGATGAGGAAAGATCAGGTCGAGCCCGCCGCCATGAATGTCGAAGACATCGCCGAGATAGCGCCCGCTCATGGCCGAGCACTCGATATGCCAGCCCGGGCGGCCGCGGCCCCAGGGACTTTCCCAGCCGGGCTCGTTCTCAGCGGAGAGCTTCCACAGCACGAAATCGCCAGCGCTCTTCTTGTGTTCGTCGACTGCGACGCGGGCGCCAGCCTGCTGCTCGTCGAGATTGCGCTTCGAAAGCTGACCGTAATCGGCCATCGACTTGGTGTCGAACAGCACCTCGCCGGCCGCCCGATAGGCATGGCCCTTGGCGATCAGCGTTTCGATGATCGCGATCATCTGCGCGATGTTTTCAGTCGCCCGCGGCTGCACAGATGGCTCCAGGCAGCCGAGCGCCGTCGTATCCTCGCGGTACTGCCGTTCGGTCTTTTCCGTCACCAGGCGGATCGCGTCGTTCAGCGGCAGGCCAGGATGGTCGCGTAGCGCTCGCGCGTTGATCTTGTCGTCGACATCGGTGATATTGCGGACATAGGTGACACGGCTCTCGCCGTAGACATGCCGCAGCAGCCGGAACAGCACATCGAAAACGATCGCCGGACGGGCATTGCCGATATGGGCGAAATCATAGACCGTCGGGCCGCAGACATACATGCGGACGTTGTTGCGGTCGATCGGCTGGAAATCGACCTTTTCGCGCGTCAGCGTGTTGTAGAACTTCAATTGCGGCTCGGCGGCCATATCATTCTCCCAAGGCATAAATCCGAAAAATACCGTCACCGGCAGGCCGGACGTTTGTCATCTTGGATTTTGGGAGACGAAAACGGCCAGGCCAGCGAAACGCTAGCGAATAATCTTCCGGCAGATAATGCAGATAACCGTTTTCATGGGCGGCTTTATCGCGCGCCGGATGAATTTGGTCAAGTAGGGATAAGGCGTCTCGCGCAAAGGCCTGGGATGTTTTTATTCCGGCATCCGATAGTCGACGAGCCTGTTCTCGCGCACGACGAAAAGCTTGCCGGTTTCAGTGACGTCTGGGCCGGTGAGTGGGACGATCGCCTGGGCGATCTCTCGCGGATGCGGCAGCGTATCCGGATCTTCGCCGGGCATCGCCTGGGCGCGCATGGCGGTGCGGGTAGCGCCGGGATCGACGCTGGTAATCCGCAGCGGTGTGCTCTGCGTTTCGCCGGCCCAGGTCCGGGCCAGTGCTTCGACGGCGGCTTTGGACGCAGAGTAGGGGCCCCAGAAGGGCCGGCAGCGATGAGCGGCGGCCGAGGAGAGGATGACGGCGCGACCGGCATCGGAGCGCATCAGCAGCGGCTCGACGGAGCGGATCAGTCGCCATGTGGCGGTGACATTGATCGTCATCACCTTCTCGAACACCTTGGCTTCGACGTGGCCGATCGGCGAGATCACGCCGAGCACACCCGCATTGGCGACCAGAATATCGAGTTTGCCCCACCGCTCGTAGATGGAAGCGCCGAGCGCGTCGATGGCATTCATGTCGGCAAGGTCGAAAGGAACGAGAGTTGCCGAGCCGCCGGCAGCCTTGATGGCATCGTCAAGCTCTTCAAGCCCGCCAACCGTGCGGGCGCAGGCGATCACGTGCGCGCCAGCCTTGGCCAATTCCAGTGCCGTGAAATAGCCGATACCGCGCGATGCGCCGGTGACGAGGGCGATCTTGTCCTTGAGATTGACGCTCATGCTGCCTGGATCCGGATATGTAAGGGAAGGGAGAGGAGCGAAATGCCCCTCTCGGCCGTTACTTGGGCGTGTTAGCCGTTGCTGGCGAGAACGGAAAGCTTGCGCACGTTGCTGGTGCTTTCCTTGTCGAGCAGGCGCGTCGGATAGTCACCGGTGAAATAATGGTCGGTGAACTGCGGCTGCGCATTGTTGCGGGGCTCGCCGCCCACGGCTCGGTAGAGCCCGTCGATCGACAGGAATTCCAGCGAATCCGCGCCGATGAAATCGCACATGGCCTTCAGGCTGCCATACTGGTTGGCGAGCAGCTTGTCGGCGTCCGGCGTGTCGATGCCGTAGAAGTCCGGATGGAAGATCATCGGGCTGGCGACGCGGATATGCACTTCGCTGGCGCCGGCCTCGCGGATCATCTGCACGATCTTGACCGAGGTCGTGCCGCGAACGATGGAATCGTCGACGAGCACCACGCGCTTGCCGGCAATGATCTCGCGGTTTGCGGAATGCTTGAGCTTCACGCCGAAGGCGCGGATCTGCTGCGTCGGCTCGATGAAGGTGCGGCCGACATAATGGTTGCGGATGATGCCGAGTTCGAAGGGAATGCCGCTCGCTTGGGCAAAGCCAATGGCAGCAGGCGTGCCGCCGTCCGGCACCGGCACGACCACGTCGGCCGCGACAGGCGCTTCCTTGGCAAGGTTGATACCCATGTTCTTGCGGGCAACATAGACGTTGCGGCCGCCGACGACGGAATCGGGACGGGCGAAATAGACATATTCGAAGAGGCAGAGACGCTCGGGCTGCGAAACTTCCGGCTTGCGGGCGTCGATGGTGATCGAGCCGTCGGGCTGGATCTCGCAGATGATCACTTCACCATTTTCGACGTCGCGAACATATTTCGCGCCGATGATGTCGAGAGCACAAGTCTCCGAGCAGAAGATCGGCTTGCCGTCGAGTTCGCCCATAACCAGCGGCCGGATGCCGATCGGGTCGCGGGCGGCGATCAGCTTCGTGCGCGTCATGGCGAGCATCGAATAGCCGCCTTCCATCTGCCTGATAGCATCGATGAAGCGATCGGAAGAAGAAGCCTGTTTGGAGCGGGCGATGAGATGCAGGACGACTTCGGTATCCGAGGTCGACTGACAGATGGCACCGTCGGCGATCAGCTGACGGCGCATGGTCAGGCCGTTGGTGAAATTGCCGTTATGGGCGATGGCGATGCCACCGACTTCCAGCTCGGCAAACAGCGGCTGGACGTTGCGCAGGATCGTTTCGCCCGTGGTCGAATAGCGGACATGGCCGATCGAACGGTCGCCAGGCAGCCGCGCGAGCGTCGCAGGATCGGTATAGTGGTCGCCAACCAGACCCATCCGCCGCTCCGAATGGAAGCGTTGACCATCGAAAGAGACGATGCCGGCCGCTTCCTGGCCGCGATGCTGCAGGGCGTGCAGACCGAGCGCCGTCAGCGTCGCCGCATCCGGATGCCCCAGAATGCCGAAGACGCCGCATTCTTCATGCAGCGTGTCGCCGTCGATATCGTCCTCGAAGGAAAGGGAATGATTCATGGCTGCGGGCCTTTGCTCTCAACGTGGGCGGATCGGGGCGGCGTCACGAGTAACCATTAAAATAGCTCAAAATCCGGCCGGAAAAAATATCGGGCCGGATCTTCTATTGTCACGCCGCTCAAATGGCGATTCTCGGGCGGCAGGTCAAGCCTGTAAACGCACCGTCAATTGTTTGTCTGCGGCGCCGGCGCGTCATCCGAGGGCGCGGTGTCGTTCGGCGCGGCGTTATCGCCATTTCCTTGCTGCTTCGGCGCGATCTTGTTGAGGATCTCGGCCGGCAGCCTGGCTTGAATGTCCTGCGGAAGCGCTGCGGTCAGCTTCTCGACCATCGAATCGAGGAACGGCTTCGACTTGGCGTTGTTGACCCAGTCCGGACGTGCGGCCGGTGCCACCAGCCAGTTCCAGAAGGCCACGACGACGACCATCAGGAGCAGGCCGCGAGCCGCGCCGAAGAGGAAGCCGAGCGTGCGGTCGAGCGCGCCGATGCGGCTGTCGATGATGAAATCGGCAATCCGGATGGTAATGAAGGAAATGATGATGAGCGCCAGCAGGAAGATGACGGCGGCTGACGCGATCGTCGCGATCTTGGTGTCGGCCTTGTATTGCAGGGCATAGGGAACGAGCAGCGGATAAAGATAATAAGCGGCGACTGCGGAGCCGCCCCAGCTGACGATCGAGAGGATTTCGCGCGAGAAGCCACGGACCATGGCCAGAACGGCGGAGAAGAGAATAACGCCGATAACAATACCGTCGAAAATCGTAATGGGCATTTATAATCCACTTCAAGACTTGCCAGACCTTTTGGTCGGCATCGGCCTCAATCAGGAGCCTCTTCTTCGCCAAGAACGGCTGAAGTAAGGCTCAGTCTTCATCTTCCGCGCGTTTCAGCGCGCCCTTCGATCCGGCAATGCGCGCCACCAGATCCGGCAGGCTATCGATCTCGCTCCAGCGTCCGCCGTTGACCTTCGGCAGATCGGCGGAAGCGGCAGGCAGAACAGCCCCGGAAAATCCCAGCTTCTCGGCTTCCTTGAGGCGCTGGGCGGTGTGCGCAACCGGCCGGACGGCGCCCGACAGGCTGACTTCGCCGAAATAGACGCAATCGGCGGGCAGAGCAAGACCGGCTAGGGAGGAAACCAGTGCAGAAGCGACTGCAAGGTCCGCAGCCGGCTCGGAAATGCGGTAGCCACCGGCAATATTGAGGTAAACATCGTGCTGGCCGAGCCGCACGCCACAATGCGCTTCCAGAACGGCGAGAATCATAGAAAGGCGCGCAGAATCCCAGCCGACGATGGCGCGGCGCGGAGTGCCGAGCGATGTTGGCGCGACCAGCGCCTGCACTTCGACCAGCACCGGACGTGTCCCCTCGATGCCGGCGAAGACAGCCGCACCGGGCGATTTTTCGTTGCGCTCGCCGAGAAAGAGCTCGGACGGATTGGGCACGTCGCGAAGCCCGGCGTCGGACATTTCGAACACGCCGATCTCGTCGGTTGGGCCGAAGCGGTTCTTCACCGTGCGCAGGATGCGGTAATGATGCCCGCGATCGCCTTCGAAATAGAGGACGGCATCGACCATATGCTCGACGACGCGCGGCCCTGCAATCTGGCCATCCTTGGTGACGTGGCCGACCAGCACCATCGCCGTGCCGGTCTGCTTGGCGAAGCGGATCATCGCCTGAACGCCGGTGCGCACCTGCGTCACCGTGCCGGGCGCGGACTCGGCAAGCTCGCTCCACAGCGTCTGGATGGAATCGATGATGACGAGATCCGGCCGCTTGCCTTCCGCCAGCGTCGCGAGAATGTCCTCGACATTGGTCTCTGCGGCCAGCAGCACTTCCGTATCAGCCGCCTTCAGCCTCTGGGCGCGCAGGCGAACCTGCGCCACGGCTTCTTCACCGGAGACATAGACGATCTTGTGCCCCTGCCGGGCGAGGGCGGCCGCGGCTTGCATCAGCAGAGTCGACTTGCCGATGCCGGGATCGCCGCCGACAAGGACGGCCGAGCCGCGCACGAAACCGCCGCCTGTCGCGCGGTCGAGCTCGGATATGCCGGTATGGATGCGCGGCGCTTCTTCGATCTCGCCCGAAAGCGTCGTCAGCGTGACAGGCTTACCCTTGCGGGGTGTCTTGGCCGGTCCGCCGCCGATCCCGCCCATCGGATCTTCCTCGACGATGGTGTTCCATGCGCCGCAACTGTCGCATTTGCCGACCCAGCGATTGTGGACCGTGCCGCAGTTCTGGCAGATGAATTGTGTACGGGCCTTAGCCATCGGATGCTGTTCTCAAGTTCAAATGCTTCGCTCTTTGCGACGAATCGCGATCGGCTGACAGATAATGTCTTTCCCGGCCTATCAAAACTAATGATTTCCGTATCAATGGCGATCGTGTCAGCTTTTATGCTGGGTTTTTATGGACAATGACCGATGTTTGACTATTCGCTTGCGCACTGGATCGCCTTTCTCACCGCTGCAACCCTCCTCAATCTGTCGCCGGGGCCGGATATCGCTTTCATTCTCGGCCATACGATCAGAAGCGGCATGCGCTCGGGCTTTGCGGCGCTGTTTGGCATCTGGAGCGGCGCGTGCCTGCATGTGCTGATGGCGGCTGCGGGACTTTCGGCGATCCTTGCTGCCTCCGCGCTGGCCTTCTCGACGGTCAAATGGATCGGTGCCGCCTATCTGATCTGCCTCGGCATCCAGGCCCTGCGCTCGAAGGGCGAGGGGGCATGGATCAAGGAGGCCGGAAAGGCCTTGTCCTTTGGCCGCATCTATCGGCAGGGCATCATGGTTTCGCTGCTCAATCCGAAGGTCGCGATCTTCTTCCTGGCCTTCCTACCGCAATTCGTCGTCGAAGGCGCCGGCCCGGTCTGGGCGCAGCTTCTTCTGCATGGCAGCCTCATCATTGTCGTCGCCGCCTTCATCGAGCCGCCGCTCATCCTGCTCGGCGGCCGTCTGGGCGAGGCGCTTCGGCGCAATCGGAGCCTCGGCCTGTGGCTCGATCGCGGTCTCGGCACGCTGTTCGTCGCCCTTGGCGTCCGGTTGGCGATCAGCGCCCGCTAAATATTCTGAGGAGTAGCCGGGCTACTCCTCGGTTTCTTCCGAGATATACCGGCGCTCGTGCCGCAGCCCCATGCTGGTCAGCATCTCGTAGCCGATCGTGCCTGCCGCCCTTGCGGCCTCGTCGACCGAGATGTTGCTGCCGAAAAGCTCGACATAGTCACCGGCTCTGACCAGGTTTTCCGGCAGGTCGGTGATATCAAAGATGGTCAAGTCCATGGTGATGCGGCCGGCAACGGGCACCTTATGACCGGCAATGAAGCCATGACCGCCTGCAATGCCGGTCTCGCGCAGCGGCACGCCGGCACTCGATAGGCTGCGCATATAGCCATCGGCGTAGCCGGCGGAGACGATTGCTAGCCGGCTGTCGCGGGTCAGTTGCAGCGCACGGCCATAGCCTACGGTTTCGCCCGATTTGACCGAGCGGGTCTGGATGATCCGCGCCTCCGCCGTTGCCACCGGGCGCATCGTATTGGCCAAGCCGGGCACCGCCTCGCCGCCGTAGGTGGCGATGCCTGGACGGGTGAGATCGAAGTGATAGTCGGCGCCGAGAAAGATGCCGGCCGAATTGGCAAGGCTTGCGTCGATGCCTTCGAAGGCAGCGCTGACCTTGCGAAAGGCCTCGAGCTGCTGCCTGTTCATTGCATTGGAAGGATCGTCGCCGCAGGCGAGGTGACTCATGACAAGCACTGGTGCAAAGCTTGCCGGGCGGGAGACGTCATCGGCAAGCGCCATCGCATCGTCCATCGGCAGGCCGAGCCGGTTGAAGCCAGTGTCGACCTGCAGCGCACAGGGATAGTCGCCATAGTCGGATAGAACAGACATCCAGAAGGTCAGTTGCTCCTCCGAAGCGATGACGGGCACGAGATCGTTTTCGAAGAATCGCCGCTCCATGCCCGGCCAGATACCGCTCAAGACGAAGATGCGGGCCTCGGGGGCATAGAGCCGCAAGGTCGCGCCCTCATCCGCTGTCGCAACGAAGAAATCGCGCGCGCCGGCGCCATAAAGCGTTTCGCCTACATCCTCGATCCCGAGCCCGTAGGCATCGGCCTTGACCACGGCTGACGTGCGGGCTTTCCCCGAGCGGCGCGCGAGGTCGCGCCAGTTTTCGACGAGTGCGCCGAGATCCACCGTCAGCCGCAGGCCGGCGGAAGCGAAAGCATCGTCGTCATTGAAATTATCTGTCATGGGGCGCCCTAAATAAGGAAGTGGCCGGAGGTGATTTGGCTTGAGCCAGGATACCGGTCGTCGATGAAAAGAAAAAGTGCTGCGAGGCATGTATGCGGAACTAGGCAAAAACTGCCGCCACATGTCTGACGACCGCTTCCGGCTTAGCGCCTGAAACCACCGGCTGCTTCGAGGCTCAAATTAGCTGAAGAACAACCTTAATGCACGCAGCGCGCATCATCTTGAAAGTAGGCAGTCGTAGGCTTTAGTTTCCGGGATGATGGCTATTTCGCAATAGCGGCAACGGACAGTACCCCGCCGGCAAAGGCCGGAATAGGACTCAGTCGTCACGCCATCTCACCGGCCATGAGGCGGTATCGCGATCAGGATGCTGGTTGTTGCTCGTCTTGATCGCCGCAGCCCAATCGGCGCCGTTATTTTCGGTCGCACCGGTATTTTCTATGCCCGTGATCGTATTGAACCAGGCCACCATGTTCTCGGTGCAGGTATTGGCATGCGGCGGGAAGGCGTGCGGATCGTCCAGCGAACCGATCATCAGGTTGGTGCGGCCGTTTTCGAGGTGATGGAAAAACAATGGCGTGCCGCAATTGGCACAGAAGCCGCGCTCGACAAGCTCCGAGCTCTTCCAGACGCTCGGCTTGCCGCGTGTCCAGGTGAGCGCATCATTAGGCGCGGCGACGAGCGCGGCAAAGATGTTGCCAGAGGCTTTCTGGCACATGCGGCAGTGGCAGAGATGCGAATTATCGAGCATAGCGCTTGCGTGGTAGCGCACAGCACCACACTGGCAGCCGCCGCTTATCTTCATCTCGATGCGCTTCAATTTTTCTCCTCCTTCAAGGGCGGGTTTGGGCTTAATGCTTTTTAGGTTTTCATCTTTTGATCGTCCAGCAGAACGACGGATCCGATCACGCCTTCAGACGTCTACCTATGACTTTCGCTTCGGCCACCGGTTATAAGCGGCGGCCGAAGTTCGCAGAGACTGTTTGGATGGCCTCGCGGCAGCGAAGTTCTGGTGCGCGCTGGTAGGCCAGAGGCAGGCGGCTAGCGTTGGAAGGTGAGATGGATAGTGCCGCTCGGTGCGGTTTCTGATTTGACCGCATAGCCAGCTTCCAGGCCGCGCAGATCGTCCCACAGGCGTATGCCTCGTCCGAGCAGAATCGGCGTGATCGCGACATGAAGACGATCGACAAGGCCCGCCTTCAGAAAGTCGCGAACGACCGTAGGGCCACCGCCGATCCTTACGTCTTTACCGTCCGCCGCCTTGACGGCTTGCTGGAGCACATCGGTCGGCGCCGCGCTGAGGAAATGGAAGACGGTGCCGCCAGCCATCTCCAGGGAAGGTCTGGGAGTATGAGTGAGGACGAAGACTGGGACGCGGAAGGGCGGTTCTTCGCCCCACCAGCCCTGCCAATTCGGGTCGTCGGGGAAGTTGTGCAGCCCGAACATGCCGGCGCCCATGATCTCGGCACCCACGTTCTCGAAGTATTCTCTAGCGTAATTATCGTCGACACCTGTGGTCCCGGTTCCGCCGGTATCCTTGAGGACGCGCTCGCGAAACGTTCGCGTTGCAACATATGCGCCGACGAGACGCGGCCAGTCCTCGCCAAACGGGGTTTCGGGTGTCTGATCCGTCGTCGTTGCGAACCCGTCGAGCGAAATCATGAGATCGACACGTATTGCCACTGGAGCTCTCCTTGCGAGTGGTTGCACCATAGCTGCTCCAGCAGTCCGGAGCTAAATACTAAGGTAAGTGCCTTTATATAAGATGCAGACACTAAGGCAAGTACCTTATTGTTGTTGACTAAAGGTTGAAGACGTTTTACCGAGTCATATGCCTTACCATTCGACGCCCCTCGATCTTGCCTTTCATGCTCTCAGCGACCCGACCCGCCGCGCGGTGGTATCGCGGCTGGCTGAGGGCGAGGTGCCGGTCAGCATCCTTGCCGAACCTTTCGACATGGCACTGCCCTCCTTCGCCCAGCATCTCAAGGTGCTGGAGGATTGCGGACTGATCGCTAGCGAGAAGCGGGGGCGCAGCCGCTGGTGCCGACTGGTGCAGGCGCGCTTCGACGAGGCTGCGGACTGGATGGAGGCAGAGCGCAGGCGCTGGACCGAACGATTGGATCGCCTGGAAGTCTACTTGGACAAGAAGGAAGAGGATGATTGAGAACATGGCAAACCCGTTCGACACTTGGGCGCTCGATAGGGAAATCGTGCTGGTGAAACTGCTGAATCATCCGCGCGACAAGGTCTTTGCCGCGTGGATGGACCCCAAGGCCCTCGCCGAATGGTACGGTCCGGCCGGATTTGAAATTGAGAACCACGAAGCCGACATCCGCGAGGGCGGGATCTGGCGGTTCGACATGGTGGGCGTGTTCGAGGGCCGGAAGCAGCGCTTTGCGAACCTCATGCGCTTTCTGGAGATCGTCCCGAACGAGCGGATTGTGATGGACCATGGCACGCCGGAGCCCAATGACCCCGATCGTTTCCGCGTCACAGTGACCTTCGATGAGCAAGCCGACGGCAAGACGGTTCTTACCCTGCGCCAACTCCACCCTAGCCCCGAGCGGCGCCGGTTCGTCATCGGCTTCGGCGCGGTCGAATACGGGCTACAGACGCTGGATGGCCTCGCAGCATGGTTGGACGGCTGACGTGTGATCCATCAAAGCAGAGGGGTCTCTCTACGCAAATCTTCACCGCCCATGCTTGCGCCGGTTTCGGCGAGCGCGTCGAGATCAGGCCGCGAAAGTGAAGGCATCGTCGCCTCAGGAGGGGAGGGAAAATCTGTCATGAATCGCCGCGATGAGAAGCGAGTTGTAGAGAGGATTGTTGCAAGGAGAAAGCGCGGAAAGGCTGGATACCAGCCTTTCTCATATGCGATCACTTTTGTTCAAGACGCGCGGCAGCCGGCTCGATAATGTGCTGACATGCAGAACGTTTCGCAGAAAGAGGCGGCTGACGCCATGCCGCTTGCCAAGGTGGAATCGACCCGCTTCTGGCGGGACGGTCGTTTTCGCGGCATGGAATGCCTGAGCGCAAGCTTCGTGACGCATGAATATGCGCCGCATGCGCACGACACCTTCAGCATCGGGACGATTGAAAGAGGCAGCCAGATCACCACGCTGCTCGGCAGTCGGGAAGAAGCCGGACCGGGCGATCTCTATATGATCAATCCTGGAGTAGTACATGACGGCGCTCCGGGCGGCGAAGGCTATCGCTACCGCATGATCTACCCGGACGCGAAGCTCTTCGTCGACATTCTGGAAGACGTCACGGGCAAAGCCTTCAACGCGACGCCATCTTTCGCCAGTTCGTTGTTGCGCGATCCGCAGCTTGCCGACGCCTTCCACAAGGCGCATCGCACACTCGAGAGCGGCGCCGGCGCGCTGGAATCCGATGAAGGCATGTTCTCGGTGCTGGCGGCGCTCTTTGCGCGCTACGGCAGCACTATCATCCTTCCCGTCGATACGAAGGAGCGTAGCGCCGTCGCGCGCGCCCGCGACTACCTCAGTGAGAATTTCGACAGCGATATCGGATTGGAGGAGTTGGCCAAGGTCGCGGGGCTGAGCCGCGCGCACCTGATCCGCGCTTTCCGCCGGGAGTATCATATTACGCCCCACGCCTTTCTGACCGACCGGCGCGTCATCGTTGCCCGCCGATTGCTCAGGGAAGGCCGCATGCCGGCCGATGTCGCCGTGGAATGCGGTTTCGCCGATCAGGCGCATTTCACGCGCCACTTCAAATCGCGCACCGGCGTCACCCCCGGTCAATTCCGCGTCGGCTAAAGCATTCCCAGGAAAAGTGCGCAGCGGTTTTCCATCCGGAATGCGCTGGGAAATAAGAACATAGAGCATTTCGCTTTTCTGCGAATGTTGAAAACGCTTTGCCGATTCTGGATGGAGCTCTAGTCACTTTCGTTCAATACAGCGCCAGATGCCGTCGGCTACCTCTTCGTCATTGTTAAAGTGGAGGTTGCCAATGTTGCAGCAAAGCCGGCCGGCCGGCGAATTCAAAGCCGGGATGCGTGCCATTTTTCCGCTGATCGTCGCCGTTCTGCCGATCGGCCTCGTGTTCGGCGCGGTTTCGGCGACCAAGGGGCTTTCGCCGCTTGAGACCACACTGATGAGCGCGCTCGTCTTCGCCGGCGGCTCGCAATTCGTGGCGATGGATATCTGGACACATCCCGCAAGCTGGATTGGCGCCGGCTTCGCGGCCTTGCTCGTCAATGTCAGGCACTTACTGATGAGCGCTTCGATCGGCACGAAGATGCAGTCTTTCTCCGGCACCAAACGTTACATCGCCATGCTGTTTCTCGCCGATGAGATTTGGGCCATGGCGGAATTCCGCGCCGGCACGTTGCGGCTCACACCCGCCTGGTATGCGGGCATCGTCACGCCCTTCTACTTGGCTTGGGTCGGCTCGTCGCTTGCGGGTGCTCTGCTTGGCGCCTTTCTCGGCGATCCCGCCGTCATTGGTCTCGACTTCGCCTTTCCCGCTGTCTTCATCGTGCTGGTCATGGGCTTTTGGAAAGGACCGGAAACCGGCGCGGTGCTTGCCGCAAGCGGAATTGCAGCCGTTGCTGTCCACCAGTTCGTGCCCGGTGTCTGGCATATTGCAGCCGGTGCGCTGGCGGGGCTGGCAATGGCTTTCTGGAAAGGCAGGGCGCGGGAGCAGGGGGCATGACGCTTGATCTCAACACACTGCTCGCCATCCTCGCCATGGCTGCCGCAACGATCTTCACCCGTGTTGGCGGTCTCGTCTTGATTCGCTACGTGAAGATCGACGAGCGCCGGCGAACCGCAATCGAAGCTATTCCACCGGCCGTGCTGATGGCCGTCATTGCTCCGACGGCTTTTGCTACCGGCTGGGCGGAGGCGCTGGCCTGCGCGGCCACCGCAATCGTCTCACGCCGCTTGCCGATGCTGGCAAGCGTTGTTGTCGGTGTCGCGACGGTGGCTTTGCTGCGAGCTGCGGGACTGTGAAGCGTCTCCGGGAAAAGTGCGAAGCGTTTCTCCGTCCCAGCGGAACATTGACGCGTCAAGCTTCGTGTCAATGTTCCTCATACTGCGTGAAAGACGGGTCGGCGAGATCGGCAAAGCGGGTGAATTCCGACTGGAAGGCGAGCTTCACCGTGCCCGTCGGTCCGTGGCGCTGCTTGGCGATGATGACGTCGGCCGTGCCTTTGACGCGGTCGAACAGGGCTTCCCATTCCCCATATTTCGGGTCGTTCGGATCGCGCGGCTCCTGGTTCTTGACGTAATATTCCTCGCGGAACACGAAGAGTACCACGTCGGCGTCCTGCTCGATCGAACCGGATTCACGCAGGTCGGAAAGCTGAGGTCGCTTGTCGTCGCGGCTTTCGACCGCACGCGAGAGCTGGGAGAGCGCGATGATCGGAACGTTCAATTCTTTGCCGAGCGCCTTCAGTCCGGTGGTGATCTGGGTAATTTCCTGAACACGGTTCTCGTTCGATTTGCCGGAGCCGGTCATCAGCTGCACGTAGTCGACCACTAGAACGTCGAGGCCGCGCTGGCGTTTCAGGCGTCGGGCACGCGCGGAAAGCTGGGCGATGGAGATGCCGCCGGTCTGGTCGATATAGAGCGGCACCTTCTGCATCATCATAGAGCAGGCGACGAGCTTTTCGAAATCGGCGTCATTGATGTCGCCGCGTCGGATCTTCGACGAGGAGACTTCCGTCTGCTCGGAGATGATACGCGTGGCGAGCTGTTCGGACGACATTTCCAGCGAGTAGAAGCCGACAACGCCTCCGTTCTTCGCCTTCATCGAGCCATCCGCTTGGACTTCGCCCTCGTAAGCGGCGGCGATATTGTAGGCGATGTTGGTCGCAAGCGAGGTCTTACCCATGCCGGGGCGACCGGCAAGGACGATCAAGTCGGAGCGCTGCAGGCCGCCCATCTTGCTATCAAGCGAGTGGATGCCCGTGGAGATGCCGGAGAGGCCGCCGTCACGCTCCTTGGCGACGGCCGCCATGTCGATTGCGAGCGCCACGGCATCGTTGAAGGACTGGAAACCGCCGTCGTAGCGGCCATTCTCGGCAAGCTCGAACAGCCGGCGCTCCGTATCCTCAATCTGCGTCTGCGGAGGCATGTCGAGCGGTGCGTCATAAGCGATGTTGACCATGTCCTCGCCGATAGTGATCAGCGCGCGGCGCAGCGCCAGATCATAGATGGCGCGGCCATAATCTTCCGCATTGATGATCGACACGGCTTCGACGGCAAGCCGCGCTAGATATTGCGCAACCGTCATGTCGCCGACCTTCTCGTCCGCCGGCACAAAGCTCTTGATGGTGACGGGGTTGGCGGTCTTGCCCATGCGGATGATGTCGCCGGCGACCTCGAAGATCTTGCGGTGCAGCGGTTCGTAAAGATGAATCGGCTTCAGGAAGTCGGAGACGCGGTAATAGGCATCATTATTGACAAGGATGGCGCCGAGCAGAGCCTGTTCCGCCTCAATGTTATTGGGCGCTTCACGATAATGCTGGTCGGCGGGAGCAATGGCGGCGAGCTTGCGCGCAGCTTCGTTCATTTTCCATCTCTTCATGCTTTAGGGTGTCGACTGGTTTGCGACGATCCGATGTCATGGTCAACCGTGCAAATGAGCGTCCACGCGAAGTGGGGCGAATAGGTCCGGCCTATCAACGTTTTTCCACTCGTCCACAGGCGCAGATTGCCGGGATGTAAAAAATCTCTTGTGACCACTTTGCAACGAAAAGATCGACACACGAATCACATATGCAAATCATCCGTGGGGATATTTTAGCCGGGTCTTTCGCCGTGTACATCAATTGTTGCGGCTATCATGCTTGAAAAGCTGGGGAAATCCGGGTATTCCCTTTAATTAGGGTAGGATGCTAATTATATAAAGCTGCAATAATGCCAGGTGCGCCATCAAGACAAGAACTCTTCGACGACCTCTCTTCGTTCAATCGCAAGCTGAGGGCGGCTTTTGACGCCCTCGTTCGCGAGCACGGCATGACCCTTTCCCGTGCGAGGGTTTTTCGCAAGCTCTCCCGCCGGGATGGGATAAACCAGAGGGAGCTTGCCGACGAGCTGGAGCTGGAAACGCCGACGCTCGTACGCATCCTTGATGCGATGGAGGCGCAGAATTTCATCGAACGTCGGGCCGCCGTATCCGATCGCCGCGCCAAGCAAATCTTCATAACGGAATCCGGAAAAGTCGTTGCTGCGGAGGTCGAAGCTCTTGCCACCGGTGTGCGCGCGGATATCTTGGAGGGGATTTCGGACGAGGATGTCGGCATGGCGCTGAAGGTTATTCGCGCCATGACTGCCAATCTTCAGAATATCGGCAAATCATGAGGTAATGCATGAGCGGGGATCCGGGCCCGGTCGCCAATGCGCAAGCCAACGCCGTCCCGCCCGCTCCACCGCCTATGCCGGGCTGGAAAGTGCCGCTCTATATTGCGGCATCCGTTCTGTTCTTCCTGACCCAGGGTCTGGGTCTTAATCTTGCCTTCGCCAACCTTACGCAGATTCAGGGAACCATTGCGGCGACCACCACAGAATCGGCGTGGCTTTCTGCCGCCTACATGGCACCCAATGTCAGCCTCGCCATCGCTCTAGTGAAGATTCGCCTTCAATATGGCGTGCGCAATTTCGCCGAGGTCAGCATTCTCGGCTTCGTGCTCGCCTCGCTGCTCAATCTCTTCGTCTCCGACCTGCATTCTGCGATCGTCGTCCGCTTCCTGAGCGGAATTGCCGGCGCGCCGCTATCGACACTCGGCTTCCTTTATATGCTGGAGGCCTTCGAGCCGGCGAAGAAGATGACTGTTGGCGTCAGCCTGGCGATGATGAACACGCTGCTTGCCGCTCCCATCACGCGCCTCGTGTCACCCTCGCTGCTGGACTATGGCGAATGGCGTGGCCTGTACACGCTCGAGATGGCGTTGGCGCTCCTCGTCATGCCGATCATCTATCTGCTGCCGCTGACACCGCCGCCGCGTGTAAAAGTCATCGTGCTGGGCGATATCTTCAGCTACCTTCTCGTGGCGATCGGTTTCGGCTGTCTGGCCGTCGCCCTGTCGGTCGGGCGCCTCTACTGGTGGCTGGAGGTGCCATGGCTCGGGGTCGTCCTGGTGATTGCCATCGCGTCCCTGACCGTTGCCATTGTCGTCGAGCTGAGGCGGTCGACGCCTTTGATCGACGTTCGCTGGCTGCTTCGGCCGGAAATTCTACATCTGACGGCGATCCTGCTGGTCTTCCGCATCATTGCCGCCGAGCAGACCTCGGTCATCATGACCTTTTATCAGAACGCGGTCGGGCTCCTCTATGATCAGCTTTCCATTCTGTACTGGATCATCCTGGCCTTCTCCATCATAGGCGGGCTCATCTGCACCGTGTTCATGAGCTACGGCTACACGTGGCAGATCCAGTTCGTCGCGCTTATCCTGATGGGGGTGGGCTCGCTGATGGATTCGCAGGTGACGAACCTGACCCGTCCTGAGCAGATGTATTTCAGCCAGGCGCTGGTCGCAGCCGGCGCGGCCCTGTTCCTGCCGCCCTCCATGTCGCAAGGCTTCAAGGAGGCTATATCCAAGGGTCCCCCCTATCTGGTGACCTTCTTTGTCGTCTTCACCTTCACGCAAAGCATCGGCGGCCTGATCGGCTCAGCCTTCTATGGCACGCTGATCACCATTCGCGAGAAGTTCCATTCTGCCGTCCTGACCGAGCGCGTGCTTCTGACCGATCCGCATGTGGCCACACGCGTCAGCCAGCTTTCATCCTCCTATGGCAAGGTGATCGGGGATAGCGCGCTCCTGAAGGGGGAGGGGCTGGCGCTGCTCGGTGCGCAGGTCAGCCGCGAGGCCAATATGCTCGCCTATGGAGATGCCTTCTTCACTGCCGCCGTAATCGCTTTCCTGTCGCTTGCCGGCCTCTCAATCCATGTCTTCTTCCGATTCGTCAGGGCTCGCCTGGCCGACGGTCGGGCTGAGGTCGTGACATCCAACCCATGAGGATATGAAATAGCTCCATGTCGAGGCTCGTTCGCTCTCCAATCGAAGTCATCGCCGTGCTCGCCGGTGTCGGCGGCGTCATGCTGATACTTTATGCCTGGCATCTGCCGCCGTTCAAAACCTCCGTCGAGACCACGGACGACGCCTATGTCAAAGGCTATGTCACCACGATCAGCCCGCAGGTCAGCGGCTATATCACCGACGTGCCGATCAAGGACTATAAGCTCGTCAAGGAGGGCGATGTGCTCGCCCAGATCGACGACCGCATCTACAAGCAGAAGGTGGCGCAAGCCCACGCGACGCTGGACGGGCAGAAGGCGGCACTTGCCAATTCGCAGCAGCAGGAGCAGGCCGCCAAGGCCGGCATCGTCTCCAGCCAGGCGCAGATCGATAGCGCCAATGCAGCGTTGAAGCGTGCCCAGCTTGCCTTCGATCGCGTCACGACACTGGTCTCCAGAGGTGTCTCGACCACGAGCGATTCCGAACAGGCGCAGGCGACGCTGCAGCAGGCTCAGGCATCGGTCAATCAGGCAAAGGCCGCTCTCGACGTCTCTGAGCAGAACCTGACGACGATCATCGTCAACCGCGCCTCCCTGGAAGCCGGTGTCAGCGGCGCGGAGGCTGCCGTGCAGCTTGCCGATATCGATCTCGACAACACGACCATCAGGGCGCCGCAGGACGGCCGCATTGGGGAAGTTGGCGTACGCCTCGGCCAATATGTGACACCAGGTACGCAGCTGATGAACCTGGTGCCGAAGGACGTCTGGGTCATAGCCAATTTCAAGGAAACGCAGCTCGATGGCATGAAGCTCGACCAGCCCGCCACGATTTCCGTGGATGCGCTCGGGCGTCGCGAGATCAAGGGCCGCATCCAGCGTTTCTCTCCGGCAGCGGGTTCCGAATTTGCCGTCATCAGGCCCGACAACGCCACGGGCAATTTCACCAAGGTCGCCCAGCGTCTCGGTGTAAGGATCAAGATCGAGGATGGACAGCCACTCGCCGACCAGTTGGCGCCTGGCATGTCCGTCGTCGTTTCGATTGACAAGGATTCGGCTCCACTGCCGGAGCCCAGGAATAACGACTGACAGAGGCGTTCGCTTTATCGTCTGCCAATAACCAAAAAGCCTGGGTCGAGGACCCAGGCTTTCTTTCATTCACAGTTTTGGAGAAGGCTTGAGGATCAAGCTTCTTCTTCGCCGTCGCGGTCAGCTTCCGGATCGAAGAAATCTTCCGGACGCAGCGCGTCTTCGTCAACGCCGTAGATGGCGTCTGCGGAGGTGAGGGTTTCGCCCTTGGCCTGACGCTCGGCTTCTTCAGCGGAACGGGCGACGTTGAGTTCAACCTTGATTTCGACTTCGGCGTGAAGCCCGATGGCAACATCGTGCAGGCCGATAGCCTTGATCGGCGTGTTCATGTGAACCTGGCTGCGGCCGATGTTGAAGCCTTCGGCGGCGAGGATTTCGACGACGTCACGAGCAGCGACCGAACCGTAGAGCTGGCCGGTTTCGCCAGCCGAGCGAACGACGATGAAGGACTTGCCGCCGAGAACGTCGGCAACCTTCTGGGCTTCGCTCTTGCGCTCGAGGTTGCGGGCTTCGAGCGTTGCGCGCTCGGCTTCGAAACGAGCCTTGTTGGCGGCGTTGGCGCGCAGCGCCTTGCCGAGCGGCAGCAGGTAGTTACGGGCAAAGCCGTCGCGAACCTTAACGGTTTCGCCCATCTGGCCGAGCTTGGAGATGCGTTCGAGAAGAATGACTTCCATTTTCTTGTTCCTTTCGATGTCAGATTTTCGTGTCTTGTTTGGGTGTGTCGGCATTCTTGTTCGGGGTGAGCGATATCGCCTTGCGAGTATCGTAGAGGCCGAGAACAAGGATGATGAAGAGCGGCAGCGTCACAAAGAAGCATACCAGGTAGCAGATGATCAGAACCGGCAGACGCCAGTCCTTGCCCCGCGTCCGGTAGTGCAGCGAAGCAAAGCCGGAAACGATGAAGCCCGCGCCGAAGGCGCCAAGCACGGCGGCGGCGATGAGGCCGAGAACGCCACTGAAGAAGATCGCGACGATCGCCACGAGAAAGACGAAGATCGCATTGCGGTTCATGCGCAGCGACGAGGGGATATCGTCGCGCGGACGCAGATTGTGGCTCGAGGCCGCGACAATGCGGGTCGCTACATAATAGGCGGCCAGCAGCATCATGACCCAGATCATGCCCCAGGCGATCGGAATCATGTAGAGCATCAGCGACTTCATCTTCGCGATCGCAACCGGATTGAGCTGAAGATCGGGAGACTGCTGGTTCACCGCGGCCATGTAGGCGTCGACGACTTGTCCCACTAAATCGGCACCGTAACCCATGACCGCGCCGGCGACGATGATGACGACGGCTGCAAGGCCGCACAGATGCAGCATGATGTCGGAGAGCGGATACCAGGCCATCAGATTATCCGGCCCACCAAGTTCAGAGGCAGGACGCGCCAGATTGGCGAGATGGCTGAGCCATGCGGGTATCAGCGTCAAGAGAACGACGAAGAGCCCGAAATAGACCGAGGGTGCGATGATCGTGCCGACGATGCCGGCGACCACGACGGCAACGATGACGGCGATATTGCCCCAGCCGAGGCCGACGATCAGAATCGGGAGAGCGGAAAGCGCGCCGAACAGGATGAACAACAATGGCTGAAGGGTCGCGCCATACACGAGTAGGGCGGCGGTCAGACCGGCGAGCGCGCCGATGCCAAGCTCTTTTACGTTCAACTTTTTCACGTCGCTGTCCTGCTTCGTATCGAGCAGTTAGAGGATGCCTTCGCCACGCGGGCGTGAAAGCTTATCCCCAACATGGGGTTTCAAGGTTCCGATCCGCGCCCATCGCGAAAGGGAGAAGGGAAGGCATCGCTGCCTTCCCTCTAATTCAGTCGGCGTCAGCTTATATTAAGCGACGACGTAGGGCAGCAGGCCGAGGAAACGCGCACGCTTGATCGCCTGGGCGAGTTCGCGCTGCTTCTTCTGGGAAACGGCCGTGATGCGGGACGGAACGATCTTGCCGCGCTCGGAAATGTAGCGCTGCAGGAGACGAACGTCCTTGTAGTCGATGCGCGGCGCATTGGCGCCCGAGAACGGGCAGGTCTTGCGGCGGCGATGGAACGGACGACGGACCGGTGCGGAGGAAACTTCAGACATTCTCAAATCTCCTTATACGCGGTCTTCGCGCGGACGGCGCGGACGGTCTTCGCGGTCACCACGATCCGGGCGCGGACCACGATCGCCGAAGCTGCGCTCCGGACGGTCGCCATCGCGGCGCGGACGGTCGTCACGGTCGCGCTTCTGCATCATGGCCGACGGGCCGTCTTCGTGCTTCTCGACAGCGATCGTCATGTAACGCAGGACGTCTTCGCTGATGCGCATCTGGCGTTCCATTTCCTGGATCGCAGCGGCCGGAGCATCGATGTCCATCAGGGCGTAGTGAGCCTTGCGGTTCTTCTTGATGCGGTAGGTAAGGGACTTGAGGCCCCAGTTCTCGATACGCCCGACTTTACCGCCGTGAGCTTCGATGACACCCTTGTATTGTTCTACGAGGGCGTCGACCTGCTGAGCGGAAATATCCTGCCGGGCAAGGAATACATGTTCGTAAAGAGCCATGGATAGCTTTGCCTTTCTTGCGTTGGTCTGAACCCGATATTCGGCGGCTAAGCCTCAACGACTGCTCCTGAGAGGGTAAACCCAAGCAAGAAAAGCGTTTCCGAGACGGTCGAGAGCGGAGACACGGGAGGCTGGAACGCTTCCGTTCCGAACGATTCCCCTTGCGGAAAACCGGCCCTCCGTTCAGCCACCAGCCAGAAGACCGGGTTGCGAACAGGGCGGCTTATACGGATTTTTCTCCGAAAGGCAAGGGTGCGGGCGAAATTATGCCGTTTGCCCGTGAGCGGCGTTGATGCTCGGGCCAAATCGTGAGCTCCCATCCGCCGCAGCGTTGCACCCGCCGCGCTCTCACATATGATGGGATGCGAATTGCAGCAACAGGGATGGTTCATGCGCATCTTTCTCGTTCGGCACGGCGAATCCCTCGGCAATATAGACGACCGAGCCTATCGGCAGTTCGGCGATCATAATGTGCCCTTGACCGAATGGGGCTATCGACAGGTGCTGGAGGCGGGGGAGGCGATATCAGCCTATCTGAAGGCATTGCCATCAGCCGAATTGCGCAAGCTGTGCGTCTGGTACTCGCCTTTCCTGAGGACGCGGCAGAGCAAGGATGCCCTGCTGGAGGTTCTGTCTGCCGAGCTCATCGGGGATGTCAGAGAGGATTATCTGCTGCGTGAGCAGGATTTCGGGCTCTTCACCGAAATCTACGATCACGCCGAACAGAAGCGGAAATTCCCCGACGAGTTCGAGAAATGGGCCAGGCTGCGCAACAATAACGGCAAGTTCTACGCGCGTCCGCCGGATGGCGAAAGCCGCGCCGATGTCGCCCAGCGCGTCCGTCTGTTCCTGCAGACCGTTATGCACGACGCCGAAAACGGCAGAAACAATGTCGTCATCGTCGGCCACGGCGTTACCAACCGCGCCTTCGAGATGAACTTCCTGCATC
Source organism: Rhizobium sp. BK491 (assembly GCF_014194925.1). NCBI lineage: Bacteria > Pseudomonadati > Pseudomonadota > Alphaproteobacteria > Hyphomicrobiales > Rhizobiaceae > Rhizobium > Rhizobium sp. BK491. Next base: position 1,076,585 of record NZ_JACIAR010000002.1, read on the forward strand.
ACCCGGTCGATTGGTTCGAGCGCTCGGACAATCCCGGAAATGCCGATGTCACCTTGATCGAGGGACGGAGTTCGGAGGGTTATCGGTCGATCCTGCTTCACAAGTCCACGGACCGTGTGAAAGGGGAGGAAGAATTGAAGGAGGCTTATGGTTCCGAATTGGCGATTGCGCCGAAGGCGGAGTAATAGTTGCTTGCGGCAGTCGGCAGGACATTAATAGCGGTATTGGAGGCTTGTTCCATGTCAACCTTGGAGCCGAGCAACTCTTGAAATATGCACTGCAATCAAGACTTGTGAAATGATAGAACCTGTGGAATTCATGACTTGGCTGATATCGGGGGCTGGGTTGTGAAAGTAATGAGAAAAAACTTTGCTTTGGCAGGTCTTGTTTTGGGCTTCATCCTTCTCGCTCAGGATGCAATAGCGAGATTAAGCTATGAAGCCTATAGCCTGAAAGATGGTTCTAAGTTTATCATGGTGACTGGTCAGTTCGAAGCTGACGATGACTTGACCATATTCCGCAACAAAGTTCTTTCCAGCCATGCGTTTTCCGTTAGTTTCTTCAGTGGCGGCGGAAACGTATACAAGGCCATGGAGTTCGGCCGTCTGATCCGCTCTCTTGGCCTTCAAACCGTGGCTTCCCGGGGCTCGGAATGTGCCTCGGCTTGCTCCTTGTCATTTCTTGGCGGCGTAATTCGTTATGCCGAGCCGGGTGCGATCGGCGTTCATAAATCTTCGTTCAGCGATACCAGTGGAATGAATGTCGAGGATGCCGTTGCGGCCGTTCAACAGCAAACCGCCGACGTGATTTCCTATATGAACGAAATGGGCGTCGATCCTAGTTTGCTGCAGCTTGCCCTAAAATACGACAGCGATGATATTCGTTATTTGTCATCGAGCGAAATGACACAGTTTCGCGTTACGACGGTCTCGTTTCAAGAAGTTCATGAATCTGAGGTCAAATCGTCGTCCGACAAAGCTCAGGCACCGACTGCTGACGGACGCAGAACGTCAAAGACGCTGAGCAAGAAGCCGCCGCTTCTGCAAGTTCCTGTCCCAAGAAACGGTATTGTTCAAGATGATAGTGGTTCGGCTTTATTAAAAGCCGGGCGGGATATCCGCTCCAAGACGATTGCGGCTTTTGCGAATGGAAGCGAGTTACAGATCATCAAGAGCACCGGCGACTGGTATCGCGTGTTGATCGGCAAAAAAGCCGGTTATATGCCCCAAACGTCGGTATGGGTGCGTGAATTTGAAGAAAAACAGCTTGGGAGGCGATACATTGAAATAACCACTGAAAAATTTTTAGAGCCCGCAATGGTTTTCGCCAAGCAGTCATTTATTCCAATGGCAGTTCATTTAACCGCACAGGGGAGTTACGCCGTCACGATTGTTGGGACGTACGAGGGAGATGTTAATTCCCTTGTATTTCAGCCTTTGATTAATACCAAAAGTATCCCTCCGACCGCCTTCGTTACTTATGGCAACAACTACGTTCGCGAAATCTGCTGCCGTGCTTCCACCACGACGGCCGAATAAACGGACAAACTTGCCCGCTTATCCGTTTAGAATCCTACCGGCAGGCTTCCTCACATCGGCATCGGATACTTGCGATGCACCTGCTCGATCTCGGCAAGTGCCTCTTCCGGCAGCGTCACATAAGCAGCGGCCACATCGGTCTCGAGTTGCGCCATCGTCGTCGCGCCGATGATAACCGAGGTCATGAACGGCTTGGTGAGGCAGTAGGCTAGCGCCAGTTTCGAAGGATCGATGCCGTATTTGGCGGCGATTTCGAGATAGGCCTTCACCGGCGGTTCCTGCAGCGGCTGCAGGCGGCCACCGATATCGAGATTGATCGAGCCGCGCGAGCCGGCCGGCCTTGCGCCGCCGACATATTTGCCGGTGAGGATACCGCCGGCGAGCGGCGAATAGGCGAGCAGCCCAACATCTTCGTGATGCGACAGTTCGGCCAGATCGAGGTCGAAATGGCGATAGAGCAGGTTGTATTCGTTCTGGGTCGTGGCGACGCGCGGCAGGCCCTTCTGCTCGGCAATCGTCAGATATTTCTGAATGCCCCAGGTCGTCTCGTTCGAGAGGCCGACGGCGCGGATCTTGCCGGCCTTCACCAGCTCGCCCATCGTCTCCAGGATTTCGGTGATATCGGCGATCGCTTTCTCGCGATCCTGGTTGAAGGGGTTATAGCGCCAGTTCTGACGGAAATGGAAATGGCCGCGGTTCGGCCAGTGGACCTGATAGAGATCGATGTAGTCGGTCTTCAGCCGCTTCAGGCTGGCATCAACAGCTGCGTTGATATTGGCTGCGTCCGGACCTTGTCCGCCGCGCAGATATTCGCGGCCGGGACCGGCGACCTTGGTGGCGAGCACGACATCCTTGCGCTTGCCGCTCTTCTCGAACCAGGTACCGATATATTCTTCGGTGCGGCCTTGAGTCTCCGGTCCCACCGGTGTCGTCGGATACATTTCGGCGGTGTCAAAGAAATTGATGCCCTTCTGAACGGAATAGTCCATCTGTTCATGGGCTTCGGCTTCGCTGTTCTGCGTGCCCCAAGTCATCGTGCCCAGGCAGATCTGCGAAACGGAAATATCGGTGCGGCCTAATCTCTTATATTTCATGGGAAAACCTTGGGGATGGGAGAAGGTCAAAATGAATGAGGTCGCGCAAATTTAGGCTCGATCTGAGCGAGCGCAAGAAAAAAATCATTGCACTTCGCAGCCGCAAAAGCGCGCGGCTGCGGGACTTGCACTATTGACTCCGCTGCAAACAATGTCATTGGGAAGCAAAACGACCCCCAAAAGGACGCTTTATAATGACTGTTGCTTTCACATTTCCCGGCCAGGGCAGCCAAGCCGTCGGCATGGGCAAGGACCTTGCCGACAATTTCGCCGAGGCGCGCGCCGTCTTCGAGGAAGTCGATGATGCGCTCGGTGAAAAGCTCTCCGACGTTGTCTTCAACGGCCCGGAAGATAAGCTGACCCTGACGGCCAATGCGCAACCTGCGCTAATGGCAGTGTCGATGGCAGTTATCCGTGTACTGCAGGCGCGTGGCCTCGATCTGAAGAGCAAGGTCGCCTATGTGGCTGGTCATTCGCTCGGCGAATATTCCGCTCTCTGTGCCGTCGGCACCTTCTCGCTTGCCGACACGGCGCGCCTGCTGCGCATCCGCGGCAATGCCATGCAGGCGGCTGTTCCGGTCGGCGTCGGCGCGATGGCTGCGATCATCGGCCTTGAACATGCCGATGTCATCGCGGTTTGCGAAGAAGCTTCCGTGCTCGGCGCCTGCCAGATCGCCAATGACAATGGCGGCGGCCAGATCGTTATCTCCGGCGAGAAAGCCCCGGTCGAAAAGGCGGCGGAACTTGCGACCGGCAAGGGCGCGAAACGCGCGATCCTGTTGCCGGTCTCCGCGCCGTTCCATTCCGCATTGATGGCGCCTGCTGCGGACGCCATGCGGGAAGCGCTTGCCGGCGTCGCCAAGACCAAACCGGTCGTGCCTGTTATCGCCAATGTGAAGGCGGCTCCGGTTACCGACGCCGATGAGATCGCGCGGTTGCTCGTCGAGCAGGTCACCGGACAGGTGCGCTGGCGCGAGACGGTGGAATGGTTTGCCGCCAACAACGTGACGACATTGTATGAAATTGGCGCCGGCAAGGTGCTGACGGGTCTTGCCCGCCGCATCGACAAATCGGTCAACGGCATCGCCGTCAACAATGCTGCAGATATAGATACGGCGCTTGCCGCATTGCTTGCCTGATATATTCAAGGAACGAGGGACACACATGCTTGATTTGACCGGCCGCAAGGCCCTGGTAACCGGTGCATCCGGTGGCATCGGCGAAGAAATTGCCCGGCTCCTGCACAAGCAGGGCGCAATCGTCGGCCTGCACGGCACGCGCGTCGAAAAGCTCGAGACGCTGGCCTCCGAACTCGGCGATCGCGTCAAGATTTTCCCGGCCAACCTGTCGGACCGCGACGAGGTCAAGGCGCTCGGCGCCAAGGCTGAGGAAGAGCTCGGCGGCGTCGATATTCTCGTGAACAATGCCGGCATCACCAAGGACGGCCTGTTCGTTCGCATGAGTGACGAGGACTGGGACGCCGTGCTGGAAGTCAATCTGACAGCCGTCTTCCGCCTGACGCGGGAGCTCACCCATCCGATGATGCGCCGCCGCTATGGCCGCATCATCAACATCACTTCGGTCGTCGGCGTGACCGGCAATCCGGGCCAGGCGAACTATTGCGCCTCCAAGGCCGGCATGATCGGCTTCACCAAGTCGCTAGCCCAGGAAATCGCGACGCGCAACGTTACGGTCAACTGCGTTGCCCCGGGTTTCATCGAAAGCGCGATGACGGGCAAGCTGAACGACAAGCAGAAAGAAGCCATCATGGGTGCCATTCCCATGAAGCGCATGGGCACTGGCGCGGAAGTCGCTTCCGCCGTCGCCTATCTTGCATCTTCGGAAGCCAGCTACGTCACGGGTCAGACGATCCACGTCAATGGCGGCATGGCAATGATCTAAAGGAATTGCTGTTGGAGGGTACTTTCCCGCCAATAGCATGTTGAGCAACCCGGAGCCGGCTATTTTCTGGCTTTGCGACAGACTTAAACCGTGTTAAGCGGGCCATGACTGTGAACAGTCGTCCGGAAAATTCAGGCGGACTGGGCCGTATTCAAGGCGCTGGACCGGATCTCAATGCCGGGTTGAACGGGTTTGCCAGCGGCGTCGGAACAGATGCTGCAGGTTTGAATTAGGGTAGGGATGTCACAAGGCATTCTCATCAGGATATAAGGTCGAGGAAACCGACATGAGCGATATCGCAGAACGCGTAAAGAAAATTGTTGTTGATCATCTTGGCGTTGACGCCGACAAGGTTGTTGAAAGCGCAAGCTTTATCGACGATCTGGGTGCGGACTCGCTCGACACCGTCGAACTGGTCATGGCCTTCGAAGAAGAATTCGGCGTTGAAATTCCGGACGACGCTGCCGACTCGATCCTGACGGTCGGCGACGCGGTAAAGTTCATTGAGAAGGCCCAGGCCTAATCATTCGCGCTTTTTGACAGGGCGGGCTGAAGAGTCCGCCCTATTTCGTCCGGCGATGCCGGCCGAAACCTATTTATACGCATATCATCATAAAAAGACGGGGGTCTGCGGGCGATGAGACGTGTCGTTATCACGGGTACCGGCATGGTATCACCTTTGGGCTGTGGCACTGAGGTGTCTTGGACGCGGTTGCTCGCTGGGCACAATGGCGCCCGCCTCGTAACTGAATTCGAGGTCGAGGATCTTGCGGCAAAGATTGCCTGCCGAATTCCCGTAGGCGACGGCACCGACGGCACGTTCAATGCTGACGATTGGATGGAGCCGAAAGAGCAGCGCAAGGTCGATCCCTTCATCATCTATGGCATGGCGGCCGCCGATATGGCGCTGGCCGATGCCGGCTGGCATCCGGAAACGGACGAGGATCAGATTGCAACGGGCGTGATGATCGGCTCGGGCATCGGTGGCCTCGAAGGCATTGTCGAAGCCGGCTATACGCTGCGCGACAAGGGTCCGCGCCGCATCTCGCCCTTCTTCATCCCAGGGCGTCTCATCAATCTCGTTTCGGGGCAGGTCTCGATCCGCCATAAGCTCCGCGGCCCGAACCATGCCGTCGTCACGGCATGTTCGACCGGTGCGCACGCGATCGGCGATGCCGCCCGCCTCATCATGCTCGGCGATGCCGATGTCATGGTTGCCGGCGGTGCCGAAGCTCCGGTCTGCCGCATTTCGCTTGCCGGCTTTGCCGCCTGCAAGGCGCTGTCGACGGACTTCAACGATACGCCGCAGAAGGCCTCGCGCCCCTATGATCGCGACCGTGACGGCTTCGTCATGGGCGAGGGCGCCGGGATCGTCGTGCTTGAAGAGCTCGAACACGCCAAGGCACGTGGCGCCAAGATCTATGCCGAAGTGGTAGGCTACGGCCTCTCGGGCGATGCGCACCACATCACTGCTCCGTCCGAGGATGGCGAAGGCGCATTCCGCTGTATGACATCGGCTTTGAAGCGCGCAGGTCTGACGCCTGATGATGTCGACTACATCAATGCACACGGTACCTCCACCATGGCGGATACGATCGAGCTTGCCGCAGTCGAGCGGCTGGTCGGCAATGCCGCGTCGAAGATCTCCATGTCGTCCACCAAGTCGGCCACTGGCCATCTGCTCGGCGCCGCTGGTGCGATCGAAGCGATCTTCGCCACGCTCGCCATCCGCGACAATATCGCCCCGCCGACGCTCAATCTGGACAATCCGGAACGCGAAACCGCCATCGATCTCGTTCCGCACAAGGCCCGCAAGCGCGAAATCAACGTCGCGCTATCGAACTCCTTCGGCTTCGGCGGCACGAATGCATCGCTTGTTCTGCGTCGCTATGAGGCTTAATAACAACGCATAACGGTGACAGCGGGGATGTCTTTCGGCAACCTCGCCCGCATTCTTCATTGTTGCTGCGCCTTCGTCTTTTTCGGGAATGCGGTGCGGGAACGCCTGATCGGTCGAAGTCGGAGCCTCGGTTCCGCCTTATCTTCTGAACCTGTTTTTTGCCGCATTGCTTGGCCAAAGAGCAGGCAATCACAAAAGGGAAGGGATTGCCGGTGAGCGATACGAACCAGAGCAATGGAACTCCGAACGGGCAGAAAGGGCCGATCATCCCGAAGTCGGCCAATGAAGCCTTGCGTCCGGAGCGTGTTCCGGACCCGCCGAAGCGTTCGCGCAAAGCCCGCAGCCAGATGGTCATCTTTCTGAACTTCCTGATGACGCTGGCAGTTTTTGTTGCCGTCGTTGCGATCGGCGGCGCCTATTACGCGTTTTCGATCTATCAAGGCCCCGGTCCGCTGACGACCAATACGAATTTCATCGTTCGGAATGGTGCCGGTCTCGGCGAGATCGCCAATCGCCTTGAATCCAATAACATCATCAGCGATCAGCGCATTTTCCGCTGGCTGACGGCCACCTATCTCCATGACGGCGAAACTCTTCGGGCCGGCGAATATGAGATCAAGGCTGGTGCTTCCATGAAGGATATCATGGAACTGCTGAAGTCCGGCAAGTCGATCCTCTATTCCGTTACCCTACCTGAGGGCCTGACGATTCGGCAGATGTTCAATAAGCTGCAGGCCGATACCGTGCTGGAAGGCGATCTGCCGTCGGCGCTGCCGCCGGAGGGCAGCCTGAGGCCTGACACCTATAAGTTCACGCGTGGCACCAAACGCACGGAAATCATTCAGCAGATGGAGGCCGCGCAGACGAAGCTGGTCGAGCAGATCTGGGAAAAGCGCGACTCAAGCGTGCAGTTGGCGAATAAGCAGGATTTCGTCACGCTGGCCTCCATTGTGGAAAAGGAAACCGGTCTTGCCGATGAGCGTGCGCACGTCGCATCCGTCTTCCTGAACCGCCTCGGCAAGGGTATGCGTCTGCAATCTGACCCTACCGTCATTTACGGCCTCTTCGGCGGCGAAGGGAAGCCGGCCGATCGTCCGATCTATCAGTCTGACCTGAAGAAGGACACGCCTTATAATACTTACCTCATCAAGGGTTTGCCGCCGACACCGATCGCAAATCCTGGGAGGGACGCTCTGGAGGCTGTCGCCAATCCGTGGAAGACGCAGGACCTTTATTTCGTCGCTGACGGCACGGGCGGACACGTCTTCGCCGCAACGCTTGACGAGCACAACGCCAATGTCAGGCGCTGGCGCAAGCTGGTTGCCGAAAAGGGTGAAGATCCCAGCGCCATTGCCGTGGACGGTCAGCCCGACGATGCTGCCGTCGCTCCCGGCTCAGGCGCACAGCAGAAGAAGAAAACCAACTGATCCTCACTGCGCCGCGGCTTGCATAGGAAGCGCGGCGCGGATTCACTTTACATTGACCCATAATGCGAAGACTTTCGTTGGATGGGGATAGAATTATCGGAGGCTTGCATGGCATTGCAGTCCATGACCGGTTTTGCCCGGCGTGAGGGAACGAGCGGTCGTGGCCGTTGGGCATGGGAGCTGCGCTCCGTGAACGGCAAGGGATTGGATGTCCGTCTGCGTCTGCCGCCAGGCCTGGAGCGCCTTGAGGCTGATGTCCGCAAGTCGATTGCGGATCGGCTCACGCGCGGCAACCTGCAGGTCAACCTTTCCCTTTCCATCGAAGAGAGCCGCGTCGAGGTCGTCGTGAATCAGGATGCGCTGGCGGCGGTCCTGGCGCTGCGCGATCAGCTGGCCGGCATCGTCGATCCCGCGCCGTTGCGACTGGAAAGCCTGATGGCCGTGCGCGGCTTGGTGGAATTCAAGGAAGCCGAAGAAAATGAAGATACGGTCGCTGCCCGAGATGCCGATATCATGATCGGCCTTGAGGCCGCGCTCGGTGATCTCAGCGACATGCGCCGGCAAGAAGGCGATGCACTCGGCAAGGTGCTGCTCGGCCATGTGGCAACGATCGAGGCACTGACGACGACGGTCGAGCGTGATCCCACTCGTTCGCCGCAGCAAATTGCTGCAAGGCTAGCCACGCAGGTGTCGATGCTTCTCGATGGCTCGTCCGGCCTCGACCGCGACAGACTGCATGCGGAAGCGGCCCTTCTCGCCACCAAGGCCGATCTGCGCGAGGAAATCGATCGTCTCAAAGCGCATGTGGCGGCGGCGCGCGATCTCATCTCCAAGGGCGGCCCTGTCGGACGAAAGCTCGATTTTCTTGCACAGGAATTTAACCGGGAATCGAATACCATCTGTTCGAAGTCGAATGCAGCGGCGGTTACTGCCGCCGGCATCGAGCTGAAGGTGGTTATCGACCAGTTCCGCGAACAGGTCCAGAATTTGGAGTAGGCCATGAAGCCGGCGACATCCACATCCATTCCAATCGCCCGCCGAGGGCTGATGCTAGCCATCTCCTCGCCGTCAGGTGCCGGCAAGTCGACGATCGCGCGCACACTGCTCGATAAGGACAAGCAGGTGAGCCTCTCCGTCAGCGTCACGACGCGGCAGCGCAGGCCGAGCGAAATCGAGGGCGTGCACTACCATTTCGTCTCACAGCGCGAGTTCGAGCGCCTTCGCGATTCAGACTCCCTGCTGGAATGGGCCGAGGTGCATGGCAATTTCTATGGCACACCGCGCGAGCCCGTGGAGACTGCCATGGCAGAGGGCCGCGACATGCTTTTCGATATCGACTGGCAGGGTGCGCAACAGTTGCAGGAGAAGATGCCGGCCGATGTCGTCTCCATCTTCGTGCTGCCACCGACCATGACGGAGCTGCAGTCGCGCCTGCATCGCCGTGCTGAGGATTCCGAAGAGGTCATCGCCATGCGTCTCGCCAATTCCCGGGCCGAGATCGCTCACTGGCGCGAATACGACTATGTCATCGTCAATGACGATCTGAACGTTGCTTTCGACGCCGTTCAGTCGATCGTCAAGGCCGAGCGCCTGCGCCGCGACCGCCGGCATGGCATGTTCGATTTCGTTCGCGATCTGCTGGAAGAGACGCCGAAGCTGTAAAGCCGGTTACAGACAGTTTGCCAGCCGGCAGAATTCTTCTACCGAAAGCGTTTCTGCGCGGCGCTGTGGGTCGATATCGGCCTTTAGAAGCAGGGCTTCGCCACCAATTGGCTTCAGGCTCTGGCGCAGCATCTTGCGGCGCTGGCCGAACGCGGCCTGTGTCACCTTCTCGAGCTTGTCGACTGAGCAGGGAATGGGGTTTTCCCTTGGTGTCAGATGCACAACCGTCGAGGTCACCTTCGGCGGGGGCGTGAAGGCCTGCGGAGATATGTCGAACGCCATATGAGCCAATGTCCGCCAGCCGCAGAGCACGCCAAGCCGGCCGTAATGGTCATCATCCTCCTGCGCCACGATCCGCTGACCGACCTCCTTCTGGAACATCAGCGTCAGGGATTGCCAGAAAGGCGGCCATTGCGCCGGCAGCAGCCAGTTCACCAAAAGCTGCGTTCCGACATTATACGGCAGATTGGCGATGATTTTGACTGGCCCTTGCGGGGCAAGGGCGGCGAAATCCGTCTTCAGCGCGTCGCCTTCGATCACCTCGAGCCGGCCCGGATAGTGATCGGCGATTTCGGCCAGCGCCGGCAGGCAGCGCGCATCGCGTTCGACGGCGATAACCTTGGCCGCCCCGAGCGCCAGGATGGCGCGCGTAAGACCGCCCGGTCCGGGCCCGACCTCGAAAACGGTAACACCCTCGAGTGATCCCGCTGTGCGCGCGACCTTCTGAGTCAAATTGAGATCGAGAAGGAAGTTCTGGCCAAGCGCCTTGCGCGCATCGAGGCCATGGCGCTGGATTACATCGCGAAGGGGCGGCAAGCCATCGAGAGCGGCCATCAGGGATTGTTTCCGGTCTTGCTGCTGATCTCGCTCGCCAGCTTCAGGGCGGCAACCAGGCTGTCTTCCTTGGCAATGCCCTTGCCGGCGATGCCGAAGGCCGTGCCGTGATCCGGAGACGTGCGGACAAAGGGTAAGCCGAGCGTGACATTGACGGAATCGTCAAAGCCGAGCGCCTTGGCTGGGATTAAGGCCTGATCGTGATACATGCAGATGGCGACGTCGTAACGTCGACGGGCGTCGTCATGGAACATGGTGTCGGCGGGCAGGGGGCCGAATGCATCGATGCCCTCGGAGCGGAGCTTGTCGATTGCAGGCCGCACGATTTCGTCGTCTTCCTTGCCGAGCGCGCCATTCTCTCCAGCATGCGGATTGAGGCCTGCCACGGCAAGGCGCGGCTTGGAGATGCCGAAACGGACGTGGAGGTCGTGATCGGTGATCCGGCATGTCTCGGCGATCAGGTCGGAGGTCAGCGCTTCCGGCACTTCCTTCAACGGAATATGGATGGTGACTGGGATCGCGCGAAGCTTCGGCCCGGCAAGCATCATGACCGGCATGACCGGCTTTCCAGTGGCGCGCGTTGCAAGATCCGCCAGGAATTCCGTATGGCCGGGAAAGCCGAAACCGGCATCATAGAGCACGGATTTGGCGATCGGATTGGTGACGACGGCGGATGTCTGGCCGCTCATACTGAGAGAAACAGCCATCTCTATGGCGGCGATCGTACCCTTGGCGGTGGCGACATGCGGTTCGCCGGCGATGACATCCATCCCGGCCTCGATCGGCAGGACCGGCAGCGCATCCCGAAAGATGTCGCAGGCAGTCGCCGGGTCGGCCACCTTCAGGGGTACGGTCAAGCCGAGCTGCGAGGCACGCGCCGCAAGCACGGCAGCATCGCCGAGGAACAGAAAGGGCGGCAAATTCAACTCGCCACGGCGCAGCCAGGCGGCGAGCGTAATGTCGGGGCCTATGCCAGCCGGATCCCCCTGCGTGAGCGCAAGGGGGAGGGAGGAGCGCGGCGGCATCGTCAAATCAGCGATAGACGATCTGCGCCTTGGAGCGCAGTTCATCCATGTACTTCTTATCGTTGGCGCTGACGCCTGCGGCCTTATCTTTGCCGATATCCTCGGCGCGGAACACGGCGGCAGCGGCGACGTCATCGTTCACCTGGCGTTGCGAACAAATGGCCACATATTCGACGCCACGATCGGTCACGATGGGAGCGGTTGTATTGCTGGAAGCCTTCTCCAGCATCGGCTTCCACATTTCCGGGACTTCCGGTGCGAGCACACGGCCGAGATCCTGGACGGAGACATCGCGCATCGTAGCGGCAAAGACCTTCGCCTGATCGCAGCCAGGGAACTTCGACCGTGACGCCTCGGCTTCTGCCTTGCGCGCATTCAGGATCGCGTTGCGCTTTGCTGCCGGTACGACGAAAATGATCTGCTTCAGGAAATACTCGGTCGTAACGGGCTTTGTCTTGTTTTCCGTCATGCGCGTCACGAGATCGTCGTTCGACATCCGGCTTCGTGCGCCGAAACGTGCATTGACAACCCGGGGCCAGCTCATGGAAACGGCAATATAGGACTTGAAATGATCAACGCCGACGCCGGCCTTTTCCAGAATCTGGCTGAGCTGCGCCGGTGTCATCTTGTTGCTGGAGGCGAAGCGGCCGAAAGCGGCATCGACGTCCGTCGTTGAAACAGACATGCGCAGGCGGGAAATCTCCGCGCGCTTCAACGTTTCGTCGACGAGCTGCTCCTTGGCGAGCTTGTTCAGATCGCCCTTCTGACGCTGCAATTTGAGAAAGGCGACGCGTTTGGCGATGTCACCGGATGTGATCACCTGGCTATTGACGAGAACTTTCACTTCGCTTGCTGCGAAAGCAACATCGCTGCTCGGCACGGCGAAGCTCGCCATAACCAAGGCCGCCGCTCCAAACACCAGAGCGCGCATCGGTGCATTTCCAGAAAACATCAATTACCCCTTCCCAAAGGTATTTCCTGCCAGCATTGCGCCGTTTTGGTGCGCCTGTCGCGCAATACGGCAACTTTGCGCCACATGTCTACATCAAGCGCGATGAATTGCAAAATCCTTGCGGCGAAACAATGACGTCGGAAACAGCAAGCCGCATCCATGCAAAAGAGCCGGCGGTGAAGCCGGCTCTTTTGCAGTTTCGATTCATATCAGAATGTCGCGTCCTGGACGCTGCCAAGGTTGACATCGCCAAGCGTACGGAAGGTCAGGCGAGCGCCGATCGACCAATTGCTTGCCGAGCTGGCCGTCGAATCCTTCTTGTCGAGGAAGGACACGGTAAAGATCGTGCATTCGTCCTCGTAGGAAAGACCCACGCCCTGGCGGGTGATCTCATTGCTGTTGAGATCATAGCTGACTGTGCCGAAGACGGACCAGTATTCCTTGAACTTGATCTGCGCGCGCGACTGGATTTCATCCTGATTGCTGGTGAAACCATATTGCGGCTGGGCCGCAATATGCGTGTAGATCAAGGATGTCTGGAACACATCGTTCGAGAAGCCGACAGATGTATCGCCGCGCTTGAAAGCGAAATCCTTCTGGTCGAAGCGATAGGATGTCGCGAGCGAGATACCTTGCGGTGTCGTCAGGCCGAACATGGTGACGTAGTCGGAACGGGTCGTTTCAAGCCCCGAATCCGAACCGACGCCAGCCAGATCGTCGGTCGCAAACGAGTTGCGGCCCGCGAGCTGATAGGACTGTCCGAAGATATGCTGAAGCTTGTAACCGCTGTCGAAGCTGGCCGTATAACGCCACCCGACATTCGCGCGTGTACCACCCTCGATGCGATCGAAGCCCGAGAACTTGTCACGATCGAAGAGATTGGTGGCGTCGAAAACGAAGCTCTGTGCATCTTCGTTCGGCAACCGACCAGCAAGCTGCTCGTCCGGCCGCACATAAATCTGCGCGATCGGCTCGAAGATATGTGTGCTGTTGCTTGTCGTGATGAGGAACGGATATTTGGCTTCGAAACCCAGGGTCGCCATGCCACGCGCGGCATAGTCGCTATTGTCATAATTGCCGGAGTAGGTGTTGGCCGCCGGCCCGTTCATGTCCAGGCCGTAGACGTCGCCGCGAAGTGCTGCCAGCGGCGTCAAAACCAGGCCCTGATCCGTGGTGAAGGTACGCTGCCACTGTAGCTCGGTGCTCAGACGCGTATAATCGCCGGAAAGACCCAGGTAGCGGTCATTCAGGCTGGAGTCACCAAGAGAGCTCGTGGCGTCAAGGAAGGATGTCTTATCACGCGACAGATGCGTGAAATTCATCGTTGCCGACAGCTCGCCTCCATAAACCGACTTCGGGTCGACATAGTGGTAGTCGACGCTCGGATAGACGTATGCCTGTTGCTTCTGCGCCGTGGCGTTATCGTCTGTGTCCTGCACGTTATAGTAGAAGGCGCGCATATCGAAGAAATTGCGCTTTCCGATACCTGTCAGATAGGCCTGGTTCGTATGGGTGCTCTGGTTGAGACCATCCAGACCATAGGTGCGCGAGAAGTTATTATCGCTCTGCGCCATGACATCCCAGCCGAAAGTCCAGCGAGGATTGATCCTGAAATCCGCCTTGGAGCTGATCATGCCTCGCGTTTTGTGCTCGGCGTCGGTCGTACCAGCCGTGAAGGCGCCCGGATTCATCTGGCTGATGCCGGCAACACGCAGGGTGTGTGTGCCGTTCTCGAAGCGCTGGCGGAACTCACCTTGGAGCAACAGGCCCTGATTGGTGTAGCCAGTTGCGGTGACCGTCGCATCCATGCTCGGTGAGATGACGTAATAATAAGGAACCGTTACACCGACGCCGAGACGCTCAGCAACGGTGACCGACGGAAACAGGAAGCCGGACTTGCGCTTAACCGTATTGTCGGGAACCGTGACCCACGGAATATAGGCGATCGGCAGGCCGAACAATTCGAAGCGAGCGTGCTCGAGACGAATGGTATGGGTCACGCCATTCTGGACGACGCGTTGTGCTTTGACCTGCCACAGCGGCGCACGTCCCTGTTCAGAGCAGGCCATGCAGGCGGTGTAAACGCCCTTTGTAAGAATCAGCTGATTGCCGCCGACACGCTCGCCCTTTTCGGCGACCATTCGGGTGTTGTCAGGCATTTCAATGCGAAGGGCGTTCACGAACCCGTCGGAGAAGCTGTCGGTGACGTCCATTTTGTCACCGTACATGCGATTGCCGTCCGGAGTGATCAGCTCGACATTGCCGAGCGCCGTCATTCGTCCGGACTTCTGATTATATTCGACCCGCTGAGCGACCATCCTGTAGCCGCCATAGTTGATCTGGACCGCACCGCTTGCGGTGACGATCTGCGTATCCTTGTTATAGACCAGTTCGTTGGACGAAAGGACTAGCTTTGCACCGTCCGGCACCTTCACCTTGATAGGGGAGGTCGCAGTGCCGGCACCGCCATTGTTATTGCTGGCATTATTATTGTTGACCTGGGCGTAAGCGACGACCGGGCTCAAAATATATGCACATGCGGCCGTGCCCGTAACCAGGGCAGCCACAAACTTTCTGATACTCTTGCGGTTGCCTGCCGCCACTTAGCCGTCCTCCTGATGAAGCAGGATCGTTGCTCCGAATGCCAATGCGACGATCACGGGTATCCATGTCGCTACATAGGGAGGAACCACTCCGCTGCTCCCGAATGCCTTTACAAGCACGGTGACAACATAAAGCACGAAGCCGGAGAGGATTCCACCCAGAATCACAGAGCGCGATTGATTGAATCTACTGAATTTTAGGGACACGGTTGCCGCAATCAGCGTCATTGCCACCAGAAGGAATGGCTGTGACAGAAGCGAATAAAACTGTGTCTCAAGTGCGTTGGTCGATATGCCGAAGGAGCGTGCGACCCTTATTCGATTAGAAAGATCATAAAAAGCAATGGTTTCCGGTTGAGCCAAGCGTTGCGAAACGAAATCCTGTTTCAGATTCGTACGAACCTGTACCGAACTCTTGTGGTCGGGAATTTCACCAGGCCGCCGCTCGACGACATTGTTAAGAAGCCAGTAACCATCTTGCAACTTAGCCGAGTCGGCATCCTGCCGCAGGACGATATTCCCCTGTGAATCAAAGTGGATAAACACGACACCGGTCAACGTCGTTCCATTGTTCAGAATGGCCTTGGCACCGATGATCGTGTCGTCTTTTCCGCTGGATTGGCGCAGCCACGGAACAGAAAGCGTATTGCGATAGGACGGGTCTCCGCGCAGGTCGGCTTCGATTGTTTCAGCATGTCGCTGACCCCATGCCGCAATCGGATTAAGCGCGAGCATGGTCATGAGACCGACGCAGAAAGCGCCCATCACGAAGGGCGTCATGAATTGCCATACGGAGATGCCAGCCGCGCGCGCGATAACCAGTTCGCGGCGGCGGTTGAGGGCGATCAGCACCGTCATGCCCACGAAGAGCGCGATGAACGGTACTGTCTGCTGCAGTATGAACGGCAGCCTGACCGCCGTCATCAGCAAACCGACGGACACGGTGTATCCGGGCAGTCCGGCAAGACGCCCGGCGGTCTCGCTGAAGTCGACGAGATAGACGATCGAGACGACGCCAAGGAAGAACCAGAACGTCGTTACGATGTAACGCGTGAAGAAGTAGCGCCAGAGCGTGCCGAAAATCATGCACCGCCCCCGTTCGAGCTGCCCGGTGCGGTCGGCATGCGGTCCTGGATTTTTTGTCTCCAGTTGTTGAGGCGGTTGCGGATCGAGACGGGCATCGCCATCTTCCGGCTTCGCAGCAAGAGGACAATCGCGATAAGTGCTGCGATGATATTGATGCCGTAGAGAACGCCAATGAATTTGGTCGAATGGTCAATCTGGTTGGCGGCGTAGAAGTCGGCCCAGCGTAGCGCGAACGCTATGCCCAGCGCCGACACCATCGGATGCAGCCGCGCCTCGCGATGTGACCGCGCATCGCCCGCAATCACCAGAGATATCAACGCGAAGATTGCCGGCAGTGCCCAGTCGTTGAGCCGCCGATGCAACTCGGCCCGATAATCGCCAGGCCTTTGCTTATAGTCCGGATCGTTCGTGTCCGGATTGAGTAGGAAACCGAGGCTGCGATCGCTGGCTCGCGCATTTGGCTGGCCGCGACTTTGCGTCATGTCCGAGAGGTCGAAAGAGTAGGAATCGAACTTGATGACCGAGACGGTGCCGTCGGGTGTTTTGCGGTGAACTTCACCGTCCTTCATGAGCAGCGACGTACCGCTTGGGTCGACCGCCCCTTCCTTCGCATAATAGATGAGATCGAAGGCGGGATCGCGCGAATCGACCACAAACAATCCCTTGAGGATGCGTCCCGACAGACGCTGCGAAATCTGGACATAGAGCCCGTCCTCGATGCGCCGGAAGTTCTTCTCTTCGATCACTGTGGACAAAAGGTCCGCATAGGCCTCGGCCACCATCTGACGGGCAGCGACGCGGGCTCTCGGCTCGACGACATTGTCGACGAAAAAGGAGAACACGCTAATCGCAATGGCGAGAATCATGATCGGGCGGATGATGATGCTGCGCTTCGCGCCGGCAGCTTCCATGACGGTCAGCTCGGAATCGCTGTTCATCGCGGTCAAGGTTTGCGTGATGCCGATGACCAATGCGAAAGGCAGAACGATCGGGATAATCGTCGGCAGAATGAGCGTCGCGAGCTTTGCGAAGGAGCCCATGGACTGACCACTATCGGTCACGAGGTTGATGCGCTGCAGAACCTGGGTGGTCCAGATAATAGCGAGCACTGGCAGCAGTGCCACCAGGAACATCATACCGACACGCCGTACGATATATGTCTCGAATAACTTCATGCCGGCCCTTAAACGCAACAGCTGCCGTGCAAGCCGACAGAGATTCACCCTCCTCTACGCTGTTTGCGTTTTTTTGGCGACAACCAACTCGAAAAAAATTCGTTAATTTTCCGAGATTTTTTTGTCGTGTGTCGTTTGGGATAAAGCCAGCAGAGCGGCGAATATGACAGGCGAAGAAAGCCAGCCGAGGACGACATCGGAGAGATAATGCGCGCCAAAAGCCACTCTCAGCGCAGGGATCAGCAGTGAAACCGCCGCGATCGGCAGAGCCGCGGCCGATCGGAACGGCTGCGGGATGATGAGGATGAGGCAAAATAACCAGCCGGCCGCCGCGGCCTCACCGGAGATAAACGAACAGTTGCTGACACATTTGCCGGCGAAGGACCCGGCATGCACGAAATCGAGCGTGCCGCCGAAGAGATCGGTCTGCCGGGGCCGCGGGCGGCCCGAGAACGCTTTCAGCCACAGATTGACGATCAGCACCGGACCGACGAGCAGGGAGCCGAGCGCGACCTTGAGATTTCGGGCTCTGGGCGCATTGAAGGTCGCGCCGTGATCCCGCCAGCATCTGAGCAGCATCCAGAGCAGCATGAAGGCGACGACATAGGGCAGTTGAAAGAAGATTTCCCTCAGCAGGCGCATGTGCTGATCGCTGCTAAAAGGAAAAATGCCACAGATCTGGTCAGGCCTTGTGCTTCCAAAGCATTGCTGCCGTTGGAAGAACATGTTCGCGATGCTGAGATCGATCTGTGGAAAAAGGGAAAACAGACCCAGCAAAGCCCACCAGAGACAGAAGAGGGCAATGAAGGCATCGCCTGCCGTGCGCGGTCGCAGAACCTCCGGAAAACGATCTTCGCGGTTGATGCTGTTGAAATCTATGATCAAGGCGGCTTCCCGGCGAGAATTGAACCGCCGAGGCGGTTAGACACCATCGCGCCAGCCTAATCCCGCTGAATGACAGGGATTTGAAGAGGCCGGACATCTCTTATGAAGAGAATACCGCGTCGAAAGCTTGTATTCCTTAGGGAGACCTTGAATGATGGTTGCGCAAAATTCTCTCACTACGACGTATATTTATCGGAGCAGAAATGTCTGTGAAATTCGAGATTTCCTTCGCCAAGTCGGCTCGTCTCAGCGGCGGTCTGGCCATTCTCCTGAAAGACACGGACAGTGAGCTGCCGGCTGGCGCCGAAAGCGCGGATCCCGCGAACGTTTTCGCCAAGGCGGCGCCGGTATCCGGCTTCAAGAGCAAAGCGTTGAGCAGTCTGGATATTATCGCCCCCGAGGCCTCGCCTGTCGATCGGATCATCGTCATCGGTGCCGGCAAGGCCAAGGACCTGACAGCGCACGACTGGCTGAAGCTCGGCGGCACCGCAGCTGCAAAAATCCGCAACACGGAGAAGGTCGCGATCTTCCTCGATGCATCCAACATCGAAGTCGGCGCTAAGGAAGCGGCCGATTTTGCCCTGGGCATGCTTTTGCGCGCCTACAGTTTCGATACCTACAAGACCAAGAAGGGCGATGATGACGAGAAGAACGCTTCCCGCAAGGTGATGAAGGTCACGATCGTCACCCAGGAAGCGGCAGCCGCCAAGAAGCTCTACGCGACCTCCGAAGCCGTGGCCGGTGGCGTGATTCTCGCGCGCGATCTCGTGAACGAGCCGCCGAATGTCCTCGGTCCCGTGGAATTTGCGGCCAAGGCCAAGGAATTGGAAAAGCTTGGCGTCGAGATCGAGATCCTGACGGAACGTGAAATGCGCCGGCTCGGCATGGCGGCTCTGCTTGGGGTCGCGCAGGGTTCGGCCCGGCCGCCGCGGCTCGTGATCATGCAATGGAAGGGCGGCAAGGCGAAGGACAAGCCGATCGCCTTCATCGGCAAGGGCGTCGTCTTCGACACCGGCGGCATTTCCATCAAGCCGGCTGCTGGCATGGAGGAGATGAAGGGCGACATGGGAGGGGCTGCGGCCGTTACCGGCCTCATGCATACGCTTGCCGCACGCGAAGCCAAGGTCAACGCCATCGGCGTCATCGGTCTTGTGGAAAACATGCCCGACGGCAATGCGCAGCGTCCGGGCGATATCGTCACCTCCATGTCCGGCCAAACGATCGAGATCATCAATACCGACGCCGAAGGCCGGCTCGTTCTCTGCGATGCACTCTGGTACACGAACGACCGCTTCAAGCCGCAGTTCATGATCGATCTGGCGACCTTGACCGGCGCGATCCTCGTGGCGCTCGGCAATCTGCAGGCCGGCCTCTTCAGCAATGACGACAAGCTGGCGGGCGAACTGACGGCGGCGGGTCTTGCGACCGACGAGCGTCTCTGGCGCATGCCGCTTGGCAAGGACTACGACAAGATGATCGACAGCAAGTTCGCCGATATGAAGAATACCGGCGGACGCCATGCCGGCTCGACCACAGCCGCCCAGTTCCTGAAGCGCTTCGTCGGCGACACGCCCTGGGCGCATCTCGATATTGCCGGCACGGCGATGGGCTCGGTTCAGGACGAGATCAATCAGTCCTGGGGTTCCGGCTTCGGCGTGCGCCTGCTCGATGAACTGGTCCGTGCCAATTACGAATCGTGACCAGCCGGATTTTGTAAGATAGAAGGGGCGCCATGACCGACGTTCTCTTCTATCATCTGACGGAATCGAAGCTTGAAGACGCCCTGCCGCCGCTGATCGACAAGAGTGTCGAACGTGGCTGGCAGGTCGCCGTGCAGATGCGCGAGCCAGCCCGGCGCGATCTCCTCGATAGCCATCTATGGACCTATCGCGAGGACAGCTTTCTGCCGCATGGCACGGATGAAGGCGACATGGCAGACAAGCAGCCGGTGCTGCTGACCATTTCCTCTGAGAACATAAATAATGCTTCGGTGCGTTTCTTCATCGACGGCGCCGAGGCAACGGATGTCGGAGCCTATCAGCGCGTCGTGCTGATGTTCGACGGCTACGATCAGGAACAGTTGGAAAGCGCGCGTGCCCAATGGAAGCGCCTGAAAGGCGAGGGGCATAGCCTAACCTATTGGCAGCAGACGCAGGATGGCCGCTGGGAGAAGAAGGCCTGATCTTTCTTCCGATTGGCGGGAAGGTGCTTTACGCGCCTTCCGACAGGATCTTCTGGATGAAATCCTTCTTCGCCGCCGTATAGGACGCGCGATCATTGGCATATTTTGCCGCAAGCTCGACTTTCAGTGCCTCATAGGCATGCGCCAAATCCGGCTCCCTGCGCAATCGGTCGCGAAAGATCAGGAAGTTGCGCCAGGTAGGGCCGCCATATTCGACCACATGCACGAGGTGCGTGCGGGTATCCCCTTGAATGTCACGACCGAAAATATGGTCGTCCGGCACGATATTGCTGCCGGCATAGACGTAGCCGATAGACGCCATCGGCTCGACACAGGCAAGCCCATCTTCGAAACGCCGCACGCCGACGGCAATATCGATGATCGGCTTGGCCTTTATCGTTGGGATCGAGGTGCTGCCGAAATGCTGGACATCGACGGCAAGGTCTCCGAGAGCCTTGCGAATGGCAGCTTCCTCCAGCAAATAGGCTTCATGCCAGCTCTGGTTCGGGTCGGCGAGCTTGACGGATTTGTTGCCGACGCCGAGGCCAAAAGATTGTTCATGCTCCGATGCCATAGGCATCTCTCCAGTGAAGACGATGCGCCACGCTAGCACGCCGCGGGCGGCATTGTCTTCACCGGGAAAGCCTCATCAATCGTAAAATGCTTCAACAAATTTGCGCTTGCCCAGCATGAAGGCATCGGCGACGTGGCGCAGCGGCGAAAGATCGACGTCGGATGTACCGGCTTTGACGATCTCGGCAAAACGGCGATAGAGCGATGGATATTCGGCTTCGGGCGCGGAGAATGTCAGCTCGCCGTTGACGGAAAGCTTGGAGCCGCCTTCGGCGAGAACCATCTGGCCTGCATCCGTCTCGGCGACGATATCCCAGCTCTGCTTGCCGGTCTGGCGCCAGTCGAATTCGGCGTGGACCGGAAGGCCGGTCCCGCTCTTGAAATGCAGGTCGGCGGCGATCGGCGAATCGCGATTTTCCGGGAATTCGAGTGTCGCGCCGGTCAGGAAAAGCGGCGGCAGGATATGGGTGACGATCGACAGCGCATTGATGCCCGGATCGAAGACGCCGAGTCCGCCGGCCTGCCAGATCCATTCCTGGTTCGGATGCCAGTGGCGCACGTCTTCCTTCCAGATTACGTGAGCGCTACGGATATTGGTGCTGGCGAGGAAGCTCTTTGCAGCCTCCACGGCCGGCGCATAGCGCGAGTGCCAGCTTGCAAAGAGCGACACGCCCTTGGCCTTGGCGAGGTTTTCGAGGTCGGCGACTTCACTCAGCGTCGCACCCGGCGGCTTTTCCATGAAAACATGCTTGCCGGCCGAAAGCGCCTTGTATGCGGCTTCATAACGATATTGCGGCGGCATGCAGAGAGAAACTGCATCGATGTCAGGTACGGCATCGAGCATGGCTTCGATGGTCGTGAAGGCGGGGATACCTTCAACGGTGCCGTGGCGGCTTGCCGTGGCGATCAGTTTGAAATCCGCATTGTTCGCGATGGACGGAAGATGCTGGTCGCGGACGATCTTGCCGACACCGACGATAGCGAGGTTGATGGGGGACATGGGTGTCTCTCGATTAGTATGATTATTGATGCGATCTTTATCAGAATGCCGCATGTGGGCAAGGGCGGCAAATCGCAAATGCAGGAGTCAGGTCCAATCTTGGACCATCGTGCCCAGGCGTCATCATGCTTGGAAAACGGGTGCGGGCTCTTGATTCACAGCTTGAAATCGGCACTCTTCCACTGCGCGGCCAAAAGATCCGGGAAGAATCGCTGCGGGGGGAAATCATGAAAACATTGCTCGGCTTCAGCCGAATCGTCGACTATGTGACTGAGATCATTGGAAAATCAGTCTCATGGCTTATTTTGGTCGCCGTCTTGGTGAGCGCCGGAAACGCGGTCGTCCGTAAGGTCTTCAACACCTCGTCCAATGCGTGGCTGGAAGCGCAATGGTATCTGTTCGGCGCAGCTTTCATGCTCGCCGCCGCATACACGCTCCGGCAGAACGAGCATATCCGCATCGACATCGTCTACGGCTCGCTGCCGCGCCGGGTGCAGCACTGGATCGATCTGCTCGGTCATTGTCTGTTCCTCATGCCCTTCGTGCTCCTGATGGTCTATGATCTGGTGCCTTATGTCCGCACATCTTTCCTGTCCGGAGAGGTGTCTTCCAGCGCCGGCGGCCTGATCATCTGGCCGGGCAAGGCGCTGCTGCTGGTTGGGTTTTTCCTGCTGGCGCTGCAGGGGATCTCCGAGATCATCAAGAAGATCGCCGTCATGCGCGGCGATACGGATGATCCGACGCCCTATGTACCGACGCATGCGCCGCTCGATATCGAAACCCCGGCCGGGGAGGCGCGCTGATGATCGAATTCATCGCCGTGAACATGGCGCCGATCATGTTCGCCTCGCTGATCATTTTCCTGCTTCTGGGTTATCCCGTCGCCTTTGCGCTCGCCGCCAACGGCCTGCTGTTCTTCTGGATCGGCGTGGAGCTCGCGCCCTATTCGGGCGGTACCATCAACCTCTCATGGCCGCTCCTCAATGCTCTTCCCGATCGCTTCTGGGGCGTCATGTCGAACGACACGCTGCTGGCGATCCCGTTTTTCACCTTCATGGGCATCGTGCTGGAGCGATCCGGCATGGCCGAAGACCTGCTCGATACGATCGGCCAGCTCTTCGGCCCTATTCGCGGCGGTCTTGCCTATGCGGTGATTTTCGTCGGAGCGCTGCTGGCGGCCACCACCGGCGTCGTCGCGGCTTCGGTCATCGCCATGGGGCTGATCTCGCTGCCGATCATGCTGCGCTATGGCTATGATCGGCGGGTCGCCTCCGGCGTCATCGCCGCTTCCGGCACGCTGGCACAGATCATTCCGCCATCGCTCGTCCTGATCGTGCTTGCCGACCAGCTCGGTCGTTCCGTTGGTGACATGTATGCCGGCGCCCTCATTCCCGGCCTCGTGCTGACCGGTCTCTACATGCTCTATGTATTGATCATGTCGATCGTGAAGCCGAACTCTATGCCGGCATTGCCGAAGGAGGCCCGCTCGCTCGGCTCGGGCGTCACATCCTTGCTGATCGCATTGCTGGTGTGTGCCGGCGTGGCCTATGCCGCCCACATCTATCTGACCTCGACCTATGGCGGGGATGCGGATATTATCGGTGCCACCGTCGGCGTTGCCTTCATCTATGCCATTGCAGTCCTGGACAAGGGGCTGAAGCTCAACGTGATGTCCCGGTTGGCCCAGCAGGTCATCATCGTCCTCATCCCGCCATTGGCGCTGATCTTCCTCGTTCTCGGCACGATCTTTCTCGGCATCGCGACGCCGACGGAAGGCGGCGCGATGGGAGCGGTGGGCGCGCTCATAATGGCGGCTGCCAAGGGGCGGCTGAACATGGAGGTTATGCGTTCGGCACTGACCTCGACCACGCGGCTTTCGGCCTTCGTACTGTTCATCCTGATCGGCTCGCGCGTCTTTTCGCTGACCTTCTATGGTGTCAACGGCCATGTCTGGGTCGAGCATCTGCTGGTGTCGCTGCCCGGCGGCGAGGTAGGCTTCCTGATCGCCGTCAACCTCCTCGTCTTTGTGCTGGCCTTCTTCCTCGACTTCTTCGAGCTTGCCTTCATCATCGTGCCGCTGCTGGCACCTGCGGCCGACAAACTCGGCATCGATCTCATCTGGTTCGGTGTTCTGCTCGGCGTCAACATGCAGACGAGCTTCATGCACCCGCCCTTCGGTTTCGCGCTGTTCTATCTCCGCTCGGTCGCTGCCCGCGTGCCCTATCTCGACAGGGTGACGGGCAAGCAGATCGCGCCCGTCACGACCGGCCAGATCTACTGGGGATCCGTGCCCTTCGTCGGCATCCAGATCCTGATGGTGGCATTGACGATCATGTTCCCGCAGATGGTCATGCACTACAAGGGAGCGGGAACGGGTGTCGATCCCAACACGATCAAGATCGAGGTCCCCGGCTTCGGCGCACCCGGCCAGGACAATGGCGGCGGCCTCGGTCTGCCGGGGCTGCAGCTTCCAGGCGGCAATCCGCTTGACGGCAAGCCGGCGGATCGGGGCGCCGGCGATCAGCCGAAGCCCCCGGCCAACGATCTCAGCCAGCCTCCGTCGTTCAATTGATGCACACGGCGCGCATCGGCCTGCTTGTCGATCTAACACAACGAAAAACCCCGGAACATCGCTCCGGGGTTTCCTCTTTTGAGATCGGCTATTCGATCAAATCTTCCCAGAGCGCTGCAGCGTCATCATGTAGACGTCGTAGCTGTATTCGGCGACCTGGGTATAGAGATAGTGCTGGCCGCGGAAGCCCTTGATCGATTCCCAGATCTTCTTGAAGGTCGGGTTGTTGGCTTCCATCTCGGCATAAACCTCGTTGGCCTTGTCGAAGCAGGCATTCATGATCTCGGTGCTGAAGGGTCTGAGCTTCGCCCCTTCGGCAACGACCCGCTTGATGGCAGCCGGGTTCAGGTGATCGTATTTCTGCAGCATGTTGGCATCGGTCGCCTGCGCGGCCGTGCGCAGAAGCGATTGATAGGCCTTCGGCAGGCCCTCATAAGCCGCCTTGTTGAACATGACGTGCACCGTCGGGCCGCCTTCCCACCAGCCGGGATAATAGTAATAGGGCGCAACCTTGTAGAAGCCGAGCTTCTCGTCGTCATAGGGGCCGACCCATTCGGCCGCATCGATCGTGCCTTTTTCGAGCGCCGGATAGATGTCGCCGCCGGCGATCTGCTGCGGCACGACACCGAGGCGTTCGACCACCTTGCCGGCAAAGCCGCCGATGCGCATCTTCAGGCCCTTGAGATCGGCAAGCGTGTTGATTTCCTTGCGGAACCAGCCGCCCATCTGCACACCGGTATTACCGGCCGGGAAGCCGATCAGCCCCTGCGTCGCCAGGAATTCGTTGAACATGTCGATGCCGCCGCCGTGATATTGCCAGGCATTCATGCCGCGGGCGTTGAGCGCGAAAGGAACGGCAGCTCCCAAGGCCCAGACCGGATCCTTGCCCCAATAATAATAGGCGACCGAATGGCAGGCCTCGACGGTTCCGGCCGAGGTCGCGTCGGCCGCCTGCAGACCAGGCACGATTTCGCCGGCCGCAAACACCTGGATGTTGAAATTACCGTCTGTGGCCTCCGACACATATTTCGACAGCACTTCGCCGCCGCCATAGATCGTATCGAGCGATTTCGGAAACGACGATGTCAGACGCCAATTGATCTTCGGATTGCTCTGGGCAATGGCCGGAGCAGCAAGCGTTGCGGCAGCTGCCACCGAACCCGCACCGGCGACGCCGGCCTTGCGCAGAAATGAACGACGATCCATCTATTACTCCCCCCGGATACGAGCGGGCGGGCTCGCCCGCTCTTCGTGATCACGGCTGCAGCTAATCACGCCCCTCGACGCGTTTCAAGCGTATCGGAAGCTCGTGCAACCATTGATTTTTGCTCGAACCCGGAAGAGGGGCGGCCTAGAGGTTTTTGCCTTTCACGATCGTTTCCCGCAGGAAGCTGTAGCCCAGCGCGGTACGTGTCGCGCGTTCCGTCGAAGCGCCGTCGCCGCCATGGCCGCCCGAGCCGAATTCGTGGAACAGCGGGTGATGGCCGAGCGCTTCCAATTGCGCCGCAAAACGCCGGGCATGAGAGGGGTGAACCCGGTCGTCATTGCTCGAGCTTTCGATGTAGATCGACGGATAAGTGATCTCGGAGGTAGGCTTGACATTGTGCAGTGGGGAATAGCTCAGCAGGTAATCGCGGTCCGCCGGATTGTCGGGATCGCCATATTCGTCGATCCAGGCTTTTCCGGCCGGGAAGACATGGAAGCGGGTCATATCCAGGACAGGCACCTGGCACCAGATGGCACCGAAATCCTTTGGGTAGCGTGTCGTCATGACGCCAGTCAAAAGCCCACCATTGCTGCCGCCATTGCCGGCAATGCGCGACGGCTTGGTATAGCCGCGGGCGACGAGATCGCGGGCGACGGCGGCAAAGTCCGCGAATGCCTTGTGGCGTCCGTGCCCTTTGGCGGCACGGTGCCAGTTCGGTCCGAATTCGCCGCCGCCGCGAATATAGGCCATGACATAGGCGTTGCCTTGCACCAGCCAGCGGCCAATGACGCCGGAATAATAGGGGCCAAGCGAGACGTCGAAGCCGCCATAGCCATACATCAGCACCGGCAGTTCACCCTTGGTCCAGCTTCTCGGCAGGACGATATGATAGGGAACTTTCGTGCCGTCTTCGGAAGTGGCTTCCAGCAGAACGGAAGTCATGCCTTCGCTGTCGAAATAGGTTGGGGAGCTGGCAATGTGCTTGAGTTCAAGCGGGTTCTGGCGATCGCCAAGATCCAGCCGGTAGGAGGAGGGCGGCTGCAGAAAGCCCGCGCCATAGACCTGCAGCGTATCGTCGCCGAGATGCAGATCGGAATAGAGCGGTGCGACCGACACCGTCTGAACATCCGCCGGCAGCGCGATTTCGCGGA
Source organism: Rhizobium sp. BK491 (assembly GCF_014194925.1). Taxonomy (NCBI): domain Bacteria; kingdom Pseudomonadati; phylum Pseudomonadota; class Alphaproteobacteria; order Hyphomicrobiales; family Rhizobiaceae; genus Rhizobium; species Rhizobium sp. BK491. The sequence goes on from NZ_JACIAR010000002.1 coordinate 1,103,353, forward strand.
TTTCGGCATCGGTTCTGGTCAGATCGAGAACGAAGAGATGCGGTTGCATATTGTCCGAGACGATGAAGACGCACCATTCGCGCAGCAGCAGGAATTGCGAAACCGATTGCCGCTCATTGGGCGAAAACAGGATGCGTCTTTCTTCAGCATCGCTCTTGCCGGGCTCCCGCGGTAGGGGCTGCAGGGTCAGGCTGCCTGCCGGAAGCCGTTCATCGGTCTTGGCAAGCCAGATCAGATGGGAGTGGTTGAACCCGAACTCGGCATCCTTCGGCAGGTCGATCCGTCGCAGCGAACCGTCCCCATCCTCGATGAAATGGCTGGCGCTGCCGATTTCGTGACCTGCGCTGAAGATCCGGATCGGCTTGGCCGCCTCTCCCGTCGCAAGACCGGCGAGCTGCGGATTGAAGATCGAACAGGAGCCATAGATGTCGCTGTCATCGGCGGCATAGAGCACGGGCGCATCCACCGGCGACTGGCCGCGTTTCAGGCGGCGGCCGACGCGCGGCCAGCCGGAACGCGTCGAGGATTCGCGGTCGATGGAGCCGAAATAGGCGATTTCGTCGTGGCTGAGCCAGGTCGCGTGACTGCGCACGGCCGGCGTGTCGAAGCCGCCTTCGACGATGCTCTTAGTCTCGCAATCGAATTCGAGCATGCGAATGGGATCGGAGCCGCCATCGGAAAGGCAAAGCAGCACCCGCGTTGGCTCCCACGGGCAGGTGATGGCGCCGCGCCAGAGCCATTTCCTGTCTTCCTGTGCACAGAAAGCATCGAGATCGAAGATCGGTTCCCACGGCGCATCGGGCAGGGGTGTGCGATCGGCCGGCAGCCGATACCAGCGACCGAGCGGATGATCGGCGCTGCGATGAAAATCGAACAGCCAGTTGCCGCGCCGAGTGGTGGTGATCAGCCGGTCCTCGCGCTCGATCATGTCCTTGATCGCGATGCAATCCGCCTCGAATTCCGGCGTTTTCAGCAGCCGCTCGGAGTCCGCATCCATTTTGGCGACGAATTGCAAGGTTTGCGGATCGTCGTCGCGTTCGAGGTGGAGGTGCATGGCGGCTCCGGATTCTATTGCTGATGGTGATGAGGCGTCAACAAACCAAAATACGGGCGCTGAAGCAACCGTGCTTCCGCGCCGTATTGGGCATAGATTTTCGGTATTGACCCGGCTCAGCGGACCATCTTGGTGCTGGCCTGCGCGACGAGATTGGTCGCCGGACCCCGTTCGCGCTTGTATTTGAGCGTGACGACCTTGTAGCCCTCGTTCTCCAGCCTGCTCAGGAGAGCAGGCAGCATCCTGACAGTACGCTGATGAATGTCGTGCATCAGGACGATACCGCGGCCGCGCTGATGGAGCTGCTTCATGGTGCGATCGACCACCGAGGCGGGCGTCGAGGTGAAGTAATCCTTGCTGTCGATATCCACGTCCATGACGATCATGTCGCGGGCCGCGATGGCGGAGCGCAGGCGCTTGGAGTCAGCGAGATAGGGGAAGCGGAAGAAAGGAACATCCGAGCCGATCGCCTTGGTGACGGCATCCTTGCCGCGGGCGATCTCGGTCATCGCCGCGTCGAAGGTCATCTTGTCGAGATCGGGGTGGCGGAAGGTGTGGCTGCCGATCGCATCGCCGTGTGCAAGCACTTCGCGTGCCGTCGCTGGATGAGCCTGCGCCATTTCGCCAACCATCATGAAGGCGGCCTTGACGCCGAATTTGTCAAGCGTGGCGAGAATGCGTTCCGTCTTGCCGGGAGCCGGGCCATCGTCGAAGGTCAGAATGACCTCCTTGTCGGCGAGCCTGATATCCTTGAGCGACGACACTTCCAGGGTACGGCCGGCGAGATTGTGCGGACCGTTCATGCCGGCCAGGTCATCGCGGGTTTCGAGATCGGCAACGAGCCATTTCTTTGGCTCCATCTCGATGGGATCGTTGGCTTTCAGAGACTTGTGGCGCGGCTCCTCGGCGGCATAGCTGCTCTTCAGCGACGCTTCATTGCCTGGCTTCGTGGCGCATCCTCCGAGAGCCAGGGACACGGCAAGGCCAGCCAGCAACAGACGGTAGTTCATCAGAATCGCTCAACACTATGTCTATGAAAGTTGAGCGCATATTCTGCAGTTATGGTTAATGATCGGTTAGGAGCGACCGCGAATTCCTTAACAAGCAGTCAGCTTCAGCCGGCCATGCCGCTTTCATATTCCGATGAAAGTTCCAGCCACTGCTCCTCGGCTGCCGCAAGCTTCTCGGCGGCATCGGCGCGCTGCTTTGCCTTTTCCGCAGCCTTTGCTGGTGCCTTCTCGTAGAGGGCGGGATCCGCAAGTTCTGCATCAAGGACCTGAATCAGTTTCTCAAGCTTGCCGGTCAAGGATTCGATTTCGTTGATCTTCTTCTTGAGCGGCGCCAGCGACGCGCGCCGATCGGCGTTGAGCTTGCGCTGGTCGGCCTTGGAAACGGAATCATCGATGCCGTTCGTCTTGGCCTTCTCGTCCTTCGACTTCGGGTTGGCGACGACGAGGCTGCGGTATTCTTCCAGGTCGCCGTCGAAGGTCGTGACCGTGCCGTCGCGCACCAGCCAGAGCCGGTCGACGGTGGCTTCGATCAGATGGCGGTCGTGTGAGATCAGGATGACGGCGCCGGAATAATCGTTCAGCGCCTGGATCAGCGCATTGCGGCTGTCGATATCGAGATGGTTGGTCGGTTCGTCGAGGATCAGCAGGTTCGGTGCGTCGAAGGCGGCAAGGCCCATGAGCAGCCGCGCCTTTTCACCGCCGGAGAGATCCTTGACCTGCGTGTCCATCTTCTCCGTCGCCAAGCCCATCTGCGCGACGCGGGCGCGCACCTTCGCCTCCAGTGTCTCCGGCATCCGGCGGCGGACATGCTCGACGGCTGTCTGGTTCGGAATGAGATCATCGAGCTGATGCTGGGCAAAGAAGCCGATCTTCAGGTTCGGTGCGAGCCTGACTTCGCCGCTCTCCGCGCCCAGCCGGCCTGAAATGAACTTCGCGAAGGTCGATTTGCCGTTGCCGTTGGAGCCGAGCAGCGCGATGCGGTCGTCGGCATCGATGCGCAGGTTCAGGCGCTTGAGGATCGGCTTGCCGGGCTCATAGCCGACAGCGCCGCCGCTGATCGCGATGATCGGTGAGGCGGGCTGCTTCTCCGGCTCCGGAAAGCTGAAGCCCATCACATGGTCTTCGATGACGGCGGCGACGGTGCCCATGCGCTCCAGCGCCTTGATGCGCGATTGCGCCTGCCGTGCCTTCGAGGCCTTGGCCTTGAAGCGATCGATGAAGCTCTGCAGATGCTTGCGCGCCGCATCGTTCTTCGCCTTCGCCTTCATCTGCAGCTCGTCGGCTTCAGCCTTCTGCCGCTCGAACTGGTCATAGGAGCCGCGATAGAAGGTGAGTTTCTTCTGGTCGAGATGCACGATGGAGTTGACGGCCGTGTTCAAGAGATCGCGGTCGTGCGAGATGATGATGACCGTGTGAGGGTAGCGGCGGATATAGTCCTCAAGCCAGAGCGTGCCTTCAAGGTCGAGGTAGTTCGTCGGCTCGTCGAGCAGCAGCAGATCCGGCTCGGAAAACAACACGGCCGCAAGAGCCACGCGCATGCGCCAGCCGCCGGAGAACGAGGAGGCGGGACGCTTCTGCGCCTTGTGGTCGAAGCCGAGGCCGGCGAGGATGCTGGCGGCACGCGCTTCGGCCGAATGCGCATCGATATCGGCAAGCCGCGTCTGGATATCGGCGATGCGGTGCGGATCGGTCGCGGTTTCGGCTTCCGCGAGCAGTGCGGAGCGCTCCTTGTCCGCCGCGAGGACGATATCGATAAGGGGTTCCTCGGTGCCGGGGGCCTCCTGCGCAACCTGGCCGATGCGGGCATTGCGCGGGATCGAGACCGAGCCGCTTTCGGCAGCAAAATCGCCGGTGATGATCCTGAACAGCGTGGATTTGCCAGCACCGTTCTTGCCGACGAGGCCAGCCTTCGTGCCCGCCGGAAGCGCCACGCTGGCATGATCGATGAGAAGGCGGCCGGCAATGCGGGCGGAAAGGTCTGAAATCGAAATCATGGCGCGGTTTTGGCCGAACTCGACGCCGAAGGCAAGAGCGCGAAGTCGCTTAGGCGCCAGCCTTTTGCGAGGGCTTCGCGAGGTTGGCGCAGTTGCGCAGCCGCTCGGTCAGCTCAGTTTCGTAGAGCATGAGATTGCTGAGAGAGGCATTGAGGCTGTCGAGGGCGGGGTTCGCATTCGCTGCCGTTTCGGTCTCGCGGCTAAATCGCTGTTTCTTCATCAGCCCCTTGGCGAGCTGATCTGCGACTTCGCGGAGCATTTCGGCAGCATCGCTTTCCGATTTGCGCGCCACCAGCCCGCAATGGCTGACGAGACGATACTTCAGGCCGATTTCGTCGAGCCCGCTTTGTGAGGGAAGGGGGCCAAGCGCCTCGATTTCTTCGGCAAGACGTCGATCCTGCCCGTAAAGCGCCTCGTGAAAGAGCTGATAGTTGCGCGGCAGGTTCTTGACCTTCAGCCGCGTCATGAAGCGGCCGATGATCTCAAGCTCGGTTTCCGTTTCATCATTATCGATGGAATATGCCGAAACGCTTGTTTGCGAGTTCTTCATGCCTGCTTCTGACCGTGAGCTGATATATCTTATCAATCTGCAGGTCGGCAGGTTAAGGGAACATGAACAAAATGCCTTATTCACGCTGCGTCGCAATAAAATGAGGCAGGTGCTCAACGCTTTGGCGAAAGCGGAAAACAGCAATTCGCTTTCCGTTCACATCCAGCGTGTTCCTTCACTGCGCAGGAAGTTCAGCAGGTCCAGCACCAGCGACGGCTTGCCCATGGATGTGAGGATGGTATGGCACTGGCCGCGGTGGTGAGTGTGGTGGTTGAACATATGTGCTACCGCCGCATGGAGGGGAACGGTGATGGCGCCCGGTCGAAGGATCGAGGTATAGGTGAGATTGACGGCAAGCGCGTCGGCATCGAGTGTTTCCAGCCAGGTGATGATATTTCGATCTTCCACCTCCCGTAAGCTGTAGAGTCCTTTAAGCGTGTCGTGAAGGACGGTCTCGAGTGACGCCGGCACCCCGCCGGTGCCGTTGAAACGGTGCATCCACAGCCGATCCGTGACAAGCAGATGGTTCAGCGTTCCGTGGAGCGAACCGAAGAACGCGCCGCGATCCTCGTGGAATTCCGCGTCGCTGAGGTCTGCCGCGGCGTTGTAGACCTGAACATTGGCCCAACGATTGTAGTCGGCAAGCATCCTGAAATGTTTGAGCATATGACCTCTCCTCAATGGTGCGGCGATGTTGCCGCCGAGTTTGCGAATAAACCGTCGCAATGCCATCGGTCGATTGCGAATCGGATGCCCGGACTGTGACAGCGGCGTGAAATTGGCCGATCCCCCTTGTTTTCGGGCCTTGGGGCAGGTAAAGACCGCCCACTTTTCTCTGATTACAAGGAATGGACCCATGGCGATTGAACGTACTTTCTCGATGATCAAGCCGGACGCGACGAAGCGCAACCTGACCGGCGCCATCACCAAGGTTTTCGAAGACAACGGCCTGCGCGTCATCGCCTCCAAGCGTGTCTGGATGAGCAAGCGCGAAGCTGAAGGCTTCTACGCCGTTCACAAGGAACGTCCGTTCTTCGGCGAACTCGTTGAAGGCATGACCTCCGGCCCGACCATCGTTCAGGTTCTCGAAGGCGAAAACGCCATCCTGAAGAACCGCGAAATCATGGGCGCGACCAACCCTGCCAACGCTGACGAGGGCACGATCCGCAAGACCTTCGCTCTGTCGATCGGCGAAAATTCCGTTCATGGCTCGGACGCTCCGGAAACGGCTGCCGTCGAAATCGCCTACTGGTTCTCCGAAACCGAAATCGTCGGCTGAATCAGCCTTTCAGCTTCAGCGCTGAACGATTTGAAATGACTCATGAAAGCCGGGACCTTGCGTCTCGGCTTTTTTCATTTCAGCAAATTAGACTCCCTCTCTCCGCGGGCGGGGAGAGGGGACTACCCCACCGCACCCTTCACGCCGGGCAGGCGGCATCATGTCCATAATCGGCGCTGCCATCGCCCTTGAAGACATCTGGATTGGCGGTATAGACCGGGCCGACGACCAGTGGCTTCGTCGGCAGCACGGTCTGGTCGAGATCGGATTTGACCTCGGTCTTGATCGTCTGGATCGTCTTGTCGCTGGCATCGACCAGCTTGATCGAGACGGAGTAAGGGCGGTCCTTGCGGACGCAATGGAGATCCGGACTTTCCAGCGTGATCTTGTCCCAGAATGTATAGATCTTCTGGTTGACGACAAGCGGATCGCCGCCGGCCGGATTTTCGAATTCCGCGATCGCCTTTGTTCCCTCGGGGATCGGGGCGATCTTCTTGAGCGTGATCATGTAGCTCGCGCTCGCCACCCGGTAGTTGAAGATGAAGAGACGGCCGGTGAGCTGGGTCGGGCCCTCATCATCCTTCCGCTGGCAGCTGGCCAATGCCAGGCCGGCAACGATCCCGGCACCTATCATCGTCAGCATGATCTTTCGCATCGTCATGGCGCAGTCTCCTCTTTCTTGCGCCGGTAATGCCGGCTGGCTTTGGCCCGGTTGCCGCAGACCGCCATGTCGCACCAGGCGCGGCTCTTGTTCTTGCTGCGGTCGATAAAAAGCCAGCCGCAGTTGCGGCATATCTTCATTCGTTCCGGATCGGGCATGGCGATGAGGCGCAGCGTCGAATGCACGGTTGCGGCATCGAGCCCATCGGAGGAAGCGCGCTTCAGGACCCCAGCCAATGCCGCAAGCAGATCGGCGAGCAGCAGATCGGCAGCCTCCCCAATGACGCGTGCCCGGAAATAACGATCGATCAATTCGCGGAGTGCGATGAAATCGGTTCGGTTTTCCCGCTTCACCGGCAGGATATCGCCGAAGAGAGCCCGTTCGGCGCAGAAATTGGCTGCCGCCTTCGGAAAGCTATCCATCTGTCCTGCCGCCTCGAAACGGTCGATCCGGCGCTCGTCGTCATGGCGCAGGATCACGCTGTTGGCGACATCGAGCGCAAGCGCGCCACCGGAAAAGCGATGTGGGGTCCAGGTAAAACTCATAACAAAAATTATAACTGGTAAAATGAATTTTGCCAGTTACTATTTGCTCGTTCTTCGGAGAGGTGGAATGGCCTATCTTCTGCAGCAATTGGCGAATGCCGTTCCGCTCGCTGCACTTTATGCGACGCTGGCCTTCGGCTATTCCATTGCCTTCGGGGTCATGAAGCGGGCCGATATCACCTATGGCGCGCTCTTCGCCTTTGCCGGCCAGATGCTCGTGCTCTTCACGGACGTCGGTTATACGAAGATGTATCTCATCCTGCCGGCTGCCTTTGCTTTCGGGGCCGTGATCGCCGTCGGCTATACGATCGGCACCAGTTTTCTGATCGGCCGCGCGATCATGCTGCCGCTATCGCGCAAGTCGCCGAACACGGTCATAGTCGCAGCACTCGGCATGATGATCATCCTGATGGAAACGGCGCGCCTTGCCTCGAATACGCGCGGCATCTGGCTGCCGCCTTTCCTGAATGATGCCGTCGTCTTCTGGGACAGCGGTAGTTTCCGCGTTACACTGACCGAGATCCAGCTGCTTAACACCGTGCTGATGATCCTCGTTATCTTTATAGGTGCCTATGTCCTGAAATGCACCGGATGGGGCCGCATCTGGCGGGCCGTTACAGATGACGCGCTTGCAGCCGAACTGTGCGGCGCCAGCGCCAGCCGTGTCTTTCTGACGGCCTATGTCGCCTCCGCTATGGTCGCGACCATCTGCGGTCTGCTAGCTACTTCCTACTACGGAACCATGGATTTCGGGGCAGGGCTGATGTTCGGGCTGAAGGTGCTGATGATCGCGGCGGTCGGCGGCTATTCCGAGCCGCTGAAGTCGGCCGGCGGCGCTGCGCTCCTCGGCCTGACGGAGACGATGTGGGGAGCTTACGGTCCGTTCCTTTGGCGCGATTTCGTCATCTTCTCGTTGCTGGTGCTGCTGCTGGTGTTGAGCCGCCGTGAACGAGTGGTGCCCTGAAGCCTACTTGTTACCAGCCCACTTGGCCCGCGCGGCATCGTCGGCATCCTTGGCGGAAACCCAATCGCCTTGCGTGCCATCTTTGCCGTGTTCCTTCTTCCAGAACGGCGCGGAGGTTTTCAGGAAATCCATGACGAAATTGGCGCCGTCGAAGGCGGCCTGGCGATGCGGCGCTGCGGCAATGACGAGCACGATGTTCTCGCCGGGCGCAATCTTGCCGTAGCGATGGATAGCGGTGAGGCCGAGAAGTTCGAAACGCTCGATGGCGAGCTTGGCGATGCGAGTGATCTCCGCTTCCGCCATGCCGGGATAATGTTCGAGTTCGAGGGCACCGAGCGCGCCCCCTTCGTCACGACAGAGGCCCGAGAAGGTCACGACAGCGCCGATATCGCGCCGCCCGTCGGTCAGCCGATCGATCTCCGCCTGGAGATCGAAATCCTCGCGCTGAACGCGGACTACCGGCTGAATAGCCATCGGCTTATCCCCCTGTCATCGGCGGAAAGAGCCCGATCTCCCGCGCTCCGGCGATCGGCTCATCGTGCTCGGCGTGCTCCATATTGATCGCGACGCGGATCGCCTGGGGGAATTGAAGTGCCGCCTCGTATTCTTCGCCCAAGCCCTTCAAATGACTCAGGAGATCGCCGACGGTAACGACATCGGCGGGCAGGGAAATCTCTTCCTCCGCTTTGCCGATCCGCTCGCGCACCCAGGCGAAATAGACGAGCTTCGTCATCATTCCTCATCCACGACATGCTTCAGCCCGGCCCGGAAATAATCGTAGCCGGTATAGATGGTCAAAAGCGCTGCGACCCAGAGCAGGACGATGCCAATTTCCGTCGTATAGGGTAGCACCTTGTCGCCTGCCGGCCCAGCCAGAAGGAAAGCGATAGCCACGAGTTGGGCCGTCGTCTTCCACTTCGCGATGCGCGTCACGGGAACGCTGACCTTTAGCGCCGCCAGATATTCGCGCAGGCCGGAGACGAGGATTTCGCGGCAGAGAATGATGATGGCGGCCCAGAGCGACCAGCCGGCAATGGTGCCGTCGGCAGCGACCAGAAGCAGGATCGCCGAGACCAGCAGTTTGTCGGCAATCGGATCGAGCATGCGGCCGATATTGGAGGTCTGATTCCAGATGCGTGCAAGATAACCATCGAGGAAATCGGTGATCGAGGCGATGACGAAGATCCAGAGCGCGACCCAGCGGGCGAAATCGGAACCCTCCAGCTTGCCTTCGACGAAGAAGCAAAGAACGATCAGAGGAACGCAAAGGATGCGGCCGTAGGTGAGCAGGTTGGGGATGCTGTAAGCGCGCGAAGCCATGGAAATCGTTTCGTTTCGGTTGTCTCGGCGGATCGCGATGAGCCTCGATTTCGGGTTTCATCGCGCTCCGAGCATTTGATTTTCTTGATCTTCTCCAAAAACCGCTTCGCACTTTTTGGGATCAAGTCATAGATGATGGTTTGGCGACCTTATCGTCAATATTGTTTCTGTTTTTTCACCGCCATTGCGTGGAATTTGCGACCGGCATTGCTTATTTCGCGGCGTCCTCGTGGAAATGGTTGTAGACCTGCCGCGCCACGGTTTCCGATATGCCATCGACTGCCATCAGATCCGATAGCGCTGCCCGCGACACGGCTTTGGCGGTGCCGAAATGCTGCAGCAGCGCGCGCTTGCGCGAAGGGCCGATGCCGCCGATCTCGTCCAGCGGATTTCTAACCATCTCCTTCTTGCGCCGGGCACGATGCGAGCCGATCGCGAAGCGGTGAGCCTCGTCGCGCATGCGCTGGATGAAATAGAGCACGGGATCGCGCGGCGGCAGCGAGAAACTTTCGCGCGGTGGAGCGAAGAAGCGCTCGCGCCCGGCCTCGCGGTCGACGCCCTTGGCGACGCCGATGGCGATGACGCTGTCGGTGATCCCGAGCTCCTCGAGAATGGCGCGTACGGCGGTCATCTGCCCCTGGCCGCCATCAATGAGGATGACATCTGGCCAGGCCGGGAAGGGCTGGTCGGCTGCATCGGTGCCGGATGCTTCTGCGGCAGCTGTCCGATCAGGCTTTCCTTCCTCCTTCAGGAGGCGCGAGAAGCGGCGGGTCATCACCTCGCGCATCATGCCGAAGTCGTCGCCCGGCGTGATGTCGGTCGATTTGATGTTGAATTTGCGGTATTGGTTTTTGACGAAGCCTTCCGGCCCGGCGACCACCATCCCGCCGACCGCATTCGTGCCCATGATGTGGGAGTTGTCGTAGATCTCGATGCGTTGCGGTGTGTAGGGAAGCTTGAATGTTTCTTTGAAACCTTCGAGCAGCCTCGATTGCGAGGCGGTTTCCGCCAGCTTGCGGCCATGCGCCTCGCGTGCATTGGCGATGACATGCTCGACCAAATCGCGCTTTTCGCCGCGCTGCGGCACGAGGATCGCGACCTTGTGGCCGGCTTTCTCGGTAAGCGCTGCCGCCAAGAGTTCCATTTCCTCGATGGTCTCCGACAGCAGGATCTGCCGCGGCACGGGCTTGTCATCATAGAATTGCGCAAGGAACGCGTTCAGCACTTCGGCGCCCGAGAGCGATGGATCGGCCTTGGGGAAATAAGCGCGATTGCCCCAGTTCTGCCCGGTGCGGAAGAAGAAGACCTGGATGCAGGAAATGCCGCCCTCGTGATGGATGGCGAAGACATCTGCTTCCTCCACTCCGGCCGGATTGATGCCTTGATGGCTCTGCACATGCGAGAGCGCGGCAAGCCGATCGCGAAAGATCGCGGCGCGCTCGAAATCCAGATCTTCGGCGGCGGCATTCATCGCCTCGGCCATATGCGCCTTGACGTTCTGGCTCTTGCCGGAAAGGAAGTCCTTCGCTTCCTGCACCAGTTCCGCATAGCCTGCATCGCTGATCTCATGGGTGCAGGGGCCGGAACAGCGCTTGATCTGATAGAGCAGACAGGGCCGCGTGCGCGTCTCGAAGACGCTATCGGTACAGGTGCGGATGAGGAAGGCGCGCTGCAGCGAATTGATGGTGCGGCCGACCGCGCCGGCCGATGCGAAGGGCCCGAAATAGTCGCCCTTGCGAGCGCGGGCGCCGCGATGCTTGAAGATCGCCGGCGCGCGATGATCGCCCGTGATCAGAATATAGGGGAAGGATTTGTCGTCCCGCAGCAGCACGTTAAAGCGCGGGCGCAAGCGTTTGATGAGATTCGCTTCCAGCAGTAGCGCTTCCGTTTCCGTGCGCGTGGTGACGAATTCCATATTGGCGGTTTCGCGCACCATACGGGCGATGCGGTTGGAGTGCACCTTGCCCAGCGCGTAGTTGGAAACGCGCTTCTTCAGGTTTCGCGCCTTGCCGACGTAGAGTACGTCGCCGGCTTCGTTGAACATGCGATAAACGCCGGGATTGTTCGGCAGCCGCTTGACGAATTCGGCGATCAGCTCGGCGCCGCGAAGCCCGGTCTCGTTCTTACCGCCTTCATTCCAATCGACAGGCACAACAGGGGAGGCGGCGGCATCGCCCTCCACCTCGATGTCGTCTTCGATATCCTCTGATTCGTCATAGAGAACGCCGCCATCGGGCAGCTTTCTTCCATTCATTCCGCACTCTCCGACACGTCTGGCGTTTCCCAGGCAAGGTGCTGGCCGCCATCGAGCGCTATCATTTGGCCCGTGATCGAGGGCGTGTCAAAAAGAAAGCGGATGGTCCGGCCGAATTCTTCGAGCCTCGGCGCCGCCTTTAATATGAGGCCCTCGATCTGCGCTTGAAAGTCCTCCTCGCTCTGCCGCACGCTTCGCACCGTCGGGCCTGGGCCGATCGCGTTGACGCGGATGCGCGGCGCAAAGCTCTGCGCCATCGTCTGGGTTGCGGTCCAGAGAGCAGCTTTCGACAGCGTATAGGAATAGAAGCGGGGATTAAGCGCCCAGACCCGCTGATCGACCATGTTGACGATCAGGCCCGGATAGGGTTCGGGAAGCTGCCGGACGAAATCGGCAGCCAGAATGGATGGCGCGCGCACGTGCACGGCGAAGTGCGCCTCGAAGGCTTCGGCGTCGAAATGATCGGCGGAATCACCGAGGAAAGCCGAGGCGTTGTTGACCAGAAGATCGAGCGGACCAAGAGCATCCGCGGCCCTTTCGACAAGGGTTGACGTCTCGGCCAAATCTCGCAGATCGGCCTTGATCGCAATCGCCTTTCGGCCCGTTTGCCGCAGTTTCGCCGCAATTTCTTCCGCCTCGGCAAGGGACTGATGGGCATGCAACGCCACCGCGAAGCCATGAGCCGATAAATCCTCGGCAATTGCCAGACCTATTCTTTTGGACGCGCCGGTTATCAGCGCCGTGCGTAGTTTTTCCTGGCTCAAGAGATCGCCTTCTGCTCGTCGTTACCCGATCGATGTTCATATAGGGCGTCGATACACCATATGAAAAGATGTGCGAGCAAATGACACGCTTCGGAATTTCTTATGTAAAACTTGCGATATATTTAGTTTAAAATAAGTATACATGCTTTAACCATTGGTTATGGTTAATAATTCCTCTGTTGCGATGAAGCAACATCGAAATTCAGCCACCTCTGTGCCACAATGATATCATATTTTGGCTCTTCCAATTCCTCATTTGCATTCCAATTTCAACCTCGATCCGGGAGGGATATGTTTAATTGCTCGTGGCGCTTCACAGTCGAAGACAGTAAGCGAAGCACACGGGCCTGAAAGGAGAAAAGTATGCGTACTCTTATCAAGACCCTCATGGTCTCCACTCTCGCCCTCGGTGGCTACACCGCAGCTCACGCCGCTGACGCTGTCGAGCAGATTCCGCAGCCGCCCGTCGCTCAGGAAGCAGCTCCGGCCGTCAACAACTGGTCCGGCTTCTACATCGGTGGTGCAGGCGACTGGAGCAAAGGTCATTTCAGCCACAATGGCAATGGCTATGGCTTCGGCGGTCAGGCCTTCACCGGATACAACTGGCAGCAGGGCCAGATCGTATACGGCGTTGAAGCAGACCTCGGCTACGCCGGCATTGACAGCACCCGCAACGGTCTGACCGCCAAGAATGGCGTCAATGGTTCGGTTCGCGGTCGTATCGGCTACGACTTTAACCCGTTCATGCTGTACGGCACGGCCGGTCTGGCGCTCGCTCAGAACAAGCTTGAAGACGCTACCTCGTCCGACAGCAAGACGGCTGTTGGTTACACGGTTGGTGCAGGTGCTGAAACCTTCATCACCAACAACATCACCGCTCGCCTTGAGTACCGCTACACGGACTACGGCAAGAAGAATTTCGACCTCGACTCCGGTCGCTTCTCTCGCGGTTACGACGAGCAGAGCGTAAAGGTCGGTATCGGCGTCAAGTTCTAATCATCTGAAGGCATAGCCTGAAGAAAAGGCCGGGGTGAAAACCCCGGCTTTTTTGCATTACGCCTCGGAATGTTTAGGCGGCTTCCTTCGGGAAGTCAGTCGAGACGGCCAGTTCGCGCCAATCGGCCAGCTCTCTGGCGACATATTCGTTCTTGGTCTCGATCGCGCCGACCGTATCCGAGCCGAAAGGCATGCGCAGAGGCGGGTTCGCCGAATGAGCAAGCGTGATCATCGATTTTGCAAGACGTTTGGGATCGCCGGGCTGAGCGTGATTATGGTCGGCCGCGAAATCGCGCATCGCTCCGGCCGGAGTGTCCCTGTAGTCGGCAATCGAACTCGGGCTGACTGCAAGCGAGCTTTCATCGAGGAAGTCGGTGCGGAAAAAGCCGGGTTCGACAACGGTGACCTGGATGCCGAGCGGCTGCAACTCCGCTGCCATCGCTTCGGAGAGGCCTTCGATGGCGAACTTTGTCGAGCAATAGACGCCCCAGCCGGCAAAGCTCTGATAACCGCCGACCGAGGACATGTTGATGACATGGCCCGAACGCTGCCGGCGCATGTGCGGCAGGACGGCGCGCGTGACCTTCAGCAGGCCGAAGACGTTGGTCGCATAGAGCTTTTCGATTTCCTCGGCAGTTGCTTCCTCCACTGCACCCAGAAGCCCGTAGCCGGCATTATTGACAAGGACGTCGATCTTGCCGAAACGCTTGACGGCGATCTCGGCGGCTTCATGGGCCTGCGCCTCGCTCCATACGTCGAGGGCGACGGATAGGAGGTTCGGGTGATTGCCGAACTTCTCCGCCAGCCCAACGGGATTGCGAGCTGTAGCGACAACGGCGTCGCCGGCGGTGAGGGCTTCTTGAGTGATAAGGGCACCGAACCCGCGGGATGCACCCGTAATGAACCAAACACGCATGGCTTTCTCCTTCGTGAGTTTGCAATTCCATAGGTGGAATTCGCTTGCAGGAGAAAGGTAGCTTGATGGTATCGCTGAGATAATCTACTTTCTCTTCCATGAAGAGCTGAGAAAATCTCACCAATGCGACGCATCCGTTCGATAGATCTGGCGATCTTCCTTGCAATTGCCGAACACCGTAGCTTTCGCAAAGCGGCGGTGGAATTGGGGGTGACTCCCTCCGCGCTCAGCCATTCGTTGCGCGCCATCGAGGAGCGGCTGGATGTGCGGCTGGTCAATCGCACCACCCGTGGCGTCGGCTTGACGGAAGCCGGCGAACGCCTGTTCGATCGCATCCGCCCGGCGTTTCTCGATATCGACGATGCGCTGGAGGATCTCGATAAATTCCGCGGCCAGCCCTATGGCAAGCTGCGCATCAATGCCCCGCGTCCTGCAGCCAGGATGGTATTGCTGCCGATCGTGTCGCGGTTCCTGAGGACTTACCCCGCCATCGAAGTCGAAATCGTAGTGGACGATGCGCTCGTGGATACGGTTGCCTCCGGTTTCGACGCCGGCATACGGTTCGGCGAACGCATCGCCGCCGACATGATCGCTGTCCCAATCGGGCCTCGCCAGCGGACGGCGATCGTCGGCTCGCCCGAACATTTTCAGCGTTTTCCCAAACCGCTCACGCCCCACGATCTGAAGGATCACCCCTGCATCCGCTACCGTTTCGCGAGCGGCACCTATTATCGCTGGGAGTTCGAGCGCGGGGGCATCGAGCTGGAGATCGAGGTGCAGGGGCCGCTCACGCTTGGCGATCTCGATATCATGCTGGATGCCGCTATCAATGGCTCCGGTCTTGCCTTCGTATTTGAAGATCACGCGCTACCGGCCTTGCGGGATGGCCGGCTGATCCGCGTGCTTGAGGACTGGTGTCCTTATTATCCCGGATTCTTTCTCTATTATCCGAGCCGCAGGCAGTTGCCGACGGCTCTGCGCGCCTTCGTCGATTTCGTAAAGGCCGACGCTGCCCGCCAGGGCTGAGTCGACGGCATCAGACTTGCGGCTTCATCGCCGGAAAATCGGGGAAATGCTTCTCGAACTTGCGTGCCCAGTCCGTCAATCCCGCATAGTCCCCTTCCCATTGCCCTTCGAAGCGGAGCTGCAGATAGCCGATGAGGGAGGCAAGCGCGAAGTGACCCGCATGCAGCTTCTTGCCGATCTTCGGCGGCTCGGCGTCGAGATGGGTGAGGGCGCGGCTGACCTTTGTCCACTGGCGGTCGATCCAGGGCTGATGCTGCTTCTCGGGTTCGCGAAGGCGCCGCTCGTAGACGATCGACAGCAGGCACTCGTTGGTGCCGTCGATCAGCGCTTCCAGAACCTCGATTTCGGTGCGTTTACCCCTCTTCGAAGGATAGAGCCCACCCTCGCGCCGGTCGAAATAATGCATGATGGCGCGGCTGTCGAAAATGGCCTCACCGTCGCCGGTCAGCAATGTCGGGATCTTGCCGAGCGGATTGTTGTCGATCAGCAGTGTTGGACCGGCATTCGTATCGACGTGGATTTCCTCGAGCTTGATGCCGAGATGGCGTGCGGCCATGCGCACCTTGCTGGAGAAGGGGGAGGTGGGCGAGCAAAGAAGTCTCATGAAATCACCTGTCGGATATATGTGTGAAAAGTCTCAATGTTCGCCACGCAGCCAGAAGGCGCGCTGCGAGGCGAAGCGGTCCTGCGCCAGAATATCCTTCAAGGCCGGCAGCAGTGCATGCAGCTCGTCCTTGAGCGTGAAGGGCGGATTGACGATGATGAGGCCGGAGCCGGTAAGCCCGGTGAAGCCGCGGTCGCTTTTGACGCTCAGCTCGGCGCAGAGCATCTTCGGAATTTCCAGTGCCTGCAGCGCCTCGTGAAATGGCTTGATCGGCGCGTCCTTCTTGATCGGATACCAGAGGCAATAGGTGCCACCGGGAAAGCGGCGCGAGGCCTTTGCGAGCCCATCGATCAGCCGCTCATATTCGCCTTCTTCCTCGAAAGGCGGGTCGACGAGCACGATGCCGCGCTTTTCCTTCGGCGGCAGATGCGCGCCGAGCGCCAGCCAGCCGTCGAGCTCGGTAATGCGGGCGTGGTGATCGCCCTCAAACAGCCGGTGCAACCGCTGGAAATCGTCCGGATGCAGTTCCATCGCCGAAAGCCGGTCCTGCGGGCGAAACAGCATGCGGGCGAGTTTCGGCGAGCCGGGATAGAGCCTGACGCCGCCTTCGGGGTTCAATTCCCGGATGGCGGCAAGATAGGGCTCCAGAAGCTCGGCGACCTGCGGCACGAGTTCCGCCTCCAACACCCTGCCGATGCCATCGCGCCACTCGCCGGTCTTCTGCGCTTCCTCGGAGGAGAGATCGTAGAGCCCGATGCCGGCATGCGTGTCGAGGACGCGGAACGCCTTGTCCTTGTTCTGCATGTAGCGGACGAGGCGCGCGAGGATTGCGTGTTTCAAGACATCGGCAAAATTGCCCGCGTGGTAGATGTGCCGATAGTTCATTGTCGGTGAAGTCCGCATGAATTGTTGAGATGGGCCGGATTGTCTCTAGTGGCCGGTCCCTGCTTGAAATATACAAACCTCATGAACATTGCGACCCCCATCCAAGCCAAATCGCGCGTCGGCCACACGGCCTGTCCGCATGACTGTCCTTCCACCTGCGCGTTGGAGGTCGATCTGACTGAAGACGGCAGGATCGGCCGGGTTCGCGGGGCCAACGACCATTCCTATACCTCGGGCGTCATTTGCGCCAAGGTCGCGCGCTATGCCGAGCGGCTTTACCATCCTGATCGCCTGATGAAGCCGCTTCGCCGCGCCGGCGCCAAGGGCGAGGGGCGCTGGCAGGAGCTTTCCTGGGACGCGGCGCTGGATGAAATCGCCGAGGCCTTCGTGAAGGCGGAAGCGAAAGACGGCAGCGAGGCGATCTGGCCTTATTTCTATGCGGGAACGATGGGCTGGGTGCAGCGCGACTCCATCGAGCGGCTCCGCCACGCCAAGCGCTATTCCGGCTTCTTCTCGTCGATCTGCACCAATCCGGCCTGGACCGGCTTCACCATGGCGACAGGCGTGCTGCGCGGCCCCGATCCGCGGGAAATGGGCCGCACGGATTGCGTCGTCATATGGGGCACGAATGCCGTGGCGACGCAGGTCAATGTCATGACCCATGCGGTGAAGTCCCGCAAGGAGCGCGGCGCCAAGATCGTCGTCGTCGATATCTACGACAACCCGACAATGAAGCAGGCCGACATGGCCCTGATCGTCAAGCCGGGCACGGATGCGGCCCTTGCGTGCGCCGTCATGCACATCGCCTTCCGCGATGGCTATGCCGACCGCGACTACATGGCCAAATATGCCGACGATCCCGCCGGCCTCGAAGAGCATTTGAAGTCGAAGACCCCGGCATGGGCTGCTGGCATCACCGGCCTTTCGGTTGATGAGATCGAAGCTTTCGCCAAGCTCGTGGGAACGACGAAGAAGACCTACTTCCGCCTCGGCTACGGCTTTACCCGTCAGCGCAACGGCGCGATCGCCATGCACGCGGCAGCCTCGATCGCCGCAGTTCTCGGTTCCTGGCAATATGAAGGCGGCGGCGCCTTTCATTCGAACAGCGATATCTTCCGCATGGACGCGAGCGAACTCACCGGTCGCGCCATGAAGGATCAGGATATCCGCATGATCGATCAGTCGCAGATCGGCCGCGCTTTGACCGGCGATGCCGTGGCGCTGCGCCATCGCGGCCCGGTGACTGCGATGCTTGTCCAGAACACCAATCCGGTGAATATCGCACCGGAGCAGCGGCTGGTGAAGCGTGGTTTTGCCCGCTCCGACCTCTTCGTGGCTGTACACGAGCAGTTCATGACCGATACGGCCGAGATGGCCGATATCGTCATCCCCGCCACCATGTTCGTCGAGCATGACGACATCTACCGCGCCGGCGGGCAGAACCACATCCTGCTCGGTCCCAAGCTTGTCGAGCCGCCGCCGACCGTTCGCAGCAATCTCTTCGTCATCGAGGAGCTCGCCAAACGCCTCGGCGTCGCGGATCGCCCCGGCTTCGGCTTCTCCGCCCGCGAGATGATCGACAGGATTTTGTCGAGGAGCGGTCTGCCGGATTACGATTACTTCCTCGAACACAAATGGTTCGACCGCCAGCCGGATTTCGAGGAGGCACATTTCGTCAACGGCTTCGCTCATCCCGACGGCAAGTTCCGCTTTCGCCCCAATTGGACCAATCAGCCGGCGCCGAACCGCCCGCCAGCATCCGTCGGTCTGCTCGGCCCTCATGTCGAGCTGCCGGAGTTTCCGGACCAGGTCGATGTGATCGAGGTGGCCGACCCCGAGCATCCTTTCCGGCTTGCCACCTCGCCCTCGCGCAATTTCCTGAATTCGAGTTTCGCGGAAACGAAGACGTCACGGCAGAAGGAAGGCCGTCCAGAGGTGATGATCAATCCGGCCGACGCCGAGCGGCTCGATATCGTCAATGGCGAGTTGATCCGCATCGGCAATGGCCGCGGCGATATCCGCCTCCACGCCCGCGTGACGACGGAAGTGAAGCCCGGTGTGCTGATCGCCGAGGGGCTCTGGCCGAACAAGGCTCATGTCGACGGCGAGGGGATCAATGTGCTCACCGGCGCGGACCCGGTCGCGCCCTATGGCGGCGCGGCTGTCCACGACAACAAGGTATGGCTTCGCAAGGACGTGGCATGAGTAAATTCGAAAACGCGAAAGCCGAGATCGTCAGCGAAAAGACGCTGGCGGACCAATGGACGCGGCTGAGTACCTTTGAGGTCGATTACACGGATTCACGAGGCGAAAGACATCGCCTGAAGCGCGAGGTCTATCATCGCACGCCGGCGGCCTGCATCCTCCTCTATGATCCCAAGCGCGAAACCGTGGTGCTCGTTCGGCAATACCGTCTGCCGGCCCGGCTGGTCGGCGAGACGTCCTGGATGATCGAAGTGCCCGCCGGATTGCTCGACGGCGACCAGCCGGAAGCCGCGATCCGCCGCGAGGCCATGGAGGAGACCGGCTTTCGTGTGCGCGACGTCCGCTTCCTGTTCAAGGCGATGACCTCGCCCGGCTCATCGACGGAGGTCATTCATTTCTTCGCCGCCGTAATCGACACGTCCGACCGTGTTGCCGATGGCGGCGGGCTTGCGGAAGAGCATGAGGATATAGAGGTGCTGGAAGTTCGCCTGCCCGATGCGATTGTCATGATCGAGAAGGGCGATATCTGTGACGCCAAGACGATCATGCTGCTGCAATGGGCGACCTTGAATGTCGCCAGCCTGAAATAGGCGGCTGCGTGGGTGGGAGCTTGCTCTCCCATTCATCACATTGTCACGAATCGAGCTTACCGGGGCATGCGGCCGAAGACACTCGAATGCTTCCGCCCTTCCTTCGCTTATGGATGTTTCAGGAGAAAGCCGATGTGGCTCAGCAATTTCACGCTCGTTCTTCCTCATGAAGTCGTCGAGAAGGGCGCAGTGCGCATCGAGGACGGCGTGATTGCCGAAATCTGCTCGGAGCCGGTGGCGCAGCCAACGTTCGATGGCGGCGGCCGCTTGCTGATGCCGGGCTTCGTCGATCTGCATTGTGACATGGTGGAGCGCGAGATCGCGCCGCGGCCGAATGCGATGATGCCGATCGATTTCGGCATTCACGAGCTGGACAAGAAGCTGGCGGCGGCTGGCGTCACCACGGCCTTTGCAGCGCTCTCCTTTGCGACCGAAAGCGTCTACGGCCATGTCCGTTCGCTCGAAACCACCTCGGCGGTGATCCGCGGCATCGGCAGCCTGCGCGATGAGCTCCTGATCGACCACCGTGTCCATGCACGCTACGAAATCACCAATCTCGGCGCGGCGCCGACCCTGGAGCGGCTGCTGGAAGAAGGCTCCGTCGATATGATTTCGCTCACCGACCACACGCCGGGGCAGGGGCAGTATAACGACATCGAAAGCTATATCCGCAGCATGTCCGAGCGTCGGTCCATGTCGCGCGAGGCGGCCGAGGAGGTCGTGGCAAAGCGCATCGCACAGCGCGGGGACCCTGAGATCGAACGCAAGCTGCATGACGTGGTTGAACTTGCGCTGAAGCACAAGCTATCGCTCGCCTCGCATGACGACGACAGTGCCGAAAAAGTCGCCGCGATGCACGATCTCGGCGTGACGATCAGCGAATTTCCGGTGACGGGACCTGCCGCGGAGGAAGCCTGCCGTCGCGGTCTCTGGACCCTGATGGGCGCGCCGAACGCACTGCGCGGCCAGTCCATGTCCGGCAATCTCAGCGCCCTGGATGCGGCGCGCTCCGGCTTGCTCGGCATCATCGCGGCTGATTATCACCCGGCGGCCTTTGTGCCGGCGATCTTTAAGATCGCCGATGTTGTTGCCGGCGGTCTGCCGGCGGCGGTTGCGACGGCAACCTCCACCGCTGCCCGTTCGGCCGGTCTGACGGATCGCGGTGAGATTGCTGTCGGTCAGCTTGCCGATCTGGTCGCTGTCGAGCCCGGCTCGGTTCACCGCATCCGCGCCACCTTCCGCGGCGGCCGCATCGTCTATAGCGACGGCACGCTGCATCCGCTGATGGCAATTGCAGCTTGAGGAAGGCGGTTGAAAGGCGAATTGAGGCGTCCCGCGACCCCCTTCATCCGCCCTTCGGGCACCTTCTCCCCGAGGGGAGAAGGTGTTTTTGCTAGCCGCACCAGCTCGGCAGAAGTATCTCACTGAGAGGGTGACGTTTCCACCTTCCAATGAAGTTACACAGCTCCGGACGGGATCAGCTTCGTTATTGAAATGGTAGCATCCGAAGCGCTCCCTCCTTCTCCCCTTGGGGAGAAGGTGCCCGAAGGGCGGATGAGGGGGCTGTTCGACGCCAGAGCTCCGCAATTACTCCGCGTCCCCAAGTAGTGACAAAATCTGCCGTCCATCGACAGCAGGTGTTTTGCCGAGGCTTATGGCCTTGCCACCTTCCATCCTGACCTTGCCTTCCGCCAGAAGCCGCAGCGATTGCGGATAAATCTGATGCTCGACTGTAAGTACGCGGGCGGCAAGGCTGTCGGCGGTATCGTCGGTCAAGACAGGCACGGCAGCCTGGCCGACGACGGGACCTTCGTCCATGCCCTCGGTGACGAAATGCACGGTGCAGCCGGCGATGCGCATGCCGGCGTCGATCGCGCGCTGATGCGTGTGCAGGCCGGGAAAAAGCGGCAGCAGCGACGGATGGATATTGATGATCCGGCCCTCATAGGCCTGGATGAAGCGGCTCGAGAGCAGCCGCATATAACCGGCAAGGCAGATGATGTCGGGGGAGAGGGCTTCCAGCTGCGAAAGGATCGCCTCTTCATGGGCTTCCTTGCTGACAAATTCCTTGCGCACGAAAGCGAAGGTCGCAATGCCTTCAGCCGCGGCTTTTGCCAACCCGCCCGCATCCGCCTTGTCGGAGATGACGCCGACGATCTCCGCTGGATAATCCGCTGCCTTGGTGGCTTTCAGAAGAGCCAGCATGTTGGAGCCGCCGCCCGAGATGAAGACGACGACGCGTTTGCGCGGCGTGGTCATAGAGCGAGCGTGCCCTTGTAGACGGTGCCGGGAGCGCCTTCTTCGCGGGCAATCATGCGGCCAAGGGTAACGACCGCTTCGTCTTCAGCTTCAAGCGCGGCCTTCACGGCGTCGACATTTTCCTGAGCGACGACCACGATCATGCCGATGCCGCAGTTGAAGGTGCGCAACATTTCCTTGGCCTCGACGCCGCCCGTCTTGGCAAGCCAGGAGAAGACCGGCGGCACCTTGACGGCGGCCAGATCGATCTCGGCGGCGAGATGCTTCGGCAGTACGCGCGGAATATTCTCCGGGAACCCGCCGCCGGTGATATGGGCGAGAGCCTTCAGGGCATGGGTTTCGCGGATGGCTTTCAGCAGCGGCTTCACATAGATGCGCGTCGGCGTCAGCAGCGCTTCACCCAGCGCCTTGCCTTCGGCGAAGGGAGCCGGCGCATCCCAGCCGAGGCCGGAAAGCTCGACGATCTTGCGCACCAGCGAGAAGCCGTTGGAATGAACGCCTGATGAGGCGAGGCCAAGAATGATGTCGCCTTCGGCAATATCGCCGGACGGCAGCAGCTGACCGCGTTCGGCCGCACCGACGGCAAAGCCGGCCAGATCGTAATCGCCGTGGGAATACATGCCCGGCATTTCCGCAGTCTCGCCGCCGATCAGCGCACAGCCTGCATCGCGGCAGCCGGCCGCGATGCCGCCGACGATCGCCGCTCCCTGGTCGGGGTCGAGCTTGCCGGTGGCGAAGTAATCGAGGAAGAAGAGCGGCTCGGCACCCTGGACGACCAAATCGTTCACGCACATGGCAACGAGGTCGATGCCGACGGTGTCGTGATGATTGGCATCGATCGCGATCTTCAGCTTGGTGCCGACGCCGTCATTGGCGGCGACCAGCACCGGATCAGTAAAGCCGGCGGCCTTGAGGTCGAACAGGCCGCCGAAGCCGCCGATCTCGCCATCGGCACCCGGCCGGCGCGTCGAACGGACGGCAGGCTTGATCTTCTCGACCAGCAGGTTGCCGGCGTCGATATCGACACCCGCGTCGCTATAGGTCAGACCGTTTTTTCCAGACTGGCTCATGCTTCCGCCTCCGATGGCCGCCCGTCCATTATGACAGGGCTTTGATCGGGTCGCCATTGCATGATAGGGGCCTTTATGCAAGGCGCAAGCGCCGCAAACCCTTCGATTTTCCCCGCTTCCCATTGCTCAGGGCAGATTTCCGGCCGCAGACTTGACCATAATTGCGGCATCATCCTATGTCCTAAGCACACGGCAAACGGGCGCGGAGTAACGGGGAAGACGATGGAGCAAAAGGTCAGCGGGGCGAGCCTCAAGCGTCAAGTCACCTTCTGGGTGATCGTGCTCGTCGTTTTCATCGCCTTTATCTATATCTTCAGCACGATCCTGCTGCCGTTCATCGCCGGCATGGCGGTCGCCTATTTCCTCGATCCGGTCGCCGACCGGCTGGAACGGATCGGCCTCAGCCGCCTTATGGCAACGGTGGTGATCCTCGTCTCCTTCGTGCTGGTCTTCGCACTGGCTCTGACGATCTTCATCCCGATCATCGTCAATCAGTTCAACGATTTCATCCAGCACATTCCGACCTATGTGCAGCAGATCCAGCAGCTGATCGCCAAGGCGCAGACCATGGTGCTGCCGGATTGGATTCGCAACCAGCTCGGCGCGATCAAGGACAATTTCTCCAGCATCATGTCCGAAGGTTTAAGCTTTGTCGGCGGTCTGTTCGCGCAGCTCTGGAGCTCCGGCAAGGCGCTGGTCAACATCCTCTCGCTGATGGTCGTTACTCCCGTCGTCGCTTTCTATATGCTGCTCGACTGGGATCGGATGGTCGCCAAGGTAGACGACTGGATCCCGCGCGATCATGTTGCCACCGTTCGCGAAATCGCCCGCGAGATCGATCAGGCGATCGCCGGCTTCATCCGCGGGCAGGGCTCGCTCTGCATCATTCTCGGCGTCTACTACGGCGTCGGTCTGTCGCTGGTCGGCCTGAACTTTGGCCTGCTGATCGGCCTGTTTGCCGGCATGATCAGCTTCATTCCCTATGTCGGCTCGATGGTTGGCCTCGTTCTGGCCGTCGGCGTCGCGCTCGTTCAGTTCTGGCCGGACTATCTCTGGGTCGGTCTGACGCTCGTCGTCTTCTTCACCGGCCAGTTCTTGGAAGGCAATGTGCTGCAGCCGAAGCTCGTCGGCGAAAGCGTCGGCCTGCATCCGGTCTGGCTGATGTTCGCGCTTTTCGCCTTTGGCGCGCTCTTCGGCTTCGTCGGGCTGCTGATCGCGGTTCCGGCCGCTGCCGCCTGTGGCGTCCTTGTCCGCTTCGCCCTTTCGCGCTACCTTCAGAGCGATCTCTATTACGGACGCTCGGAAGCGGGCAAGGCGCGCAGAGCCAAGGCCGGCAAGATCGAGAATAGCTAGACATGACCGACGCAAAGAACGCTGATCTAAGGCGCAAGGCCGCCGAGCAGCTGCCCTTGGCCTTTACGCATGACCCCGCAAACGGGCGCGACGATCTACTCGTCGCCGATCCCTTGAGCGCGGCGGTGAGGATCATCGATTCCTGGCCACACTGGCCGTCGCCGGTGGTGATACTGGCGGGGCCTGTCGGTTCGGGCAAATCGCATCTCGCCAGCATCTGGACCGAGCGGTGCGGCGCCGTCCACATTCATCCTGTCGCCGGCTCCGATGCGGCAGTCGCAGCGGCGAACGGCCCCGTCATCTTCGAAGACGTGGATCGCATCGGCTTTGACGATACCGAACTCTTCCATGTCATCAACAGCGTTCGCGAAAACGGCACCAGTCTTTTGATGACGAGCAGGCTTTGGCCGATGTCCTGGCCGGTGACACTGCCCGACCTGCGCTCCCGCCTGAAGGCGGCAACGGTGGTCGAGATCGGCGAGCCGGACGAGGAATTGCTGTCGCAGGTGATCGTCAAGCTCTTCGCCGACCGCCAGCTTTATATCGATGACAAACTCGTCCTTTATATCGTCAATCGTATGGAGCGTTCCCTGAACGCGGCGCAGCTGATCGTCGACAGGCTGGACCGGCTGGCGCTTGGACGGGGAACAAGGATCACGCGCCTGTTGGCCGCCGAGGTCCTGAACGAGTTGGGCAGTTCCGGCCAGTCGGATTGAGTTGGCTGCGACTGTCACAGTTCCGTCGTCAAACTGATATAGGTGGCACAAGATTGGAAAGAGGGTAGGTGGAACATGGACTCGGCACTCACGGAACATCAGGACGCCAACCAGGAAAATCCGGAGGCGGCACCTGCGGTCAGCGAATTGATGACCAGCCCCGAGCGCTTCATCAACCGCGAATTTTCCTGGCTGCAGTTCAACCGCCGCGTCCTTGAGGAGACGCTGAACACCGCTCACCCGCTGCTGGAACGTGTCCGCTTTCTCTCGATTTCCGCCGCCAACCTCGATGAATTCTTCATGGTGCGCGTCGCCGGCCTCGAAGGCCAGGTGCGCCAGAAGATCCTCGTGCGCACTCCAGACGGCAAGACACCCGCCGAACAGCTTGACGATATCCTGCGCGAGATCGACAACCTGCAGATGGAGCAGCAGGCCTCGCTGGCGGTCCTGCAGCAATATCTCGCCAAGGAAGATATTCTGATCGTCCGGCCGGCTGCCCTTTCCGATGCCGATCGCCAGTGGCTGCACACCGAATTCGAGCAGGCGATCTTCCCGGTCCTGACGCCGCTCTCCATCGACCCGGCCCATCCGTTCCCGTTCATTCCGAACCTGGGTTTCTCGATTGCGCTGCAGCTCAAAAGCATGAACGGCCGCGAACCGATGACGGCGCTGCTGCGCCTGCCGCCGGCGCTGGACCGCTTCGTGCGCCTGCCGGACGCCAGCAACGTCATCCGATACATCACGCTGGAAGATGTGGTGAACATCTTCATCCATCGGCTCTATCCGGGCTACGAGGTTCAGGGCTCGGGTACCTTCCGCATCATCCGTGACAGCGATATCGAAGTCGAGGAAGAGGCCGAAGACCTGGTGCGCTTCTTCGAAACCGCGCTGAAGCGCCGCCGCCGCGGTTCGGTGATCCGCATCGAGACCGACTCCGAAATGCCGCTCGAGCTTCGCCAGTTCGTGGTGGAGTCGCTGAACGTGCCGGGAAACCGCATCGCGGTTCTGCCGGGCCTACTAGCGCTCAACACACTGTCGGAAATCTGCAAGGCGCCGCGCGACGATCTTCGTTTCGAGCCCTACAATGCCCGATTTCCTGAGCGCGTCCGCGAACATGCCGGCGATTGCTTCGCCGCGATCCGTGAAAAGGACATGGTCGTCCACCACCCCTATGAATCCTTCGACGTGGTGGTCCAGTTCCTTCTCCAGGCTGCTAGGGATCCTGATGTTCTGGCGATAAAGCAGACGCTTTACCGCACCTCCAACGACAGCCCGATCGTCCGCGCGCTGATCGATGCAGCCGATCTCGGCAAATCGGTTACGGCGCTGGTGGAATTGAAGGCCCGCTTCGACGAAGAGGCGAACATCCGCTGGGCGCGCGATCTGGAGCGCGCCGGTGTGCAGGTCGTCTTCGGCTTCATCGAGCTGAAGACCCATTCGAAGATGTCCATGGTCGTGCGCCGAGAGGACGGCAAGCTGCGCACCTATTGCCATCTCGGCACCGGCAACTACCATCCGGTCACCGCCAAGATCTACACCGATCTTTCCTACTTCACCTGCGATCCGAAGATCGCCCACGACATGGCGAATATCTTCAACTTCATCACCGGCTATGGCGAGCCGGAACACGACATGAAGATCGCGGTCTCGCCCTATACGCTGCGTCCCCGCATCCTCCAGCATATCGAAGGCGAGATCGAGCACGCCAAGAACGGCCATCCTGCCGCGATCTGGATGAAGATGAACTCGCTTGTCGATCCCGACATCATCGACGCGCTCTATCGCGCCAGCAATGCAGGCGTCGAGATCGATCTGGTGGTGCGCGGCATCTGCTGCCTGCGTCCGCAGGTACCGGGTCTATCGGAAAATATCCGCGTCAAGTCGATCATCGGCCGCTTCCTCGAGCACAGCCGCATCTTCTGCTTCGGCAACGGTCAGGGCCTGCCGTCGGACAAGGCGCTGGTCTATATCGGCTCCGCCGACATGATGCCGAGAAACCTCGACCGCCGCGTCGAAACGCTCGTGCCGCTCACCAACAAGACCGTGCATGAACAGGTGCTTTCACAGATCATGCTGGGCAATATCATTGACAATCAGCAAAGCTACGAGATATTGCCGGACGGGACTTCACGGCGCATGGAAGTGCGTCAGGGAAAAGAGCCGTTCAATGCGCAGCAATATTTCATGACCAATCCCAGCCTGTCTGGCCGTGGTGAAGCCTTGAAATCCAGTGCTCCGAAACTCATCGCTGGACTGCTGTCGGGCCGCAACAAATAAATTGGACCTGCATGGTTGAATCAGAAGCCCAGGGGCGTCTTCCGGGCATCGCCCCTGTCTCCGTTGTCGATATCGGGTCGAACTCGGTCCGTCTTGTCGTCTATGAAGGCCACTCGCGGTCGCCAACAATCCTCTTCAACGAAAAAGTGCTGTGCGGCCTCGGCAAAGGCATAGCACTGACGGGGAAGATGGACGAGGAAAGCGTGGCGCGGGCGCTTGCAGCCCTGCATCGCTTCAAGGCGCTGTCGGATCAGGCGCGTGCCTCCACCATATACGTCCTGGCAACGGCCGCGGCACGCGAAGCCAGCAACGGTCCGCAGTTCATCCATCAGGCCGAAGCCATCCTCCAGCGCAAAGTGCGCGTGCTGTCTGGCGAAGAGGAAGCACGCTTCTCCGCGCTCGGCATCATCAGCGGTTTTTTCCATCCCGATGGCATTGCCGGGGATCTTGGCGGCGGCTCGCTGGAGCTGATCGACATCAAGGACCACGAGATCGGCAAGGGCATCACGCTGCCGCTCGGCGGCCTGCGCCTGTCCGAATATGCCGGCGGCTCGATCGATAAGGCGCGCAGCTTCGCGCGCAAGCATGTCAAGACCGCGAAACTATTGAGCAAGGGCGAGGGCCGCACGTTCTATGCGGTCGGCGGCACATGGCGAAGCGTCGCCAAGCTGCACATGGAAATCCGCAAATATCCGCTCCACATGATGCAGGGCTATGAAGTGCCGCTCGATGAGATGCTGCGGTTCCTGGATCAGATCGTCGAAGCGAAGGATTCGAAGGATCCGGCATTTCAGGCGGTGTCCAAGCATCGCCGTTCGCTGCTGCCTTTCGGCGCAGTCGCCATGCGCGAAGTGCTGACGGCCATGAAGCCGTCCGTCATCTCCTTCTCCGCTCAGGGCGTTCGTGAAGGTTATCTCTATTCGCTGCTGACCGAGGCCGAGCGCAACAGCGACCCGCTGCTCACCGCCGCCGGCGAGCTTGCCATCCTGCGTGCGCGCTCCCCGGAACATGCTCGCGAGCTTGCCGATTGGACCGGACGAATGATGCCCTTCTTCGGCATCACCGAGACGGACGAGGAAAGCCGCTATCGTCAGGCAGCCTGTCTGCTTGCCGATATCAGCTGGCGCGCCCATCCGGATTATCGCGGCCTGCAGGCGCTGAACATCATCGCGCATACCTCCTTTGTCGGCATTACCCATGCCGGCCGCGCCTTCATCGCGCTTGCCAACTACTACCGTTTCGAGGGCTTGAACGACGACGGAGCGACCGAGCCACTGGCGACGATCGCAACGCCGCTCTACATCGAACGCGCCAAGCTGCTCGGCGGCCTGCTGCGCGTCGTCTATCTCTTCTCGGCGTCGATGCCCGGTATCGTGCGCAATCTGTCGTTCCGCCGTTCGACAAAGCCTGATCTCGATCTCGAATTCGTCGTTCCCTCTGAATATCACGACTTTGCCGGCGAGAGGCTGGACGGCCGCCTGCAGCAGCTCGGCAAGCTCACCAATCGCCGCCTGGCTTTCTGCTTCGAATAAGCTTTGTGTTGCATGGGATTGAAGCCTCCCCCTGCACGGCAGGGAGAGGCGGTTTCATTGTGCTTACTTCGCGTTCAGGAAATCGCCGACTTCCAGCAGGCTGAATTCGTTGTCGTCAGCCTTGTCGACGGCGCGGCCGGCGGAGAAGGGCAGGTTATTGTCGTTGCCGATGACGATATGCGTGGCATCGACCCGATCGACATTCTCGATGGTGACGAACGGCATGTCGTAGAAGCCTTCACCGCCGCCCTGGCGACGCTTATGGTCCGGATCTTCGATGCGCATCAGATCGATATAGCCGATCTTGCGAACGGACTTGCCGACATTGGCGTCGCTGAATTCGATCTTGTAGACGCGCTTCAGCTCTGCCGGGGCCTCGAAGCAATCCGGCTTCGGCTGCTTGGGATCGGCGCAAGCCTTGTCCTTCGTGCCGGCGCCATTGTCGCGTTCGATGACGAGGGCAGTCTTTTCATCGAGCATGTTGAAATCGCCGATCGACACACCCTTGTCCGCGAAGGGATAGAGCCAGCTGCGGCCGGTCCAGCTCTTCGAGGTGACGTCGAATTCGATGACGCGGATGGCCGTCTTGCCATCGACGCTCTCCATCTGGCCGTCATCCTTGTAGATCGGGCCCTCCAGCAGGCCGTAGAGCTTGGAGCCGTCCTTCGACATGGCGAGACCTTCGAAGCCGCCCGAGCGCTTCAGATTGAAGGCCGGCATCTTCTGTGTGGGGTTACCCGGCAGCTGGATCAGCGGATTGTCGGGCGACATGACCGGCTTGCCGTCGAGCGTCGTTGCGAAGACGTCGGTCAGTTGGCCATCCGTGTCGAATTTCAGCAGGTAAGGACCGAACTCGTCGCCGATCCAGAAGCCGTCGGCAACCGGCTGAACCGATTCGATGTCGAAGTCGGCGCCCGTCAGGTAACGCTTTTCGGCGCCTTCCATAACGATCGGAAAGGGAGCCTTCTTGTTCGGGTCGGACAGGAACAGGTTCTTGACGACCTCGACTTTGCCGCTGTCCCAGTTGAATTTCAGCTGATGCAGGAAGAGCATCGCGTCCGACGAGTTCTGCTTGGAGCCGAAGCCGTTGTCGGAGAGTGTCCAGAATGTGCCGTCGGGCATGGTCTTGATGCCAGAGAACCCCTGGATCGGCTGGCCCGCGAAGGGCAGCTTCAGGTCGGTGACGCGGGCGCCATCCTTGCCCGGCACGGTGCCGAGAGCGTCCGTGCGCTTGCGATCCGGCGTGGTGAACTTGCCTGAAGTCTTCAGGAAATCTGGTGCATCGGCAGGAGCGGCAGTGATGGTGTTGGCCGGCAGGATCGCCTGGCCGACGAGCTTTGCCTTGAACTGCTGCTCGTCTGCTAGGGCCGAGCCGGCAAGCAGAATGAAGAGTGCCGTGGAAGCGGAAAGGATTCGAGTCATCGTGTCACCTTGTGGTGGAGAGTGGCAAAAACAACTCCGCTTAACAGGCGACCCATATCTGCAAATTAACGCTTAGGTGAAGATTTGGTGACTGTGGACAACCCATAGGCTGTGAAGCCCAGGCGTGCATCAATAGCGAAATGCAGCCTAAAATTCGTATTGCTTACGATCTGCCGCGAACGGTCTTCAACGCTTGCCGGTCCTGCGTATGAAGGGCGATGACGCCAAGGTGCTGATCGCGGCCGCGAACGGCATGTTCGCCGAGCTCTTCCTTGATGATCCCTTCGGGAAGCTCCATCCGTCTGGCAAGGTCGCTGGAAATCAGCACCTGGCGCTCCAGCGTTTTGCAGAGAGACTCCAGCCTTGCGGTCGTATTCACCGTATCGCCGAAATAGGCGATCTTGTGGTGCTCGACGCCGATTTCCGCCGTCACGATGCTGCCGCCATGGAGAGCGGCTCTAAGACGCGGCACCCTGCCGTAAGATTTCAGCCATGCTTCGGCGTTTCTTTCGATATCGTCGAGGATATTGAAGACGCAGCGGACGCAATTGGCATTCTTGACCCCGCGTCGAAGCGGCCAGGTGATGATCGCGGCATCGCCGATATAATCGTCTATCGCGCCCTTGTGCCGCCGTACGGGTTCAGCCATGGCGGCGAACACCGCGCCCAGGAATTCCTGTGTTTTCAGGTCGCCATGCTCCTCGGCGAAGGCAGTCGAGCCGACGAGATCGACGAAGAGGAACACGCGCTCTTCCTGTACCGGATTGCGGTACCGGCCGGTCAGCAGGCTGAGAAAGACGTCGCGGCCGAGCAGTTCCCGCACACGGCCGATGAAGATGATGATGGCGGTCACAACGACAGCGTAGAGATAGACGTCGATCTTCAGCAGCGTGAGATCTTCCCAGGAGCCGTCGACCAGGCCCAGCAGTTTCATGAGGCTGCCCGCCGTGGCATAGCCAACGCTCATCAGCAGGAAATCGACGATGAGAGCCGAAGGGATGAAGGCCGGCGTTGGCAGGAGATGCATCCAGACGTTCAGCCGCGGCAGGATCATTCGACGCTCAAAGGCCAGTAGCGGCATGCCGCAGAACAGAGCGAAGATCGCACCGATATACATTGGCGCTTGCGGGAAGAATATCTTGCCGTAGATGACGCCAGTCGAAGCGACAAGGAGCGATATCAGGATCCAGTTGCGTATCGAATGGAAGATGCCCATTCACTTTTCCGCCGAGAAACGACGCCTGTCATCGACGCGGGATTGCGCCAGCAAACTGGAACGTCATCGAATAGAACGATTACACAGGACGTTCATTCCACGAGATTTGCGGCGCAATCGTGATCGCGGCGGGCCTCTCGGTTCGCGAATCATACGCAATCGCAACGCGCCGGGAAAGGGGAATCGCGGCTAGAGGGCGATGGTCTCGATCCGCTTGCCGACGAAGCGCAGGGCCACCTGGCCTTGGATCAGTTGCAGGGCCGTCTCGCCGAAGAGATCTCGACGCCAGCCGGTCAGAGCCGCGACATCGGCCTTCTCCCCCTCGGCGGCGATCTTGTCGAGATCGTCGCTGTTGGCGATGACCTTCGGCGCAACGCCGTGCTTTTCGGCAATCAGCTTCAAAAGGACCTTCAACAGTTCGGAAGCCGCTGCCGTGCCCTCGGGAGCCTGCTGGTGGCGCGGCGGATGCGGCATTTCGGCCTTCGGCAGCGCCAGCGCCGCATTGATCGCTTCAAGCACCGCCGTACCGGCGGCAGAGCGCTCCCACCCCTTCGGGATGGTGCGCAGCCGCGCAAGCGCCTCGGTGTCCTTCGGTTGCTGCTGCGCGATCTCATAGATCGCATCATCTTTCAGTACGCGTGCCCGCGGGACATTGCGTGCGCGGGCCTCGCGCTCGCGCCAGGCGGCCACAAATTTAAGGACGGCCAGTTCCTGCGGCTTGCGCAGCCGCATCTTCAGCCGCTGCCAGGCATCGTCGGGGTGCAGGTCGTAGGTCTCGCGCGCCTCCAGGATCGCCATCTCCTCCTGCAGCCAGGAGGCGCGTCCTTCGCGCTGCAATTGCTCCTGGAGCGAGAGATAGACGTCGCGCAGATGCGTCACGTCGGCAAGCGCGTAGTCCAGCTGCTTTTCCGAAAGCGGCCGCCGGCTCCAGTCGGTAAATCGCGAGGATTTATCGATATGGACGTTCTTGATGCGGCTGACGAGCTGATCGTAGGAAACCGAATCACCGAAGCCGCAAACCATTGCCGCAACTTGCGTATCGAAGATCGGATGCGGAATGAGATTGCCGCGATGGAAGATGATTTCGATATCCTGGCGGGCAGCATGAAACACCTTCAAAACCGATGAGTTGGCCATCAGTTCGAAGAAGGGTGCCAGATCCAGCCCCTTGGCCAGCGGGTCCACCAGCACTTCGGTGGTGGGGCTTGCCATCTGTATCAAACACAGCTCCGGCCAGAAGGTCGTTTCTCGCAGGAATTCCGTATCGATGGTAATGAATTCCGACTTGGCCAGCTCTTGGCAGGCCGCCTCCAATTGGGCGGTAGTTTCGATCATATCAACACATTCAATGGTAAAATACTTCCTTAACTTCCTTCTCCTTTCAGCCCGATATGTCAATACTTTCGCGGACAAAGCCCTCGCCGCATTTCGCTTTTCGCTGAAATTGCCGGGGACTGCGGCAGCTTCCATTGAAACCGCATGCAATTGGGGTGGCTTACGATCGGCTATGCCACCCGCACGTAACTCGTCATGCCAGTCTTTTGGTGCTCGATGATATGGCAATGCAGCAGCCAATCGCCGGGATTGTCGGCAACGAAGGCCAGCTGCACCTTTTCGTCCGGCTGGATCAGATAGGTATCGGAGACAAAGGGCTGCACCTGCCGAGTCGAAGAGGAGAGGACCGTAAAGCTCATCCCGTGCAGGTGGATCGGGTGGCTATGCGGCGTGACGTTTTCCATGTCGATGACATAGCTCTTGCCGAGTTTGAGCTCGGCAAGCGGCGCCGTGGGATCGGGCGTATCGCCCGGCCAAGGCACCTTGTTGATAGCCCAGAAGCTGTAGCCGAGCGAGCCGCATATGCTGTTGTCGGCGGTGTTCTCCGCCGTCGAGCTCAGGATCAGCGGAATATGGGTGGCGGAACCGAGGTCTGCCTTCAGCACGGGATTATCTTCGAGCGGCGCCAGATCGCGCACGTCGCGCTTCAATGATGCGCCCACGGCGCGCAGCGTCGCCAGCACTTTCGGATTGGTGCCCTTGATGTCTTCGAGCTTGACGACTGCGCCTTCGCTGTCGGGCATGCGTACGGCAAGCTCCAGCCGCTGCCCCGGCCCAAGCTGCAGAAGATCGAGCGGAAAGCGCTGTGGCACGGGATTGCCGTCGATCGCGATCACTGTCGCCTCGGCGCCGTCCATGCGGAAGGAATAGATGCGCGTGACATCGGTAATGGCAATGCGCAGCCGCACCAGCCCACCGGAAGGCGCGTCATATCGCGGCTCCTGTTGCCAGTTGGCGGTCCGGACGGTGCCGTAGGTGCCGGATTTCGCGGCATCCCGCGGCCTGAATTGCGCAATGAACTGTCCGTCTCCCCCCAGTCGCCAGTCACGCAAATTGAGCACGACTTCCGAATCGAACGCCGGATCTTTGGGGTTTTCGACCACGATGACGCCGGTCATGCCATGGCCCATCTGCTCCAGCGTATTGCAATGCGGATGATACCAGAAAGTACCGGCATCCGGGGGCGTAAAGGCATAATCGAAATGATCGCCGGTATAGACATAGGGCTGGGTGAGGAACGGCACGCCGTCCATATTGTTGGGCAGACGAATGCCGTGCCAGTGGATAGTCGTCGGATCGTCTATACCGTTGATCAGTCTCGCCGCGAAGGGCTCGCCCTTCTTCATGCGCACGACCGGCGGCATGCCGGCATCGCCATAAGTGAGCACATTCCTGGTCTTGCCGCCGTCGGCGAGGCTGGCCTCGATCTTGGCAGTCTTCAGCGTGAGTGGCTCGGCCGCCGCTGCCTTGCCCGCAAACTTACCGGCGATCCCGAGGCCGACGCCATAGGCGCCGGCAACGGCTGAAGCTTTCAGGAGATTGCGGCGGGTGAGGATTGGCATGTCGGGCTCCGGGGGCGAAGATATATGAGTGCCTGTTTAAAGTTGACTGGAGCGTTCAGCAATAGCATCGAAGTAGCCAAACCGCCGCAGCGGCTACTTGCGCGTAGTGTATTGGATAGCGACTGAAACAGCTTTAAGCTGACTTCCGGTGTTCGAGCCTTGACAAATCGGGCGCGCCATGCGCTTTTCCGCCCGATTTTCTCGTCGGCAGGCGAGGGGCTTGCATGTCCTTTCGCCGCGGCCCGCCAAGTCCAGGATATATACTATGCATCGCTATCGCAGCCACACATGCGCCGCCCT
Organism: Rhizobium sp. BK491; assembly: GCF_014194925.1. Lineage (NCBI taxonomy): Bacteria > Pseudomonadati > Pseudomonadota > Alphaproteobacteria > Hyphomicrobiales > Rhizobiaceae > Rhizobium > Rhizobium sp. BK491. Next base: position 1,138,012 of record NZ_JACIAR010000002.1, read on the forward strand.
GCGCAAGTCCGACGTCGGTTCGACCGTCCGTATTGCCGGCTGGGTTCATCGCGTCCGAGATCATGGCGGCGTGCTGTTCATCGACCTGCGCGATCATTACGGCATCACCCAGGTCGTTGCCGACCCCGATTCTCCGGCCTTCAAGCTCGCCGAAACCGTTCGCGGCGAGTGGGTCATCCGCATCGACGGCCTGGTGAAGGCGCGTACCGAAGACACGATCAACAAGAACATGCCGACCGGCGAGATCGAGCTTTACGCTCAGGAGATCGAAGTGCTCTCCGCCGCCAAAGAGTTGCCGCTGCCCGTTTTCGGTGAGCCGGACTATCCGGAAGACGTTCGCCTGAAGTATCGCTTCCTCGATCTTCGCCGCGAAACGCTGCACAAGAACATCGTCAAGCGCACGCAGATCATCTCCTCCATGCGTCGCCACATGGGCGAAGTCGGTTTCACCGAATACACGACCCCTATCCTGACGGCCTCGTCGCCGGAAGGTGCGCGCGACTTCCTCGTGCCCAGCCGTATCCACCCCGGCACCTTCTACGCGCTGCCGCAGGCGCCGCAGCAGTACAAGCAGCTGCTGATGGTTGCCGGTTTCGACCGCTACTTCCAGATCGCCCCGTGCTTCCGCGATGAAGACCCGCGCGCTGATCGTTTGCCGGGCGAATTCTATCAGCTCGACCTCGAAATGAGCTTCGTGACCCAGGAAGACGTCTGGAACACGATGGGGCCGCTGATGACCCAGGTGTTCGAAGAGTTTGCCGAGGGCAAGCCGGTCACCAAGGAATGGCCGCGCATCCCCTATGACGTCGCCATCCGCAAGTATGGCTCCGACAAGCCGGACCTGCGCAACCCGATCGTCATGGAAGCCGTAACCGAGCATTTCGCCGGCTCCGGCTTCAAGGTCTTCGCCAACATGATCGCCTCCAACCCGAAGGTCGAAGTCTGGGCCATCCCGGCCAAGACCGGCGGTTCGCGTGCTTTCTGCGATCGCATGAACGCTTGGGCGCAGAGCCAGGGCCAGCCGGGCCTCGGCTACATCTTCTGGCGCAAGGAAGGCGAGAAGCTCGAAGGCGCAGGTCCGCTTGCCAAGAACATCGGCGAAGAGCGCACGGATGCGATCCGCATCCAGCTCGGCCTCGATGACGGCGACGCCTGCTTCTTCGTCGCCGGCGATCCCGCCAAGTTCTACAAGTTTGCCGGCGAGGCTCGCACGAAGGCTGGCGAAGAGCTGAACCTGGTCGACCGCGACCGTTTCGAGCTTTGCTGGATCGTCGACTTCCCGTTCTTCGAATGGAGCGAGGAAGAAAAGAAGGTCGACTTCGCCCATAACCCGTTCTCGATGCCGCAGGGCGGCCTCGAGGCGCTGCAGACCCAGGACCCGCTGACGATCAAGGCGTTCCAGTACGACGCCGTCTGCAACGGCTTCGAAATCGCTTCGGGCTCGATCCGTAACCAGTCGCCGGAGACCATGGTCGCCGCCTTCGAAAAGGTGGGCCTCAGCCAGGCAGACGTCGAAGAGCGCTTCGGCGGCCTTTACCGCGCTTTCCAGTATGGTGCGCCTCCGCACGGCGGCGCTGCCTTCGGTATCGACCGTATCGTCATGCTGCTGGTCGGCGCCAAGAACCTGCGCGAGATCTCGCTGTTCCCGATGAACCAGCAGGCGCAGGATCTCCTGATGGGTGCTCCCTCGGCCGCAACGCCGACGCAGCTGCGCGAACTGGCGATCCGCCCTGTGCCGCCGGTCAAGAAGGACTAAGTCCTCCAAGGTTTGTCAAAACGCAAAACCCGGCGACCGAAATCGCCGGGTTTTTGTTTGAGAAGCTGATCTCAGCTAGATTGCGGCATAGACCGCTTTTGCCAGATCCGTGGTGAACTGACCCCACATGCCCTCAAGGGTCGTATTGGTCAGGGCGACCACCGTCAGGCCCTTTTCGGCGTCGACGAACCAGCTATGCCCGTAGACGCCTCCCCATTTGATCGTGCCAGCCGAGAAGGGAACCTGCGCGACCACGGGATCGAGGACAATGGACCAGCCGTAGCCGAACCCGAAACCGGCCTGCTGCGCCTGCATATGCCCGCCCGCCTGATCGGCCATCATGGTTTTCACCGTATCGGCCGATAGCAGCGGTGCACCGCCCTTCCTGATCGTGTCCAGAATGGCAAGGATGTCGCTTGCCGTTCCGGCCATGCCGGCGCCGCCGGAGTGGTAGGAAGCAGGATCGAATATCCTGTCGGGTGCAAAGCGGATCGTGCCGTCGAATATCGGAACGAGCGCCTCGTCTCCCATCCTCCGCGGCTCGGGAGCACCGTTCATATAGGCGGCCGCCAGGCGGCTGCGGTCGCGCACGTAGAAACCGGTGTCGGAAAGGCCGAGCGGCTTCATGACAAGATCGGCAACCGCATCGCCGAGCGGTCCGCCTGTTTCCTTCTCGATGATGCCGCCGAGGACATCCATCGCCAGGGAATACTGCCAGCTTTCACCGGGCGCGAAGAGAAGGGGCGCGCTGGCAAGGCGCTGGAGGTTGTCTGCCAATGATCGGCCCGGCGTGTCCAGACCGTCGGATACGCCTGCGCGTTGATAAGGGCCGTCCTGCGGCTCGGCGAATGTGTAGCCCAACCCGGAGGTATGGGTGAGCAGATGCCGGATGCGGATAACGGCTTCGCCGCCATCGGGCAGGCGCGGCCGGAAATCCGGCAGCCACTTGGTGATCGGATCGTCGAGACCGATGCGGCCTTGTTCGACGAGCCGCATGGCGGCAATGGTGACGATCGGCTTAGTGACGGAGGCGAGACGGAAGATGGCATCTTCCCGCATTGCTACCTTGTTTTCGCGATCCGCCAGACCGGCGGAGCGAGCGTAGACCAATTCTCCATCCTGAGCGATCAGAACGACGGTTCCGACCAGCCTTTTGTCCGCGAGGGCGGAATCGATTGCAGCATCGACGCCTTCAGCAAGGCTGCCGTTGCCGAGAGGAACGGAATTTTCCAGGGGAAGACTCATGGCGCAAAACCTTCTATAATCACAATGACCATTCCTGAATAAGCCAGATCGGGAAATAATTCTAGAGTGACCATTGTGAAAAATATTGAAGAGAAGAAAAATTCTTCGCCGCGCAAGCGTGGGCGCCCCCCTGCCTTCGATCGCGAAACGGTTCTTGCCGCCGCGCGGGATACTTTCTGGCAGCATGGCTATGACGGTTCCTCCATTGCCGATCTGACGGCGGCGATGGGCATCACGCCGCAAAGCCTCTATGCCGCCTTTGGTTCTAAGGCCGAGCTCTATCGCGAGACGCTTGATCAATATCGGCGCATGCCTCGTCCGGAACCCGGCAATCCCTTTCAAGACAAGATCGATACGGTGACAGCCTTTGAGCGCTTTCTGACGAACTCCGCCAAAATCTTCACGGCGCCGGAGCATCCAAAGGGCTGCATGATATCCACGGCGGTGCTGAATTGTGCGGAGGAGAACGAGCCGATCGCCCATCATGTCGCATCGATGCGCCTGCAGACGCTGGATATATTCACCGCCCGCATCGAGCGCGGTATTGCGGAGGGCGATATTCGGCCGGAGGCCAATCCCCGGTCGCTTGCGCGCTTTCTGGGAGCAATCGTGCAGGGCATGTCCGTTCAGGCGCGCGACGGCGCGACCACGGACGAATTGCTCGCCCTCTTGTCTCATGCGCTCAGCGAACTGAAAACCTATCAGATGCGGCAGGAAGCCTGAGCCAAGGCAAAGAAAAACCCGGCGACCGAGATCGCCGGGTTTCTCGATAGTATCGGGAACGAACGACGGCTTAGTCGTTCGAGGAAACCTTGAGGCCGATAACCTGCGGGATCGTCGTCGGCGCGCCCATGGCAGCGCCGATGATCATCGGCACCGGCACCGGCTTGCCGGGGGCGGCGGTGACGGTCAGGCTCTTCGGATTGTCGAGATAGGCATTGACTGCCGATGAGACGGCGTTCTGCAGTTCCGGAATGTTGAGCTGCGCCATCATGATCGGCGTCATTGCCTTCAGTGTGTCGGCGAGCTGCTTGCCCGTGACACCCTGCTGTTTGCCGGCGAAGTCAAGCGCGCGTGCCGTAATCGACGCATCGTCGAAGCGGATCTGGGCGCTGTTGAAGGTGAGCTGCTGCAGCAGGCCAAGCATGGCGAGGCCGGCGGACTGCTGTGCTTCCTGCTGGTTCGGATTGGAGCGAACCGTCTTCAACGCATCCTGCAGCGACTTGGCGAAGGCGGGCGTGTAGCCGGAAATGCTGAAGGCGAGGTTCAGCTTGCCGATGTCCCTGAAGTCGAAGGAATATTCGCTGATGTTGATCGTGCCGGGTCCCATGTCCCAGCTGCCCTTCATGGAGACAGTGCCGTCGATCTGCTGCAGCTTCAGCGCCTCGATGGCTTCCTTGGTCTTCGCATCGTCGACCTTGCTGAGATCCGCCTTGATGCCGTTGATCTTGGCATCGAAATCGAGGCCTGATTTGTCATCGCGCTTCTTCGTGTTGGCGTCGGCGCCCTCGATCGAGAATACCTCGACATCATCCTTGGTCACGGAAACGGCGCCGGCATGGGCACTTTGGTAGTAGAACAGTGAGCTTACGTCACCCTTGCTCGCGTCGGCTGGAATCTCGACACCGGTCAGCTTGAGGTCGGTAGCGGAAACAGAGGCGCCGTCCTTGGTGAAATCGACATCCGCAAAATCGATTTCCTCGATCGTGTAGCCACCATTGTTTTCCTCGACGCCATCAAGGGTGATGTCGCCGAGCGGAATGCTGTCGTCCATGCCGGCTGCCTTGAAGCTTGCGCCCTTCAGCGTCACTGTGCTGCCGTCGACATCGATGCCGGTAGCGGCAATCGAACCGCCCTGCTGGCCGTAGAGGTCGTTGATCTTCTTCAGCAGATCATTGCCGTCGAGCGCGAAAGCGGAGCTGGCGAAAGACAGCATGGCGGCGCTGCAAAGCATCAGCCGCGTAGTCCGGTAGAAAGTCATTATGGCGTTTCCTCTTTAAGCCGGTGGTATGGGCGGGAGCATACAGATTGAGCGTGTGCTGCGCTGACTTATATTGATCTTTCTCTGAAAATCCAATGACAATGAACGTTGAAGGCAGGCGCGGCAAAAATGTCTCGGTTGTCATCTTGCAAGGGTGCTGAAACGCCTTCATCCACAGGTGCTTTCCACCGATTTCTTGCTGTGAATCGCCATCTCTTATAGTCAAGAGCCATGGGAAAAAATCTGACTCCGCCGCCCGGTGACGGCGACGACAATATCCTTCCGGTCGATCTGAAGGCGGCGCTCGAAGAGCGCTACCTGGCCTATGCCTTGTCGACGATTACGCAACGCGCGCTTCCGGACGTTCGCGATGGGCTGAAGCCGGTGCATCGCCGCATCGTCTATGCGATGAGCGAGATGGGGCTTCGCCCCAATGCAGCTTTCCGCAAATGCGCCAAGATCGTCGGCGAGGTGATGGGTAACTATCACCCGCATGGCGACCAATCGATCTATGATGCGCTGGCGCGCCTGGCTCAGGATTTCTCGCAGCGCTACACGCTGGTCAACGGCCAGGGCAATTTCGGCAACATCGACGGCGATAGCCCGGCCGCGATGCGTTACACCGAATCCAAGATGACGGCGGTTTCCGAACTGCTGCTCGAGGGTATCGATCAGGACGCGGTCGATTTCCGCGACACCTATGACGAGTCGAATTCTGAACCGATCGTTCTGCCTGGAGCTTTTCCCAATCTGCTCGCCAACGGCTCTTCGGGTATCGCTGTCGGCATGGCGACCTCTATCCCGCCGCACAATGCTCACGAGCTTTGCGACGCCGCGCTGCATCTGATCAAGGATCGCGATACGACGGTCGAGAAGCTGGTGGAACTCTATATTCCCGGGCCGGACTTCCCGACCGGCGGCATCATTATCGATGATCGCCAGAGCATTATAGAAAGTTACAAGACCGGTCGTGGCGGCTTCCGTGTCCGGTCCAAATGGGAGATCGAGGATCTCGGTCGCGGCGGTTATCAGATCGTTGTCACCGAAATTCCGTTCCAGGTGCAGAAGTCGCGGCTGATCGAAAAGATCGCCGAACTACTGCTGGCGCGCAAGCTGCCGTTGCTCGAGGATGTTCGCGACGAATCCGCTGAGGATATCCGCGTCGTTCTCGTGCCGAAGAGCCGCACCGTCGACGCGACGATCCTGATGGAATCGATGTTCAAGCTGACGGAGCTGGAAAGCCGGTTCCCGCTCAATATGAACGTTCTGTCCATGGGCCGAATCCCAAAGGTCATGGCGCTGAACGAAGTGTTGAAGGAGTGGCTTGATCATCGCCGCGAGGTGTTGCTGCGCCGCTCCCGCTTCCGTCTGGCCGCCATCGAAAAGCGGCTCGAAATTCTCGGCGGCTTGCTGGTCGCGTATCTCAACATCGATGAGGTCATTGCCATCATCCGCGAGGAGGATGAGCCGAAGACTGTGATGATGGAGCGATTTGGCCTTACTGACAATCAGGTCGAAGCTATCCTCAACATGCGCCTGCGCTCCTTGCGCAAGCTGGAAGAGTTCGAGATTCGCAAGGAATTCGACGGCCTGACGAAGGAGAAGGCCGACATCGAGGCACTGCTGGCTTCGGAAGAAAAGCAGTGGCAGACGGTGTCATGGGAAATTGGCGAGGTGAAGAAAAAATTCGCCAAGGCCACCGAGATCGGTCGCCGCCGCACGCAGTTTGCCGAAGCGCCTGAAGCTGATGATGAGGCTATCCAGCAGGCGATGATCGAGAAGGAGCCGATCACCGTCGTCGTCTCGGAAAAAGGGTGGATCCGTGCCCTCAAGGGCCACATTTCCGATACGTCCTCGCTGACCTTCAAGGAGGGCGACGGTCTCAAGGTTGCGTTCCCGGCGCAGACCACGGACAAGATCCTCATCATCACGACGGGCGGCAAGGCCTATACGCTCGGCGGCGACAAGCTGCCCGGCGGCCGCGGTCATGGCGAACCGCTGCGCATCATGGTCGACATGGAAAACGATCAGGATGTGCTGACCGCCTTCGTCCACGATCCCCAGCGCAAGCAGATGATCGCATCGACGGCGGGCAACGGCTTCATCGTTGCCGAGGCGGAACTGGTCGCCAATACCCGCAAGGGCAAGCAGATCATGAACGTCTCCTATCCCGACGAGACCAAGCTTCTCGTCCCGATATCAGGCGATCACGTTGCCGTGGTCGGCGAGAACCGCAAGATGCTCATCTTCCCACTAGCGCAGGTGCCGGAAATGTCACGCGGCAAGGGCGTGCGCCTTCAGAAATACAAGGATGGCGGCATCGCCGATGTCAGGTGCTTCGCGATTGTCGATGGCCTGACATGGGAAGACAGTGCCGGCCGCACCTTCACCAAGACCAAGGACGAGTTGGTGGAATGGCTGGGCGATCGCGCCGGCGCCGGCCGTGCCGTGCCGAAGGGCTTCCCCAGAAGTGGCCGGTTTTCGGGGTGAGGAGCAGTCGGGCAAAGCCCGAGCAATCGGCCCAGTGGGTCGATTGTAGCGATGAACGCCCTGAGCCCTAGCGAAGGGCCGAGTGGTGCGTCGTCTCGACTGCGTCTGGGCGGAACCTTGACGAGGGCGGATCGACGCCTGAGGGCTTCAATCTGTGTAGGGAACGCAGACGTCTCGCAGGAAACGTGTCGCTCCCTCTTCATCGATTTCTCCGGCGGCCACTGCTACGACGAAGCTGTAAAGATTGGCGTCTGTCGTTTGAATACGGTGGCCGTTTTCCATAAGAAAAACTGCTGTCGCCACGATGGCGATGCGCTTGTTGCCATCTATGAAAGCGTGGTTTTTCGCGAGCTCGAATAGATAAGCGGCCGCTAGTTCGATGATATCATCACTGCCGTATTGAGCTTTGTTAATCGAGCGTGCCAAGGCGGATTCAAGGGAGCCCTCGTCTCGTAGACCATAGGAGCCGCCGAACCTTTTGATTTGCATCTTATGCAATTGCTCAATGAGCGGCCTAGTCAGGAAGATAAAGGGCATTATTCTGCCAGCTTCTTCAGCGCAACTTTGTATTGATCCATGAAGCGCTGCGCATGCTCCATCTGGCGTGCAAAATCCGCGTCAGCCGGCTGCATCAGCAATCCGCCATCTTTCAAACTGAGTTCCAAGCTGTCACCGTCTCCGAGACCGAGCTGATCCAGGACTTCTTTCGGAATGATAACGCCTTCGGAATTGCCGATCTTGCGGATGGTGACGTTCATATTGCAGCTCCAATGTAATAACCTGGTTATAACATTGGATGGGCGTTGCTTCAGGGCGCGAGAGTTTGCGCGATGATTGCCGCTCTCGCCTTGACCCGAGCTTGCCATAGCGAGTGCGCGGCCAGTGCCAGGATCAGTATCGCCCCGCCGGCTAGCGTCATGTTGGTCGGGGCCTCCGAGAAGATCAGCCAGACCCAGATCGGCGCCAAGATCGTTTCCAGGAGGTAGAACATCGCCACTTCCGGTGCCGAAAGAAAACGCGTGCCCGTCGCAAGGCACCAGAAGGAAAGCGGCATCAGCACGGCGCCGTCGAAAAGGATCCAGCCGGGATGGTCGATGGAAAAGCCCGAGGGCACCACATGATAGAGCCCGACTGCCGCCGGAATGACGGCCGCCAGCAAGGAAGCAAAACCCATGTCCCGGCCCGAGGCGCGACTGATCGTGATGGCACAGGCGATGGAAAGCGATGCGAGCACGGAAAGTGCGTCGCCAAGCAGATGGCCGCTCTCCATACCATCTCCCACGATCAGACCAACTCCGAGGATCATGACAGCCATGGTAATTAATGTGGAAAGGGCAGGGCGCTCCTTGAGGAAGATCCACGAGAGCAGGGCGGTGAACATCGGGTTGAGCGCGATGATGAAGACCACATTTGCCGCCTTGGTATAATAGACGGCGAGAAGAAAGGTGATGGTGGTCAGCCCATAGAAGAAGCCAACGGGAATTCCGAGCCAGCCCGGCAGCACACTCTTCAGCGAGCCAGTGACCCGGTGGATGACGAAAAGGGCGGCCAGCGCCACGACGATGGTCGCAAGGCTGCGAGCCGACAGCACCGACCAGACTTCACCGCTGGAAAGCCGTATCAGCGGGATATCCATCGACAGCGCCAGACCGCCGAGCGTCGTCAGCAGCAGGCCCTTCTTATGGTCCGAGAGATGGGAAAACATTCAGCGGAAGGTATCTTTGTCGCCGTCGGCTGCGGGGTCGAAACGTTCCCAGCCGCGCGGCGTCAGATGTTCCTGCGGCTGAAAGCGGGTCTTGTAGTCCATCTTGCGCGAGCCCTTGACCCAATAGCCGAGATAGACGTGCGGCAACCCCAGCGCCTTCGTCCGCTTGATATGATCGAGGATCATGAAGGTGCCGAGTGATCGCTCGTCAAGATCGGGATTGAAGTAGGAATAGACCATGGACAGCCCGTCGCTCATCACATCGGTCAGAGCCGCAGCCAGCAGTTCGCCCTTCGGACGCTGCTCCAGCCCTGAACCTTCCTCGCGACGGCGATATTCGATGATGCGCGTGTTCACATGCGTGTCCTCGACCATGATCGCATAGTCGAGCACGGTCATGTCGGACATGCCGCCTTGCTGATGACGATAGTCGAGATAGCGGCGGAAGAGCGAATATTGCTCGCTGGAGGGCTGCGCCGGAAATTCGGTGGCGATGATATCGCTGTTGGCCGTGAGCACCCGTTTCATCGATCGGGTGGGCTCGAACTCTTGCGCCAGGATGCGGACCGATATGCAGGCTCGGCACGATTCGCAGGCGGGACGATAGGCGATGTTCTGAGAACGCCTGAAGCCGCCCTGCGTCAGTATATCGTTCATCTCGGCGGCACGAGGCCCCACAAGGTGCGTGAAGACCTTGCGTTCCATCTCATGCGGCAAGTACGGGCAGGAAGCCGGTGCCGTCAGATAAAACTGCGGAGATGGCGTCGACTGCGTGTTCATCTGCCGTTGATTGACCTTTCTTTCGGCACCCGTTTTCTACAAGCATGGCCCAAGTTTAGAAAACGTCAACTACGTCCTTCGGTAAAGATCGAAGTTTCCTAATGGACCATGCACAGAAATATCTCCCGCGGGCCATCAGGCGCGCGGGAAATCATAGGGTCTCCTATGCTTATGCGTTGTTTTAGGCCGTCCGTGCGATGACCGTGCCAAGCAGCAGGTCATGCACCAGCCGGCTGCGGTCGGTGAAAAGGCCCACCAGCAGGATCAGCGGCGTCAGGACGGAGTTCAGAATCCAGAACAGTGCCAGATGGACGATCGCCGTCAGGAAATCCATGCGCCGGCCATCGACACGAACCATGGTGAGGCCCATGGCGCGCATGCCGAGCGAAGCCTGGTAGGGACCGCCGAGCGTCCAGCCGAAATAGAGGCCCGCAACGAGAACGAACAGCACCGGATAAAGGAAGAAGCCGAGCCCCAGCGTCAGGATCGAAACGAAAAACAGCAGTACGGCCGCGGGAATGCACAGCAGCGCGACGATGATGTAATCGACGATGAACGCAAAGATGCGCCGGCTCAGCACGCCACTATAGGCGCGCCAGTCGTCCGGTGCTGCATAGAGCGGGCTGGGGTTTAGGCTCATTGCTTTCCTCCTTGGGAAACATTCGCCGAAGATATGGTATCAGGTGCGGCAAATACAATAAGCCGGCAGCCCGAAGCTATTTCTTCGCCAGATGTCTCGCCACGTCGACAGCGAAATAGGTGAGGATGCCGTCGCAGCCGGCGCGCTTGAAGGCGAGCAGGGTTTCGAGCATTACCTTCTCGCCGTCGATCCAGCCGTTGGCGGTGGCAGCCTTGATCATCGCGTATTCTCCGGAGACCTGATAGGCGAAGGTCGGAAGACCGAAGGCTTCCTTCAGCCGCCAGCAGATGTCGAGATAGGGCAGGCCAGGCTTGACCATCAGCATATCGGCGCCTTCTTCGACGTCGAGCGTGGCGTCGCGCACGGCTTCGGTGCCGTTCGCCGGATCGATGTAATAGGTCTTCTTGTCGCCCTTCAGCAGGCCGCCGGTCGAGATGGCCTCCCGATAGGGGCCGTAGAAGGCCGAGCTGAATTTCGTCGCGTAGCTCATGATGCCCACGCTCTGGTGTCCGGCAGCATCGAGCGCCTGGCGGATCGCGCCGATGCGACCGTCCATCATTTCCGAAGGCGCGATGATGTCTGCGCCGGCATCCGCCTGGTAGACCGCGGCACGCGCCACCTGTTCGACCGTTTCATCATTGACGATTTCATTGCCGCGCAGGATGCCGTCATGGCCGTGGCTGGTGAAAGGGTCGAGAGCGACATCGGTGATGACGCCAATGTTCGGCACGGCCTTCTTGATTGCGGCAGTGGTGAGATTGATGAGATTGTTCTTCTCGAGGCTGTTGGAGCCGGTCTCGTCGCGCAGCTCCATTTCGATGTTGGGGAAGGTGGCAAGCGCGGGTATGCCGAGATCGGCCGCTTCCTTCGCCGCTTCTACCGCCATGTCCACGGTCATGCGGTTGACGCCAGGCATGGCAGGGATCGGCTCGACGATGCCGGTGCCCGGGATCACGAAGATCGGCCAGATGAGATCGTCGACCGTCAGCCGGTTTTCCTGCACGAGACGGCGCGTCCAATCGGCCTTGCGGTTACGCCGCATGCGCCGATGGCCGGTGATCTCGTCAACGAGATGCGTCTTGTTCTCCATGATGCCGCCATCCTTCTTCGTCTATTTATGGCATTCTATATTGGGGGCGTACCTATCATGCCGTCCCCAGGATTCAAAACCAGGCGAAAGGCCGCAGCCATTATATTCTGGCGAGGCACGTGCCTCCTACGTATTGTTCGCGCATGGAACCTGATTCTTCGACCGTACCCAAGAATACGCTGACGGACATCCTGTTCGTGCTGTTCCTGCGGCTGATCGCGATCGCCTGCTTCTGGCTCGGGCTGCAATATTGGGCCATGCTGGTCGGCTACTCCCTGGAAGGTCATGCCCGCTTCGATCTACTCGCTCTCCCTTGGAAGGTCGCGGGCGCCGGGCTTGCGGTGGTTTTCCCGGTGGCCGCCCTAGGCTTATGGCTCACCGTCTCATGGGGGCCGGTCATGTGGGTGGTGGCGGCAGGTGGGCAGGCACTGATGTATGGCGTATGGCCGGAGATATTTGGATCCAATCCGCTGATCATGATCTTGCATGCCTGCGTCGCCGTGATCTATTGCCTTTTCCGCATTCTCTTATGGCAGGAGAAACGCCGGCGTCGGCAGCAGCAGGTAATGGTTGATTTACCCTGAGACAGCAACACTTCCTGGTAAGATGCTGTTAAGCCTGCAGTTTAAGTAGAATTTTATGTGTATTCGATAGGGTCTCACTCAAGGCGGGAAGAAAACGACACCGCCAAACAAAACAGAGTGAGGCCAAGTCATGATGAACACGAAAATCAAGCCGCAGGCAGTTGCAAACGCTCGGGATCAGCAGGTTGATGACATCCGGGCTCTCTACATGGAATCCCTTCACCTGGTCGAGCGTCTGCACCGCCGCCTGCTTGATGTTATCAAGGACGAGTTCGACCGTCAGGGTCGCGACGACGTCAACGCCGTCCAGGCGCTGCTCCTTTTCAATATTGGCAACTCCGAGCTGACGGCCGGCGAACTGCGCTCGCGCGGTTTCTACCTCGGCTCCAACGTTTCCTACAACGTCAAGAAGCTGGTCGATCTCGGCTTCATCAACCATCAGCGCTCGCGCATCGACCGCCGCTCGGTCCGCATCAGCCTGACGGAAACCGGCCAGGATATCGCCGAAACCGTTGCCAAGCTCTATGAGCGCCACATTGGCTCGATCGACAAGGTCGGCGGCATCGGCACCGACGAGTTCACCCAGATGAACAAGCTCCTGCAGCGCCTCGACCGCTTCTGGAACGACAGCATCGCTTACCGCATGTAAGTAGCGGTGGCGGATCCATCATAAGACCTTCCGGTAAAAGCAAGCTGGACACGTTCCCTGCGTGTCCGGCTTTAATGCGTTACCGGCGCGGCTGTTGTGCGTTTTTTGCCACGTCCGTGCGTCACCTTTCGTCACATGTAACGTCCAGAGTAGCTAAGCCATTGACGCCGGTTCAAGACGCGCTATGAACCACGCGCAGTTGTGGTATTTTAGCAAATGCGGTTTGGCTTTTCCTCAAGGTCGCTCGGCAGCGCAAGTTCCGTGCCGGACGACACGAATTGGCCATATTGCTATGACAGCGGAAACTGACGGCAAGCGGCGTTCTCGAATTTCGATCTTAAGGCCTGAAAGTCTTCGCTTCGCAATATTGTGATAGTTCATGGCGAAGTTTTTGGTGGTGCGTTAAGGCTGCGGATTGATACTGAGCGGCGTTACTTGGCGCGAGCTAGCGCTATTTACTGCTTCCTCTCTTGGCTGCGCATGATTTGGATCGCAGTGTTGAACGGTTGGGATATGTCGAAGAAAAACGGAATTGAACCCTTTTCGCGCCGCTCTTTCCTGCGGTCGGCCGCAACTCTTGGCGCTGCCGCACTGGCTGCTCCGGCCCTTGCGCAAAACGCAACTCCGCTTGAGGCGTTGATCAACGATCGCTCCCGTGGCAATTGGGACGACCAGTTCGACGCCAAGGCTGCGGCGCGCACCGCCGCTGCTGTCCAGTCGAACGCGCCAATCCTCGGGCCGGATTCCGTACCGAACATTCAGCAGGCGATCGCGCAATATCAGAACATTGCCGCCAACGGCGGATGGCCGCAGATCAATCCGACAAGCCAGCAGGCGCTGCAGCTCGGTGCGACCGATCCGGCCGTACAGTCGCTGCGTCAGCATTTGATGATTACCGGCGACCTGCCGCGTGAGGCGGGTATATCTTCCGCCTTCGACTCCTATGTCGACGGTGCGGTCAAGCGTTTCCAGGCCCGTCACGGACTGCCGGCAGATGGCGTTCTCGGAGATTTCACGCTGAAGGCGATGAACATTCCCGCCAATGTCCGTCTGCAGCAGCTCAACACCAATCTCGTCCGCCTCCAGACGTTCCCGTCCGACCTCGGCCGTCGTCACGTCATGGTCAATATCCCGGCGACACGTGTCGAAGCCGTCGAGGACGGTCAGGTGGCGCTGCGCCACCAGGCGATCGTCGGCCGGGAATCGCGGCCGACGCATATCATCAATTCAAAGATCTACGAGGTCATCCTCAATCCATACTGGACGGCACCGCGCTCCATCGTCGTCAAGGACATCGTGCCCTTGATGCGCAAGGATCCGACCTACCTGACGAAGAACAACATTCGCCTTATTGACGGCAAGGGCCAGGAAGTGGCACCCGAAACGATCGACTGGAATTCGGACAAGGCGCCAGACCTGATGTTCCGTCAGGACCCGGGCAAGACCAACGCTATGGCGTCCACGAAGATCAATTTCCACAACCCCAACAACGAATACATGCACGACACGCCGGAACAGGGCCTGTTCAACAAGTTGATGCGTTTCGATAGCTCAGGCTGCGTGCGCGTTCAGAACGTGCGCGACCTCGCGACCTGGCTGCTGGCCGAAACGCCCGGCTGGCCGCGTCAGCATATCGAGCAGGTCATCTCCACCCGCGTCAATACGCCGATCACCTTGGCGTCGGAAGTGCCTGTCTATTTCGTCTATATTTCGGCCTGGAGCGCCCGCGACGGCATCGTCCAGTTCCGCGACGACATCTATAATCTCGACGGCAATTCCCAGTTGGCGCTCAATACAACCCAGGGCATGGAGCAGCCGGTTCAATAATCGGCATTGTTCGGATCCCATCTGCATGGAAGCCGCATCTCAGGATGCGGCTTTTTCGTTTGCCGGGGTCGCTCTGCGTAGAATGCTTACTGCGCCGCGCGTCCCTGGACGCGCAAAGGACGCAGTAACGCTTTGAAATGGCGCATAATCTTTTCCGAAATCCAGCAGGATTTCGGGATTATGCGCGCAAATGTCGCTGGTCGTATTGCTCTCCGGCGACCCTGACGTTAATACCGTTTGCATTGCCCTTCCGGCCCGTTCAGGAGCTTTCACGATGACCAACGCGTCCACCGAACCCTTCTTCAATCGCTCGCTTGCCGATACCGATCCGGAAATCTTTGGTGCGATCGGCAAGGAACTCGGTCGCCAGCGGCACGAAATCGAACTGATCGCCTCGGAAAACATCGTCTCGCGCGCCGTGCTGGAAGCGCAGGGCTCGATCATGACCAACAAATACGCCGAGGGATATCCAGGCAAGCGCTATTATGGCGGCTGCCAGTATGTCGATATCGCCGAGGAACTCGCCATCGAGCGCGCCAAGAAGCTGTTCGGCGTCAACTTCGCCAACGTTCAGCCGAATTCCGGTTCGCAGATGAACCAGGCCGTGTTCCTGGCGCTCTTGCAGCCCGGCGACACCTTCATGGGTCTCGACCTGAATTCGGGCGGTCACCTGACGCATGGTTCGCCGGTCAATATGTCCGGCAAGTGGTTCAACGTCGTGTCCTACGGCGTGCGCGAAGGCGACAACCTGCTCGATATGGACGAGGTGCAGCGCAAGGCCGAGGAAACCAAGCCGAAGCTCATCATCGCCGGCGGCACGGCCTATTCCCGCATCTGGGACTGGAAGCGCTTCCGCGAGATCGCCGACAGCGTCGGTGCCTATCTGATGGTCGATATGGCCCACATTGCCGGTCTGGTTGCCGGTGGTCAGCATCCGTCGCCGTTCCCGCATTGCCATGTTGCCACGACGACCACGCACAAGTCGCTGCGTGGCCCGCGCGGTGGCATGATCCTCACCAACGATGAGGATCTGGCGAAGAAGTTCAACTCGGCCGTCTTCCCCGGCCTCCAGGGCGGCCCGCTGATGCATGTCATCGCCGCCAAGGCGGTTGCGCTCGGTGAAGCGCTGCAGCCGGAGTTCAAGGACTACGCTGCCCAGATCGTCAAGAACGCCAAGGCGCTTGCCGAAACGCTGATCTCCGGCGGCGTCGATGTCGTCTCCGGCGGCACCGACAACCACTTGATGCTGGTCGATCTGCGCAAGAAGAACGCCACCGGCAAGCGCGCGGAAGCCGCCCTCGGCCGCGCCTACGTCACTTGCAATAAGAACGGCATTCCCTTCGACCCCGAGAAGCCCTTCGTCACCTCGGGTGTCCGTCTCGGCACGCCGGCTGGCACGACGCGCGGCTTCAAGGAAGCCGAATTCCGTGAAATCGGCAATCTGATCATCGAAGTGCTCGATGGCTTGAAGGTCGCCAATTCCGACGAAGGCAATGCTGCCGTCGAAGCTGCCGTGCGCGAGAAAGTGGTCAAGCTCACCGACCGCTTCCCGATGTACGGCTACATGGGCTAAGGAGAGCGCATGCGCTGCCCCTATTGCGGCTCAGAAGACACCCAGGTCAAGGATTCGCGCCCGGCGGAGGACAATACGTCCATCCGCCGTCGGCGCATTTGTCCGGATTGCGGCGGCCGCTTCACCACCTTCGAGCGCGTGCAGTTGCGCGAGCTCATGGTTATCAAGAAGACGGGCCGCAAGGTGCTGTTCGATCGCGACAAGCTGGTGCGCTCCTTCGAGATCGCGCTGCGCAAGCGCCCGGTCGATCGTGACCGGATCGAGCGGGCCGTATCGGGCATCGTGCGCCGCCTCGAAAGCTCGGGCGAGACCGAAATCAGCTCCGAGCAGATCGGTCTGCAGGTGCTGGAAGCGCTGAAGAGCCTCGATGACGTCGCCTTTGTACGCTACGCCTCCGTCTACCGCGATTTTTCGCATGCGGAGGATTTCGAGCACGTGATCGACGAGATCAACGCCAAGATCGCTCGCGATCCGCTGGACCCTTGAACCATGGCGCTGCGGCCCGAGGACGAGCATTTCATGGCCGCGGCCATCCGACTGTCGCGCCGGCATCTGGGGTTGACTTCCACCAATCCATCCGTCGGCTGCCTTATCGTCAAGGATGGCGTAATTATCGGCAGCGGTGTGACCGCGCTTGGCGGGCGCCCGCATGCCGAGCCTCAGGCGCTGGCCGAGGCAGGTGAGGGGGCCAGAGGTGCCACCGCCTACGTGACGCTTGAGCCTTGCTCGCACTACGGCAAGACGCCGCCATGCGCCGAGGCGCTGATCGCTTACGGCGTTGCACGCGTCGTCATCAGCGTCACCGATCCCGACCAGCGCGTCTCCGGGCGCGGCATCACCATGCTGCGCGAGGCTGGCATTGAGGTCGACACCGGTGTTCTGGAGACGGAAGGCAGGCGATCTCTCGCCGGTTATCTCATGCGCCAGACGAGAAACCGCCCCTATGTGACTCTCAAGCTTGCGATTTCCGCCGATGGCATGATTGGCAAGAGGGGTGCGGGGCAGGTTCGCATCACCGGCGATGCCGCACGCGCTGAGGTGCAGATGCTGCGGGCGGAAAGCGATGCCATTCTTGTCGGCATAGGTACGGCGATAGCAGATGATCCGGAATTGACCTGTCGGCTCCCCGGCCTGGAGGATCGCACGCCGCTGCGCATCGTCATTGACGACGAGCTGCGGCTTCCCCTTGGCAGCAAGCTGGTCCGCACGGCCCGGCAATATCCGGTGATCGCGGTCGCCGGCCATCCGCCGCCGTTTGACGAGAATACCGACGCCGCATTCCTCGGACGCCGCGCAGCGCTGGATGCCGCCGGCGTCGAGGTCTTGCAATCCAATTCGCGCGAGCCGGGCGAGCTACTGGAGGCATTAGGCACCCGTGGTATCTCGTCGCTGCTGGTGGAGGGAGGCGCCAAGACGGCACGGCGCTTCCTCGACGCTGGAATGGTCGACCGTATCCTGCTGTTTCAAGGTCCTGCCGAGATCGGCGAGGGTGGTATTGAATCGCCGGTTCTGAAATCCAATATCCCAGCTGATTTTATTCATGTTGGCCAGAGCCGCTTCGGCGACGATCTCTGCGACGAATACGAAAGAGGTTTTTGATGTTTACCGGAATTATCACCGACGTCGGCACGGTCGAATCCATTTCCCCGTTGAAGGAAGGCATCAAGCTGCGCGTTGCCACCAATTACGATCCCGCGACGATCGATATGGGCGCATCTATCTCGCACGCCGGCGTCTGCCTGACGGTTACGGGTCTGCCTGAACAGGGCAGCAACGGACGATGGTTCGAGGTCGAGGCCTGGGAAGAGGCTCTCCGCCTGACGACCATCGGCACCTGGGAAGCAGGCGCCAAGATCAATCTTGAACGCTCGCTGAAGATCGGCGACGAACTCGGCGGTCACATCGTGTCCGGCCATATCGATGGCAAGGCGGAAATCCTGTCGGTAACATCAGAGGGTGAGGCCACGCGCTTCCGTCTGCGCGCGCCGAAACATCTTGCCAGGTTCGTCGCGCCGAAGGGTTCGGTCGCGCTCGATGGCACCTCGCTGACCGTCAATGCCGTCGAGGGTACGGAGTTCGACGTGCTGCTGATCCGCCATTCCCTGGAGGTCACGACCTGGGGCGAGCGTAAGGCTGGCGACTTTGTCAATTTCGAAGTCGACACCATGGCACGCTACGCCGCTCGTCTGGCGGAATTCCCCGCGGTCCGCGAATCCTGAGTTTCGTAAGCTCGCCGCAAGAAGGCGTCGATCGGCGCCTTTCCGGCCTAAGCAAGTGTTTTTTCCATAAGAAAATTCGACAATATCTGGCCGCGCTTTTCCACCTGCTGCGCAGCTAAGGTGATAAAGCCTCTGCGCTCGAAGAATGGGCGGGCGGTCAAGCTTGCTTCGGTGAAAATCCGTTGCAAGCCCTGTTCGCGAGCGGCCCTTTCGACCGTCTCTAGTAAAAGGCTGGCGACGCCCTTTCCCTGATAATCCGGCGAAACGAACATCATATCCAGGCATCCATCCGATTGTAGATCGGTAAAACCGATGGGTGTAGAACCATCGACAGCAAGCCAGGTCGGTCGGCTTGCCCGATACTGTGCCCAGACTCCGGCATCATCGACCTTTGCCCCAAGCAGCGACCTGCTCCGGACTGTAGTCTTTCGATGCGACCTCACGAACGGCCCGCAGGAAAATCTCGATTGTGGCTCGGGCGTCGCTTGGTTCGTAGCGTTTGACAGAAAACCTTTTCTGCGAAACCGGCACGATGGTTCACCCCTGCAACGGCTAACGTTCGAAGATGGCGTTGGATCTGTCCTTGAGCATGAGCTTATCGATACGCCGGAAGCCGATCTTTTCGGCAACCCGCAACGACGGTAGGTTCTCAAGGTCTACGATGCAGGTCATGCGCCGTCCTGCGAACTGTCTGTCCGCCCAGGCGATGGCCGCGTTCATGGCCTCCGTCGCATAGCCCTTGCCCTGCATCGGCGGCGTAATGCCCCAGCCGGCTTCCAGCGTGCCTTCCGTCATCGGCGTCATGTCGCGATGCAGATCCAGAAATCCCACTTCGCCGATCAGCCGGCCGCTTTGACGCTCCTCGACGGCAAAGAAACCGAAGCCGAGATGATGCCACAGGCCGGCATAGCGTAACAGGCGGGCCCAAACCTGCTCGCGTGTCGGCATCTCGCCGCCGATGAAGCGCACGATCTCCTTGTGTTTCCAGAGCTCGAGGAATTCGTCGAAATCATCAAGCGTATGGCCGCGCAGCAGAAGCCGGTCGGTCGTCAGTGTCGGTATATGGGTCATCGGATTAAATCTTTGCTGAAAATGGTTTTGGTGATGGTCAGTTGTTCGAGGCGCCGGGCTCGCCGTCCCAGTAGTCGAGGTTGGTGGCAGCGGCGCGGCCGATGGCACGGAACGCCGTCTTGCCGTCGCTATAGGTTTTGGCCAGGAACTTGCCGGAATCGGGATATTCGACGATCTCGGTTCGAGCCTTGGTGGAAATGGCTAGGTAGGTGAGCACGCCGGGGCCGACATTGATCAGCTGATGCGCTGTTTCGGGGCCGCCGGCCGGAGCTCCAAGAACATCGCCTTTGCTGACCGCGATGCGCTGGTCGCCGAAGCGATATTCGCCTTCGCCGTCGAGAATGACGAACATCTCCTCCTCGACGTGATGATTGTGAAACGGACAGCCGGATTTGCCCGGAGGCACTTCGTTGTAGCTGATGCCGAGCTGCCTCAGCCCGAGCTTCGCCCCGAAGGAGGTGTCGCTGCCGGCAAAGAAGCTGCCTTGCTGCCAGTGTTCCAGCTCGAGTTCGCCGACGTTGACGGCGGGTGCGGATTTCTTCGTCATGAACCTCCCCCTTGCAGGCTCCAAATTATTATCGAAGCGGTTGCGTGTGCGGAAGCCACAATTTCCGCGGTGTGCCGATCATTTCCAAATAGGGTCGGAATCGGCGCGGGCCATTGAAAAACACTTGCCAAGCGAGGCCTGCCGTGGTTTGACCCGGGCCTAACAAGGTGCCGCGCCCTCTCAAATCGCAGGTGATGTATGACCAGCTCTTCCAACGCTCATATCCTTATCGTCGAAGCCCGCTTCTATGACGATATGGCCGATGCCCTGCTCGATGGCGCCAAGGCAGCCCTCGACGCGGCTGGGGCGACCTACGATATCGTGACAGTGCCCGGCGCGCTGGAGATTCCGGCGGCAATTGCCATGGCGCTTGATGGCGGGGACAATGGTAATGTTGTTTATGACGGCTATGTGGCTCTCGGTATGGTTATCCGCGGCGAGACTTATCATTTCGATATCGTTGCCAATGAATCCTCGCGGGCACTGATGGATCTGGCGGTCAGCGAATCCCTCGCGATCGGCAATGGTATTCTTACCGTCGAGAACGATGAACAGGCATGGGCGCGTGTGCGCCGTTCGGACAAGGACAAGGGCGGCTTTGCCGCCCGTGCGGCGCTGACCATGATCGCGCTGAAAGAGAAGTTGGGTGCATAATACATGAGCAATCAGGATAACGAGCGACCGGCCAAGCCCGCCAATCAGCGAGGTGCCGCACGTCTAGCGGCGGTTCAGGCGCTCTATCAGATGGATATCGGCGGAACCGGCGTTCTGGAGGTTGTGGCTGAATACGAGGCGCACCGCTTGGGGCAGGAGCTGGATGGCGAGACCTATCTGAAGGCCGATGCATCCTGGTTCCGCTCTATCGTATCGGGTGTCGTGCGTGAGCAGACGCGGCTTGATCCGCTGATCGGCTCCGCGCTTCAGGACGACTGGGCACTGTCGCGTCTCGACAGCACAGTGCGCGCCATCCTGCGCGCCGGCACCTTCGAGCTTATCGACCGCAAGGACGTGCCGGTCCCGGTCATCGTCACCGAATATGTCGAGATCGCGCATGCCTTCTTCGAGGAGGACGAGCCCAAGCTCGTGAATGCCGTGCTCGACCGAATCGCCAAGCAGATTCGCGGCGAAGCGAAGAAATAAAACCGCGCCGGACGCTGGGATCGCGGCATAACGCATTTTCGTTTCCTTCGTTCGCGCCTGATTTCATCTTCGAATATTCTTTTGAACCTTCTGCGGGTGTTTTACCCGCGGACGGTCTTGACGCGACGTTTTCCCACCATCAATCTCGCAACTGCACATCAGCCGATCTCCTGGAGGAGGGGATCGACCGTTGTCGCAGGCGGCCGGGGGAGGAGTGAACCGCCGGCTTTTTTGGAGGGAAAAAGCGAAATGTCGATTCTTTTAGGAGTAATCGCATGCGGACTGCTCTCGGTGATTTACGCCGTATGGGCAACCCGGTCGGTGCTCGCTGCCGATCAGGGCAACGCCCGCATGCAGGAGATTGCCGGGTATATTCGTGAAGGAGCGCAAGCCTATCTGGCGCGCCAATATAGAACCATCGCCATCGTCGGGATCATCGTTTTCATCGCGGCCTGGCTCCTCTTGTCGGCCGAAGCCGCTTTCGGCTTCCTGATCGGCGCAATCCTCTCGGGCGCCGCAGGTTTCATCGGCATGCATGTCTCCGTGCGCGCCAATGTCCGCACCGCGCAAGCCTCGTCGCAGAGCCTATCCGCAGGCCTCGATATCGCCTTCAAGTCGGGTGCCATCACCGGCATGCTGGTTGCGGGTCTCGCTTTGCTCGGCGTTTCCATCTACTTCTACGTCCTGACCGGCATCCTCGGTCATGAAGCCGGTTCGCGTGACG
The DNA here is from genome assembly GCF_014194925.1 of Rhizobium sp. BK491. Lineage (NCBI taxonomy): Bacteria > Pseudomonadati > Pseudomonadota > Alphaproteobacteria > Hyphomicrobiales > Rhizobiaceae > Rhizobium > Rhizobium sp. BK491. The sequence continues at coordinate 1,160,033 of NZ_JACIAR010000002.1, forward strand.
TGATCGATGCGCTCGTCGCCCTTGGTTTCGGCGCTTCGCTGATCTCGATCTTCGCCCGTCTCGGCGGCGGCATTTTCACCAAGGGTGCGGATGTCGGCGGCGACCTGGTCGGCAAGGTCGAGGCCGGTATTCCGGAAGACGATCCGCGCAATCCCGCCACCATCGCCGACAATGTCGGCGACAATGTCGGCGATTGCGCCGGCATGGCGGCCGACCTGTTCGAGACTTACGCGGTTTCGGTTGTCGCGACCATGGTTCTCGCCTCGATCTTCTTCGCCGGCTCGCCGCTCCTCGGTTCGGCCATGATCTATCCGCTGGCAATCTGCGGCGCCTGCATCATCACCTCGATCATCGGCACCTTCTTCGTGAAGCTCGGTGTCAATGGCTCGATCATGGGTGCCCTCTACAAGGGGCTTATCGCAACCGGCGTCTTGTCGATCGTCGGTCTGGCCGCAGCGACGTCATTGACCATCGGTTGGGGTTCTGTCGGCACGGTGGCCGGCTTCGACGTCACCGGGACAAAGCTGTTCGCTTGCGGCATCGTCGGCCTGATCGTTACGGCGCTGATCGTCGTCATCACCGAATACTACACCGGCACGAACAAGCGGCCGGTCAATTCCATCGCCCAGGCGTCGGTCACCGGTCACGGCACCAACGTCATCCAGGGCCTTGCCGTCTCGCTGGAATCGACGGCACTGCCGGCGATCGTCATCGTTGGCGGCATCATCGCCACCTACCAGCTTGGCGGTCTATTCGGCACAGGTATTGCGGTTACCGCCATGCTCGGCCTTGCCGGCATGATCGTCGCTCTCGATGCCTTCGGCCCGGTCACGGACAATGCCGGCGGCATCGCGGAAATGTCGCATCTTCCGCCGGAGGTGCGCAAATCCACCGACGCACTGGACGCGGTCGGCAATACCACCAAGGCCGTTACCAAGGGTTACGCCATCGGCTCGGCCGGCCTCGGCGCGCTCGTGCTGTTCGCTGCCTATTCGAACGACCTGCAGTATTTCGCGGCTCACGGTGACAAATATCCGTACTTCGCCAATATCGGCACGATCTCGTTCGAGCTTTCGAACCCCTATGTCGTTGCCGGTCTGCTGTTCGGCGGCCTCATTCCCTATCTCTTCGGCGGGATTGCAATGACGGCCGTCGGCCGCGCCGCCGGTTCGATCGTGGAGGAGGTGCGCCGGCAGTTTCGTGAGAAACCCGGCATCATGCAGGGCACGGAGCGTCCCGATTACGGCCGCGCCGTCGACCTTCTGACCAAGGCCGCTATTCGGGAAATGATCATCCCGTCGCTGCTGCCGGTTCTGGCGCCGGTCGTCGTCTATTTTGGTGTCCTGCTGCTTTCCGGCTCCAAGGCATCGGCCTTTGCGGCTCTCGGCGCTTCCTTGCTCGGCGTAATCATCAACGGCCTCTTTGTCGCCATTTCGATGACGTCGGGCGGCGGTGCCTGGGACAACGCCAAGAAGAGCTTCGAGGACGGTTTCGTCGACAAGGACGGCACGCGTCATATGAAGGGCTCGGAAGCCCACAAGGCTTCAGTCACGGGTGACACCGTCGGCGATCCCTACAAGGACACGGCAGGCCCGGCAGTCAATCCGGCGATCAAGATCACGAATATCGTGGCCCTGCTTCTGCTTGCTATTCTCGCCGGCTAAGCAAACTGAATGCAAAAGAAAACCCGCGAGACGCTATGCCTCGCGGGTTTTTCGTTGAAGCGGTATCCCGGCTTATTGGCCCGGGTTGAGGTTGTTGAGGAAGTTCCTCGCGCCGTTGACGCCGCTGCCGCTGCCCTGGAGGATCTGCTGCAGGAAGGTGATGTCGCGGCCGCCGGTTGGGGTCGTGCGGCTGATCATGTCGAAGACCCTGCCGTCCTTAAGCGTATAGTTGGCTTCCTGCTTCACCACGCCGTCCTTGTCGAAATAGATCGCAAGAATGTTCTGGTCTACCAGCTTCGGCTTCATGAAGGCGGCGGCACGCGTGCGCTTCTGGGAGATATAATAGAAGACTTCACCGTCAAAGGTCGCTGTGGTCGAGGGCGTACCGAGCGAAAGCAGAACCTGCTCGCGGCTCGAACCGACCGGCGCAAGCGCCAGCGACTGCGGATCGAAGATGTAGCCGTTGTTCATGACCTCGCTGGTCTTGCAACCGGAAAGGCCCATGGTCGCAATCACCAGGGCGATGGCGGCAGTGCTGCTGAAAGTAATGTCAGACTTGAAATACCGTCTGGTCAACGACATCTCATCTCCCCTAATGAATCAATCCGATGGCCGGACGGCCGGTATGACCTTGCTGTACACATCATTGTGTCCTTTCCGCGATGGCAAAAGGCACAATCATGTTGTTCGGCACTCTTCGTCACCGATCATGCACAACGTGACGACGGTAAGGGCTGGAGCCTCGAAGCGGGCACAAACGGCATTGCAATTCGCGCCTGCTTCGGTAAACCAGCTTTTGCGTGGATGCAACAAGGCCAAGCAAAAACGGGGCGCTCCGAGGGAGCCAATTCCGGGAATTTTCATGATTTTTGGGCTCTTCCGCAAAAGAAATCACAATCAGATCATCGTCGTCAGGCAGTACGAAACCTTGACCTCCGTGGCGCGGCAGCCGGTTTTTTATACCGATTACAACGTGCCGGATACGGTGATGGGGCGTTTCGAGTTACTGTCTGTCATGATGATCCTGTTCTTTCGACGCACGCGGTCTTCGGCGACAAGCGGTCAGGAACTGGCGCAGGAAATTGTGGATGCTTTCTTCGAGGATATCGATTATTCGATCCGCGAGCTTGGTATAGGCGACAATAGCGTGCCAAAGCGCATGAAGAAGCTGGCCGGCATGTTCTATGGACGCCTCGAAAGCTATGCGAGCGCCATGGATGTCGATGATCGCGCCGCGCTCGCCGTGGCGTTACAGCGCAACATCTATCCCAGGGCGAATGAGGCCGCGGCTTCCATGAGTGCATTGGCCGATTGGATGATGATCGCGGAAGCGCATCTGGCGACCGTCACGGAAGATCAGATCGCCACGGGCTCGGCGACGCTGCCGGTGCCAGACAAAGTCGGTCAACAGGCCGGTTAGGAGATAAAAATGAAAAGACACGACTCCGATGAAACGCCGTTATCCTATCCCGTGAAGGTAGGGCATATCTCGGCCAATCCGGTGGATGTGCACATCGAGGCTGATGACCGCGAACTGGTTGGGCTCGCAGCCCTTTGGGATGTTCTCTTGGTCAGCAAGCTCGAAGCCGATCTCAAGATTTCGCGCTGGAAGCGCGACGGCGTGCGCATCAAGGGCAACGTGAAGGCAAAGATCGTTCAGGCTTGCGTTGTCACACTCGAGCCGGTCGAATCTGATATCGATGAGGACTTCGAGCACATCTTCGTGCCCGAGGATTCCAAACTGGCGCGTGCGCCTTCTGTGGATGCCGGAGAAATGATACTTGATCCCGATGGTCCGGATCTTCCGGAGACCTTCACCGGCGATACGATAGACGCTGGCGCGGCCGTTGCGGAATTTGCCGCCCTGGCCATCGACCCTTATCCGCGCAAGCCTGGCGTCGAGTTCGAAGCGCATATTGAAGATACCGGTGAAGACGACAGAAAGCCTTCGCCCTTTGCCGTTCTGAAAGATTGGAAAAAGGAATAGGCCCCGGTGCCGTTCGAGCACAATTCAGTTGTCACCGGGGGAGAAAACGGTATTTTGACGCCAAATTCGCCCGTCGCGGCGGAGAAAAAGGACTAGGGACGCGTGATCAGAATTTCTCTTGACCTAATGGGTGGCGACTTCGGCCCTGAGGTTGTTGTTCCCGGCGCGGCCAAGGCGCTGGATAGGCATCCCGATATCACGTTCGTGATGTACGGACAGAAGGAACGCTGCGAGGCGGTCCTCGCCAAATATCCCAAGCTTCGCGAGAAATCGGTCTTTCACGAATGCGAAGTTGCCATCAGTATGGATGAGAAGCCGAGCCAAGCGCTTCGCCGCGGTCGCTACGTCTCCAGCATGTGGCGCTCGATCGAGGCGGTAAAGACGGGCGACGCCGATGTCGTCGTATCCGCCGGAAACACCGGCGCGCTGATGGCGATGGCGAAATTCTGCCTCCGCACCATGGCCAATATCGAACGCCCGGCAATTGCGGCGATCTGGCCGACGCTGCGCGGCGAAAGCATCGTGCTCGATGTCGGCGCTACGATCGGCGCCGATGCCCAGCAATTGCTTGATTTCGCCCTGATGGGCGGCGCCATGGCACGCGCGCTCTTTGAGATTGAACGGCCGACGGTCGGCCTGCTGAATGTCGGCGTCGAGGAAATCAAGGGTCAGGAAGAGGTCAAGGACGCCGGGCGCCTGATCCGCGAAGCCAATCTCGAATCGCTTGAATATTACGGCTTCGTCGAAGGCGACGATATCGGCAAAGGCACCGTCGATGTCGTCGTCACGGAAGGGTTTTCCGGCAATATCGCGCTGAAGGCGGCCGAAGGCACGGCAAAGCAGATCGGCGCTTATCTGCGCGCCGCGATGTCGCGCACGCTGCTTGCACGTATCGGCTATGTATTAGCCAAGGGGGCCTTCGACCTGCTGCGCGAGAAGCTCGATCCCAGCAAGGTCAATGGCGGCGTATTCCTCGGCCTTAACGGTATCGTCATCAAGAGCCATGGCGGAGCCAATGCAGAAGCCTTCGCAGCCGCCATTGATGTCGGCTATGATATGGCCAAGAATGGGCTCACGCAGAAAATCGAAAACGATTTGAAGAGATATCATGCCAAACGGCTGCCCCCTATCGGGCCGGAAGCGGCATGAGAGACGGGGTACAAGCAGAATGATCCGTTCAGTTGTTCGCGGTTTTGGGGCGGCGCTCCCCAAGCGCGTCATGACCAATGCCGAGATGGAGCAGGTCGTCGATACCAGCGACGACTGGATCGTCCAGCGCTCGGGCATCCGTCAGCGCTATATCGCCGGCGAAGGTGAAACCACGGCTTCGCTCGGCGAGCAGGCGGCGCGTGCTGCCCTTGCCAATGCCGGCATGACGCCGGATGATCTCGATCTGATCATCGTTGCCACCTCGACGCCGGATAATACTTTTCCCGCGACGGCGGTGAATATCCAGAACCGGCTCGGCATGCATCATGGCTTTGCCTTCGATGTTCAGGCCGTCTGCACCGGCTTCGTCTATGCCGTAACCACGGCCGACGCCTATATTCGCGGCGGGCTTGCCAAGCGCGTGCTCGTCATCGGCGCCGAGACATTTTCCCGCATCCTCAATTGGACCGATCGTACGACCTGCGTTCTCTTCGGCGACGGTGCCGGTGCGCTGATCCTGGAAGCCGGCGAGGGGACTGGCGCCAATACCGATCGCGGCGTGCTGACGGCAAGCCTGCGCTCCGACGGTTCGCACAAGGACAAGCTCTATGTCGATGGCGGCCCGTCGACAACGGGAACGGTCGGCGTTCTCCATATGGCGGGCCGCGAAGTCTTCAAGCACGCCGTCGGCATGATCACCGACGTCATTCAGGCCGCATTCGATGCGACGGGTACCACGCCCGACGATCTCGATTGGCTCGTGCCGCATCAGGCCAATCGCCGCATCATCGATGGTTCCGCCAAGAAGCTCGGAATTGCTCCCGAGAAGGTTGTGGTCACCGTGGACCTTCACGGCAACACGTCGGCTGCATCCATCCCGCTTGCGCTTGCCGTGGCCGCTGGTGACGGACGGATCAAGAAAGGCGATCTGGTGATGCTGGAGGCCATGGGAGGTGGCTTCACCTGGGGCGCGGTCCTGCTGCGCTGGTAGCGCCGCATCTCTAAAAGCCGTTCCGAACAAGAGCTTGACCGTTCGGCGCAACGGCAATAGTCTCGCAAAACTTGAAGAAGATTACGCAGCAAAATGGGCGGGGAGCTATGACGGGCAAGACAGTGACGCGCGCAGACCTGGCGGAGTCGGTATTCCGGAAAGTCGGTCTCTCCAGAACGGAGTCGGCGGAACTCGTCGAGACTGTGATCGATGAAATTTGCAACGCCATCGTGCGTGGAGAAACGGTAAAGCTCTCCTCGTTCGCGACATTTCAGGTGCGCGACAAGAATGAGCGCATCGGCCGCAATCCGAAGACCGGTGAAGAAGTGCCGATTTCCCCGCGGCGTGTCATGACCTTCAAGGCGTCGAACGTTCTGAAGACCCGTATCCTGAAGGCTCATACGAGCCGCAAGGCAAAGACCAAGCCGGCAAATCCCGCCTCCTGATTATCCTCGCGATTTCGATTTCGGCCGGCTACATGCCTTGTGACGCCGTCGTTTTAGGCCGATCTGCTTGCCGATTTGTCGCAAGCTTGTGTAACGGCTGAATATCTGACTTGAATTTCCTCCGCCAAACCGTTGAAATATGGTGAGTCGTATCATCGAGCGATACGAATGCCGAAATCCGCTTATGTGTGATCCGGCTAAACGGCACCGCATGTGCAGTGTGGGAGTATGATGATGGACAAGAGCCCGGATGCGTTCCGCACGATCAGCGAAGTCGCGGAAGACCTTGATCTGCCGCAGCATGTCCTACGGTTCTGGGAGACTCGGTTTCCGCAGATAAAGCCGATGAAGCGGGGCGGCGGCAGGCGCTATTATCGCCCCGAGGATGTCGACCTGCTGAATGGTATCCGCCATCTGCTCTACGATCACGGCTATACGATCAAGGGCGTCCAGAAGCTCCTGAAGACCAATGGCAACAAGTTCGTAATCGCCGTCGGGCATGGCGATCTCGCCAGTGTGGAAGCGCTTGCCGCTGCGCAGGAGCCCGCCGCCGTCGAGCCCCGCGTTGCCTCTGCCAATTCCGAGGAAGATCAGATCGTCGGCCGCGCCAAGGCGCCGATCAGCCGCCGCTTCTTCAATTTCGTCAGCGGGGACGACGGCGTGCCGGATGTTTCCATCGGAAAATCGAGTGTCGGCAAGGAAGATCGCGCTTTGCTTCAGGAGACGCTTTACGATCTTCTGGAATGCAAGCGCCTTCTTGACCAGGTGCGATGAGGCTGGCAGCTACGCTGGATTGCTGCTGAAGCATATTGCCTCTTCCAAATGACATTCGAGAACTGTGGCGATGGAGTTCATGCACGCATTGGATGCGCGCAAGCCGGTGGTTTTCTTATCGCGAAGGCTGAGTGACATTATTGTCACATCACTCCCCCTTCTGCGCCGTAAAAATTAGTTCGTAAACCTTATTAACTTGATGAGTGGAGATCACAGGTCCAGTTTGGCGGCGAAGCTTATGGCTTCGCCCTGTTTTGAGGGAACAGTCAGGCCATGGAGGGGCACGTTGTTGTATGCCGGGAGACTCCATCTCTGACGAATAGTCGAATGGAGATATCATGAACATCAAGAGCCTTCTTCTTGGCTCCGCCGCTGCTGTCGCCGCAGCAGGCGCTGGCCATGCCGCAGACGCCATTGTCGCCGCTCAACCCGAACCGCTTGAATATGTCCGCATCTGCGATGGATACGGCACAGGCTATTTCTATATTCCCGGCACGGAAACCTGCCTGAAGATCGGCGGCAAGGTTCGCACCGAGGGCGAGTGGTATGACGCTTACAATCCGCGCAGCAGGGTCGGCACCCTCTGGCACGAGCGTGTCGAGCTCAATGTCGATACCGCGACCGACACCGAATACGGTCCGCTGAAGACCAACACCATTTTCCGCTGGGAGTGGAACGATGGAGGCGCAACCAACTCCAAGCTGCTGTTCGCCAATATCAGCCTCGGCGGCTTCACGGTCGGCAAGCTCGACTCTCAATACAATCTTTACGTGGGCTATGCCGGTGACGTCGTCAACGACGACGTGATTTATGACGGCCCGTACGAGCTCAATCAGTTGACCTATAAATACGAGCCAGACAATGGCTTCTCGGCTGTGATCTCCCTGGAAGATTCCAATTCCACCTCCGACGGTGAGGCCTCTTACGGTGCCGGCTGGTGGACGGATGACAAATCCAACCACTATGCTCCCGACGTCGTTGCCGGCCTTGGTTACAAGGCAGGCAACTGGGGCATCAAGGTTGTCGGCGGCTATGACTCGATCGTCGAGGAAGGTGCCATCAAGGCTCGTCTTGACGCCAAATTCGGTGGCGTGGAAGCCTTCCTGATGGGGGGCTGGAATACGGACGGCGACAAGCTGAACAAATATGCCGGCACCAACCAGGATATCTCGGCCTGCACGAAATCCAACGGCACCGTCAATGCCGCCAAATGTGGCTGGGGTGACTGGGCAGTATGGGGCGGCGTCGGCGTCCCGATCAACGACAAGCTGAAGTGGAACCTCCAGCTTGCCTATACCGAGTCCAAGATGTTCGAGGCGACCACGAACCTCAAGATCTATCCGGTGAAGGATTTCCTGGTCGAGCCGGAACTCACCTATGTGCATTACGACTACATCAAGGATGACACGGTCGCCGGCATCCTTCGTTTCGAGCGGAACTTCTGATCGAAAACGCTCCCCGGCCTGGATAGTGCGGGCCTGCTAATCGGAGATGGGCCTCGTCATCCAGCGAGGCCTTTTCATTTTGTGCTAACCCGCTATCCCGCTGTTAAGCACGATACGATCTCTGCGTGCAGTTTTACCATCATTCGGCGGATTTTCATCTTATGCTTGGTGGGGTCGGCTTGCTAAAGCTTACCTTTAGCTGTATTTCGCTTTCCCTAGGGTTGTATCTAAAATTGCCGGAGGGAACATGCGCATACGTGCCACAATGGCGGCGAGTCTCGTCGCTATATCGACCATTCTATCGAGCTGTCAGACACCGCAGGAATCGGCGATGAATGCGGAAATGACCTGCCAGTCGCAAGGGTTCCGTCCGGGAACGCAGCGTTACAATCGCTGTGTCGGCGCGACTTATCAATCCAATCGCGCCCAGGCGCAACAGGCTGAAAACCAGGCCGCCGCTTTGGCTGCCGCCGGCATCATCGGCGGCGTTCTCGTCGGCGCCGCCGTCAGCGACAATCACCACCATCGCGGCTATTACGGCCGTCCCTATTATCGCCGCTGCTATCGCTGCTGGTAAGTGTGATCTTTATCCGCACCATGCCAAGCTCCGTCAGCTCGCGCTGACGGAGTTTTCACGTCCGGGTCACAGCGGGCGGTTAGTCTGGCGGGCTCATTTCCTGGCGGTTGACGAGCTTCACGCTTCGGTCCGGCTGGACGATGTAGGTTTCAAGCACATCCTGGCCCCACTGGTTGGTGAAATGGTGCTGGAATTGCGAGCCGGGGGGTGAAAGTGTCAGCTTCATATGCGGTTGGCCGCCGTAGGTGATGCTGCCTGGAATGGGCTGCACCGTGTCCGTTGTGTTGCACGCGGCAAGCAGCGGTGCGCATATGATGAGAGCTAAGAGGGGCTTCATTGCCTTGACTTTCCGCGCACTTCCCACCTTGCGCAATCTGTCGCGCAACAAAGGCGGAAGGGCATCTATGAGAGTGGCTTCAAATCACTATATAGACATAATGACGGCGTGCTCCGCAGCAAGGTTTGCATGCAGATTTACTTCGCAGCGCCGCCGAATTTCGAAGGAGTCGCATATGTTTACGATTGCCAGATCGATAACTGCCGCTGGCTTTGGTCTTTTACTGGCGGCTGGCGCCGTCATGCCGGCGAATGCCATCACCATGCCGGCCCTAACCGTCCTTGCAACCGAACAGCCTGAGATCATCCAAGTTCGCGATCACGGCCACGGTCATGGGCATCATCACCACCATAATCGTTGGCGCAGCGGCCACCGGCTGCACGGCTCGGACAGCTATTATGACGACGATTCGGACAGCGGCGTGCTTTTCAAATCGTTCGTGACCGGCACTCTGTTTAACGGCCAGCGCTCGCAGAGCTATTACGGTGCCTATACGCGTGACTGCGCAAGCCGCTACCGCTCCTATCGCGCCTCGGATAACACTTATCAGCCAAGCCATGGACCGAGGCGGCTGTGCCGCTGAACGGCAACTTTTTCTGAGCAGGCCGCTACTTTTCGCTTGCGTCGGGAAACGCTAAACTCTAAACGAAACAAGCCGTTTCGGCAGGTCGGGGCGTAGCGCAGCCCGGTAGCGCACTTGACTGGGGGTCAAGGGGTCGCTGGTTCGAGTCCAGTCGCCCCGACCATTTATCTCCTTGAACTCCCAATCGAATTTTTGAAAATCAGCTACACCAGGATGTCGCCTGGCCGGTCCAGCGGCGTGCGAAGCCTTCCGACACCATCTGGTCCCCGAGCGAGCGCCCTGCGCGCATGGCAATGCGCAGCTTGCCGCCATTCGGGTCGTCGCGGCGGTTGCTGCCGGAAAGCACGAAATTTCCATCGTTGAGAATGGCCTGCAGGCGAAGCCTTGCGGCCACGCCTCGCTGCTTTTCGCTGGGGCAGCGCGCGGTACCGGCATCCGGGACGTCGATATCGGCCAGCTGGATTCTGATGCCGTCCTGCCAGAAAGTATTGCCGTCAACGACGCAATTGGTCCCGGAGCCGGCGCCGCAAAGCACGAAGCGGCCGCCGGACTGGGCTCGCAAGCTGGGTATGGGCCGTTCGACCGGTATCTTGTTGACCAGCATCGCCACCGGAATGGCGGCGGGCGGCACTGGCAGGGAAGATTCGGCTCGAGGCTCGGGTGTGATCGCTGCCGTCTTTATCTGCGGCTTCGCAGCCGGCACCGGCGCGTCCCTAGCCATATGAGGCATGCCGGCAACTGCTCCGGCATGCGCCAGCATCGACGGCATATCCTTGCGATGCTCATAGGCGTAGAGGCCGGCTACCGTTGCCAGGCCGACAACGCCCCATAGCCACATCGAATTGCCCGCCTTGGACTGCGGCTTGCGCCGCGTGCGTCGTTTCGCTTTCGCCATGGTATCGTCCCTCAATTGCGAGGGGGATTATCGCCGCCATTTCTTACCGATCCGTTGGCTTTGGCGGAGATCATGAACTGCGATGGGCAAGGCTACTTCGCGGCCGCTGTCGGCGCCTTCAGTTTCACCGACATCGTCACCTGTCCATTGATGGAAAGTCTCGTGCCGCGATTGTCGAGATTGTTGACCGCGCTATTGCTCGACAGAGCACTGATCTCGCAGGCATCCGCAATGGTGTCGAGCAGGGTGGCGCAGCTGCCGGCCGCAATCTTGTAGAAGGATTTCAAGGCCTTCTCCTGCTGCTCCTCGCTGTCTCCATCCGCCACCGGATAGGAAATCGATATTCCGGATTGAACGGAAATATATCCTTCGGGCGGCTGGCGAGGATTGCGTAGGGGAAGGTTTGAGAAGTTTTGTGCGACGGCGGGCAGGGCCATCGTTGCCAGCGTCGCGCCGAGAGCGGTCCGAATCAGAAATTTGGTCATCATTGTGCCTCCGTTTTTCCGCTTGTCGCATAAGCAGATAAAGGCTCGGTGATGCCATAACTTAAAATTGTACCTTCGCTCGACTTTCCGTAAAATTTGCGAATCAGAAATACTTCGCGCCGAAATGCTTCCTTGCCAACCCAATACGCAAGGCGCATAGTCCAGCCTTATCGTCGGAAGTGAAACGGGTGCCGGCGAAGTACTGCGTGCTTTTGCCCGAACGGACAACGAGACGCGCAAATGCTGGACACACCTATACATCCACGAGATCTGCCGCTGTTTTCAGACGATCTGGACCGTCTCGAGAAGGTACTGGACACCGTCTGCAAGGACCGTGGCATGAACCCTCGCAGCCTTGAGGCAGAGCGCCTCGGCGCGCTGATCATCCAGCTCTATCGCCAGGGCGTGAAGGATGACGCAAAGCTGCTCGCCCTTGCGCGGGCTTATTTCTGACACAGCTGCGGTTTTTTATGGCCGAAAATCTAATCGATTTAAGCTGATTTCACATAGCTGCAATGATGCATTGTGCCTGTTCTAGGCGGACAAGGTTCCTTATATTTGCTGCATTGCACAAAGAGATTCGATTTCTCGATATCACTGATTCTGGAAAGGAACAGTGCGCGTCAGCCGGCAGCGGGATAATACCGATCGCGGCTGACGTGGATGGAAAGGTCCATGATGAATTTTAAAGTTCCGAGCCGGCTTCGCCGCCTGCTTGTCGATTCCGCTGAGCTGCCGCGGCTCCAGTTTCCGATGACGCAGCCGCAATCTCAGCCGGCACGCCGTCGTGTTTCCACACGTCCTTCCGCCCAGCGGCTGACCGAAGTTCTGTGGTTCGGCCGCAATCCCGGCAATCTGCGCATGCTCGAATATGTGCCGCCTGGTGTGAAGGGGCCGATGCCGCTCGTTGTCGTTCTGCACGGCTGCCATCAGAATGCAGAGGATTTCGATCGCGCGAGCGGCTGGACGGCACTTGCCCGTCAGCATGGGTTTGCGGTGCTTTTTGCAGAGCAAAAGGCTTCGAACAATCCCAATCTCTGTTTCAACTGGTTTCGCCCGAGCCTGGTCACGCGCGATCGCGGTGAACTTGGCTCTATCAAAGAAATGATCGATTTCAGCCGCCGTCTGCATGCGATCGACGACAGCAGGGTTTTCGTCATGGGCCTCTCGGCTGGGGGTGCTATGGCCGCCGCATTGCTCGCGACCTATCCGGAGCTGTTTGCCGCGGGTGCCATCATCGGCGGTCTGCCTTTCGGCGCTGCCCGGGACGCCATGTCCGCGCTCGACGTTATGAAGCGCGGCTCAAGCCGCCCGGCCGAAAAGTGGGGCGAGCTTGTGAGCGAAGTGTCGCCCGATGCCGCTCGCTTTCCGGTCGTTTCCATCTGGCATGGCGACGCCGACGAGGTGGTATCTTTTGCCAATGCGGAGGCCTCCGTGGCGCAATGGCTTGCCGCACGCGAGCGTCCGCGCACCAAGGGTCGACTGCGTCTCTTCGAGGGCGGCGAACGGCGCGAGTGGCGCGACGATTACGGTCATCTGATTTTGGAACTGGTGACGCTGACCGACCTCGGGCATGGCCTGCCCGTCGGCTCGATCGTTGAAGGTTGGGAACCGGCCAACGATACTGAACGCTACATCTTGCCGGCTGCTCTGTCGGCGCCTGAAGAGCTTGTCAAAAGCTGGAAGCTTGGAGCCTGAGGCAGATAAGCGAAATCGTGCAGCTGCCTTACGTCTGGAATTGCTAGAAACAAAGAGGTCAAGCGGTTCGGAGCCTGCGCGAAAAGCTGATCCGCTCTGGAGGTCGCAACGTGCCTCAGCCCTCAATCGTCATTGGTGGCATTCAGGTTCTCAGGCCGAATGCCATCATCGTCGGACCAGTGCTTGAAGCGAATGCCGGGGCCGCCCGGGCCGTCGCTGCCACCAGCGAGGAAAATCACGCCATGGTTCTCGAGGACGGAGCGGATTGCCGCAAGCGCTCTCATGTCCGCCGAACTGCCCTCTGTTTCCAAGGCTTCGATCGTCGAAGCCGGTAGTTTGCTCTCACTGGCAAGCGTCTCCACCGTCAGTCCGAGCATGGCGCGCGCGCCGCGCAATTGTGCTGAAGTAATCATGAGTTAAGTCTATCGCATCGGCTCGAAAAGCGGAACCGATTTCGCACGAAAATCCGATGCGAGTTTAGAGGGCCGACGCGCTTTTCTTCCGGCCTTTGATTGCATCGCTAAAGTGGGAACTTGCCAGTTCCAGCGGGGCGGGGAAGGGTTGACCGAGCAGGTCGTAATAGATCTTCTCGGTCGCATGGGCCATGCCGGCAAGCGTATAGCCATCCTTGCGGCGACGGGCTTCAGCGGTAAAACTTGCAAGCCGTGCCGGGTCAGCAAGCCTCGCCATCGCGGCCGCCAATGCTTCAGGATCATCGCTGTTTGGCACGATATACCCGTTTCTGCCGTGTTCCAGCACCGTGCGCGCGCCCCCGACATCGGCGAGCAACAGCGGCTTGCCTGCGGCAGCCGCTTCCAGCATCACATAGGACATAGCTTCATAGCGGCTGGGCATGACGACGACATCGACGGCGTCTATGGCGGTCACACCACGTACGCTGCCATCGATGCGGGCACGATCTTCAAGCCCGGCTGCCCGGATCATCTCTCTTGTTGTATCGGCGAGCTCGCCGATCCCGATCATCAGCAGATGCGCTTGCGGTAAGTGGGGTGCTATCCGCGCAAAAGCTTCGACTAGGCGCTCCGGCGCCTTCTGTCGCGTCATCCGTCCGACAAAGCCGAAGAGCAGGGCGTCCTGTGGAATGCCATAGCGTCTGCGGATGGCCGTCCGCTGGCTGATGGGCCGCGCATTTACGCCGTTGACGACGACGCGCAGTCGTTTTTCCGGGATGCCGAGCGACAGGGCATGATCATATTCGTCCTGGGAAACGCAGATCAGCCGATCCGTCAAAAAAGTCCCGAGAAGACGCTCGATGCCGCCATAGATCAGGCGGCCTTTCGAACCTAGCGTCGGGTCCATGGTACGAAAGGCATGCGGTGTGTAAAGAACAGGCACATGCCGCCCCGGCAGCCGCAAGCGCGTGAGAGCGCCGGCCTTGGAACTGTGACCGTGGATCAGATCGAACGGCCCGTGAATGGCGGCGAGCTTGCGGAGCTGCCACCATGCCGTCAGGTCCCAGGGGCCGGGAGCGCGCCGCATGGCAAGCGGAATGACATTGTCCAGGCCCATATTTTCCAGCTCAGCGACGAAGGCGGGCTCGGCACGCACCGGGGAATAGATGGCGGTCAAGAAATGGCCGCGATGCTGCATGGCCCGGCACAGATCGAGAAAATGTCGCCCGGAGCCGCCGCCGCTCGGTTCGAGAACCTGCAGCAACGACAGGCGTTTGACGTTGGTGCGAATGTTCACCGCGCAGCTTCCCTTCTGCTCAAGTCACGCTGATATTTCTGCTCCAGGGCGCCGCAGCCCCAGACGATGCCGATCAGCATGTAAAGATGGCGCCAATGGTCGGTATCGATGACGTTGCCGATGCCGACATGGCCGAGAATGACGATCCAGGCGATCATCAGGTAGGGCTGCCAGGGACGCTCCCTCAGCAGGTTGCGGAAGCCGATATAGATGGTCCAGCAGATCATGCTGACCCAGCAGAAGAAGCCGAGCCAGCCATAGGTCGTCAGCGTCTTCAGCCAAGTATTGTGCTCGTCTTCTTCGAACATCTGGCCGAAAACCAGCGGCCCTATGCCGAACGGCCGCTCCATCGACAGAGAGAAGCCCAGACTATGGCGCTCGAAGCGGCCGAGATGTCCGCCGTCATATTCCTGCACCAGCTGCAGGCGCGTGGAAAACAGGTCGCTGACCTGCGGAAACTGCAGCGCAATGACGAGCAGGACGACCATGAGGATGATCGCCGTCAGCGACATCACCAGGATGCGCAGCCGGAACTTGTTGCTGCGGTGCTTCAACAGCATGCAGAAGATCAGCATCGCCGAGGAGAAGGCAAACAGAGCCCAGGCTGCGCGCGAAAAGGACAGGAAGATGCCGAAGGCCAGGACGAGAAGGCATGCCGCCTTGATGGGGGCCTTTTTCAAATCGCCGATCAAAAGGCCGTGGACCAGATAGAGACTAGGTGCTGCCAGATAGGGCCCGAAGACATTCGGATCCTGGAAGGCGCCCTTGGCACGATCATAGAGGGTAAAGATGTCGAAGCCCGGAACGGCATGAAAATAGCCGAGGATACCGAGGCTGGCAGTGATCAGCGCCGCCACCACCCACGTATTGAAAATCAGCTTCAGCCGTCGTTCGCTATCTTCGATGATGGCCGCGTAGAAGATTGAGCTCAACGCGAGGAAGGTGGAAACGGCAATGTAGATGGGGCCACCGAGATGGTTACCGGCGGCGAGGTCATGCATCTGCGTGATCGAGAGCATCCCGCCGACATTGAACGTCAGGAACAAGGCCAGAAGCGGCGCGACGCTGCGCGAGATTTTCAGCCCGAGAATGAACCATGTGCCGATCAAAAAGGCGAGCCACAGCTCGTAGGGCGCGGGTTCCGCGATGACGAAGCCCGACAGGAATACGCCCACAGCAACGCTCGCCGTGCCTATCAGTCGCAATGCAACAAGCTGCGGCTGCGCGACGCGGGGTGATGGCAGGTCGATCGCGCTCAATATGCATTTTCCGTATTGAGCAGACGGAATGGCGTCAGGAACAGGATTTTCAGATCGAACAGCAGCGACCAGTTCTCGATATAGTAGAGATCGTAGGCCGTGCGGAACTTGATCTTGTCGTCGCTGTCGATCTCGCCACGCCAGCCGTTGATCTGCGCCCAGCCAGTCACGCCCGGCTTTACGCGATGGCGCGCGAAGTAACCTTCGACCACGTCGGCATAGGTGCGGTTATGGCTGGCGGCAAGCACGGCATGCGGCCGCGGGCCGACGAGCGAGAGGCTTCCGAGCAGCACGTTGAAGAGCTGCGGCAACTCGTCGATCGACGTCTTGCGGATGAAGCGGCCGACGGGGGTCACGCGCGGGTCGTTCTTGGTCACGGCATTGCGAGCCGACGGATCGCTCATATGCGTGTACATCGAGCGGAACTTGAACACGTTGATGATCTCGTTGTTGAACCCGTGGCGCTTCTGCATGAAGAACACTGGTCCCCTCGATGTCGCCTTCACGGCAATCGCAGCCCCCAGCATGATCGGCCAGACAAGGGCGAGCGCGACCACGCTGAAGAAGATGTCGAAGATGCGCTTGGCAACGCCATCCCAGTCCCGGATCGGCTTGTTGAAGATGTCGAGCATCGGCACGGCGCCGACATGCGAATAGGCGCGGGGGCGGAAGCGCAGCTTGTTGGCATGCGCCGCCAGTCTGATGTCGACGGGCAGCACCCAAAGCATTTTCAGCAATTGCAGAATGCGGTCTTCGGCGCTGATTGGCAGCGCGATGATCAGCATGTCGATGCGCACGAGCCGCGCGAACTCGACCAATTCCGCTACCGTGCCGAGTTTCGGATAGCCGGCCACCATAACGGGAGAACGCTTTTCGCCGCGATCGTCGAAGATGCCGCAAATACGGATATCGTTATCAGGCTGATGTTCGAGGGCGCGAATGAGCTCCTTTGCCGGTTCACCGCCGCCGACGATGACGGCGCGCCGTTCCATGACGCCGTTGCGGGCCCAGTGGCGAATGCCATAGGCGAAAAGCAGGCGTGCCACGAGAAGGAACCCTGCGCCGGCTGCGAACCACAGACCGAGGAGGGGGAGAGAATAGATATTATTGATGTCGAACGGGATCAGGGCGATGACCATGACCGCAAAGGCCGCCGCCCAAGCCCCGAGAATCCTGTGCAGATAATGGTGAGGCGAGCGCAGAACCGGGATCTGATAGGCATCCGCAATCTGCAGGAAGGCAATGGCGAGGCCGCAGAGTGCGAGCGTCACCACACCCTTGGAGAGGAAGGGATGATTGCCCGATGTGCCGAAAAGGAGAATTGCAAGCCCGAATGCGAGCAGCGATAGAAATTCGAACAACCGGTATTGTCCGACGATGATGGACGGGGACTGGTTGGTTTCGCGAAACTGTTCGGCGATTTGGCGCGCATAGATATTCATTCCGCCGGGACGATCGCCCGGCGTTTCGCCGGCACCGCGCGTGCGGATTTCCGAAACCTGCTTGCGAAGATTGTCCAAGTTGAGCTGCTCGGACTTTTCGGTAGTGTTCATGACAGCTTATCCGATCGTTATCGGACAAGGCCTACCAGATATCAGCTAAGAAACACTTACAACACTTAGCTGTATTCTAACCGTCGCTATCCAGGCCAAGTATATTTTGATACAGGTGCAAAGTATCCCGTGCCATGGCTGAGGCGGAAAAAATCGATCGGATCGTCCCGATATCGGGCATGTTGCGAGCGCCCCATAGCGGTTCTGTGATCGCTTCAGCCATGATGCGTGAGAGGTCGTCGGCATCTTCCGGTTTGGCGAGTGCGGGACTGTTATCGCCAAGCGCTTCCGCAACGCCGCCGACCCGCGAAGCAATCACGGTCTTCCCGGCTGCGAGTGCTTCCAGAACGATATAAGGCATGGCTTCGGCGCGCGAGGGAACCACGACATTCTGGGACACCGCAAAGGCTTCCTGCACGCGCATGGCCGGCAGCATTCCAATTCGGTGACCAAGCCCCCGCTCCACCATCATCCGGTGATATTTGTCTCTGTCCGGCCCGTCGCCGATCATCAGAGCGGAAAGCGGCCTGCCGATCCGCCGTTCCGTTTTCGCAAAGGCGTCAACGAACAGATCGGGACCTTTGAGGTCCCGCAGCATGCCGATATAGACGAAGTGCACGGAGTCCGATCGTGTCGGTATGATGCGGAAATCTCTTTCGCTGATGCCGTTATAGATCATAACCGAGCGGGTGCGCGGTTTGCCGATCTTTGCTTCATAGGTGCGGCGTTCGAAATCGCAAATGAAGATTAGCCCGTCGGTCAAAAATTCCAGCATCCGTTCCAGACTATGGACAAGTACGCCCTGGAAGGAGCGACGGGGAAAATGCAGGCTTCCGCCATGCGCGGTGTAAAGGCGGGCTACGCGATACCTGTTGACCCGCAGGATCGAGCCGAGAACGCGCGCAAGCAGGCCGCCCTTGGCGCCGTGCCCGTGCAGCACATCTGGCCGCAAACTCTTGATTTCCTTGTAGCTGCTCCAAAGTGTCGTGGCATCCGTAAGGGTAATTTGCCGCCGGATCGGCAGGCGAACGATGCCGAGAGCGAGGAAGGGTGCTATGTCGTCGAACAGGCGATCCTCATGCTCACCGCCCGTCAGGCTGTCGCAAAGTATGCCAACCTCATGCCCCGCCTTGCTCTGTTCCTCCGCCAGATCCCGGACATGGCGGAAGACCCCGCCGACCGGCGACCTAAAGCAATGAAGGATTCGAAGCGGTCGGGTCATGAGCGGTCGCGGTTAGAACAACCGCTCTCTGACATAGATGGTGTCGCCCGCTAGCACCGGATCGGAAATGCCGACCCGTCCAGTCATGACATGACCGTTGATCTTGCGGGTGACATCCGCGTTGGATTGGTTGGCCCGGCTGGTGAACCCGCCTGCGACCGCGATGGCATTCTGGATGGTCATGCCCGGCACATAGGAATATTGGCCCGGCTGGCCGACTTCACCCATGATGTAGACGGAGCGATAGCGGTCGATATCGATGGTGACGTCGGGATCGCGAATATACCCCTGGCGAAGTTTCTGCGCGATCTGGCCGGAGAGCTGCTGCAGCGTGCGACCGCGGGCAGCGACCTGGCCGATCAGCGGGAAGGCGATATAGCCGGCTTGGTCGACAGTATAGGTGTTGGTCAAGCCGGCTTGGTCGAACACGGTCACGCGCAACCGGTCGCCGCTATCAAGGGTATAGGGCTGGATCGTGGCCTCATTGAAGGCCTTGGGAGCCGGTTGATAGGTGTTGCAGCCGGTGAGCGCGGCGCTCACGGCAGCCATGCCGAGTGCAAGGACAATCTTTGGCTTTGCGAAGGGCATTTCGCGCTCATTAGAAAGGGAAGGACACTGCTGTCGTTATCGATCCGTTAGGGTTAACGGTCGGTAAAGAGCAAATGAAAATCCGGGAAAAAATTAGCGACATCAAAAATAATGCTGGCGAAATACTATTAACGCTTGGGTTACTATAGTCGTTTACGATTAATTCCGGCTTTCTATTACGGAGTTTTGCATATGTCCGGTGTCAACAGCACCCAGCAGGATGTGGACATCGATCTCGCTCAGCTCTTTCGCGCTGTGTGGCAGCGGCGGGTGCGTGTCATCGCCATCACGCTGGCCGGCGCGTGCGCGGCATTTGCGATTGCCAAGGTCATGGCGCCGGAATATCGCAGCGAAGCCCGCATCCTCATCGAGCAGCGTGCGCCGGCCTTCGCAACGACGACGTCTGGCAATGATGCCGGTGCTGGACCTCTGCTGGACGAGCTGAACATTGCCAGCCAGGTGCAGATCCTGCAGTCGGCAGATCTGGTGAAACAGGTCATTACCAATCTCAAGCTCTACGATCGGCCGGAATTCGCCGCCGGCAACAATAGTTCCGCGATCTCGGATATCCTGATCAAGCTGCATCTGAGACAGCCGGCGGCAGATAAGGCACCGGAAGAACGGATGCTGGACGCCTTCACCAGTCGCCTGCAGGTCTATCAGATCAACAGCTCGCGCGTGATCGGTATCAGCTTCACGTCTCGCAATCCGGATCTTGCTGCCAGCGTGCCGAATGCCATGGCGCAGGTCTATCTGTCGATGCAGAGCGGAGCCAAGCTCGATTCCAACAGCGAGGCGACCCGCTGGCTGGAGCCGGAGATCGCCAAGCTGCGCGACAAGGTCAGCGAGGCCGAAAAGAAGGTTGCCGATTATCGCTCCGCCAACGGGCTTCTGCAGACCAGCCAGAACAGCAATTTTGCCACGCAGCAGCTTGCAGATATTTCGACGCAGCTGGCGCAGGTGCGCGGCGACAGGGCCAATGCTGAGGCGAGGGCGCAGGCGGTGCGCAGTGCGCTGTCCAGCGGCCGCTCCACGGATACGCTTGCCGATGTCGCGGGATCGCAGACAATTCAGCGGCTGAAGGCGACCCAGTCGAACCTGGAGTCACAGATCTCCGATCTCTCCACGACGCTGATGGATGGACATCCGCGACTGAAGAGCCTGCGGGCGCAGCTCGCCGATATCCGTCAGCAGATCGAGCGCGAAACGCAGAGGATTCTGGCAAGCATCGAGAATGAAGCGAAGGTGGCGCAACTGCGCGAGCAGCAGCTCCTCGCCCAATCCAACACGCTGAAGGCAGACAGCGCCCGGGCAGGGGAGGACGAAGTCGGCCTCAACGCGCTGGAACGTGAAGCTACGGCCGAGCGGCAATTGCTCGAGACCTATCTCGCCCGTTATCGCGAGGCGGCCTCTCGCGTCGACAAGAATTCCAGCCCTGCAGATGCGCGCATCGTTTCCACGGCGGTTGAGCCGGTCGATCCGTCTTTCCCGAAGGTCGGCCCGATCGTCGTCGTCGCAACTCTTGCCACCTTTCTCCTGACGGCCATCGTCATCATGCTTTCGGAGCTGTTCAGCGGCCGCGCGTTGCGGCCTGTCGGTTCTGCCCGCAAAGAAGATGTCGCCGTGCTGGAGATAGCGAAGCGTGCTCAAACCGTCCCCGCGCCGGCTCCGGTTCGGCCAGTCACGCGAGCAAGCAATGTCGAGGCGCCCACAAGCATGCTCTCGGTCCCAGCAGAAGAGATCCCGGTTCAGGTCGCGAACACCGCAGTTGCTCCGGAGGCAGCAATTGCCTTGGGTACCGCAATCGCTCCGGATCACGAGCCGAAGCAGGCCGTCCAGGCTGCGGATGAAGAGGAAGATTTCTCCATTCAATCCGTCGCCGACTATCTGATCGACAGCGGCTCGAGACTTGCCATCGCCATATCTCCGACCGGTGATAACGGTTCGACAGCAACCGTCATGCTGGCGCGGACCATCGCCGATGCAGGCTGCCGCATCGTGCTGGTCGACATGACCGGCACAGGATGCCCCTCGAAGCTGATGGCCGAACACGACGAACTTCCCGGTGTAACCGATCTGCTATGCAGCGAAGCGGCCTTTGGCGATACGATCCATCCGGATCGCCTGTCGGATGCCCATATCGTGCCCCAGGGCATGAGCGATCTTGCGCGCGCCATGCGGGGTGCCGACCGCCTGTCACTGATCCTCGATGCCCTGAACTCGGCCTATGACATCGTTCTGGTGGAATGCGGGGCGGCCGAGGTCTCCGGTGTCGCGCGGCTGACGCGCAGCAAGGAGACGGAAATCGTCCTCTCCATGCCGGAGCCGGATGAAAGCCAGTTCATTGCAGCCATGACGGAATTCCAAAAGGCCGGCTACGAACACATCATCCTGATGTCCGGCTGGCGCGAGGAGCACGATCCGGATACGCGCCGGGACGCCGCCTGATCAATCTGTGTCGCCGCCATCATCCGCTGGCGCGCCAGCTGCATGTCTCGCCCGCAGCCGCTGGATAAGGGAATAGAGCCTTCTATTGGACTTGATCGCCACTTTCGTTCGCGTCATGCTCCGGCTCGCCATTGCCGCAAGGCGTCCCACGCCTGAGACCGGCAGGAAAAGATCATGCTGCACAGTTTCCATTGGACACCAGGAACGCTTGTAGGTCTGGTCGCCGATGCCGAAGTCGAAGAGGGCGACGCCTTCGCGATGCAGCCGCTCGATCATCAGCCAGAACAGCAATTCGCCGGGGCTTGCGTCAGCAGCCACAGCCTCGTCGATGGAAGCAAACTGGCAGATGACGTGGTCCCCCTTGCGGGAGAGGGCGGCGATGGCTGGAATATGGCCCTCATGCTCGCCTTTCAGCCGGAGCGCATGCATCTGAAGTGTCGCGCCGATGCCATCGCTGTGGCGTCGGTGTAACATGGCGTGCAGCGCAGCCTTGATCCGGGCATCCTTGAACGCGTCAGGCAAGCCGGCATCCTTGAAGCGGGTCGCCTTCTGTCGGAAGAAAAGATCGAGAAGCGCATCTTGCTGGTCGGGACCGGCAATCAGATATTCATAACCGCCTCTTGCGTCGAGAAGCCGGCTCTGATGCTTGAACTTCTTGCGACGGCGCTTGGCATTCACCTGCTTCAGGCTCGCTTCGAAACTGCCGAGGAAGGGCAGCTGAAAAGCACGGTTCTGGTTTTCGATCGTCGTCAGCGAGGCGAGGGGGCTTTTGCGCCCCCGCCATTCGAGCGGGATATTGCGCAGGATGACGACGTCCACCTTGCCGCGCAAAGCCGCGGATATGGCGTTCACCTGAACGGAGGTCAGTGGACCGTCCGCCAGGAGCCGGGCTGAAAACAGACCGGTATTAATATTGTTGTGGTGGCCTCCGATGAACTCGGCCCGTCTTATCCCGTGACTGCGGATGATCTCGAGCGGCAGGATGAAGGCGACGTGATTTCCGATGGAGCCCCTGACTATGGCGAGAGGGCGTTTGAGGTTCTCCGCCCATGCTGCACACCAGTCATAGCTCTGATGCAGCGAGTTAAGGTCGTCCTGTTCCAGCGCGCGCCATTCGGCTTCAAGCGGTGCTATGCTGTCGAAGACGTCGACCTGCAGATGAACGGTGGGCGCAGGCTCCATCTCGATCGACGCAATCTGCTCACCGGCTGCGGCGGTGATGCTGGCGATATCTCGCGTCTGGGTCTGCATCCGATCTTCTCCGCTCCGGCGGTATTCGGACGCAGTCTGGCGGCCAACGGCTTATTTTTGGCTTAATATGAGACATTCGCGCGGGATAAGGCACGGATCAAGGTTAGCCTAATGTAAATCGCGTCGGGGCGAGCGCTATTGCGGGCGTGGCCCGGCCATCCACTTGATGATGCCCATTGCCGGCAGCACCCAGATGATGCCGCTGAGAAAGAAATACAGGAAATGTACCCAGCCGGGTTGATCTGCGAGCGTTCGCACTGCAACGATCATGGCGACGATCGCATAGATTGCAACCAGCAGCACGAGCAAGATCATGCCAATGAATTTGCGCAGGCGAAGGGGCACGGGGTTTTCTCCTCATTATGACAACATGCCGCGACGGCATGCCGCAAACTCCCGGGACTTGTTTTGCACGCCCCTATCGGGCAAATCAACAGCCTGATCGAAGGGAGAAGCCATGGCTGCCACTAATTTCACGACCGAACAGGCAATTTTGAAGGAAGTGGCCCGTCAGGACCGCAATCGCCGCGCCATCCGCATCTGGCTCGCCTGCGTGCTTCTGGTTCTCTTTGCTCTCGTGCTGGTGGGTGGTGCGACGCGCCTCACCAATTCCGGCCTGTCGATCACGCAATGGCAGCCGATCCACGGTGTCATCCCGCCGCTGAATGCGCAGGAATGGCAAGACGAATTCGATCTCTACAAGCGTATTCCGCAATTCCGGATCCTGAACAAGGATATGACGGTCGAGGAGTTCAAGAGCATCTTTTGGTGGGAGTGGGCGCATCGCCTGCTGGCGCGCACCATCGGCGTCATTTTCGGCCTGCCGCTGCTGTTCTTCGTCCTGACCGGCCGCGTCGAGCGCAAGCTCTGGCTGCCGCTTGCCGGCATTTTCGTGCTCGGTGGCCTTCAAGGTGCGATCGGCTGGTGGATGGTCTCCTCGGGGCTGGAAGCACGCACCGACGTCAGCCAGTACCGGCTTGCCACCCATCTCGTCACCGCTTGTCTGATCTTTGCCGCCTGCATGTGGTTCATGCGCGCCCTGTCGCCGCATTCGAACGAGCCGCCGCCAACTCGCCATTCGGCAAAGCTCGCCGGTTTGATCGCCTTCATGGCCTTGTTTCAGATCTATCTTGGCGCGCTCGTCGCCGGTCTCGATGCAGGCCTCAGCTATAATACCTGGCCGCTGATGGATGGAGCCGTCGTGCCCAGCGATCTCTTCATACAGTCACCGGGCTGGATCAATTTCTTTGAGAACCCGAAGACGGTCCAGTTCGTTCACCGTCTCGGTGCCTATGCGCTCTTCGTGGTGGTCGCCATCAATATGATCATCTCGCTGCGCGTCGCGGCGCAAACGACGCATGCGCGCCGGTCCGTCGTTCTCTTCGTGCTCGTGCTGATCCAGGCGATCCTCGGCATTTCGACGCTGCTGCTGCATGTGCCGCTGGATTTGGCCCTGGCGCATCAGGCCGGCGCCCTGATCGTCTTCGGCTTTGCGATTGCCAACTGGCGCGGTTTCTATGGTGAACTGCCGCGCCAGACATCGATCGTCGTGAGAGATTGAGGCGCTTTGCGCCTCAAATCCGTTTAGCGCGCGGAAGCGACACTTGCCGCCGACGACATCCGCGAGACCACTTTCAGCCGCTTGATTTCGCCGCGACGGAAGGCGGCGAGGAAGCGATTGTAATCCTTGAAAACAACGCAGCCGTTCGATTCGCCACGGCCGCCTCTGAGCATGTATGTGTGAGCCAGCAGGCCGTCGCGGCCATAGACGCGAGCGCCGCCTGAGGGTGTCAGGCGCAGTGCCTGCACGCCGTGAAACAGGCTTTCCCGGTAGGTCAGGTTATAAGTTTCCGGCGGCGTCGGGCCGGTGTTTTTGCGATCGACATAGCGGGGATTGTCACGCATGTGGCCGAGGCCGGAATGGGCCTCGAGGCGCTCGCCGCTCGGCAGATAAACTGTTTTCGCCTCGATATCGTAGATCGCCGTGCCTGGTCCGGGGCTGATGGCGGCAAACGGATTAATGAAGGGCTTCGCCTTGCGAACGGAACTGTCATCCGGATCGGCATAGGCCATCATGCGTGATGGCGGCTGTGCGGTCGTTTCGCTTCCCGTTGCCCTGGCGATGGCGCTTGTGGCGCTGGCCCGTTGCACGGGCGTTTCGCGGGCCGGGCGCGTCATGGGAATGACGTTCAGCACGGCTTCCGCCACTGCAATGTCGGCGTCTTTCGCAGGCACCGGCTTTGCTTCCGCTATGGCGGGCAGGCTGACCTCAGGAGCCGCGGAAGCAACCGCCGCTGGCTCTTCCGTGGTTTTCAGCGGGCCTGCGGCCGGCATCAGGGCGGCTGCATATTTTGCCGGACTCAGCGATTGCACTGCGGTTGCGAAATTGATCGCGATCACCTTGCGCAGATGGTCAATCGTCTCAGGCGAAGCCGCGGCTACTTCGAGACGGCCGCTCTTGATGCTGGCGGCCGCAATCTGAGCCTGCTTCATATCCGACGTCTGCTGTGCGAGTGCGTATGCGAGTTGCGCACGAACCGCATCCGTCCTGCCAGCTTTCGTTTGAACCTCTGCAGCCGCGACGTTGCCGAAGCGGCTTTGCCCATGCAGCGAAGTGGTCTGGCTCGCATAGCGGGCAGGGTGGGCCACGTGGCTTTGCGGAACGATGAAGGCTGATGCTCGCGGCGCCAGGAAGCTGTCGGTCGATGTCGCCGCGCCGGGAAGCGACAGTACCATCGATTGCGTCGTCATCAGCGTCGCAGTGACCCAGGCGAACGCCGCGACTGCGACGCCGGTGGCTAAGGTGCCGGGACGGATGCTGAGGGATTTTTTCGATCGCGAGGCGTAGCCCGAGCGCGAATTGAAGTTACCGAACGTTTCGGTCACGAACGCCATGATACTCGTTATCCAACCTACACAGACACTGAACCGGCTCAAGAACGCACACGTGCCCTAACGCGAAAATCGCGTTCGGTCGCCAACTTGCCGGCTGTCTGGAAGCATGCCGAATTATGGTAACCAATTCCTTTACGATGGCTCATTCTTGGATATTCATTGAAAAAAGGGATAGTTTTAACGCCCCACCTATTCGGGCAAGCAAAGCCGTTAAAGAGCAAATCCGGCCGACAATTGGTCGCAAGCCCAACGGTTGTTCACTTTTCCGTGTAGGTTCCGCTAATTTAGGGCAACGGCAAAAATAAGGCCGAGTACGGCAGCGGAGCCTAAATTGCGCAAAACTGCTTTTGACGTGAAAAGGCCCGGCCTGAATAAACAGGCCGGGCCTATCGAATTTCAATCCGCGTTGGACTGAGCTACGCGCTCAGCATCAGATCCATGTTCTGTACGGCTGCACCCGATGCGCCCTTGCCGAGATTGTCGAGCAGGGCAACGAGATTGACCTGCGCTCCGCCCGGCGTGCCGAAGACGAAGAGCTTCATCGTATCCTTGCCGGCGAGCTCGACGGCGTTGACGCGGGGCAGGGCGCGGCTCTCATCGAGCGAAACGACCTGAACGATATCCTGACCGGCATAATGCTCGACGAGCGCGGCATGAATGCTTTCCAGCGTCGAGCCTTCTGCGAGATCGCCGAGATGCAGCGGCACCTGCACGATCATGCCCTGCGGGAAGCGGCCGACGGAGGGGGAGAAGATCGGCGCGCGCTCCAGCAGGCCGTGCGTCGTCATCTCGGGCACATGCTTGTGGGTCAGCGGCAGGCCGTAGAGGAAATGCGGCGCGGTGATCGCATCCGGATGGTCCGGATTTTCCATCTGGGCGATCATCTGCTTGCCGCCGCCGGTGTAGCCGGACACTGCATTCACCGTCACGGGATAGTCCGTCGGAAGGATGCCGGCGGCGCGTAGCGGCCGGATGACGCCGATCGCACCCGTCGGGTAGCAGCCGGGATTGGCGACGAAACGTGCTGCCTTGATCTTGTTGCCCTGGTTGCTGTCCATCTCGGCAAAGCCATAGGCCCAGTCTGGATGGATGCGGAAGGCCGTCGAGGTGTCGATGACGCGGACATTGTTGTTGCCCGCCACCATCTTCACCGCTTCCTTCGACGCGTCGTCGGGCAGGCAGAGGATGGCGATGTCGGCGCTGTTCAGCATGTCTTCGCGCATGGCGGCATTGCGGCGTTCGGCTTCGGGAATGGACAGCAGCTCGACATCGCGGCGGTCGGCCATGCGCGTGCGGATCTGCAAGCCCGTGGTTCCGTGTTCGCCATCGATGAAGATTTTCGGTGCCATCTTATTCCTGCTCTTTCAATAGGTTGAGAATGTTTCCGGACTCAGTTTGCCATGCAGTTGATTCAATTTCATAACGGCCGCTTCGGGAGCGGCAGGGCGACTTTCGAAAACCGTGGCGCCTCTCCCGAAATCATGTCTCAGCGACCGCTTGCACGTCGTTCGGCGTGGAGACCGAGCATATACATCGCCACGGTCGCTCCCGCAATGGCGGTGATGTCGGCGTGGTCGTAGGCAGGCGACACTTCGACGACATCGGCACCCCTGATGTCGAGCTGATGCAGGCGCTGCAGCACCGATAGGATCTTGGCGCTGGAAGGGCCTCCGGCGACCGGCGTTCCCGTGCCCGGAGCAAACGCCGGATCGAGGCAATCTATATCGAAGGTCAGATAAGTCGGCGCGCCCTTGATATGCGAGATAATCGTCGAAGCGATGTCGCCGGCGCTCATATCCTCAACCTGATGGCCATGGAGGAGCTGGATACCAAAATCGTCGGGCGCATGTGTGCGGATGCCGATCTGGATGGAGCGGTCGGGATCGATCAGCCCGTCGCGTACGGCGCGAGCGACGAAGGAGCCATGGTCGATACGCCTGCCGTCATCGAACCAGGTATCCTGATGGGCATCGAACTGCACCAACGCCAGTGGCCCGTGCTTGGCGGCATGAGCCTTCAACAGCGGCCAAGTGACGAAGTGATCGCCGCCGAGCGTTAGCAGGAAGGCGCCGCTGTTGAGGATCGCCGTCGCCTGTCTTTCGATTGCAGCGGGCGCATCCTGATGATTGCCGTAATCGAGCAGGCAGTCGCCATAGTCGATGACGGCCATTTCGGCGAAGAGATCGCGGTTGAATGGATATTGCGGATCGTTGTCGAAGATCGCGGAGGCACGACGGATCGCCTGCGGTCCGAAACGCGTTCCCGGCCGGTTCGAGGTGGCGGCATCGAAGGGAATGCCCCAAACCACGGCATCGACACCATCAAGCGATTTGGTGAACCGCCGTCGCATGAAGGACAACGCGCCGGCAAAGGTCGGATCGCTGGCAGCCGAGGTCAGACTTGCCGCGGTGAAGGCATGGTCAATCGATGTGCTCGGCAAGGGCCTCTCCTTTACTTGCATGAAAGTCGTAGGCCCGTTCTATCCTGCCTATACGTACCTTGTATTCTTCGTACCAGCGCTCGCGGCCGAGTTTCTGCGCGGCCAGATGCGACACGACGTTCTTCCAGGCGAGGATGCTTTCCTCGTCACGCCAGAAGGAGTTGGTGATGCCGAAGCCGCCAGGCTCCCTGACGCTCTCAATCCCAAGAAAGCCGTCCTGTGCCCTGGCCAGTTCTTCCATGCGGTCGCCCATGGAACCATAGCCGTTGTCGCCTTCGGTGCGGAGCGACGCGAATGTGACGATGTAATAGGGCGGCTCGGGAGTGGCCGCGAAACGCGATGAAGTACTCTTGCTCATGGTGTTTCTCCGGAGAGCGGTCAAATCTCCAAATTCGGGCTGGAATCGTAAACTAAGATCCGACGACTATTTGCCCGATCGAGCGGTGCATTGATACGCCTTTTTCACGCAGGCGATCTGCGGCGTCGAGCAATTGGCCTGGCCATCGGTCACGACACAATAGGAGCAGCTGTCGTTGAACTCGCGACAGTCCGCGTTTGCCTGGAGAAAATCCTTCATGCTTTGCATCTCCGCGGCCTTGTCGGCGGGGAGAGTTGGCTGGGCATCGTCGCATAGAGCCGGTGATGCTAGGCCGATCAAGAATGGAAGCGAAAAGATGAGGCTGCGCATTGAACTCCCCCAGATGCTTGTAGGGGGACTCTGCCATAAAAAGCATTTCCTGCCTTGGCAAATCTGCATCATTTCAATGCTGCAAAGAAAAAGGCCGGGGAAACCCCGGCCTTCCCAATAATCCGATCTCGGATAAGCGATTAACGCTTGGAGAACTGGAAGGAACGACGTGCCTTTGCACGGCCGTACTTCTTACGTTCGACGACGCGGCTGTCGCGGGTCAGGAAGCCGCCCTTCTTCAGCACCGAGCGCAGGCCCGGCTCGAAGTAGGTGATCGCCTTGGACAGGCCGTGACGAACGGCACCGGCCTGGCCGGAGAGGCCGCCGCCGGCAACGGTTGCGATGATGTCGAACTGGCCGTCACGGGCAGCTGCGACGATCGGCTGGCGCAGGATCATCTGCAGAACCGGGCGGGCGAAGTAAGCCGTGTAGTCCTTGCCGTTGACGATGATCTTGCCGGAGCCGGCCTTGACCCAAACGCGGGCGACGGCGTCCTTGCGCTTGCCGGTCGCGTAGGAGCGGCCGAGCGAGTCAACCTTGCGGACGTGAACCGGAGCAGCAGCTGCTTCCGAAGTCGTGCCGAGGTCCTTCAGGGAGGAGAGGTCAGCCATTATCAGGCGCTCCTTACGTTCTTCTTGTTCAGCTTGGCGACGTCGAGGACGACCGGCTGCTGAGCTTCGTGGGGATGGTTGGAGCCGGCGTAGACGCGCAGGTTCTTCATCTGGCGACGACCGAGCGGGCCGCGGGGAACCATGCGCTCGACGGCCTTCTCAACGACGCGCTCCGGGAAGCGACCTTCGATGATCTGGCGAGCCGTACGCTCCTTGATGCCGCCGGCATAACCGGTGTGCCAGTAGTAAACCTTGTCTTCGTACTTCTTGCCGGTGAAGACGACCTTGTCGGCATTGATGACGATGACGTTGTCGCCGTCGTCGACGTGCGGCGTGAAGGTAGCCTTATGCTTGCCGCGCAGACGCATTGCGATGATAGAAGCGAGACGGCCAACGACAAGCCCTTCGGCGTCGATGAGAACCCACTTCTTCTCCACCTCTGCAGGCTTCTGGGAGAAGGTTGCCATGTTGCATACTCTCTTTTAGGACCCTTGGCCCGAAGGCGTCTGGGCGTTTCTTGTTGCTTGATTTGGCTCGCATGGATGCGCGCCAAAAAGAAAGCAGCCCGGAAAGGCTGCGATCTGAGGCGGCTTATAGATCGATTAAGAGCCAGGGTCAATATCGCCTGATTGGTAGGCTGTAAAAATTAGAACGTAAAATCAATATGTTGCTTATGTGGTAAAATAAAACCACATAATTTGTCGTCAGCCCAGCCGCAAAACCAGCACTCCGCCAGCGATAATGGCGCCGGCAATATAACGCCAGATGCTGGATCGTTCCTTCAAGATGACGACGGATATCACCAAAGCGAAGAGGATCGAAGTCTCGCGCAAGGCGGCGACCATGGCGACCGGCGCCTTCGTCATCGCCCACAATGCCAACCCGTAGGAAGCGATCGAGCCGCCTCCGCCAATAAGCCCGCGCCACCAATTATAGCGGACGTGGGCGGCGACGGCATTGAGGCCGCGTTGCGATATTGCCCAGGCGAATAGGAGGATGGGCGGCAGGAGCGCCATCCATAGGGTATAGGATACCGAATTGCCCGACGCCCGCGCACCGATACCGTCGACATAGGTGTAGGTCGCGATAACAACGGCATTGGCAAGGGCCAGGACGATCGCCCGGCGGCTGCCCTTTCGGGCCTCGAAGGCAAGCGTCAATATGCCGGCGCAGATGGTCATGGTTCCGATCAATGCGCCGCCCGAAAGAGTTTCCTTCAGGATGAAACTGCTTGTCGAGACGATGATGAGGGGGGCTACACCGCGCATCAGCGGATAGACCAGCCCGATATCGCCGGCACGATAGGCTGCCGCCACAAGCTGGAAATAGGCAAATTGCAGGATGGCCGAAGCCCCGATGAAAGGCCAGGCGGCTGAGGCCGGCAAAGGCAGAAATGGCAACAGGGGAAGGGCCGCAGCTGCGCCGCCTGCCGAGACCAGTGCCGCATCGAGCGATTTATCGGTTCCCGCCTTGATGATCGCGTTCCACGTCGCATGCAGCAGGGCGCCGAAAAGGACGAGCGCGATAACGTCGAGAGACACGGAAAACCTCGCGATTTGCAGGCGCAGGGCAGCGCTTGGCATTTTGTGGGAATGCGGCTTCCATATGATCCGCAATACATCGAAAAGCAACGAAATATCGGCAACTTTGAAGGCTTGTTCCACCTGCGGTGATGGATAGCCGGCATTGGGAGTCGCGTTCTCGTTGTGTTCCATATTGTTCGCGTTGATATTATAAATAACTAATTTATTAGAGTATGAAGCGCGAACAAATATCGCATGTCCTGTGAACGCGGGAGTAGCATTAGACACTTCTTACTTAAAAACGACAGAGCGCGTCGGACGGTCGCGCCGCTGCTTATCGTCAGGAACAATGGTGTTCGCCATAAGATTGCTGTTTGGCGGTCCGCGCCACCGTAAATTCTCGCATGAGTGAGGATGGATAATTCTACAGCAGCTGAAAAATATTACAGTTAATAGCTGCTATCACCAATCAGAGTCGATAAAAATCGCCTATATTCCAAGTATAGGATCGAGAAGCGGACAATTTTCTACATATCTCATTGCGCGAGTTCGAAAATTATTCTGTGGAGAACTTATGAGGTATGTAGATGTTCCATGTTCGCAATCGGTTCTCAGGTGAATTCATTATTCATGCGTATTTTCTAAATTACATGTGAATAAATAGAGAACAAAGATTGCATTTCCTGAGAACGCAACTTTCCGGGCGCACAAAAGTGACTAAAAGCGCTTTGAAGAATGGCCTCCGGACAGCCTCGCGGAAAATACGAGGATGCCTATAGTGCCGAAAGCGCACAGTGCCGATTGCAATCATAGATTGTGATCGGTGGTCATCGCGACGAGCGCATGAATCGTCCACCACATCCCGTTCGGGCATACTTCGATCAGCGCCGGAAAATCAAATCGTCGTCATCCAGATCGGTCGTCGGACGGCATATATAAACCGGGCACGAGGCCCGATCTTTGGTGGGCAGATAGTCCTGATAGGCATAAAAGCCCTGGTCACACGCTCCGCTGTCGGCGACATAGCGATCATAGAGCGTCATTTTCGGCGTTCTCTTGGCAGGATAGCGCATAATGACCGCGCGCTCCCGGTTGATGACAGTCCTCGCTTCGGCGCAGGTCATGGACATGGAATTGTAGCGCGAGATAGCCAGGGCTGGCGTTGCGACCGATGTAACGAGCAGGCCGAGCAGGATGATTTTTTTCATCTGAGTAATCCTCCCTGAAGTTGCTATAATATACTATACGCAGAGACCGCCATTGCGGTTTCCGTATTTATGGCAAAACGCAAGTGTGATCGGAGCGGGAGGCTTCGTGATGAACCACGACAGTTATGACGATTCCTATATAGCCGATATCCTCTTGTCCGTGAGGACCATCGCGCTCGTTGGCGCTTCGCCCAATCCCGCACGTCCGAGCAACGGCGTAATGGCCTATCTTTTGAACAGGGGCTATCGCGTCATTCCCGTCAATCCCGGGCAGTCCGGCAAGGAAATTCTGGGGCAGTGGGTCTATGCGCGTCTGGCCGATATCCCCGAGCCCGTGGATATGGTCGATGTTTTTCGGGCGCCCGAATATCTCCGATCGGTGGTCGAGGAGACGATCATGATCGAGCCGCGGCCGCCGGTCATCTGGGGGCAACTCGGCGTGCGTGACGACGCCGCCGCGGCACGAGCGGAGGCGGCGGGCGTAAGGGTCGTGATGGATCGTTGCCCGGCCATCGAATATCCGCGCCTGGTCGCCTGATCGAGATCACAGGGGATCGACGGCATCCGGCCGTTTATCGCGCGATCTCACCGAAAGATGGCAAGTTTTTTCCGCGAGCCGAAAAGCACGGCAAAGTTCGCGGTTAACTTTCATATGCCAGGCGTTATGCTTTTCCCGTTACCAACAAAATCCGGCGGGAGGAAAGATATGCCAGCAAACAACCCAGGTTTCGACACGCTTGCAATCCATGCCGGCGCGCAGCCGGATCCGGCGACAGGCGCGCGCGCGACGCCGATCTACCAGACGACATCCTTCGTCTTTCAGGATGCGGATCATGCAGCCGCGCTGTTCGGATTGCAGCAATTCGGCAATATCTATACACGCATCATGAACCCGACCCAGGCCGTGCTGGAAGAGCGGGTGGCTGCCCTCGAAGGCGGCACTGCGGCTCTCGCCGTCGCCTCCGGTCATGCCGCGCAGCTCCTCATCTTCCATGCCATCATGCAGCCGGGCGACAATTTCGTCGCGGCCAAACGGCTTTATGGTGGTTCGGTCAATCAGTTCGGACAATCCTTCAAGAGTTTCGACTGGCGGGTCCGCTGGACCGATTCCGCCGATCCTGCGACCTTCGAAGCGCAGATCGACAGTCGCACCCGCGCCGTCTTTATCGAAAGCCTTGCCAATCCGGGCGGTACCTTCGTTGATATCGCCGCCATCGCGGCCATCGCGCACAAGCATGGCCTGCCGTTGATCGTCGACAATACTCTCGCAAGCCCCTATCTCATCCGACCGCTGGAGCATGGCGCCGATATCGTCGTGCATTCCCTAACGAAGTTCCTCGGCGGCCATGGCAACTCCATGGGCGGCATCATCGTCGATGGCGGCACTTTCGACTGGTCCGCCTCGGGTAATTATCCCATGCTGTCTTCACCGCGGCCGGAATATAACGGCATCGTGCTGCATGCGACCTTCGGCAATTTCGCTTTCGCCATTGCCTGCCGCGTGCTGGGCCTGCGCGATCTCGGACCAGCCATCTCGCCGTTCAATGCCTTTCTGATCCTGACGGGCATCGAAACGTTGCCACTGCGGATGCAGCGCCATTCCGACAATGCGGCTGCCGTTGCGCGTTGGCTGAAGGGGCAGGAAAAGGTAGCATGGGTCAACTATGCCGGCCTTGAGGACGATCCCAACCACGCGCTGCAGCAGCGTTACTCGCCGAAGGGCGCCGGCTCCGTCTTCACCTTTGGTCTGAAGGGGGGATATGAAGCGGGCAAGGGGTTGGTCGAAGGCCTGCAGCTGTTCTCGCATCTTGCCAATATCGGCGACACGCGCTCGCTCGTCATCCATCCTGCTTCGACGACGCACAAGCAGCTGAGCGACGAACAGAAGGTCGCAGCCGGCGCCGGCCCGGATGTGGTACGCCTCTCCATCGGTATAGAGGACGTCAAGGATA
This sequence comes from Rhizobium sp. BK491, assembly GCF_014194925.1. Classification (NCBI taxonomy): domain Bacteria; kingdom Pseudomonadati; phylum Pseudomonadota; class Alphaproteobacteria; order Hyphomicrobiales; family Rhizobiaceae; genus Rhizobium; species Rhizobium sp. BK491. The sequence continues at coordinate 1,194,412 of NZ_JACIAR010000002.1, forward strand.
TCATCGCCGATCTGGAGCAGGCACTGGCGAAAATCTGAGGACGGCACCGGCAGGAGGCCGAAAAAGCAGCAGGAATTCTTTGATCTCGGCGAATTTCATGTTTGTCTCGGTCTGCGCTCGCCGATTGGCGGTCGCGGATATTTTTTGATGTGGCGAAACGTGACCGACGGGAGATCTGAGTGGCAGGCTATGTGCAACTGAATGTCGATGGCGTTGAGCCGGAGCTCGGAGCGCCCGCAGTGGATCGTCTCATTTCGGGAGCTCCGATCTTCCGAACGTGGAACATGGATGAGACCGATGGCGGCCTCTATGCCGGTGTCTGGGAAGCAACGCCGGGCAAATGGAGGATCGTCTACGACGAATGGGAATATTTCCATATCCTCTCCGGTTATTCTATTGTGACGGGTGAGGATGGAAAGGCCTTCCATCTGCGTGCAGGCGACCGTCTTATCTTGAGGCCGGGCTTCAAGGGGACCTGGGAAGTTATTGAAACGACTCGCAAGGATTATGTGATCCGTCTCTGACGATGCTCTTGAATCAGAACATGAAGTTCGCGTTCATGCGCCCTTTGGCGCAGCTTGCTTCACGCCGTTCCGCAACGGTCGCAATGATTGCCGCAGGTTGTGTCACTGCCGCTTCATTAAACTGTCATCAAACTGAAACAATGCGTCTTTAGAGCCAAGGCTGTCGCCGGGAGATTTCAGGCGGGGAGGTTCGTTTACCATGGCAAGCCTCGCGCCGGTCTTCTGCTCGCCATCCTTTCATTCACTTGAGGAAGTGAGTCTATTATGCTTAACCTGAAACTCCGTTCGCTTTGCCTGACTGCAGGCCTTATCGCGGCTATGTCCGCTTCGGCCTCCGCTGCCGACATCACGGGCGCTGGCTCGAGCTTCATTGCACCGGTTCTGTCCAAGTGGGCCGAAGGCTACAAGGCTGCGACGAACAACGTCGTCAACTACCAGTCGGTCGGTTCGGGCGCCGGCATCAAGCAGCTCCTCGACAAGACCATCGTATTCGGCGCTTCGGACAAGCCGATGAGCGATGCCGACCTCGAGAAGAACGGCATTGCCCAGTTCCCGATGATCTCCGGCGGTATCGTCGTTTCCTATAACGTCGAAGGCGTAAAGCCGGGCGAACTCGTTCTCGACGGCAAGACGCTGGCCGACATCTTCCTCGGCAAGATCGCCAAGTGGGACGATGCAGCCATCAAGGCTCTCAACCCGGAAGTGAAGCTGCCGTCCACGCCGATCTCGGTTGTTTACCGCGCCGACAGCTCGGGCACGACCTTCAACTTCACCGACTACCTGGCGAAGGTTTCGCCGGAGTGGAAGGAAAAGGTTGGCTCGAACACGGCTGTTGAATGGCCGGTCGGCTTCGGCGCCAAGGGCTCGGAAGGCGTTTCCACCACCGTCAACCAGACGGCTGGCTCGATCTCTTACGTTGAATATTCCTATGTCGTCGCCAACCACATCGGTTTCGCGAAGATGAAAAACTCTGCCGGCAAGGTTATCGAGCCTAGCCTGGAAACCTTCAAGGCTGCCGCTTCCAACGCCGATTGGGCCAAGGCCAAGAACTTCAACCTGATCATCACCAATCAGCCGGGCGAAAAGAGCTGGCCGATTGCCGCTTCGACCTGGGTTCTGCTCTACAAGAAGCCGGCTGATGCTGCTAAGAATGAAGAAGCACTGAAGTTCTTCAAGTGGTCCTATGAGCATGGCCAGAAGGACGCGACCGCGCTGTCTTATCTTGCGGTCCCGGATAATGTTGTCGAGATCGTCGAGAAGTCTTGGAAGACGGACTTCGGCACGAAGTAATTTGTGCTATGCGAAAAAGTTGCGGCGGACAGGGTATTTCCCTGTCCGCCTTTCGTGACAGGACAAGGGGAAATCGATGGCTGACGCGACTCAGATGGCTGGCTTCCAGGCTGTGAATACCTCCGCCGCGACCAGAAAATTCCGGATACAGGATCGGATTTTCTATTTCATGACGCTTGGCTCGGCTATTCTTGTCGTGCTTCTGCTGCTGGCGATCCTCGTGGTTCTTGTCATCGATGCCTTGCCCACATTTCAGACCTTTGGCTTGTCGTTCCTTTGGGGCACAAAGTGGAGCGCGCCGGCCGATATCTATGGCGCCGTCCCTGCCGTAGTCGGTACGCTGGTGAGTTCGTTCATCGCCATGTTGATTGCCGTTCCCCTGGGCATCGGCATCGCCATCTTCCTCACGGAACTTTGCCCCGGCAGCCTGCGCCGTCCCATCAGCACGGCCATCGAGCTTCTGGCGGGCGTTCCCTCCATTATCTATGGCATCGTCGGCCTGTTCATTCTCGTGCCGCTGATGCAGAACAATATCCTGCCTTTCCTGATGGGGACTGTCGGTCAGGTGCCGGTGATCGGCCTGCTGTTCCAGCCGCCGGCGCCGGGCGTCGGCCTGCTGACGGCAAGCCTCGTGCTGGCCGTCATGATCCTGCCGTTCATCACCGCGATCTCCCGCGACGTGTTCAGCACCGTGCCGCCGATGCTGCGCGAATCCGCCTACGGCATGGGCATGACCACATGGGAAGTGGCTCGCCACATCCTGATCCCCTATACACGCCGCGGCCTCGTCGGCGGCATCATGCTCGGCCTCGGCCGCGCGCTCGGCGAAACCATGGCCGTCACCTTCGTTATCGGCTCGGTGAGCCGTCTGCAATCGTCGATCATCTCGCCGTCCACCACCATTTCCGCCCAGATCGCGAACAATTTCGGCGATGCCGACGGTCTGCAATTGTCGAGCCTGATTGCGCTCGGCCTGCTCCTGTTCGTCCTTTCCTTCTGCGTGCTTGCGCTGGCGAGATGGATGATCGGCCGCGGCGACGCGCACTGAGGAAAAAACCATGGACAATGCAATTCGTCAGAACCTCGTGTCGAGGCGTTATGGGAAGAACCGGGTGATGATGGTCTTGTGCTTCATCGCGGCCGTCCTCGGCATCTTCTTTCTCAGCGTGATCCTTGCGACCCTGCTTTATCGCGGCATATCGGCGCTCAGCCTCGACGTGTTCACTATGTCGATCCCGGCCCAGGGCTCGCGCGGCGGTCTGATCAACGCGATCTACGGCACCGTGCTGGTCACGGGTCTCGCGATCGTGATCGCCGCGCCGATCGGCATTCTTGCCGCCACCTATCTTGTGGAATATGCCAACGGCAGCAAACTTGCCGAGGCTGCCAAGTTCCTCAACGACATCTTGCTGTCCGCGCCCTCGATCATTATCGGCGTGTTCGTCTACGGCGCGGTGGTCGTGCCCATGCATGGCAACTCCGCTATCGCGGGCATCCTTGCGCTGGCGCTGATCGCGCTTCCGGTCGTCAACCGCACGACACAGGACATGCTGTTGCTGGTGCCAAACGCGCTTCGTGAGGCGACTGCAGCGCTCGGCGCTCCGCGCTGGAAATCCATGATGATGGTGGTTTACCGTTCCGCCTGGACCGGCATCCTCACCGGCATCCTGCTGGCCATCGCCCGCATCAGCGGCGAAACCGCGCCATTGCTCTTTACGGCCGGTTACAGCAAATTCATGAATACAGACCTTACCGGTCCGATCGCCACGCTGCCGGTTGCGATCAATACGCTCGCCGCCGATGCTGGCGAGGATCTCAAACAACTTGCCTGGGCGGGCGCGCTGATTATCACCGTTGCTATCCTTGCGCTTAACATCCTTGCCCGTGTCTTGAGTGGGCGCCGCCAGTGACGCAGCCGCCGAACGATAGGAATGAGACCATGAACATGAGCGACAGCAATTTCCAGAGCGTCAACGCACAGCCGGGGAAGGATGCTGCTTCCCAGTCGGATCTCGGCCTGGCGAAACTTGAGGTGAAGAACCTCGATTTCACCTATCAGAACGGCCATCGCGTTCTGAAGAGCGTGAATATGAACATCCGCAAAAACGCGGTCACCGCCTTCATCGGCCCTTCGGGCTGCGGCAAGTCCACGTTGCTGCGCACCTTCAACCGCATGTATGACCTTTATCCGGGTCAGACGGTTGCGGGCGAAATTCTGCTGGATGGCCGTAATATCCTCACCAAGGACGTCGATCTGAACGATCTGCGCGCCAAGGTCGGCATGGTGTTCCAGAAGCCAACGCCGTTCCCCATGTCGATCTATGAGAACGTCGCTTTCGGCATCCGCCTCTATGAGAAGGTCTCCAAGTCGGAAATGGACGCCCGCGTCGAAGCGGCGCTGACGGAAACGGCGCTGTGGAGCGAAGTCAAGGACAAGCTGCACCAGAGCGGACTTGGCCTTTCCGGTGGACAGCAGCAGCGCCTCTGCATCGCTCGCGCCATCGCCATTCGTCCCGAAGTCCTGCTGCTCGATGAACCGACCTCGGCTCTGGACCCGATCTCGACCGCTAAGGTCGAAGAACTCGTGTCGCAGCTGAAGGGCGACTTCACCATCGTTATCGTCACGCATAACATGCAGCAGGCGAGCCGTATCTCCGACAGCACTGCCTTCATGTATCTTGGTGAGTTGATCGAATACGGCCAGACCGAGCAGATCTTCCAGGCGCCGAAGGTCAAGCGCACGGAAGACTACATCACCGGTCGTTACGGCTGATACGGCTGGACATTGCTGCCAAATTTGCGAAAGCGCGCTATTCAGGCGCGCTTTTTGCGTTGGGGAATGGCCGTCGTGTTGGGCGGCTATGCAATTTGGTCAAACCAAAGCCGATAGAATGGGGTGCGCCGAACAAGCTGGTCACATCCTTGCGAGCGTACCCATACGCCGCAAGGCATGGATCTGGTCGTCGAGGGTCGGCACCAGTTCGCCGCCGTCCGCCGCAGACGTTGCGTCAGGCTCCCTGGCAGTCTCGGTTTCGTTGAAGAGGATGGTGCAGTTGCGGCCCGCGCGTTTCGCGGCATAAAGCGCACGGTCTGCGAAAGAGATAAGACGATCCCAGCTGACGGTATCGTGCGGCATGATCGAAACGCCGATGCTGACGGTTGCCGGCACCAGCGTGCGGCCGGCAAGCAGCGGTACCCGGCAGAAATCAGCGCGGATGGTTTCCGCCAGCGCTTCTGCCTGGGATTGATCGTCTATCGGAAGGAAGGCGACGAATTCCTCCCCGCCCATTCTGCCGAATGCGCCGGTGCGAGGCACGAACTGACGGGCAATGCGGGCAAATTCGACGAGCACCGCATCGCCCGCCTGATGGCCATGGCGATCGTTGATCTTCTTGAAATGATCGAGATCGAATAGCAGGGCGGCAAGCATTTGCTGTTGCTGCCCCTTGCCGACGAGGATCTCGTAGCTTTCCTGAAGCCCGCGCCGGTTCAGAACGCCCGTCAAAGTATCGGTGATGGATATTGCCCGCCAGCGGCGCTCGGCTCGTTCCATGAGAAGCTTGCCGTTGAGAACGATGGCGATGATGATGAGCAGTCCATAGCCGAGTGCCATGTAGCCGCGATAGATCATGGCCTCTTCAAGCGAAGGGGCAGCAAGCACCATCCACAGAGCAGAACCGAAACAGAAGCAGGCGAGCGCCACGAAGACGATGCCGAGTTGCCCGCGCGCCGGTTCCCGTCGGTCGTCGCCTGGATGTACGGCAAAAGCTAGCAAGGTCGCGCCGACTGCGCCCGCGAGATCATAGACGATGACGCGATTGGCGAAATTGCCGGTGACCCAGGGAAGGCTGACGCCGATTAGCCAGATGGCCGGTGGCAGAAATGCCGACCATTCCAGCCTACGCTTGTCCATGAAGCGGAATCCGACGATCCAGGCGCTCTCGCCGAGCAGGGCCACGGCATTGCCGATCTGGATCGACCATATATCGGGGATGAGACCTCGAGCAGCCACCAACGCGAATCCCACGGCGCTGACGGTGAAGCCCAGTGCCCAGATCAAATAGGCTGGGGATTTGCGATCATGCCGCCAGGCGAGAAGGAGAACGGTCGCCAGCGTTATGGCTTCCGAGCACCAGATGGTCAGGCCTGTGGTCATATTCAGCACGATCGGACCTCTCCGCTGTTTTGGGGCCGTCGGCGCAAGCAGCACGACGATTTCCGCGATCGTTTCATCCTTGCCCAATAAGATGGCAAGTTCCTTAAGTGCCTTGGTAAATTTTGCCTGTGCTGAAGATGTGCGTCGGCCCGATCCGGGCCTTCACGCTTCCTTCACCTTGCGATCTGGAAATATGGTGAGTAGCGGGTTGCGTGTCGCTGCAGCACCTTGGCATTCGAGGAGCCGCGGTTAGAAATGCTTTGTGAACGCTTCGCGGGTCATTAGAGCTTTTTGACGTTATGCTTTCGGGCGTCTTGAAGTGAAGGGCAGGGACACTCTATGTAGGAGTAAAGGATTTTTACTCCGATTCCCGGCGTTTCCGTCGCCGGGACAAGTTTGATAAAGGACGCACATGAGAAATCCAGTCGATACAGCTATGGCTCTGGTGCCGATGGTTGTCGAGCAGACCAACCGCGGGGAGCGGTCTTATGACATTTATTCCCGCCTGCTGAAGGAACGCATCATTTTCCTGACCGGACCGGTCGAAGACCATATGGCGACGCTGGTGTGCGCACAGCTTCTCTTCCTTGAGGCCGAAAACCCGAAGAAAGAAATCGCCCTTTATATCAATTCGCCGGGCGGCGTCGTCACCGCGGGTATGGCAATCTACGACACGATGCAGTTCATCAAGCCGGCCGTTTCGACGCTCTGCATCGGCCAGGCTGCCTCGATGGGATCGCTGCTTCTGGCCGCCGGTGACAAGGACATGCGTTTCGCAACGCCGAATTCCCGGATCATGGTTCACCAGCCTTCTGGCGGTTTCCAGGGCCAGGCTTCGGACATCGAACGCCACGCACGCGACATCATCAAGATGAAGCGCCGTCTCAATGAGGTTTACGTCAAGCATTGCGGCCGGACCTATGAAGAGGTCGAGCAGACGCTCGATCGCGACCATTTCATGTCCTCCGACGAGGCCAAGGAATGGGGTCTGATCGACAAGGTGCTGACGTCGCGTACTGAAATAGAAGGTGAAACCGCCTCGTGATTATCCACTAGGCGGTGACTTCTACGCCACAGTTCTATCCCATTTGTGATCGAATAGGGGTTTAATGTGGAGCAGAACGCGGTAATAGTACGCATTAATGCTATGTAGCGTTTTTATGACATAGCATTCGGCATTCGAAGGGGGATCGTTGCCACGCAGTTCCGGTTTGGTTGCCTGGCCTGCGTTCAGTACCCTGAAGGGCGTCGCGATCTGCAAACGAGGGGCAGGTCCGGCGGGCGCATAGAGTGGACCGCGATTTCAAGTTGGAAATTTGCGGCGTGCTGGAAGGAAAGTGATATGAGCAAAGTCAGCGGCAGCAACGGCGGCGACTCAAAGAACACGCTTTATTGTTCGTTCTGCGGTAAGAGCCAGCATGAAGTCCGGAAGTTGATTGCCGGACCGACCGTATTCATCTGCGACGAGTGCGTCGAGCTATGCATGGACATCATCCGCGAGGAAAACAAATCCTCGATGGTGAAGTCTCGTGACGGTGTTCCGACCCCGCAGGACATCATCAAGGTTCTTGACGAGTACGTCATCGGCCAGCGGCAGGCGAAGAAGATCCTCTCCGTAGCCGTTCACAACCATTACAAGCGGCTCGCTCACGCATCGAAGAACGGTGACGTCGAGCTGGCGAAGTCGAACATCATGCTCGTCGGCCCGACCGGCTGCGGCAAGACCTATCTTGCCCAGACGCTCGCCCGTATCATCGACGTTCCCTTCACCATGGCCGATGCGACGACGCTGACCGAAGCAGGCTATGTCGGCGAAGACGTCGAAAACATCATCCTCAAGCTGCTGCAGGCTGCCGACTACAACGTCGAGCGCGCACAGCGCGGTATCGTCTACATCGACGAAGTCGACAAGATTTCCCGCAAGTCGGACAATCCGTCGATCACGCGCGACGTCTCGGGCGAGGGCGTGCAGCAGGCGCTTCTGAAGATCATGGAAGGCACCGTGGCTTCGGTTCCCCCGCAGGGCGGCCGCAAGCATCCGCAGCAGGAATTCCTGCAGGTGGACACGACCAACATTCTCTTCATCTGCGGCGGTGCGTTTGCAGGCCTCGACAAGATCATCTCCGCCCGCGGCGAAAAGACCTCGATCGGCTTCGGCGCGACCGTCAAGGCACCGGATGACCGCCGCGTCGGCGAAGTGCTGCGCGAGCTGGAGCCGGAAGATCTGGTGAAGTTCGGTCTCATCCCGGAATTCATCGGCCGTCTGCCCGTTCTGGCGACGCTGGAAGATCTGGACGCGGATGCGCTGATCCAGATCCTGTCCGAGCCGAAGAACGCGCTGGTGAAGCAGTATCAGCGCCTGTTCGAGATGGAAGATGTCGAGCTGACCTTCCACGAGGATGCTCTGCGCGAAATCGCCCGCAGGGCGATCGTCCGCAAGACGGGTGCCCGTGGTCTGCGTTCCATCATGGAGAAGATCCTCCTCGATACCATGTTCGAGCTACCGGCGCTGGAAGGCGTGCGCGAAGTGGTCATTTCCGAGGAAGTGGTTCGCGGCTCGGCCCGCCCGCTCTACATCTATGCCGACCGGCAGGAGGAGAAGGCCAACGCAACGGCCTAATCCATCATCTGTGATCACTAATCGGGGGCTCGTCATCGACGGGCCCCTTTCTGTTTGAAAAATCGCACGGTTTGCTGATAAAGTCTTGGATAAGCTTAAGGGAATGCCGTCGGAACCGGTTGTGAAGAGCCCCTGCTGCAGCCATGATGGCATGATTCTGGAGCACGAGGCGGACAGGGCGCAGGCCCGGCGTTTTTCTTCGGATCTTAACGTCGCCGGCAGTGTTCGAGTTGTCGGGCTTTGGTGTTTTGTTGTTGCGTTCCTCCTTGCGGATATGCGGGATCGTTGCCTTGTGGCGGGCGTTTCCTGTGACTTGAAATAGGCAGTGTGAAGCTCCACTTGTTTACCAAGTGAGAGAGCCGGCTAACTCCCCAAGCCGGCAGAGAGCCCGGGAACGGGACGACGGAAAGGAAATGACATGAGTAAGAAAACGTCTGCGGCACACGACAGCATTGCCTATCCGGTATTGCCGTTGCGCGACATCGTGGTCTTCCCCCACATGATCGTGCCTCTGTTCGTCGGACGGGAGAAATCCATTCGCGCGCTGGAAGAGGTCATGGGTTCGGACAAGCAGATTATGCTCGTCACCCAGATCAATGCCAGCGATGACGATCCCGCGCCGGACGCCATCCACAAGGTCGGTACCGTTGCAAATGTCCTGCAGCTGCTGAAACTGCCCGACGGCACCGTCAAGGTGCTGGTGGAAGGCCGTGCGCGCGCAGAAATCGACGAATATACCGGCCGTGAAGACTTCTACGAAGCCCTTGGCCATGTCCTGCATGAGCCGGAAGAAGACCAGGTCGAGCTCGAAGCTTTGAGCCGCTCCGTCGTTTCCGAATTCGAGAGCTATGTGAAGCTCAACAAGAAGATTTCGCCGGAAGTGGTCGGTGCAGCCAGCCAGATCGATGATTATTCGAAGCTGGCGGACACCGTTGCATCGCATCTTTCGATCAAGATCACCGAAAAGCAGGAAATGCTGGAAACCACCAGCGTCAAGGCTCGCCTGGAAAAGGCGCTCGGCTTCATGGAAGGCGAGATTTCGGTTCTGCAGGTCGAGAAGCGCATCCGCTCGCGCGTCAAGCGCCAGATGGAGAAGACGCAGCGCGAATATTACCTGAACGAGCAGATGAAGGCGATCCAGAAGGAGCTCGGCGACGGCGAGGAAGGCCGTGACGAGATGGCCGAACTGGAAGAGCGCATCTCCAAGACCAAGCTGTCGAAGGAAGCCAAGGAAAAGGCCGATGCCGAGCTGAAGAAGCTCAGGCAGATGAGCCCGATGTCGGCTGAGGCGACCGTGGTGCGCAACTATCTCGACTGGCTGCTGGGCATCCCCTGGCACAAGAAGTCGAAGATCAAGGCCGACCTGAACAACGCCGAGAAGATCCTCGAAGCGGATCATTTCGGCCTGGAAAAGGTCAAGGAACGGATCGTCGAATATCTGGCCGTCCAGGCTCGCGCGACGAAGATCAAAGGCCCGATCCTGTGCCTCGTCGGCCCTCCGGGCGTCGGCAAGACCTCGCTCGCCCAGTCGATCGCCAAGGCGACCGGCCGTGAGTATGTCCGCATGGCGCTCGGCGGCGTTCGCGACGAAGCCGAGATCCGCGGTCACCGCCGCACCTATATCGGCTCGATGCCCGGCAAGGTCATCCAGTCGATGAAGAAGGCGAAGAAGTCCAACCCGCTGTTCCTGCTCGACGAGATCGATAAGCTCGGCCAGGACTATCGCGGCGATCCGTCCTCGGCTCTGCTTGAGGTGCTGGACCCCGCGCAGAACTCGACCTTCATGGATCACTACCTGGAAGTCGAATATGACCTGTCGGATGTGATGTTCATCACGACGGCGAATACGCTGAATATCCCTGCGCCCTTGATGGACCGCATGGAAGTCATCCGTATCGCCGGCTATACGGAAGATGAAAAGCGCGAGATCGCCAAGCGGCACCTGCTGCCGAAGGCCATCAAGGAACACGCGTTGCAGCCGGAGGAATTCTCGGTCACCGACGGTGCCCTGATGGCGATTAGCCAGCAGTATACCCGCGAAGCCGGTGTTCGTAACTTCGAGCGCGAATTGATGAAGCTCGCCCGCAAGGCGGTCACCGAGATCATCAAGGGCAAGGTGAAGTCGGTTGCCGTTACGGCGGAGAATATTTCCGACTATCTCGGCGTGCCGCGCTTCCGCCATGGCGAAGCCGAGCGCGACGATCAGGTCGGTGTTGTCACCGGTCTTGCCTGGACTGAAGTCGGCGGCGAGCTGCTGACGATCGAAGGCGTGATGATGCCGGGCAAGGGCCGCATGACGGTCACAGGCAACCTGAAGGAAGTCATGAAGGAATCGATCTCGGCGGCGGCCTCCTACGTCCGCTCGCGCGCTGTCGATTTCGGCATCGAGCCGCCTCGCTTCGACAAGAGCGACATCCACGTGCACGTGCCGGAAGGTGCGACGCCGAAGGATGGTCCGTCGGCCGGTGTCGCCATGGCAACCGCAATCGTCTCGATCATGACCGGCATCCCGGTTTCCAAGGATGTTGCGATGACGGGTGAAATCACGCTGCGCGGCCGTGTGCTGCCGATCGGCGGCCTGAAGGAAAAGCTGCTCGCGGCACTGCGCGGCGGCATCAAGAAGGTGCTGATCCCGGAAGAAAACGCCAAGGATCTGGCGGAGATTCCGGACAACGTGAAGAACAGCATGGAAATCATCCCCGTGTCGCGCATGGGCGAGGTGATCAAGCACGCGCTTGTTCGCCGTCCTGAGCCGATCGAGTGGGATGGCACCGTGGAAACGCCTGTGATCGCAACGGTCGAAGGCGTCGACGAAGTGGGTTCTACCATCGCTCATTGAGCCCCTTCGCCTCAATTCTGTCGAATTGACATAAATGGACGAAAAGACCGGCATTTTTGCCGGTCTTTTTTTGTGAAAAGCGTATGGCAACGCTTGCTTTTCCTTGATTTGCAGGGCTTTTGGGGTTGCGGCGGGTAAGAGCATTGCTATTTTGCGCCCCGCTTACTGATAAGTCGTTTCATACCAGAGAAAGGGGTGGAAACATGAACAAGAATGAGCTCGTGTCCGCAGTGGCCGAGAAGGCCGGTATCACGAAGGCTGACGCTGCTTCCGCTGTCGACGCTGTTTTCGATACTGTCCAGGCCGAACTGAAGAAGGGCGGCGACATTCGCCTTGCTGGTTTCGGCAGCTTCACCGTTTCTCACCGTGCAGCCACCAAGGGCCGTAACCCGTCTACCGGCGCCGAGGTCGATATTCCTGCCCGCAACGTACCGAAGTTCACGCCCGGCAAGGGCCTGAAGGACTCGGTCAACAGCTAATTCGTTTCACCCGCTGCGAGGCTTTAGCCTTGCGGGGTGGACAAGATTGGGGCCCGCAAAAGCGGGCCCTTTTTTATGGGTGATTTCCGATCCGAAATCGCCATCCCGCATCGGGCCAGATGAACGCCGATGTGCTCATGCGATGCTCCAACCGGAGCTATCGGGCGCTGTCGATGATCTGGCCACCATCGGGCGTCAGACTTGAACCCGTGATGAATCTCGAATCGCTGCTGGCAAGGAACAGGACGACGGGTGCGACATCGTCTTCGGGTGAGCCGAAGCGGCCAAGGGCATTCGTTGGTGGAGGACTGTCGGGACTTGCGCCCCAAGTGTCGGCTACGGGCAGGAGGTTATTGACGGTGATATTGTCCGGACCCCATTCGCGGGCAGCGGATCTCGTGAGAGCGCGTATGGCCTCTTTGGCGAGGTTGTATGGCCCGTAAGGGGACATGCCGAGAATGCCTGCCAGAGACGCAAAGTTGATCACACGGCCTTCTCCGCTGGCTTTCAGGTATGGATAGCAGGCCTGCATGGTTCGCAGATATGCAATCGGGCCTATATCGAAGTTGCGTTGCAATTGTTCTACGGAGAGATCGAGGATCGAGGAGTGAACAACGGTCGGGTCGAATGCGACATTCACCAGAATATCGATCCCTCCGAATGTCCGCACCACCTTTGCCACTGCCTCGGCGATCTGCTCGCCGTAACTGAGGTCACAGACCACGCCGAGCGCGGTTCCTCCCTTGGATTGGATGTGAGCGACAACCGCATTCACGTTGGCTGGGGTGAGCGACAATACCGCGACCTTCGCGCCTTCCGCCGCAAAGAGTTCTGCCGTGGCACGTCCGATGCCCCTGCCGGCACCGGCGACGATAGCCACTTTTCCGGTTAGCTTTCCCATTCGATTTCCTTTCGGGTTCGGCAATTAGAGCGCCATCGCAAATGCGTATGGTGAGGGAATTTCGCGTCCCGCGTTCTGCGTGGCGAAGGAGGTTACGAGCAATGCCAGTCCGACTATAGCCGGCAGAGCGCCTACGGGTTTTCGAACGCCAATGTGAGCAAGTCCGGAAAGCAGGAGGTGAAACAACATGCCCGCATAGGCCAGATCGCTGATGGCGACGTTGAACCGCGATAGAATAGCGGCAACGGCGGCGAGCTTCACGAAAGTCAAAAGGTGGACGAGATAGCTTGGGTAGCCGAACCCGAGGATCGTTTGCCGTACCCACTCGGTTTTGACGACGTAGGTCACGGCGGAGGCCAGGTACAGCAGGACAAGCAAGGCCGTTGCGGCCCAGTAAACATAGAATTCAGACATGGGATATCCGTTGCCGCCGAATGGCTCCGGCAGCTTGCTCCGTTTCAAGATTTTCGATGTCCGGAATGGCGATCCGCCATTTCACCGGTCTGCAGATCGAAAATGTGATATTAAATGAATCTATACAAGTAGGATGAATTTGGCGTGGTAAGTATGGAAAACCAGACTAATGAACCAGGCATCAATATGCATGAGGAGATGCGCCGAGCGTTCACACTGCTCTCCGGAAAATGGAAGCTGGAAATCATGTGGCTTCTCAACCAGCGGATCTATCGCTTTAACGAGCTGCGCAAGGCCATCCCAGGCATCACGCAGCACATGTTGACCACGCAATTGCGGGAGCTGGAGGCTGATGGTCTCATCTCACGCACTGTCTTTGCCGAAGTTCCGCCTCGGGTGGAATATGAAATCACGGCGAAGGCAAGGGGGCTTGGACCCACCATGGAAGCCTTGACCGTGTGGTGGAGCGAATATGGGCGAAGCATACCCGAAAGGACGACAACTCGCGGCCGAAAACAAACCTCGAAAAAATAGATGCCTGCTCCAAACCGCGGAGCCGGCGTCGGATGACTGCTTGAGGTGCGAGGCAGCGCCACGACCACAGCTTCGGCTGATGAGCTTTGCTACCGAAGTGCAGAGTTAGAGCAGCGTCCGGCCGCCATTGACCGCGAGTTTCTGGCCGGTGATGAAATCTGCCTTGTTCGAGGCGAGGAAGACGACGGCATCGGCGATATCTTCCGGCCTGCCAAAATGGGCAAGCGGCGTCTGCGCGAGATAGCCGTCCTTGACCTGCTGCGACGCTTCTGCATGACGCTCGACCGGGATCCAGCCGGGAGCAATGAGATTGACGGTAATGCCTTCCGGCGCGAGCTCCCTTGCCCAGGAGCGCGTCATCGAGAGCATAGCGCCCTTGGCAGCGGCATAATTGCCGAAATTAGGATTGCCGAGTTCCGCGACTTCGGAGCCGATATTGATAACGCGGCCGGATTTGCGCGCCCGCCAATCGGGGAGCACGGCTTGGAGCAGCTCCAGAGGCGCCTTGACGAAGAACTCGAGCTGATCGAGATAGGTCCGCCAGGATTGCTCCATGAGCGGCATTTCCGGCTGAGGGCCGGTCGCATTGTTGACGATGAGATCCACCGGCCCGAGCGACGCCTTGATCTTTTCCAGACCGTCCGCAAGCTGGTCCTTGTCAATCACGCTGAATTTTGCGGCATAAGCCTGCCCATCACGCTGCCGGATGGTCTCGACAACCCTCTCGGCGCCCTGCGTGTCATTCGCATAATTGACGGCGACGGCCCAGCCGGCCTCGGCAAGCTGCACCGCGATCACCGCACCTAAGCCGCGAGAGGCACCCGTTACCAGCGCTACTTTCATGACATTCCTCCTTGGAGCCTGTCCGCCCCTTTCCTCAATGGCGTCAAGCTTGGGCAACAGCTATTGATGCTGTCTCCGCACCTACGGAACAATATGCCCATGGCGGCCGAAAGCACGTTCCGGCTACCCATTTCAGATATGGACGTTACCAGCGATGATGAACGTGCGGTGCAATCAGGCGCTCGTAGATTTCGCGCGTTGCCGCCATGACATCGGCCGAAAGCGGAGCGAGATCGGCCGCGGCGGCATTGGCCTTCGCTTGCTCGGCATTGCGCGCACCCGGAATGACGACGGTGACGGCGTCATTCATCAGGATCCAGCGGAGTGCAAAGGCAGCCATGCTGGCGCCGGCCGGAACCAGCTTTCGCACTTCTTCCACAGCCTGCAGACCAACTTCGAACGGCACGCCCGCAAAGGTTTCGCCGACATCGAAGGCCTCGCCGTGACGGTTGAAGTTGCGGTGGTCGTCGCTGGCAAATTGCGTATCGCGGGTGATCTTGCCGGATAGCAGGCCGGAGGCCAGCGGTACGCGGGCGATGACAGCCACGTTCTTGCGCCTGGCTTCCTTGAAAAACAGATGGTCGGGCCGCTGACGGAAGATATTGTAGATGATCTGAATGCTGACGACGCCCGGATATTCGATGGCCTTCAGCGCTTCTTCGACCTTTTCGACGCTGACACCGTATCCCTTGATCTTGCCGGCCTTCTGCAATTCGTCGAGACCGGCAAGAACTTCCGGCCTATAGAGGACTTCGGTCGGCGGGCAGTGAAGCTGCACGAGATCAAGGCTCTCGACGCCGAGGTTCTTCAGGCTGCGATCGATGAAGCCTTCGAGATTGGCCTTGGTATAGCCGCCGGCCACATGCGGGCTCAGACGGCGGCCAGCCTTCGTCGCCACCATAGGGCGCGCGCCGCCGCGTGCCTTCAAGACATCGGCAATGATCTTTTCCGAGCGGCCGTCGCCATAGACATCGGCTGTATCGATGAAGGTCATGCCGGCAT
This sequence comes from Rhizobium sp. BK491, assembly GCF_014194925.1. Classification (NCBI taxonomy): domain Bacteria; kingdom Pseudomonadati; phylum Pseudomonadota; class Alphaproteobacteria; order Hyphomicrobiales; family Rhizobiaceae; genus Rhizobium; species Rhizobium sp. BK491. The sequence continues at coordinate 1,210,014 of NZ_JACIAR010000002.1, forward strand.
CGAGGGCGGCGTTCAACGCTGCGCGGCCGTCGGTCTCGCTGACATCGCCCCATGCGCCGCCGATCTGCCAGGCCCCGAAGCCGACATCCGTCACGATAAAGGGCGTCCGTCCAAAGGCATGATGTCTCATGAAAAGTCTCCTCTCTTTTATTCGTAAGATGATAGCGCAGTAGCAGCCGTCCGACAGGGCCACAAGCGCACATTGGCGATCGAGGATCGCAATCGCGTGACTGAGAAACATGGCAGGCGCTGGCCGGCTTACGAAACCGTTGGATGAACCCGCCGGTGCGGTATTCACAGCGCCTTCGTTTCCTTAAAAGGGGAGATCGGATTTCTGACTATTATCGGAGCTCATGCCCTCTTTCAGCTTCATTCATGCCGCCGATCTGCATCTTGGCAGTCCGTTTCAGGGGCTGGCCTTGAAGGATGCCGCCGTTGCGGCAGTCTTCGTCGAAGCGAGCCGCAAGGCCTTCTCGACCCTTGTGGGCTTGGCGATCGAAAAGCGCGTCGATTTCTTCGTCATTGCCGGCGATGTCTATGACGGCGACTGGAAGGACAACAAGATCGGCCTGTTCTTCAATCGCGAAATGGCCCGGCTGGAACGGGCGGGCATTCCGGTCTACCTGCTGCGCGGCAATCACGATGCGGCGAGCGTCATCACCAAGACCATCACTCTGCCACCAAACGTCCATGAGTTCCCGACCGGCAAGCCGGGCAGTGTCAGGCTGGAGGCGCTGAAGGTGGCGCTGCATGGCCAGGGCTTTGCCGAGCGCTCCGCCAACGACAATCTGGCGATTGCCTATCCGGCACCCGTCTCCGGCTGGTTCAACATTGGCATTCTCCATACCTCGCTGACCGGCCGCGAGCCGCATGCGCCCTATGCGCCGTGTTCCGTCGATGACCTGCGTTCGCGCGGCTATGACTACTGGGCGCTCGGCCATGTGCACGACTTTGAAGTGGTGGCGCAGGACCCGCTCGTCATTTTTCCCGGCAATCTGCAGGGCCGCAACATCCGCGAGCGCGGAGCCAAGGGCGCGGTGCTGGTGACAGTCGAAGACGGGCGGATCGATCATGAGCGTCTGATCGTCGATGACGCGCGCTTTGCGCAGATCGATATCGTGGTTGGACCGGAGGACGATCAGGCGGCGATCCTGCGCCATGTGGAGCAGGCGGTGCAGCCGATTGCCGATGAGATGGCGGGTCGCATGACCGCGCTGCGTGTGCGGCTTTCCGGCGTAACGCCGCTGCAGGGTGCGATCGCTGCCAGCCGCCAGCAATGGCGCGACGAGGTGGAAGCCGCCTGTCATCGCGTGCATGAGGATATCTGGCTGGAAAAGCTCGAGCTGCGGCTGGAACCGCCGCCGGAGAGAGCAGCGGACACGGACGGCGCGCTCGATCTGCGCCAGCTACTAGCAGACCATGCCGGCGATACCGATATTGCGGCGGAAGCGGCCCGGTTAATCGACGAGATCGCCGTGCGCCTGCCGGGTGGCCTCGGCGCGACGGAGCAGCCGTTGGACGATAGCATGGATGCCCTCATCGAAGAGGCGCGGCAACTGCTGCTGGCGCGCGGGCAGGGGGCAGGCTGATGCGCTTCACCCGGCTCGATATTCTCCGCTACGGCGCGCTGACCGATCGATCGATCGATTTTCGCCCCGATGCACGGCTGCATGTGATCTATGGTCCGAACGAAGCGGGTAAATCCTCGGCTTTAAGCGCGATCTCAGATCTTCTCTTCGGTTTCCCGGCCGCTGCCGAGCAAAGCTTCCTGCATGAGCCGAATACCCTGCGGATCGGCGCCGATCTCAGCGCGCGCGATGGCGCAAGGCTGAGTTTTCGCCGCCGCCGTGGCCGCAAGGGGACGCTGCTCGCGCCCGATGACAAGGAGACGGCGCTTGCCGACGATGCGCTTGCGCCCTTCCTCGGCAATCTGAGCCGCGATGTCTTCGAGCGCGCCTTCGGCCTCGACTCCCAACGGCTGCGGCAGGGCGCGACTGCCATGCTGCGCAGCGGCGGCGAGATCGGCAGCCTGCTGTTTTCTGCAGCTTCCGGGCTTACCGGTCTGTCGCGCCTGCGCCAGTCGCTGGAAGCGGAGGCCGATGGTATCTATGCGGCCAGGCGCTCGAAGGATCGCGGCTTCTACCAGGCTCTCGACCGCTATGAGGATGCTCGCAAGGCCGAGCGGGACAACGAGCTGAAATCCGGCGACTGGAAGAAGCTTCTTGCCGAGGCGTCCGAATTGGAAGCGGAGCTGGAGCGCCTACAGGCGGAGCGCCGCGGCACACGTGAGGCGCTGGATCGGCTGAAGCGGCTGAAGACCCTGCAGCCGTTGCTTGCCGAGATCGATGCGGAAACCCTTGCACTCGACGGTCTTTCCGATCTCGCGGCCATACCGAACGGTTTCGCCGACCAGCTTGAACAGAAGCTGCACGATAAACAGGCGAGCGAAGAGGAACTGCGCCGTGCTCAACAAGCCGTTGTGCGTGCCGAGGAAGATCTCGCGCGTGTTCACGTCGATGAAGCGCTGCTGCAGATGTCAGGCGATATCACCCAGCTCTTTGCTGATACCGGCAACTACCGCGCCCAGAGGCACGATCTGCCAGGTGTTGATCGAGAATTGGCGGATTTCGAATTGAAGTTCACCCAGCTTGCCCGCCGTCTCGGTCTTGCGGAGGCTGAGTTGGAACGGCAGCAGCCGAGTGACATCGACCGCGCGCGCCTGTCCGAACTGGTGGACGAAGGCCGGCAGCTCGCGCAGCAGATGCAGTCGCTTGCCGAGCAAGCTGAGAGCGAGCGCAGGCAGCTTACCGCTCTGGAGAGGGACAGCCTTAACGGACGACTGATCGATCCGAGACCTTATATTGACCAGCTTGAGGCTTTGGGCAGTGATCTCTCCTCCTTGGCTCGCCTTGATGGGCTGGAAACCCAGATACGCCGCATCGAGGCCGATCTTCACGAGGCGGCCGGACGGCTGCAGCCACCGATCGGTGACATCGACGTATTGTTTTCTGTGCCGCTTCCGGAAGCGATGGAGATTACGGCACATCGGGATGCGATCGACGCCGCTCGATCGAAGGTGCGCGATGCCACCAGCAAGCTGCAGACCTATGACGAGCAGCTGGCGGAAATAGCACGAATCCTCGCGGATGCTGAGCGCACCGGGCCGGTTGTTACGCGCGAACAGATCGTCGCCGCGCGCGCGAGCCGCGATGCGCAATGGTCCTCCATCCGGCGGAAATGGACCGAGGGCGCAGCTCCGGAAGCTAAGGCGCTTGCCGCATTGACTGTTGAGGTGGCTGAGGCCGATCGTTTGGCCGATGCCGCGCTGAGCGATGCGGATCGTGTCGCACGTCACGCCGACTATCGTTTGCGGCAGGCGCGTCTGCTGCGGGAGCGGGAGGAGGCTTCTGGACAGCTGAGGAGCTGCGAGAAATCGCTGAAGGATGCACAGGCAGCCTTCGCAGCCCTTTTTGAGCCTTGCGGCGTCGATGCCCTCGATCCATCGACGATGCTGGAATGGCGCCGCGGAGTGGAGCTGCTGCGACGCGAGCGCAAGGCTTTGCGGGATTTAGTCGATCAACGGGATGAGAATGCACTGGCGGAAGGTCGAGTCTTGCCGGCTCTGCAGGATATCGTCGAGGCGACCGGCTACAAGAGCGGCCGCCTTCCGCCTTCCGCGATTGCGGAAGGCTTGCGCAAGCATCTGCGCCTTCTTTCGGAGCGCTGGAGCGAAAGCCGCACGCGGGAAGGCGAGATCGGGGCCGCGCGTGACCGGCTGGCTCGCTTCGAGGATCAGCAGCAGCTCTTGGAAAGTCAGCAGGTCGCTTGGCGCGCCGCCTTCGCCAAGGCCGTCGAACTGCTTCGGTTGCCGTCCGACACGACCCTGGAGATGGCGAATGTTGCCCTGAAGGCATGGCAGGAACTGCCCGATGTCCTAGCGGAGCGGGAGAACCGTCTGCGCCGGGTTAGCGGCATGCGCCGCGACATGGCCGATTTCGAGCGGCGGTTGGCGACGCTTGCCGCCAACAGCGGCTATGAGCTGGACCATCTGCCGCCGGATGCCGCCGCCGAGGCGCTGCATACCCGTGTCAACGCCATGCGCGGAGAGCTGAAAAAGCGCGACGGCCTCGAAGAGGAGCGGCAGCGCTGGCAGGGCATGGTAACACGCCAGGAGGCAGTGCTCGGCGCCGTTGCCGTCGAACTCGACCAGCTAACCGCGGATCTTCGCGGTGTCGACGATCTGCCCGCACTGCTCTCGCAGCTGCGCGAACGTGCGCGTCTCGCCGCGCGGCTTGCCGAAAGCCGCGATCGATTCCGCCAGCAGGCTGACGGCAAGGCCGAAGACGAGCTTCGCGCCGAGCTTGCCGGCTTTGAGCGGGTTGCAGCCGATCTTGAAATTGAGCGGTTGACCGAGGAAGATCAGCGGCAGTTCGCCATGCATGGCGAGCTTTCGGCCCGGCTGGCTGAGAACCGCCGTCAACGGCAAGCCCTGGAAACCGGCGTCAGCGCAGAATACGCAGTTTTCGAGAGGCTTGCGGCTGAGCAGGAGGCGAAGGACCTCGCGCGGCAATGGGTTGTCCTCAAGATCGCAGCGCGAATGCTGGCCGGCTCGATGGAAGCCTATCGCGAAAAGCAGGCCGATCCCGTCATCAGACGGGCGGGCGAGTTGTTCTCGCAGCTGACCGGCGGTCGTTTCTCCCGTCTTGTCGAAGCGCATGATGAAAGCGATACGCTGCAATTGCTGGCCGAGCGTGCGGCAGGTGAGCGTGTGCCGCTTGACGGCTTGAGCGAGGGAACCGGCGATCAGCTTTATCTCGCGCTGCGGCTGGCATTTCTCGAGGATTACTCCGCCCGCAACGAGCCTGCGCCGCTAATCGTCGACGATATCTTCCAGACGTTCGACGACGAGCGCGTCAGCGCCGGTCTGCAGGTGCTGGCTGCGACGGCCGATCGTTTCCAGACGATCCTGTTTACCCATGAGAAGAGCGTAGTGGAGATCGCCCAGAGCGAGATCGGCCGGGTTCTCGATCTGATTCAGCTTTGATGAGGAGCGGTCCCGGATCGGGCTATCGCTGTTCCAGCAAAAGTGCGAAGCGGTTTTGCGTCCGGAACTGCGTAAAAACAAGAACATAGAGCGTTTTCGCGATTCGAAGAAAAGCGGAAATGCTCTAAGACATCGACGGGATATGCAGGCGCGTGGGCACCACGATCTTGGGGTCTGATTTATCGCGGCCATAGGCCGGATTGAGCGCGCGATCGATGAAGCCCTGCGTCGCGTGCAGCCGGCGCAGGTTCTGCTTCTCCTGCTCGAAGCGCTTCTTTCGTTCGCCGGATTTGTCCGAGCCGCGCGACAGCGATTCATGGTGATAAAGGCAGGCAAAGGGTGTCCAAATGATGCGATAGCCGGCCTTATGCGCCCGCAGACAATAATCCACGTCATTATAGGCGACCGCGAAATTCTCTTCGTCGAAGAGACCGATGTTGCGAAGGCAGTCACCCGAGATCAGCATCACGGCGCCAGTCACGCAAGTCATCGTGTTGCGCACATGCAGCCGGTTCATCGGCCCACCGAACTCTTTCGGCTTGTTCAAATACCAGTGACCGGCAAGCCCGCCGAAGCCGATTACCACACCGGCATGCTGCATCTTGTCGTTCGAGAAGAGCAGTTTGGCGCCGACGATGCCGGTTCGGTCATAGGCAAGACAGGAAACCATCTCCTTCAGCCAGCCTGGTTCGATAACTTCGACGTCATTGTTGAGGATGAGGCAGTGCTCGCCCGTCGCAGCGTTCAGGCCGCGATTGACCGAACGTGAGAAATTGAAGGTTTCCCGATTGATGACGGCCGAAAAGCGAGGTTGGATTTTGCGATAATGCTCATAGAGATCGAGGACGGCCTGGTCAGCGGAGCCGTTGTCGACGACCAGGACTTCAAAATTGGGATAATCTGTTTTTTCGAAGAGATCGCCGAGAATGCGCGAGATCAGATCGAAATTGTCCTTGCTCGGAATGATAACAGAGATTTTCGGCCATTCGTGGGGCGCATCGAAGACGACCCTGTGCAAGGTCTTGGTGAGAGCGCCGTCAACAGAGACTGTCTGTCGCTGTCGTGCGAACCGTTCGGTCAGGGCCTTTCTCGCGTTGGCGGTTGCGGCATCCATGAATTGGCGTGAATAGGTCTTGCCGTTGCGGCGCCACCAGTAAGCGGGATAGGGCAGATGGAGAATGCTTTCTTCCGGGACGCCCTCCATGTAGCGCAGCAGCAGATCGTAATCCTGCGAGCCGTCGTAGCCGGTGCGGAGATAACCGATTTCCCGAAGGCGGCTGTGGCGATAGATGGAGAAATGGTTGATGTAATTGAGGCCCGTCAGCAGGACGGAATCATAGGCCGGTTTCAGCATGACGCCGGTTGGCCTCAGGGTGTCGTCGACCACAAGTTCGTCCGTATAGAGAAAATTGGCATCCGGATTTTGCTCGAGCGTATGCCGGATGAGCTTGAAGGCATGCGGTGCGATCACATCGTCATGATCCAGAAAGGCGATCCATTGCCCCTCTGCATGGGACAGGCCGGCATTGGTTGCGGCAGCGATGCCGCCGTTGCGCTCGTTCAGCACGAGGCGGACATTGTCCTTTGATTGCTGGCTCTGATACCACTGCCGCGTTTCCGGAGATGTCGAGCCATCATCGCTCAGGATGAGCTCTGCTCCTGTTTCCCCCTGTGTTTCGAAGGATTTGACGAGATCATCCAGATAGCGCGGCGGAGCATTATAGACTGGAACAACGACGCTGAGCCAGGTTCCCGCCGTCGCCGGTGTAGGTGCTGTCTCCAGTTCTGAGGCAAGCCTATAGCTCGCCTCGGCATATTGTATCGTCAGGCTAGGTGCGCGGCGCCCCAAGCGCAGCCTCGGCAATTTCAGCCAATACTGGGGCAGTCTGCCGAGATCGATACGTTTGGTTTGTCCCTCGCTTCGAAGAAGCGTTGCAATATATCTTTCGGCTGCTTTTTCGGATGCAAAAGCCCTGGCGGCAAACTTGAACGATGTCGGAAAACTGGCTGGATCGGCACGCAGGGCGCAGATCGAGCCAACCGAGCCGATATCCGCGGTGATGACGAAGCGGCTTCCTTCCGGGAGGGAAACCGTATCCTTCTCGCGAAAACCATAACCACGATTGATATAAAGTTTCGGATCTATGGGCTCGCTGGTCGCGGCCACATGGATGACGACCAGCTTCTTTCGCAAGGGTGAGAACCTGATCTCGAAAGCCGGATCATCCCCCAAGGATTTCCATTGGCCAAGATGGGCTCCAGCGGATATTTCCCGTTCAAGATCGGCGTTTGGTATGATTTTGAGTGTCATCGAAATATTGGTTTCATCCACATGCTGGAAGGAACATCGCCTGCCAAATTAAAGCTCTAGTCGGCACCGCTGAGAGGCTCAAAACGAATGCCGGGAAATGTCGGACTCGCGTGCTGCCGCATTTTCTCGATCGAGCAACGCGTAGCATCGCGGGCAGAAAGCCGGCGAGCGTGGTCGCTAACGAGCAGATCGATGGCAGCCATCCACTCTTCGGCGGTGTTGCCAATGTGAAGCTCGCCAGGGACGGCACATCGTTCGAAGGTGGGGCACCGGGAAAAGATGGCAGCCGCCTGAAGGCGGCTGATGTCGATCCGCTTGGTGTCGGAGCGGCTCGCATTTGTCTTTCCCGACAGGAGAGGCGCCAAAGCGATGTCGGCTTGGTGATGCGTTGTCTTGGCGAGATAGGCTGGCCAGGGCAATGGCGGGATGATGGTCATTTTCGCCGGGTCGATCCCCTGTTGGCTCCAGCGTCGGGCGAGGGAGCCGGCGGCAAAAACCTCAAAATGAAGGTTTCCGTGTTTTTCCATTGCGGCCTTGATGATCGGCATCAGGAACTCGTGTTCCCGGCGATGCACGCCGGTGGCATGATAGACCATCTTCAGCGGCTGGACGCTTTCATTCCGGCTATTGATTGCGATGTCAGGCGCATCCGCCGGAAGGGGACGCAGAATATCGATCCTATGGCTTTTCATCGCGAGTGCATTTGCCAGGGCATCGGTGGAGGTCCACACGTGAGTGAGCAGCCTGTTGATCCTTGGCAGCGGGCGGACCGCCAGTTTGATCAGCCTGAACTTATAGAGCCACCCTGCTTCGTTCCCGGTAACAACAGCCGGAATGTCGTCGTCGACGAAATAGGCCACTCCGGCAAGCGTGTCTCGCCGTTCCTCCAACCAGCGCAATTGCGGCGGCTTGATGTAGCGGCAGATGATGACGAAGAGCCCATCGCTATCGATAGCATCGAGCGGATCATCGAGGCCTTTCATGATGACTTCAATGTGGTCGAGTGTCTTGGCGCGCTCGTCGAGATAATAGCTGAAGCTCGGATTGGGGTTGCGTGATAAGATGAGCAGGCGCCTCGCGACGCGCTCGCCATCCTGCGGCGGTGCCCCGAAGGGTCGTGGTCTTGGAAGCAGTTGGTAGAGGATATCGCGTAAAACTTGCATAGGTTTCCGTGCGACACTACGCCAGACGATTTCGAAGATTGGCGAGAATGCCGAAAACAGCACCCCAGGCAAGGATCGTCACGCCCAAAATTCCGCCGATCCAGAGCGCCCGCTGCGGGTACTCCGCCTCGTCGGGCAGGCTGGGTGCCAGAAACGTGTCGAGGTAGAGCAGCTGCTGCTTGCTGACGAACTTGACCTGTTCGAGCGTCTTCATGCTCGTGGCAAATTGCTGCTCGGCAAGGCTCTGCTCCAATTCGCGCTGTGACATATCCACGGAAACATCCGCGAGATTCTGTTCTGATTTGTTCTGCCCGGCGACTTGGCTGTTCAGCTGATCGATCTGCTTCTGCCTGCTATCGATCTCGCGTTTCAACACGCGCATTTGCGGGGCATCGGCGGAGACCGTTCCAAGAAGCGCATCATATTTCTGCTGAAGATCTATTCTTTCCTTCTGAACGGACGAGATCAGGTTCGTGATAACGGTCGACGATCCCTCGACGCTGAGGACGCCGGTCTGGTTGCGCGCAATCAAAAGCTTGTCCCGCGCTTTCTGCAGTTGATCCTTTGCATTGTCCAGGTTCGCCTGAGCGGTCGCTATGACGTCCCGCCAGATGCGGGTGTTGACATCGTTGACCACGACTTCGGACGCCGCCACGACCTGATGTAACACCTTCTGGGCGTCGGCTGCCGTGAAAGCGCGCGCCTTGACCGTCACGATGCCGCTATTCGCATCGATCTTGACCGAGACCATGTCTTCCCAATAATCGAGCAGCTTTTCCGAACTCGCATCTTTTTTCAGGCGCGCGATCCGGTCGATCGAGTCGTTCCCATAGATCTTTTGAAAATCGACCTTTTCCTCAAGAGCCGCAACCATGTCCTTGCTCTTGATAAAATTGGTGACGATCAAGGTATTTTGCACGATCTGTGCCGGCGGCAGACCGGTCACCTTGGTAATCTGATTGCCCCCGAGCGCCGGCGTGGACGTTCGGACCGTAAAACGCGTTTCGGATTGATACTGATCGGATGCGACGCAGGTGAAGTAATAGACCGAAGCAATATTGGGGATGACAAGTAGCAGAACGGTCGATGCCAGGATGGCCTTGCTGATGACCTGCTGCATCGGGCGAGGCCGCAGGCCAACGGCCTTGAACAGCTGGCTTCGCCTCGATGTCGAGAAACGCAATTTCCGCGCTGCTACCGACAGATTCGCGGCCACATTGCGGCTATGCTCCGTCGCGCTGAGCTGAAGCGCTTTTGGCGCATTTTCGGTATCATGAGCCATATTTGGGCCTTGCCGTCGATCCCTGGTCTTCTAGCGGTTCAATCTATAATAGGATTCTATAGCCTGCTCTACCTTATCGAAGGCGATAAGTCTGCCGTCGACAAGTACCATCCCTCTGTCGCAATGCGTATTGATCATGCTCATGCTGTGCGAGATCATGATGATGTCGGAATTCTTGCGCCTGTTCTCGAATGCGATGCGGCAGCGTTCCTGGAAGCGTGCATCGCCAACAGCAAGAACCTCGTCCACCAGATAGCACTCGAACTCGATCGCCATCGAGAGGCCGAATGCCAATCGTGCGCCCATGCCCGAGGAGTAGGTGCGCACGGGTGCATCGATATAATCGCCGAGTTCGGCGAATTCTTCGACAAAGCGGGAAACACGCCTCACGTCCTCGCCATAGGCGCGCGCGACGAAATGAACATTGGCTCGCCCCGTCATGAAAGGATTGAAGCCGCTGCTCAAGCCCAGAGGCCAAGACACCCGTACATCCTTGCTGATCCTGCCGGAGTTCGGCAGCATGGTGCCCGCGATCATGCGCATCGTCGTCGATTTCCCGGCGCCGTTCACGCCGAGCAAGCCATAGGAATAGCCGGACTCGAACTCGCAGCTCACCCGATCGAGAATGACCTTCTTGCCGCTTTGCGTCTTGAAGAATTTCGAGACGTTCTTGAAGCTGATCATTCTGCTTCTCCCCTCATATCCGGTGATCCTCTACGGATGCCCAGATAAGGGAAAGCGTCGCCCAGGTGACAACAAGCGCAAGCAATATGATCAATGGCGTACTGACACGACGCGGAAATATCGACTCGTCCGGCAGCACGGGTTTAACGAAGACGGCAAGATATAGTGTCTTTCGAAGAGCTTCGGCAAGCACGGCGTCATAATTCTTCTGCGAGCTTTCATAGAGTTTTTCCGCGATCATGCGATCGGTTTCCAGCCTGGAATACTCCAGCAAGGATTTTGCAAGGCTTGCATTCTCAGGCCCCGTCAGCGCCGATTTCATCTTCTCGATCTGCGCATCGAGGCTCTCTTTGGCGAGATTGAGCTGCTGATAGGTCGGAGAATTCTGGGCGTTGGATTGCCGCATGACGAAGAGGCGCGTTTCGAATTCAAGCTTCTGGGCCAGCAGACCCGTTAGAATCGCGCCGCTGTTCTTGGCCTGTGTCTGGGGGCTGAGAAGGCCGGATGCATTTTGAAACTGATTGAGGGCGATCAAGGTATCGCCATAGGCTTTGCCGCTCTTCTGGACATCGGCCTTCATGCTCTGCACGATGTCGTTGCGCGCTCTTTCCGAAAGCTCGTTGATGAGCTTTTCGCTCTCTTCGATGATGGCATCCGCAAGCTTGACGGAATCGTCCGGGGAGAAGGTTCTGACCTTCAGCGTTATGATGCCGGAAGTCACATCGATATAGGCGGTGACGTGATCGTTCCAGTATTTCAGAAACTCTTCGTCGGATCGGGATGAACCAAATCGCGACAGGAAATCCGCATTCTGCCGGATAAACATGGAGCGATAGTCGATCTTCTTTCCGATTCGATTGAGAATTTCGGTGGAGTGAATGAAGCTGGTGACGACATAGGCATCTTGTGACGCTGAGCGCATGTTGAGAGCGCTGGTGGCTCCGCCGGGATCACTGGCGTCGCTGGTATCGCCTGTTCCCGACACGGCCCGCACGGCGAAACGCGCTTCCGCTACATATTGATCCGAAGCAATGAAGGCATAATAGACCGAGCTTGCCAGGAAAGGCAGGATGACGAGCAGGATAAAGCCGATAAGCCTCAGGGGCGGCTTGCCCCCCGACTGTGTTTCGGGCTCGTTGCCATCATGCACCGATACATATTCGATCTCCTCGAGATCGGTGCGCGCACGCTGCGCCGGCAGCCTGCGCCGAAACAGCGAAGGCAGGATTTGCCGGCTCGCTTTTACCCGCGGAGAGTCCTGAACTATCGCGTCTTCAATAACTGGCTTTTGCATGTCAGCTTGCAATCGTTTCTGGCAATTGAGGCGCGGTCGGTTTCATCGCCTGACGCACATAGTGATCGAAAATCAAATCTTCTTCGAGCATGAGCTCCGCAATATGCAATGAACGCAACCGTGCCGCAACGTCCTCGAGGGTGCTGTGTCTGGGTGGCAACGGAAAATCACCAACCGAAATCCCGATGAGCTCGCTGACCGCCTGCTGAAAATAAAGGCTGTCCGTATCGAAACCAACAACGGCAAAACGTGAGAGAAGGTCGATCGCAGTGGCGACATCGCTGCGCGTCACTGTCTGTTCCGGTATGGTCGTGGCCAATTGCCGGGTGACCGGGGATACCAGAACGTTTCTGACGCTCTGAGAAGCCTTCTTCAGAGCTGCCTTGAGAGAGGCTTCGTTTTCAAGGCTTACCTCGGCAAAATGCTCCGCAGCAGGCGCCAAGATGATCTTGTCGCGATCGCCGAAGAAGGAAATCTGGGTTTTCGCCATTCGTTTTATAAGGAATATTCGCAGGGCAAGTTCGTAATAGGGATCGGTCAGCAGAACGATGGCCTTGAATCCCTTGTCGAGGAATTCTTCATAATTGCGCATCAGCAGCCGGCCGCTAAGATAGATCGACTGGATGGCGTTCAAATGAAAGGCCTGAAGGGTCGTTTCGTGACCGAAGCGCTCGACGGAGGAAAGCTCATATTGAAAGTTGCGGCCACAATAGTAGTCGAATTTGACCATTGGCAGCAGCTGCGTCTCGAGCCTTACAATCTTTAACGGAATCGTGCTCGATACCTGCGGCCGGCGGTAGATCAGCAGCCCCGACTTGGCGTCATGGATCATCAGCGATGTGCGCTCAGCCAGATCGGGAATGGTCGTCGTGTCGAGCTTGAACCCGACATGGCCATCTTCGTGCCGTCCTGAATCTATGACCGCCTGTTTGACTTGGTCGCACGGCAGGATCATCAGATCGCCGTCGGCGTCCGAGACTCTGATTTGCGGTTTTTCGGAAAAGCCATCGGGGATCAGGTAACCCTCGATAACATTGCCATGATCGTATTCGAGGTTAAAAAGCACGGATTTTCTCCGGCGCTTCTATCCGTTGGGGACAGGACCGAAATTGGCGATGGAGCGGCGTCATTCTCTTCTGCATGGCTTCACATCTATCAAAATGCCTGTCGATATCGCAAATGTCAGCCCCTGGCATTCGGAGTCGTCAGGCGCCGCTGGACGTTTTCCGGGCCAGCAGCGAGAAGCTGGGCCCCCCAGGATGACTGAGATGTTCATCCCGGATGATAACATCATCAAAGCCGAACGCGTGCAGCAGCTTCAATATATCGTCCCTGTGCATCCAGAAGTGCCGATCCTTCATGCCGCCGCAGAAGGACGCGTTGGCATTGGCGTGGTGATAGCTGCGCTCGTAATAGCGCACCTCGATGCCATCGATTAGCTTCGTCTCAATCTTGCCGCTGAAGGGCAGCCACCGCACGTCGCCCTCCGGCATCGCGTCCTCCAGAACGAAGTGAGTCCAGATGAAAACCGCGTTGACCCGCTTTGCCAGCAAGCGAAGAAATTCGCCTGGGTCGGCCATATGGTAAAGAACCCCCGATGCGAGTGCGAAGTCGTAAATCTCTTCGCCTTCCGTAAGCCACGCCTGGATGTCGCCGAGCATGAAAGAGGCGGCATCGATGTTGAGGATCTGCTTGGTAACCAGGCATCTTAGAAAGCAGAGGCGGTTTGCCTCGATGGCGTCGATCCGCGCCGGCCGGTGGCGGTTCAGCATGTGGGTATGCATTCCCTCAAGCGGGCCGATCTCGAGAACTCGCCTGCCTTCGATCGATCCGAAAGTCTGCAATGCCCAATCGATGCGGTCATCCGCAAAGAGGGGCAGGGTGCCGGCATTGAGACCGAACTCCGGCGGAAATGCACAATTCCATCCCTGGAGGGCGCTGATAGCATTTTGATGAGCCGGTTTGCCCTGCTCGTACTGATCGAATATTTCGAGGGGACTTTTCGAGGCTTTCTTTTGTGAACGCTTTGAAAAACCAAGCATTAATACGCACCCTTTATTTTCATCGGCATCCCGCCGAGCTGGAGAGTTACGGGATCGTTCCGCTGTCGTACCACAGCTCCCAAGCCGTTTCTCGCCCCGAAGTATATTTTTGCGGCAATTTGCAAGCGACGATAGGCAATCAAAGATTGTCGGAATGTCTCGCTGACGGCAGAAACTTAGCAAGCTCCGATTGTTGTGGTTCGTCGTCTTCTGCGTGAGTTGCGGGTCTGAACTCGGTTCTTTTATAGGCAAGATGCATCCTATGGAAAGCGGCATAAATGCGATTCAGCGAAACTTCAACGTTATCGATGAGGTGACCCCTCTGCTAATGCCGTTGCTTAACGGGTCCTGTTTGCTTTTCAGAAAATTTTAATTTTAAATCTTCAAAAATACTCGCCAAAATTGCTTCAAGTCTCCTTGGCCCTTATAAATCGGAGCTGGTTGAGCGATTCTTGAGGGCCGGGTGTGTTCATATGAGCGCATCTGATTTTTTTGGTTGCATTTCCGCTATTTGGGCTTGTTGACGCGTGCCCGTTATGCTTTTCAAGGCGTCGATAGATTTGATGCATTCCATGTCGATGTATGCCATCAGGTAATCACGGCAGCTAATTGTTTGAGGTTTTCAATTGTTTCGTATTGGCGCCGTGATTTGTTGCGTGGTTCTTGCGGGGTGCAATTCCGTCTCAAGCGAAGGTCCTTTGGCTGGCGCCATTGTAAAGGACGCCGGGCAATCCAGCGTCGAACTGGGTCGCAGAAATGCTGCGGTGTTCGATATCGTTGACATCGACAGCCGCAGTGCGCGTCTGGTTTCCGATTATGTTTCATCCACACTCAATCGCCGTTTTGGCATGGGTGGTGGTGTCGGCGCCGTCGTTATCGGTGTCGGCGATGCACTGAAGATCACGATTTTCGAAGCTGGCGCCGATGGCCTGTTTTCAACGGCGCAATCAAAGCAGGTATCGCTCGATGTCGTCGTGCAGCCGGATGGCGCGGCGGCAATTCCTTATGCCGGCTCGGTTCGATTTGCGGGCAAGACGCTTGATCAGGCTCGCAAGGCAATCCTTGCGGCGCTGGCGACCAAGGCCGTCGAGCCTGATGTTATCGTAACGAGCATGGGCACGCCGTCGCGTACCGTCACGGTTTCGGGCGCCGTTGGCCGTCCTTCCATGGTTCCGCTCGATCTGACCAAGGAAAAGATTACCGAAGTCATCGCCAAGGCCGGTGGGCCTTCAACGCAACCTTATGAAACCTATGTAACGCTGGTTCGCGGCAGCCGGACGGGAACGGTTCTGCTGAAGTCCATCATTGAGCATCCGTCGGAAGATATCTATGTCCAGCCGGGCGATCAGATCTTCCTCGTCCGGGATCCGAGGACCTTCACTCTGCTTGGATCTGTTCGCGGAGATGGTCGCCTCGAATTTGGAGCAAACGATCTGAACCTGCTCGAGGCTGTTGCGCTGGGTCACGGCGCGATCGACGATTCGAGCAATGCGAAAGGCTTCTTCCTGTTCCGCTACGAGGAGCCTGAAATCGCCAAAGCCCTGCTCGGTCCTGCTCGCTTCGACGGTTTGCTGCGTAAGGGAATGGTTCCGGATGCCAAGGGACGCTATCCGATCGTCTATCGCTTCGACATGTCCAATCCCGACAGCCTGATCGTAGGGCAGACTTTCCCGGTAAAAAGCCGCGACGTCATCTATGTATCGCGTCATCCTTCCGTCGACATCAGGAAGTTCTTGAATCTTATCGGCACGCCGCTTGGCATCGCATCCCAGGGAGCGGCAACGGCGGCAAATCTGGGGCAATAGTTGCAAGAAACGGAACGACGGCGGCTTGACTTAACCTATTCGTTGATCGATGCCGACATCTGTATGATTTTGACGGATCGTGCCTTGTCGATAACGGAAATTCATCGCGAACTGATTTAGAGAAAGAACTGCAACCACGCAAGCAAGAATTGCGATTTCTGGCTTGAATTGAAAGCTTAACTGATCGCATATTGCAGCGGTTGGTGCGCTGCCGCATAAATGCTGCGCGCGCAAATTGTTGTCGTTGAAAAACGCGGGCAATACTAGCGTGAGTAGTTAATATTGGTCAGTTTGATGCATTTCTTCGAATATTGCTGAGAGATCATGACAGTTGAGATTATCGGACGCGCAAGCATTGCCCCTGGAGCGGGTTCTATCGATGAACTGCAGCTCGTACTGAAGGAGGGGCGTTGCACCGTAGGCCGTATACCAGAGGAGCGCTGGGATCTTGCGCGCTTTTGGCATCCGGCTGTGGGCATCCAGGGAAAAACTTACAGTTTTGCAGCCGGCGTCTTCGAGAATGTCTACGCCTTTGATCCTGCGGTTTTCGGCCTTTCCCAGCGTGAAGCAATGCAGATGGATCCGCAGCAGCGCATCCTTCTCAACGTTGTCTGGCGAGCTTTGGAAGATGCAAACCTGCCGATCGATGGGTTCGAAGGCCAGCGCGTGGGTGTCTATGTCGGCGCATCTTCCCTTGAATATGGCAATCTAACGCTCGAGGATCCCGCCTCGGGTAGCCCGTATTTCATGACGGGCAACACGCTTTCCATCGTTTCCAACCGCATCTCGCATATATTCGGCTTGCGCGGGCCAAGCATGACGATCGACACGGCCTGTTCGTCGTCGCTGGTAGCGCTCGACCAGGCGGTGAAGGCCCTCGAAAACGGAGAGATCGATACCGCGATCGTCGGCGGCATCAATATTCTGCTCAACCCCATGTCCTTCGTGGGCTTCGCGCAGGCGCGCATGCTATCGCCGGAAGGGCTCTGCCGCGCCTATGACGACAACGGTCGCGGTTACGTTCGCGCAGAAGGTGGTGCGGCGATCGTATTGCGCCGGACGGACGTTGCGCTGCGCGAGAAGGACCGCAGCTATGCTAGAATACATGCCGTAGGCGTCAATTCTTCGGGACGAACCAACGGTATTTCCATGCCGTCGCGTGAGGCGCAGGCCGCCTTGCTTCAGTCGATCTATGAAGGGCGCAATATCGACGTCAATCGTATCGCCTTCATCGAAGGGCATGGAACGGGAACGAAGGTCGGCGACCCCGCCGAAATCTGGGCAATCGGCGAAGTCATAGGGCGCAATCGGCGGGCGCCGGTACCGATCGGCTCGATCAAGACGAATATCGGCCATACCGAACCGGCATCCGGCCTTTTCGGGTTGTTGAAGGCTGTAATTGCGCTTGAAAATAATTTCTTACCGGCCTCATTGCATTTCGACCACCCGAATGAGTCCATCGATTTCGAGGGCCTGAACGTTCGGGTCAATACATCAACGATCGAGCTTCTTCCGGCCAAGCAGGCACGCTTTGCCGGGATCAATTCCTTCGGCTTCGGCGGAACGAACGCTCACGTCGTCATCAGTGACCCCGATCCGATCGCACCGCCCGAACCGCCAATCCGAGGCGAGGGGGTCGTTTTCGCCGTCAGCGCTCATACGGCCTCGGCTCTTTCGGCGCTGCTCGAAGACTACAAGACCCGTCTTGAAACTGCCGAGCTCAAGGAAGCGCGTCAGATCGTTGCTTCCGCCGCTGCCAATCGCGAACCCATGCGTCATCGTTTCGCAGCCCGCGCAAAAGACAGTGCAGCGGTACTTGCCGCGATCGATGCGCATCTTGCAGGGAGAAATTCGGCTGGCGAGGCTGGCGAAGCTCCGGCCCAGGCCACCAAGATCGCCTTCGTCTTTTCCGGCAACGGCGCGCAGTGGGCGGGAATGGGCATCGGCGCCTATCAGGAAAACCGCCATTTCCGGCAATGCTTTCAGTCCTTCAGCGCTCTCTTTGAATATTATCTCGGCGAGAAGCTGACCGATGTTCTGGTCGCCTCTGATCTTGCTGCCCGCCTGGCCGATACCAAGATCGCGCAGCCGCTGCTGTTCGCGATCCAGGCCTCCCTCTCGGACTGTCTCTGGTCGATGGGCGTCAAGCCGGATGCGGTCTTCGGCCACTCGGTCGGCGAAATCGCAGCCGCCTACGCAGCCAAGGTGTTGACGGCTGCCGAGGCGGTTGCAATCGTCGCGAAGCGTTCGCTGCATCAGGATTTTCTTGCCGGTGAGGGCAAGATGGCCGCCGTGGTGCTTGGCGAGGATGCAGCGCTGGCTTTTGCGAAAGCCAGGGGCCTGGACAATATATGTATCGCGGCCGTCAACGCGCCGAATTCGGTAACGATCTCCGGTCCCGCCGATGAGATAGAGGCCTACAGGGACGCCGCGCGTAAATCTCAGATCGTCGCGCATGTTCTCGATATCAACTATCCATTCCACCATCCCATCATCGACCGTGCCAGGGAGGCGTTTTTCGCAGATTTGCCCGATCTCGCGCCGGATAGCGGCACTGGGACCTTCATCTCGACGGTAACTGGCGAACTGCGCGATGGGCGCCTGCTGGATACGCAATATTGGTGGCGCAATGTTCGCGATCCCGTGCTTTTCAAGGCTGGCTGTCAGGTCGCCCTGGCAATGGGCTGCAACCTCTTTATAGAAATTTCACCGCGCCCGATCCTGTCGAACTATGTCGCGGAGATCGCAAAACAGGCATCGGTTCAGGCGATCGCAATACCGACTTTGTTGCGCGAGGCCGCCATTGATGGCCATGATCCGGTCTCACAGTCATTTGCACGGGCGGTTGCGAACGGTGCGCCTGCGCTACGCACGCGCAGCAGCGCCACGCGCAACGCCTTCGTCAAGCTGCCGCCCCTGCCTTTCGAGCCGGTGGAGCTTCGTGCTCATGCGACGACGGACGAGATCGATATTTTCGGTCGCGATCGCAAAAGCCCGTATACGCTGCTTGGCTGGCGCGCCGATCTCAATGGTACGAATTGGAAGAACCATCTCGACGCCCGCCTTTTTCCAGACCTCGCCGAACATGTGGTGGATGGCAAGGCAATCCTGCCCGGCAGCGGCTTTATCGAAATCGCCGTAACGGCTGCGCAGCGTTATTACGGGACCGATGAAGTCGAAATCGGCAATCTCGAAATCTTCCGACCGCTTGAATTGTCTCAAGACAGGATGGTCGAATTGTCCACCATTCTGTCACCCGAGACGGGAGATCTCGAGATCCGGTCGCGCGAGCGCCTCAGCCATGACGAATGGACAGTGCATGCGGTCGGACGTTGCCGCAAGCCGCTGGCGGCTGAGATGGATAGCAAGACTGCCGCGCGATCGAGGGGGGACCGTAAATCCATATTGACGTCCGAGGTGGCCTACGAAACCGCGGAACGTTTCGGATTGCATTACGGCCCACATTTCCAGCTTCTGTCGAAAGCTGCGGCGTTCGGTCATCATGCGATCGAAGTGGACCTGAAGACGGCTGCCTCACCGTCTCATCCCTTCGCCAGCTATAATCTCAACCCTATGTCGGTCGACGCGGCCTTTCACGGTCTCGTCGCATTGTTCGATCAATTTTCCGGCGACGAAACCGGCGCTCCCTATATTCCCGTTCACTTTGGCACCGTGAGAGCTTTCGGCAAGGAAAGGTCGATCGTCAAAGCCTTCATTGAGATCGAGCGTTTCAGCGCGAATTCGATCAAGGCCCGTTTCACCTTGTTCGATGCGAAGGGCAGCGCCGTTGCCGTTCTTGACGATTGTCGTTTCCGGCGCACTCAGCTGCGCCGCAGGGCAACGCTCGATTCCGTTGCATTTCATTATGAGAGCGTACCTTCGGCTCTTTTCGCTGGCGCGCGCAAATCGGGCGCTAACGTAGGGCAGATTCCGTCGTACGGCAGTTCCGGCGCGAGCCATGCGCTCAACAATGCAAGCCTTCTTCTTGAAGCCGCAGTCTATCGCGCCTGCTACGATATCGCACTAAAGGTTGCGGACCGTAACGGCGCCGTCGCATTTTCCGGCCTTCCCGGCGATGCCGAATTCCGGTCTTTCCTGGTCAATTGCCTCTACATTCTGGAGGATGCCGGCATCGCGGAGACTGGAGACGGCAAGTGGCACGTTCCCCTGGAGCCGACACTGCCGCCTGTGGCCGAGCTGCTTCAGGAAATCTATCGCGAGGACGCTGGGCGCGTGGCCGAAAGTGTTCTCGTTGGCGATGCCTATCGCGAGACGCTCGAACATTTGGCGACGATACGACCGCACGTGCTGGAACGTGAGCCTGCTGCCCAAGGGGCAAACATTCCGGGTGGGGCGACTCTGGAGCATGTGCTTGCTCATTCGCCCTTGAGCGAACGGCGGCTTTCGATGCTCGCGGAAGCATTGACATCCGCCATCGAGGCCGATGCCGGCGCGATCGCATACGTTTTGGAAGTCGGCTCGGTTTCGGCCGCTTTCAGCCGAAAACTGGCGACGATCACCGCAGCAGCGGGCGCATGTCTCGTGATTGCCGAGCCGCGTGAGCAGGTGCGCCGAGCACTGGAGATCGCATTCGAACGCGATGCGCATGTCATCGTTACCGATCCGGCCAAACTGACGGATCGCTATGTCGCGGACCTCGTGGTCGCCTCCGGCGATCAGAGCCAGTACCTGATGCTTCACAATGACGATATCAAGCGGGCTGTCCGGACGGTTGCCGCCTGCGGCGCGCGGTTGTTGCTGGTCGATCGTGCGCCGAGCGCCTTCAATGATTTCGTCTTCGGCCTTTCCGAAGGCTGGTTTGCGGATAGCTCGTCGCCGGAATTCCCCGTTGGGCGGCTCGGCACGCCGCAGCAGATCGCCGAGCTCCTGGGGAACTTGGGTTTTGCCAAGCCGCTGATCCATGAGCAGGTATTCCCCGAGGGAGCGTTGATAGCGGTATCGGCTATGTCCGAACGGCAACCGGAAACAGCTGCCGTCGTGGAGATCGCCGAGCCAATCCTGATCTTGTCGGAGCAGGGCAAGAAGGGGCTTGGCAAGCTGGGTGAGAATGCAAAGGTCATCGATCTCAGTGCGTTGTCGCCAGATATTGCCGGCGTTCTCGATGCGGTCAACCGGAGAACCAGCGGGATCGTGTATCTTGCCGGCGTGAAGCGCGGCGATGCGGCGGAACTTTCACTATCGCGTCTCTCGATCTTCACCGAACTGGCGAACCTGCTGTCGCAGAACAGCGATGGAGCACGGCCTCGACTGGTGATCTTGGCGCCCGGCGGTTCTCCGCTGTCGGCTCGCCCCGTCGATGACGCGAATGCCGGTCTGTGGGCTTTGGGCCGCGTTCTTCAAAACGAATATGATGCCTTTGACGTCCATCTGCTGGATGCCGATGCAGATGACGGGCGAGTGTTCTCCGCAGTTGACACCCTCATGACGGCGGACACGGACAACCGCGAATGGTTCATGGATCGCGCGACCGGAAAGGTTCGGGAGATCAGAGCTGCCGCAGGTCCCTTTGATGCCGTCGAAGCAAGCCGCCGGGATTTTGTCGCGGCGATGATCCGGCAACATCTGGGCGGGCGTCTGGATAGCGTCGTTTGGGAGGAAGTCGGCCTTCCAGTGCCTGACGAGAGGGAGATTGTCGTCTCCGTCGAAGCGACCGGCCTCAATTTCCGCGACGTGATGTGGGCTATGGGGCTCCTGCCAGAAGAGGCGCTTGAGGACGGCTTTGCTGGTGCCACCATCGGCATGGAATTCGCTGGGCGAATTCTTGCCGTTGGCGATGCCGTCGACGATCTCAAGCTGGGTGACAAGGTGATGGGGATCGGGCCTGCCGCGTTCTCGACCCATGTCCGTGTTCACCGCGACGGAGTGACGAAGCTCCCAGAACGGATGGACACCGTTGCGGCTGCGACCGTGCCTGTCGCTTTTCTGACCGCCTATTATGCAATGGTCGAGCTTGGGCGCATTCAGCCGGGTGAAACCATCCTGATTCATGGAGCTGCCGGCGGCGTCGGTCTGGCGGCGCTCCAGATTGCCAAGCTTAAGGGTGCCAGGGTGATCGCCACCGCCGGCACGGTCGAGAAGCGTGGCTTTCTCGAAATGCTCGGCGCCGATCATGTGCTTGATTCCCGCTCTCTGGATTTCGTTTCCGGCGTGCGGCGGCTTACGGGTGGCGAGGGTGTCGATCTTGTCCTCAATTCGCTCTTTTCCGAAGCGATGGAGCGGAGCATCGAGCTGGTCAAGCCATTCGGCCGCTTCCTGGAGCTCGGCAAGCGCGACTATTATTCCGACCGTAAGATTGGCCTACGTCCGTTCCGGCGCAATGTCAGCTATTTCGGTATCGATGCGGATCAGCTTCTGGTCAACGTACCCGATCTCACTCGGCGCATCTTCAGGGAGATCGGGCAGCTTTTCGCCGAGGAAAAGCTGACGCCGCTGCCATATCGCGCCTTCGCTTATGACGAGATCGGCAATGCCTTCCGGCTGATGCAGAATGCCGGCCATATCGGCAAAATCGTGGTGCGGCCGCCCGTTGCGGGTGTTGACAGCGTCTTGCGCGCACCCGCGAAATCCCTGCGTGTCGATGGCAAGGGTGTTTTCCTGATCGCGGGCGGCATTGGCGGCTTCGGGTTGTCCGCCGCCGATTGGCTCGTTTCGAAGGGCGCGCGCCGCATAGCGCTATGCTCACGCCGCGGCATTGCCGATGCTGAAACGAAGCAGGCGATAGCAGATTGGGCAAAGCGGGGTGTCGTTACGACGCTGCATGCCTGCGATATCACCGATGCCGCCGCGGTCGAGACGCTGCTTGCCTCGCTCCGCACCGAAGGGGCATTGAAGGGCGTCGTTCACGCCGCCATGGTCCTGGACGACGCACTCCTTGCCAATCTGACGCCGGAACGCAATCGCCCCGTTCTCGAGGTAAAGATCCGTGGCGCGGAAAATCTGGATCGTCTGACGCGAGATGACAGGCTGGAACTCTTCCTGCTGTTCTCCTCGGCAACGACCATGCTCGGCAATCCCGGTCAGGCTAACTATGTGATGGCCAATGGCTATCTGGAGGGGTTGGCGCGTGCGCGTCGGGCCGCAGGCAGGCCCGCGCTTGCGGTGGGCTTCGGCGCGATCGCTGACAAGGGCTTCCTTGCCCGCAACATCGAGGTCAACGATCTCCTCTCCAAGCGTATCGGCAAGGCCGCATTAAAGGCGCGAGACGCGCTGGAACAGGTCGAGCGTTATATGTTGGCGGACAGAGGAGATGTCGATGCGGCGGCGGTCATGATCGCCGAGATCGATTGGAATGCCGCTCGTCTGCTGCCGATTGCCGGACGTTCTCTGTTCGAGCCGCTGATGCGCCATGCAGGCAACCATCAGGCCCTCAACGAGGGAGACAGCATCGATCTCAGGGAACTGATCAGCGGGAAATCGGAAGAGGAGGCTCAGGCCGCTCTGCATGCGCTTGTCGCGGCAGAGATTGCGGCCATCCTGCGCGTGACCGAAGACACGGTGACCCCCGATGAGGTTTTGAAGGATATCGGCCTCGACAGCCTGATGGCCATGGAGCTCGGCATGAGCTTCCAGCAGAAAACCGGCTTCGATATTCCCTTGAGCGGAGTAGGCGAGGGTACGACCGTAGGCGATGTCGTCAGCCGTTTGCGTGATCGGGTCATGAATCGCAACGGCGACAATGCTGCTAGTGACATGGCCGGAGACGAGGTGGTCGAGCGCCTGGCGCGTAGCCATGCCGCAGAACACGAAAAAAGGGCCGTGCAGTGACCTATAATGGCGAACAGGCGGAGCAGAAGAAAAGCAAGTTGCTTGAGCAGATGCGCCGTGTCGGCGAATCCTCCGGCCGCAATCGGACCGAAAGGCTGAACCGGCAGCCACAGTTACAACCGCGTCAGGCGACCCGTTTCGAGGATCTGCCCGAATATAAGCGTGTCGCAACGCAGCGCATGGCAGGTGAGCTGCTCGGCGTCGCCAATCCATTCTATCGGTCGCATGATGCCGCCGCCGGCGCGACGACGCGCATCGGCGGGCGTGAGTTCGTCAATTTTGCCTCCTATGATTATCTGGCGACCAATACGGACCCGCATGTCGCCAAGCGCGCCAAGGAGGCGATCGACCGCTTCGGAATCTCGGCGTCGGCCAGTCGTCTCGTCGCAGGCGAGCGACCTGATCATGTGGAGCTCGAGCGCAGGCTTGCAGAGGTCTATGGTGTCGATGCCGCCGTCTGCTTCGTCAGCGGCTACTTAACCAATGTCGCTGCGATCGGCTGTCTGATGGGGCCGCAGGATCTCGTGATCCACGATGAATTCATTCACAACAGCGCGCTTGCCGGCATCAAGCTTTCCGGTGCCGCCCGCCGGCTGTTCCAGCATAATGATGTCGATAGCCTCGAGAATATCCTGAAGACACTATCGTCGGATTTCCGGCGCATTCTGGTCATCGTCGAAGGCATCTATTCGATGGATGGTGATATCGCCGACCTGCCGGCGCTGCTGGAGCTCAAGGCGCGCTATGGTTTCTGGCTGATGGTCGACGAGGCGCACGCGCTTGGCATTCTCGGCAGGACGGGCCGCGGCACATTCGAGCACTTCGATCTTGATCCGCGTGATGTCGATATCTGGATGGGCACGCTCTCGAAGACGACGTCGAGCTGCGGTGGCTATATCGCCGGCACGCGTGCGCTTGCCGATATTCTGAAGGCGGAAGCCGGCGGTTTCGTCTATAGCGTCGGCCTTTCGCCCGTTCTCGCCGCCGCCGCCGTCGCTGGCCTCGATATTCTCAAGTCCGAACCGGAGCGAACCGCGCGGCTTAGGCGCAACGGCCATCTGTTTCTCGACGAGGCAAAGGCGGCTGGCCTCGATACCGGCCTCAGCGTGGGGCACTCGGTCGTGCCCGTGATCGTCGGCGATTCGCTTCGGGCCGCGCAGCTTTCCAACGACTTGCTCGCCGAAGGCATCAACGTGCTGCCCATCATCCATCCGGCGGTGCCCGAGGGCATGGCGCGCCTTCGTTTCTTCATCACCTGCAATCATACCGAGGAGCAAATCCGGCGTGCGGTCAGGCTGACAGCAGAAAAACTCAAGAGCTTGAAGGACCGCAATTTCGGTCTTGCTTCGCTGGATATGGAGAAGATGATGCAACTGCTGCCCATGGCTCAAACTCCAGGCGGCTCTTAAGTTTCGGGGCGATCGTCTCATGCACGTTATCGTCACGGGAGGTTCAAGCGGAATTGGTCTGGCGATAGCCAAGCTCTATGCCGCCCGAGGGGCTCGGGTTTCGCTTCTTGCTCGCGATACCGGGCGCCTCGAAGAGGCGCGCGCTGAAATCGCGATGCTTCCCGGTGTCGACGGCGCCTTTATCCGGACGGCTTCCGTTGATGTGGCCTCTGCCGAACAGACTACCGAGGCGGTAAGGCTTTGCGAGGCGTCCTTCGGCCCTTGCGATATTCTTGTCGCTTCCGCGGGTATCGTCGAGCCCCGTACCTTCGATGCAATGTCCGCGTCGGTTTTCGATGAGCAGATCTCCGTCAATCTCCTTGGGACAGCCAACGCGGTTCGTGCTGTTTATAAAGGCATGAAGAGCCGCCGCGGCGGCCGGATCATGATGATTTCTTCGGGTGCCGCCTTGATCGGTATCTTCGGCTATACCGCCTATTGCGCATCCAAATCGGCGCTGGCGAGCTTTGCCGAGGCTTTGAGCGCGGAAGCCGGCGCTTGGGGCGTGCAGATTTCGATCTGCTTCCCGCCCGATACGATGACGCCGCAATATGCTCGGGAAATTGCGTTAAGGCCGCGTGAAGCGGAGATTTTGATGGGGGCCGTCAAGCCGTGGAGTGCGGAGGAGGTAGCAGCAAGAATCGTCCGTGGGATGGATCGCGGCAGGCAGAAGCTTCACTTCGGATTTTCGCTGACGGCGCTGGCTTACTTCGGACCGCTGATAAAACCATTGCTGTTATGGTGGTTTTCACGCAAGGCGCGAAAAATATTTGGTGACGAGGCGCATAGCGGTCTTGCCGATACCGGCAAGCAGAGCTTTGATCGCGATAAGTAATACAAAACACGCACAGGAGTTGCACCGCCAGCGAAACACGTGCAAGAGAAGGTAAGTCAGGGGTATTAGCGGCCCGTTCCTCGCTGATATGGAAATGCTGCCGAGGCAGCGGGCATTTGGATGGCGCAGTCTTGAAGCTTCACGATTTTCCAGTTCTTTTGACCCTTGCCTGCTTCGCGTTTTCCTGCGTCATCGTCTTTCTGACCGATCCGTTGGCGATGCCGGCGGCCATCAATGCCGAGAACCGTGCGAAAAGAAGCTGGCGGCGAGTAGTCTGCGACTGGGCGGCAAGAATTCCGGTCATCATCCTGATTTATGCGGCTTTCTTCGCCATTTCCTGGCGCCCGATCTACAGCACTCAGGCCGTCATCAGTTTCTTCGTCATCTTCACCGGCATATCGAGGGCGAAATTCGAGTTCATCCGCGAGCCTCTGGTATTTTCGGACATCGCGCTCGTCGTGGATGTCTTCAAATACAAGGAGATCTTCTACGCGACATCGCTGAACATCGTCTTCTGGATCATCGCTTTTGCCTACGTCTTCGGCCTCAGCGGTCTTTACATGTATCTGGAGCCTGCGGTTCTGCCGGACAACCACGGTGTGCTTTGGATCCTGCTGATGCTGGCTGCAGCCTTTACGCCATGGATCGCTTTGTTCAGCCGCGTCGTCAGCGAACCGGTCTGCCGTCTTACGCAGAAATTTCTCGGCAAGGTTGACGTCAAGAGCGATACGGTGCGATTCGGCACCTTTGCCTCCGTCGTTTTTCATTTCGTCATCTGGGTCGGTGTCCGGCGCGAGGCAATCGTCTCGGAATTATCCGAGCGTTTCATGTCGGCGCTGCAGGAGCTTTGGGAGCATGGCGAAGACGAGCCGCTCATCGTCGTCTGGCAATCCGAATCCTTCATCGACCTCAGACATTTCGGCGTCGACAATATCAAGCTTCCCAATCTCGACCGTCTGAGGGAGCAGGCCGCGCAATGGGGCCGCATGACAAGCGTCTTCGAGGGTGGCTATACGCTACGAACCGAGTTTGCCGTCTTGAGCGGGCTACTGCCCGAAAATGTGCATATCGACGCCAGCTACCCTTATTTGCGTGCCAGCCATTACAAGGATGTCGTCTGGCCGGCGCGGCTGAAAAAGGCCGGCTGGAAGACGCAGTTCATCCATCCCTACGACAAGACGTTTTTCCTGCGTCACAAGGCGTTGCCGCAGCTTGGCTTCGACCGGATGATGATGCTGGACGAGTTCGATCACAATCCCGAGCGCGATGGCCCTTATGTCAGCGACCTCTCGCTGACGAAAAGCGTGATTCGGACGATCGATGATGAAGGCACGAACAAGAACTTCCTCTTTGTCGCGTCCATGGCGAATCACGGCCCCTGGGAGCCGGGTCGCTGCGGCGACCTCGTCAATCCGGTGGACATCTACGGCGAACTCCTGATGCGCGCCGATCATGCGCTCGGCAATCTTGCCCATCATCTCGACAGGCTGGATCGCCCGGTCTGGCTGCTTTTCTATGGCGATCATGCACCCCTGCTGAAGGCCTTTGCCGATCCGTTCCCGGATCCGCGCACCGATTATGTCATCGTTCCGCTTGGCCGCGCACGCGCCCATTCGCAAAAGCCGCAGCCGCCGCAGGAAGAAGCGCCCTGGAATCTGATCGGCACATTGCTGCGCTATGCCGGCCTTGCCACCGAGGTTGCGGAATGATGCCCAGTGGGGAAGGGGCCGCGCGACCGCGCGTCTTCCTCTTCCTGCAGGGCCCATCCTCGCCTTTGTTCGTCGAGACTGCCAGGATATTGGAGAAGGCTGGCGGCCGTTGCATCCGCATCAACCTGAATGCCGGGGACTGGATTTCGTGGCGCCGCCGCAAGGCGTTCAACTATCGCGGCGACTTTGCCGGATGGCGAGCCTATGTCAGGCTTCGAATCGAAGCCGAGCATGTCACGGATCTGATCCTGCATGGGGAAGAGCGGCCCTATCACCGGGTCGCCATCGAGGAGGCGCGCCGCGCCGGCGTTGCCGTCAATGTCGTGGAAATGGGTTATTTGCGGCCGGACTGGGTGACCCTCGAGCGAGACGGCCTCTCTTCCAATTCGCACTTTCCCACCAATCCGGTCCATATTCTGAAGGCCGCGTCCAATCTGCCGGAGCCGGATTGGACACGTCGTTACAACCAGACTTTCCTGGCGGAAGCGCTTTACGATCTCGCCTATTATCTGCCGACCGTCTTTCTGTGGTTCCTCTATCCCGGCTATCGCCGGCACGGGCTCTACCATCCCTTGATGGAATATGCCGGATGGCTGAAGAAACTGCCGGCAAGCGGCAGAAGGACACGGGAAGCGCAGGGCGTGATCGAGGAGCTGATTGCGGGCGGCAAACGATTCTTCGTCTATCCCCTACAGCTTCAGACCGATTTTCAGCTCCGCGCGCATTCGCCTTTTCATCAGCAGCAGGATGCGATCCGGCTGATTCTCCGTTCTTTTGCGGAGCATGCCGCGCCGGATACACATCTCGTCCTAAAGCTTCATCCGCTCGACAATGGGCTCGTGGACTGGCGGGCCTATGTCGAGCATATCGGCGCCTCATGCGGATTGTCGCCGCGCATCCATCTGATCGATGGCGGCAGTCTCGACCGGCTGATTGTCGCCAGTCAGGGCATGGTAACGATCAACTCGACTGCGGCACTTTCGGCGCTGCAAGCGGGGAAGCCGGTCAAAGCGCTGGGAGCCGCGATCTACGATATCGATGGACTGAGTGACCAGGGGAACCTGGATCGATTCTGGCTAGAGCCGACGCAGCCGTCACCGGAACTGCGCGATGCATTTTTTCGCCTGCTGGCCGCGGCGGTACAGGTACGCGGCAACTTTTGCTCGCGCGAGGGCGCTCGCGCCGCCGCCGCGCAGATTGCCGAGAGACTGTTATTGCGAACGGTCAATTTGCCCGACGCCTACGTCGATCCGCCGCCAAGGCAGCGGCCGATAAAGCTTCATGTGCCGTAATGAAGATGCAATGGGATGAAAGAAGAATGCCGCCGCGAGGGGTCTTCAGGCTGAAATTGACAATACGACCGCTTACATATGGATTGATAGAGAACCCGGCGCGGCGATTCGACGTTGGGAGTGAATTTCAATAGCGGTTTGCCGGGAGCAAACGTCATGGATGACAGCAAGATGGAACGATTCATGTTGAAGGAGCTGCTGATCATCATAGCAGCCCTTGTGCTTGTTTCCGTGGTGCTTCTGGGCGTGATTATTCTCGGCAACTACTGAGCCGCCGCGATAGCGCGCAACCTCGCTCATCGAGAGCACAACAAAGCTGCTAGAAAATCAACTGACATTCAATCTGAAGAAGTGGTGGGCGATGAGAGACTCGAAAACTCAAATCTCTCATCGTTTAAAATTTTAATTAATTGATATTATTAGATAATATTATTATTAGATTTTACTAATTTGTGACGGCGCGACGGTCGCGATTTTGTGACGCCGAAGGAGTTTTCCACAGGCATGATCAATCGCAAATAGGGGCGTCATATACTTCCATACAGCCAGCGGTATTTTATAATCTCGCCAATTTAGGCGCAGATGAGTCGAGGTCGGGTCGCAGTGAATCAGGAAGCCGTCAGGAAAGCTGTGATTCGTCATGCTGGGGCTTTCGCGGCGATATTTGCTGCGACAACCGCCCTGATTGGCATCATCGGTTGGTGGCAGGGCGAACAATGGCGTGTAACATATTCCAACATTGCCATCCTAAACGGCGTGTATTGCATTCTTATACTATACCTCCTGTGGATCATTCTTAGCCATGACACCCCCGATTTTCTGGGGGTGCCCGTCGTCAAGGCAATTCACGACAAGAAGCTGCTTATAGTCGAAGGCACGCCCTGGTTAAGCCTTGGGGTTATGACCGCGATCTATATCAAGGATGGTGAGTATGAACGCTTAATATGCACAGGCGAAGTCGTGAACGTCCAGACTAATAGACTTGTGCAAATTTTAGTCCGCGAGAACGACGATGTTTTCGGTGATATTGATGCCGCTACAGAAAAGCTAGCTCAAACCGCCAAGGGCGCGATTCTTATCCGGCCCGGTTTGTTCAGGAGAGTAAGCCAATGAGCGATGAATACAGCGGCCTACCCAAGGTCATCAAAGTTATAGACGACTATGACCTCGTAATTAATCGAGGTAGCGATCACGGCATAGTTCTTGGATCAAGATTTCTAGTATTTAGCGCGGGCGAACAGCTTAACGATCCTGATACTGGCGAGGATTTGGGCATTTTGGAAATTGTTCGCGGCAAGGCACGTGTCGTTCATGTTCAAGCGAAGATGAGCACTTTATCCAGCGATGAATTCGCGACAGCACCGGGAACAAAGCGCGTGATTAAGCGGACGGGCGCAATATGGGCGTTTAGCAATCAAGGGTCTGTGGAGGAGATCACAGAAGGCCAAGAGCGTCAAAGGCTGGCGCTTGATATTGAATCAGGCGATTACGTGAGGCCAATCTGAGAGCAAAAGATTGCTGAATTTTAGGCGGTCCTTCGTCTATGAAAGAGGCTTTGGCCGTTGCTTTCCCCGCTCTAGTTTCGGTTTCCAGCCGCGCACTAAGCCTTTACCTAAGAGCAAGGAAGCGATTTCAAGTTGATCGCACAGGATCTCGCCTCAGAGATCACACAATAGGACGCTATTAAACGTCACCGAACGATGCCGCTCTTAAGTAGCCACGGGAGGTTTACCGCAAGTCTGGGAACATCAAGCTCATCCGTCGTCAACAGACCCTGATGTCGTAGTAGCTTTTGGATATCCTCTATGAGTGTGTCGATTCGTGGAGATCTAACATCAGAGTCATGAATTGCTAGCGCAAGTGGCAGTGTGTCACGCTTTAGGGCAGACGCAACGGAGAGGCGCCCCTCGATTCCCCTCATAATTTCGTCCAGGTCCGCCGCTGTGACCCGCTTCTGTGGCTGTCGGTCTTTATCCGCGATGACATCGGCAATTTCCGTGGGTTGTCCCAGCGATGTGGTGATGCGCCGGAGAAGGAAATTGACCATAATTTGTTCGCGAGCAGCATAAGGGATTCCGCCAAGGAACACGGTCGCATTCTCAGGCGGCGCCCCTGCGAGGGTGTCGGCGACCGCGGAGGCGGGAATGTGGTTCCAGACATCTGCTTTGGAAGCCTTTAGCGCTGTAGTATAGATCTTGTCAGTATCGGCCCCATTGTCATTCGCCATCACTGCGAGGAATTGGCGCAGCGAGTTGAGGAAGTCTTGTTGAGTCCTGTCATCAAGGAGGCGCTCGCCAAGAGTGCGCCATTCGGACGGACGCATAGCCAAAAGATCCATTTATGACCGCCCTTCAGTTGACAGGGGAATAAAATTCATAGGCAAGATATATGTCGAAATCCTCGAATATTCCACATGCGGCTTGAAGATGAGCTTCGGTTCGGCCTGGACATGTTCCAAATCGGCCCGATTCATTGGTCAGGCACCATTCGCGGCCATCGTGCCCACCAGGGTCGTAGCCAATCTCTCCACCAATACGGGCTTTGGTTTGCCCTGGCGGTAGCAAACTTGGATGACCTAACTTCCTCAGTTCGTCCTTGGGAGGTCGTGCCAAGATGGATTTGGGCAAAACGCCGATCAACGTTCCGTCTTCGTTGATAATTTCTTCGACGGCAATGTGCATCACCCCATTCTCATCAATGAGCCAAAGGATGTGACTCGTCTGTGCAGAGGGGTGGTAAAGCTTCACCGGTGCTGCTTGATCCATGTAAGATTTAAGGAACGCAGCGGTCTCGTCGTTCAAGGTCATGTGGCTCATCGGACGATAGTTAAGTTCATGCTGTGCTACTGGCCTCGCCGGCAGGTCACACGTTCCGTAAAGCTCATCCAATTCTGTCGAGGTCATGTGTCCACCCAAACACTTTGCATTGGTATCCTTTGGCACACCAAAATGTTGAGTTCAACAGCGCTGGGTTCGCCCTGCACTGGGTCGTGTGTTTACGCCTCATGTTTCTTCCACATGGCTATCATCGCATTCACTTTCGGCTGCACCCTGTAGCGGGCTTCCTTTCGCTGCACACCTACCATTAGCAGCTGATCATAGTCGGTGAATTCGTGGCGTAGGTGGTTTTGCATCGTCAGATCGACCGCGTCTGCAATCGTAGCCCCGGCCCAATTTTTCGGAGTCGTGCAGATTTTATATGCGAAGAAAGAGACGGCCACTTCCGGGCAACCCGGAAAATGCTCGCGTATGAAATACTCCACCTCATATTGGTGGAACTACTGCTTATGTCTTCGAGCTTGCCTTTCTCGCCTTCGCTGCGTGTGGCTCATCATGGACCACCCCGTAAGCGATTTTGAACGACGTAATAGATCGCGCCAGCAATGCTATCCGACCAATAGGGCACATCGCGGCCGGACCACTCGTCCGGCGACATAGATCGCGCTTCGGCGATGGTTTCTGCGGCAATGGCTATGATCTTCGACCGCATGAGGGCATTTGCTTCAGCGTGCGTGAGGCCGGTGTATTCGTTCGACATGGTAGCTCTCTGAAATGGAAAAGGCCCGCCAAGGTGGCGGGCCTTGCGACTACGCTGTCGCTCCTTCGGCCAATGCGTCGAGGATGATGCGCCGGAGTTCATCCTTGCTAGCCTTGCGCAAGCCGAGAACGACGAGGTGCTCCATCACCGTAAGGCGCAAAGCCGCTTCCAATTCGGACTTACAGGGCATGCCCGTTGCGGTCTTTAAGTCGTCTCCATACTTGGCCTTGGCGTTAGCGACCATGAGGCGAAGGCTCGGATTGAGGGCCATTTACGCCGCCTCCTGAGAAGCCTTATAGGCGATAAAGCCATTCCTCACATGAGCGAGATTATGCAGGAGCCCTCGCAACTCCTGCATGAGGAAGTCCAGTTCTTCCACCGGCTGAGGGTCGGCGTTGACAATACTGTTCACTACGTCGCGCAACATTTCGTCAATTCCGAAGCACTCATGCCCGGTGAGGTAAAGAGCTCCCACGTTGTCACTTTGGCCCTTCTCCTTCGACATCAGGTAGTCGCGGAACAGTTCCTTGTCAGTCTTCGCCATGGTATAGATCTTTCTGGCCTACGGCCTTTAATGTTGATTTGGTAGTCGACATTTCTAAATCCCTGCCGGGGCGGTTCCCGCCGCTTCCGGTAGGTATTCCATCAGGAACAAAGCCTGATCCCGTCACGTAAGGCACGGCTGATCGGATCGGTGTTTCCTACCGATCACGCTCATTTCCAATGGAGTTGTGCATGGGAACGTCCCTTGTTCGTTGCGGGACTTCCCATTTGCTACACGAAAGTATGGAAAGCAACAGGCCGGCCATAGGCGTGTTTGTCTCGCCATGTAAGTCATTGTTTTCTTAGGACAGGTTTGTTAAGCGGCGCGCTTAAGGCTCTCATTTTCCGAGCCGTTGCGGCACGAGGACGGCCAGATTCCACCTTCCTCGCCGAGGATCATGATGAGCCGCGTGCGTAGGCAATCAGGCTTGGACGGGTCGAAGGTGGCGAACAGCTCTTCAAGCTGATCGAGAACGTCATGATAGATGTCGGTCGAAATGTAGGTTTGCATTTGATTTTATCCCCCGGCTCAAAATCGAGCGTCCCATGCATGAATCATGGGTAGCGATTTGGCAATAAAGAAAATCATAAAATGCAATAAAAACATATAGTTACTTCAGTAATTCAGTATTTATTGAAATCAGGAAATAAGGTGTTTGACGCTAGCCGCCGCAAGGTCGTCATGCGGCTGCGGCCTTCTTGGCGTCCCGCCGCTTCTTGGAAGCAAGCCTGTTGCTCGCCCGTCTTGCGGCAAGACGCTCCTCTTCCGTTTCGTGGAAGGTGTAGTTACGAACGCCAGTTGCGCGCTTGACGGACTGCTGTTCTTCCTTGTTGCGCTGGCGAGCGAGTTGGCGAACCACATCATCACCAAACCAACGGCGCGGCTTATAATCTTCGCGGCCTTCGGCCGCCGCCTCTGCGGCACGCTCGGCCTTCCGAGTCTCCGTGCGGTCCAACGCGCGAACGGCCTTTTCATATGCGATTGCATTCCGCGCCTTCGCCATGGCATCAGCAAAAGGCAATACTACGGGCATGTTACCACCTCTCCGAGAGTTCGTTTAAGGTAGGTATAGCCAAAATTTGCTGGCGTGCATGAAGTCGTGAGCGCGGATATCCATCCGGCGTGTCAGCATTCCTTACGCTTATCTATATATATCCTATATATGTATTAGATACATATATACAGATACACATATATCAGACAAACAAGACAAAGGAATGCTGACACGCCTGCAACTCGCCGCTGGCGCGGCTCGCCTACGCGGCCTTCGGCCTTGTCAGCGCCTTGCGGCGCTGACCGCTTGAGCACTGTTTCCCGGAAGGTATCTAAGGAAGCTCCCGGCTGCGGTTCTCTCACGGCAATCGGAAAGACGTTTCCCGTTTCGAAGGCAGATGGGCCGGCGCGGTTGCTTCGCACCCGGCCGGTTTCCGCCATAGAGAGTCACAGGCGGGCGCGGAGGCTCCCGGATAGGGAAAGGAGACACCCGCGCCGCCGAAGCGCGCCTATGACTCGCTGTGAGTCGTTTAGCGGCTCCTCTGGTTCAAATAGTTGCCCGGCCGGGTCTGGCGGCGCAGTTCATCGGCTACGACCGAGCGCATGGTCGTTTCCATCTGCTTGCTCATCTTCTGGGCGAGATCGTTGTTCTGCTCGGGCGTGCCACCGTTAGCGTTGACCGTGACAGGTGCGGAGATGCTGATTTGCTGCACCGGAGCATTCGCATTCGCCGGCTTCAGATCACGCGTGCGGATCGCGGGCGCGTTCCCGACATAACCTCCTTCGGCGTATCCGCGAACAGCATTGAGCCGCTGGAGGTTTCGCACGCCGATGCGCCGGGTAGCTTCCTTCGTCACGACGAATTCGCCCCCATGCACAATGCCCTTTGGCTCGTGCTTCGCGCCGTCACCGGTATAACCACCTTCCGAAAATCCAAACAACTTGCCTAACAGCCCGCCAAGCAGTCCGCCGAAGCCGCTACCGCCGCCGGCAGCGTCCTTCTTCGGCGCGGTGCCGAAGAGGTTAGCTAGCGGCCCTTCGCCCATGAGCGCTGCTTGCAAGGTTGCCTTGATGAGCGTCTGCAAGAGGCTCTGCAACGCCTGTTGTGCCGTCTGTGTGCCGGTTATGACGCCGGTCAGGGCGTCGGTAAGGCTTTGGCCGAAGAAGTGAGCGGTTTCCTGCGCCTGCTGCTGCTTGTCCTGATACTGCTCGAAGGAAGTGGCCGCCGAAGCCATCCCCTGCGCAAGCTGGGCAATCTCCTGCCGGTTCTGCGCCGTAAGCGGAATACCGGCGCGCTGTGCCTGGGCGAGCATTTCCTGTTCAAACCGAAGCGCCTTGGCCCTTTCTGCGGTCATGCCAAGGGCTTGCTGTTCAGTCTTCTGCTCGTTGACGTATTCGCGGGCATGGCCGGTGATGCGGGCGTAGGCTTCAGACTGCTTTTGTGCTACTGCCGTCAGCTTGTCGATTTCGGCGGTGGTGTCCTTCGAGCGGGCGGCGCTGTCCTCGATATGCCAATCCTCATTATTGAGGGGGGAGGACAGACCGAAGGTGCCGGCGTTCTGATGAACCCACTGCCGTGCCGCATCGGAACCGTAACCGAGATCCGCCGCGTTACCCTTGTTGTGCTGACTGTTGCCGGGCGGTGCCACCCACTTGCGAGCGGCCTCCGGCGACCCATGCTTCTTGAGAGCATTAAGCCACTTCTGCCGCTGATCGGCGATATCACGGAAGCCGGAATTGATGGTGACGCTGCCCTTCAGATCGTCCGGCATGCTAGCAATCATCTTGGCAAGCTTCTGCTGGAAAGCCGACTGCATTCCGGCGATGCTACTTGCGCCCTTGCCGGTCGCCAGAATGGAAGAGAGGTAGCTTTCGGGATCGTCCGTGGCGCTCTTGATGTTTAGGGACTCGAGCGCCTTGCCACGGATTTCGTGCGCCATGTAAACGTCAGCCGGGCCGTTCGCCATGGAAACCGCCTTCTGATAGATGGCCTCGATCTTGCTCTTGGCGTCCAATTCCGCAAGCTGCTTCGCCAGTTCGGGAACCTCGCCCTTGAGCGCGCGGATTGCAGCGGCATAGCTCGTCATCGCATTGATGGCGCTCCGGGTGCTGGTGTCGGTGTTCGCCAGCGCCGCATTCAAGGCGTTGATCTGCGGGGTTGCTGCCTTCGCGTCTTCACCGGTCTTGTAGACGAAATTATCGGAATAGCCGCTGCGGCGGTCCAGCACGTCGCGGAGCTTCATCGCCTCCTTGGTCAGCTCGGCGACGGCCTGTTGCTGGCGCTCGATGTTTTGCGCGACAAAGGGGTCATCCGGGTTAGCGAGCTGATCCTGCTGGAGTTCGGCGAGCTTCCTCTTGGCCTCGTCAAGCTCCTTATACTTGGCAATGAGAGCCTTCTGAACGTTGCCGGTCGCCTGCTCTTCGACCTTGTTGAAGCTGTCGAGGAAATCGTCGGCGGCAAACGCAAGGCCAAGCACGGCCTGCTTGACATTCGTGCTGATCGTGCGGCCGATAGCATCCCACTTCTGATTGAATTCGTCGGCACGCTGGATAAGCTGATCTGACATGATGATGCCGAGAGCGTTCGCTTCCTTGATCGTCTTGGCGATGCCTTCCCTGCCACGGTCGATAAGCTGCACGAACTTTTCGCCACCTTAGCCGCCGAACAACTCATCGAAGACACGGATGCGCGCGGCCCGGTCAAGCTCCTGCGTGCGGTCGATGATATCCAGCAACAGTTCCTTTGGATCTTCGAGCTTCTTCGCAAGCTCTTGGGCCGAATAGCCGAGCCGCTGAAAGCTCTCCGCACCGCTGCCCTGTCCGGTCTTGATCCACTCATCAGCGCGGAGAGAAAGCTCCTTCATGCCATCGGCAAGGGCGTCAACGGGAATGCGGTTCTGTTCGGCGACATAGGCGAGTTCCTGAAAGTCCTTCGCCTTCATGCCGGTCATCTTGGCCTGGTCGCCGACTTCGGCGACACTCTTGGAAAGCTCCCGGACACGGCCGAGAATCTCGTCAATGCCGCCAACGGCAAGCCCGCCGACGACGCCGCCGGCAAGACCCTTGCCAAAGCTGCCGAGCGTGCCGAGCGCGCTAGACATGGCCTTTTCGATACCGGAGCCGGCTTCTGCGGCATCCTTCTGGATAGCCTTGAAATTGATTCGGCTCTTGTTCTTCGAGCGTTCAAGGTCGCGTTCATACTTCGTCAGGCGGGCTTCGAAGGTGACTAAAAGGCGCTGGCCTTCATCCATTGCAGTAATCCTTATGCGGCTTCGGCATCGTCTTCGCGAAGCCGGTCAAATTCATCGGGGTCGAGGTCGAAAATGGAACGCGTGTTATCGTTCGCGGCTGCCCGGAAGACGGACAGCGCGGACGCGATAGCGCCGTCGATATGAT
This sequence comes from Rhizobium sp. BK491, assembly GCF_014194925.1. NCBI lineage: Bacteria > Pseudomonadati > Pseudomonadota > Alphaproteobacteria > Hyphomicrobiales > Rhizobiaceae > Rhizobium > Rhizobium sp. BK491. The sequence continues at coordinate 1,247,178 of NZ_JACIAR010000002.1, forward strand.
TGCTGTGGCGAGTGCCCTTGTGCATGGTGGTCAATTCGCTGGCACTGGTGGCGCGCTTCACGACGACGCTTTCGAAGTGATTGCGAAGGATCGGGTGCGCGCCGTGCCGGATGCGCCGGCCGTTCACGATGCGCTCAAGGTCGCAAATCGGGCCATGCATGTGCTTCGCCGTCTGCGGAAGCTGAAGCACGTTGATGCCGGCATGCATGAGCTTCGACATGAGCGGGCCGGCAAGCGACGGGTCAAAAATAACTTCGCGAACGTCGTAGGTGCCGCAAAGGTCAACGATGTTATCCGCGATCACGTCGGGTTCGATCACCGGGCCTTCGATCACCGTCAACAGGCCGTCGTCACGCCAGCGGGGATAAGGAACCTGTTCGATCTTCGCCTTATCCTCCAAGCCTTCAGACGGCAGGAAGAACCACGGGGCAAGTGAAATCCTGCCATCATGATGCCGGAACGCGGCTACTATGGCAGTCAAGTCACCGGATCGTGACAAGTCTACGCCGAGCCAGCAAGGCAAGCTCTCAAGCTCGGCAAGGTCAAAATACGGATCACGGCCAGCGTCATAAACGGCCATGTCGAAAAGCGGATCGCGGGAAGCGGCCTGCCAGATATTCAAGTTCAACTGCTGAAACTGGTAACGGGCCGGCGGGCTGTTCTCTGCTTCCTTCGACTTATTGCGCAAGCCGACGATATTGGGGAACCCGTGCGGAAGGCCGGGGTTCGCCTTCGGCCATGTCGCTTCGTCGCGCCAGTCGTCGCCCGGTTCAAGCTGGAACAGGATCGGCAATACGGTCGGGTCGTCAATCTCGCCGATCGCGACCTTGTAGGCGTAATCATACTGTTCGAAGCCGAGATTATCCTGTCCACGGCCGGCCGTGGTGCAGATGATGGTGAGCGGGTCGGCCACCTTCGTCGTGCCGGAGTCGAGAGCTTCCCAAAGGTCGCGGCCCTTCCATTGGTGAATTTCGTCCACAAGAATGAAATTCGGCGTGGTGCCGTGCTGCGCCTTGCCGTCGCTGGAAATTGCCTTGAGGGTCGCGCCGTTTCGGCGGTTTAAGATCTGCTTCGCGGAATTAAAGGCGTCATTGATCTTCGTCGCAGCAACAAGCCGGCGGTCCATACGGACGATGTTCGCGGCCTCGCGAAAGCCGATGCCGGCCTGTTCGCGGTCACAAGCGGCAAAGATCACTTGCCCGGCCGGGACAGCTTCAGGGCCAAGCAGGTGCAAAAGCGACCATGCGGCAGCGTGGCTGGTCTTGCGGTTGCCACGGCCGAGCATCAAGAAAACCTTCTTCACAACACGGGTGCCATCGGGGTTGCGAGGCCCATAGATGCGCTTCGTCATCCGTTCGAAGGGCGTGTAAAGCTGAAAGGCGCGCTTCGGCGCGGTGCTGGCCGGGTGCCGCAAGGCGCGGAGGAACTGCACGGCAAGCTCACCGTCGCCGTTCGTATCCTGGATTTCCGAGCTGTCATAAATCCAATGCGGAAAGGCGCTCTTGCTCATGCCCGGTTCCTGCCGATCATGAGCGGGTTGTCGCTGTCGTCGTCTTCGCCGGTTGCGCTGCCGACACGGGCGCGGGAAACCGGCGACAATCCATATTCGGCCGCAAGCTGCCGCGAAGTCTGCAAGGCGCGGTTCAACATTCCGAAAACTACCTTGTCGAGGGGCGTCATGCTCAAGGCTTCGGTGTAGGTGCGGGCCAAACCGCGAACGGTGCAAAGTTCTTCTAGGCCGCTGAGATCGGAGCGGACAATAATGCCCCGCTCAATGAGGCCGGGCATAATCCGCTTCCATTCGGCGCGCGCATACGGAGAAAGATGCTTCGGCGCTGCCGGTGCCTTCGTCAATGCGTTGCTGTCGCGGGAAACGGGCGGCTTCACGCCACGGGTATGCGTCACTTCAGGGCCTCGCCGCGAAGCTCCAGCACGTCCCGCCTGCCGAGTTCCTTGATTTCCTTCAGGCCGTAAAGCACGCCGTCGTAGGTCACACGGTCGGCCGTCGTGATGCCTGGGCGATAGCGGATACGGAAGATCACGGTGCCGGTTTCAGCCTCGCCGTAGCCGGTGAAGAATTCGCTCGCCGTCTGCTGAAGGACTTCGCCCCACACAGTTGCAACTGGCGTCCAAACCTTTCGTGCATCACCGGACGGTGACACAATTTCAGTTTCGCGCTCGATAGTGATCCGGCGATCCATGTTTCCAATATTGAGCATTAGACCGTCCACCGAATGAGAGCTTCGATCGATAGGACGCCATGACCATAAGCGGGGTCAGGGTCGCGCGGGAACCGGGATGCGGTGACGCGGAAATGATCACACTCACACCCCTCAAAATTCAAGGGCTTGTCGAGAGCGGTGGCTACAGTGCCAGCGATTTCCTTCGCGGCATCCTGTCCGGCGTCCAACGTCCAGATATGAAGGTCGAGGTAAACCCATGCCGTGCGCTGGCTGGCGTAGTCGTGCCCGCCGTTTGCGGTGTTGCCGTCGCTCATGATGACGGCCGGCGTCTTATCGGGCCGCGTGCTGCCGGAACGGATATGGTCAACAGGCACAAGCACGGTCACGGCCGGCGACGTAATAAGCGCGGTGCGAATTGCGGTCTGAAGGGCAAGGGTCGGTTCGATCATTACTTATTGTTCCATGCGTCCCGCACGGCCTTCCGGCCGGCGCGGTCAATGCGCTGCTGAAGGCGCTTGCGGAGAAGGCGAAGGGCCGGCCAAAAGAAAGGCTGCGCTTCGGACTTGCTGGTGCCGTATTCGACAAGGTGCGCGTAACGGATATCGGTGTTGCCAGCCGTCACGATGACTTCCGTTTCACCGGCTAAGCGAGAGCCGCCCGGCTGGCTGTAAGCCGGCGTGGGCTGGCCGGGGCCGGTCACGGAGATGCTGTCGGCGAGCGCATGGGTGTCCTTCGGTGCAAGATGCTGTTGGGCGTCGGCAAGTTCGTTGCCGGAATCCAAAAGCGCCTTCGTGATCTGCTGTCGTGGGGCGGTCTTCACGCGGTCGAACGCCTTCATGAGGTCGTCTAATCCGTCATTACTCGCCATCGGTGAACCACTTTTCACGGTAGCTATCGAGGATCGAGGTCACGCCATGCGGCGCAAGCTGCATGGAAAGAAAGTCGCGATGTTTCGGCACTCGAAATAGAAGGAAACGAGCCGCAAAACGGCAATCTTCACGTCTGCAGGAACGGGGTCGAGATCGGCGATAGGACTACCGATGTAATTCCCGCACCACGTCTCTGCGGCCTCAAGATAAAGAGAAATAAGCTCGTCTTCGGCGGTTCCGTCCACCTTCATATAAGCCTTGGCGAGGTCGAGGCTAACAGCCGTCATGCTTCAATTCCTGAAAAAGTTATATTCGGCGTCTCTTGCGCGGTGCCCCATGCGCCGGTCTCCCGCGAAGGGGCAAAGTCAGAAGGCACCCCCGGCCTGGGGAGGTGAACGCGCCGGCCGGTCTGGCCAGGAGGCTTTCGCAACGCGGCTTCGAGCGTCCAGCCGAGCTTGAGGCGAGTGCGCAATGTCCCGCGTCGGATGCCATACTCTTGCGCCCATTGGTCTAGGCTCTGCTCCCTTCCGAAGGCTTCGTGCATCGTTGCCGGACGCCGGAAGTTGGGTGATACCGTCCGGTTCGAGGCTGTCATTTGAGGCTTGAAGCTGGCGACGGCAGGCTCCATCCCTCGCTTGATCCATTGGTCAACACGGGGATCACGAGCGGGCTTGCGCATCAGCATCGCATAGGCACGCTGCCGGATGGCTACGCACTCTGCTTCGAATTCTTGCCGGTCGATCTGTCGGGCGCGTTCTGCGGGCGTCATCGAGCCCACCAATTTTCAAAACAACCATTCGCATTCACAATGCTGAGTCGTCGCAACCCTCATTCGAAAGGACGATGAAAATGCTTTCTCGCAACGATCTGACGGACGAAGAGTGGGATTGGCTGCTTCGCATTTATAGGCACAACGCTGCCCTGCTTACTGTCAAAATGGACAAGCGACTCACTGAGCTGGGATTGGTGGAAGGTAGACTTGGCGGGGCCGGCGTTAGCGCTGCTGGCAAAAAGCTGGTCGAAGCAGAGCTTCTGCCGATTATCGCGGCGAGGAGAAGAATGGCACAACAAGGTCACTGAGTTTGCTCCTGCCGCTGCTTGATAGAGTTGTGGCAGGGCTCGCAAAGCGGCTGCCAGTTGGCGCGGTGCCAGAAGAGGCGCTTGTCGCCACGATGCGGAATGATGTGATCCACGACGGTAGCAAGGCGAGTAAGTCCGCTCTTGCTGCACTCCCGGCAATGCGGATGCATGGCGAGGTAGTCGAGGCGGGCCTTGCGCCATTCGCCATTATATCCGCGTGCGGATGCTGACGGCCGGCGGGCATCATGGCGGCGGTTACGGTCGCGGGTCGCGGTGCGCTGGCATTCGCAGCGCTCGCCGTGTGGCACGATAGAGCCGCAAGAACAGATGCGATGCGGCTTGCTCATGCGCCACCTGCCATCTTGGCCTTGAGGGCGCGAAGTCCGGCACGGTCAAATGCGGTGTCGAGGCCTTCGGCTTCGTTGCGCGCGGCCTGCTCGGGATCGGCTTCCTTGGCCGGCCGCTTATCGTCGCGCACTAGAACGCCCGTGGTCACGAGACGGTCGAAGTGTGCGGACATGGCGCGGGTGATCTCGGTCGGCGTGCAGTTCCATGCAGTTTCAGGCGTCCAGCCAAGCCAGCCGGTCGCGCTATCGAAGAGCGAAGAATACACTTCGGCCCATGGCATCGGCTTGCCGGTGCTGGTCGAGCGCTTTGCCTTCGGGTCGGGTGCCGGCATGAGCATGGAAACGAGATTGCCGAGCGGCTGGCGAACAGCTATGAAAAAGGGAAAAAGCGGCCTGCCGGGTATGCCAGCCAAGCAGGCCGCTGCATCCTGGGGTGACGAAGCCGTCAGGATGATTTCGGATATGATGGTGAGGTTCATGTCGTCCAGCGCCCGGAACAGTGCCGGGAAGCCGTAGCGCTCCTCAAGGGTGGCAGCGGCCGCAAGGTAGGACGAAGCGCAACGGTGTTGACACCGTGCGCAATCGTCACCTGTTCATATGCGGGCCGCTGAAAGGTCATAGTTTAGGCCGTCGCCATCTTCAGCTTGCGGAAGACATCGGCGCGGACCACCCCGGCGCCGACACGACGGCGAGCATGGAAGCGGATTATGCCTTCGGTCGCGAGCAAATACGGGTTCGGGCGAACCTGAAGTTCGATACGGTCATAGATGCGATAGCCGGCCTTGAAGTCGCCGAAGATGATCGGGAAGCCGTTAACGGCAACGTCCGGCATATCGATCAGTTCGACCACCGGGCGGCCGAGGATCGTTTCGGGCTGGCCTGCCTGATAAGACGGCTGCCACAGATAGTTGCCGTTTCCGTCCTTCAGAGTGCGGATGACCGCGAGCGTGGTGCCGTTCATGGCCCACGTTCCCCGGTTCCGGTAGACGCCCGGCAGGGAATACATGAGCTTGATAAGCGCGTCTGCCGAAAGGTTCGTCGCATGCCCGTTCAGGCTGTTCGTGATGGCTGCTTCCTGCATGAAGCCCTTCGGCTCGACTGCGGCGCTACCGTTGACGAAAGTAAGACCTTCCTTCGCACCGAAGTCTTCGGTAAGTGCGAGGCGGATTTCGGCTTCGACGTCATGGCTGGCATCTTCGATAAGCCAGTTGCCGACATCGACGTGCGTGGTCATTTCCTTGACGGAAAATTCCATCTGATCGAACGTCGGTTCGGATGCTTCTGAGGTGACTGCTTCGCCCTTCCACTTGGCGTTCGTGACGGTCAGGCGCTTCGGCAGGATGATGGTATGCGAGCCGGTCGAGCGAACATCGGCGATGCCGCGAACCGGCGAAAATTCGACAAGGTTACGGATGAATTCGCCGCTGGTTTCTTCCGGTGCGAGGACATAGCCCGGCGCGTCGTTGGCGACGGTCAGGGCCTTGCGGTCAACTTCACCACTGCGGAGATAGTCAGCGAAAGCCTTCTGTTCGACACCGTTGTCGTTGGCGGCGGCCGGATGGTTGTTGTTCGCTGCGGTCGGGCGGTTGAGCTTCGCCTTGATGGTCGCGACGTCGGCCTTGAGAGCCTTTAGGTCTTCCGGCGAGATTACCGGGTCGTTCTTCACTTCAATTTCTGCTTCGTTTTCCAAGATGGGTTCCTTTTGGTCTGCCGTGCCATCGGCGGCCTTTACTGACGTGATTTGCGCGCCGGGATGGCTCGGAACGGCGACAACTGAGATTTCGTGGAGGTCGAGGGCCGTAATTGTGCGCCCGTGCTGGCGGGGCTTGCTGGCCTTTGTGCGGAAACCGATGGACAAGCCTGAAACGGCCTTCGTGCGGATCATGGCGCGGACTTCGCGGGCGCGCTCAACGTCATCCACGAGCAAGCGACCCTTGACGGTCAGGCCGTCCGGCGTCTCGCTGATTTCGTCCCAAACGCCGATAACCTGCGCCTGATCATGGGCGAATAACATCGGCAGCACCTCCGGCGAGGCGATGGCTCCCTTTTCGATCACGTCGCCGACGCGATCCGGCGAGCCGAACGGCCATGCAATGCCGGTGATGGTGCCGGCATCGTCAACCGTGAGCGCGGCCTTGATTTCGAGGCGATCGGTCATTCGACAACGCCCTCATGGGCGGCGTGTCGAATTTCGCTCAAGGGAGCGTCGAAGTCGTCTTCAGGCTCGGGTTCGGCATTACCGAAGAACAGCGCGGTAATGACGCCATCTGCTACGGCGAAGGTTTCGGCCATGGGGCGGCCGATACAGTAGATCGCAACAAGCTGGTCGGCTGCGGCCGGGAGGGTTCCGCCACCGATCAAGCCAAGGCGAAGCACATGAATGATTTCGGCAAACGAATATTCCGACGTGCGGAATCGCCGGAACAGTGCACCGATACCGTTGCCGGTCGTGCGCTCAAGTTCCTCAATGAGGGCGCGGGTCGGGAAGGCGAAGACCTTTTCGCCGTCGCCGAAGAAAGCGTGATGTTCGATCATCGGGCCATTGCCCTCTCATATGCGGCAAGGCGAGCTTCGAAAGCTGCCAACAGCTTCTGTGCTGGGGTCATGCGTTCTCCTTCGCCGGGGCCGGTGCGGGCGCGGCATTGCTTGTCGTGTGCGGATTGGTAAGTTCGTCGCCACCGGGGAGCGGCGGCATGTTGAGGATTGCCCGAACCTCGTTCGGCGTCATAATGCGGTTCGTCACGAGGGCGGTCATATTTGCGGTGCGGCTGGCCGCGTCGGCGCGCATGAGGTCGTCAGTGACAAACTCGAAATAGTGATCGCCTTGCTCGTCTTCATTGAGAAGGACAGCCGTGTAAGCATCCTGCCAACGGTCGAGCCACGGGCGAAGGCAAAGCTGAAGGAACTGCGCGCCCATCTGTTCCGTGTTCGACCACGTTCCGCGCGTAAGCTCGAAAAGCATGGTCGGCGGCACGCCGAAGATGCGGGCGATTTCACGGACCTGTTCAAGACGATGTTCGAGGAACTGCGCATCCGTCGAGGTCATGGCCGGCTGATCAACGTCCCACTCGGGAGGAAGAATCAGGAGCTCACTCGGTTCGGTCTTCCAACGCTTGAAGTCGTTCCGAACATTCTTGATATTGTTTGCGCCCGCGTCGTTGTCTGCCGTCTTGCCGGCCTTGATGACGACGGAAGGACGAGCGCCGGAACCGAAGAACTGTGCGCCGTGGCGCTCAAGGATCGCGGCAAGGCCAATAGCTTCCTTGCCGAGCGCGATCGGTGACGTGCCGAGGAACGAGCGGATATGAAGGATTTCAGTGTGCGGATAATCGCTGGTGCCGGTCTTTTCCTGCACGCGATAGACCGGTGCGCCGGTAAACTCGTCCTCAAGAAGCGTGACCTTGCCGCGCTTCAGCTGATGAAGTTCAAAGGGCCGGCCATCGTCAAACCGCACTACCTTCGCATATCCGTCACCATACATGAGCGCGTCGGCGGTTAGGAGGGTGCGAAGCTCGCCCGCGCCGGTCCATTCGTTCGCCCGCTTGTGGACGATGCGATAGGCGGAATGATCCTTGGCGGGCAGCTTCCCGGCTCCGGTTTCCCGATAGACCTTGCACGGGAGAGAGCCAATAGTTTCGGAGATTAACCGGACAGCCTGAAGAACAGCGGGAACATAAAGCGCCGATTGACCGCTGATGTTCACGCCAGAATAAGTAGGACGAACGCCGAATAACTCAGAAATGCGCCCATCTAAGAGAGAATATGCCTTTTGTTCGATGATGTTATTCAGCGGCTTCATCGCCGCCTTCCTAATATTCTCTAACAACAGGCAATCCGTCCTCAATTCAACTTGAGAAGGATTCTCTCATAGGCGGGTGTGTAAGTAAATACTTACATTAAAGAAATTTGAATATTCGTCGACTATTTGTCAATTTTATTGATTCAAGTGTCCCCGAGCGGAACCGGCGTTATCCGATCCATCGCAGCGGCAAGGCCGGGAAGCATGACCTCGCTTCGCCCGTATAGCTCCTGCGAGCCCCCATCCGTGCGACCCGTCATGTAGTTCCGCGCGTCTTCCGACACGCCATCGCGGCGGCAAAAGTCGTCGAACAGGTGACGCCAGCCATGATTAGGCGATAGTTCCGGGTGCTTATCCACAGGGATCAACCCGCGCACCCACGTGCCGACACGGGGTTGAACGGAAATCTCATCTTTCGTTTCGCCCCTGAATAGGCGGCCACCCGGTGCCGCCTGGACGAAATCAACCAAACCTTCATCGGCGAGTGCCTTATGAACGGGGATGCGGCGTTCGCTGCTCTCCGTCTTCAATGTCCGGTTACCAGCCATCGTCACCTTCCAAAACCACCGGTCGCCGACCTGGAAGAAATCTTCCTTCCGAAGTTTGCCGGCCTCGCTCACGCGCATGCCCGAATAGGCGCACAGCCACGGTATCCACCGGAACATGGCCTTTTCTTCTTTCCGGGCAGCCGTAAGGACTAGCTCGGCCTCATCCATCGTGAAGGCGCGGAGGTATGAGGGCAGGGTTGTGTAATCAGGGGCCTTGATGCCGTTCAATGGATTGCCGGTCGGGAAGAAGTTCGCCGGATCGTTCTGCCGCCCCCAATTCATGACCGTGCGGACGTTCTGAAGCATTGCTTTAACCGTGCGATTGCTGAGTTCGCCGGCATCTTGCAATGATTCGATCCAGCCTTTGCCCTTTGCGGCCGTCACGGTCAGCGCGTCATTGCTCTTTCGCCACTTGGCAAACGCGGCGCAATGGTCACGATACTTCTTCGCTGTCCGGTCTGGGAGTGGCTTAGCGTTCTTGCCACGCGCCCGACGCTTCACCTCATCGTCAACGACAGAGTTAAACGTGATCGGATCTGGAGAGCCATTATATATATGGGGAGCATCGGCAAGCAGTGGATGCGCCGGCTCGCCGGTGAAGTTGCCTTCGTTTCGCTCTTCCTCGCGGGCCATAGCCTCATAGGTGGCCACGCATAACCCTTGAGCTAACGCTCGCCATTTATCGGTGCCTCTAACGGCATCCGTGTTACCCGCGAGCCGAGCGCGTTCGACACGGGCACCGACCAGCGCATAGAGTTCATCATCTGAGAGCTTGCCGGCAAAGCCGTCGCGGAAGCGCCGGGCCTCGTCTGGGTCCGGATCGAATCGAGCGTATCGCGAATCGTTTGCGCGAAGTTCCGCGTCAAAGTCGATCTGGCTTTGATAGTCCCGAATCGCGATCTGTTGGACGGTGAGGGGGTAGGGTGCAGCGGCAGGTTGCTTTCCCGTCGCTGCCTCATGCTTCTGACGGGCAATACCGATTTGCCGCTGCATAGACGCGACGGCTGCGGCATGGTTTCGGAGAGCCGTCCGACGGTCGCCGCCTAGCTGGATTTCCAGTTCGCGACGATTGTCGAGGTATGGCCGAAGTTGGGTAGGGATGACGATGCGAGCTGAGTAACGCCCGTTGCGTTCTTTCCAATGTTGCGGCTTGCCAGCCATGCTAAACCCATTTGTGACGTGATTTGTGACGTCAGTATGGGGAAAAAGCCTTATGGCGCAAGGGCTTCTAACGATTTCAATGGGATGAGATGGTGGGCGATGAGAGACTCGAACTCCCGACATCCTCGGTGTAAACGAGGCGCTCTACCAACTGAGCTAATCGCCCTTCTGCGAAGCGGGTCATCGGCCCGCCGCGTTCGGTGGCCGTGATCTATGCGGAACGGGGAAAAACCGCAAGAGTGTTTATGAAGTTTTTTTGATTTTTTTGATTTTTGCACATTCCTGGCCGCACTCGTCAACATATGCTGGCTCGACGCCCCGCGAGGTTATTCCCATGCATATCAGGTTCTCATGAAATGCATGGGCTGGGAACCTGCCATGTGAAATCGAGAGGACCGAAAATTGCAGGAGCGCTTGTCCAAAACAATTCGCATTCTGTCATCGATTTGTATTCAAACCTGCTTGACACCCAAACACGAACCCCGTAGTTAGCCGCTCATCGAACGGCGAGGGCCGCTTTGATGGGTGCGGAAGCATCTGGAATGCTTGAAATGCAATGCGGGTGTAGCTCAGTCGGTTAGAGTGCCGGCCTGTCACGCCGGAGGTCGCGGGTTCGAGCCCCGTCACTCGCGCCATTTCAAGGCAAATTTCGGATCCGTACTGGCTGAAAGGCCAAACAATGCGCGGGTGTAGCTCAGTCGGTTAGAGTGCCGGCCTGTCACGCCGGAGGTCGCGGGTTCGAGCCCCGTCACTCGCGCCATTCTCTCCAAGCCATTACAATCAAACGTCAATTTATTGCGATTGCGAACGAGCCTTTTCGCGTTTGCGCCAATTTGTCGCGTTGTCGTCGCAACACATTGATATCTACCGCTCGACAGGACCCCGACGACAGATTCAAAAGGCTTGCGCGCGCGCTCCGCCTGCGCTAACCACGGCTCTGTTGCAACGCTCTTTCGCTTGCTGGGCATTTGCTCAGATGCGCCGCCCCGGCGCTGACCGCAAGCAGGGATGGACATGATGACTGGACTGCTCAGTTCCTATATTCCGATAGCGATTTTCATTGGTATTGCCCTGGTGATTGGCCTGGCGCTGTTGATCACGCCGTTTGCCGTCGCCTTCAAGGCGCCTGACTCGGAAAAGCTGTCGGCTTACGAATGCGGTTTCAATGCATTCGATGATGCCCGCATGAAGTTCGATATCCGCTTCTACCTGGTATCGATTCTCTTCATCATCTTCGATCTGGAAGTCGCCTTCCTCTTTCCGTGGGCTGTATCCTTTGGTGCGATCGGCTGGTTCGGGTTCTGGTCGATGATGGTGTTCCTCGCGGTGCTGACCATCGGCTTTATCTATGAATGGAAGAAGGGAGCCCTGGAATGGGAGTAGCTCCAAGCAACACGACGCTCGTTGCGCCGCAGCCGAAAGGGATCATCGATCCCGCGACCGGCCGGCCTGTCGGCAGCAACGATCCGTTCTTCGGCGAGATCAACAACGAGCTCGCCGACAAGGGCTTTCTGGTCACCTCTACCGATGAGCTGATCAACTGGGCCCGTACCGGCTCGCTGATGTGGATGACCTTTGGTCTCGCCTGCTGCGCCGTCGAGATGATGCAGGTTTCGATGCCGCGTTACGACGTCGAGCGCTTCGGCTTTGCGCCGCGCGCTTCGCCTCGCCAGTCTGACGTCATGATCGTTGCCGGCACGCTCACCAACAAGATGGCGCCTGCGCTCCGCAAGGTCTATGACCAGATGCCCGAGCCGCGTTACGTCATTTCGATGGGCTCCTGCGCGAACGGCGGCGGCTATTATCACTATTCCTATTCCGTCGTTCGCGGATGCGACCGTGTCGTTCCGATCGACATTTATATTCCGGGCTGTCCTCCCACGGCGGAAGCGCTGCTTTACGGCGTGCTTCTGCTGCAGAAGAAGATCCGGCGCACCGGCACGATCGAACGGTAAGGCAGGGGACAAGGTATTATGAGTGAAGCCCTGAACGAGCTTGCCGCCTACCTCACGGAAGTCCGCAGCGCCTTGATCTCGTCGAGCGAGATCAAATATGGCGAGCTGACCGTGACGACGACGACCGAAAACGTTATCGCCCTGCTGACCTTCCTGCGTGACGACGCCAGGTGCGGCTTCGTCAACATGACGGATATTTGCGGCGTTGACTGGCCGCAGCGTGTCGAGCGTTTCGACGTGGTATACCATCTGCTGTCGCCCAAGAAGAACCTGCGCATCCGCGTCAAGGTTCCCGTCGGCGAAGATCAGCCTGTTCCCTCCGCCTGCGGTATCTATCCCGGCGCGGATTGGTTCGAGCGCGAAACCTGGGACATGTATGGCGTTCTCTTTACCGGCCATCCGGATCTGCGCCGTATCCTGACCGACTACGGTTTCGAAGGTCACCCGCTGCGCAAGGACTTCCCGACGACCGGTTTCGTCGAAGTCCGCTACGATGATGCCGCCAAGCGCGTCGTCTACGAGCCGGTGGAACTGAAGCAGGAATTCCGCAACTTCGATTTCCTGTCGCCGTGGGAGGGTACCGACTACGTGCTCCCGGGCGACGAAAAGGCGAAGGCCTGATTGTTGGCGTGTGGCGGGCTTCGGCCTGCCATCCTCTGAAATTCCGAAAACGCGAGCATCGCCGTCATGACAGAACATAACGTTCGCAACTTCAACATCAATTTCGGTCCGCAGCATCCGGCTGCGCACGGCGTTTTGCGTCTTGTCCTCGAATTGGACGGCGAAATTGTGGAACGCGTCGATCCCCATATCGGCCTGCTGCATCGCGGCACGGAAAAGCTGATCGAGACGAAGACCTATCTTCAGGCCGTTCCTTATTTCGACCGCCTCGACTATGTCGCGCCGATGAACCAGGAGCATGCCTATGCCTTGGCCGTCGAAAAGCTGCTCGGCATTGATATCCCGATCCGCGGCCAGCTGATCCGCGTCCTTTATTCGGAAATCGGCCGTATCCTGTCGCATCTTCTGAACGTCACGACGCAGGCTATGGACGTCGGCGCGCTGACGCCGCCGCTTTGGGGCTTCGAAGAGCGCGAAAAGCTGATGGTGTTCTACGAGCGCGCTTCCGGTTCGCGCATGCATGCCGCCTACATCCGTCCGGGTGGCGTTCACCAGGACCTGCCTGAAAAGCTCGTGCAGGATATCGGCAACTGGTGCGATCCTTTCCTGAAGGCGCTCGACGATATCGATGACCTGCTGACCGGCAACCGCATCTTCAAGCAGCGTAACGTCGATATTGGCGTAGTCTCGCTGGAAGACTGTTGGGCTTGGGGCTTCTCCGGCGTCATGGTACGCGGCTCCGGTGCTGCCTGGGACTTGCGCAAAGCGCAGCCTTACGAATGTTACTCCGATCTCGAATTCGATATTCCCATCGGCAAGAACGGCGACTGTTACGACCGTTACCTCATCCGCATGATCGAAATGCGCGAATCTGTCCGCATCATGAAGCAGTGCGTCAATCGCCTGCTCGGCGATGCCAGGACCGGACCGGTTTCATCGCTCGATGGTAAGGTGGTTCCGCCGAAGCGCGGCGAGATGAAGCGCTCCATGGAAGCGCTGATCCACCATTTCAAGCTTTACACCGAGGGCTATCACGTGCCGGCCGGCGAGGTTTATGCAGCCGTCGAAGCGCCGAAGGGCGAATTCGGCGTCTATCTCGTCTCGGACGGCTCCAACAAGCCTTATCGCTGCAAGATCCGCGCGCCGGGCTATGCGCATCTGCAGGCCATGGACTTCATGTGCCGCGGCCACCAGCTCGCCGACGTCGCAGCCGTGCTCGGTTCGCTCGATATCGTCTTCGGTGAGGTGGATCGCTAATGCGGGTCTGGCAGGCGATAGTTCCGGCGCTTCTGGTCGCTTGCGGTGCCTCGGCACAGCAGACCGGCAAGACGCCGAGCCTGCCGACCCTCAACATGCAGGGTTCGAATGCCACGAGCACGAATACTGCAAAAGGCGGAAATGAGGGTACGTCGGGCGGAGATTCGACCGTTGCGGACCTTCTCTCCCGTGGCTACCAGATCAAGGCCGCCGTGCCGAACGGCGGTAAGTTCGTTGTGTTTATGCAGAAAGACCAGTCGGCCTATGCCTGCGAATTCTCGTCTCTGACGAATACGCGGTGTGGGTCCTTAAACTGAGATAAGGCGTGAAAGATGTCCGTTCGTCGACTAGCCGAAGATCAATTCCAGCCTGCCGCCTTCGCTTTCAATGCGGAGAATTCGGTCTGGGCTGAAAAGACGATCCAGAAATACCCGGAGGGCCGCCAGCAATCCGCGATCATCCCTCTGATGATGCGTGCGCAGGAGCAGGAAGGCTGGGTCACCAAGGCGGCCATCGAAACGATCGCCGACATGCTCGACATGGCCTATATCCGCGCGCTCGAAGTCGCGACCTTCTATACGCAGTTCCAGCTGCACCCGGTTGGCACGCGCGCCCACGTTCAGGTTTGCGGCACGACGCCGTGTATGCTGCGTGGCGCCGAGGGGCTGATCAAGGTCTGCAAGAGCCGGATCAACGATCACGCTTTCGAGCGCAATGCCGATGGCACGCTCTCCTGGGAAGAGGTCGAATGTCAGGGCGCCTGCGTCAACGCACCGATGGTGGTGATCGGCAAGGATACCTATGAGGATCTGACCCCGGCACGCCTGGAAGAAATCATCGATGCATTCGCCGCAGGCAAGGGTCATGAGATTCAGACCGGCCCACAGATCGATCGCGTTTTCTCCGCGCCGGAAGGCGGTTTAACGTCGCTCCTGTCGGATGAGGCTAAGGCAAAGAGCACGGCGAGCAAGGTGGCCAAGGCTACTGCTGATACCGTATCGATCCCGCCGTCCGAAGCTGCCCGTGCCAAGAGCACGGATGCGGAAACCAATAAGAGCCTAAAGACGCCGGCGACGGCGCCGAAGGAAGCAGCCAAGAACGCCAAGGCAGCGGAAGCGCAGCCGCTTTCTGGGACTGCGGCTGCCGAGCCTGTCGCCGGAAAGCCGTCGCTCGACGACAAGAATCGTCCCGCCGGTATCGAAAGACCCGCGCAGCCGGACAATCTGCAGCTCATTTCAGGTGTTGGCCCGAAGATCGAAGGGACCTTGCATGAGCTCGGCATCTTTACCTTCGCGCAGATTGCCAGCTGGCACGAAGCAGAGCGCCATTGGGTCGACGGCTATCTGAATTTCAAGGGCCGGATCGATCGTGACGACTGGGTCAGGCAGGCTGAGGCACTCGCTAAGGGTGGCGAAGCGGAATATATCAAGGTCTTCGGCAAGAAGCCGCGGTAAGAGGTGAAGCATGTTACAGGATCAGGATCGCATCTTTACCAATATCTACGGCCTCAAGGATAAATCCCTGAAGGGCGCGATGTCGCGCGGCCATTGGGACGGCACGAAGCAAATCCTCGAAAAGGGCCGTGACTGGATCATCAACGAGATGAAGGCATCCGGCCTTCGCGGTCGCGGCGGCGCAGGCTTCCCGACCGGACTCAAGTGGTCCTTCATGCCGAAGGAAAGTGACGGCCGTCCGCATTATCTCGTCGTCAATGCCGACGAGTCGGAACCCGGCACCTGCAAGGACCGCGACATCATGCGCCACGATCCGCATACGCTGATCGAAGGCTGCGTCATCGCTGGTTTCGCCATGGGCGCGAATACCGCTTACATCTATGTCCGCGGTGAGTACATGCGCGAGCGCGAAGCCCTGCAGGCAGCGATCGATGAATGCTACGATGCTGGATTGCTGGGCAAAAACAATAAGCTCGGCTGGGATTTTGATGTTTTCGTTCATCACGGCGCCGGCGCTTACATCTGCGGCGAGGAAACCGCGCTGCTCGAAAGCCTGGAAGGCAAGAAGGGCCAGCCGCGCCTGAAGCCGCCATTCCCGGCCAATATGGGTCTCTACGGCTGCCCGACGACGGTCAACAATGTCGAGTCGATCGCCGTTGCCCCGACGATCCTGCGCCGCGGCGCCGGCTGGTTCTCCTCCTTCGGCCGTCCGAACAATGTCGGCACGAAGCTGTTCATGCTCTCCGGTCACGTCAATCGGCCCTGCACGGTCGAGGAGACGATGGGCATCACCTTCCGGGAGCTGGTCGAAAAGCATGGCGGCGGCATTCGCGGCGGCTGGGATAACCTGCTCGCCGTCATTCCCGGCGGCGCATCGTGCCCGGTCGTTCCGGCTGCTGACATCATCGACTGCCCGATGGATTTCGACGGCCTGCGCGAGGTCAAGTCGTCCTTCGGCACGGCTGCGGCGATCGTCATGGACAAGTCGACCGACATCATCAAGGCGATTGCCCGCATCTCGGCCTTCTTCAAGCATGAGAGCTGCGGCCAGTGCACGCCGTGCCGCGAAGGCACGGGCTGGATGTGGCGCGTTCTCGAGCGCATGGCTCGCGGCAACGCGCAGAAGCGCGAGATCGACATGCTGTTCCAGGTGACGAAGCAGATCGAAGGTCATACCATCTGTGCGCTCGGTGACGCAGCCGCATGGCCGGTTCAGGGCCTGATCCGCAATTTCCGTCCCGAGATCGAAAAGCGCATCGACCAGTACACTGCCAATGCGACGAGCCACGGCGCTGTTCTGGAAGCAGCCGAGTAAGGATCGAAGATGGCGAAGACCAACGATATCAGGCAGGAGAGCGGAGCGGCCGGTAATGCATCGGCCGATCTTGGCCGCGCTGCTGCCGATATATTTGGGAACACGCCGATCATGCCGATCCATCCGCTGATGGCCCATCCTGCCGCAGCTATTGCTGCGGTCACGGCAAT
This sequence comes from Rhizobium sp. BK491, assembly GCF_014194925.1. Classification (NCBI taxonomy): domain Bacteria; kingdom Pseudomonadati; phylum Pseudomonadota; class Alphaproteobacteria; order Hyphomicrobiales; family Rhizobiaceae; genus Rhizobium; species Rhizobium sp. BK491. The sequence goes on from NZ_JACIAR010000002.1 coordinate 1,263,937, forward strand.
CGGTTTCGGCTTTACCTCGCAACTGGCCGGCGCGTTTTTGGGCGCTTTCCAGGGCGCTGTCGAAGCAACCACCCGGCTGGCCGATGCCCTTGAAGACGAAAAGCATCCGGCTGAGGTCGCTGAGAAGCCGGCGGGCGTGGACAGTGGGGCAGGGGATGCCAAACCTGTAAAGCCCGAGGCTGCAGTCAAGGAGGCTGCGGTCAAGGCTGTTGCACCGAAACCGGTTGCTGCGAAGCAGAGGCCGGCTGCCGTGAAGAAAGCCGAGCCGAAGCCCGCGGTTGACTCACCCAAGGCGGTTACGGCTCCTGCAAAGAAGACGGCGAAGGTTGAAGTCGCTGCGCCCGTCGCCGTAAAGCCGGCTCCTGCGCGCGGCCGCAAGGCAGCCGAGAAGGCTGACGACCTGAAGCGAATTTCCGGCGTCGGTCCGAAGCTGGAGCAGGTGCTGAACGGACGCGGCATCAAGCGCTTCGCCGATATCGCCGCCTGGAGCGACGCGGATGTCGAGCGGATCGATGGCGAGCTCGGTTTCGAAGGTCGTATCCGGCGCGATGACTGGGTTGGCCAGGCGAAGGCGCTGCTGCCGAAGGGCCGGAGTTAAGGTTTTCCTCGGCTGGATCGCGGCCGGGGAGGGTGAATGAAGGCGATGGAGACGATGTGGGTGCCCCACATGGCTCGATCGCAAAGCGGGTCTTGCGGGGACAAGGCTTGGCAAAGCTTATTGTGAGCAAGCTGGTGCTATCAGGCGTCTGAGCCGCCCCGATGGCAATCCGGTCTGCGATCATGAAATTGTCTGCGGCCAGGTTGGGCTGAAGACGTGACATAGGACTGAGTGGACGATGGCTAAACTGAAGATTGACGGTAAAGAGATCGAAGTTCCGGATCACTACACGCTTATCCAGGCGTGCGAGGAAGCCGGCGCCGAAGTCCCGCGCTTCTGCTTCCATGAACGACTGTCGGTGGCCGGCAATTGCCGCATGTGCCTCGTTGAGGTGAAGGGTGGCCCGCCGAAGCCGCAGGCATCCTGTGCCATGGGCGTTCGCGATATTCGTGGCGGGCCGAACGGCGAGCTTCCGGAAGTCTTCACCAACACGCCGATGGTCAAGAAGGCCCGCGAAGGCGTGATGGAATTCCTGCTGATCAACCACCCGCTGGATTGCCCGATCTGCGATCAGGGCGGCGAATGCGACCTGCAGGACCAGGCCATGGCCTTCGGCATCGACAGTTCGCGCTATCAGGAAGACAAGCGCGCCGTCGAGGACAAGTATATCGGCCCGCTCGTCAAGACCGTGATGAACCGCTGCATCCACTGCACGCGCTGCGTTCGCTTCACGACGGAAGTTGCCGGCGTTTCCGAGCTCGGCCTCATCGGCCGCGGCGAGGATGCCGAGATTACCACCTATCTCGAGCAGGCGATGACTTCCGAGTTGCAGGGCAACGTCGTCGATCTTTGCCCGGTCGGCGCGCTGACCTCCAAGCCCTTCGCCTTCACAGCTCGTCCGTGGGAACTGAACAAGACCGAATCGATCGACGTCATGGACGCTCTCGGCTCGGCAATCCGTGTCGATACGCGCGGCCGCGAAGTCATGCGCGTGCTGCCCCGCGTCAACGAGCAGATCAACGAAGAGTGGATTTCCGACAAGACCCGCTTTATCTGGGACGGCCTGAAGACCCAGCGCCTGGACAAGCCCTATGTCCGCAAGGACGGCCGTCTGCAACCGGCAAGCTGGAGCGACGCTTTCGCTGCCATCAAGTCGGCCGTTTCCGCCACCAGCGGCGACAAGATCGGCGCGATCGCCGGCGATCTCGCCTCGGTCGAGGAAATGTACGCCCTTGGCGAGCTGCTGAAGTCGCTCGGATCGGAAAATCTCGACTGTCGCCAAGACGGGACGGCGCTTGATCCGTCGCTCGGCCGCGCAAGCTACATCTTCAACCCGAGCATCCAAGGCATCGAAGCCGCTGATGCGCTGCTGATCGTCGGCGCCAATCCGCGCTTCGAGGCTGCAGTGATGAACTCGCGCATCCGCAAGCGCTGGCGTCGCGGCAAGTTCCCGATCGGCGTGATCGGCGAAGCTGCAGACCTTCGCTACTCCTATGACTATCTCGGCGCCGGTCCGGACACGCTGGCAGATCTCGTCAGCGGCTCGCACAGCTTCGCCGACGTGCTGAGGAATGCTCAGAAGCCGATGATCATCATCGGCCAGGGCGCCCTGATCCGCGAAGACGGTGCCGAGGTTCTGGCAAACGCCGCCAAGCTCGCTGCCGCCGTCGGCGTCGTCAAGGAAGACTGGAACGGTTTTGCCGTGCTGCACACGGCAGCTGCGCGTGTCGGCGGCCTTGATCTCGGCTTCGTGCCGGGTGCAAAGGGCGTCAATGCCGCTGCCATGCTGTCGTCGATGGACGTCCTCTTCCTGCTGGGCGCCGATGAGCTCGACTTCAGCCGCAAGGGCGCGAAGTTTACGGTTTATATTGGCTCGCACGGCGATAACGGCGCTCAGAACGCCGATGTCATCCTTCCGGCGGCTGCCTACACTGAAAAGTCGGGCACCTGGGTCAACACCGAAGGCCGCATCCAGATGGGGAACCGCGCCGGTTTCGCACCGGGCGATGCCCGCGAGGACTGGGCGATCATCCGTGCCCTTTCCGACGTGCTCGGCAAGAAGCTTCCCTTTGATTCGCTGAGAGAATTGCGCGCCAAACTCTATGCAGCCTTCCCGCATTTCGCCGGCATCGACGAGATTGCCGAAGCTGATAGCGCCCAAATTGCCGCACTTGCGAAAAAAGCCGGCGCAATGGGCAAATCGGCATTTGCTTCGCCGATCAAAGACTTCTATTTGACGAACCCGATAACGCGCGCATCGGCTGTCATGGCCGAGTGCTCGGCATTGGCCCGCAACAATTTCCGCGTTGCGGCAGAGTAAGGGCAGAGGACTATGGATTCATTCGTTTCGACCTATCTCTGGCCGGCGCTGATCATGATCGGCCAGTCTCTGCTGCTTCTGGTCTGCCTGCTGATTTTCATCGCCTACATTCTGCTTGCCGACCGTAAGATCTGGGCGGCCGTGCAGCTGCGCCGTGGCCCCAATGTCGTCGGTCCCTTCGGCCTGTTCCAGTCCTTCGCCGACTTGTTGAAGTTCATGTTCAAGGAGCCGATCATCCCGGCTGGCGCCAACAAGACCGTGTTCCTGCTGGCTCCACTGGTTTCGGTGGTATTGGCGCTGTCGACCTGGGCTGTCGTGCCTGTCGCGCAGAACTGGGTCGTCGCCGACATCAACGTCGGCATCCTCTACATTCTGGCGATTTCGTCGCTCGAAGTTTACGGCATCATCATGGGCGGCTGGGCTTCGAACTCGAAGTATCCGTTCCTCGGCGCGCTCCGTTCGGCCGCGCAGATGGTGTCCTATGAAGTCTCGATCGGCCTCGTCATTGTAACCGTGCTGCTCTGCGTCGGTTCGCTGAACCTGACGGATATCGTACTGTCGCAGCAGACCGGACTCGGCACCAAGCTCGGCCTGCCGGCCTCGTTCCTCGACTGGCACTGGCTGTCGCTGTTCCCGATGTTCATCGTGTTCTTCATTTCGGCGCTAGCTGAAACGAACCGTCCGCCCTTCGATCTTCCAGAAGCGGAATCGGAACTGGTTGCCGGCTTCATGGTCGAATACGGCTCTTCGCCCTACATGATGTTCATGCTCGGCGAATATGCCGCCGTCGTCCTGATGTGCTCGCTGACCACGATCCTCTTCCTCGGTGGCTGGCTGCCTCCGGTTGATATCTGGATCCTGAACTGGGTTCCGGGCATCATCTGGTTCCTGCTGAAGTCGTGCCTTGTGTTCTTCATGTTCGCGATGGTGAAGGCTTTCGTGCCGCGCTACCGCTATGACCAGCTCATGCGCCTTGGCTGGAAGGTTTTCCTGCCGCTGTCGCTCGCCATGGTCGTTATCGTTGCATTCGTGCTGAAGCTGACGGGATGGGCATGATGATGTCGATCCTCGCTTCAAGCAGATTTGGAGGTTGAAGATGGCCGGAATTTCCAACGCCGTCAGCTCGCTGTTCCTCAAGGAATTTGTCGGCGCATTCTTTTTGTCGATGCGTTACTTCTTCAAGCAGAAGGCAACGATCAACTACCCGTTCGAAAAGGGGCCGGTCAGCCCGCGCTTCCGCGGCGAACATGCGCTGCGCCGTTATCCGAACGGCGAAGAGCGTTGCATCGCCTGCAAGCTCTGCGAAGCCATCTGTCCTGCCCAGGCCATCACCATCGAAGCCGGGCCGCGCCGCAACGACGGCACCCGCCGCACGGTGCGCTACGACATCGACATGGTGAAGTGCATCTATTGCGGCTTCTGCCAGGAAGCATGCCCGGTCGACGCCATCGTCGAAGGGCCGAACTTTGAATTCGCCACCGAAACCCGCGAAGAGCTCTATTTCGACAAGGCGCGGCTTTTGGAAAATGGCGACCGCTGGGAACGCGAAATCGCGCGCAATATCGCGATCGATTCGCCGTACCGCTGAGCGGAGTTTTGAATATGTCGTGACAGGCGGCCGATTGTCGCCGTCGCGGTTGAATCTAGACCGGAGTTTTGTCGGACCTATCGTCCGGCCTGGCTCCATCGGGCAGGGAAACTCCCGGCTGCCCGGGGGAAGACGAAAAAGGCACCAACATGGGTCTGCAGGCTCTTTTTTTCTATATCTTCGCCTTTGTCGCTGTGGCGTCGGCGTTCATGGTCATCTCGGCGCGGAATCCGGTCCATTCGGTCCTGTTCCTCATCCTGGTTTTCTTCAACGCGGCCGGCCTCTTCCTGCTGATGGGGGCTGAATTCCTGGCGATGATCCTGCTGGTCGTTTATGTCGGCGCCGTGGCGGTTCTCTTTCTTTTCGTCGTCATGATGCTCGATATCGACTTTTCGGAGTTGAGGGCCGGCATCCTGGAATATGCGCCGATCGGTGCTTTGATCGGGGTCATCCTTGCGGCCGAGCTCATCGTCGTCATCGGGGGCAGCGTGATTTCGCCGACTATCGCCAAGACCGTCGCCATGCCGATCCCGGCGCTGACGCAGCGGACCAACACCGCCGCCCTCGGCGATGTGCTCTATACCAATTACGTTTACTTCTTCGAAATCGCCGGCCTTGTGCTGCTGGTCGCGATGATCGGCGCAATCGTGCTGACGCTGAAGCATCGCACGCATATCAAGCGCCAGAACATTTCCCAACAGGTCGCCCGCACGCCCGCGACCGCCGTCGAGGTGGTCAAGGTCAAGCCGGGGCAGGGCGTCTGAGGCGAGGCACGAGGATCAAAGGAACAAGAACATGGTCATCGGACTTTCCCATTACCTCACGGTCAGCGCCATCCTCTTCGTGCTCGGCGTCTTCGGTATCTTTCTGAACCGCAAGAACGTCATCATCATTCTGATGTCCGTCGAGCTCATATTGCTCGCCGTCAACATCAACATGGTCGCCTTCTCGTCGTTCCTCAACGACATCGTCGGCCAGGTTTTCGCTCTATTCATTTTGACCGTCGCTGCCGCTGAAGCTGCGATCGGTCTCGCAATTCTCGTCGTCTTCTACCGTAACCGCGGCTCGATCGCGGTCGAAGACGTCAACGTGATGAAGGGCTGATAAAGCTATGTTCTTATATAAGGCTATCGTCTTTCTTCCCCTGATTGGCGCGATCATAGCCGGCCTTTTCGGCCGTGCGATCGGCGCCAAGGCTTCGGAATATGTAACCACCGGCCTGATGATCATCGCGGCCGTCCTTTCGTGGATCGTCTTCTTCACGGTGGCGCTCGGCCACACCGACGGCCCGATCAAGGTTGAAGTCCTGCGCTGGATCCAGTCCGGTGGCATCGACGTTTCCTGGGCGCTGCGCGTCGATACGCTGACCTCCGTGATGCTGATCGTCGTGAACTCGGTCTCGACCCTGGTTCACGTCTACTCGATCGGGTACATGCATCACGATCCGCATCGCCCGCGCTTCTTCGCCTATCTCTCGCTCTTCACCTTCGCCATGCTGATGCTGGTGACGTCCGACAACCTCGCCCAGATGTTCTTCGGCTGGGAAGGCGTCGGTCTCGCCTCCTATTTGCTGATCGGCTTCTGGTTCAAGAAGCCGTCCGCCTCGGCCGCCGCGATGAAGGCCTTCATCGTCAACCGTGTCGGCGACTTCGGCTTCGTGCTCGGCATTGCCGGTGTCTTCGTCCTCTTCGGCTCGATCAATTTCGACGTCATCTTCGGCAACGCCCAGAGCTTTGCTTCCGGGCAGGGCGGTCAGCCGACCGATATCGTGCTCAATTTCCTCGGCATGCACCTCGACCGTGGCCACGCGCTGACGGCCGTCTGCCTGCTGCTGTTCATGGGCGCGATGGGTAAGTCGGCGCAGTTCCTGCTGCACACCTGGCTGCCGGACGCCATGGAAGGCCCGACGCCGGTTTCCGCACTCATCCATGCCGCCACCATGGTCACCGCCGGCGTGTTCCTCGTCGCCCGCATGTCGCCGATCTTCGAATTGTCGCAGGATGCACTGACCTTCGTCACCATCATCGGCGCGATCACGGCCTTCTTCGCCGCGACCGTCGGCCTCGTGCAGAACGACATCAAGCGCGTCATCGCGTATTCGACCTGTTCGCAGCTCGGCTACATGTTCGTCGCCCTCGGCGTCGGCGCTTACGGTGCTGCGATCTTCCATCTCTTCACCCACGCTTTCTTCAAGGCTCTGCTCTTCCTCTGCGCCGGCTCGGTCATCCACGCCGTCGACGGCGAGCAGGACATGCGTCACATGGGTGGCCTGCGCCCACATATCCAGAAGACCTTCTGGATGATGGTCATCGGCACGCTGGCAATCACCGGCGTCGGTATCCCGCTGACCCATATCGGTTTCGCCGGCTTCCTTTCCAAGGATGCGATCATCCTGGCGGCCTTCGCCTCGCACAACGCAGCTGCCGGCTTCGCCTTCACGCTGCTGGTCATCGCTGCGATGTTCACCAGCTTCTATTCTTGGCGCCTGATTTTCATGACCTTCTTCGGCAAGCCGCGCGCTTCGCACGAGGTCATGCACCACGTGCATGAATCGCCGAACGTCATGCTGATCCCGCTTTACCTGCTGGCGATCGGCGCCGTCGCCGCCGGTATGTATTTCAATGCTGACTTCGTCGGCCACGCCTACGAGGAATTCTGGAAGCATGCGCTGTTCACGCTCCCGGACAACAAGATCCTCGAAGAGATGGAACATGCGCCTGTCTGGGTTGAGCTCAGCCCGTTCATCGCCATGCTTCTCGGCCTCGTTACCGCCTGGTACTTCTACATCAGGTCGCCGGAAACGCCGCGCCGCCTCGCTCAGCAGCAGCGCGTCCTTTACGAGTTCCTGCTGAACAAGTGGTACTTCGACGAACTCTATGATTTCCTCTTCGTCCGCTCCGCCAAGGCGCTTGGCCGCTTTCTGTGGAAGAAGGGCGATATCGGGGTCATCGACACCATCGGCCCGAACGGCATTGCCGCCCGCGTCGTCGATGTCACCAACCGCGTCGTGCGCCTGCAGACCGGCTACCTCTATCACTATGCCTTCGCGATGCTGCTCGGTATCGCAGCCCTCGTTACCTGGATGATGCTCGGGAGTTCCCTCTGATGACCGATTGGCCCATTCTTTCAACGGTCACCTTCCTGCCGCTGGTGGGCGTTCTCCTTCTGCTGTTCACGCAGGAGAACGGCGCCAACGGCCGCCGGAACGTCCTGAACATTTCGCTGGCGACGACCATCGTCACCTTCATCGTGTCGCTGTTCGTCTGGATCTGGTTCGACAATGCCAATCCGGGCTTCCAGCTGGTGGAAAAGCATGAGTGGCTGACGGGCGGCATCAGCTATCACATGGGCGTCGACGGCATCTCCATGCTGTTCGTCATCCTGTCGACCTTCCTGATGCCGTTCTGCGTGCTGGCAAGCTGGCTCTCGGTCGAAAAGCGCCTGAAGGACTACATGATCGCCTTCCTCGTCCTCGAGACGATGATGGTCGGCGTGTTCGTATCGCTGGATATCGTGCTGTTCTACGTCTTCTTCGAAGCCGGCCTCATCCCGATGTTCCTGATCATCGGCGTCTGGGGCGGCAAGGATCGCGTTTACGCCAGCTACAAGTTCTTCCTCTACACGCTGCTCGGCTCAGTGCTGATGCTGCTCGCCATCATGGCGATGTACTGGCAGGCCGGCACGACCGACATCCCGACGCTGCTCGCCTACAAGTTCCCGCCGCAGCTGCAGACCTGGCTATGGCTCGCCTTCTTCGCCTCCTTCGCGGTGAAGATGCCGATGTGGCCGGTCCATACCTGGCTTCCAGACGCGCACGTTCAGGCGCCGACGGCAGGCTCGGTCATCCTGGCAGGCATCCTTCTGAAGCTCGGCGGCTACGGCCTCATCCGCTTCTCGCTCGGCATGTTCCCGAACGCTTCGGAATATTTCGCGCCGCTCGTTTTTGCCCTTTCGGTCATCGCCATCATCTACACCTCGCTGGTCGCGATGATGCAGGACGACATCAAGAAGCTGATCGCCTATTCGTCGGTCGCCCACATGGGCTACGTGACGATGGGTATCTTCGCGGCGAACCAGCAGGGCGTGCAGGGTGCTATCTTCCAGATGCTGTCGCACGGCATCGTCTCGGGCGCGCTCTTCCTCTGCGTCGGCGTGATTTATGACCGCACCCATACCCGCGAAATCGCGGCTTACGGCGGTCTGGTCAACAACATGCCGAAATATGCTGTCGCCATGATGGTCTTCACCATGGCGAACGTTGGCCTGCCCGGTACCTCCGGCTTCATCGGCGAATTCCTAACCCTGATCGGCGTTTTCCGCGCCAATACCTGGGTTGCGCTCTTTGCCGCGACCGGTGTGATCCTGTCGGCCGCCTACGCGCTCTGGCTCTACCGCCGTGTCATTTTCGGCGCGCTGGAAAAGGAAAACCTGAAGAAGCTTCTGGATCTGTCGCCGCGTGAACAGCTGATCCTCTATCCGCTGATCGCGCTGACGATCCTCTTCGGTGTCTATCCGGCTCCGATCTTCGATGCCACGGCGGCTTCGGTGGATCTGCTGGTGAACAATTATACCGCTGCCCTGCACGCTGCGCAGAATGTTGCGCTGTCGATGAATTGATGACGGGACCTATTCGACATGACTGCTGACACAATTCTTGCAAGCCTGCATCTTTCCATTCCGGAGCTCATCCTCGCGGTCGGTGCGCTTGTGCTGCTCATGATCGGCGTCTTCTCGGGCGAGCGGTCGGGACCCACTGTCACCGGTCTTGCGATCGCGGTCCTCGCGGTGGCAGGTCTCTGGATCATCTTCGTTCCGGGCGAAGGCCTGGCTTATGGCGGCGCCTATCTCGCCGACGGCTTCTCCCGCTTCATGAAGATCGTCGCGCTGGTCGGCTCGATCGTCGCCATGTTCCTCAGCATGGGGCATGCGCGCGAGCAGCAGCTCGACCGCTTCGAGTTCCCGGTTCTGCTCGTGCTCGCGACCCTGGGCATCCTGCTGATGATCTCGGCGCATGACCTGATCTCGCTCTATCTGTCGCTGGAACTGCAGTCGCTGGCCCTTTACGTCGTGGCCGCCATCAACCGCGACAGCCTGAAGTCGACCGAAGCCGGCCTGAAGTACTTCGTTCTCGGCGCGCTGTCCTCCGGTATGCTGCTCTATGGCATGTCGCTGGTCTATGGCTTCACCGGCCACACGAGCTTCGATGCGATCGCGACCGCACTCAGCGCCGAAACCCGTTCGCTCGGCCTCGTCTTCGGTCTGGTCTTCGTGCTTGCGGGCCTCGCCTTCAAGATCTCCGCCGTGCCGTTCCACATGTGGACGCCCGATGTCTATGAAGGTGCGCCGACCCCGGTCACAGCCTTCTTCGCGGCCGCGCCAAAGGTTGCTGCCATGGCGATCCTGACCCGCATCGTCGTCACCGCTTTCCATCCGGTGCTTGCCGACTGGCAACAGATCATCGTGTTCATCTCGATCGCCTCGATGCTGCTCGGCTCGTTCGCGGCGATCGGTCAGCGCAACTTCAAGCGACTGATGGCCTATTCGTCGATCGGTCACATGGGCTATGCGCTTGTCGGCCTCGCCGCCGGCACCAAGACCGGCGTCTCCGGCGTCATGCTCTACATGGTCATCTACATGGTCATGACGCTCGGCTCCTTCGCCATCATCATGGCGATGCGCCGCAAGGATGGCCGTCAGGTCGAAAACATCGACGATCTCGCCGGCCTTTCGACGACCAATCCTTTCATGGCGGTTGTCCTGACCGCGCTGATGTTCTCGCTGGCCGGCATTCCGCCGCTCGCAGGCTTCTTCGGAAAGTATTTCGTCTTCGTCGCCGCCATCCAGGCGCATCTCTATGCGCTCGCCATCATCGGCGTTCTGGCTTCGGTCGTCGGCGCTTACTACTATCTGCGCGTCATCAAGGTGATGTGGTTCGATGAAGCCAAGGATGAATTTGCACGCACGGCTGGTTCGCTGCGCCTCGTCTTCGGTCTCTCCGGTCTGTTCGTCATCGCCTATGTCTTCTTCGGCGGCGCAATCGGTGGTGCTGCCGATCTGGCCGCTGCGACGCTGTTTTGATGGCGTCTGACATGAATAGCCGGAAGTCGCTCGCCGACTTCCGGCATGATGCCCTTCAGGAAACCTCGTCCACAAACAGCGTCTGCCTCGAGCGGGCGCGCGCAGGCGACCCTGGAAACCTTTGGGTCACCGCTGAGCGCCAGACGGGGGGACGTGGTCGCCGCGGTCGTCCCTGGGTGTCGGAAGCCGGCAATCTCTACGCATCTCTTCTTCTGATCGATCCCGCTCCCATGGACCGCCTTGGCTCTCTGCCGCTTGCGGTGGCGCTCGCCGTGCATCAGGCGGTACGCGGGGTGCTGCCGCTCGCCGCCGAGCCGGTCGAGATCAAATGGCCGAACGATATTCTGATCGGCCGCAAGAAGACCTGCGGCATCTTGATCGAGGGCGAAGCGCTGCCGGACGGCCGGTATGCGCTCGTCATCGGCATCGGCATCAACATTGCCGTGATGCCTGACAATCCGATGTATCCGGTCACATGCCTGAGGCAGCAGGGTTCCATGGTGTCGCCGGAGGAGTTGTTCGCCCATCTTTATGCCGCGATGTCGGAGGCGCTCGACGTCTGGAGCCGCGGCAAGGGCGTTCGCGAGATCACCGCGCGCTGGCGTGAATTTGCGTGCGGCATCGGGGAAAAGATCACGGTAAACTTGCCGGATCGCTCGATTTTGGGCCATTTCTCGGGAATCGATGATAATGGCTTGTTGATGCTCGAAACCGAGGACGGCAGGATTATGCCGATCGCGGCGGGCGACGTTTTCTTTAGATAATGGTTGGGGATCAGATGGCGAAGCAAGACGAACTGGTGTTTCTGCCACTCGGCGGCGTCGGCGAAATCGGCATGAATCTCGCGCTCTACGGCTACGGTCCGGCTGAGCAGCGCCAGTGGATCATGGTCGATTGCGGCGTCACCTTCCCGGGGCCGGATCTGCCGGGTGTCGATCTCGTCTTGCCGGATATCCGTTTCCTCGCCAAGGAACGCAAGAACCTCAAGGGCATCATCATCACCCACGCGCACGAGGATCACTACGGCGCGCTTAATGATCTTTGGCCCGGGCTGAACGTTCCGATCTACGCCTCGGCTTTTACCGCCGGCCTTCTCGAAGCAAAGCGCGATTACGAGAAATCGATGGGCGAAATCCCGGTGACGCTGTTCAAGGCCGGCGACCGCATCAATGTCGGCTCGTTCGAGATCGAAGGCGTGGCCGTCAACCACTCGATCCCCGAGCCGATGTCGTTGATGATCCGCACGCCGCTCGGCAATGTCGTCCATACCGGTGACTGGAAGATCGATCACGAGCCGTCGCTTGGGCCGCTGACCGACGAGACCCGCTTCCGCCAGCTCGGCGAAGAGGGTGTGCTGGCGCTGATGTGCGATTCCACCAACGCGTTGCGCGACGGCGTTTCGCCTTCGGAAAAGGACGTCTCGGAAAGCCTGCGCAAGATCATCGAGGATGCTGAGGGCAGGGTGGCGATCACGACGTTCTCGTCGAATGTCGGCCGCATCCGAACCATTGCCGAAGCTGCCGAAGCTGCCGGCCGCGAAATACTGCTGCTTGGCAGCTCGCTGAAACGTGTCGTCGATGTCGCCCGCGACATTGGCCTGATGGAAGGCATCAAGCCTTTCATCGCTGAAGACGAATATGGCTATATCCCGCGCGACAAGGTCGTGGTGATCCTGACCGGCAGCCAAGGTGAGCCGCGCGCAGCGCTTGCCAAGCTCTCCCGGGACGAGATGCGCAACGTCGCATTGGCGGCTGGCGATATCGTCGTCTTTTCCTCGCGCCCCATTCCCGGCAATGAGAAGGCCATTCAGGACATCAAGAACGGTCTGATCGAACAGGGCGTTCATGTGGTGACGGATGCTGAGGCGCTCGTGCACGTCTCCGGCCATCCTCGGCGCAACGAATTGCAGAAGATGTATGAATGGACGCGCCCGAAGGTCGTCATCCCCGTGCATGGCGAGGCGACGCACCTGACCGCCCATAAGGAATTGGCCGAACAGAGTGGCATTGCCACCGTGCCGCGCGTGCGCAACGGCGATGTCGTGCGCCTTGCGCCCGGTCCGGTCGAGGTGATCGGCGAGGCCCCGCATGGGCGCATCTTCAAGGACGGTATTCTGATTGGCGATTTCGACGAGATGGGCATCGGCGAGCGCAAGAAGCTTTCCTATGTCGGCCATGTCGCCGTCAATGTCGTGCTCGATGCCCGTTACGACATCGTCGGTGACCCTGATCTCGTGCCGATCGGCCTGCCGGCCTATGATGATGAAGGTGAGGAGATGGAGGACACGCTCTTCGACGCCATCGTCAGCGCCATCGAAAGCATTCCGCGCGCTCGCCGCAAGGATCTGAATATGCTGCAGGAGGCGGTACGCCGCGCGGTGCGCGCCGCCGCCAATCAGGGCTGGGGCAAGAAGCCGATGGTGACCGTGTTCGTGACGCGAACCGGCGGCTGAGTTCAACGGCCGATCGGGGAGGAGAGTACCGTGCTGGGACGGATCAATCATATCGCGATAGCCGTGCCGGATATTGCGGCGGCTTCTAAGGCCTATCGTGAAACGCTCGGTGCTACAGTATCTCAGCCGCAGACACTGCCAGAACACGGCGTTACCGTCGTTTTCGTAGAGCTGCCGAATACCAAGGTCGAACTGCTCGAGCCGTTGGGCGAAGCCTCGCCCATCGCTGCCTTCCTGGCCAAGAACCCGGATGGCGGCATGCACCACATTTGTTATGAGGTCGCCGATATCTTCGCCGCTCGCGATAAACTTGTCGCGTCGGGAGCACGCGTGCTCGGCAATGGCGAGCCGAAGATCGGCGCGCATGGCAAGCCCGTGCTCTTCCTGCATCCGAAGGATTTCTTCGGCACGCTTATCGAGCTTGAGCAGGTGTGATGCCGGAGCGGGATGATTTTTGCCGGAGCTGGCCCAGAATCTGAATCCGCTTTAAAGTGCGCTGATCTGCGCTTTGAAAGACAACTGTTTTGCCCCTATAAGCAGTTTGGAAGAGGAGGAGACGAGCGGGCTCGTCTCGAAGGGAGCATAATGGCACAGCAGATCATCGCCAGTTTCGCCGTTTATTTCGTCATCTGGTGGATTACGCTTTTTGCCGTTCTACCGTTCGGTCTGCGCACCCAGGCCGAAGACGAGCATGTGATTCTAGGTACGGTCGAAAGTGCACCAACGAAATTCCGCGCTTGGCGAGTGGTTCTCATCACGACGCTGGTGTCGGCTCTCCTGTACGCCACTTGGTATGTTGCATCGCATTATTTCGGGCTGAGCATAGATTCCATTCCAAGGTTCGTGCCGAACTACAATTGATGTAAAGGGCGCAGTAGAACACGGATCAATCATTTGAGCCGTCTCTTTGCTTGCGCCTCGCAATCGCCATCAATTCGTCACACGTCTGTCATGTGCATGGCGCATCAAATCCCGGACGACATTTGAGTTGTTCTGCCGAAAGGCCGAAGACACTTTCTCGCAATTGGACTGATCTGTAGTAGATCGAGCTGAGAAAGCAAAAAAAAACAAGGCCATAAGCCTTGTTTTAAAGTATCGCGTGATCCTTATCCGTTACCGGGGCAGCGAGCGAGCGCGCCTAAGATCTGATCCTCCCAAGACTTGACCGCGAAACGACAAGAATTTAGCCTTCCTGCCTCTTTTGTGAGCTGAAATTAGCTCAAACATTGAGCTTTGTCATCCTTTTTTTTGCTTTTTTGCTACAGTCGCGCAGAATTTTTCTGTTAGCGGATTTTTGCCGTAAATCCTTATAAATGTGTGCTTTTTCGAACCAGCCGAAATAGGCGCTTTCCCTTGCATTTCTGGGCTTTTACCAAAATCTTCTGTTGAAGAATGCGGGTTTCCTTCCTTCGCCGAAGCAGTTATGAACTGCCTCCAGTACATAATTTGCCAACGATTCCGCCGCGAGCGGAACGTCAAACCATCTGGAACAAGCGTCATGCGTCTGTCTCGTTACTTCATGCCCATCCTGAAGGAAAATCCCAAGGAGGCTGAAATCGTTTCCCATCGGCTTATGCTGCGCACCGGCATGATCCGGCAGCAGTCGCAGGGCATCTATTCCTGGCTACCGCTGGGCAAGCGCGTACTGGACAAGGTCAATAAGATCATCCGCGAGGAACAGAACCGTTCCGGCGCCATCGAGCTGTTGATGCCGACACTGCAGTCGGCCGAGCTTTGGCAGGAAAGCGGCCGTTATGACGCCTATGGCAAGGAGATGCTGCGCATCAAGGACCGGCAGGATCGGCCCATGCTTTATGGTCCGACCAACGAGGAGATGGTCACCGACATCTTTCGGTCTTACATCAAGTCCTACAAGGACTTGCCATTGAATCTCTATCACATCCAGCTGAAGTTCCGTGACGAAATCCGTCCGCGTTTCGGCACGATGCGCTCGCGCGAATTCATGATGAAGGATGCCTATTCCTTCGATCTGACGCAGGAAGGCGCCGTGCAATCTTATAACAAGATGTTCGCCGCTTATCTGCGCACTTTCAATCGGCTCGGCCTGAGAGCAATCCCGATGCGCGCGGATACCGGTCCTATCGGCGGCAATCTCAGTCACGAATTCATCATTCTTGCCGATACCGGCGAGTCCGAAGTTTTCTGCCATAAGGATTTCGTCAATTTCGACATTCCGGGCGAAGACACGGATTTCGATGATGCCGCCGGCCTGAAGGGGATTTTCGACAAGTGGACCTCGGTCTATGCCGCAACCTCGGAAATGCATGACGAAGCCGCCTTCAACGCTATTCCCGAAGGGGATCGCCTGTCTGCGCGTGGCATCGAGGTCGGCCATATCTTCTATTTTGGCACCAAGTATTCCGAGCCGATGGGTGCGAAGGTGCAGGGTCCCGACGGCAAGGAACATGCTGTCCACATGGGATCTTACGGTATCGGCCCGACACGCCTTGTTCCCGCCATCATCGAAGCATCGCATGATGAGAACGGAATCATCTGGCCGGCTTCGGTCGCGCCGTTCGATGTCGTGGTGATCAACATGAAGGCCGGGGACCAGGCCTGTGACGAAGCTTGCGAAACGGTCTATGCCGCGCTGTCGAAGGCCGGCAAGGACGTGCTGTACGACGATCGCGACGAGCGCGCCGGAACGAAGTTCGCCACGGCCGATCTGATCGGTGTGCCCGTGCAGATCATCGTCGGCCCGCGTTCGATCGCGAGCGGCGAAGTGGAAGTGAAGGACCGTAAGACCGGCGCTCGCGAGACGATGACGGTCGAGGCAGCGATCAATCGGCTGGCAGGCTGATTGACGATACAAAGGATGAAAGGCGAATGGCGGTGAGCGCGGCAGTGGAACAGCAGGAAAATTCGTTCAAGGCCGGCCCATCGTCTCGCCCGTTCTCCGGTTTCGAGCGGCTCGTCGCCTGGCGCTATCTGCGCTCCCGGCGCAAGGAGGCCTCGATTTCGGTAATTGCCGGCTTCTCGTTGGTCGGCATCATGCTCGGTGTCGCTGCCCTGATTATCGTCATGGCCGTGATGAACGGTTTCCGCGCCGAGCTCTTCAAGCAGATTCTCGGCTTCAACGGTCATGTCGTCGTGCAGCCGATTGATTCGCCGTTGAACGATTATGCTGATCTGGCAAAGAAGTTTTCTGCCGTTCCCGGCGTCACCATGGCCCTGCCGCTCGTCGAGGGCGAAACACTTGCTTCCGGCCGCGGCGGCTCCGGCACTGGCGCGCTGGTCCGCGGCATCCGTTCGGAAGATCTGACCAAGCTCAAATCGGTCTCCGATCACATCGTTTCCGGTGACATTGTCGGCTTTGCTTCCGGACAGGGCGTTCTTGTCGGCAGCCGGTTAGCCCGGCAACTGGGATTGACGGTCGGCGATCAGATCACCCTTACGGCACCGGATGGCGACGTCACGCCCTTCGGCGTCAACCCGCGCGTCAAGGCATACACGATCTCCGGTATCTTCGAAGTCGGCATGTCGGAATATGATTCTTCCGTCGTCTTCATGCCGCTGGAGGAGGCACAGGTCTTTTTCAATGCCGAGGGCATTGTCGAGAAGATCGAGCTCTTCGTCACCAATCCGGATGACGTCGATCAATTGCGGCCGAAGATCGAAGAGGCGGCGGGGCGACAGATTTTCCTGACGGACTGGCGGCAGGTCAACGCCACTTTCTTCTCGGCACTCCAGGTCGAGCGCAACACGATGTTCATGATCCTGACGCTGATCGTTCTCGTCGCCGCGCTGAATATCATTTCCGGCCTGATCATGCTGGTGAAGGACAAGGGCAGCGACATCGCCATCCTGCGCACTATGGGGGCGACGTCGGGCGCGATCATGCGCATCTTCTTCATGACGGGGGCGGCGATCGGCGTCGTTGGAACGTTCGCCGGCGTCATACTCGGTGTCCTGGTCTGTCTCAATATCGAGTCCATCCGCCAGTTCTTCTCCTGGATTTCCGGCACCGTGATTTTCAATCCGGAGGTCTATTTCCTCAGCAAATTGCCGGCCCAGATGAATCTCAGTGAGACCATCTCCGTCATCGTGATGGCACTCACCCTGTCCTTCCTTGCCACCATCTTTCCCGCCTGGCGGGCCTCGCGGCTCGATCCGGTGCAGGCGCTGCGCTACGAATAAGGATATTTCATTTGATGAAACGCAACGTCGTTCTCCAGCTCTCTGGCGTGGAGCGTCACTACGGGCAGGGCGAGACGCGGCTGTCGATCTTGAAGGGGGCGGATTTCACGCTGCACAGCGGCGAGATTGTTGCACTCGTCGCGCCGTCAGGCACGGGTAAATCGACACTTCTGCATGTGGCCGGGCTGCTTGAGCATCCGGATGGCGGCGAAGTGCTCGTCAACGGTCAGGCCTGTGAGGACTTGTCTGACGATAGACGTACGGCCGTGCGCCGCAGCGAGATCGGCTTCGTCTATCAGTTCCATCACCTGCTTCCGGAATTCTCGGCGCTTGAGAATATCATGATGCCGCAGCTCATTTCCGGCCTTTCACGGAGGGATGCCAGCGAACGCGCCGCTCAGCTTCTCGACTACATGCGTATCGGCCATCGCGGTGATCATCGCCCCGCCGAATTGTCCGGTGGCGAGCAGCAACGCGTCGCAATCGCCCGGGCCGTCGCCAATGCCCCGCTGGTGCTGCTGGCGGATGAGCCCACCGGCAATCTCGATCCGGCGACCGCGCATTACGTCTTCGATGCACTGGAGGCGCTGGTGCGCCAATCCGGTCTTGCGGCCCTGATCGCCACGCACAATCACGAACTCGCTGCCCGCATGGATCGCCGTGTTACCTTGAGTGAAGGCAAGGTTGTGGAGGTCTGATCCCTTTACGGGATGATCAGGCCGCCGCGATAATCCAGTTCGTAAGCCCTACGTTCGCTGACGACGATAGCTTCGTAGCCGCTGAAATGGTGGCAGTCGCCGATGTTTTCATCGATGTAAAGCCCATAGGCATGCTCGAACTCGAAGCCGCCGAGAAAGCGCCTTTCGTCAAGATAGAGCCGCAGCAGGGCCGCCTTGATCACCATGCCGGCGCGCGTTCCGTCGATCAGGTCGTGTTCGACGATATGGCCAAAATAGTTCATGGCCCATACCGGCTCGCCGTCATGCCATACGAGCTCTTGTCCGGCGAAATCCGTGCCGCCGAAGTAGCTGTCGAGATAGCGCCAGCGGCCGCTCGCATAGCCAATGTCATGCGAGCCGCTGCGGCAGGATGGCAGCCTCTCGCCGTCACCGACATAGGTTTCGGCTTTGGCGACGACAATAAAATTGTTCAGCTCGGCAAGATCCGGCATGACCCTCTCCAATTTTGGTGAGCGGCCAAGATGCCATTCAATGCGAGATTTGTAAAGAACAAAAAGAGAACATTTGCTAGCGATGGCTGCTTTCGCAGGCCTTCTGGCCGATATCATCCTGCCAGTCCTGTATGCTGATGGTCTTGGCATCGGCCTTCAGTATCTTGTCGTCCTTGGTCACCTTACCGGTCAGGACGTTGTAATCGCAGCGATAGCTGTTACCGGGTTGGAGGTTGTCACGAAAATCGTAACTATAGCCGGCAACCAAAAATGCGCTGTTGCGATAGGCAAGCGTCAAAGTCTGATGCCATCGGTCGCGCCCGATCGCATCGTTCTGCGAGGTGATCGCGATTGAACCGCTCGGCAGTGCGGCGATCGATGGTTCCTGGCCGTAGATGCCACCAGGCTCAGCGCGGCCCCATACCTTATCAGGGGCGGCGGCGGCAAGCTTCAGTAGCTCGTGCTCCTTGTCGCGGAGATAGATGTAGATCCCGATCTCATAATCTGCCTCGTCATTCGGCGGCATTGTCACCAGTAATGCAAGGTCCGGCTTGCCGTCCTTGTTCCAATCGCCGATCGCCGCGTCGATGATGCGGTCGGAAGCAATGGTGTCTTCGGCGCGAGCCGCGATTGCGGTCAAAAGAAGAATGAGAGCGCAGCCAAGTGACTTCATCGTGACCCCCGGTTTGCCTCTGCATAGCGCCGGGCCGCGCGGGCGTCCATCGCGGGCTAAAAAGTTCTCTGATGAAATTTACCGATGCTTCTATTGACTCTCGAACAAAAATGGAACAAAAAGAAAACATAACGAGTAAGGAGCGCCTAAATGACCGACATTATTCGAGACGTTGCAGCATTCACTTCCATCGTCATGTTCGTCGCCAGCTTTTCCCTCATCATGATGGCGATGTAAGTTTTATCCCCGTTTGCACATGCTGTTCCCATATTTGATGGGAGCAACTTCTGGACTTTATGGTCCGCAATGCCGAAAATGTCGCTGATTCATTCAGGCGTGCGGAAGGGTATGAAATGGCGGATGCAGGTGGCAGCGGCGTGGCAGCGCCGGTCGGCGAAATGCCGGAGTTTGTGCACCTCAGGGTTCATTCCGCCTATTCTCTGCTAGAGGGCGCATTGCCGCTCAAGAAGATATTGGCCAAGGCTGCCGGGGACAGTCAGCCGGCCATTGCGATTACCGATACGAACAATCTGTTCGTCGCCTTGGAATTCTCGCAGAAGGCGATGGATGAGGGGCTGCAGCCGATCATTGGCTGTCAGGTATCGATCGATATGGAGGATGGCGGTGAGAGCGAGAAGCGCGGGCCGCAGCAAGCTTTGGCGAAGATGCCATCCATCGTGCTGCTTGCCGCGACCGAGCGGGGATATGAGCGCCTCGTCGATCTCGTCAGTCGGGCCTATCTCGGCGGCGAGGGCAACAGCGCCGTTCACATCGCAGCCTCATGGCTGGATGAGATCGGTACGGGAGGGTTGATCGCGCTCACCGGTTCGCTCACCGGCCCGGTCGATATGGCTTTGAAAGAAGGGCATGCCGCACAGGCTCTCTCCCGGTTGTTGAGACTGAAGCAGCTGTTCGATGACAGGCTCTATGTCGAATTGCAGCGCCACGGCACCTATGATCGTCGTCACGAGCAGAAGATGATCAAGCTGGCTTACGAGCACGAGATCCCGCTCGTTGCCACCAACGAAGCCTTTTTCCCGACGCGGGACGATTACGATGCGCATGACGCCTTGATGGCGGTGGCCCACAATGCCATCGTCTCGGACGATACGCGATTTCGCCTGACGCCGGATCACTATCTGAAGAGCCGCGCAGACATGGCAAAGCTTTTCGCCAACTTGCCGGAAGCGCTTGAGAACACGGTCGAAATCGCTCGCCGCTGCTCCTTCGTGTTGAAGACCCGCTCGCCGATCCTGCCGCGCTTTACCGGGGCGACTGACGACCCTGAAGAGGCCGGGCGCGCCGAGGCGGCCGAGCTGCGCGCTCAGGCGGTAGAGGGCCTCGAGCAGCGCATAACCTCGCTTGGTATGGCACCGGGTTACGAGGAGAAGGACTATCGCGATCGGCTGGAATTCGAACTGAGCGTCATCGAGCGCATGAAGTTTCCCGGCTACTTTCTGATCGTTGCCGATTTCATCAAATGGGCCAAGCGCCACGATATCCCTGTCGGCCCCGGTCGCGGTTCCGGTGCGGGTTCGCTGGTCGCCTACGCCCTTACCATCACCGACGTCGATCCGCTGCGCTTCTCGCTGCTGTTCGAGCGCTTCCTCAACCCGGAACGCGTCTCCATGCCGGACTTCGATATCGACTTCTGCCAGGACCGGCGTGAAGAGGTGATTCGCTACGTGCAGGCCAAATACGGCCGCGAGCAGGTGGCGCAGATCATCACCTTCGGTTCGCTGCAGGCACGCGCCGCCTTGCGCGATGTTGGCCGCGTGCTGGAAATGCCCTATGGCCAGGTCGATAAGATCTGCAAGCTGGTGCCGAACAATCCTGCCAATCCGACCCCGCTGAGCAAAGCGATCGAGGAGGAGCCGCGCTTGCAGGAGGAGGCGGACAAGGAGCCGGTTGTCGCCCGTCTTCTCGATATCGCCCAGAAGATCGAAGGCCTCTATCGCCACGCATCGACACATGCCGCCGGTATCGTCATCGGCGACCGCCCGCTATCGAAGCTCGTGCCGATGTATCGCGACCCGCGCTCCGACATGCCCGTCACCCAGTTCAACATGAAATGGGTGGAGCAAGCCGGCCTGGTGAAGTTCGACTTCCTCGGTCTGAAGACGCTGACCGTCCTGAAAACGGCGGTCGATTTCGTCGCGAAACGCGGTATCTCGATCGATCTTGCCAGCATCCCGCTCGACGACAAGAAGACCTACGATATGCTCTCGCGCGGTGAGACGGTCGGCGTGTTCCAGGTGGAAAGTGCGGGCATGCGCAAGGCGCTGATCGGCATGCGGCCGGACTGCATCGAGGATATTATCGCGCTCGTGGCGCTTTATCGTCCAGGTCCGATGGAGAACATCCCGGTCTATAATGCCCGCAAGCACGGCGAGGAAGAGATCGAATCGATCCACCCGAAGATCGACTATCTCTTGAAGGAAACTCAGGGCGTTATCGTCTATCAGGAGCAGGTGATGCAGGTCGCCCAGGTGCTCTCGGGCTATTCGCTCGGCGAAGCCGATCTTCTGCGCCGCGCCATGGGTAAGAAGATCAAGGCGGAGATGGACCAGCAGCGCGAGCGCTTCGTCGACGGTGCCATCAAGAACGGCGTGTCGAAGGGGCAGGCCGATGTCATCTTCGATCTGCTCGCCAAATTCGCGAATTACGGCTTCAACAAGTCGCACGCCGCCGCCTACGCCATCGTCTCCTACCAGACCGCCTATATGAAGGCGCATTATCCGGTGGAGTTTCTGGCCGCGTCGATGACGCTCGATATGTCCAATACCGAGAAGGTCAACGACTTCCGTCAGGACGCCAAGCGGCTGGGCATCGAGGTCATCGCGCCTTCCGTGCAGACCTCATTCCGCCATTTTGAAACGGGCGAAAACCGCATCTATTATGCACTGGCCGCCATCAAGGGCGTCGGTGAATCCGCCGTCGACCATATCGTCGAGGTGCGCGGCGATCAGCCCTTTGCCAGCATCGAGGATTTCTGCCTGCGCATCGATCCCAAGCAGATCAACCGCCGCGTTCTGGAAAGCCTGATCTGCGCCGGTGCTTTCGATTGCTTCGAAATCGACCGTGCGCAGCTGATTGCCGGCTTGGACCGCGTCATGGGCTATGCCCAGGTGGCGCAGGAAAACAAGCGCAGCGGCCAGCATGACATGTTCGGAAGTGCTGCCTCCGGTCCGGAAAAGATCGTGTTTCCGCCCTATACGCCATGGCTCGCCTCGGAGCGTCTCCTGCGCGAATTCCAGGTGCTCGGTTTCTATCTGACGGCACATCCGCTCGATACTTATAAGAGCGTGCTCGACAAGATGCGGGTGCAGCCCTTCGCCGATTTTTCCGCGGCGGTGAAGCAAGGCGCCAGCAACGGCCGCTTGGCCGGCACTGTCATCTCAAAGCAGGAGCGCAAGACGCGCACCGGCAATAAGATGGGCATCTTCGTCTTTTCGGATGCTTCCGGCCAGTTCGAAGCCGTGCTTTTCTCTGAAACGCTCAACCAGTATCGCGACGTTCTCGAAGTCGGCAAATCCTTCGTGATCACGGCTCAGGCGGACGAGCGCCCCGAGGGTATCAGCCTGCGCCTGCAGACAGCACAGTCGCTGGAAGAGAAGTCGTTGCAGATGCAGAAGGCGCTGCGCGTCTATGTCCGCGATTCCGGCCCGCTGAAAGCCGTTGCCGCGCATCTGAACACGAAAGGCGACGGCCTCGTTTCCTTCATTGTCATCAAGGAAGAGGGGTTGCGAGAGGTCGAGGTGGCGCTACCGGAGAAATATCGCATTACGCCTGAAATCGCCGCCGCATTGCGCACGGCGCCGGGCGTGATCGACGTGGAGCTGGTCTGAAGCAATTCCGGGAAAAGTGTATAGCGGTTTTCCGTCCGGAATTGCGTAAAAACAAAAAGGCTCTAGCCCTTTTTACCCAGCGCGCCGTTGTTGGTAAGGGTGATGAAATCGGTCTCGTTGCCGGTTTCCGGTCCGACGCCGGTATCGGAAATCGTCAGCGACGATCCCGCGGTCAGCAGATCCTCGATGCGGTGACGGATATCGTCAGGGATGGTGATGCGATTGAGCGCCTGTCCGGCTGCGTCGAACGATTGCGATTGTTCCTCGCTGGTGATGCCGTAGCGCTTCTTCGTCTGCTTGCTCAGATCTTCCTCGAGCGTCATGCCGAACCAGTCGGCCTTGCCGCTGATCCGGTCGATCGCATTGGCGGTGAAGAAATGTACGCCGAGCGCCTCCTGCGGCTCTGCAATGATGGCCGGTCCTTCGAACAGTGGTTTGAAGTTCTGCCGGACCATGATCGCGCCGTTCGGCGGTTCGCCCCTGCCGGCCGCGGCATAGATTGCCTTCATCAGCGCGGGGCTGACGAGGCCGCCCGTCGTCTTGATGTCATGCGCCTTCTTGAAGTCCTCGATCGCCTGCACTGTCGCAGGCCCCAGCATGCCGTCGGGCGTTCCCGTGATGAAGCCCATCCCGTTCAGGATGCCCTGAAGGTCGCGCACGTTTTCGCGCAAGCCCCGCCGGGTGATGAGGATGCTGAGCGGAGCGGGATCGGCCGGTGGCGCCAGAGTCTCCCGCGCCTTCGGTATCTGGATCGACGTCACGTCGTTCGTCGCCACCTGCAGCTGTTGTGCCTGCGGCAGGAAGCTTGCAGTCATCGGACGGAGTTCGATGCCGGAAAACAGCGCCGGCGGTGGAGCTGGCAGCGGCTGGAACAGCATCGCGTTTTCAAATGGCTGCGGCACTAGCGGCTGATCGGCGATGACGACATGCACGCCGCGCTCGGTCATTTGATAAAGCGTCTTCGCAAAGGCCTTCGGCATCCGCACGCAGCCATGCGATGCCGGATAACTCGGGACGGAATTGGATTCGTGCAGCGCGATCCCCGACCAGGTCAGCCTCTGCATGAAAGGCATGGGCGAGGCCGAATAGAGATTGGATTCGTGATACACCTTCTTCTCCAGAATGGAGAAGATGCCGCTGGGGGTCGTGTGGCCGCGCTTGCCGGTGGAAACCTTCGAAGTCGCGATTACCTTATCGCCGTCATAGACCGCGAGCGACTGCTTGTCCTTCGACACCACGATCTGCAGGGTGCGGGTATCCGGCGCAGCAAAGACGGGATGGGAAAGGGCGGTGGCTGACACCAGCGCGAGCCCCAGCAACAAAAATGGCTTCATAGACACAACCAAAACGCAATACTCGTTGTACCTGAGGTTAGACTTGGAAGTTTAAGGAAGACTTGCCGAAGACTCATGCCTTTCTGCGTCCATGAAAGCGTGAGTTCGCCGAACGCCCAATGCGGCATCGCCGAAGCGGAGCGTTCAAACTCTGCTTCGGCGACGATTGAAATCTTGAACTAACGGGGAATCAGTGGACGCTGGAGGCCACCCAGTTGTGCCAGTCCTGTTCGCTGCCGTGGAAAGCGTTGAGGTCGATCTTGCCTTCGACGCCGTGCGATACACCGGAGCCGGAATATTGCCAGAACAGCCATTTACGGCCCGGATAGACCTTGGACGGATGTTGAGCCACGGCGCGCAGCCAGAAGGGATAGTTGAGCAGCTCGCCACTCAGATTGTCGCGATAGAAGTCCGGAGCCGTGTAGACGATCGGACGCTGGCCGTAATGCTTTTCCAGCTTGTCCATGAAGACCTGCATCTTGGCGAGAACCTGCTCGCGCGAGGGCCGCCGCTTGCAACTTGACTCACCGTTCCATTCCACGTCGATGACCGGCGGTAGGGCTCCGGCTTCCTTCGGCACGTTGCGAATGAACCAGTCGGCCTGCTCTCCGGCAGTCCGGCACCAGTAGAAGAAATGATAGGCGCCATGTTTCAGGCCGGCCTGCTGGGCAGCCCGCCA
Source organism: Rhizobium sp. BK491 (assembly GCF_014194925.1). Classification (NCBI taxonomy): domain Bacteria; kingdom Pseudomonadati; phylum Pseudomonadota; class Alphaproteobacteria; order Hyphomicrobiales; family Rhizobiaceae; genus Rhizobium; species Rhizobium sp. BK491. Next base: position 1,288,836 of record NZ_JACIAR010000002.1, read on the forward strand.
GTTCTTCTTGAACATGGGATCGATGTGATCGCCGCCGTCCGTTGCCTTGATGTAAACGAAGTTCGCACCCTGCGTGCGCAGCGTATCCCAGTCGATCTCGCCCTGCCAGCGAGAGACGTCGACACCATGGACAGCGAGCTTCCGGGGCGAGGTGGACGCACCGAAGTTGATCGGCTTGGCATCGCGGAAGCGATGGCTGTAGATCTGCATCGGCTGCTGCCGCAGGGCGCGGGGCACCGGATTCGATGGCGAGAGCATGGCGAGCGGTCGTTGCAGCGGGACTGGCGCGTCATCGTCGCCGCTCTGGTCGGAGGGCATAAGACCCTCAGGCCGGAGATTCGTCGGCATCGCGACTGCGAGCGCCTGCTGCCGCTCGACGCGCGAAACGGTTTCGCCGATTTCGACCGAAGGCACGACCCTGCTGGTCTTTGTGATTGAACCGGTCAATTCTTTCGAAGGCGGGGCGGCTTGCGCGGCTTCGCGCTCACCTCGGGCGGCGCAGCCTGAAATCGTCAGGCAGGCGAGAAGAATGGTCGATACAGCCGATAGACGCATAGGAACCCGTACGCAAAACACTGGAGGCGACGAGTTCACGCCGCCGGAAAGTTACAGAATCCAAGTCCTAATGGAAATTTACCAAAAAAGTTTGAATCCGAGCTTTCTCGCGCCAAAGAATCGCGCACGTCGTTCAATTATTTGCAATGCAGCCAAAAATCACCATCCGGTGACTTGTGCTAAATAATTGTTATTTCTGGTTTTTGTCGCCGAACGTATAGCCGGTTTCGACTGTCTTGTTGCCGAATTTTTCTCGGAGCTTGTCCATGGCTGCTTCCGCAGCGGCCCGTCGCATGGCCTGAACGTCGATAAGATCGGGTGGGTCCGCGCGCCCGGCATCGCCAAGATCGGTAACCCCGATGCCGATGAGACGGAATTTCGTGCCGTCGGTTTCAGGTTCGAGCAACCGCAGTCCGGTGCGGAAAATCCGATCCGCGAGTTGGGTTGGGTCCTCCAGCCGACGATTGCGCGTGCGGATCTTGAAGTCTGCGGTCTTCAGCTTCAGCACGACGGTCTGGCCGGCAATGCCGCTGCGCTTCAGACGCCGGGAAACCTTCTCGGAGAGATCGCGCAGGATCGGCACGAGATCTTCATGGCGCCAGATGTCTTCGAAGAAGGTGGTTTCGGAAGACACGCTCTTTGCCGCTTCATTGGGATGCACGGTTCGGTCGTCGATCCCGCGCGAGAGACGGAAAAGTCGCTGGCCGATGACGCCATAACGGCGCATGAGGTCACCTTCCTCCATGGCCTGCAATTGGCCGATGGTGCGAATACCGTCGCTTTCGAGCGTAGCGGCAAAGGCCTTGCCTACTCCCCAGATGGTGGTGACCGATCGTGGCTCCAGGAAGGAGAGCGCCTCTTCCTTGCCAATGACGGAGAAGCCTCGCGGCTTCTGTAGATCGGAGGCAACCTTGGCGAGGAATTTGCAGTAGGAAAGGCCGACGGAGATGGTGATGCCGACTTCCTGCTCCACGCGCTTGACGAACTTGGCGAGGATGCGCGCCGGCGGATCGTGATGCAGCCGCTGCGTGCCCTCCAGCTCGAGAAAGGCCTCGTCGATCGAAAGCGGCTGCACCAGCGGTGTCAGGTCCTGCATCATCGCACGGACCTCGCGGCCGACGCGCACGTATTTCTCCATGTTCGGCCGGATGACGACGGCCTGCGGGCAGGCTTCCAACGCCTTGAACATAGGCATGGCGGAGCGCACCCCGTGGATGCGGGCGATATAGCAGGCAGTGGAGACGACGCCGCGCTTACCGCCGCCGATGATAACGGGCTTGTCGGCCAACTCCGGATTGTCACGTTTCTCGATGGAGGCATAAAAAGCATCGCAATCGATATGCGCCAGCGTCAGTGCGTAAAGCTCCCGGTGGTAAACGAGGCGAGGGCTTCCGCAGCTCCGGCAGCGCGTGCGCGTGGCCGATTGCTCGCTCAAGCAATCGCGACAGAAGCCGGAGATCTTATCGGGCGCATGGGTCATCGAGTGAGAACAAAAATTGAACATCGCCACTTTATGATCTAAGCTCGCGAGTCTCAAGCTGGAAAACTGCCGGGGAGGCGCGAGTGCAGAACTTAGTCGTGCAGGCATTGACGCCGGATCGCTGGGGCGATTTCGAGACGCTGTTTGGACCAAGCGGTGCCTGCTATGGCTGTTGGTGCACTCATTTCCGTGTCGCGACATCGCAGCGCAAGACGATGGATGCGGCAGCAAAGAAGCAGTTGATCCAGGAGCGAATCTCGGCTGGGCCGCCGCCCGGTCTCCTAGGCTACATTGATGGGCAACCGATCGCTTGGGTGCAGGTTGGTCCGCGTGCAGAGCTGCCGCAATGGAACTCGCCGAAAACAGTGTCTCGTCCGCTCGATCCAGCCGATGCGGAAGACAGCACTGTTTGGGCGGTAAGTTGCTTCTTCATAAATTCGAAGGATCGCGGCAAGGGGTATAGCCATCGCATGCTGTCGGAGGCTGTGAATTTCGCCCGTGCTTCCGGCGCGCGGCTGCTGGAGGGCTGCCCGATCGAGCGTACGAAGCAGTCGAAATCGGTCGGTCTCTATGTCGGTTCGCAGCGCATATTCGAGGCCGCCGGATTTTCTGAAGTTGCGAAGCGGAAGGACGGCAGGCCTCTGATGCGTCTCGCTCTTTGAGGGTAGGTAGGATGACGTCAGCGTGCGATATGAGCCTGGATCAGCGGTGCTGCCTGGTCCCATTCATTGGCTTCCGGAATACCAGCGGCGACGGCGGGCGCCATGCGATGAACGATGGAGGCCGGTTTCAGATTGATGAGGAGGCATCCCGGAACATATTCGCTGACCGAATGCAGGTTGTGGGCCATGTCGTCGACGAAGGCGACGGGCATCTCGCGCTGTCGATGCAGCGAGCGTACGATCGGCCCCTTCGGCTGCAGCGACGCGAGCAACGGATAGTCAAGCTCAAGCCTGTCGAGGAGCCGCCGCCTCTGCTCCCAGAACTGTGGCGGCATGGCTGTCAGAAAAACGATATCGGCATCTTTCGAAAACGTCGCGAGCGTGTCCACCACGCGATCGAAAGGCGTCTGCCATTGCTCCTGCGCCTCGAAGAACGCCTCGATCAGCCGGCGGACATCCTTTTCCTCCAGCGCGGAGCCATTGGCCTTGGAAACGATGTTGCCCGTCAGCCGGAAGGAGCGCGGCAGGAATTCATGGCCTTCGGCGTCGATGAAGGCCAGGAAGGGCGCAAAGAAATGCAAAACAACGTCATCGACATCGCAGACGATCAATGGCCGTTCCTGAAGCTGGATATGCGATACGTCGAATTCGATCGGGGCATCCATGATCAGTATTCTCCAGAGGCAAGGCCGGGCGGCGAAAAATGCGCCGACGCAGCGGCGACGGCCTCCGGTGGAATGCCGCTGGCCTCGCAGAAGGCCAATAATGTCGGTTCGTGGTTCATGAGGAAATCGAGCATGCCAGCAAGAAAGGCGGGCTCGTTGATGGCGTTGCGCACCTGCGCCGGCTCCACGCCGGTGAGCGCCAGGAAGCGGCCAAACATATCGGGTTCATTGGCGAGCCAGCCGAGTACGGCAATAGCAGTCTCTTGCGGATTGGCCGCGCTCTTCTTCGGGTTCTTGAAGTTACTTTGCATTTTGAGGGGTGAGTTACCTATTTTTCAACCAAATGCCGGTAATTTGCGATTCAACTATTTCTGGAATCGGTTCCTCGCGACCCTATATTTCGAGAGAATGGATGCAATACAGGATGCAGGGGCAGCGTTCCATGGCTAAGCAGGTAATGATTGTAGAAGACAATGAGCTGAATATGAAGCTCTTTCGCGATCTGATCGAAGCCTCCGGCTATACAACGATCCAGACCCGCAATGGCATGGAAGCGCTCGATCTCGCGCGCAAGCACCGTCCAGATCTGATTCTCATGGATATTCAGCTGCCGGAGGTCTCCGGTCTGGAGGTCACCAAGTGGCTGAAGGAAGACGACGACCTGCACATGATCCCCGTGATCGCAGTCACGGCCTTCGCCATGAAGGGCGATGAGGAGCGCATTCGCCAGGGTGGCTGCGAGGCCTATGTCTCGAAGCCGATTTCAGTGCCGAAATTCATTGAGACCATTAAAACCTATCTGGGCGACGCCTGATGATGGGGAGCAGCTGATGACCGCACGCATCCTGGTAGTCGACGATATTCCGGCCAACGTAAAGCTTCTGGAAGCGCGGCTGCTTGCCGAATATTTCGAAGTGCTGACGGCTGAGGACGGTTTGAAGGCGCTCGCCATTTGCGCGAGCACGCAGGTCGATCTGATCCTTCTCGATATTATGATGCCCGGCATGGACGGCTTCGAAGTGTGTGAGCGCCTGAAATCCGATGCCCGAACTGCGCATATCCCGGTCGTCATGGTGACGGCGCTCGATCAGCCTGCCGACCGCGTGCGTGGTCTGAAGGCCGGTGCCGACGATTTCCTGACGAAGCCGGTCAATGACCTCCAGCTGATTTCGCGCGTCAAAAGCCTGCTTCGCCTGAAGACATTGAGTGACGAGCTGCATATGCGCAACGAGACCGCGCGCAACTTCGGCATCGGCGATCTGATGCGCTCCGGAGAAGGTCGTTCCGAGGAAGCCGGCCAGGTGCTGCTGGTCGACGGCCGCGCCAATTCGCAGGAGCGGATTATCCGAACGCTGAAGCCGATTGCCCAGGTCATTGCGATGTCCGATCCGCAGGCGGCTTTGTTCGAAGCGGCCGAACGGCCGTTCGAGCTGGTGATCGTCAATTCTAATTTCGACGATTATGATCCGCTGAGGCTTTGCTCGCAGCTGCGCTCGCTGGAGCGTACCCGCTTCCTGCCAGTGCTGCTGGTGACGGAGCAGGGGGCCGATGACATGATCGTCCGCGCGCTGGATCTCGGCGTCAATGATTATATCGTCCGGCCGATCGATCCGAACGAGCTCGTGGCTCGCTGCCTCACGCAGATCCGCCGCAAACGCTATAACGACCGTTTGCGTGCCAGCGTACAGCAGACGATCGAGCTTGCCGTCACCGACGCGCTCACCGGCCTGCACAACAGGCGCTACCTCGACAATCACTTAAAGGTGCTTTTTGATCGATCCCTGGCACGGGGCAGGCCGCTCTCGATTCTGATCACCGACATAGACCGCTTCAAGACCGTAAACGACACCCATGGTCACGATGCCGGCGACGAAGTTCTCAAGGAGTTTGCCGCACGGATCCGCTCAACGGTGCGCGGCGCCGATCTTGCCTGTCGTTACGGAGGTGAGGAATTCGTAGTCGTCATGCCGGATACGCCCGCCGATATCGCCGCAGCCGTCGCAGAACGTCTACGCGCTTCGGTAGAAAATATGCCTGTGAAACTACGCGACACTGGTGTGGCGCTTAACATTACCGCATCCTTCGGAATTTCGTGCCGTTTGGAGACGATCGATACGCCGGAGCAGTTGATGAAACAGGCCGATCTTGCGCTTTACGAAGCCAAAAGGGCAGGCCGCAACAGGGTCGTAGCTTCAGCCGCATAGGGGTAAACGGCCGAAAATGGCAATTACCCATCGATACTGAGGTAGCTTCCAGGTTTTTGAACCACGATTCAGTTCTTCCCGTTCTTTATCTCACCTCCACAGCCACTTGAGTTCTGGTTCAAAGAAATAAGAATACTTATACTTTCATTTTCGGAATAAATTCTCACTTTCTGCCCAAAGGCGAAATATTCGCATTATATTACTATATGTTTTTATCTTGTTCGTGGCTTGGCGGTCAGGTGGGAGTTGGAAGGGCAGGAGCTTGATTGAAACTAAATTGAATATTCAATTTTACTTTAGTATCTGTATTGTATCTTTTCTAGCGAGAGAGGAGATCTCTCTTTATTCTTGATAATTTCTTGACTATTTTTCGTTAATGCTATCGGGCATTCTTTTCCGTCAAAGTCATGAATTTTAACCATGCGGGCAGACAGGCATTTTTTATCATTAAGAATTTGTTGATTTTCTTTTGATTTCGCGCGAATTTAGTCCCGTATACAGACAACCGATTAGGGTATCCGAGATACCCCATGATGCTCAGGTCCGCCGCATCTCCTGGGTCGTGGGGTCGGTCGGCTGGCAGGCAGAAGATAACGGTTCCTCGTGCCGTTTTGCAGGCTAGCCGACCCCCATTCAAAGCGCCGCTCTTCTTTCTGAAGGGCGGCGTTTTTCTTTGCCGTGCCGGCAAGGCATTGTTCGACTGAGGCGTTTCCAACCGCTATTGCAAAATCGGACGGCGATCGAGATGAGGTTTATAAAACAAAAAAGGCGCCAACCCGAAGGTCGCGCCTTTTTGTAACCTGGAGTTTAGGAAACTTACTTGATCTTCGTTTCCTTGAACTCGACATGCTTCTTAGCAACCGGGTCGTACTTCGTCTTCGTCATTTTGTCCGTCATCGTACGGCTGTTCTTCGTCGTGACGTAGAAGAAACCGGTGTCGGCCGTCGACAGCAGCTTGATCTTGATGGTGGTAGCCTTGGCCATGGTCGTCCTGCCTTTAATAAAAATGAACGCCGTGGACGGCCAGTGCGGAGGTCCACGGCGAATTCTGGCGCGAAAATACAAATCGCGCCCGAAAAGTCAACCTCTGTTGCCCATGAAAAGCAGTCGGATCCCCGAAAGCAGGACATAAAGACCGAAGAAAAACGCCACGGCCCAGGCAAAGCCGCTGGGATTGGCGAGATCCATGGCCGTGCCGACCGTCGGCGGCCCGAGGACCATGCCTACGGCGTAACAGAAAACGAAGGCCGCATTGGCGGCGACGAGATCGACGCCGGTCAATCGCGTGCCGAGGTGGCTGAGGCCGACCGTATACATGCCGGAAACGCAGCCACCCCAGAAGAGCAGGATGATGGCAAGAATGATCCAGTTCGATGACAGCGACGGTAGCAGGAGCGCTCCGACAAACCCGATCGTGGCCATGATCGACAGCAGCGGCCGCTTGTCCCGCATGCGGTCGGCAAGCAGCCCGAGCGGGATCTGGAACACGAAGTTGCCCACACCCATGACGGTCAGCAGCAGTGCCGCCTGTGATTCGTTGAAACCGAGGCGGGTTGCATAGCTGGTGAAGAGCGATCCGCCGCCGACGGTAACCGCACCAAACACGAAGACCGCAGCCGTGGCCGTCGGCACGAGGAAGATGTAGCGCACGAAATGCAGTTCCGGCTTCTCGTCAACCATCGGGCTCTCGTTTCGCGCAATGAAGATCGGGATGGAGGCGGCCAGGATGATGCAGGCGCCGATGAGGAAGGGCATCAGGCCTTCGCTGCCGACGACGGAAAAGACGAGGGGGCCGGCCGCAAATCCCAGAGAGAAGACGGTGGAATAGAGACCGAGCACGAATCCGCGTTTGGAAGGCGGCGAGGCGGCGTTGATCCAGAATTCCGACAGGATGAAGAGCGTTGTCGTCGCCCCATGGAAGACGATGCGCAGCGGAAACCATAGAAGCAGATTTTCCGCATAGTAGAAACCGAGTGAACTCAGAGCCGATAGGAAAACCGCCCAGATCATTGTCTGCACGACGCCAAAGCGATGCGCGAGCTTGGTGGTAACGACCGCTGCCAGCATCGAGGCGACGCCCATCATGGCCGTGTTGAGGCCGATGAGGCTCGAGGGAACACCGCGCTTTTCGAGAATGATACTCAGAAGCGGCAGTCCCAGCCCGATGGCGATGCCAACGGCGGATACGGAGGTAATGGCTGCGACGAGCGAAGGCCAGTGAATTTCTTCGACGTGGCCGGCCTTGTCGTTCGTCGGTTCAAGCATAAAAAAATCCCTGGGGCATGAGGCGCGCGAATCGATCGCAATGTGGAGCACAGGAAGCCACGGCTCGGCCAAATTCAGGTGACGGGTCGGCTTTCATGTGATCGATCACACCCTCCGGAGTAGTCCCTATGACGCGCGGCATGTTCAGACAAGAAATGCTGCTCATGTCAAGCGGTTGCCGGCAAAGCAGTTCGTCTGAAGCACGATTAAGCGACAAAACCTCTGCGGTTTCCGATATAGAAGCGCAATGCGCGGAAGCAATCTCTGCCAACGATAGAGACCGGCGGCATGAACCGGATAGCATGGTCACGACCGGCCGTTTCCTTGATCCCATTCCTCTGGGGTGTCGTCATGGCCACCGAAGCCATGCATGCGCAGCGCCCATTGCAGGCCGATGACGCCGCCCTTGATCGGCTGGATGATGGCAAGTGCCGCGATAATGGTGATGGGTGCCCAAATGGCAAGATGCGCCCAGAGCGGCAGCTTGAAGGTCATATCCGTCAGCATGTAGCCGCCGACGATCAGGTGGCCGAGAACCAGGATCACCAGATAGGGCGGCAGGTCGTCGGCTCGCTGATGAGAGATATTTTCATCACAGACCGCGCATCGGTCGACTGGCTTCAGAAAGGCGCGAAAGAGCTTGCCGGTGCCGCAGCGCGGGCAGCGGTTCAGCATGCCGCGTAGAATCGAGCGTCCGAGCGGACGTTCGCTTTCGTCTGAGCCACCGAAGCGGATGGGGGAGTCGGATGGGCTGCCCGTCATGAATGCGCTTCCTCCGTGCCGGCAGCCGTTCTTTACCTGCGGCCGCGCGGCGGTCTCGTGCCCGGTGCCTTGCGCGCCTGGCTCTTGTTGCGGCGGGTGGCCTTATGAAAGGAACGCACCGCCGTCGGCATCGGCTTGCCATCGCTCAGCATTTCGAAGCGCAGCGCTCCGGCAAGTGGCACGGCTTCCGCCAGCCTCACCGTTACATCGTCGCCGAGACGATATCCGAGCCCCGTTCTTTCGCCCGTCAGCGCCTGATGGGCCTCGTCGTAGATGAAGTAATCGGTGCCGAGCGTAGATATAGGGATGAAACCGTCGGCGCCATAGTCCGGCAGGGTGACAAAAAGCCCCGACTTGGTGACGCCGCCGACGCGCGCCTCGAACTCCGCGCCGACACGACCGGCGAGGTGGTGGGCAATGAGCCGGTCCACCGTCTCGCGCTCCGCGGCCATAGCGCGGCGCTCGAAGGTCGAGATTTCGGCTGCAATATCGTCGAGCGAAGCTTCTTCCTCCGGCGTGATCGCACCTTCGCCAAGGCCAAGCGAGCCGACCAGCGCGCGATGCACGATCAGATCCGCATAGCGACGGATGGGCGAGGTGAAGTGGGCGTATTTCATCAGATTCAGGCCGAAATGCCCGATGTTGTCGGGGCTGTAGATCGCCTGGCTCTGTGAGCGCAGCACCATCTCGTTGACCATGGTCTGATGCGCCGTACCCTCGGCTTTCGCCAAAATGCCGTTGAAGCTGTTGGCGCGCACATTGCCGCCCTTGGCAAGCGAAATGCCGAGGGTGGCCAGAAATTCGCGCAGGATTTCCTGCTTGGCGAGCGTTGGGCCATCGTGGATACGGTAGATCAGCACCTGCTTGCGCTTTTCCAACGTCTCGGCCGCAGCGACGTTCGCCTGGATCATCATTTCTTCGATGAGCTTGTGTGCATCGAGGCGCGGCGGCACGAAGACACGATCGACGGTGCCATCCGGCTTCAGCAGGATCTTGCGCTCGGGCATATCGAGTTCGAGCGGCTGGCGCCGGTCGCGGCCCTTTTTCAAAATCTCATAGGCGTGCCAGAGCGGCTTGAGAATCGGCTCCAGCATCGGTCCGGTCTTGTCGTCGGGCTGGCCGTCGATCGCAGCCTGCGCCTGCTGGTAGGAAAGCTTGGCAGCGCTCTTCATCATAACACGATGGAAGGTATGCCCAGCCTTGCGGCCTTCCTTGGAGAAGACCATTCGAACCGCGAGGGCAGGGCGGTCGACGCCTTCCTTGAGCGAGCAGAGATCGTTGGAGATGCGCTCGGGCAGCATCGGCACGACGCGGTCGGGGAAATAGACCGAATTGCCGCGCTTCAGCGCCTCGCGGTCGAGCGGCGAGTTCGGACGCACGTACCAGGAGACGTCGGCGATGGCGACGGTGACGATCACGCCGTCCGGATTGTCGGGCGAGGGGTCCATCTCGGCATAGACGGCATCGTCATGGTCCTTGGCATCGGCTGGGTCGATGGTGATCAGCGGCAGGCTGCGCCAATCCTCGCGATGGGACATGGTGGCCGGCTTGGCCGCATCGGCTTCCGCAATGACTGCGACGGGGAAGACATGCGGAATTCCATGTGCGTGAATGGCGATCATCGAGATCGCTTTTTCCGAGGCGACAGAACCGACAACAGACAGAACCTTGGCGCGCGGCAGGCCGAAGCGGCCGAGACGCGCCACTTCGACTTCGACCAGATCGCCGTCCTTGGCACCGCCGGTATAATCGGGGTCGATGACCATTTCCTCGCCGCGCCGTTCGATCGGCATCAGCCGGCCACCGCCGCCCGGCGTTTCGCGGAAGACGCCCATGGAGGCGCCCTGCCGCTTGTCGATGACCTTAATGATGCGAGCCGTATAGGCTGGGCCGCCGCGATCCACAGCCGAGAAGATCTTCGCAAGAATGCGGTCGCCCATGCCGGCGACCGGCGCCTTGCCCTTGCCGTTGCGGCCGGCGGGCGAGGAGGACTGCTTGATCATGACTGCGGGCGCGACGCCGTTTTCGTCGGCCCATTCGGCGGGGCGGCCGATCAGCATGCCGTCCTTGTCGCGCGTCGTAATATCGAGAACGGCAATCGGCGGCAGCGCGCCAGGGCGGATGAGAGACTTACGGCTCTTCTGCACCATGCCTTCTTCTTCAAGCTCGCGCAGCAGTTCCTTGAGCGCGACACGGCTCTCGCCCTTTAGGCCAAAGGCCTTGGCGAGTTCGCGCTTGGAAGCTTGTTGCGGATGATCGGCGATGAAGCGCAGGATGACCTCGCGCGGCGGCAGCTCGCCGTGGATAATTGCCATCATCGGCTCAACCTCGCCGCCTGCCTTGCCGGCGCGGCCGGGCTTACCGGAACGCCGTTCCGACGATGGGTTCCTGCCGCGCGGTTCTCTGCTCACTCTGCACTCTTCTTTTTCGCCGCCGTCTTGGCCGCAGGCTTCTTTGCAGCAGCCTTCGGCTTGGCAGTCGTTTTCGTGGCTTTTGCGCCGGCTGCCGCGGCCTTTGCCTTAGCGGGTGCCTTCTTGGTGGTGCCGCCGCTCTTGCCGGCCTTCGCTGCGATCAGAGCTAGGGCTTCCTCGACGGTGATCGCCTGCGGATCCGTCCCCTTCGGCAAAGTCGCATTGACCTTGCCCCAATTGACGTAGGGGCCGTACTTGCCGTCGCGAACGGTGATCGAGCCGCCGCCATCCGGATGCGCGCCGAGATCCTTCAACGCTGCGGGTGTTCCGCCGCGCGCTCCACCGGCTGCCTTGCTCTGCTTTTCGGCAAGAACGGTGACGGCGCGGTTCAGACCAACGGTGAAGACATCCTCGACGCTTTCGAGGTTGGCGTAGCTGCCGTCGTGCAACAGGAATGGTCCATAGCGGCCGATGCCGGAAGAAATCATCTTGCCGGTTTCGGGGTGCTTGCCGATGTCGCGTGGCAGCGAGATCAGCGCCATCGCCTTTTCATAATCGATATCCTCCGGCTTCCAGCCGCGCGGCAGCGATGCACGCTTGGCATCCTTGCCGTCGCCGCGCTGGATATAGGGACCGAAGCGGCCCGAACGCAGCGTCAGCTCTTCACCGGTCACCGGATCGGTGCCGAGCGCTTTCGGTTCGTTCAATCCGTTGGATTCAGCCTCCGCGCCGCCTTCCGACGAAAGCTGGCGGGTATAATTGCATTCCGGATAGTTCGAGCAGCCGACGAAGGCGCCGTATTTGCCGAGCTTCAGCGAGAGGTTACCCGTGCCGCATACTTGGCAGATGCGCGGATCGCTGCCGTCTTCGCGCTTCGGGAAGACAAGCGGTGCCAGCGCATCGTTCAGGGCATCTAGAACATTGGTGACGCGCAGTTCCTTCGTGTCTTCGATCTGGGCGAAGAAATCGCGCCAGAAATCGCGAAGCACGTCCTTCCAGTTCAGCTCGCCAGCGGAGATGCGGTCAAGCTTCTCCTCTAGATCGGCCGTGAAGTCGTATTCGACATATTTGGTGAAAAAGCTTTCGAGGAAGGCTGTGACCAGCCGTCCCTTGGCCTGCGGCACCAGCTTGCGCTTGTCGATGGTCACATAATCGCGGTCGCGCAGCGTTGCGAGCGTCGCGGCATAGGTGGAGGGGCGGCCGATGCCGAGCTCTTCCATCTTCTTGATCAGCGACGCCTCAGAATAGCGCGGCGGCGGTTCGGTGAAATGCTGGGTCGAATTGATCTTCTGTTTGGCGAGATTTTCGCGTGCGTTGATTTCCGGCAGGCGGCCGCCTTCTTCGCTGTCGTCGCTCTGCTCGCCGTCTTCCTTCTGGTCGGTATAGGCGGCGATGAAGCCGTCGAAACGGATGACGGAGCCGACGGCGCGCAGGCCCGCCTTCTTGCCGGCGTTATCGGCCAGGATCTCGACCGTCGTACGCTCGATTTCTGCCGATGCCATCTGGCTGGCGATACCGCGCTTCCAGATCAGATCGTAAAGCCTGAGCTGGTCGTCATCGAGGAACTTGCGGATGCGATCCGGCACGCGGTCGAAGTCGGTCGGGCGGATCGCTTCGTGTGCTTCCTGGGCATTCTTTGCCTTGGTGGAATAGAAGCGTGCCTTTTCCGGCAGATAGCGGTTGCCGAACTGGTTGGCTATGGCGTGGCGTGCCGCATCGATCGCTTCCGGCGCCATCTGCACGCCGTCCGTACGCATATAGGTGATGAGACCGACGGTTTCGCCGCCGATATCGACGCCTTCATAGAGCTTCTGCGCCACCTGCATGGTGCGAGAGGCCGAGAAGCCGAGTTTCGAGGAGGCGGCCTGCTGCAGCGTCGAAGTGGTGAAGGGTGGGCTCGGATTGCGCTTGACCGGCTTTGCCTCGACCGTGCCAACGACATAGGAGGCACCTTCGAGCAGCGCCTTCAGCTTGCCGGCCTCTTCGCCGTTGCCGATCGCGCGCGGCTGCAGGCGCTTGCCGTCGGCAGAGACCAGGCGGGCTTCGAATTCATCGCCGCGTGGCGTTTTCAGGATCGCAGAAAGGTTCCAGTATTCTTCCGAGATGAAGCGTTCGATCTCGGATTCTCGGTCGCAGACGAGGCGAAGCGCCACGGATTGCACGCGGCCGGCCGACCGGGCGCCCGGCAGCTTGCGCCACAGAACCGGCGACAGGTTGAAGCCGACGAGGTAGTCAAGCGCGCGGCGGGCGAGATAGGCGTCCACCAGCGGCACGTCGATGTCGCGCGGGTCGGCCATGGCGTCGAGCACGGCCTTCTTGGTGATGGCGTTGAACACCACGCGCTTCACCGGCTTGCCGTTGATAACGCGCTTCTTGTTCAACAGATCGAGCACATGCCACGAAATGGCTTCACCCTCACGATCGGGGTCGGTCGCGAGAAAAAGGCCGTCGGAGGATTTCATCGCGTCGGCAATGTCCTTGATGCGCTTTTGCGAGGCACCATCGACTTCCCACAGCATTTCGAAATCCTGGTCAGGCAGTACCGAACCGTCTTTGGCGGGCAGGTCACGCACATGGCCGAAGGATGCAAGAACCTTATATCCGGGTCCCAGATATTTATTGATTGTCTTGGCCTTGGCAGGCGATTCCACCACTACAACGTTCATCATCAAGTCTCTGAATAAGAGGTCGCGCCGGTATAAGACGCGGGAGATACCGGGTTTTTCCGTCTTCCCGGCCTTCCGACATGGACAGGGAAATCGTCGCGGTCAAGAGGCTATTGCATAATTCCTTAAATCGGAATCGATTGAAGCATAAAATTATGCGGCACCTCTAACGTGTTACAGCGACCTTTGCGCGTCATATGTGACGCGCGGCGCTGTAATGCGATTTTTGCGCTTGGCGCGGCGATGCTATGCTTAGAATCGGTACGCGTATCACAGTTTTCAATCCAGCATGGAGATCGACACCAGTCCGCCGGGATGCCGATGCAGCCGGCCGGCCATGTCGAGTTCGAGAAGAACGGAATGAACGGCCGATATCGACAAGCCGGTGTGACGGACGATATCGTCGATCTCGACCGGCGTCGGCCCTAGCGCCTCGACGATATGGTCCCGCTCTGCATCATCGGGCGGCGTGGAGAGCGGCTTGCTTCTTTCGAGGGGTGCCGTTGCGGGGCGCGGGCGAAAGAGATCCGGCTCGGTGAGCGGCCGTAGCGCTTCGACGACATCGTCCGGTGTCGTGACGATCATCGCGCCATCTTTCAGCAGGCCGTTCGTTCCTTCGCAGCGCGGATCGAGCGGCGAGCCGGGAACGGCAAAGACGAGCCGGCCGAATTCGCCGGCAAGTCGCGCTGTTATCAGCGAACCGGATCGCGTTGCCGCCTCGACCACCACGACACCGAGCGAGATGCCAGCGATGAGGCGATTACGGCGCGGAAAGTCGCGCGCTCGCGGCTCCCAGCCAAAGGGCATTTCGCTGACGGCAAGCCCGTTGCCGTCCCATATGTCGTTGAGCAGGCTGATATTCTCGGGCGGGTAGGGTTGGTCGAGGCCACCAGCCATGGCGGCGATCGTGCCGGTGGCGAGGCTTGCGCGATGGGCGGCCGTGTCGATGCCGCGTGCCAGACCGGAAACCACCGCATAACCGGCCTCGCCGCAGATGCGTGCAATCATGGCGGTGAATTTGGCGCCGCTGATCGAGGCATTTCGTGAGCCGACCATGCCGATGGCCGGCCTCGTAGCTACGGACATGTTGCCTTTGACGGCAAGCAGCGGCGGCGCGCCATCGATCTCGCGAAGGGCAGGGGGATAGTCCGGCTCACCGATGCCGATGAAGCGTGCGCCGAAGCGGTGCGCTGCCTCCAGCTCCCGCAGGGCATCCCGCTCATCGGCAATGCGGATCGCGCGCGTCGAGCCGCCGCGCTGCGAAAGCTCCGGAAGCGCAGCCAGAGCCGCTTCAGCCGAACCATAGTGATTGATGAGGTCACGAAAGGTGGACGGACCGACATTGTCCGAACGGATGAGCCTGAGCCAGGCGATCCTTTGTTTTTCGGTCAGCGCAACTCCCGTCCGTCTTGCGCTGCCTGTGTCCATTATCCCTTTGCTCCGATCTTGCCTTCCGTTCCCGCGGTCAGCCGGGCAATATTGGCCCTATGCTTGTACCAGGAGATGACGGTCATCAGCGCCATGACGGCGGCGATCTTATCGGCCCCCAATATCCACAATACAACCGGGATGACAAGAGTTGCAACCAGTGCGGAAAGCGAGGAATAGCGGGTGGTAAAGGCGATCGCCAGCCAGACGATGGCAAAGATCAGGGCCATCAACGGTGCAAGCCCGAGCAGGATGCCGAGATAGGTAGCGACACCCTTGCCGCCCTTGAAGCCGATCCAGACAGGGAAGATGTGACCGATGAAGGCGGCAAAGCCGGCAAGAACGCCGGCATCCTCGCCAAAGAAATGCGCGGTGATCAGCACGGCGGCCGTACCCTTGAAGGCATCGAGCAGCAGGGTTGCGGCTGCAAGCCCCTTGTTGCCGGTGCGCAGCACGTTGGTCGCGCCGATATTGCCCGAACCGATGTTGCGCACGTCGCCGAGCCCGGCCATGCGGGTCAGCAGGAGGCCGAAGGGAATGGAGCCGAGCAGATAGCCGATGACAAGCGCGGCCAGCGCGGTCTGCAGGGTAAGCTGCCAAGTCCAGAAATCAGCCATCGCGTCTTATTCTCCGTAAACCCTGGCGCTTGCCTTAGAGACTGTGAACCAGCTTGCCGGCGACATAGGTTGCAACCGCCCGGCCGCTCATTCTCGCGTCTTCGAAGGGCGTATTCTTCGAGCGCGACAAAAGCATGTCTTTTGCGACAAGCCAAGGCTCGTCGAGATCGACGAGAGCGATATCCGCTTTGGCGCCGGGCTTCAGTGTGCCGGCGGGCAGCCCGAAGATCTGTGCCGGCCGCGTCGAGAGCGCATCGATGAGCCGCATCAGGCTGACTTGGCCACTATGATAGAGCCGGAGCGCTGCCGGAAGCAGCGTTTCCAGCCCGACCGCACCGTCCTCTGCCTCGCCGAACGGCAGGCGTTTCGTATCCACATCTTGCGGATCATGCGAGGAGACGATGATGTCGATCGTGCCGTCGGCCAGCGCCTCGATCATGCCTGTGCGGTCATCCTCGGAGCGCAGCGGCGGGTAGAGCTTGAAGAAGGTCCGGTACTCGCCGATGTCGTTCTCGTTGAGCGCCAGATTGTTGATGGAGATGCCGCATGTGACCTTGGCGCCACGCGAGCGGGCGAGGCGGATCGCCTCGGCCGATTCCGGCACGGAGATCATAGCAGCGTGATAATGGCTGCGCGTCAGCGCCGCGATGCGAAGATCGCGCTCGAGCGGAATGAGTTCAGCTTCCTTCGGAATGCCTGAGAGCCCGAGCCAGCTTGCGAGCAGCCCTTCATGCATCACGCCGTTTGCGCCTAGATATTTGTCACGTGTCTCGCAGGAAATCACCGCGCCGAATTCGCGTGCATAGGTCATCACTCGGCGCAGAATCTGGCTATCGTGGACGCTGGAATGCGCGTCGGTAAACACGACGGCTCCGGCTTCGCGCAGCAGGCCGATTTCCGTCATCTCATCGCCGGCCAGCCCCTTGGTGAGAGCCGCTGCCGGATAGACATTGACGACGGCCGTATCGCGCGCCGTCTTCCTGACGAATTCGACAAGGGCAATATCATCGATGACCGGGTCCGTGTCCGGCATCATGATGAAAGAAGTGACGCCGCCGGCCGCTGCCGCGCGGCTGGCAGACGCGATCGTTTCGCGATGTTCGCCGCCAGGCTCGCCGACATGGACGCGCGCATCGACCAGGCCGGGAATGGCGACAAGCCCATTGCAGTCGCGAACGGTCGCGCCCTTGCGAACGCCGTGGCTCTTCGCATCCTTGCTGGAGGCTACGATGACACCGTCTTCGACAACGATCGTGCCGACCTCGTCGAGATCGCGGGAGGGATCGATGATGCGGACGTTCTGAAGGATGATCGAGTTGCTCATGCGCCTGCTCCCTCGCTGCGAGGCCCTTGGTTCTGTGAAACGAGCAGCGTTTCCATCACGGCCATGCGGACGGCGACGCCCATCTCGACCTGTTCGGCAATGACGCTTTGCGGGCCGTCCGCTACTTCGGAGGCGATTTCCACCCCGCGGTTCATCGGCCCCGGATGCATGACCAAAGCATCCTCCTTGGCGGCCTTGAGCGTTTCTGCGTCGAGTCCGTAGAAGTGATAATATTCGCGCACCGAAGGCACGAAGGCGCCGGACATACGCTCGCGCTGCAGCCGCAGCATCATTACAACGTCGGCATCCTTCAGCCCTTCTTTCATCGAATGGAAGACTTCAACGCCCATGTCGGCGATGCCGGCCGGCAGCAGCGTGGCGGGTGCGACGACGCGGACGCGTGCACCCATGGCGTTGAGAAGCAGGATATTGGAGCGGGCGACGCGCGAATGCAGCACGTCGCCGCAGATGGCGACGATGATGCGCGAGAGCTTGCCCTTGGCGCGGCGGATCGTCAGCGCGTCGAGCAGGGCCTGGGTTGGATGCTCGTGCTGGCCGTCGCCGGCATTGACGACGGAGCAGGAGACCTTCTGCGCCAAGAGCGCGGCAGCGCCTGCGCTCGAATGGCGGATGACAAGCACGTCGGGCCGCATGGCATTCAGCGTCATCGCCGTATCGATCAGCGTCTCGCCCTTTTTGACCGACGAGTTGCCGACCGACATATTCATCACATCGGCGCCCAGCCGTTTTCCGGCCAACTCGAAGGAGGATTGCGTGCGCGTCGATGCTTCGAAGAAGAGATTGATCTGCGTCAGCCCGCGAAGCGTCGATGTCTTTTTCTCGCGCTGGCGGCTGATCTTGACCGCCTCGTCGGCCTTGTCGAGAAGATAGGTGATATCCTGCTCGGTGAGGCCCTTGATGCCAATGAGGTGGCGGTGGGGAAAGAAGACCATAAACCTGCCTCCGGATTTCGTCAGGCGGTCTATAAAGAGGGAGCGCCGATGGGGCAAGCGGGGGTATGTGCCGAGGCCGTTTGTTCCCCATGCAATTTCGCCCGAATCCCGCTACAGGAGCGATGCCGGTGGGAGACGTAACTTCCAGTTTCCCTTTGCAACCCACTTGTTCTACAAGCGATTCATGACCCAAGCGACCCGGACTGACGACCCCTTTGCCGACCTGAACCAGCCGAGCCTCTGGACCGGCATCAATGCCTATCGTTCCGATCCGCTGATCGTCGATCTCACCTCCGGCCTGCCGCGTTCGATACGGGAAGAACTGGAGCAGCATGGTCGTTTCGTCACCTCGCACGAGGCCCAGGAACTGGCGCGCATGGCAAACCAAGGCGCGCCGCAGCTGCGCACCCACGGCCCGCGCGGCGAGCGTCTCGATGTCGTCGAGTTTCACCCCGCCTGGCACGCGCTGATGCGTCGCTCCATGGCGATGGGCCTGCATTCCTCGATCTGGGATGCGCAGGCTGACCCTGAAGCAAAGGGTCATTCGCACAAAGTGCGCGCCGCCCGCTTCTATCTGACGGCGCAGCTCGAATGCGGCCACCTCTGCCCCCTCACGATGACCAGTGCCTCGGTTGCCGCCATGATGGCCTCGCCGGCGGTGCAGAAGGATTGGGCACCGAAGATTCTCTCGCGTAAGTACGATTCGTCCAACAAGCCCGCCATGCAGAAGAGCGCCGTCACTATCGGCATGGGCATGACGGAAAAGCAGGGCGGCACGGATGTGCGTGCCAACCGGACGAGTGCCGATAAGGTCAGCGATGGCATCTACAGGCTTTCAGGCCACAAGTGGTTCATGTCGGCGCCGATGAGTGACGCCTTCATCATGCTTGCGCAAACCAAGGACGGCATGGGTTGCTTCCTGGTGCCGCGTCTTTTGGAAGATGGTTCGGCCAACGGCCTGCATTTCCAGCGGCTCAAGGACAAGCTCGGCAACCGATCGAATGCCTCCTCCGAGGTCGAGTTCACCGATACGTTCGGCTTCCTGCTCGGAGCACCAGATGGCGGCATCCGCACCATCCTTGACATGGTGACGCTGACGCGACTCGACTGCGCTCTGGCATCCGCTGGCATCATGCGCGCCTCGCTCGCCGAGGCCGTGCATCACGCTCGCGGCCGCAGCGTCTTCGGCAAGATGCTGGTCAACCAGCCGATCATGACGCGCGTACTTGCCGATATGGCGCTCGATGTCGCCGCCGCGACTGCACTCGCCTTCCGCCTGGCCGAAGCCTTCGACAAGGCGAGCGGCAGCACGGAAGATGCGGCCTATGCCCGCGTCATGACGCCGGTCGCCAAATATTGGTGCTGCAAGATCGCGCCCGCGCTGATCTATGAGGCCATGGAGTGCATCGGCGGCAGCGGCTACATCGAAGAGCGCCCGATTGCCCGCCATTACCGCGAGGCCCCCGTCAATGCGATCTGGGAAGGCTCCGGCAACGTCATGGCGCTAGACGTCCTGCGCGTGTTGAACCGGGGCAAGGACCTGTTCGAGACCGTCTTTGCCGGTCTCGCCCGCGATCTCGGCCCGGCCGGCAAGAAGACCATCGATGTCCTGCGTGCCGCCATGGCGCTTTGCGAGCAGGACGAGGGCGCTGCCCGCCTGCTGGTGGAACAGATGGCGCTCGCGGCCGGGGCCGCCGAGCTTTATCGCCTCGGAGCTGGCAAGATCGCCGATGCCTTCATTGAAACCCGTCTCGCTGGCGGCTGGCGCGCCACCTATGGCATGCTCGATTCGCGCTTCGATGCCAGCTACATCGTCGATCTATTGTATCCGCCTGCGACATAGCACTGCGCCAGCGGCTCTGTCGCGGCATCCTTGATTGATGCGATACCAATATTTATTATCTATTGGTATCGGCAAGGAGGGCTTCATGGCTCGCAACACATCCATCTCGCTGGGGGATCATTTCAGCGCCTTCATCGAGGCACAGATAAAGACAGGCCGGTATGGCTCTGCCAGTGACGTTGTTCGCGCAGGTTTGCGCTTGCTTGAAGAGCACGAGGCAAAGGCCAAGGCTCTGCAGAGTGCGTTGATCGCCGGTGAGGAATCTGGGGAGGTTGCTTCCTTCGATAACGTCGCATTCCTCAAGCGAATGCGCACGACCTATGGTGAATAGGTCCCGCAAGTATGGTCTTTCCCCGCTTGCGTTGGCCGATCTTGAAGGTATCTGGCGATATACGGTCGAGAACTGGTCTGTAAGACAGGCCGAGATCTACCATGCCGAAATCGTCGGGGCTTTCGAGGGATTGGCATCCGGTGTGAAAATTGGCCGCGCGACCGACATCCGCGACGGCTATTTCAAATATGCCGTAGGGTCCCATGTGATCTACTATCTTTTGCGGGATGGTGAAATCGCGATCATTCGTATATTGCACCGGCGAATGGATGTCGGTCGGCATCTTTGAAGAGATGTCTGGCGTCCGAAACGACAGTGTGGTTTGGTCAGTTCCTCTAATCTGTGGATTCGCGCGTTTTGACGGACAGAGGCCTGACGGCTTTGTTGTTTAGGGCGACTTGGCTTGTTATTCACCGCTCGGTGACAGATTGGAGTCGAGTCGATGGCCCCCGCGAACGCTGCCGTTAAAATCCCTTTGGAAATGCCTGTCGTCGAAAA
The DNA here is from genome assembly GCF_014194925.1 of Rhizobium sp. BK491. Lineage (NCBI taxonomy): Bacteria > Pseudomonadati > Pseudomonadota > Alphaproteobacteria > Hyphomicrobiales > Rhizobiaceae > Rhizobium > Rhizobium sp. BK491. Next base: position 1,309,500 of record NZ_JACIAR010000002.1, read on the forward strand.
GCGCGTGCGCAATCGCGCCGCGACTGAGCAGGCAATCCTGGACGCCGCCAAACGGCTTCTGGCGGAGGAGGGGTTCCAGAATTTCGGTATCAATGCGGTCGCCCGCGGCGCCGGCTGCGACAAGCAGCTGATTTACCGCTACTACGGCGGCTTGAATGGCCTTGTGGAGGCCATCGGCACCGATCTCGGCAGCTGGGTCACCGATCGCATTCCCGACGACACCGGCGGCATGTTCCTTCTGACCTATGGGGACCTGATGGAGCGGCTTTCGATGCTGTTTCTCGATGCTTTGCGCGCTGATCCCCTCATGCGCCGCATCGTCGCCTGGGAAGTCTCGGAAAACAGCGAGCAGGTGCGCCGACTGTCCGAGGCCCGATCCAAGGCGCTCGCCGGCTGGATTGAGCGCATGCGCGGCTCGCTCATGCCCCCCAAGGGTGTCGATGCCCAGGCTGTCAATGCCATGATCTTTGCGGCCATCCAGCATATCGTCCTGGCCGCGGCTGTCAGCGACCAATGCGCCGGTCTTGCGCTGAAAAATGCAAAGGATTGGGAGAAGGCGGCAACGGCCTTGAAGCGGATCGTGCGCGGCGTCTACGGCTGATATCGACCACGGGGCAGCGGATATCCACAGGCTCGCTCCGCCATTAACCTTAACAAATGGTTTACGTTGCGTCGCAGCGGTTAACTCGTCACTGTTGGAAGATGATTAGTTAACCATCAAGCGTGCAGCCATGGGGTTGAAACCCACTAAATTCGTGTTTCTCGTGACGGCGGTGATGTTCTTCGCTGTGCTCGCACTAGATATCACGCTGCCCGCGATCGTCTTGAGCGCCATGGCGCTGTCGAACTGGCTCGTCCTTTCGGCTGGCACGACGCAATTTCAGCGTCGAAGGGGTACCGCATGAAGTGGTTGTTGATTTGCTGGGCCGGACCGGTCTCGTTTCTCGGGGCATGGTATTACCTGTCGTACTACGACATGAGCTTCGGCATCTTCATGCTGACGCGGCAGATGCATGACCTCGTATTCGACATTTACGGCAAGATTCTCGGCATTCCGCCGGAAACCATCCCGCCGCTGGTAGCCCGTGCGATCGCCTTCGACAGCCTGCTCGTCTTCGCGATTTTCGGCTTCCGCCGCCGCGCTGCCATCATGGAATGGTGGAGGCGCCGTCAGGCATCGAGGTCGGGCAAGGTCGCTCTTCCGAGTGCCGACAGCCTATCCAACGCTCCCTGAAGAATGAAGCTTGCCGCTGCCGAGTCGATCCGTTCGGCGCGCTTGGCCCGTGAGACGTCCATTTCCAGAAGCGCTCGCTCGGCGGCAACGGTCGAGAGCCGCTCGTCCCAGAAGACGAAGGGTAGGGCGGTCTTTTCCGCCATGCTTCGCACGAAGGCGCGCGTTGCCTGCACGCGCGGTCCGGCAGAGCCATCCATATTCATCGGAAGCCCTATGACGAAGGCTGCGACCTTTTCCTTCTCGGCGAAAGCAAGCAATGTTTGGGCATCCTGGGTGAATTTCACGCGCTTGAGGACCGGGCGAGGCGTGGCAAAGCGCCGCCCGAGATCGGACATCGCAAGCCCGATCGTCTTCGTGCCGAGATCGAGACCGGCAATCGGCTGGCCGGGCAGGAGCATCACGGCTAGGTCTTCGATGGTCAGCGTCGTCATCAGGGTCTCGCTCTCGTCAAAACAAATTGAAGTCCTAACCGCTTTTCTTTGCTGCGGTTTGGGATATCTCCTAGAGCATTTCCAGCAAAAGCGCACAGCGGTTTTGCCTGCGGAAATGCGGAAGAGCCAATAGAAGGAGCGTTTCCATCGGAAATGCTCCAGACACCAGCCTTTCATTTCAAATCAAGTCATAAGGAGAAATCCAATGAAGATCACCTGGCTCGGCCATGCCGCTTTTCGTATCGAAACGGCCAAGGCAAAAATACTGATCGATCCATTTCTGTCTTACAATTCTTCCTTTGCGGCCGCCGGTCTCAACATCAAGGACGTTGCGCAGGGCGTGACCCACATCCTGCTGACGCACGGCCATGCCGACCACGTCGGCGACACGGTTCAGATCGCCAAGGACACCGGCGCGGTCGTGCTCGCGAATGCCGATCTCGCTTCCTGGCTCAGCACCAAGGGCGTCGAGAAGCTGGAAATGGGCAATACCGGCGGCACCGTCGGCCTCGGCGGCTTCTCGGCCACCTTTACCAATGCGCTGCATTCCTCCGCCCAGATCACCGAAGACGGCGTTTCCCACGCGCTCGGCAACCCGAACGGCCTGATGCTGCATTTCGACGACGAGCCGACGCTGTTCCACATGGGCGATACCGACATCTTCTCGGACATGGCCCTCATCAACGAACTGCATCAGCCCGATATCGGCATCCTGCCGATCGGCGACCGCTTCACCATGGGCGGTGCCGTGGCCGCACTCGCCTGCCAGCGCTTCTTCAACTTCAAGACGGCCATTCCCTGCCACTACGGCACTTTCCCAATCATCGACCAGACGCCGGAAAAGTTCATCGCCGGCATGGAAGGCTCGAAGACGGCGGTTGCGGCGCCGAAGGCGGGCGAGAGCATTTCTGCCTGACGATACCCGTTGCGTATGGCGGGCATGGCCTTTATAGCGTGAAGCAAATCCACTTCGGTGGGTAATCTTGCTATCCGGAGAATGCCATGTCCGTCGATCTCGCTACTGTCAAACGCGTCGCCCATCTTGCCCGTATCGCCGTCAATGAAGACGAAGCACAGCGGATGATGGGCGAGCTTAACGGCATTCTGGGCTTCGTCGAGCAGCTTTCCGAAGTGAATGTCGATGGCGTCGAGGCCATGACCTCGGTAACCCCGATGGCGATGAAGAAGCGTGCCGATGAAGTGACGGATGGCAATAAGGCCGCCGACATCGTCGCCAATGCGCCGAATACCGATCAGAATTTCTTCCTGGTGCCCAAAGTCGTCGAATAACGGTTCCCTCGAGCCCTTTCCGACCCGTTGCCCAATTCCAGATCTGAAGCGAAACAAAATGAGCGAACTGACCAGCCTGACCATTGCCGAAGCCCGCGACAAGCTGCGCGCCAAGCAGATTACCGCCACTGAACTGACCGAGGCCTATATCTCGGCGATCGATGCGACCAACGGTCAGATCAATGCCTATATCGCTGTTACGCCCGACAAGGCGCGCGAGATGGCCAAGGCCTCGGACGCCCGTCTCGCCGCCGGCAACGCCGGCGCGCTCGAAGGTATACCGCTCGGGATCAAGGATCTGTTTGGCACCGAAGGCATCCACACCCAGGCCTGCAGCCACATTCTTGACGGCTTCAAGCCGCGTTATGAATCGACTGTCACGCAAAACCTCTGGAATGACGGCGCCGTCATGCTGGGCAAGCTCAACATGGATGAGTTCGCCATGGGCTCCTCCAACGAGAGCTCCTATTACGGCCCCGTGATCAACCCCTGGCGTGCCGAGGGTTCGAACCAACAGCTCGTCCCCGGCGGCTCGTCCGGCGGTTCGGCTGCAGCCGTTGCCGCGCATCTCTGCGCAGGAGCGACCGCTACCGACACCGGCGGCTCCATCCGCCAGCCGGCCGCCTTCACCGGCACCGTGGGCATCAAGCCGACCTATGGCCGCTGCTCGCGCTGGGGCATCGTCGCCTTCGCCTCGTCGCTCGACCAGGCCGGCCCGATCGCCCGCGACGTGCGCGATGCCGCCATCCTTCTGAAGTCGATGGCAAGCGTCGATGCCAAGGATACGACCTCCGTCGACCTGCCGGTGCCGGATTACGAAGCTTCGCTCGGCCAGTCGCTGAAGGGCATGAAGATCGGTATTCCGAACGAATACCGCGTTGATGGCATGCCGGAAGAGATCGAGACGCTCTGGCAGCAGGGCATCGCCTGGCTGAAGGATGCCTGCGCCGAGATCGTCAACATCTCCCTGCCGCACACGAAATACGCGCTGCCGGCCTATTACATCGTTGCGCCCGCCGAAGCCTCCTCGAATCTTGCCCGCTACGACGGCGTCCGCTACGGCCTGCGCGTCGACGGCAAGGATATCGTCGACATGTATGAAAAGACGCGCGCTGCCGGCTTCGGCCAGGAAGTGAAGCGCCGCATCATGATCGGAACCTATGTTCTCTCGGCCGGCTACTACGACGCCTATTATCTGCGCGCGCAGAAGGTTCGCACGCTGATCAAGCGTGACTTCGAACTGGCCTTCAACGCCGGTGTCGACGCGATCCTCACGCCCGCCACGCCATCCTCGGCCTTCGGCATCGCCGACGAGGACCTCGCGTCCGATCCGGTGAAGATGTACCTGAACGATATCTTCACGGTGACGGTCAACATGGCCGGCCTGCCCGGCATTGCTGTCCCCGCTGGCCTCGACCCGAAGGGCCTGCCGCTCGGCCTGCAGCTCATCGGCAAGCCGTTCGAAGAAGAAACCCTCTTCAAAACCGCCCACGTCATCGAACAGGCCGCCGGTAAGTTCACGCCGGCGAAGTGGTGGTAAGCGCCACACTCGGACGAGCGGGCTTGATGAGCGATCTCGTCAAGTTTCGCGGAGTTTAAAGCCAATAGAAAAAGGGCCGTCCGGAAATCCGGACGGCCCTTTTTCATGTGCCAATATTCCGCCCGCGCGCCATCACACTTTGGACCGAAATACGATCATAAATTGCAGCCGGCCGTTTGGTCTCGTCCTCTGCAACCGAATCGGAAGGTCTCTTCATGCTCAAGCAAGTCACGGCGATCCTGCTCCTCAGCGCATCCTTTCCAGCGATTGCGCTGGCGGCCGACAACGGGGCCATTCGATCCATCACCTTGTCCTCTGGCGGTCTGGCCCAGGTTTCCAGATCTGCCAATATCAATAGCGACGGCATGATCCGGATCGAGGTACCGCTCGATCAAGTCGATGATATCTTGAAGAGCCTTGTGGTGAATGGGTCGGCGGGCTCGGTGGCCGGCATGTCGCTGGCGGGGCCGCAGCCGTTGCAGGAGACCTTCAAGGGCCTGCCGTTCACGCCCGAAGCGCTTTCGTCCGTGCCGTCGCTTCTGACATCAATGCAGGGCGCCAGGGTGTCCGTCACCAGCGGGGGAAAGACCGTCGAGGGAAATATTCTCGGTATCGAGACGAGAAAGTCCGGCGATAAAGCAGCGGCTTACCTGCTCACCGTTATCGACAGGGATGGCGCAGTGGAGACGCTGGCACTGGGCGAGGACGCATCCGTCCGGCTTGAGGATGCCGAACTGAGAGCGAAGATCGCCAAAGCTGCGGCAGCCATCGCCCACGGCAAGAACGATCGCACACGCACCATCGATATCAAAATGAACGGTGTGAAGGACGGCAGCGCCGTCGGCCTGACCTATGTCGTGCCGTCTCCGGTCTGGAAGACGGCTTACAAGGTCGTCATCGACGGAAATGACAAGGCGCGCCTGCAGGCGTGGACGGTGCTGGAAAATGCCAGCGGTGAAGACTGGAAAGGCGTGAAGTTGACGCTGACCTCGGCCGAACCGGTCACGCTGAAGCAGGGTCTGCACCAGCTCTATTGGCGCGAGCGGCAGGAGGTGCCGGTCAACACGGCGTCGAACAATGTCCCCGATCCCGACAGCGGCGATCTCTCAAACAGGCGGCGTCTCGCTTCTGGTGCCGAGGCGCCGGCAATGCCCGCCCCGCGACGAGCGATGAAGAGCATAGGCGGAAAGATGGCCGACGCTCAGGCCTATGAGGCCGATGAATTGGCGCGGCCGGCGGAGCCGATGCAGGTTGCCGCCGGAGACCCGGCCACGGCGACCGAAAGCGACATTTCTGCCACTTTCGAGCTTCCGGGGACCTACGATCTGGCCAATGGCGATACCTTGTCGGTGCCGATCATGGACGCGGATGTGGAAGCCGACATGGTGGACATGTATCGGTCCGGCAGCGCCTATCGCAATCCCATAGCTGCCGTGATGCTCAAGAATACCACCGGCGTCAGCATGCCGGCGGGAATTCTGACGCTCTATGACGGCAAGGCGGGCTATGTCGGCGATTCCCAGATGTCGGCACTGCCGGAGGACGACACGCGCCTCGCCAGCTTCGCGACCGATCGCAAGGTTACGATCAGCGAGCAGCAGACGCCAACGGAGGAGATTGCCTCGCTGAAGGTTGTCGATGGCGTGATGAATGCCACCGTCAAATATCGCCAGACGACAACATACACCGTATCGGGCGCGCTGGACGGCGAACGGACTGTTGTCATCGAGCATCCGATCCGGGATGGCTGGTCATTCTCCTCATCTGAAGGTTTCGGCAAGACGGCAACCCACCAGCGGCTCAAGGCGATCGTGCCGGCAGGCACGGAGAAAGTGTTGACCGCAGTCGACGAGCAGCTTCAGAGCAGCAGTTATGCTCTGGTCGATGCCGAACCGGACATGCTGCTGGGATGGTCGGCTTCGGCACATGACAAGGCACTTACGGATAAGCTCACAAACCTCGCAGATGCGCGCAAGAGGCAGGTTGCCGTCCAGAACGATCTGGAGCGGCTCGACAGCGAGATCGAGAAGACCACCAGCGAACAAGAACGGATAAGACAGAATCTCGGTGCCGTACCTGACAATAGCGATCTGAAGAAACGCTATTTGAAGGCTCTGGCGGATAGTGAGGATCAAATCGCCGCCATGAACGAAAGGCGCGATGCGGTGCAGGCAGAAAGCGATCGCCGCGGTAATGACGTGGCGGAGATCATCCGCACCTTCTGATCGCCCAGGGCTTTCTTTTCCGAATGGTATCGCCCGACGAGAGCCGCCTCATTCGGCGGCTCTCGTGTCCGGCTTATCGATTGTTCAACTGCGCCCTCACCAGCCGCAATCCCTTCTCGCTGATGCGATAGGGAAGGCCGTCGGTGGATTTTATCGCCTTGAGGCGCTTCAGCCGTCGGAAGAGGTCGAGGTCGAAATCGGGGTAGACCCAGCCATCTCGCGTAAAGCAGTAGACTGTCTCGATCTTCTTATTGTCGCTGCGTTCGATTTCGATGCGCCCGCCCTGGGCGAGCAGGTGAAGAATGCGCTGTTCCGCGCGGGAAATGTCCATTGTTGTCAGAATCCGTATAGCGCCAAAGGGCGCACAAAAACGATCCGAGCCTTCCCTTGGGGAAGTCGGGGCTTCGTTTTTCAGGCCCGGCACGCAAGAAGACTTGCGAGCGGGGCCTCTACCGGGACTGACAAAAGTTAGACATCAAAACTCCGTTGATGTCTCTCTCTAAAACAGGTTGTGCCACGTCGTCAAGTTCAACCCATTCGATGCGTTTTGCTTCGTAGCTGTTTGCCAATCTCGCCGCTGGCAAATGCTTTCTATGGGTGCTTTACTATCTCCAAATAGCGGGGGCCTGATGATCCACATTCGCAATGCCCATGAAGGTGAAACTGCGGTATTGGCGAGCATCGGCCTGCGCTCCTGGCAGAAGGCGATGAGCGCGATCGGCGGCACGGGTGAACTGCTGGAGAGTGCCAGCGAAGCCTTTGAAAATTTCACCCGCAATCTGTGGCTGACGATATCAGTCATAGAGCTCAACGGCGAGGCTGTAGGATGGGCAGCGCGCGAGGCGCTGGACGAGGCGATTTCCGATTTCTGGATCGATCCGGATTTCGTCAGGCGCGGCCTCGGCACAGCGCTTTTGGCGCGGATCGAAGCGGATGTGCGCGGGCAAGGACTGGAGAAGGTTTCATTGCAGAGCCATGCGGGCAACACCGATGCCATCGCCTTCTTCAGGGCACGCGGCTATGAAATCCGCTGGCTGTCGATCGTCTATTCCCCCAAGCTCGACAGCGACGTGCCAACGGTCGGGCTTTCGAAATCGTTGGTCGATGACAGCGATGGCGCCTATGGCCCGGGCATATAGCAAGCGGTCGATGCCGAAAGCCTTGCGCCGTCACGCCAATTGCTCTACCTCACCAAAGCAGAAAACAGCATTATACAAGAGCTTCCCATGACCATTGTCGACGTCCGTACGCCTGATCCGAAACGCTTCATTCCCGGTGCCACCGGTGATTGGGAAGTCGTTATCGGGATGGAAGTCCACGCCCAGGTGCTGAGCAACTCCAAGCTCTTCTCCGGCGCCTCGACGGAGTTTGGCAAGCCCCAGAATTCCAACGTGTCGCTCGTCGATGCCGCCATGCCAGGCATGCTGCCCGTCATCAACGAGGAATGCGTGAAGCAGGCCGTGCGCACCGGCCTCGGCCTGAAGGCGCAGATCAACAAACGTTCGATCTTCGACCGCAAGAACTATTTCTATCCCGATCTGCCGCAGGGCTATCAGATCTCACAGTTCAAGGATCCGATCGTCGGCGAGGGCAAGATCGTCATCTCACTTGGGCCGGATCGCCAGGGCCAGTTCGAGGACATCGAGATCGGCATCGAGCGCCTGCATCTGGAGCAGGATGCAGGCAAGTCGATGCACGACCAGCATGCCACCATGTCCTATGTCGATCTCAATCGCTCCGGTGTCGCGCTGATGGAAATCGTCTCCAAGCCGGATATCCGCTCGTCGGATGAGGCGAAGGCCTATATGACGAAGCTGCGCTCTATCGTGCGCTATCTCGGCACCTGCGACGGCAATATGGACGAAGGCTCGATGCGCGCCGACGTCAACGTCTCGGTCCGCCGCCCGGGCGGCGAGTTCGGCACGCGCTGCGAGATCAAGAACGTCAACTCCATCCGTTTCATCGGTCAGGCGATCGAATATGAAGCGCGCCGGCAGATCGGCATTCTGGAAGATGGCGGCACGATCGACCAGGAAACCCGCCTGTTCGATCCGAACAAGGGCGAGACTCGATCCTTGCGCACTAAGGAAGATGCGCATGACTACCGCTATTTCCCCGATCCGGATCTCCTGCCGCTCGAATTCGACGATGCCTTCGTCGCGGAGCTTGCCGAGCATCTGCCTGAGCTGCCGGACGACAAGAAAGAACGTTTCGTCCGTGAACTCGGTCTCTCGATCTATGACGCCTCCGTGCTCGTCTCGGAAAAGGCCATCGCCGATTATTTCGAAGCGGTTGCCGCCGGCCGCGATGGCAAGATGGCTGCCAACTGGGTCATCAACGACCTCCTAGGCGCTCTGAACAGAATCGGCAAAGACATTGAAGAGACTCCGGTTTCGCCCGCCCAGCTCGGCGCGATCATCGACCTCATCAAGGCCGAAACCATTTCCGGCAAAATCGCTAAGGATCTGTTCGAAATCGTGCTCAACGAGGGCGGCGATCCTGCCGAGATCGTTGAAGCCCGCGGCATGAAGCAGGTCACCGACACCGGTGCGATCGAAAAGGCCGTCGATGAGATCATCGCCGCCAACCCGGATCAGGTTGCCAAGGTCAAGGCCAAGCCGACGCTTGCCGGCTGGTTCGTCGGCCAGGTGATGAAGTCGACGGGCGGCAAGGCCAATCCGCAGGCCGTCCAGGCGCTGGTCAAGGCCAAGCTCGGTATCGAAGAGGAATAGTCAGTGTTCTTCGTCCGTACCGCCAGCGAGCAGGACCTTGAAAAGGTCCGCGCTCTGCTCGGCGAGACTTGGCATGCGACCTATGACCGGATCTACGGACCGGAAAAAGTCAGCGAGCTGCACGCCTCCTGGCACTCGCCGGCTTCGTTGAAGGCGCGGCTGGCGAACAAGAACTCGGAATTCCTGGTGGCCGACGACGGCAAGACCATCGCCGGCATGGGTTACGCCGCCATGTCCAAAGAGATGACGAAAACCGTCATGCTTCACATGCTCTATGTCAGCCCAAAGCATCAGCGTGAGGGTATCGGCCGAGACATATTTGCTGAGCTGGAGACCTGCTTTCCCGACGCCGAGATCATGCGCCTTGAGGTCGATCCGCAGAACGAGCCGGCAATTGCTTTCTACAAGGCTCATGGCTTTGTCGAGGTCGGTCGCACGGAAAACTGCGGCAACGGGCATTCGGGCATTCCAGCACTGATTTTCGAGAAGCCGTTGACGGCCCACTGAAAGAATAGACGAGACCGTTCATGGAAGCCGCCCGCCTGCTAATCCGCGAAGCGAAAGAAGCCGACCTTCGCGCCCTGATCGGTCTATTTGCCGCCGACGCAGTGGGCGGCCATGGCGATACGACCGACCCGTCTGCCTATGACGATTACCTCCGTGCGTTTCGCATCATCGCGGCGTCGGCTGGGCAGACGCTCTATGTCGCCGAACGCGCCGGCGAAGTGGTTGGGACGTTCCAGACGATGATCACGACGACGCTGACCGGGCGGGGCGGCTCTGCCATGATCATCGAAGCGGTCCAGACGCGCGCCGATATGCGCGGGCAGGGGATCGGTGCCGCCATGATCAATTTCTGTATCGACGAGGCAAAAAGCCGCGGGATGCGGATGATTCAGTTGACATCGAATAATGCCCGCAAGGACGCGCATCGCTTCTATGAGAGACTGGGTTTCAAGCCGACGCATCTGGGCTTCAAGATGCTATTGAAATGAAGCCTTTTGCCCGCTGGAATCACTGGACAAGCAGGCCTAGGGGCGGCATAAGCAAACTATCGAATTCTGGTATCGCTCGCCCCTCAGCGGGTATCGAGGAAAAGACATGTGGAATTTCATCGTACAGACCTTCACTTGGTGGAACAGCCAAACTTTGGGAACGCGCTTCGCGACCTGGCGCTTTGGCAAGCGTGTCGGCGAGGATGAATTCGGCAACGTCTATTACGAAGGCGGCATGTCTTCCTACGGCCTCCCGAAACGCTGGGTGATCTACAAGGGCTATGCCGAAGCCTCCGCCATTCCTCCGGGTTGGCACGGCTGGATGCATCATCGCACCGACGTTCCGCCGACCAAGGAAAACTATGTCGCCAAGGAATGGCAGAAGGAACATCGTGCCAATCCCACAGGTTCGCCGCAGGCTTACCGCCCGCCAGGCTCTCTCGCCGTTGCCGGCGAGCGTCCGCGCGTGACCGGCGACTACGACGCCTGGACCCCGGGCAACTAAGCGAGAAGCCGGCTCGTCCTTTGGCCACAATTGGGCTTTAGGCGCGACATAGGCCGGCTTTTGCTCGGCGCCTTGACCGAGACCAAGCGGAGAGTGGCGGATATGATGGTTTTCACGGGGAGCGCTTCTTTGCGTGCAATGGCCGTGGCCGGCATTGCTCTCGTCGCCGGCATCTTGGCAGCTTCCACCGCCGAGGCCGCCCGCATCGCAAATCCGGTCGCCGTTTTCTCCGGCCTCGACAAGATCACCGGACGCATCACCACTTTCGATGTCTATGTCAACGAAACCGTGCAATTCGGCGCGCTGCAGGTGACGCCGCGCGCCTGCTATTCGCGAGACGATACCGAGCAGCAGAAGGTAGACGGTTTCGTCGAAGTCGACGAGATCACCCTCGATCGCCGTATCCGCCGTATCTTCACCGGCTGGATGTTTGCCGATAGCCCCGGCCTCAACGCCGTCGAGCATCCGATCTATGACGTCTGGCTGAAAGAGTGCAAGCAAAAGTCCGACGTTCCGGCGCCGGATACCGCTGGCGCGAAGTAATCGGTCTTCGAGACATTCACAGTAGGGTTATGTGCCCGCAGAAGCCTTGCTCCCGCGGGCATCGTCTTAACCGTTATCCGAATTGGCGGCGGATTCACCTATCGCCTGACGATCGGCAATCTCCGACAAGTCAAGAATGATCCTCACGCCGTCTTTGACCTTGTGACGAAAGACGTCGTTGCGGTCCGGATGGGCTCTCAACTTGCCTCCGTCACGGAGGGCCTGAAGCCGCGAGCGCGAGATCGCCAACTCCGATGCAAGCAGCCGATCAAAGCGAAGGTTCACCGGGAATTCGGCTGATATCTCGATATCAAGCAAGGTCCAGCCGCTTGCCGCACGTATCGTCTGCTTCCGGAGGATAACGTCGGGCGGCTCGTCGATACGTTTTGCTTTCCGCTTCAATCCATCAAGATCGAACTCTTGCGCTTGCACCCAATCCGGATCGCTGCGCTGCAGCGCCTCGAGCGTGGACGGGCCAAGGTCTTGAACGGTCCGGCGCTCGAAGAGCGTTCGGTTCCATGTCTTGTCGCAATCGATGCACTTATAGACAAGCCAGGCATCGAGCCGCTTGCCATTGGCGTTGAGCCGGATCTTGCCGCTCGATCTGAAGGGTTTCTGGCATCCGCAGCCGCTGCAGGCGATCCACGGCTGAGGCGATGTTTTGGGCGTAAGGGTCCAACGGACCTGAAGAATATTGCACATACCGTCTTGGTCTTCCGTCTGGAAGTCCACCAAGCTGGCAGTGAGACAAGCCCCTTTAGGCGCGGTGTGGCGATATTGCGGGACGGCTGAAGAGCTGAGACAGCGGCGGCTGCATTAGGCGCGTTTTGACAATGCCAAACCGGTCTCAGGCCATCACCCGATGGACATGAACATGCATCGGACGGCATCTTGCCGCCCTGAGGCACGGGGTGATTTGGATGAGACCGGTATTTACGACGGCAAAGTGGAACCTCTGTGCACCAATGCTCTTCGCGTGAAGGGATAGCAGACCACAATCGGAATTTGAAGTGGTCCCAAAACGCTCAGGGCGGATCGTCGGAAAAGCTGAGATTGGGCGATTCCATCGCCTTTTCCAGCATCTTCGCATAGGCATCCTTCGGCACGTCGATGGCGCCGAATGTCTTCAGATGCTCGGTGGTGAATTGCGTATCGAGCAGGGTGAAGCCGCGTTCGCGCAGGCGCTCCACCAGATAGACAAGACAGATCTTGGAAGCATCCGTGCGGCGAGAAAACATGCTTTCACCGAAGAAGGCGGATCCCAGGGAGACGCCATAGAGACCGCCGACCAGCCGGTCACCTTCCCAAGCTTCGACGGAATGGGCATGGCCGATGTGGTGCAGGGTGGCGTAGAGCGAGCGGATCGTCTCGTTGATCCAGGTGCTGGGGCGATCGCTCGTCTGTTCGCCGCAGGCGGCGATGACCGCCTCAAAATCGCTATCGAAACGGATGTCGAAGGGGTGTTGACGGATTTTCTTGGCGAGGCTCTTGGAGACGTGAAACGTATCCAGGGGCATTATACCCCGCAGTTCCGGCTCGACCCAGAAGATTTCCGGGTCATCAGCCGATTCGGCCATCGGGAAAAGCCCGATGGAATAGGCGCGCAGCAGGATCTCCGGGGTAACGCCGGGATGTCTGCCGCGCGCTCCGGGCATTGGCTAGGCCGATGTGTTTGCCAGGTAGTTTTCCAACCAGTGGATATCGTAATCGCCGTTGGCGATATCCTGGTTGGAAACTAGATCCTGGAAGAGCGGCAGGGTGGTCTTGATGCCATCCACCACGAATTCGTCCAGCGCGCGGCGCAGGCGCATCATGCATTCGACGCGGGTGCGCCCGTGCACGATCAGCTTGCCGATGAGGCTGTCGTAATAGGGAGGGATCTTGTAGCCCTGATAGGCGCCGGAATCGATACGGACTCCGAGGCCGCCAGGCGCATGGAAATGGGTGATCGTGCCGGGCGAGGGGACAAAGGTACGCGCGTCCTCGGCATTGATGCGGCATTCGATGGCATGGCCTTGGAAATGCACCTCATCCTGCGTGACCGAAAGACCACCGCCGGAAGCGACGCGGATCTGCTCGTGCACGAGGTCGATGCCTGTGATCGCTTCCGTGACCGGATGTTCCACCTGCAGGCGCGTGTTCATTTCGATGAAATAGAACTCGCCGTTCTCATAAAGGAACTCGATAGTGCCGGCGCCGCGATATTTCAGCTTCTTCATCGCGTCGGCGCAGATCTGGCCGATCTTCATGCGCTGTTCGACGTTGAGTGCCGGGGAGTTGGCTTCTTCCCAGACCTTCTGGTGGCGGCGCTGCAGTGAGCAGTCGCGTTCACCGAGATGGATGGCATTGCCTTCACCGTCACCGAAAACCTGGATTTCGATGTGGCGCGGCTTGCCGAGATATTTTTCCATATAGACGGATTCGTTGCCGAAGGCTGCTGCGGCCTCCGTGCGGGCCGTCGACCATGCCTCGATCAGGTCCTCTTCCGTGCGGGCAACCTTCATGCCGCGGCCGCCGCCGCCGGCGGTTGCCTTGATGAGAACCGGATAGCCGATTTCGCGCGCCGTCTTCAGCGCATCCGCCTCGGTCTTCACTTCGCCGTCGGAGCCGGGGACAACCGGAATGCCGAGCTGCTGCGCCGTGGTCTTGGCAGTGATCTTGTCGCCCATGATGCGGATATGCTCCGCCGTCGGACCGATGAAGGTGATGCCGTGTGCATCGAGAATATCGGCGAACTTGGCGTTTTCCGAAAGGAAGCCATAGCCGGGATGCACGGCGTCCGCGCCGGTGATTTCACAGGCGGCAACAATCTGGTGGATGTTGAGATAGCTGTCGCGCGACGGCGGCGGGCCGATGCAAACGCTTTCATCCGCCAGACGCACATGCATCGCGTCGCCGTCAGCGGTCGAATGCACCGCAACGGTCGCAATGCCAAGCTCCTTGCAGGCGCGCAGCACGCGCAGAGCGATCTCTCCGCGATTGGCTATGAGAATCTTCGAAATAATGGGCATGGGCCGACCTTACTCGATGACGACCAGGGCTTCGCCGTACTCGACCGGACGACCGTCCTGAACGAGAATTTCAGTTACCGTTCCGGACTTCGGCGCGGGAATCTGGTTCATCGTCTTCATGGCTTCGATGATGAGCAGCGTCTGCCCTTCCTTGACGGACGCGCCGACCTGGATGAAGGCAGCAGAGCCCGGTGCCGGCGCCAGGTAGGCAGTGCCGACCATGGGCGCGCTGACGACGTTGTCGGGATTGCGGGCGTTGCTTGCCGGAGCCGCTGCGGCCGGTGCTGCTGCAGCGGCGGCGGGAGCGGCATAGGCGACCGGGGCGGCAATCGGCGCCTGAACATATTGCGTCGCGCCGGCGCGCGACACGCGGATGCGCAAATCTTCCTGTTCGACTTCGATCTCGGTCAGATCCGTGTCGTTGAGAATATTGGCGAGGTCGCGAATCAGCGCCTGGTCGATACCCGATTTCTTTTCAGCCATTGGATTTCTTGCCCTGTATTTTTGTTATTGGGTGATGGATTTCAGCGCGTGCAGCGCCAGGATGTAGCTATGAGGTCCGAAACCGCAGATCATGCCCTTTGCAGCGGGCGCGATCATCGATTTGTGCCGGAATTCTTCGCGTGCGTGGATATTGGAGATATGCACCTCCACGACGGGAATGGAGATGGCGCGGATCGCATCGCGTAGAGCGATCGACGTGTGACCGTAGGCGCCGGGATTGATCGCGACACCGACGGCCTTGTCGCCGGCTTCATGGATCCAGTCCACCAGCACGCCTTCGTGATTGCTCTGCCGGAAATCGACAACGAAGCCCAGGCTTTCACCGACGGACTTGCAGTCGGCTTCGATATCCTTGAGCGTCTTGCCGCCATAGATGCCCGGCTCGCGCTTGCCGAGAGCATTTAAATTGGGTCCGTTAAGGACGAAAATAGTTTGCGCCATCAGTGGTTCCGTCAAAGTGCAGCGCAACCTATAGACTCCCGAGGCCCTATAGGAAAGCCCCGGTGCGAAGGTTGCGCGCCTCTAGATGTGGAAACGCCGCGATTTTGGCATTTTTGCGCCGCTCAGCAGCTCGTCTTGCCGCAACTGCGAACGTTGGCGATCTTCTCCTTGATGGCATCGAGGCCAACCGCGCCGGAAATCATCTCGTTGCCGATGACGTAGGCGGGTGTGCCGTTGACGCCGAGATCGGTAGCAAGCTGGTAGGTGGCCTTGATCATGGCGGTATTCGGCGCTTTTGCCATTTCGGCGCGGATGGCCGCTTCGCTGACACCAAGCGAGGTGGCGACATCGATGGCGGTATCTTCGGAAGCGCGGCCGTCGCTGCCAAGAAGCTTGTGATGGAACTCGGCATATTTTTCCGGAGCGAGCAGGCGGAACGCGCTGGAAACCCGGGAGGCTGCTACCGAATCTTGGCCAAGGATCGGGAACTCCTTCAGCACGAAGCGAACATTCTTGTCCTGCTGCAGGAGCTTGTCCATGTCGCCAAGCGCATGCCGGCAATAGGTGCAGTTATAGTCGAAGAACTCGACAACGGTGATATCGCCCTTCGGATTGCCGATGGCGACATCATCCTTGGAATTGAAGATCGCGTCCTTATTCTGTGTGATCACCTGCGACGACTGTGCGATCCGGGCTTCGTCCTGCTTCTTTTCGAGCGCGGCCTGCGCATCCAGCAGCACCTCCGGATGCTCGACGAGATACTCCTTGATGAAATCCCCGATTTCCTTCTTCTGCTGGTCGTCCAGCGCCGCGGCCGGCTGGATTGTGGCGAAGGACGCTGTCAGGGCAATCGCCGAAACCGTCAGCAGGCTTTTGAGAGAAAAGGTCATTGGGTCCTCGTTTGGATCTGATCGGAGACGTCATTCTCGGATGCGCCATAGCATCGTCGGGTTAACATCCGCAAATAGGCATCGACAATTTACGGTGCGTCCTTATTTCCAGAAACAGGAATTTTCACGACAAAGCCGCAATCGCAGGATTGTGAACGAGCCGATATTGCGGCAAATGTCGCTAGCCTATTCGATCCGAGAGAGAATTGACCTTGTTTTCCCTATCCAAGCGCAGCGATGTCGAACCCTTCCATGCCATGGACGTACTGGCGGAAGCGACGCGGAGACGCCAAGCCGGACATGCGGTCATTTCCATGGCTGTCGGACAGCCGTCTCATCCCGCACCTCAGGCGGCGTTGGAGGCTGCGCGTGCGGCTCTCGGCCATGGCCGCATCGGCTATACGGATGCGCTCGGCACTCTAGCCCTGCGGCAGGCACTTTCCACCCATTACCAGGCACACCACGGCCTCAGCATCGATCCGAAGCGCATTGCGATCACGACCGGATCGTCGGCCGGCTTCAACCTTGCCTTTCTGACCTTGTTCGACGCCGGTGACAGCGTCGCCATCGCACGGCCGGGCTATCCGGCCTATCGCAACATCCTTGCCGCACTCGGTCTCGATGTCATCGAGGTTCCGGTCACCGAGGAGACGCAGTTTACACTCACGCCCGCGAGCCTGGAGGTAGCACAGGCGGCAAGCGGCAAGCGACTGAAGGGCGTGCTGTTGGCAAGCCCCGCCAATCCCACAGGCACGGTGACGGGCAGGGCGGCTTTAAAGGCGCTGGCGAATTATTGCGCCGATCGCTCCATCGCCTTCATCTCCGATGAAATCTACCACGGGCTGACCTTCGTCGGCGAGGAGACGAGCGCGCTGGAACTGACGGACGAGGTGATCGTCATCAATTCCTTCTCGAAATATTATTGCATGACCGGCTGGCGCATCGGCTGGATGGTCTTGCCGGAGCGGCTGGTCCGCCCCGTCGAACGTGTGGCCCAGAGCCTTTATATCTCCGCGCCGGAATTGTCGCAGATCGCCGCCGAGGCAGCGCTCGGCGCAGGTGCCGAATTGGATGTCTATCGTGAGAGCTACGGCCGCAACCGCGATTTCCTCATGCGTCGGCTGCCGGAAATCGGCTTTCACATTGCCTCGCCCATGGATGGCGCTTTCTACGCCTATGTCGATGTCAGCCGCTTCACGAACGACAGCATGGTCTTCGCGCAAAAGATGCTGGCGGAAATCAATGTCGCCGCCACGCCCGGCCTCGATTTCGATCCCGTGGAAGGACATCGCGCGATGCGTTTCTCCTATGCCGGCTCGAATGCCGAGATCGAGGAAGCCACCGAACGCATGGCGGCGTGGCTGAAATAGAATCCGCAATAAACAGCTTGTGCGAGCTTGCGAAAGTGCTTTCGCAAGTCGACGAGCTGTACGCTTTGGCCTCGATCTGTTCAGTGCTTGGGCATGACTGACGAATAAATCGTGCAACGGAAACGAAAAATCCGGCCGCGTCGCCACGGCCGGATTTTTGTCAAATTATTCTCAGTCGGTTTTCTTAAAAGAAGCCGCGGCGCTGCCACCAGCCGGCCTTCTTCGGCTTCGCCGACTCTCCGTCGCTCTCGCCACCTTCATTGGTGCGAGTGGATTTTACCACTGGAGCAGAGGAGGAAACGTTCGATTCGCGATTGGCTCGGGCCGGCTTGACTGCATCCTCAGTCGCTTCGGGCGTTGCCGCTTCCGCCGAATTGTCCAAAGCTTCGGTGGTCTCGGCGACCGCTTCGATTTCGACATCCGCTGCCGGCGCTTCGTCAACCGCGGGCGTCTCGACGGGCGATGCCTCGATGGCCTTTGCCTTGCGACGACCGCGGCCCTTGGCGGGCTTGATGTCTTCGGTGACGGCTGCTGCGGTTTCGACCGCTGCCATGGCGGGCTGCGCCTCGACGGCAGCTTCGCCTTCGGCGACCGCGATCTCGGCCACCGTTACGGTTGCTTCGTCGCCGTCTTCGGCATCATTCTCATCAGCTTCGCCGGAACCGGTTTCCTCGCCTGCAGCGGCCTGTTCGTTGCCTTCGTTTTCACGATTACGCCGGCCACCACGCTTGCCGCGGCGACGGCGCTTGCGCTTCTGCTGCGCGTCATCGTCGCCGCCAGCGGATGCGGCGTTATCTGCGCCGGCATCATCCTCGTCATCGTCGCCTTCGTCTCCATCATCGGCGATATCGGCCGTGGAGCCATCTTCGGAAGCAGGAGCGGCTTGGTTATCATTGCCGCGGCCACGACGCCGACGACGGCGCTTGCGCTTGCGGTTGCCATCATTGCTTTCAGAGCGAGCGGCAGGCTGCTGCTCGGCGCTTGCAGCCTTTTCTTCCAACTCTTCGTCTTCATCCTCATCGGCTTCGATGACGATATCGTCGTCATCATCGTCCGGAATGGCTGCGAAGTTGAACAGGCTTTCGATCTTCACCGGATTGGCGACCGGCTCGCCACGGTCGATCGCGAAGTGCTGCGTGCCAACGGCATTGTCGGCATCGATGAGGATCGCGACGCCGAAGCGGCTTTCGTAATCGATGATCGTCTGGCGCTTGTGGTTGAGCAGATAGAGCGCAATGTCCGGCGTCGTGCGCACGGTGATGTCGTGCGTCGTGTTCTTGAGCAGATATTCCTCGATGCCGCGCAGGACATGCAGGGCAACGGAAGACTGCGAGCGAACGTGACCCGTGCCGCCGCAATGCGAGCAGATTTGCGTCGTGCTTTCGAGAACCGAAGCGCGGATGCGCTGGCGCGACATTTCCAGAAGGCCGAAATGCGAGATGCGGCCGACCTGGATGCGGGCGCGGTCATTCTTCAGGCATTCCTTCAGCTTCTTCTCGACGGCGCGATTGTTGCGCTTTTCTTCCATGTCGATGAAGTCGATGACGATCAGGCCGGCAAGGTCGCGCAGGCGAAGCTGGCGAGCCACTTCGTCGGCTGCTTCGAGATTCGTCTGGAGCGCGGTGTCCTCGATCGAATGTTCGCGGGTCGAGCGGCCGGAGTTGACGTCGATCGAAACCAGCGCTTCCGTCTGGTTCATGATCAGGTAGCCGCCGGACTTCAGCGTGACCTGCGGCTGCAGCATGCGGTCGAGCTGCGCTTCGATGCCGGAGCGCGAGAAGATCGGATGGATGTCGCGGTACGGCTGAACCACCTTGGCGTGGCTCGGCATCAGCATCTTCATGAAGTCTTTCGCTTCACGATAGCCTTCCTCGCCAGAGACGATGATCTCGCTGATATCCTTGTTGTAGAGGTCGCGGATCGAGCGCTTGATCAGGCTGCCTTCTTCGTAGACGAGGCAAGGAGCCGTCGATGCCAGCGTCAGCGTGCGGACGTTTTCCCACAGGCGCATCAGATATTCGAAATCGCGCTTGACCTCGACCTTGGTGCGGTTGGCACCGGCAGTACGCAGGATGACGCCCATGCCCTGCGGCACTTCGAGCATCTTGGCGATTTCCTTCAGGCGCTTACGGTCCTGCGGATTGGTGATCTTGCGGGAGATGCCGCCGCCGCGCGCCGTGTTCGGCATGAGAACCGAATAGCGGCCTGCGAGCGAAAGATAGGTGGTGAGTGCCGCACCCTTGTTGCCGCGCTCTTCCTTCGCCACCTGAACCAGTAGAATCTGGCGGCGCTTGATGACTTCCTGGATACGGTATTGCTTGCGCGGCTTGCGCTGGGCGCGATCGGGAACTTCTTCCATCGCGTCTTCGGCACCGACGGATTCGATCACTTCCTCTTCATGGTCATCATCATCGTCGTCGTCATCACGACGACGCTTGGAGGTCGCGACGTCTTCCGAGATCGAATCGGTTTCAACCATCGCCGCCATTTCGCCCGACGGTCCTTCTTCGTCCTCGCTCGGCGCATCGACTGCGTCCGTCGCTCCAGGGGCGGGGGCTTCTTCAACTGCGGCCTTCTTGCGGCTGCGGCGCGGCTTTGCCTTCTTGGCAGGCGCTGCCTTTTCGGTGGCTTCGACAGCCTCCGAGGCAGGAGCCTCTTCCGCGATTGCGGCCGGCACTGCGGCGTCTTCCGCCTGCGCCGGGACAATGCCGATATCGGGTTGTTCCTGCTGTGAAAGATCGAGCGCCGTTTCGACATGCTCGACGTCGTCGTCGCGGCGATGCTCTTCGGCCTCAGCCTTCAAAAGCGCCTGCCGGTCGGCCAGCGGGATCTGATAGTAATCGGGATGGATTTCGGCAAAGGCCAGGAAGCCGTGCCGGTTGCCGCCGTAGTCAACGAAAGCGGCCTGAAGCGAGGGCTCGACCCTCGTTACCTTTGCAAGATAGATGTTGCCGCGAATTTGCTTCTTGTGCTGGGACTCGAAGTCAAATTCTTCTATGCGGTTCCCGCGAACGACAACGACGCGCGTCTCTTCCTCGTGAGACGCATCGATAAGCATTTTGTCTGCCATGAAAGCTGTGCTCCTCGGCGCAGACAGTCGGATGGGGGCCTGCCTGTCACTGGGACAGGCCGGATGTGATCCGCAATTGTTGCGCCGGATAATGAAAGTCGCGATTGGTTCGGCGATGACAGCATCCAGACGGCAGCCGGGGCATCATATCCCTGGGGTCTGTTGACTTTCTGAAAAAGCTGCTGCGGTAACATCCGTAACCAAGCGAGATCGACTATGCCTTAGACCCACAAATGGGTCCGATGAAGGTGCTCTCTAAAGAGCGTTTGGTGGCTCTCCACCGATGAATTTCCCGTTTGAAGCCGGAAATTCAGATATCCACTGTTTCGAGCAGAAGTACTGCAGACGGCGGATGAATGCCGCTTATTGGCGCCTGGTACTCGAGGCGGCTGCCTTTGCGACGACTCTATCCCGTCAACACTTCTACCCTAATATGCGTTGTATGTTTTATCTGTCACAATAGCAAGGGAAAAGCCAAGTATGCCATAATATTGATGGATTCGTCGGATGATGAGGACGCGGGAGGATGTCTTGTCGATTCGTCTCCCGGCGCATCACTGATGCAGCCATCAGGTCAAACCTGGTTCCCGTTATTGGCACTTCAAAAACAACGCCGAAACCAATATGGGGCGCGTTGGGCACTTGGTAAAGGGATTGCGGCATGTGGCGGAGAGTGGCGTGAGGGCTTTGCGATTTGCGGCAGCGGCCTTTGCTCTGGTAATTCTCGTTTCGGTTTCTGCATTTGCGCCCGCAGCGGCGGCGGATGCTTCTGTGCTTGCCTATGGCGCCCGCATTGCCGGCGACGATGCCCGCACGCGTATCGTCATCGACATGGACCGGGCTCCCACCTTCACGGTTCACTACCTTGACAATCCCGTCCGTGTCGTCGTCGATCTCCCATCAACTGCATTCGGCTTCCCGGCCGGCAGTCTGAAGCCGACCGGCCTCTTCAAGGATATTCGCTACGGCACGATGGATGCGGACAGCGCCCGTATCGTGCTGACGGCAAAGAAACCGGTAAAGCTGGTCACGGCCAAGGTTCAGGCCGATGAGAGCGGCAAGGGGCAGCGCCTCGTGCTGGATGCCGAGATGCTGCCTGCCGAACAATTTGCCGAGCTTGTAAATAAGCAGAGCTGGACGAGCGACGATACCGCCAAGGACGTCGGTCCGGTCGAGCCGGCGCAGAAAGCCGATCCGAATGTCTTCCTCGTTGCGGTCGATGCCGGTCACGGCGGTATCGATGCCGGCGCGACCGGCACGGACGGCGTCACGCAGGAAAAAGACATTACGCTCGCATTTGCGAAGATGTTTGCCGACAAGCTGAATGCGCAGCCCGGCATCAAGGCCTTCCTGACGCGCGATAAGGATCAATATCTCTCGCTGTCCGAACGCGTGACCATCGCCCGGCAAAATCGCGCTTCGCTCTTCATCTCGCTGCATGCCGATACGCTGAAGCAGAAGGATATCCGCGGCGCGACCGTCTACACTATCTCGGACAAGGCGTCGGACCGTCTTGCCGGCGAGGTGGCCGATCGTGAAAACAATTCCGATCAGATCGCCGGCGCCGAGGCTCAGACGCAGCCGGCCGCCGTCAATGATATTCTCATGGATCTGACACGCCGCGAGACTCAAGCCTTCTCCATTTCGCTGGCGCAGGATGTATTGTCCTCGTTCAACGGCCAGATCGCCATGATCAATAATCCGCATCGCCATGCGGGTTTCCAGGTCCTGACTGCGCCCGACGTGCCCTCGATCCTGCTCGAGCTCGGTTTTCTCTCCAACAAGGAGGATGAAAAGCTGCTGCTCGATGCCAATTGGCGGGAGAAGGTCGCCGATCGTCTGACGGAGGCGGTGAAGCAGTATCGCGTGGCCATCATCGCCAATGGCGGCTGATGGCTTCGGATTGGATGATCCGTCGTGGCTTCCATGTAACAGCGATGTACTTTAGGACTGGATGAAATTGGAATGCTGGCGTCAGGCCCTATTTTGCTCACATTCCCGCCGTTACAGCGAAGTATCATTTGCTCGCGTATGAAGCACGGCTTTGTCCCATTGCCGTCTTGCATTCACGCCGCGAGCGTGCAAAACGCCCGTGATTATGCGATGATCTCGCGCACGTGCCGCATGAAGAACAAGCACCGGTAGTATCAGATGATCAGACTGATTGGATATTTTTTTGGCCTGGGCTGCCTCCTGTTTCTGGGTGTGGCGGCTGCGGCTGCCATCTATCTGAGCGTGGTCTCGAAGGAACTGCCCGATTACGAGGTGCTTGCCAAGTATGCGCCGCCGGTCACGACGCGCATCCACGCCGGCAACGGCGCGCTGATGAAGGAATATTCGCGCGAGAACCGGCTTTTCGTGCCGATCCAGGCCATTCCCGATCGCGTCAAGGCGGCTTTCCTTTCCGCGGAAGACAAGAATTTCTACAACCATCCCGGCGTCGATGTCGGCGGCCTTATCCGCGCCGTGGCCGTGAATCTGCAGAATATCGGTTCCGGCCGCCGCTTCGTCGGCGCGTCCACCATCACGCAGCAGGTCGCCAAGAATTTCCTGCTGTCCGCCGACCAGACTTTCGACCGCAAGATCAAGGAAGCGATTCTCTCCTTCCGCATCGAGCAGGCCTACAGCAAGGACAAGATCCTCGAGCTTTACCTGAACGAAATCTATTTCGGCCTGAATTCCTACGGCATCGCCGGCGCTGCTCTCACCTATTTCGACAAGTCGGTCAACGAACTGACCATCGCCGAATCGGCCTATCTGGCATCGCTTCCTAAGGGTCCGTCGAACTATAATCCCTTCCGCCGTGCCGAAGCAGCGCTCACCCGCCGCAACTGGGTGATCGATCGCATGGTCGAGAATGGCTATGTCAGCCAGAGCGACGGTGAAGAGGCGAAGAAGCAGCCGCTCGGCGTCGTGCCGCCGAAGAGCGGCCCGTCGCTCTTCGCGTCCGACTATTTTGCCGAGGAAGTTCGCCGCCAGTTGATCGACCAATATGGCGAGAAGACCCTCTACGAAGGTGGCCTTTCCGTTCGTACGTCGCTCGACCCGCAGATGCAGCTCGAAGCTCGCAAGGCCCTTCAGGATGGTCTGATCGATTATGACGAGCGCCGCGGCTATCGCGGCCCGCTCAAGCAGATTGCCACCTCACAGGATTGGGGCGTCGAGCTGGCGAAGGTTCCAAGCCTGAGCGACGTGCCGGAATGGCGGGTCGCCGTCGTCCTTTCCGTATCGGATCAAGGCGTTGATATCGGCCTGCAGCCGCGCGTCGATGCCGCCGGCAAGGTATCGACGGAGCGGACACGCGGCACGATCTCCCCCGCCGACATGCGCTGGGCCTATCGCTCGGCCGGCGGCAAGTCGGCCAAATTGCCGAGCGGCGTATTGAGCCCCGGTGATGTGATTTACGTGCAGAAGACCGGCAATGCCGATTCGAGCAGCTATCGCCTGCGCCAGCCGCCGAAGGTGCAGGGCGGTCTCGTTGCCATGGACCCGCATACCGGCCGCGTGCTCGCCATGGTCGGCGGCTTCTCCTACGCGCAGTCCGAATTCAACCGTGCAACGCAGGCCAAGCGGCAGCCCGGTTCGTCGTTCAAGCCTTTCGTCTACGCGGCCGCCATGGATAATGGCTATACACCGGCCTCCGTCATTCTGGACGACCCGCTGCAGATCACGCTGAGCAATGGCGATGTCTGGAAGCCGACGAACTACGAAGGCGAGGGCGGCGGCGTCCATACGCTTCGTTTTGCCATCGAACACTCGCGCAACCTCATGACGGTCCGTCTCGCTTCCGACATGGGCATGCCGTTGGTTGCCGAATATGCCGAGCGCTTCGGCATTTACGATCATATGAACCCCGTGCTCGCCATGTCGTTGGGTGCCGGCGAAACGACAGTGCTGCGCATGGTTTCGGCCTATTCGGTCATGGCCAATGGCGGCAAGCAGATCAAGCCGACGCTCATCGACCGCATCCAGGACCGTTACGGCAAGACCATCTTCAAGCATGAGGAACGCGTCTGCGACAGTTGCAACGTTAGCGCCTGGCAGAATCAGGACGAGCCTGTCATCGCCGACAATCGCGAGCAGGTGCTCGATCCGATGACGGCCTATCAGGTCACGTCGATGATGCAGGGCGTCATCATCCGCGGAACGGCCGCCGGCAAAATCAAGCTCAATACCGATGTCGCCGGCAAGACCGGCACCACCAATGATGAGAAGGATGCCTGGTTCGTCGGCTACACGCCGAGCCTCGTCGCCGGCCTTTACATCGGTTACGATACGCCAGCCACGCTCGGCCGCGGCGGCACCGGCGGCGCCCTTGCCGCGCCGATCTTCAACGAGTTCATGCAGGCTGCCACGAAGGATGAGGCGCCTGAGAAGTTCCAGGTTCCGGCCGGCATGACGATGGTTGCGGTCAACCGCGCGACCGGCATGGCCGCACAGCCCGGCGAGCCGAATGCCATTATGGAAGCCTTCAAGCCCGGCACCGGCCCGGCTACCAGCCTGCAGGTCATCGGCGGCGGCGATGCCGCGGCGCAGGTTGCGCCTGAGGAAATCCTCAGAACGTCGCCGCAGGCGAACCAGGCGGTCACCTCCGGATCCGGCGGTCTCTTCTGATCTGACCCTATTTGTCTGATCGACAGGCCGCGGGGCTTTACACCAGCGGCATGTATATCTATGTCACCAGCACTCTTTGAATTGGATGACCGCTTGTCTTGAGCGGTGAAATGAAGAAGTGGGACTATGCGAGCCGAAATCGAGAAAGTAGTCGATGAAACCAAGCAGGCTATCACCCTGCTGAGGAGGCATCTTTGACTGGGACCAGGCGGTAAGACGACTGGACTGGTTGAATAACAAGTCAGAGGATCCGACCCTCTGGAACGACGCTGCTGAGGCGCAGAAGCTGATGCGCGAGCGTCAGCAGCTTGACGATGGCATTAGTGGCGTGCGCGCGCTGGAGCAGCAGCTTGCCGACAATGTCGAACTGATCGAGCTGGGCGAAGAAGAGGGCGACGCCGATGTCGTCCGCGAGGCTGAAGAAGCACTCAAGGGCTTGAAGGCGGAAGCCGCGCGACGGCAGGTGGAAGCCATGCTGTCGGGCGAGGCTGACTCGAACGATACCTACCTCGAAGTCCACTCCGGCGCCGGCGGCACCGAGAGCCAGGACTGGGCGAACATGCTTCTGCGCATGTATACCCGCTGGGCCGAACGCCAGCGCTTCAAGGTGGAGCTGCTGGAAGTCCATGACGGCGAAGAAGCCGGCATCAAGTCTGCAACGCTGCTCGTCAAGGGCCACAATGCCTATGGCTGGCTGAAGACCGAATCGGGCGTGCATCGCCTCGTGCGCATTTCGCCATATGACAGCAATGCGCGCCGTCACACGTCATTCTCCTCGATCTGGGTCTACCCGGTCGTTGACGACTCGATCCAGATCGAGATCAACGAAAGCGATTGCCGCATCGATACCTACCGCTCGTCGGGCGCCGGCGGTCAGCACGTCAACACGACCGATTCGGCCGTGCGTATCACGCACATCCCGACCGGGATTGTCGTGCAGTGCCAGCAGGAACGCTCGCAGCACAAGAATCGCGCCAAGGCGTGGGACATGCTGCGCGCCCGTATGTACGAGGCCGAATTGATGAAGCGGGAAGAGGCGGCCAATGCCGAAGCCGCCTCGAAGACGGACATTGGCTGGGGTCATCAGATCCGCTCCTACGTCCTGCAGCCCTACCAGCTGGTCAAGGACCTGCGCACCGGCGTTTCCAGCACCGCACCCAGCGATGTTCTGGACGGTGACCTCAACGAGTTCATGGAAGCTGCTCTTGCGCATCGCATCAGCGGTGCTGCCGATGCGGTCGTCGACGACGTCGAATAAGGCCGCATCCGTTCATGCATAGAAAAAAGCCCCGGAGACGGGGCTTTTTTCATGGTGCTTCTGGCCGGCTGCTTCCCGTCTCTTGGGCCTGATGCAGATAGCTCGGTCAATCCGAAAACTGTTCTGCCAGGATCCTGTCCGACCATGACCTGTCCGGATCGGAGAGAATGCGGGCCGTCGTATCCTCGCTCTGGCGAATCTGAATGCCGAGAACCGATTTGACTTCGGTATTGTCTGCGGCGGCATTGACGGGGCGCTTCTCCGCCTCAAGCACGGTGATGTCGACCGTCACTCTGTTGGGAAGGAGCGCGCCGCGCCAGCGGCGGGGGCGGAAGGCGCTGACGGGCGTCATGGCAAGCAGCGGCGCTTCCAGCGGCAGGATCGGGCCATGGGCGGAAAGATTGTAAGCGGTGGAGCCCGCCGGCGTCGTCACCATCAGCCCATCGCAGATTAGTTCCGGCAGGCGAACCCGCCCGTCGATCTCCACCTTAAGCTTTGCCGTCTGATAGGATTGACGAAACAGCGACACTTCATTGATGGCGAGCGCGACGCAGGAGCTGCCGTCGGCATTGCGTGTGGTCATCTGCAGGGGGTGAAACGCGTTTTCGACGGCTGCTTCGATGCGCTCGGCCAAACCGTCCGTGCGGTAGTCGTTCATCAGGAAGCCGATGGAGCCGCGATTCATCCCATAGACGCGTTTGCCGGTATTCATCGTCTTGTGCAGCGTCTGCAGCATGAAACCATCGCCGCCGAGAGCCACGACAATATCCGCATCTTCCTGCGATGTCTGGCCGTAGAGGCCAATAAGCTCTTCCTGCGCCGCTTGAGCCTCTGGCGCGGTGGAGGCGAGAAAACAAACGGATTGAAGATTGCGCGACATGCAATGTCCTCTGAATAGCGATTCTTCGTAATGTTATTCCCTTGTCGCGACAAGACGTTTCGCGCGAACTGGTGAATCGGTCGATCCCCAGCTTTAACGTGGATCGACCGATTTTCCCTTTACAGGATTTCAAAGTCTGTTATTTGGCATGCCCATACGCCCTTGTAGCTCAGTTGGTAGAGCACCTGATTTGTAATCAGGGGGTCGCGGGTTCGAACCCTGCCGGGGGCACCATTTTTTCCTGAATATTGTCGATCGTTTCATCTCCGGTATGGAAAACCGGCGACAACGACATAATATCTCGTTGCTAACGGGCTCCGAACGCCCGTAACAGTCATCAATCCTATATTCGTGTGCCTGGAACCCTATGCCGAGCAAGCCCAAGAAGCCTAAACTCGAACACTCCGAGCTTTCGGGTGAATTCACCGACGATGGCGTGACCGTCCTGGTCGATATCTTTCGCCCGGCCGGCACCAATGCCGACTGGCGGATGGAGGTAATCACGCCGGAAGAGGATCTGATCGAATGGGAAGAGCCCTTCGCGACTGATCGCGAGGCATTCGACGAGTTCCTGGCGACGATCGCCCGCGATGGCATCAGGTCGTTCTTCGATGAAGCGGACCCTATGGTTCACTGAGCCTGCCGATAGGTCTTGGTGAGCGCATCAAATCGCCCCCGGTTCTTCATGCATCCATTCGCCTGCCTGCTCGGGATTGCAGATGCATTTACAACGCCAGAAATCGGCATACACTTTATCCGTCAATGGTGGAGAGGATACGTCCATGCGCGGGATATCGCGGCATGCCGCCTTGGGATTGCCGGTTGTCGTGATCACGGCGTTTACAGGCGCATCAGTGTTAGCTGGTGGAAACTGCTACTGTAAAAATGCGGATGGAAAGCAGCATGCGGTCGGCGAGGTCGCCTGTATGACCGTCGGGGGGCGGAGCTACCTCGCGCAATGCGAGATGAACCTCAATGTCACCTCCTGGGCGAAGCTGCAGGACGGCTGCCCGGTTACCGAGAGGGTGCTTTGGCGCCAATCGGCCTGGCATCGGGCGCCGATGATCGTGCGATGAGCATTACGCGCTTGATTTAGCGCTCGCGGTGAGCGTGCTTCGATATGCTTCAACCAACCTATTTGCGGACCAGCAGCAACGGCTCGCCTTCCTCTTCCTCGGACTTCTGGAAACTGCCGTCGGGCTTCATATCAAAAGAGAGCGAGGAGCCATCGCTGCCCAGCATGACAAGTCCGAACCCTTCTGTCGCCCACAGGGAAAGCTTGAGGTCGCCGACTTCGCCGGCGCAGTTGCCGCTGGATGACATCTTGGCGGTGCCATCCTGATCCTTGTCGGTTGTGAGCGTGATATCGCAGATGGGCTTGCCGTCCGGCGTCTGGATGCGCCACGTGCCTGCAAGGCTTTCGGTAGTCGGCACGTGATCGACAACGCCGAGCGCCGGCAGCAGCCAGGTCCGATCGCCGCCTTCGCTTTCCCACGGCGAGCCTTCCTCCTGCTGGAAGCGCATGAGTGGCTTGCCCCCACCGTCCGCGATCGCCAGCGCGCCATCATCGGTGAAATTCCAGATCTTGGCCGCGGTAAGGGCGGGGAGCGGCGTCGCACATGCATCTGCCCCTGTAATCTCGTAGCCGCCGGAGACCGCATTCGTCCCGAAGGTGAGGCGGCAGCCCTTGGCGCCGCTTTCCGGCGCAACCAGCCAGACGCCTGCTTGCGCCTGGATCATTTCGTCATCGGCGGCGCGCGCCGGCTGGACTATGGCCAAAGCAAGGGCAGCGGCAACCGCCGCAGGACCAAGAGGACGGATCAAAGCAAATTCTCCCAACGTGCTGCGGCCGCCAAGGGCGCCACTATGATTTGAGATAGGACCGCGTCGCATATAGCGCGATCGCGGCAGCATTCGAGACATTGAGCGACTTGATGGCGCCCGGCATATCGAGCCGAGCGAGCGCATTCACCGTCTCCCGTGTCTTCTGGCGCAGGCCCTTGCCCTCGGAGCCGAGCACGAGGGCGATCTTGTCGCCGCTGAAGGTGCCTTCCAGCGGTGCCGGACCTTCCGAATCGAGCCCGATGGTCGTGAAGCCGAGCCGGTGCAGCTCGCCGAGTGCGTCGGCGAGATTGGTGATCTGTATATAAGGTATGAGTTCCAGCGCGCCCGAGGCCGATTTTGCCATCACGCCTGATTCGGTCGGGCTGTGGCGCTGTGTCGTGATGACGGCACCCGCATCGAAAGCGACCGCTGAGCGCATGATGGCGCCGACATTGTGCGGGTCCGTCACCTGATCGAGGACCAGTAGCAACGGGCTATCCTTCAATGCCTCGAGACGGCGCACGGGCAGGGGGCGCGTTTCCAGCATGACGCCTTGGTGAATCGCTTCTGGGCCGAGCACCTTATCGATATGCTGCGGCGAGACGATCTCGACGGGAATGCCGAGCGCGTCGGCGGGGCCGATTTCCAGCCGCACCAGCGCATTCTGCGTCGTCGACAGCTTGATGTTCTTGCGCTCGGGATTGGCAAGCGCGGCGCGGACCGTATGGAGGCCATAGAGAAAGACCTGGTCGGGTGCGAGCGCCGGCGGCTTCCAATCGTCAGCACCAGTCTTCTTGCGCTTCTGCGGCGTCGGCGTCGGGATTTCGCCGCGCTCGCGCTTGGCATCGCGATGCGCGCGACGCAGGGTGGCGTAATGCGTGTCCTTGGCCGACTTGTCGTCGGAGGTGCTGTCTGGGCCGGCGCGGCCGGAAATTTTATCTTTGCTCATGCGGCTTTATAACCAGCGCGTCCGCAAGCGCCTAGCCTCTTTCAGTGCCGGGCTTTTCCCACAGGCTGAAATTTTTTTGTCATTTTTGGTAATTCCTTGTGTTGACAGACGGAAGTGGTCCGGCCATATACGCGGCGCAGATCACGGCGGCGACGCCACGGTCTGACAAGCTTGGTCGCAAGATCCAGTCGGAATACTGGAGGGATGCCCGAGTGGTTAAAGGGGACGGACTGTAAATCCGTTGGCTCAGCCTACGTTGGTTCAAATCCAACTCCCTCCACCATTCCGTGCCGGATCTTGACCATCCCGCGGGTATAGCTCAATGGTAGAGCAGCAGCCTTCCAAGCTGAATACGCGGGTTCGATTCCCGCTACCCGCTCCAAGAATTTCAGTTTGTTAGCATCTTCATCGTTCTTCGTTACAGCGAAGAGGATATTGTGCCTTGCATGCTTGTCGGTCCTGATGGCGGCTTCGGTCTCGGCGTGTTGGCTTCTGTCTTTGCATATTTGACATGAAGGGTTGCTTATATTTGCGCGAGCGATACATATTGCTCAGGCAACCGAAACGGGAGAGCGCAAATGGGTATCTTCGACAAGATCAAGGGTGCAATCTGGGGACAGGCAAAGGCTGCCGAGGCTGCTCCGGCACCGTCGACCACCTCCGCAACTGCCAATCCGGCGCCTGCGCCGACGCCAGCTCCTTCAGCGACGACGGCAGCAACCTCGCCTGCCACCAGCGCACCGTCCGCGCCGGTGGATATCGCCTCCATCCTCGATGCTGCTGTCAAGAAAAGCGGCCAGAAGCTCGACTGGAAACATTCGATCGTCGACCTGATGAAGGCGCTTGGCATGGATGCGAGCCTTTCCGAGCGCAAGGAACTGGCTCAGGAGCTTGGCTATACCGGTGATGCCGGCGATTCCGCCAAGATGAACATGTTCCTCCACAAGGCTCTTCTGAAGAAGCTTGCGGACAATGGCGGCAAGGTGCCGGCCGATCTTCTCGACTGATCGCTGCAAAGCTTCGGCGTCTCCGATCGGCTGCGTCGAATGATGCATCGTGACAAGCGACGATTGATTGTGGTTTGATAATTCTGCGCCCTTTCCTGCCGGGAGAGGGTGCTTTGCGTTCGAGATCGTACGAATGCCTACCCCACTAGCGGCACTGGATTTCTTCGCCGTGTCTCCCTATGTAAGCGCCTGAACCGGCAAATGCTTTTTTGTCTTTCCGGATCGGCCGGCGAACCTTACGCGGCGAAGGAATGTTGATGGCTTTAGATCATCCGCCATCGGCCAGGCTTCGCCCGGAATAGGGCCTGCAATTAAGTCTTGCGCAAATGCGATGAAAGCCTTAAACGGCGGCACTAAACCGGTTCGCCGGGGTCACTCATTACGTTCACAGGAAGCATTCAAATGGCAAAGAGTAAGTTTGAGCGCAATAAGCCGCACGTTAACATTGGTACGATCGGTCACGTTGACCACGGCAAGACGTCCTTGACGGCAGCGATCACGAAGTACTTCGGCGAGTTCAAGGCGTACGACCAGATCGACGC